>NZ_OY762276.1:3694656-5081812 GCF_963665445.1 uncultured Desulfobulbus sp. | reverse complement strand
CCGCTGTTGCAAGCGTGTTTTCATCATTCAGGGTTTCGTTACCTAAACTACCACCGAGGATACCACGAAGATTTCCAGCAC
Source organism: uncultured Desulfobulbus sp. (assembly GCF_963665445.1). Lineage (GTDB taxonomy): Bacteria > Desulfobacterota > Desulfobulbia > Desulfobulbales > Desulfobulbaceae > Desulfobulbus. The sequence continues at coordinate 5,081,731 of NZ_OY762276.1, read as the reverse complement.
TTTTACCACTTTGACTTGAATGTGCCTCGTCAACAATGACCGCAAACCTTTTAGAAGAAAGGTCTTTCACCTTCCCCATTAAAAAAGAAAACTTTTGCAGGGTGGTGATAATTATCTTGGTGCCTTTGTTCAGTTCATCCGCAAGGTCAGAGGAATGTTTATCTTCATCAATTTTAGCAACTACGCCGTGTTTGTGCTCAATCTGGTAGATACTGTCCTGTAGTTGCTTATCGAGGTTTCTGCGGTCAGATACAACGATTACAGACGAATAGATGGGTATATTGTCGGCATCATGAAGGCTGGCTAACTGGTGGGCAGTCCATGAAATAGTGTTCGTCTTACCCGATCCTGCTGAGTGTTGAATCAAATAGTTATTACCAGCACCAGCCTTCTTGGTTGCTTCAAGAAGTTTACGTGTTGCCACAAGCTGATGATACCGAGGGAAGATAAGCGTTTCCTTGTTTTTGATCTTACCAGAAGCGAGGTCACGTGTTTCTTCGCTCTGAAGATGGATGAACCTGTGTATAATGTCCAGCCAGCTATCACGTTGCCATACTTCTTCCCATAAATAGCCTGTTTTATATCCGGTTTTGTATTTATGGTCGGACGGGTTGCCCTTGCCGCCCTTGTCACCTGTATTGAATGGCAAAAAGAAGGTTTTATCACCGGATAGTCTGGTTGCCATGTAAACTTCATCGGTATCTACTGCAAAGTGAACAAGTGCACGTTTTTTATACTGAATCAGTGGGGTCTTGGCAGAAGGAACCCTATCTTTTAGATACTGCTTGATGGCGTTGATTGTCTTTTGACCAGTAAAGGCATTTTTCAATTCAACCGTTGCGATGGGTAGACCGTTCAATGACAGCAACATATCTATAGATGAACTTGATGCAGTATCAAAGTGCACCTGTCTCATCACCGTTAATCGGTTCTTGCCATATAATTTTTCGGTATCAGGATTGAGGCTGGTAGGAGGTCTGAAGTATGCAAGTTTAATATGCTGACCACGATCCTTGATCCCATTACGAACAACGTCCAGCAAGCCCCTAGAATTGCATTCTGACGCAATTGTTTTAACTATAGCTGCATCTACATTGGCAGCACCATAACTCGCACTGAGCTTATTGTAGGTATCTTCCTGAGTGTCTTTGATGAACGTTAGAAGGGTGACCTGATCAAGTGCCAATTCAGCGTCAAACTGCTTAGAAGGAACCTTCTCATACCCTGCATGGTCAACAAGCCATGCTTCTATTGCAGTTTCAAAGTCATGCTCAGCGGTGGTTTTGGTACTCATGATTGGTGAGTCCTTATCTTCGGTAGTATGCATTGCGTACATCAATTTTCCCGGTGACTGCTGCTGATATCAGTGCTGTTCGGCGCTCTTGCAATAGATTCACGGCATGATTTGTCTTGTCTATTAAAAAATCATGTTTTGTTAGTATATTATCAAGATAACTGGCGATGTTTTTTTGAGCATTGAGAGGTGGTAGCAGTACGGGTGTATTCTTTATCGAATGTAAAGATAAGTTTTGTATTGTGGTTCCTGTACCCGTTACCTCGTCTGTAAAATAATTTGTTATAGCATTTGATTGTAACAAGTAAAATAGATAATTCTTTGATAATTTTTTAGTGCATACAATGTATGCAGCACTTTTTCCCAAAATTACATTTTCATCATTATAAAAGGCAATCTTTCCAATAGTTCCGTTGATTGACAGTAAAATTGTTCTATCGTTAATATTTATTTTGTATTTATTGTATTCGACTTCATCGACACACTTTGTTGTGTTTCTAATTACTATTTTTCCATTCTCTAAATTGTTTCCATTTACAAAGTAATAGTCTGAAGAATCAACATAATTTGGTGTGGAATGGAGACCATCGCCAATTTTTTCTGCAACAAAAAATAATTTTGTCAAGTCCCAATGTTCAGGAACCTCACCCAACCATTCAATTCCGGTTCCTCAGCAGAATCTGTGGGCACCCTGGGGTATCGGCAGGTCACCAAGCCCATGATATAAAGCTATTTTCAGCCCATCGTACGTGCGAAATCCATAGGATCGCTTGGTAACCACCTTTGCCTTGTTGTTAAAGCCCTCCACACAACCCAGGGCAATCGTATTTTTTGCACGAAACCAGTTGAGCAGGAGGGGGCGGTGAGCTCTCAACATTTTGGCAACCTTCTTCATCGGTTTGATTTTGGATCGCATGGTTCTTGTGCACCAGGCATCAAGAAACTTTCCAGCCCAAGCCGGTGAACTGTAGCCCCAGAATCGCTGAAAATCTTCCTTGAGCAAGTAGGCGCGGATAGTTCTGAGGTTGCATGCGAGCAGATCCTTGAGCCTGTCCACCTGTTTTTCGGTCAGATTTTCAGGTCGTTTTAAGAGGCACCAACGGCTCTTTGCAAGGAGGGGTTCTTTCCCCTTCTTCTTGAGCTCCTTGGCCTCATCGGCTCTGACCTCGTCGATAGCCTTGCTCATGTGACTCATGATATGAAACCGGTCGAGGATATTGACGGCGCCCGCTGCTTTTTCGGCAATGACGGCCAGATAGGGTTTCCACATGTCACTGCAAATAAACCGCAATTGCCGAGACCTTGCCGTGCCGAGCCAGTCGAAAAACTCTCTGAAAGTTTTGGCGGTCCTGTCGGGGCCGATCCAAAGCAGGCGCCTTTTTCCCTGGTCAAGCTGATACACCAGGGTGACAAACTTATCCTTGCGTTTGCGCCAGCAGATTTCGTCGATGCCAATGGCAGTGATCCCATCGATATTACGATAGGCGAGCCCCCAGTTGACCGCCATTTCCACCGACCTGAAGACCGTGTCCCAACTGGTTTTAAAGATTTCGGCCACTTCCTTCCAGCTCAAGCGTTTACACCATGTGGCCAGGAACCATGCGTAAGAGATCGTAAGATGGCTCTTTCCTACAACCCATGGCAGCTTTTCGACTTTGACGCCACAGGTTGGACACTGCAGCCGCCGTGGAGCATAGAGGAAAAATACCGGAATGCCCCACAAGGGCACAAAGGCAAAAGATCTGACACGCAGGGTGTCGTACCCCGGCCCCCTCTGGCCGCACTTGGAACAGATGGGTTTGCGGCCGGCCTGGGGCCGCAACGTTATCACCAATGCCGGCGGTCCGGAATCACGCCATTTGCAAGTGTCATAGATAAAACCCGGTTGTTTTTCAATACGGTTCAAGATAGTTTTAACGTGCATCCTGTCTGATCTAAGCTGAGGAGTTTTTGGAAGAAACATTCCCCCGGCAAAGTAAGGCAGGATGCATTTTATGAAACCCCCACAAAAGGACATTGGCAATAGCAGGGAGGTCCGCCTCTATCAAGGCCAAGCCCTGCGGGTGCGCGCTGCGCGCACAGCCTTGACAGAGACGAACCTCCCTGCTCATCCTGAAAGTGGCAAGGGTGACGGGGCGGCAGGTGCCCACCCCTCTCACCTCCGGAGGGGCTCAGGTTCTGGGGCTTATTTTCAAAGAGCTACCCACAAATTCTGCGGACGAGGCAGATATTTTTTGCATTCTGACCTTTAATCATCATGTCAGATTTACATGTACCGTAACTCTCATCATTGAGTTCCTGCCCGTATACCTCCAAATGCGCATCAGGGTTCAACTCACGAAGGTATTCTTCGGCAACTGAAAGCATCCCGCCTGTGCCTGCTGCCGGATCATAAAGTTTCCGAATGATGCCTTGTTTAGTTAGTATATCGTTGTCCTCTTGGAAGAGTACATTGACCATCAACCGAATTACCTCACGTGGCGTGAAGTGCTCACCAGCGGTTTCATTTGATTGTTCCGAGAACCTTCTAATCAGTTCCTCAAAGATGTAACCCATCTGAATGTTGCTGACCGTATCAGGGTGCAGATCAGCTTGAGCAAATCGGCTAACGACCATGTAAAGCAGGTTGTCTTTGTCCAATCGTGTAATCTGTTCAGGCAATTTGAAACGGTCTATGAAAATCTCACGAGCATCTGCACTGAAATTATTGATGAAATTGTTCAGATTGGCAGCAATGTTATCAGGATCATCAAGCAATTTTTCAAAGGTAAATGGTGATATATTATGGAAATTATGCCCTGATGCCATGTTGAGCATCGTTTCCTTCATTGCATCATCAATCTTTGCAGGTAAGGATTTTAACTGTTCCTGAACAGCATCCTTGGTGGGTTCGAGCACACAGTCAAGACGGCGCAATACTGTGAAAGGTAATACCACTCTGCCGTACTCTGATTGCTTGAAACTACCCCTCAAAATTTCTGCGATACTCCAGATAAACCCGATACTTTCGTTAAAATTAGTCATAATCCTAATGCGTTATAAGTAAACATTTACGTTAAATGGTATCACAATGCAACACTGCACGAAGTAAGCCCATGACAGGAAAGGTTTGCCCGTTTTGGGAAAAAACATTTCCTATCGCCAAAGCTTCATGTTATAAAAACCATGTTAAAATAGTATTTTATACGCAACGCTGGTTAGTATAGCCCTGAACCTTGTAAATGACAAGAAATCCTTCCCTATGCCACATTTAGTGAAGCCTATCGAAAACCAAAGCATCAGGAAGACGGTTGACGATTTACGTGTTGCACACAGGTTTCTTGTTGAATGCGCCATAAAATCGCTTGAAGAACTGTCATCGAATAATGACAATTGGGGGATTAACACAAAACGGTTAAAAGTTTCCTTAAATCAACCGCAGAAACCATACCTTGTTGATAAAACAACGGAAATACTGACAGAAGTTGTTAATATCACTGCAACGATGGAAAGGTTGATAGATGCTCTGGAATGGTTTGTTTCACATGATCAGTATAACAAGTTCTCTGTTCTTATCTGCCACCCTTCGACAAGTGACAATGATGGAGGAAATGACCTTGTCTTAATTGACAGTAACCGTCGTGTTTGTGTTCGCTGCGAAGTATGTGATGTTGCTTCCAGTAATGCCGGTCAAAACAACAAGGAGAACAAAGATATAAAAAATTTAGGTATCGACAAGGAAGTTCCTGTTGACAATGTAGAACGGTTTATTGCCACGTCAGAAGAATTTGCGAGTGCGCTTGTGTCAAAGCATCGAAAGTGGAATACCAAACCATACAGATATGAAATGACGGCAATCAACAACAATAATAGAACGTGTATGCTAAGGATTCTGCCCAATGACCAAGGCTAAAGGTAAAACAATTCAGATATTTCTACCAGATGGCAATCCACGTGGTGTGAAAATTGCCGATATCACCAGCAGAACTGTTCAAACAATGCTTATACCACGTTCAAGCCTTGAGGATGTGGCAACACGCAGTGAGGTTCAAAGTGTAGGCGTGTATTTCCTGATAGGTTCATCAGATGAAGGAGCGAAACCAATCTTATATATTGGTGAGGCGGAAAACTGCTTTTCAAGACTGAAGCAGCACAACAAGACCAAGGATTTCTGGAATGTTGCAATTATAGCAGTTTCAAAAACACAGTTCTTTACCAAATCTCATGTGAAATTTCTTGAATGGTACTGCCATGCTGAGGCTTTGAATGCTGATCGGTATTCACTTGAAAACAATCAGGTACCCACAAAGCCGTATATTCCGGAACCCGTTGAAGTTGATTTAATGGATAACTTCGATACCATAAAAATCCTTGTATCAACGTTGGGTTATCCAATTTTTGATAGTATCGTCAAGTCTAAACAGAAAAAAGATATACTGACATGCAAGGGTAAGGATGCCTTGGCACAGGGTGAATATGCTGAGGATGGGTTAGTAGTCTTTGCTGGTAGCACCTGCAACAAATCTGAGAGCAAGAGTATACAGAACTGGATTACCACAACCCGAAAGAAACTACTTGATCAGAATATTTTACAAGAAGATGGTGATGTACTGAAATTTACATCAAATTATATATTCAGTTCGCCTAGCGGGGCTGCTGGTACCGTACTTGGTAGAAATGCCAATGGTTGGATCGAATGGAAATATCAGGACGGCAAGACCTTGGATGAGGTTAAACGGCAAACAGGTGAATAGTTAATATTTCAATGAGTAACGATCAATTCGGTAACAATAATGAACTATGGGGTGACGTGCATCAAAAGGTGGGCAAGTGTCTCGTCCTATTCCAGAGGATTGAATTATTATTTAAATATGCTGTTTCAAGAGGATGTTTCTCTTTGGTTGTTAGCACCAATCCCGAAAGTACTCCCCCGATTGATCAACTTAAGAAGAACGCCAATCACCTCTCGCAAAAAACGATGGGTTGTGTAGGAAGACTTTTTTGCGACAAAATACTATCAGATAATTCCTCTACATCTGAAGATGGAGACCTGTCGAAAGATGAGATAAGATTTAGCGTTAATATAAAATTTGGAACGAATGAACAACAAATCGTATGGAAAAGTAAAATTGAAGCAATAATTTTAGAGAGAAACAAAATAGTTCACCAACTATTCACTACATTTGATTTCAATAAACCCGAAGACTTTGCGAATGCTGTATCATATCTTGATGATACGCACAATGAGGCTTCAATCTTATATGGTGAATTGTCCCAACTGGCAAAATCAATACCCGAATTTTTAAAAACCAGTTTCTCTAGCTTGCCACATCTTTTCGTTTTAAAGAATCCTTACGATTCGCAATTCGAAAAGGAACTGATTGTAATGATGCAGTATTATGCTGAATCACGACGGCAATATAGAAAAACAAATGGCTGGACGAATTTAGCTGATACGGGGAGTTTTCTTAATCGGCAATGCCCATCTGCACTAGAACAATGTAAGATTAAGCACAAGACGAGATCAATCAAAAGGATTGTCGAAAACTTAGCAGTCTTTGATATAAAATCAATCGGCGAAAATAATCAGACTGTTTTATTTCGCATGAATCCAGAGTACTGGATTGAAAAGGATACTAAAAACCAACTTTACATATGCAAACAACTGCCTGATGGCAAAGGGTACCTTCAAGACGATCTTGGTATGTCCCTTGTTGAAGAATCAACATCTATCGAACAATAGGCGCTGTTCAGCTTCAGATATTCGATGTTTTTTCATTGACCAAGCAAGGCAAGGTTTGAACCTTAAAGTCATCCAATAAGAATTCCACTGGTCATCCTTTAATACACCTTCATTCCCAAGAAAATTTTATTTTCCCATAATCAGGGTCCTTATCCCAAGGTAGATTCGCATCAGGGAAATCTATCAAATCTACAACAGCCTTAATAGTCGCTTCCGAATACCCGCTGTAGTGTTTGATGCCAATCGACTGAGGTGAGTGCCCTACCAGTTGATCAATTTTACCGGAAATGACATTACTTGGATGGTCATTGAGCACCTTCTGAACGGTGTGCCTGAAACAGATAAGGGCTTTGGTCCTTGGCGGTGTGTCAGGAGTTTTAACGCCACATTTGGTCAGATATGATGTTTTGCTCTGCTTTTCACTGTCCTCTGTGAAAAAAGCGGTCACCTTCGCCCCATGCTTGATATACTGACCATTCGGGGTCTGCTTCGATAAATCGGGAAATAACTTTTTCTCACCTTTACCCTGAAGAAATGTAACATATTCCATAAAGCCGAGTTGAAGAAGCTTGTCATGCAGCGGCACATACCTAACGGAACTTGGGTTCTTGACAATCTTCTCCTTTTGATCTTTTGCCCTGTATCTCGGTTTCTTTTTTTCCTGTTCAATTTTTAAACACCAAATGCCTTCCACTTGCTCAATATCCGATAAAAAAGGCTGTGAAACTTCTTCGAGTCTGGTGCCGTGGTACAACATCAGTACTGGAATCCAATATCTCCACGCAAACTGCAACGACACTTTTTTTAATACGAACAAGTCCGTATTAAAAAAAAGTTCAAGTTCACGACTGGTGAATGGAATTTTTTTGACAGCATCTCTGACCTTGACCTTAAGATCAGTAAAGTAATTGCAGGGAATAAATCCCTGTCGTGGTTCAACCGCAAAGTTCATCATGCCAGTAAGCAGGATGCAGTAATCATTATAGGTCTTGTCTGTTATGAACTCGCTTTCTGATATTTCACGACGATTCACATTCCTCATCAGATCAGCAATTGAGCAATCCTTATAGATTTTTTTCCTGTTACTTGGCATTTGCCTCAACGTTCTTTCAAACAAACCTACATCCTCTGCGTTGAGATCGTGCAGATAAACAGTTTCACTATTTTTAATATACTGAAAAATCTCCAGCAAAGCCCCGAGGGCAAGTTTCTTCCCCCGCAAGGTCATTGCGCTCCAACTCTGTCTGCTGACTTTGTATTCAATGTACTTCTCAATAAGCTGATCAAAGGTGATTGAGGTGCACGCCTTTGCTTGGCAGGTGTTGACAGCCTCAACCTCTTCTTGCCCCAAATCAACCGCTGGCGTGTTGGTAATTACGTCCTGCTGCTGTCCAGAGTCAAGCTGCTGAAACAATGCTTCCCGATCATCCTTCAACTGCCACAACATTTCCGCAACCTTCTGGCAAAAGAGTTCATAGTCGGTGTCAGCAACCACCAGTGCTTTATCGGCAATGATCCTGTCGGCAAAGTTCTTGACCGATTCAATGTTTGCCAACTTGCCGCCCCCCTCACGTCTCCAGAGGATGTGCTGGACGATATCAGCATCTTCACCATAACCTTGGTGGATGTCATTGATACTGCCTTCCTGTTCAAAATACGTATCAGGGAACCGTTTCATCTCCAGAAAGTATTGTGCGTCCTCTTCCGCTTTCCGATCAGGGTAATTACGTGCAACGTCAGGGTACAGACCATGCACAAAGAGGTAGTCTTTATATCCTTCAAGAATCTCCATTGATACCTTGTCGAGAAGCTTTTTAGTCGCTGTCCAATCCATATTATAGAGAAGTATGATTCTAAATACCTGATCGATCTTTACTTTTAAAATGCGTGATATCGATACGGCATGACTGCATATCGAAGTGCGGAGTGACCGTTTAAACTCCTGTTTGTGAATACGTAACCGGATTTCTTGAGGAAAAACAATCCGAAAATAATATTTGCCGTACTGATTTCTTTGCAGATAGGAAGGCAGACGCATAGGTTTCTCCACGGCAGAATGTACAAGTGAATGTACAAGTGGGGAAATATGCGGAGGGATGGCACCAATAAAAAAACCCACTAACTCGTTAGAATTAGTGGGTTATATATGAAATGTTCCAGCAATGCTAAGAACACAGTGCAACTGGTGGCGATGCAGGGAATTGAGTTACCCCCCCTTGACGAACCGCCAATATTACCGAAATTGTTTGCAAAAATAAAAAGGGTTCGATTGTTTTGTACCACCCTTCTGTACCATAAATCCGACCTAATTTACTGTACCATCAGGACAAAAGAAATGGTGCCAGTAACCTAGTACCACAACACGGCCAGCATTGGCAAGACTCAGGAAGTATACGTAACAAATCCTGTTTGCGCAAAACAGCTCGAGACTGCTAGCATCAATCTTATCCCCCACGCGCGTACTCTATTCAGCCCAAAAAATCTAAGGCACTTCTAAGCGGTATAAAATCTGAGTTTATTCCTTCCCGATATAATGAGAAAGCCGGGAATCCCGGGCTTTACTATCCTGAATAAAACAGAGCAACTGCACTAACAAGTGTGGTGCATTCAGAACAACTCATTTTTTCGAAAAATTGAAAAAATAGGGTTTACGATTATGCAGTTCGAATATTACCGCAGAGGCATTCTGGCTACTACAATTCCATCAACCTACCAACCTAATTTTTTCGGGTTCAATTCAAAAATTCCGGAATTGATCTACGACAAGGAATATTCCCGTAGAGGCATTCTGACGACTACAATTTTACCAATCCCGTCAGCCTAATTTTTCTTATTTAATCCGAAATCCCGGAATTGATTTACGATAAATATATTGAACTAAAATTTTTATTTAAAAAAAATCAGATAATTATCTGCAAATATTTTATTTATTTAATAATGGAATACTAATTGCTTAGCGACAGGGAACCAACATAACTAAAGATAAATTATCGATATGTTTCAAATAGATACATTTTTTAACTGTGAGCTGTTCAGATCCGTGAGTTTTGATTTTAAATCAAAAAAACAAGATGAGTCATCTGCAATCAATTTGAATGGCTAGAGCCGTGTGGAATTTAAGCATAAACACAGAACGTTAGGGCAACTTACTGAATTGTTGAGTTTATTGATATGATCAGGTGTCTTGACTTACAACATTTAGGTGGAGAACTCATTCTAAATAATCTTGGGCAACCATTCCGGGTACATTTGAAAGGAAACGATTCAATATCTAACACTCGCACTCCAGAAGATTCAAGCAAGTCTAAGCTCAGCCAGTTCTTTACATTATTTTGTTCGCAGACTGGTCAGCTTAACATTCAGCAGGGTGGGCCTGCTGGGCACAATCATAAAAGGAGGATGTTAAATGAAGAAGAAGTTTGGGGTTGGGTTAGCATGCGGGGTGGTGATGCTAGTGATGCTCTCGCGCGTTGCATGTGCATCACTCATTTACAACTACACTGGTAACCCTTTCACGTACAACCAAAGTTCATGGGGCTGTCAATTGGGTGACAGCATTATTGCAACAGTTACATTTAGCGACAATATTGACGCCAGCTTTACCGGCGAAGTTCCTGCTAGCGATATATTATTTTATGGTATAGGCACTGCTACCCATTACTTCACCGCCAACAATGTCAATGGCGCTTGGGTGTATGCCAAATTCATAATGCAAAATGGTAAAATTACAAACTGGGATCTCGAAGCAGGTGGATGGTCTGCATCTCCAAGCGATTCTGGTTATGCGATAACAAAAAATTGGGGGACAGAAGTATACGACCAAAAAGAGTACTCATGGTGGGGAGCGAACTACGCGGGAAATTATAATACACCGGGCAACTGGGCGCCAGATGTGATATCACAAAATCCAGTTCCCGAGCCGACCACAATACTACTTTTTGGCGCCGGGATTGTCGGCCTCACAGGCATAGCACGCAGAAAGATGAATTAATCATTTTTACCAACAAACTGGAATTAACAGGCAGAGCATTTTTGTTCTGCCTTTTTTATCACCGCTAATAAGCTAAATAAACCAAATGATAAGGTAATTTTCCTTGCTACTGCTTATCGACGGCTTTGGTACCTAATATTAAGCATCTGTGAATTGTTATCAACAGGTTCCGGAGAAGAAAGATAGAGATAGGCTCAGAGGGAATTTACTTGCTGGCAGTGCGGAATTATTGGCGTGTGTTATTTCTAAGTGTTCTTAAATTGCATTAGTAAGTTTAAAATATTTGTTGAATGCTCCACAATAAGTTGTATTTAATATACCTGTAAAGAGAGATTCCATTTCGGCAAATATTATTACATATAATCAACGAGATAATTTATGCAATTTCCCAGCTGTGTACATCATTGTGTATCAACCAGAGATAGGGTATAATAATAATTATCATTAATATCCATGTTCAATCTAGCTTCATACATCACCCTACCCAATCAAGCAACACACATCCCCTGCTTGCCAGCATTCCATCCACCGAGAAGTACCATTCAAAACTGTTCCACGCATACCTGAGTCAACCATTCCAAAAAAGTTGAGATCTTATATCCTGAGCCCCATCTGAAATGAATGTATTCTGATTAGAATCAGCTTTATAATTATGATGATTGTGACCAGATTTAATTATTATTGTTTTTCTATATACAGAATTCAATTTTTTTAAAATTGAGTTTAATTGAAATTTAAAATTCAATCGATTGGGAGATTGAGAGATTGGGAGATGGAAAGATAGACCACTGGTGGATATCGGCCACAGAATGGACAAACGAGAACAATAAACACATATGATTCATGTTCATTGTGTTTGAGATATTAATTTTTAAAATTTAATTTTTAGTAAAAGAAAAAAGTAATTTAAAATAAAAATATGAACTAAATTTTATTCAAAATACTGCTTTTTAGCGAAATTTAAATGCAAGTATCCGTTGAAAATATAACTTGCATTTATTTTTCTATAATTAAATTCAAAAATAAAATGATTATTTACTCTAAGAAATAGTTAAAATTTACAATTGTTAAGAACAGAACATTAAGGAAATCAAAGTAACTAAATGTTCGGCAATCAATAACAACCTATCTCAAAGAAATAAGAATATAGCAACCTACAGCCACGGAACCTTGAACATGTATAATCTATTTAAAACATTATTTTCTATTTTCATTTTGTTACTTATTGTTTGAATATATAACATTTAAATTTGTCAGTTAGTTAGTATTCATGCACCAGTGTTTGCCCAGGGAGTATCCGGACACAACTCGCCCTGCCACATACGATTTAAAGACTTCTCAATTATTTATATAATAACATATTTTGAAAATAAATGCAAATTTATCTTTAATTATGGCCTGAGCTCTTGTTTTCAGGTATCGCTTAGAGCAATTTGGAGAAGTTCTCTTTTATAGTGTTGAGCTGGAAAGTCACTCAACCATAATCGGTAACCAGGTAATCCATAGGGTCGGTCAAGTTCACCAGGAAACCAAGAATCCCTTGGAATGGTTCTGCTACCAAAACCAAATCAGTTTTTTCAAATAAATCTTGGTTTGATTTCAAAATCAAATCAGTTTTTCAAAAAATTATTTGATTTGATTTTACTCCTGAATGGGTCCAAAACTGCCAATTTCCCTGATGTATACATGGAGAAAATGTGCTGTTTATTGAGCATTTTCCCAAACAGATCTCAGGCTTTACAAAACGTGGATGTTATTGATTTTATTGATATAACAACCTCAATCTCTTCCTTAGGCACTTCCCCTGAAGCAATGGCCTTTTGGCATGCTTATTTAATAATATCAATATATTGTAGCTGAATGACAGATTTTCATTATTTCCTGGATTTGTGCCAATCGGCAGATAGGGAAGCAGATGACAGGTTGGTGATCACAAGAGGAGTAAAACCAAATCAGTTTTTTCAAATTATTCTTGGTTTGATTTCAAAACCAAATCAGTTTTTTCAAAAAATATCTGATTTGATTTTGGTCACCACTGGGAGAGGCTCGGATGAATCCCACTACTCCGGAACAGTTCCGATCCATCTTGGATCAGGTCAAAGTTTATAAAATCTGATTTCTCTATATAGTAAAAGAATAATATTCAATTTCATTTGGTCGTTGTAGGAATCGGACTAGACCAGATCGGATACCTCCCTTTGCCATGATGTCGCCCTTCAAGCTACCTGAGGGGCATCTTACATTCCTAGACCTTCTGAACTGTCCTAGATCTTTTCCCATTTTAAATTTTATTTTTATGAAAATGAATTTAATTGAGACCTATTTGTATATCTGTTTCTGTAGAATTTAAATGCATTTATCTATATTTTTATGTATAATTAGTTATATAAAACAAAATAAATTTAATTCGGGACTTAAATTCTATGGTAAAAGCCTATGGATATTGCCGGGTTTCCGGTGTTGGCCAGATTGATGGCAATGGGTTTGAGCGGCAGGAAGCAGCAATCTCAGAATTTGGAAAATCAGCCAACATTGAGATAACCAAGATTTACCGGGAACAGGTATCAGGCACCAAGGATGAAGAGTTCCGGGAAGTGTTTCAGGAGATGATAGCTGAGATACTTAAAAATGGAGTTCGGACAATAGTGGTTGAAGGGCTGGATCGGTTAGCTCGGGAATACCGGGTCCAGGAACAGCTCTTGATTTATCTGGTATCCAAAGAGATCACATTGATTGATTGCCGGACTGGGGAAAATGTAACAGAGGCCATCAGTTCTGACCCAATGAAGAAAGCTATGGTTCAGATCCAAGGAATCTTCGCTGAACTGGAAAAGAACCTTCTTGTTAAAAAGCTGAGGATTGCTCGGGAGGCCAAACGAAGGACAGAGGGGAAATGTGAGGGAAGGAAAGGATGGACCGAGCAATCTGAGAAACGAGATCTGATCCTTGGGGAAATCAGGAGACTTCGGAGAAAACCCAAGAAACAGGACCGAATGACCTATGTTGAAGTAGCTAAGAGATTGAATGAGAGAGCCCTGGAGGATAACCAGTACACCACTATTACCGGGAAGCCTTGGTCGGGACAAATGATCCAGAACTTCGTGCAGAGATATGATAAGAAATGAATTAACAATATTTGTTATTTGGATGCATGAAAACTTACCTATATAACACAAAATCACTTTCTATCTATAAAATCAAATTTACCTATATAACATAATAAGGGAAAATGAAATAAACAATAAATGAATAAAAGTTGAGTAATGTAAAGATTAAGTTTATAAAAATATATAAATAAAAATAAAAGAAAAAAGAAGAACTAGCATTACCTGTGGTAAAAGTTGTTTTCTTTTTTTTGGGTTTTTAATATTAAAATTATTCATATATTACAACTGCAAGTTCCGTTTTTTATAAATACCATAATTACATAAATAATATGATATATAAGTAAACAATAAAAGGAGAAATACAACTATATTATGAAAAATGATAAAGATTCAATTTTATATAAAATACTAACAAAAATGTTGAAAAGAGAAATTAAAAAAAAATTAGAACAAATTAGTAAAAATTGCAAACGAGAAATAAAATACCATCACCATACAATTGATGGTTTGGCAAATAAATTATCTTACGTAATATTATATTCAATTGAAAATCCTAAATATGTAAATAATTTTTTTGATGGATATCATATTTATTCAAGTGATTTAATTATATTGAAGAATAATAAATTGTATAAAAATATTATTTTTTTTGAAAAGTCGCCAAACTCTACATATCACAAGAACAACGGGAAATGTTCTGAGAAAAATGGATATTCTCATTGGTATAGATATTCAGATTTTACAATTAATTGTTTCAACATCGCATTGTACTTAACAAAAAGACAAATACTTTATAATAGAACTTATAAAGTTCATGAGAAGTATCATCAGAATAAAATTAAGTCTGTCTTTAATAAAACTGATGAAACAAACAATACAAATGGATTGTGCAAGATAAATAAAAGAATATTTCTATATTTATATTCACAATTTAGAAAAGGTATCTGTAATGATTTTATTAAAATCCTTAAAAAATCATTATTTTGCGATGATGAATATGTTTATTTCGACAATAATGCAATAAGTTCATCTCTAGATGGTTTTGGAAGAGAATATACAACAATTGGTAATTTATCAAAAGATTTCAGAAAATTTATACTTAAAGGTTATACAGAAATTGATATTGATTGTGCTATTCAATCAATACTGGTTAATCTATACTATTACAATACATTAAAACCTTGGATAAAAGTTGATTTCAAAGAATTGAAAAATGACTATCCATCACATCATAAAATGATGGCTGACAAAAATCGTTTTAGAGATAGTGTCTGTTTTAAATTTAAATGTGAATTACCAATGGCCAAACAAATTATTACATCAATAAGCTATTCACCAAACAGACGTATTATTTATGAATATTGCGAAAAAAGAAAATATCCAATTGTAATGGAGAACGGCACGAGATATTTTGATTTTCCTAAAAAGAGAATACTTGAATGCAGAAAATTAATTGATCCACTTGTAGAAGAAACAAAAAAATTGCGTGAGAAAGTTTTAGAGAAATTCTACTATCAAAATAATGATTTTAATACAGGCATTAAGATAGGTAATATATTTATTAAGAATTTTAAAAAATTGATTGATGAAGATATTGAAACAGATAACATCATAAAAAGACAAAAAATAAAAGGGTACGGAAAAGGCAAATCTTTAGAAGATAGAATTTTATTCAGGATTTATCAATTAGTTGAATGTCAAATAAGGAATAAGATGATTCAATTTTTAGAATCTAAAAATATTAACGAACATTATCAGCTTCATGATTGTGTTATATTTAAAGGAGATGTTGAAGTGAAAGAATTGATGAGATTTATATATGAAGAATTACGTATGATTATACTTTTTTCAAAAAAAGTGTATTGATTTTAACACATTATTTTAATGCTTGTGGCTATGGTTCCTGTTTTGATGGGTTTGGTTAACGTCAAAGCACCATAGCCCTCCTTGGGTAAATCACCCAGAGGATGCCACTCTGATTAAGTTATTCTTAAACTTGAACACTCAGGACCAATGCTGCCAGGTGATCAGTGCGTAGTAATTTTTTGATTAAGATTCAGTCTGTTATAATTGCCATATTCAAATTGATCAGGTAAACATGCAAGTACCACATTTTCAAGGAGACTTGCATGCGCCCCTCCTGCTTTATTCTACTCTTCCTTCTCTCTGTCCCTGCCACCTGCCTCTCCTGGCCTGCTAAGGTCGTTTCCATATCTGATGGTGACACAATCACTGTTCTCCACTCTGGTGCTGAGGAAAGAATCCGACTCTACGGGATAGATTGCCCTGAGAAAAACCAAGATTACGGACAACAGGCAAAATCTATAACAGGTTCATTGATCACCGGAAGACAAGTTGATGTCCAAACCATAACAGCTGATCAGTATGGCAGAACAGTTGCCCTGGTCTCAGTGGATGGCCAGAGCCTGAATGAGTTGATTATCAGAAATGGGTATGCCTGGGTCTATCCCCAATACTGCAAAAAACAATTCTGTTCGGATTGGCTCAGATTGGAAGCAAATGCTCGCCAGTTGAAGAAAGGTTTATGGGCTGGTTCAAATATTGTGAAACCTTGGGATTTTCGAAAGTACGCACAAGCATCCAGGAAGGAAACACCAGCCACTCCTCGCACCTTGCCCAAAGAGGGAAACAGTTCAGGATTCAGGTGTGATGGCAGAACCTATTGTTCCCAGATGACTTCATGCGCTGAAGCAACATGGTTCATCCAAAACTGTCCTGGTACCAAGATGGATGGCGATAATGATGGGGTTCCTTGCGAAAAACAGTGGTGCAGATGATTCTTGAGACCCGTTAATTGGCACTTTTATAGTAGTAATTGCGTAATATGATATTAATAAGTTCATTTTCTGCCGGACATTCAGAATGTATCCAACTCACTAATTAACGGTTATTCATAGAATACATTATGTTCACTGATTTATGAACATATTAATACTTTTAAACACCTTCTATAAATCAATTTTTTAATATAAATATTCTATATAACAAGGAGGATATATGGCTTCACCTATTGTAAATTTCCGACTAGCGCTGCAATTAAGAAATTTTGAAATCACTCAACTTTATCAGCGAAATAATTTTTTTATGATATTTCAAGGCGTTTTGTTGGCAGGAAGCGCTAATGCTATTTTATCTGTACATGCTGATTATGTACCTATTATCGTGTTATGCATTACTGGACTTATTGTTTCAATATTGCAAGTTATGATGGCAGGTGGCGCTAAATTTTGGCAAGAATATTGGGAAGAAAAAGTATCACAATATGAGAATGAGTTATATAGGAATGAAAATGTTGAGCAAACACTATTTCATGCTGACAATAATTATTATAAAAATATAGTGATAGGTCGGTTAAGTAGAAATGAAGATGATAATAATAGCACAGAAAATAATTTTATAATTAATAAATATTCTGTTAGCAGAATTCCTATTTACACAGGAATTACATTCTCTTTTGCATGGCTTGGATTACTTATTTACTCATTTTACAAATTATGAATTAATAATCCATTATTAAATTTTAATTTCTGGAATATATGTAGAGGTGGATATGCAAGAAATTGAAGTGATAATTTTATTTATTGGATCAATTTACGGGACATTTACTCTTTTGTTGGCTCATTTTAAGGTAATTAATGAACGTCGAGATGAATTAGTAGACCCTAAAAGCGGAAAGGATTTGGCCGCACGAATAAATTCTTTTAGGAGCGATTGGATTCCATTGCAGATAGGAATGGTATCAGCAATGCTGTTCATGACTGTATTTATAGTTATTATCTTTTTTAGTGTCATGCAAAATGGATTGTTGAGCAAACCTGCAATTATTCTTTTGTTTATAATGTCATTCTTGATCCATTTTGGAGCATTTTTAGGCCATTTATGGGGTGGTGTTCAAGATTATATTTTTATTAAAAAAAGACTTGAGCCTAGACGTCACCGACGTATGGTTAATGATTATACCGAGCTCGAACGCAATAGGATAACCCCAATATCAGAATAATTAATCCAATGAGTAAATTGAAAAAATTGCATCATATAATGACAAAGCAATGAATGGCAAGGATATCAAAGCATTAACTCTGGGCCACACGCGACCTGGAAGATTGCCGAAAAAAATTGGAATCAGACTATGATTTTTGCCAAAACAGCATCCTATTAGCCCAATGATGTCTTTATTTGTGAGGATAGCTACGGGTGCAATTCTCGGTTTCGGTAAATTGGAAGAAGTGCGCCACGAGGCTGCACGAAAGATGAGGGTAGGCCCCTCGGGGTCGGCTTGCAGGAGCTGGCTCCAAACCACCTTAAGCTGCTGTGGTAAAGAGCCATGGTGGTGAGCGTTAAGGGAAAAGGCCCGGCTTAGGATCGGGTCAGGTATGGATCATGGAGACGAATAACCCTGAACCACTGATGAGGTGTCGAAAATTTAAGTTGCTGTCAAAACCGGGAACTATTTCCACCCCGGGATAAGCTCGGAGGGAGCCTGTTTACTGTCCGAGCGGCAGCCGGCATAAAGGTGGCGTGAACATGATCCGGGCTTTCGTGTGGAACGTGGGAACCTGTCGTTCCGATGACAAGGGAGAAATTCAAGTGGAGGCCCCACGAGGATGAGAGTACCGATGCGGAGCACAGGGGCAGATTACCTCGTAGTAGTGTTGAAGTCTCTGTAATGGAGGTGGAGCGAAGGGGGTAACGTGTCCAGAATTACTTTTGGGTCAACCAGAGATGGGAGGAACCTCAAAGTGATTTACGCCTCGATCAAATGCGAGGTGGGCATGAGGAGTCGGATGAGCTGAGAGGTTCACGTCCGGATCTGTGAGGGCCTGGGAGTGCGATTCCCCCTGGGCAACTCGACTGTTGACTATAGCCCATTGCCGAGGAAATGTTTGCTGCATTGATCATGTCAATCATCACGCTCATGATGATATTTTCTCTATCCATTTAATATCTCCTTTTACTCTACCACTTTTTATCTTCATATTTTCAATTTTGAAATTTTAAGGTTACAATTAATTATTGTTTGAAAATAGTTTAACTCCCCATTTTACGAGAAAAGTCCAGTGTATTCGGTTTCATGGTATCCTTCAGAACTTCAAAATATTCAATTAGGCAAGACTTAACTTTTTGCTTCGAAATCTGATTAACTAGAATCATTAATGATAACCTGAAACCCGCTGGTTATTTGTTGGTTATATCAAAAGCGATAATTAACCCCAGGAAAGTCATTCTATGAACGCGATTGTCTTTACGATATTAGGGCTCTATTCACTGCCCTTGTTCGTCTTGCTCGTCACATTTATTGTTACAGCAGGTTTCACGGAAGCAAGCGTGTGGTCTGAGTTTGCCATTTCGCTAAGTGGGATTTACTTGTCACCGTTGAGGGACACACTTGGGACTTTCGCCGTCCCTTTCATTACAGCATACGCCGTCACTACTGTACATAAGGACGCATCCATAGCTCCCGCCACATTACGTCTATTCTACACGCTGGTGTTGTTGCTGGTTGTCGCAATAGTGACCTATTGCGTAACGGATATGCGCGTATCTACCTTGCTTTCGCAGCTGATGGAAGGGAGCGCCGATAAATTAGAAAAATCTAAAGAGCGATTGCTTGGTATCTCAAGCGCTTACGTTAAAGAACTTCTCGTTTATATTTCTCTCCTACTTGGGATAACTGGAACAAAGAGAAAGGAACCATGAATAAATACACGCGCCTTCTGGTGGTTCAAGTATATGTATGCTTGCAATTGTTTTGCTCAACTGCGATTGCATCTGTGGAAATGCTACGATTTTCGGTTTTTGACGCGGACAGTGGCGAAATGGTCTCAGCACGAATAACAGTTAACGATACGGTACTCACGGGCAGGAAGTACCTGGTGTCTCGGGAGGAAGAAAGCAGTGTAGTTATGCGAGTCCACGCTGATGCAGGAAACGAATATTACTCGCGAGAGATGACTATATTTCTCGCCGGTCTTGATCGTCGTCCAATATTCTATATTTATCTTGCAAAACGGTCGCATGAAAAAAGGATCTACAGCCGCGGGAACGTGTATGACGCTTCCAAGTACATAGGCGATAGGACCCAAGGTGACAGAGCAGTCGCTCTCTTGGACCGAATGGAACGCGAAGCAGGGGATACCCTAAAAAATGTCACTCAATTCTGGGTGTACTTTAATTACAACTTGGCAAGTGCGTATTATAACAGTTGCACAACAAGATTTGTTGATCAATGCAACAAATCAGAAAAAATACTTGCCAATCTGATTTCAAACTTTTATCAATACAAAAGGTTTTTCGATAACGAAAAAATTACAATTGATAAACTCAAAGATCCAGAAGTAGATCTGTTTAGTAGTAAATATATTTATCAGAAAATTCTTTGGGAAATACAGCGAAATTGTGCAGACGAAGCGCAGAATGCTCTTGATATTTTGAGGGCTAAAGTTGATGCTGACCAAACGCTTTGCTCAAGATTAAGAATTCCATTAAATTCTTTGGATGATTTGTCAAAAAAGGTAGATCTCCTGCGGTTGCAGCCGACAGATTCTCCCGCTAATTGACAACATAGACAGGGATGACCTAATGTATAAAAAATAAAATTGCTACAAGAATATATAATTGAAATACCATCCATATGGATATAATATTTATTTTTATTGATGATACAATTTTTTTCAACAGACATCCTGAGTTCATATTCCTCTTGTATATATCAATGGATCTCAAGGATTATTCACACTTCTATAATCCTCTTCAAATCTATCAATTATAAGCTCTGAAACAGTAATTCCATGATATTTTGCAAGCGTAGTTAAATAGAGCCATGCTTTCTCTTCAAGAGATATCCTTTTCTTTATTGCACTGGATTTAGATTGATGATGCCGCCATGTGCCAAGAGTACTTTTCAGGCGACGTCTCTGGTCAGTTGACAACCATGACCGACACCATAGGTAAATTTCTCGCTCTATTCCCTGCCCATTGCCAATGGCCTTGAATGCTTCCAGAGCACTGTCCCGCAGTTCTTCATTCGGCCAGTTTTTGTGCAATCCAAATTTACGTTCTATATACCCTTGGACCCAAGTAGCTTCTTTTGTGGTGAACCCTCGTTTTCTTACTTTCATGTGATATTCCTGTCAATCTGCTTTAAAAAATGATCCCATATCAGCTTCCCAAAGAGCCTCTAAAAATAAAAAAAGGATTCTCGATTTAAATTGTTTAGCCTTAGGAGACTGCTGTTCGCCAATTCTTAATCAAAAGTTATTTTCATGAAGTCTCGTATGTAGAATCCATAAGACTTCACCTCTAGCTACCAACAGGAAGATGTAATGGTAATCAACATTTTATTGGCTCAATCCTATTGGCCACGCCCTGGTTATGATCAAAAGAATAGATCGCGCGTCCCGTTCCCTGGACCCGAATGTGGTAAAATTGTTCGTCAGGTTTCACTTCCGAGTTCACAACATGGAAGAAAATCAGACCTTCAAGGTGGATGCGTGGTGACCGACACTATGAGTTTAAGGGTTGCGTATGATGACAGATTGTCGGCGATCACGATGGATGGGAAAATTTTATGGTCCGTTAAATTGCGCAACCCAGGTAATGAACGGCCTCAGTATTGTTCGCTCCCAGTGGCACTTGAAAATGGCATGTGTTTAATCGCACTTTCTGACAGTGTTTGTGTGTATGACTGCAACGGGAACCTTGTATTTCAAGAACATATTCCTCTTGCTGATGACTCTGGCTGTGCCCCAAACATTACAGACGCTGGACAGATTCTTCATTCAAGTCTCAATGGAGAGATATGGTGTATTGATGCGATGTCAGCACGTGATGTTGGATGCTTTGGTTACGATGTTCTGCCACCTGCGATCTATTCCGACAATTCATTAGCTATCGCTGGCTATTATGGAGATGGATTTTACCGCGTCAGCCTTGACGGCCAAATAGTGTGGAAAACAGATTTCAAAGAAGCTGATATGTTGCCAACGATTAATCAGGAAGATTTCACTGCGGTTGGCTCAAAAAATGAAAACAAGTCGGCATTTTTCTCTCCACAGGGAACGCTTCTTGGCACGTACGACAGGGCTTCTGTTTTTGCAGAATATTCTCCAGATTCGTGGATCGCTCGTTCAAATAAATGGGTAACGAAGGTAACTGTCGAGGGAAATGAGTGCTGGAAGCACCCACTGAGCGATGAAACAAATTGGGGACACAGTCAGCCTATTGTTGATAACCTGGGGCGAATTTACTTAATTGACGACAGTAAACTTCTGTGCCTTTCCGGAGATGGAGAGATTATCTTTTCCACAAACGTACATGGTAGCTCGTGGGGAGGGCTGAGTTGTGTGGCTCCTGGACAGATGGCCTATGTCGGAACAGGAATGTTACAAATCATTGTTTAATATCCCTGGATTTCCGGTTGCGAGGCATGCATAATCGTGAATCGCTTGCAAATTTTCGTGGCGGAGGATAGATGAACTCGCTCTGATTGACTTTTTTCTGTAGTTTTGTTGCATTTGCAAGTTGGCCATTCGCAATGTAACTGATGTGCTAGTTCTAATTTTTGTTATATCCGTATGTCCTTGTGAGTAAAGTACTCTTCCACCACGATTCTCGTTTTAGAATGATTTCATCATCGACAGTAGATTTGTATATTTCTAAAATTGAATAGCTAAAATTTTCCTTAATATGATCAAAACTAAGCGCTTTTAAGTCAACATTCCCGCCATGACCATTTATTATATAGCTCATCCATCTACCATGTATCATGTCTTTTCCATAGGCAGAGCCGACGTACATCTTTCCGTTACTTTTATCTGTAATTAAATACACACCTTTCTGGTTTTCTAACGCTGTTTTCCAAACATTGCTTTCAATTAGACGAGCAAGTTTTACCCAGGTTACATTTACGTTTTCGTACCCAGGAAATATATCATCGTCAAATTCTTCATCTAATATTTGATGAACAATGCAATCATTTATAACAGATGAAGCATTTCGTACTAAATTTTGTGATTTATTTTTATATTTTATAATGACTCTGCCGATATATTTATCATATTCATTAAGTGCGATTCGTTCATAACCAACATTGTCTAGAATATCTAAATCTTTAGTTATCTTGCATACATCAAACAAAATCCATTTGTCTGCGCCTATTTTTACGAATCCAATTACGAAGTCTCCTTCTTTGAAAGATTTCTTCTTATGATAGTTCCATAGTAACCAACTGTATAATTCGTCACGTTGCAGTTTGAACAAATCTAAAGGGTCAGAAGATTCATGTGATTTGACAAACCTTACTTTTAGATTGCTGAAATCACTAAATCCTAGAAGGTCATTTATCAGTATCGGAGTAGACATGATTAAAGTCCTCTTTTTGTTTGATGCTCTAGGAAAATGCTGAATGCGTGCAATCGTAACCTTTGATGAAACCTGTACCAAATGCAGGCTGGCTACCGGAATGCGCGAGAAGGTGCATGTTTATGTTTCATCGCGTTGGTGAAAAAACACAAAGTTGGTCATTGTGCACTGATCATGCTGAACTGAGAGACGTATACGGGATACGCCTCTCAGATTGCACCCAGTTAAGCTGATTCTTTACTGGCCGGTTTCTTTTTAGTCCGGGCAACGATAGCTTTCTGGAGATTCTCAGGGATACCCCGCTCTTTACCTGATGCAGATCGTTTTTCAGAAAGAGACTTTGCACATAGTGGCTGCCGAGCTGAGAAACCATATTTCTTGCGATACTCTTTCCCCGTCAGTCCATGAGACTTTAAATGCTTCGGTGAGAGCATTTTGAACTCTTGGCCACACTCCAGGCACACGACCTTATTTTTCTGGATGGATTTCTTAGGATCGAGAACAGGTGCTGCCGTTGCCCCTTCTGCCTCAACTTCCACAATGACACCGCATGACTCAGCATCCTGAAGAGATTTCAGGGCTTGGAAAGTGTCGTTAAGTGCTACCTTAATCTCATCGGTGGTCATTTGCTTGCTGCCAATCTGAGATTGAATGATCTCGGCAGTCATCTCAACAAGTGATTTACTCATCGGTTTCCTTTTTCGGTAATCTTGAATTTATACGTTCAGACCTTCTCGCAACTGTCGACTAGGCCGGAAAGTAATCATGTGCCGTTTAGTAATCATCATTGATTCACCTGTCTTTGGATTACGACCACGACGTGGTGATTTTTCGTGTACTAGGAAGCTGCCGAAGTTGACCAACTTGATGGATTCACCGCTGATCAAGGTGTTTTTCAGAGTCGCAAAAAAGGTATCAACAATCTCAGCTGCGTTTCGGTTCGAGATGCCAAGTTTGTCGGTAACTGAGGTCGCTAGTTCTTTTCGTGTAACGTTCATTTTAATCATTTTTACAGGTCAATGGTTGGTCCATATAAACAGGAGAAACCTTGACTCGGAAATCTGACATTCACGGTAGTAGCCTAAAATTGGGACGTTGCCAGGATGAAAAGACCTTTGAAATGGTAAGATTATTGTGAAGTTCACCGAAGGGCTTCAGCGAGTCCGGCGAAACGACCTGATAGCTGATTATTGAATAGTTATGGATCTGGGTCCGAATATTCATCTAACAACACAGACTTGAATCCCTGACCTTTAAGGTATTGATACATTTCTTTTTCAATTTGCTCTGCTGGTCCATCGTAGCCCACAATTAATTCTGCATTAATATTTACCGTTGCAGGGTTGAAATATTGTTTAAATTCTTCAAAATTTGCTCGTCTCCTTTCGATTGTTTTTATCCTGTTGTTTACTATTAATGATCCATTCCAATGTATCGTATTATCCCTAGGGAACCGATAGCAATTATAAATACCATTTGGATACTTTCTTTTTATTAATGCAAACATTGATTCTTCATATCCATTACTTCTTATAAAAGATAATATATTATTGTTAATATCATCGTCAATCCTGTCACTATTTGACTCTTTCTTCCATATTCCATAAATTGTTATTCTAGTACTTTTAGGAAAATTCTGGTCAACAAAGAATTTCTCAAATTCGTTCAATTCTTTGAATGAATGTGTCTCTTCATGCCTGTTTCCATCATACCAGCTTATTTCCCATAAAATTACTTCTGCCATTGAACTGGTCTTTTTGAATGCTTTTATTGTATGTCGGCAATTATTAAGCCTTTCTTCTTTGCTACCAGCAAAAGAACTGTTTGCAAATAGAAGAACAATAATCATAGCTAATGTTATTTTTTGTTTCATATAAATATATAATATGTCTATTAATAAGCTGATTTTGCATCTTTTAGTAGATTTTACAACTGTTACCAGGGGGCACGATAAAAATAGGTGATCACTGGCAGTCTCAATCTGGTTTGCATGGGCAAAATTTGAGGTTATTCCTGATTCATTTTTTGGGGATGGGCCCGGTAAAGATAATTCCAATTTATATGTACCGCTCCCCCAAGGGGAGGCGGCATAATACCATGATAATTTTACCGGCAATGATCCGCCACAAACCGATTCTCATTCCCCTGAACTTGTTCAATCCGTGAAGCCCTTTCACACTCCCAAGCTGATACAGGGTACATCTTATCCCACGCCTGCATGAGCTTCCTCTGCTGCGAACTCATCTTGTATCTTGAGTAAGCGTCATCCATGTACAAATAGGTTCTGGCAATGCGTCCCCTTGCTGCCTCTGGTGGCTGGGCCTTGCTCCCCTCTATTCTCATGTCGCATGATCCAAAAGACGATTGAGAACCAGGGATCATGGTGAAGTTGTAATTGCTGCGGGAGGCATTAACCGCACCGATGGCCGGGTATAGGTTGTATAGGTCAGCCTCCATGTAACGGAACTCCTTGTTCATCTTCCTGGCACAGTTCCGGCCCTTGAAACTCTTTCCTTTGCTGTCGACACATCCAGGATCACCATCACGCCATTCCGTGAAGGTCTGCCCAAAGTTTTCTGCAGGTACAATGTGCTCCCATTCCACCATCTCAGAGCGCTTTACGTGTTTCGTGGTCACAAACCCTGGGGGAAGCGAAACATTCTTCTTGGCGTCAAATTCAGCTCCGCAATAGACGGTAATTCGGTGGTCTGGATATATCTGGTACTGCAGGATCTTCTTTGCATTGGAAAATGAGTCAATCGTGGTGTTGCCAGCAAATACACCGGAAACAAAGAAGAGGATGAGGGAAAGAGAAGCTATGATCAGGCGCAGAGGAGATTTGCTCATTATTGGAACCGGTTGGTGGTGATGGAGGGCAGATTGTTGAAAACTGTCCTTCCATGTTTAGCACCCAATGAGTCGATGAGCAACTGTTTGAAATGATATTATTTGTGGGTAGATTTACCTATTGATGATGCGGATTTAATCATTTTTGGCAATACATTCCGGATCATCGTTCCGATGGCTATTCACACGGGAGCTGACCGGGTAAGTATTTATCATGTTATCAGGGGATGGCTGCAAAAGTTTGAGAAGTTGCTCCTTCTTTGCTGCCTTATCCAACCATGTCAAACATTCCTTCTCCTGCAGGATAACCGGGATTCGGTCATGGATAGAGGCCATGGTGTTCTTTGCACCGGTAGTGATGATAGAGCATGATTCGATCACCTCTCCATGCTCACCTTCCCAATGGTCCCAGATCCCTGCAAAGGCAAAATACCCTCCGTCAGCCGGATGAATAAAGAACGGCTGCTTTGCTCCATCCTTCTTTTGCCATTCATAGAACCCACTGGCCGGGATGATGCATCGGCGGTATTTGAACGGCCCCCTGAATGAGGGCTTATTCTCAATACCTTCTGCCCTGGCATTGATCAGGTTGAACTTGGTCTGCTTATCTTTTGACCAGAATGGTATCAATCCCCACCGAAGCAGTGCCCATTCAAGATTTTGTGATTCCTGATCGTGCAGCAGCGCAAGGATGTTTTGGGACGGAGCTATGTTGTAGCTTTCGAATGGCGGGGGCTTGGGATAGTTGAGAGATTCATAACCAAAGAATCCATTGCCAAAGTAAGCGAATCGTCCGCACATGAAGAAATGAATTTCAGATTGGTTTGTGGGGTACTCACTTTACCATCATGGAGAAAGTGTTTGGTGGGCGATACAGGATTTGAACCTGTGACTTCCACCGTGTGAAGGTGGCACTCTCCCGCTGAGTTAATCGCCCATGTGCTCATTTGATGGATCAACCACAATATAGGATGATTAAAGATGAAATCAATTTTTTTTTAATCAGACTGTATTCAGGTGTGTAAAGGATGCCCTACTTATTGCGCTCACTTATTTAGCTAAAACGTTATTAATGAATCAGTATCCAGATTCACTTATTCATGAACTATTCCAGTTAAAGTTCAGGGAATATCGAAATTCAACAAGCACACCACATCATAAAGTTCATTTAACGGGTAGTCTTTACCATATCTGCCTGTGGTGATGTCTGAGTCCTTGTGACCGGTGAGCTGCTTAATCTTCAGAGGATCAGCCCCAGCCTGCTTTAACCCATCAACAAAACTATGCCGGAATGAATGGAAGCATTTAACCGGCATACCATCACCCTTTTTTAGTTGGCCAATATTCAGTTTCTTGCGGTATACAGCAAAATATCGTGAGAGTTTATCTCCAGGACCATTTTCCGTATCCCACGCTTCAGGAAACAGTTTTTCATGCCCACCTACCCTAGTCTGCTCGACATACTCTAGAAAACCACGATCGAGAATGGTCGGGTGAAGAGGCACCTTTCGCTTGGAGCCAATAGTTTTGAGATCTCCGGCATCAGGCGTTATAAAAATACCCCATATTCCATCCTGCTCAAAAACATCCTCTACTCGAAGTTGAGCAATCTCCTTAGCACGAGCACCGGTATACAGAGCAAGCAAAGGACACCAGTACTTGAACGGCTTTCGCAATTTTTCCAAACTGAATCGTTCAGGATCAAATATTTTCTTTAAGTCACCCGAATCGAAGACTGCCCGCTCTTCTGATGCCTTGCGCTGATTCCGCATCTTCAGTCCACCAAAAGGATTCAACTGTGCATATCCTTGGCGCACAGCCCAACCAAACAGACTGGACACTCTCTGTATCTTTTCATTAATCGTTTTCGTACTCATCCTTGCGCTTTCGGGAATATCCTCTCGAAGGATCTGCCGAGCTGTTTTACCTGCATAGGTACCTTTCCCCATGTTCGCAGGTAATTTCAGCAAGGTTTCCTTGAACTGACGCGCTTCTTTGTGACCAATAGTAGAAACATCAATGTTTCCTAAAACCTGAATGAGCAACTCATGAAGAGCTTCATGCTCTGCTGCCGTTTTTGAACGCCATGACCCTTCTTGAACTTTTTCATCCCGGTACTTCTTAGCCACTTCATCGAGTTTTGCTGAATCATCGAGGTTTGTGGATTTCTCAGGTGGTGAGGTTGCGGAATCAATTCCAAGCAGTTTCCCAGCTGCTTCGACGTCTTTCTCATCATCCCCAGTATCAACAACAACACTCTCCGCCTTTGCCCCGCTTGGCAAGGTCAATCCATTTATGGTGATTAAACCCAATTTTTGTTTTGCCATTGGTCCATTTTTCTCTAGATTTAAAAACAATTTGTCAACCTCCACATTGAGCCGCATGGCAAGTGGAAGTGCAACTTTTTTATCACAGGTATTTAGAGAACGCTTGATCTCTGTTCGGCCAAAAACTGGACGTAAACGCGCAGGAACGGAACGGCGGAAATACAAAATGCCGCTTGAGGGGTGCCGTTGAAGACAAGAAAAAACCCGAATCATTGTACCACCGTTTTGTACAAGAGTTTTGTACCAGAGGCAAACAATTCGGGTCTATATAAAGTAATTCCGAGGAATTACATTTAATATGGTGGCGATGCAGGGACTTGAACCCCGGACACTACGGATATGAGCCGTATGCTCTAACCGGCTGAGCTACATCGCCAATATTTGGAAAAGCCACCAGGCTTGAGTCGGAAGATAATGCTTGATTTAAGGCTTATTGTCAAGAACTTTTCATCATCTCTTTCTCAAAACAAGCTGTTTTCCCACAGAATAAAAAAAGGCCCTCTTTCGAGATGCAATCACGAAAGAGGGCCGCAGCAGCTAAGCCGTTTGGGCTCAGGCAGGAGGCATTACATCATGCCGCCCATGCCGCCCATGCCGCCCATGCCACCCATGCCGCCAGGAGGCATACCAGCACCGCCCTTATCCTCTTCAGGCATCTCGGCAATCATGCACTCGGTGGTCAGCAGCAGACCGGAAACAGAGGCCGCATTCTGCAGAGCAGAACGGGTAACCTTGGCCGGGTCGATAACACCGGCTTCGATCAGGTCCTCATATTTCTCGGAGGCAGCGTTGAAGCCCATGGGACCTTCCAGGTTCTTGACGTGCTCAACAATCACAGAACCCTCGCGGCCGGCGTTGGCTGCGATCTGACGAACCGGCTCCTCGAGAGCGCGACGGATGATGTTGATCCCCAGAGCCTGCTCACCCTCGAGCTGGATGGTGTCGAGGACCTTGAGGCAACGGAGGTAGGCAACGCCACCACCGGGAACAACGCCCTCTTCCACGGCAGCGCGGGTAGCATTGAGTGCATCCTCAACACGGGCCTTCTTCTCTTTCATCTCGACCTCGGTAGCGGCACCGACATTGATCACGGCAACACCGCCGATCAATTTGGCCAGACGCTCCTGCAGTTTCTCGCGATCGTAATCAGAGGTGGTGTCCTCGGCCTGAGCACGAATCTGTTTAACGCGGGCAGCAAGGGCCTCTTTGTCGCCAGCACCGTCGATGATGGTGGTGTTGTCTTTATCGACAACGATGCGTTTGGCAGTACCAAGATCGTTGACGGTGACGTTCTCCAGCTTGATACCCAGATCCTCGGTGATAACCTGACCACCGGTAAGGATGGCGATATCCTCGAGCATAGCTTTACGGCGATCGCCGAAGCCAGGAGCCTTGACAGCGGCAACATTGAGGGTCCCACGCAGCTTGTTGACAACCAGGGTGGCCAGAGCCTCGCCGTCTACGTCCTCGGCGATGATGAACAGCGGTTTGCCCATCTTGGCAACGGACTCGAGCACCGGAAGCAGATCCTTCATGTTGGAGAT
Source organism: uncultured Desulfobulbus sp. (assembly GCF_963665445.1). Classification (GTDB taxonomy): domain Bacteria; phylum Desulfobacterota; class Desulfobulbia; order Desulfobulbales; family Desulfobulbaceae; genus Desulfobulbus. The sequence goes on along the minus strand of NZ_OY762276.1, from coordinate 5,051,518 downwards.
CTTCTTCTCGTTGATCAGGATGAGGGGCTCATCCATGCTCACTTCCATGCGCTCCGGATCGGTCACAAAGTAGGGAGAGAGGTAGCCACGGTCAAACTGCATACCTTCAACCACGTCCAGAGAGGTCTCCATGGACTTGGCTTCCTCAACGGTGATGACACCCTCTTTACCAACTTTGTCCATGGCCTCGGCAATGATGTTACCGATGGTCTCATCGTTGTTGGCGGAAATGGTACCCACCTGAGCAATCTCTTTCTGCTCTTTGGTGGGGTTGGCGATCTTGCCGAGCTCGGCAACAACGGCGGCAACAGATGCGTCGATACCGCGTTTGATCTCCATGGGATTGGAACCGGCGGCAACCAGCTTGGCGCCCTCGGTGTAGATGGCCTGGGCCAGAACGGTGGCAGTGGTGGTACCGTCACCGGCAACATCAGAGGTCTTGGAAGCTACTTCCTTAACCATCTGTGCGCCCATGTTCTCGAATTTGTCCTTGAGTTCGATCTCTTTGGCCACGGTAACACCGTCTTTGGTGATAACCGGGGCGCCGAAGGATTTCTCGATCAGGACGTTGCGGCCTTTCGGGCCCAAGGTAACTTTTACAGCGTTTGCCAGGGCATTGACGCCAGCCAGCATTTTCTCGCGGCCTTTGCCGCCGTATTTCAGTTCTTTTGCAGCCATGTTAAATCTCCTTAAAACGTGTGAATACCGTGATTAAGCCTGAACTACGCCGAGGATGTCGTCCTCGCGCATGATGAGGAAATCTTCGCCGTCCAGTTTAACTTCGGTTCCGCCGTATTTGGAGAACAGGATACGATCTCCGACCGCTACATCCATGGCAACACGCTCGCCAGCATCATTGAGCTTGCCGGGGCCAACGGCTACGATCTCGCCCTCTGCCGGTTTCTCCTTTGCAGAATCGGGGATAATGATACCGCCAGCGGTTTTCTCCTCTCCTTCCAATCGTTTGACCAGGATACGGTCATTCAATGGACGAATTTTCATGTACATTCCTCCTGTGTGTGTTTCTGGATGTGAGATGATAAAAAAATGTTTGAGTCGAAGGGAAGCCCGGTTGGTCCTCGCACGACTCAAACCTTGTTTCTTGTAGAAATGAAAGGAAGCTGCAGCCTTTCGACTGCGCAAAACAATAGGTTCGGTTTATGAAAAATCAAGGGCGGGTCGAGTGAAAAAAATATCCACCCAACCCGTTAATATGAAAGGAAATTTTAAAGGGAGAGGTTTTTTTTCGGCAGGAAATCAACCGACCCGGACCCGCCATTTGTGGGGGTCGTCTTGGAAGCCGAACTGGATTGCCTGCAACTCGTCATAGAGGCGCTTGGCCAGTTCACCGGCCTCGCCGCCATTGACCTGAATATGCTGCTCCTGATAGCAGAATTCTCCCACCGGCGAGATCACCGCGGCGGTTCCGGTACCGAAGCTCTCCTTGAGCGCGCCACTCTTTCCGGCGGCAACCACCTCATCGATGGTGATGCGTCGCTCGCTCACCTGATAGCCCCAGTCCCGGGCCAGTTGAATGACCGAATCACGGGTGATACCGGGGAGAATGGAGCCTTCGAGCGGCGGGGTGATAAGTTCATCGTCAATGAGGAAAAAGATATTGGAGGTACCGACCTCTTCCACATAGCGATGCTCGACCGCATCCAGCCACAGCACCTGGGTGTATCCCTTGTCATGCGCATCGACCTGCGCCTTGAGGCTGGCGGCGTAGTTGCCGGCGGTCTTGGCACTCCCCACGCCGCCGGGCACGGAACGGACGAAATGACTTTCGACAAAGATTCTGGTGGGGCTGAAGCCACCGGTGTAGTAGGCACCCACCGGGCAGCAGATGATAAAGAACAGGTATTCCTCGGCCGGTCGCAAGCCGAGTGCGGGTTCGGAGGCGATCATGGTCGGACGAATATAGAGGCTTGCCCCTGGTGCGCTGGGCACCCACTCCTGATCAAGGTAGACCATGGCGCGCAGGGCCTGTAGAACTCGGTCCTGGGGGAAACGCGGCATGCAGATGCGCATGGCGGACTGGTTCATTCGGGCAAGGTTGTCGGAGGGACGAAAAAGGAAAATTTGATCGTCCTTACCGCGGTAGGCCTTCATGCCCTCGAAAATTGCCTGGCCGTAATGAAACACCATGGCCGCCGGATCCATGGAAAAAGAACTATAGGGCTCGATGGCGGCATCGTGCCAGCCGTCTTGCCGATTCCAGCGCATGATGAACATGTGATCGGTGAAAATTTGCCCGAATCCCAGTTGGGACTGATCCGGTTTCGCTTTCATCTGATCAGCCGATGCCTTGTGCAGCGTTACTTCGAGTTCCTTGTTGAACATCTTTCCACCCTGAGCTCGCCGGTTCGCTCAACCGGTTTCCGTTGATGATAGGAGTGCAGGCCAGCGGCAAAAAAGAGCACTCCTGGTTGCCCCTTTGCGGGCAACACGACCGCCAGACCTGTCTAAACAATTCGGGGACAATAATCTATTGCCCTCGTCGGCACAAGCAGTACTCAAAAATTTCGGGGAATTTTGCCAAGCCTCTCCACTCTGCAAGGAGGGGGGGATTCCGTGCGGGCCAAGCACCGTAGCGAAAAATTCGGCCGCTGCTCTGCAAAGTGCTACGGAAGGTCTTTGAACTCTGCCCAGCTTCATGCTACAAAACCTGCTCGAATACCGCCTTTGGCGAGGCCGTGCCCCGTACATGTAGCTTTAAGACAAACAGGAGATCCACCGTGTCCGCACTCGTTCCGAAAAACATCGAAGAACTCGCCGCCGAGTACAATCGACTCTGGCAGCTCATGCCCAAACTCCATCGCAGTATCGCCAAAATGGCCGACAAGGACACCCTCAAGGCCTGCGCCAAACGTCTGGGGATTTACACCAAAAACGGCCGAAAACTCGGCATGAGCTTTGAAAACGAATATGAGACAGAACTTTTCCAGGATTACATGATCTATATGTACCGTCCGCGGGGCTTCAGCCTGGTGCGCAAGATGCGCAACCGCAACCCCTATCCCGAAGGCAGTGACGAGCAGATGCTTTTGGAGGGCATGCACCAAGCCCGATTTTCCCTGTTCTGGGTAAAGGAACTGCACCCGACCGGCGGCATGGTGGTCTTGGATGTGATCACCGGCGAGGAACTGTTCGTCCTCGACCAGTCCCTACCGCAGCAGGAAGTGGTCGGCCTGCTGGCCGCCTTTCGTATCTTCCCCTTCCGCGACGTCTGGATGCACACCGGAGCGAGCATGGCCTTCGGCATCATCAGTGATCCCCAAGGACTCAAGCCCCTGCAGCGCAGGCTCAACGAAAAGGAAGAGCAGGAACTCAACGAAGAAAATTTTTCCCGTTGGCGCGCCTTTGTCCGCAGTCAGGGCTGAGCACCACGGCCGAGCCGCCAGGGAATGAACATCGGCGTCCTGCGGCAATAGGCGAGGTATTCGTTTCCAAAGCGGGAACGCATCTTCCGCTCTTCGAGAAAAGCGCCAAGCACCAGATACAGACTCAAGACAAGCCGGGTGATGAGGCTGACATCGCTCAAACCCGGCAGCCCCCACAACAGAGCGACACCGCCGCTGTACCAAGGATGGCGGAGGTAGGCAAGGATGCCGCCGGTGTTGAGCGCAGGCGGAGCGTCCGTTGCCCTTCCCTGCCTATGGGCACGCCACTGCCGCAGACCGAAAAAGGCCTGCATGTCATGGGCGCGCAGGCCGCCGACAAAAAGCACTGCGGCGTAGACCAGAAGAGCGCAGCGCAGCGCCTGGCCCCACCAGGGCAGCGGCGTGAAGAGCCGTTGCGGCACGGTGGCGGTATACCACATCACCGCACCAAGGCTCAGGCAGGCCACCCCGATATACACCGGTCGATAAAGTGCCAGCCAGAGTCCTCCTTTCTTCTCGATCCATCGCCGCACGAAGGTGGTGATCAACAGGCTGTGCAACGCGCACCACGCGCACCAGAGAACGACCAGTTTCACCACGGCAGATCCAGCCTCCCTTTCCGCATCAGCGCCCCTCCCTCCCCTTACTCATTGCGAAAATGGCGCAGGCTGTTGGCATGATGCATCTCGTCTTCCATCTCCATCATGTGACAGAGCGCACAGTTTCGGTTTGCCCCCATGGGCAGACGATTCCCCTGGTACTGCATCGGCTGCAGCACGTCGAGCTGCGCCCCATAGGGGTTGTCCGCCGGATAGATCGCATGGGCGCTGGAATGGCAGGCCGCACAGAACAGACGACCACTGTCATCGGTCCGATTCCGGTAGAGTCCCTGCCCATCGGCCGTCCAGGACTGCAGCAGGGTATCGCTATCCGGGGCCTGGAAATCCACATGACAGTGGAGGCAGTCGGGCTGTTGGCTCCAGGGCTTGCGGGGCTTGATCGCATCAATGGAATTGACCGCGCGCGGCGTCAATCGCATCATCAGTGCCTGGGCCTTGTCCTTGCCGTCCAACTGCTCCTGTTTCAACAGGCTCAGGGCCTGATCTTCGAGAACTCCGTGGCAACTGGTGCAATCCATGGCGATGGAGGCGTGAAAATCGCGGAGCATGCGTGTGCTCCCCCTGGGGGCGGAGGGGTGGCAGAAGCCGCAGGCATCGGCCCCCCGATTCTGCAGAGAGTTGACATGGAACCCATGAATGGACGCGGAAAGATTGAGCCGCCCTGTCTTGCCCTTGGCATTGAATTGGCTGTCGGCATGGCAGTCGCTGCAGCGGATCATCTGGCCCGATTGCGCCTGCTTGCGAAGAGCGGTGCGGCTCAAGCGATCATGGCTCGCCAGGATATTGAAGGCTGTGTCGCGGCCAAGGCCGGGACGGTCGCCAAGCTCGGGTGAGGTGCCATGGCAGTTGGAGCAACCGATCTCGGTCGAGACCGGCAGCACGAGCTTGGTGGCGGCCAGATGGTTGCCGTTTTCATCACGGGCAATGAGTTGAACCACCGGGTAGGGATCAAAGGTCTCACCGTCTGCGGGTGTAAAGGCAACATGCTCGGCCACAAACCAATCATCGTCTGCCAGCATCTCCCCAGAAGTGAGGTCGACCTTGCTCCCGGAAACCTTCCCATCCGCCCTATAGTGCAAGACCACGCCCTGATTGACGATCTCCGGCGTATCGCCACGCTTGATCAGCTGGGCCCGCAGCTCACTGCCCGGCGGCAGCAGGGAAAGCACACCCGTGACCTCGGCCACCTGCTGCATCCCCAGGGGACTCCAGGCGAGAAGGAGGTAGGGATCGTTGTCGGCGTCAAAGGCAGGGAGCGCAACCTCCTTGCTCGGCAGCTGCGCCGGAACCGGATCGCGGCGGCCGTTGAGCCCTTCGGCTATAAAGGTCGCAAGCGTTGCCCGCTCCTCGGCACTACCGGCAAAGGGTGGCATGGCGGGATGAAAGATGTGCATGCCGCTCATCATCGCCTCAAGACCACTGGGGGTGTAGGCTGTGGTCAGTTTTTTGATATCCCGCACCGGGCCGTCGATGGCGTGGCAGGAAAGGCAGAGCAGGTTGTAGAGTTCCCTCCCGGCCTGCATGCGGTTCTCAGGGGTGGTTTCACGGTGCTTGACCCATCTGGCCAAAGAAAGAATGCCCTGTTCCTGAATGCGATCCATATCCTTTTTGAGGATCGAGGTGGAGTACATCACATCACGGATGATGAAGGGTCGCCGCCCGCCTTCCCGAATGAATTCAAAACAGCCGATATAGAGCTGGCCCACCAGCAAAAGCACCAGGGCCAGCAAACGGCTCAACCCTGCAGGCAGACGGAATATGCACAAGAGCCCGGCAACCACCAGAATCGGCGAGCCGATGAGCATCCCGTCAAAAAATGGCTGCATGGAGGGCATCCGCTCAAAAATCATCGACTGCAACTCCGATGGCAGGGCCAGACGATACCACCAGGCCGAGGCGACAAAGCAGGCAAAGGGCAGCAACAGCCAGCGGGCGCAGAAGCGGACCATGGAGGTGCGCAGGGCCCGATTCCTGACCCAGGTTGCGGTCACCAGACCAAAAAGTCCGGCAATGATCAGACTGAGAAAGGTGCGAAAAAAGAGCGATGGCCAGAAGCTGGGGTTGAAGAAACCGGCCCAGAAGTTGCCGTCCTGGGGCCAGGTCCCGGGGGTGAGCATGAAATCAATGATCCCGTTGATCAAAAAAAGTGACATCCAGGCGGAACAAAAATAGATCCAGCCAAGAAGACGGTGTCTCCATCCCTCTATGCGCCTAAAAGTATAGGCGTAGAGAAAGAGGGAGACGATCTCCAGGAGAAAGAAGACCCACTCCATGGCCCAGGCAAAGACAAAGGTATGAATAAGGATCGAGGTCGCTCCGGGATTGAGCAGGGCAATGATGAACCAGATGCCCACCCCGGTGATGGATCCCGCCACCATGGTGATCAGGAGGAAGAATTTAGCATGGGCCCGCACATAATCGAGCATGGAGGGATTCTGTTCCCGCTCGGCCTTCCGCTCCGCCAAAACGAGAAAGAGGCCGCCGCCCACCGCGAAGTGGGAAATATAGACATGAAAGACGGCGATCAGGATAATCCACAATCCGCCGCCGAAACTCTCCAGTTGCCAGACGGGATAATTCATCGCTGCCCTCCTCTGGGTCCGCAGTTCTTGAGGGTGAAGGGCACCATCCAGGCGATAAGCCCCAGGCCGAGAACAAAGAGAACCAAAAAGAGGATCAGGGGAAGAAAGCTCGGAACGACCTGCAGATCAGCCGGCGAGAACCAGGGGGCGAGCAGGGATCGACGCAGCTGATCCCGTGCCAGCACCATGAGGACGACCGTCCCCAGGGTCCACCAGATCGCCGCAACCACGCGGCCGGCAAGTCCGGCACGGATGGCCGGCCAGGCTAGGATCAGGCCGCCAGCAACGGTTCCCGCCAAGACCTGTCCTCCCGAGGCACCCAGGTTGAGCATTCCCTGCGGTAGGCTCCATAAAAACCAGCCACCGATAAGGATATTGCCCATGGTGGCAAAGGCAAACCAACGGCAGCCGATCCCGATCCACTCCACTCCGCCCCAGTCGCCGCGCTGTTGCTGTCGATGAAAATATCCGGCAATGGCCAGCCCACCGATCGCCACCGAGGCACAAAGGAAATGGAGATAGCGCGGCAGCTGCATGGGATCCTCCAGGTTCAAGAGCAATCCACGCGGCTCGGCAAAATAGCGGATCCAGGAATCGGGTGCCTGCATCAAGCCGATGTTGTTGACAAAGGCAAAGGCAATGGCGGCAAAGGAGAAAACAATCACCAAGAGGAGGGGAGAACGAAAAAATCCCAACCTGGCAAAGCGGTACTTGTAGAGGTAGGCCAGGGCGTAGGCTCCGATCAACAGACCGATCACTGACAACCAGTACACGGCCATGAGAATCGAGCTGGTATAGATCAGATGGCCATAGAGCACCTGAACAAAGAGCAAGGGGGCCACCCCGAGGTTGACCGTAAAGGCGATGATAAAGGGGAGTGTTTGGGAAACGGATTCGCTGCAGGGCGAGCTCGTCCCGCCGCGGCGGAAATGACTGACAAGGGCGATGAAGGCCGAACCGAACATGGCGTTCATCAACACGATATGGAGCAGGAAGGTCAGCAGCAGCAAAGCTTGAAACCAACCCCAGGGAGCGGGGATTGAATCAGGGGTCGGCAGAAGTGCGGCGGGATCCATACAAATCCTCCGGTGCGGGTTGGGTCACCGATTCCGGCGCCGGCTTCACCCCGGCAAACAACCGGACCGCAGTGACGGAAACAAGGGAGAGCGGGAGCGACAGCCCCACTCTTCCCCCTGTACGAATGTATCCTTGGACAAAAAGCCGCAGCCTGAGCAATGACTGCACAAGCTGTGTATATCAGGATCGAGCAGCGTTCCTGAGGAAAAAATCACTCATGAATCCGGCGCAGCGTTGACCACGGTCAATGATGCCGCGCCTGGAGTTGTTCAGCAGCCGCAGCCTGAGAAAGCTTCCTTGGTGAATTCCCTGTCAGGCTCAATCGGATATTCCGCGGTGAAGCAGGCAAGGCAGAAATCTTCCCGGGGCAGCCCGGTGGCCTCGACCAACCCCTCAACGCTCAAGTAATGGAGGGAATCGAGCCCGAGATACTCGCGGATGCCATCGACTGTATTGCCGGCGGCGATCAGTTGGGAACTCGAGGGGAAATCGATGCCGTAATAGCAGGCGTAGCGGGTGGGGGGGCAGCTGACCACCATGTGGACCTCGGCCGCTCCGGCCCGGCGCAGGGACTGCACCCGGCTGCGGCCGGTGGTGCCGCGAACGATGGAATCCTCGACAATGATCACCCGCTTACCGGTGAGGAGTTTGCGTACCGGGTTGAGTTTGACCCGTACCGAGAAGTCACGCATGGACTGGGTGGGCTGGATAAAGGTTCGGCCGACATAGTGGTTGCGGATCATGCCCATTTCCAGGGGAATGCCCGAGGCGTTGGAGTAGCCGATGGCGGCGTAGTTGCCGGAGTCGGGGAAGGGCATGACGAAATCGGCATCGATCTTGGCCTCGCGCGCCAGGATCTCGCCCATGCGCTTCCGGGAGGCATAAACGTTAAATCCGAATACGTCGCTGTCGGGGCGGGCAAAGTAAACGTGCTCGAAAATGCAGTAGCTCTTTTTCGCCGGCGCCCAGGGAAAGAGTGAGGTCAGTCCCTGGTCGTTGATGATCAGTGCCTCGCCGGGTTCGATATCGCGGATGTATTCGGCCTCGATCAGGTCCAGGGCACAGGTTTCCGAGGCAACCACATAGGCGCCATTGTCGAGCACGCCGAGACAGAGCGGACGGAACCCGTTGGGGTCGCGGATGGCGATCATGGTATCCGGGGTCATCAGCAACAGCGAATAGGCCCCCTGAATACAGGAGAAGGTGGTCTTGATCGCCTCTTGCAGGCCACGATCCATATGACGGGCCATGAGATGAATCACGATCTCAGAGTCCATGGTGGTCTGGAAGATCGACCCCTGCTGCTCGAGATGGCGGCGGAGGGCAATGGAGTTGACCAGATTGCCGTTATGGGCAACACTAAGCGGCAACCCCTTGTGGGTGGCGAGGAAGGGCTGGGTGTTGACGATACTGGACTCACCGGTGGTGGAGTACCGTACATGGCCGGAGGCCAGGTGACCGGTGAGACGCTGCAGGGTCTGTTCACTGAACACGTCGGCAACCAGGCCCATGGCTTTGTGGATCACGACCCTTTTGCCGTCTCCGGCCACAATGCCCGCACTCTCCTGCCCACGGTGCTGCAGGGCATACAATCCGAAATAGACCAGTTTCGCGGCATCCTGGTGGCCAAAAACCCCACAGATGCCGCATTCGTGCTTGGGCTTGGCCGAAATTTCATGTTCAGGTACGTACGTATTCATAGCTACAGCCTACGATATGGTGAGGATGCTTGAATGATGATGACAAGCTCGCATAAAACCTAAAATATACACGAAGTCTTTATCACGAAAACGGGAACTTACATACCAACACGCCCGTTTGCGCGGCTTTTTGCGAGAACGACAAAAAATCGAAAGGCACAAAGAACAGCTCCTTGTGCCCGTACTTTTGTCGATTCAATTCTTGCAAAGAAGATTATCTACAACCAGATTACACGTTTTTTTTCAAGAAAATATCGGGTATCTTCAATAAATATTGATATTGGTCCGAAAACATTTCACTTTTGTCAGAATGATTCCATCAATGGCGAACACACCGATCAAACTCACCAGCACCGTCAAGGCCGCAGGCTGAGCTGCCAAATTGGGCCCAGGGGACCTGGGCCGAATACTGTGCGGACTCGAACTGCCGCAGGATCCCGACCTTCTCGTGGGCAGCCAAACCTGCGACGACGCAGGGGTGTACCGTCTCAACGACACCACGGCCCTGATCCAGACGGTGGATTTCTTCACCCCCATCGTCGACGATCCTTTTGACTTCGGCCGGATCGCTGCGGCCAATGCCCTCTCAGACGTCTACGCCATGGGCGGGGTGCCGAAGCTGTGCATGAACATCCTCGCCTGCCCCGCAAAGACCATGGATCAGAGCGTCTTCCGCCAGGTGATCGAAGGCGGTCTGGCAAAAATACGCGAGGCCGGGGCACTGCTCGTCGGTGGTCATTCCATCGAGGATCCGGAGCTCAAATACGGCCTGTCGGTCACCGGATTTGTCCATCCCGATCAGGTGCTGCAAAACGGCGGTGCCCTGCCCGGCGACGTGCTCCTGTTGACCAAGCCGCTCGGCAGCGGTATCCTGTCCACCGCGATCAAGGGCGGCCTGACCGATGCCACGGGCGAGCGGCAACTGGTGGAACTGCTCGCCACCCTCAACCGGTTGCCCATGGAACTGCTCAACCGCGATCCCGATCTGCGCGCCGGCGTCCACGGCTGCACCGACATCACCGGGTTCGGCCTCTTTGGTCATCTGCACGAGATGGCCGAGGCCGCAAAGGCCTCGATCCTGGTACATGCCGAGCAGATACCGCTTTTTCTCAATGCCCGCGACCTCGCCGACATGGGCATCATCCCCGAGGGGGCCTACCGCAATCGCACCTATTACAGCCAGTGGGTCCGCTCGTCCCTGCCTGAGATGGATTCCCTGGAATTGATCGGCTATGACCCGCAGACCTCCGGTGGGCTCTTGTTGGCGCTGAGGCCCGATACCGCCCGGCAACTGCTCACCCTACTCGGCCCGGCCGGCTACCAGCCAGAATGCCGCATCATCGGCGAGGTCCGCTCCGGCGATCCCGGCATCATCTTCTTTTCCTGAGCACCTTTCTAGCAGGACTCTTCCGTGAGCAGGGCGAGCAACAGCTGGGTCAGGCCGACCATGTCCTGGAGCTCCACCTGCTCATTGGTGGAATGGACATTGGTCATGCCGGTGGCCACAATGGCCGTTGCCAGACCATGGTCGTTGAAGATGTTGGCATCGCTGCCGCCTCCGGCCTTCTCGTAGGTCAGCTCCATACCGATGGAGCGGGCGGCAGCCGCTATACGCCGCAGGACCGGGTCTTCCTGGTTGAGCTGCATGGCGGTGAAATCCTGACGCACCTCGATCTCCACCCCGGGCGTTCCTTTGGCCGAGCCGGTGGGATCCGACCACTGGGCCACCGCCGCCTTGAATATCCCCTCAATCTCTTCGGTCACCTGGGCAAGCTTTTCCATGGAATGGCTGCGCACCTCGGCCTCGATCACCACCTTTTCCGGAACGATGTTGGAGGCCGCACCGCCCTGGATAGTCCCGAAGTTGGCCGTGGTCTCCTCATCAATCCTGCCGGTGGGTACCTTGGCCAGGGCCTGACCGGCAAGCACCAGTGCGTTGACACCCCACTCCGGATGGAGGCCCGCATGGGCAGCCACACCCTGAATGGTGATGGTGATCCGGTTGAGTGCGGGCGCGTGGGTCACCACCTTGGCAAATCCTGTAGAATCAAGGGCATACCCCTCTCTGGCCCTGACCAGGGCAGGATCCAGGGCCTTGGCCCCGATCAGGCCGATCTCTTCGCAGGTGGTGATCACCAACTCAAGCGGCCGAACGGGAATGTTGCCCTCCCGCACCAGACGCAGGGCCTCGACACAGGCGGCAAGACCGGATTTGTCGTCGCTGCCGAGAATGGTTTCACCGGCGCTGGTAAACAGGTCTCCGATCCGCTTGACCTTGACCCCCACTGCCGGCTGCACCGTATCCATGTGGCAGCTGAAAAAGATCGGGGCGAGATCCAGGCTGCCGTTAAAACGGACAATCAGATTGCCGCAATCGGATCCGGTTTGTGGTGCAGAGTCGTCTTCGATAATCTCCGCCGCTCCCAGCTCGCTGAAAAGGGCTCGCAGACGCTCCAACATCCGCCGCTCTTGCCTCGAGGGGCTGTCGATCTCACAAAGCTCGGTAAAGTTTGCTGCCAGTCTCTCTCTATTGACGTCCATTCGCTGACCTCATCAAAACGACGGCATGGGCGGCAATGCCCTCGCCCCGTCCCGTGTACCCCATTTTTTCTGTGGTTGTTGCCTTGATATTGATGGCCGCCGGAGCGACCTTGCAGCATTTGGCCAGATTGGCCTGCATCTGCGCCAGGTGCGGGGCCAGCTTCGGCCGCTGACAGACAATGGTGATATCGGCGTTGCCCAGGACAAAGCCCTGCTGTTCGGCGAGCTGCTGCACCTGCGCAAGCAACAGCAGGCTGTCGATCCCCTTGTACCGCTGATCGCTGTCCGGGAAATGGCGGCCGATATCGCCCAGCCCCAGTGCTCCGAGCAAGGCATCGGTCAGGGCATGGGCCACGACATCGGCATCGGAGTGCCCGTCCAGGCCGAGCTCAAAATCTATCGTCACCCCGCCGAGGATCAGCTTGCGTCCGCTGACCAGCCGGTGGGCATCAAAGCCATGTCCTATCTTCATTGTTGCCTGCTCGTGCAATAGGGCGGAGGCCACCTGCAGATCCTCCGGCCGGGTCACCTTGAGATTGCGCTCGCTGCCCTCGACCACCCGCACCGCAATGCCGGCAGCCTCCAGGAGGGAGGCCTCGTCGGTGCCGAGGAATCCGCTGTCTGCGGCCCGGAGAAAAGCCTGCTGCAGAAGGTCGCGCCGGGCGGCCTGAGGGGTCTGTGCCTGCCACAGTGATGCGCGATCGACCGTGTCACTGATCAGCTGCTCTTGCCCCACTTTTTTCAGGGTATCCTTGACCGGAATGGCCGCGATCACAGCCCCGTGCTGCCGGGCGCCCTCGATGCACCGCATGATGGTGGCCCGGTCAATGAGCGGCCTAGCCGCATCGTGCACCAGCACCAGCTCGATCTCCTCGGGCAGCAGGCTCAGCCCGGCCCGAACCGAATCCTGACGGGTTGCGCCGCCGACCGTGAACAGCAATCGCTCGAACTCCCCCACCTGCAAATGCCGCGCAAGCAGCTCAATGCTCGCCTGGTAGTGATCGCTTGGCAAAGCCATGGCCACCACCGCTATTTGCGGGAGTTGCAAAAAGGCGCGGCAGGCGCGCACCATAATGGGCAGGCCGGCCAGCTCAAGAAACTGCTTGGGCTGCGCGTGGCCGAAACGGGAACCGATTCCGCCGGCGGGCAGGACGACGCCAACGGTAGGATATGAAGAGATCTGCGTATGCACGAAAAAAAGGGGTGAACTGTAAGCCGAATTCTGTTTCCGCCCGAAGGCGGACCATGATCATTTAACTTGGACACCGGTCGCCCGGTGCCTCCTGCAACCTACCCGGAGACTTCAGGCGGGCCGCCCTCAAACGTCTCCCTATTTGGTCTTGCACCCGGTGGGGTTTACCCTGCCCCCCATGTCGCCATGGAGGCGGTGAGCTCTTACCTCGCCATTTCAACCTTACCTGTGAGCGCAAGCGCCCCATCGGCGGTGTCTTTTCTGTGGCACTTTCCCTCGGTTGCCCGAAGTTCGCGTTACGAACCACCGTGCCCTATGGTGTTCGGACTTTCCTCCCCGGCCTGACGGCCGGAGCGATCATGCGTCCACCCCTTCAATCGTGCAAACGAGTGACCGGCTGGAGCCGGATCAATCGTCTTTGTTATCTATGCCCCGGTTGGCCAGTTGATCGGCCCGGCTGTTCTGTGCTCTGGGCACATGGTTGATCGACCATCGGCGCAAACGGGCAAGCCGCTGTTGCACCTGCTGAAACAGCGGCAAAAGCACTTCATTTTTCACTTTATAACGCCCCTGAATCTGCCGCACAATCAACTCCGAGTCAAGGGAGATGGCAAGCTCCTCGCAGCCGAGTTGCAAAGCCTCGTCCAGCCCCAGAATCAGCGCACGGTATTCGGCAACATTGTTGGTGCAGCTTCCCAGATAGGCCGAGCGCGCAATCAACTCATCACCTTGCGGGGAAAGCAACACCGCACCGGCACCAGCCTGTCCGGGATTCCCCCGGGATGCGCCATCGGTGAACAATCGGTAGCAACCGGCGGCAGCCACCGTCGCAACCGGAGCCGCAGAAACCGCTTTTTCTGCCGGTGGTTTGAGGCTACCGGCAATCAGTTGCCGCAACGCTGGCAGATCCTCCCCGGGAAACAGCCGTTCCAGGATCGTATCGTCGAGTTGCTCGGCAAGGCGCGCAAGAATCACATCCCGTTTCAACACCCCTGCCTCACTCAACAGCGGCTTCCTCTTCCTCGCGATAATACAAAATCCGCTGACAGGTGGGGCAGAGATTGAGCTTGTCGGCCTTACGTACCTCATTGACCTGCTGCGGCGGCAACGACATGAAGCAGCCCTGGCAGACGCTGCCGTTGATCGGCACAACCGCCAGCCCGTCGCGCTTGGTGAGCAGCATGGTGTAGCGTTTCAGATAGGGACCTTCCAGTTCGGCAGCCTCGGTCGCACGTTGACTGACCACGTTTTTTTTCGACTGCTCGATCCGCTGGACTTCCTTTTCGACATTGGCGACTTCTTCGGTCAGCAGTTCCTGCTCGCCGGAACAGAGGTTCTCAAGGGTGGCCACCTCCTGTTCCAGCTGTTCAATCTGTTCGATGAACTGGAGAATACGATCCTCGGTATCCTTGAGGGTTTTCTTGTTCTCCTCGATCTCCTTCAGGAGCGCCTGATGCTCCCGACTGGTCTGAACCTGCATCATCTTATTCTGCCGATCTTTGACCCTGGCGCCGGCATCATCGTGCTCAACCTTGGTTTCGCGCTGCTTCTGATTGAGCAGTTCGATTTTAGCCCGGTGGGCGGCGATGGATTCCTGTTTTTTCGCGATAGCCTGCTCACGACCGGCAATGATCGCCTGATTTTTGGCAATGGCTTTATCAAACCCGGCTATTTCGCTATCAATGGCCTGCAGCTTGATCAGCTTGAATATTTCTTCTTTCAATGATGAACTCCTCAATCGGTCTGTCTAAAGGTTACTCATAGAGATAAATCAGGGGAGGCATGATGCCGTCGGCTCACACGCTCCCCTTTTTAAAAACGAGTTCCCGCGAGCCGCAGCGGCGGCTCCTGGCGGGCGACTTCAATATGTACTTCCCAGCCCCGTTGTTCGGCCGCCAGCTCCAGGCGCTCCCGCAAGGGCTGCATGGCCGGATTTTCCGTGGCAAAGTGGCCGCCATCAAGCAGCCACAGACCGGCCTCCTCAGCCCAGCGCGCCACGGAATGCTTTACCTCGGCGGTGAGAAAGGCATCAACGCCGCTTCGCTTGGCAACTTCGGCGAAATCGGAACAGGATCCGCCGCAAACCGCCACCTGACGCACCTGGTCCGGACGAGGTCCAGCCTCGAGCAGCCATGGCGGGTCAAGGGCCTCTTCGAGGCGACGGACAAACTGTTCCGGAGAAAGGGGCTGGGGGTAGGTGCCGATCTGTCCGAGACCGCAGGTCTCCGGACAACCGTTTTTGGAGGGGACCAAAGGCCGCAGCTGCTGCAGGCCTACAATGCGCGCCAGATGGCCACTGACCCCGTCGGGGACGCTGTCGAAATTGGTGTGGCAGGCAATGACGCTGATCTGATGCCGGGTGGCGAGGGCGAGGAATCTGCCGGTGGGGGTATCGGTACGAAGTGCTTTGAGCGGCCGGAAAATGATGGGGTGGTGGGTCAGGAGGAGATCGTATCGGCCTCGGGCAGCCTCCTCGACCAGGGAACAGGCGGGGTCCAGCGCGAGGAGTATCCGGTGCACCGGTTGCCGCGGCTCACCCACCAGCAGGCCAACGTTATCCCAATCCTCGGCCAGGTGTTCCGGAGTTATTTCGTGCAGTATTTCGAGAAAGTGTTGGACGGTAGGCACTCTTTCGTACTCAGTAAAGAAAAAGAGGCACATCCTTGAAGATGTACCTCTTTTCAGACATTTTTTTCAATGCCCCGCTGATCTATCAGCCATGGTTGCTGGTCGCATGTCAACGTGCTCAAAAACGTAATCACATCTGGTAGCTCAAATTGGAGTGAGTCAAAAAAATATACAACCACTCAAGCGAAAATATGGTGGGCCCACCTGGACTCGAACCAGGGACCGACCGGTTATGAGCCGGTGGCTCTAGCCAACTGAGCTATAGGCCCGAAAGCTACAGTAAACTGAATATAATACCAGGAAATCGGTAAAGGTCAACATTTTTTCATATTTTCCCCGAAAATCAGGGCACTGTTCGAAAAAGCCTTAAAAATCGGCAAACGATTCTGGCATACTGCAACAAACATGCATAGCATTAGCAGCAATCCGCGGCCTGCTGAACAGAGGAGAACAGGCGGCCCTTCCAATACAGGCAGGTGGTTATGCTCTACAGTAACTTGCTCTATTTCCTGGTGGTTATTTTTGTCTTTTCCACCAATACGCCGGCGGCCAAGCCCACACTCTCACCGCTCTGGACACTGGTTGCGGTCGGGGCCGTCTATTGGCTGTACGCCCAGATTGCCGCCCGTCTCTTTGCCCGCTCGAGCTCTGGTCCCAACGGGTACTTCGCGGCGGAGAAAAAGCTCTCCATCCTGGCGGTGCTGGTCTTTATTGGATTGGTCTACCTGCTCGACATCAAGCATTTCCTCACCCCGCTCTCCTTAGGGGGACGATTGCCGGTCCTCACCGATCTGGCCGGACTTGGCGGCTTCTTCCTGCTCCTGGCCCTGATGTGGCAGGCGGCCCGAAAACGGTATGAACAGAATTTCCAGCGCGTGTACAGTCCGTTGGCCTTTATCCGCTCAAATTTCACGGTCAATCTGCCCATCGTCCTCCCCTGGATAAGCCTCTCGCTGGTGTTCGACGGTCTGCAGATGTTGCCCATCCCTCAACTGCGACAGTTGCTGCGCTCCCCCTGGGGCGACCTGGTCCTCTTTATCCTTTTCCTGGTTTTTCTTACCCTGGCCTTCCCCCCTCTGGTCCGCACTCTCTGGGGCTGCACGCCACTTCCTGCAAGCCCCCAGCGCGATCGCCTGGTGGCATTCTGCGAGTCGCAGGGATTTCATTCGGAAATCTATACCTGGCCACTGTTTGAAGGGCAGGTCCTGACCGCGGGCATCATGGGGATCGTGCCCAGGTTGCGCTATCTGCTCATCACCCCAGCGCTTTTGGAAACACTTGACCAGGACGAACTTGACAGTGTCCTCGCCCATGAGATAGGCCATGTGAGGCATCTCCATCTTGTTCTTTACATGGTGCTGTTTCTCGGGTTCAGCCTTCTGGCTGGTGCAGTGGCAACGCCCCTGCCGCACCTGGTTCTCTCCAATGACCTCTTTTACACCCTGCTGCCGCATCTCCCCTTCAGCCCGGAGAACGTGCTCGGCGTCCTGGCCACCGCTCCCTTGCTGATCTTGATGCTGGTCTATTTTCGTTTCGTCTTCGGCTATTTCATCCGCAACTTCGAACGCCAGGCCGATGCCTACGTTTTTCGCGCCATCGGCACCAGTTGGCCCCTAATCCGTTCCTTCGAGAAGATCGCCCATTTGAGCGGCGGCAACCGGGACGAAAAAAACTGGCACCATTACGGGATCGGTGAACGCATCGATTTCCTTCGCCTCTGCGAGTCCGATCGTAGCCTGATCACCCGCCATGAACGCAAACTGCGCAGCAGCCTCTTGACTTATTTTGCCATTATCGGCCTTCTGGTCTTGGGGCTGCACCAGATCAACACCGGCAAACTCCCCGAGGAGTACGAGACCAAATACGCCGAGGCGGTACTGATGCAGAAGGTCCGTCAGGAGCCGAAAAACAGTCTCTGGCTCATTTATCTGGGAGATTTTCTCCAGAGCAAACAGATGGAGAAAAAGGCGGTTGATGCCTACGAACAGGCCCTGAAACTTGCCCCGATGAACGCCGAACTCAACAACAACCTCGCCTGGCTGCTTCTGACCGCCAAGGATACCTCCATTCGCAACAAGGACCGCGCTCTGACCTTGGCCCTGACCGCGGCCATGATCAGAGAACGGGGCCACATCCTCGACACCTTGGCCACCGCCTATTGGGCAAACGACATGATCCGGGAGGCCGTGGAGACCGAAAAACGCGCCTTTGGCCTGGACCCGAAAAACCAGCCGTATTATCTGGAACAGTTAGAAAAATTCAAGAACCAACGTTGGGGAGAGGAGATACAGCCTCAACAATGAATGCGTCCTAAAGGAGCATGCTGGGCAAATCCAGATCCATGCGATCAACAGCTGCGGCGAAGGTCTTCACCACATCCGGATCAAACCCGCTCTCCTGATCAGCGAGGATTCGCGCCTTGGCCTCCTTGGGCGAAAGCGGGGCCTGGTGCTCGGTGCCGACGGTCAACAGATCAAAGGCATCGGCCACCGCAAGAATGCGGGCCCCCATGGGCGGCAGGACGGGTTCTTCTTTGTCGGCTTGTTCCGGCCGAGGATGCTGACCGATGAGCATGGGCAGAATCCGCCCCATGGGCCCACTGAGGGGGTGGGCGTCCACCACCTGCTCGCCAAGCAACGAGGCGGGCAGCCGGTTGATCCGGGCCGCCTTTGAGAGGATGGATCGGCTGATCTTCAGGTGACCGATGTCATGCAGCAGGGCGGCGGAGCGGATATCCTCGATCTCCTCCTTTTCCAGCCCCATGGCCGAGGCAATGCGGGTGGCGTAGATGGAGACGCGGAAACAGTGATTCTCCTTGTCCTCGTCCTGGGCGATGAAGTGGCGCAGGATGAGCAACAAGCCCTGGTAGGTCTGGCGCAGCTCCTCCACCTTCATCTTATTGCGTTCGTACAGGGTTCCCATGGTGTACGCGGTCACCAGAAGAATGCAGCCCCAGGAGATGATATGGTACCACTGGTTATTGCCGCCGATTCCAGCGCACTGGATGCTGTCGAAACGACCGGGATTGTAATAGTTGACCACCCCCACCAGGAGGATGGCGGCAAAGGCGGTCAACACGGCCTGACGGCGGCCGAAAAGATAGGCTGAGACCACCGCAGGCAGGGTGTAAAAGCCCAAAAGCAGATACTGGGAGGCGATGGAATAGTTGAGCATCCAGGCAATGCCGAGCATGGAAAGGACGATCCACAGCTCTTTGTTGACCTGCTTGATCTGCTGCAGCCTGGGACTGGGACGGGACAGGCGGCCCTTTATCGGGGCGGCCTCGCAATCGTCCCCCAGCCCCCCTTCCCTGCGCTCCGCCTCCAGGGCCGGAAGAAACACCGCAATCGCGCCCAACTCCTGCAGCCGATGAATCACCACCCGCCCTGTTTCCTCGGCCACGTTCCGGCTCAAAACCACCGGCAGGTTGTCAAGCAACAGGGGAATCTTGTCCGGGGGAATACTCTTGGCCCGCTTTTCCAGATAGGCGACAACCTCTGCCGCATCGGCGTCCGGGGAAAGTGCTTTGAGGATGAGCGAGCCTTTGTTATTATCCATGGTTGCTGTCTACCACATCTAAAGTAAAGCCATGCCGCCAAATGAAATCATTACTCTAGGCAGTATACGGAATGGCTCTGGACGATTCAAGATAGGACCCATCTTTTCTTGCGGAGAAATTTCCTTTGAAACACAACCGAAGCTCATGGTTCTGGAAGGGTGAATTGGTTGCATTCGGCCTCAGCCTTTTGGCAATACTGGCCTTTCGCCTGCAGTGGCTCACCTGGCGACCGGCCCTGTTGCTGATGGCCGCCGCCCTTGCCGCGGTGATCCTGATCGGATTTCTCAGCCTGCTGGTCCTGTTCGCCAAGCTCCGCTCCGGCCGGCACCAGGGGGCAAGCGGCCACTGCCTGTTGGCCGCCCTCTTTTCCCTGCCGGTGCTGATCGGTTTTTTGATCCTGGGAATGCGGGGAGCCAAAGTGCCCCCAATCCATGACATCACCACCGACGCCGTACATCCGCCCATGTTTATCGTGGCCGCTGGCGAGCGAACTCCGGCGGACAATTCCCCCGCCTACCAGGGGCCGGATCTCTTTGCGCAACAGCAGCAGACCTACCGGGACATCAAGCCGATAGAGAGCTCCCTGTCGCCGGCCCAGGCCTTTGCCAAGGCCCTGGCCACAGCCCAGGAACTCGGCTGGCGGATCATCGCCCCAAATGCAACCCAGGGAACCATCGAGGCCAGCGAAAAATCCCCGATCTTCGGCTTCATTGACGATATCGCCATTCGCATCACCGCGACCGCCGACGGAAGTCGGATCGATCTCCGTTCCGCCTCCCGGGCAGGCGTCAGCGACCTGGGAGTGAACGCCAAACGGATTGGAAAGTTTATTCAGCAGTTCAACAAACCCTCGGCCTAAGGAGGTGTCTCCATGGACAATCCGCTCATCCTGGTCACCAATGACGACGGCGTATATGCACCCGGCATTCGCGCCCTTCACGAGGCGGTCAGCCCTCTCGGAGAGGCTATCATCGTCGCCCCGGAACGGGATAATTCCGCGGTCAGCCATTCACTGACCATGAATCGTCCGCTCAAAGTGGTGCAACTGACGGACGAAATCTACACCATCGACGGCACCCCGACGGATTGCGTCACCATCGCCACCAACAAGATTCTCCCCCGCAAACCCGACCTGCTGGTCTCCGGGATCAACCCTGGCCCCAACCTTGGGGATGACATCAGCTATTCGGGCACCGTGTCTGCGGCCATCGAGGGCACCATGTACGGCATTCCGTCGTTGGCCTTTTCCCTGGGCGGAACCCATCCCTTTGATTTTGAGGTCGCGGCGGCGGTGGCCTGGAAACTGGCCTCCATGGCCCTGAACATGCACCTGCCCCCCAAGTCGCTGCTGAACATCAACATCCCGCCGCTGCCCTCCGGAAAAATTCACGGCATCCGTTTCACCAGCCAAGGACGGCGCCGCTACCGGGATGCCATCCAGGAAACCCTTGACCCCTGGGGGCGGACCCACTACTGGATCGGCGGCGGTACGGTGCACTGGTCCGGCGGCGAAAACACCGACGAGCAGGCGGTCCGCCAGGGCTATATTTCGGTGACTCCGATCCAACTCGACCTGACCAATCATGCCGGCCTGAAGTATTTGGAACAACAATGGCAAATGTAAAACCTTCTCTCCACCGGGAGCTGTTGTAATGCCGCTTCTCGGAGCCCATGAATCCATTGCCGGCGGACTGCACCTGGCCTTTGACCGCATCGCCCGGGTAGGCGGCGAGTCCTTGCAGATCTTTACCGCCAACCAGCGCCAGTGGAAGACCAAGGCCTTAAGCGAGGCAGACATCCTCGCCTTTCAAAAGGCCTGGCAGGAGCACGGTTCCATGCCGGTGGCCTCCCATGCCTCCTACCTGATCAACCTGGCCGCCGAGGAACCGGACAAGGCGGAAAAATCCGTTGCCGCCTTCAGGGAGGAGCTTGTTCGCTGCCGACAGCTGGGCATCCCCCTGGTGGTGATCCATCCCGGCAGTCACGGCGGCCGCGGTGTGGAGGCAGGGCTTGAAACGGTTCACCGTAACCTCGAGCAGGTGCTGCTTCGCGCTGGCGTCCTCGGCTCGGGGATGACGATTCTCTTGGAAACCACCGCCGGACAGGGAACCTCTTTAGGCAGCGACTTTGCCGAACTGGGATATCTGCTCAAAAAAAGCCGCTCCCCGCAGCACCTCGGCGTCTGTGTCGACACCTGCCATATTTTTGCCGCCGGGTACGATATCCGTACCCCAGAAACCTACAGCCGCACCATGGACGAACTGGCCGACCAGGTCGGCCTGGAGCGGATCCACCTCTTTCATCTCAACGACTCGAAAAAGGACTGCGGCAGCCGGGTGGACCGCCATGCCCACATCGGCGACGGCTGCATCGGCCTGGAGGGATTTCGCCACCTGCTCAATGACGATCGATTCGGCCACCTGCCCATGACCCTGGAAACCGACAAGGGCGACGACCTCGCCGAGGATGTCAAAAATCTGCACCGCTTGCGTGCGCTCATCCACTGACCCCATCCTCCTTCCCCCTGCAGAGCGACTCCGCCAATCACCTGTTTTTACACTTGCCATTTCAAGTGAGAACAATTTCCAAAAAACCACCTCATTGCCTTTTCTTTTTCCTTTCATGTGATACCCTGCCAGTAGCAGTCAAATCCTAACCAGGCGGATTTCCTATGAAGAGTGCAGGCAAGGTTTCTCTCAAAATCAAAATTATGGGAGCGGTGCTCATTCCCATAGTGCTGCTCGTCCCGGCACTGCTTACCTTCTCCTTTCAGGGCACCGGACAGCTCAAAGAAGAACGCAACCGGGCCATCGCCACGGCCAACACCATCGCCTTCGACAGCGTGCTCAACAGTCAGGCCAAACATCTGGAAAAGATGCTGACCAACGTACTCATGATGAGCGAACTCCTCGAGTACACCCTCAAGCCCGACAATAACGCTGTCCGCATGATTCTCGATGGCCAATTTCTCTCCCTGCAGGAAGAGGGGATCATCCGTTTTTCCATTTACAATGCAGAAAAACATCTGATTTATCAGCAGGTCAAGGATGCCCCCAAACGGGAGGAGATACTGCCGAGCACCTATTTCGACACCTTTGCCTTGGCCGCAAAAGAAGCGGCCTTTCATCTCTATTTCCGCGGCAGCGAAGGTTCCATGCCTGCCTGTGGCGCTGAATATTGCATCCTCTCCAGCATCCTTGACGATACTGACGCCACGGTCGGCTATGTGGAATTGGGCCTTTTTCCCCTGCGCTGGGTCAACCGCATCGCGGAGTTGACCGCAGCTCAAGTCTTTCTTTACGACCCAGCCCATCGGGCCATTCCCGTCACCGACACAGCAGAACAGGCAGCACACCTGTTAAGCCAGCTGCCCGAAAACCTGCAGGGGCACCCTTTCCTTCAGACAGGTTTCGCGGGCCAGCACCGCCTGATCAATATTCTGCCGATTAACGATCCGCAAAAGCAGGTCTGCAACTATCTCCTCGTGGCCCAAGATGCCTCTCACCTGGTGAGTGCGGAAAAAAAACGGCAGCTCTATGGCTTGATCGTCGGTGTGGTCATCCTTGCCTTTTCACAGGCACTCGCCTACCTGATGGTGAGCAAGGGCATCACCGATCCCATCAGCCGCATCGTTGCCTTTGCCACCGACCTGGCCACCGGTGACGTTTCAAGCTCGCTCAACATGACGTCCAAGGACGAAATTTTGACGATGTCCAATGCGCTAAACCGTATGGCGGACCATATTCGCATCCAGGCCAACCTTGCCCAACGGATTGCCGACGGCAATCTCACGGTGGATATCGTCCCCGCTTCGGAAAAGGACGTGCTCGGCAAAGCCCTGCTTGCGATTACCGGCAATCTGGGGGCAATGATCGAACAGATCAGTCAGAATGCCGCACATCTGCTCGAGGTTGCCGGCAGCGTCACCGGCCTTTCCGGCGAGCTGCAGGTTTCCCTCAATATGATTGAATCCCAAACCAAGAATCTGGCCGAAGCCTTTGAGCAGATATCCAACAAGCTGCAGGTGGTGGCCAGTGCGACCGAGGAAATGTCGGCATCCATCCGGGAGATCAGTCGAACCAGCAGCGAGAACACTGAAACCATCCACCAGGCACAGCAGTTCTCCGTTGAAACCGGCCAGGTGATGGAGGAACTGAGCCAGGTGGTGGCCAGTATTTCCGTGGCGAATCAGGCCATCTCCGATTTTGCCGACCAGACCAACCTCCTTGCCCTGAATGCGACCATAGAGGCGGCCCGTGCCGGAGAAGCGGGCCGTGGATTTGCCGTAGTTGCCGCCGAGGTCAAAGATCTGGCGCAAAAGAGCATGGGCACAGCTCAGGCCATCCATGGGGACGTGACCAATATCGAGCAATGTACACAACAGGCGGTCCGCAGCAGTGCAACCATCGGCGAGGCGGTCATCCGTTCAAAAGATGCAACCTTCGGTATCGCCAGTGCCGTGGAGGAACAGGCCGCCGTGGCCAACGACATTTCACAAAACATTGCCCACGCCCACACAATCACCAGTGGTTTTTCAAACAATATAGAAAATTTACAAGAAGTGGCCGCTGTAACCGGGCGAACGATTCAAGCGCTCAACACCTCGGCTGACCAGCTCTCGCAACTAGCCGAAACTCTGAAAAAAAGCATCGATACGTTCAAGGTGCGCAGGATCCCCTAAATCATTGGTACCAAGGCATCCGTACACGGTTTTTCCCGCGGCATGAACCCCACACCGCAAACGCCCTACCAAGAACCCCACAACCAAGGAGGAAGATATGAAGAGACGGACATTCGGTTCACTGTTCACATTCGCCATGTGTCTGGTTTTGTGTGTCGGCTTTATCGGGTTGCAGACAGGAATGGCCCAGGAGGTGGAAAAAGGCAAAATCCCCCAGGATCAACTCGCCTCCACCTACAAAAAACTCCCCTGGGGCGTAGCCATCTGGGATGTGCCGGAAGCGGTTGGACATTTGTCCAACGGCAATAACGTGCTTTGGGTGGATACGCGACCGGAAAGCTTTTTCAACCAAGGCACTGTGCAAGGTGCAGTTCTGTTGATTTACGATAAAAAGGGAAGTGCGGCCGATACGCTCACGAAAGAATCTCTGGCCAAAGCCCTGAGTGATGCAGGCCTCTCCAAGGACACGGCCACTGTCGCTTTTTTCTGCCAGGGCCCGGCCTGTCACCGCAGTTACAATGCCACCTTTGTCGCAGTGACCGATTGGGGATACAGCCCAGAGAAGATCGTCTGGTTCCGTGCCGGCTACCCGCATCTGCTTCAGGAGGTCAAGACAAACGCCAAACTCAAACGCAAGGCAAAAAAATATCTCAGCGACGCAGGCGTACGCCAGTTGTAAGAATTCCGCAACAGGAATAGATCGGAAGAGAAATCAAAGGGGCGCGGGACCGGGAAATCGGCCCTGGGCCTCTTTTTTTGTGATATCGACAGCCCGTCAAAGAGACCGAAGCATCTCCTCCAGGGGAACGTGCGGCAATCCGAAGGCCTGCGCCACTGCGGCACAGGTCAACTTGCCGTCCACCATATTCACCCCGGCGGCGATGCCGGGATCGGCCTTGGCGGCCTGTTGCCAGCCCTGGGCGGCAAGGGTGAGGACATAGGGCAAGGTGGCATTGGTCAGCGCCTGGGTGGAGGTGAGCGGCACGGCTCCGGGCATATTGGCCACGCAATAGTGGAGCACGCCGTCCACCTCATAGACCGGATCGCCATGGGTGGTCGGCCGGGAGGTTGCAAAGCAGCCGCCCTGATCGATGGCCACATCGACCAACACCGCGCCCCGCTTCATGACGCTCAGCATCTCGCGGGAAATCAATCTGGGCGCTTTGGCTCCGGGAATGAGGACCGCACCGATCACCGCATCCGCCTGGGGCAACAGATCGCGAATGGTCGCCGGAGAAGACATCAGCGCCAGGCAGTTTTTCGGCATGGTCTCTGCCAAGGCCCGCAGTCGGTTGACATTGGTGTCCAGCAGATAGACCGTGGCCCCGAGACCGCTGGCAATACGCGCCGCCTCGGTGCCGACCGTTCCACCACCGAGCACGAGGACAGTTGCCGGAGCCACTCCGGGCACACCGCCCATGAGAATCCCCCTGCCCCCCTGACTTCGCTCCAGATATTTAGCCGCCTCCTGGGCCGCCATCCTTCCGGCGACCTCGCTCATGGGGGTCAACAGGGGAAGCCTGCCCGCGGGGTCGGTGATGGTCTCATAGGCGATGCAGACCGCCCGGTGATCGAGCATGGCGCGGGTCAGGGATTCTGAGGCGGCAAAATGAAAGTAGGTAAACACCATCTGTCCCGGGCGAATGAGAGCGTACTCCTGGGGCAGCGGCTCCTTGACGTGCATCACCAGTCCGGCCTGGGCATAGATCGAGCCCGGAGCTTCGACCAACTCGGCTCCGGCATCGAGATACAGGCTATCGCCCAGTTCGCTGCCGACTCCGGCACCGCTTTCCACCAGGACGCGATGCCCGGCCGCCACCAGTTGTTCCACCCCGGCGGGCGTCACACTGACCCGATTTTCCTCAGTCTTGATTTCCTTGAGTACGCCGACAATCATCGCTGCACCTCCTGGTTGTGAAGGCTCTGCTGGCCTCATTCCCGACCTGTCTATGTTCCATGAGTGTAAGCAGCCTGCGGCTATTTGGCAAAATGAACAAAGCCTGAGCAAAAAGAAATTCGTCCGGCGGCAGAGTCACGCCCGGTCATTGCCCCAGAGCACCGCAGCCATTTCACCCCGCACACTGTTGATCAGGACTATGGAGTCGGCGTGCTCCAAATCCTCAACCTTCAGGCAACGCTCCTCGATGTCGCCGCTCTCCAGCAACTGCTGCCGCAGGGTACCGGCCAAGAGACCGCAACGAACCGGCGGCGTGCAGCGGCGCCCCCCAAGGACAAGCACGATATTGGCAATGGTTGTTTCGGTCAATTCTCCCTTGTGATTGTACAGGATAACATCATCGGCCTGACGGGGCGCGGCGGCCCGAGCCTGCTCATAGACCTGACGCCTGGTGGTTTTGTGGTACAAAAAGGGATCGTTTGACTCGACCGGAGACTTGGCCGCCACAAGTCGCAGCGAAGCAGATCCCGTCCTGGTGGGCAGGACTTCCCCTTTAACACTGACCCGGCCGAAACGATCAAGTAGCAGGCGCAGCTTGCACCCCTTGGCAGGAAGATTGGCCACAGCCTTAGCCAACTGATCCCGGATCCCCCCCAGGTCGCAGGGATAGGAAAAATACTCCGCCGAGTTCCGCAATCGGTGCAGATGTCTTTCCAGGAGAAATATCCCTTCGCCAGGCCTCCATCGCATTGTCTCAAGCAGTGAGAACTCCGCAACCAAGGGTTTGACGGCCAAACTTTTAGTACGGGTCTCCTCCCATTCGCCATCGATGGATGAATCGGCCACAATCCCACCTCCCACACCATACTCCAGCCGGCGCCGGCGCCGATCGTGCAGCAGGGTGCGAATGGCGACATTGAACTGTGCCCGGCCGTCCGGCAACAGAAAGCCAATGCTGCCGGTGTAAATGCGGCGCGGCCCATATTCCAACTCTCTGATCAGCTCCATGGTGCGCGCCTTGGGCGCCCCGGTAATGGAGGCGGCCGGAAAAAGTGCGCTAAAAATGTCTGTAAGCGAAGAGCGCACCTGTCCGCTTACGGATGAGGTCATCTGCCAGAGCGTGGGATGGCGCTGGGTTGCGAACAAGGATTCCACACGCACCGATCCCGGCACGGCTATCCGCCCGAGATCGTTGCGGACCATATCAACGATCATCACGTTTTCAGCCCGATTTTTGAGGCTCTCGCGGAGTCTCCTCCCCTGAGCGCGATCATCCTCGGCACTCAATCCCCGCGGAAAAGTGCCTTTCATAGGGATAGAGGTGAGCAGGTCGCCCTCACGGCAAAAAAAGAGCTCCGGCGACAGAGACACCAACTCCCAATCACCGGCGTGGAGATAGGCCCCGTATTCCGGATCGTGGCCGGTGGCCAGCTGGCAAAAGAGTGAAAAGGCGCTCCCCTGAAAAGGGGTCGAGAGCCGGTAACTGTAGTTCACCTGATAGGTATCGCCGGATGCGATATAGCGGTGGACACGTTGAAGACAATGACCGTACGCCTCCTGCCCCAGCGATGCCTGCCAGTGAAGGTCAGGCGCGTTTTCTCTTGGAGTTTTAAGGTGATAATTCGACCACGCAGGATAGAGAGCAAACCAGAGCAGGGGAAAATCACCGGGATCGTGATGGACCAGGGCGGCATCAAAGGCCGAGGCAGCCTCGTAAGCGACAAAGCCTGCAGCAATGAGCCCCTGCGTTGCGACGCTATGTTCGACCTCACGCAGACAGGACGCAACTTCCGAGGCCTGGTTGGTGGTAACGATCCGGCATGGCCTGGACAGAATTCGCCATGTGCCGGCTTGGCCATCTCGAAGGACGACCAGATGTTCATGCGAATGTTTTTCCCCGCGACAACGGGGAGCGACAGCTGTTTGGGGCATGGGCAGAAGTCGGCTCTCATGAGGGCAAAAGCAGAAAAATCCTCCCATGGCAGGTGGATGAAATCAACCAGTCCCTCCGCCATCAGGGATGCTCGTGGAAAATATCCAGCCCCTTTTACTGCCCAGCGGGAGTTACTGCAACAGCGAGCAGATCGCCTGTTGTATATTCTCCGTGGTATCGAGCTTATCGACGATGCCGACCGGCTTGACCGCGTCAGCTTGGGAAAGCAGATGCGGGTCCTGATACCCGGTAAAAAAGAGAATGGGAATATCCTGGAGAGATTTGATCCGACGCGCTGTCTCAATACCGCTCATAACCCCGTCCAGACTGATATCCATCAGGATGGCGTCCGGCGGGTCCGACTGGACGGCATGGAGGGCGGCTTTGCCGTTGGTGACGACCTGGGTCACCTGGCATCCCAATTCCTTGACGTTCTCCGCCAGCATGAGTCCTATGAGCTGTTCATCCTCGACGATCAGAATTTTTTTGACCATGCACCTGTGTCCAGTTGAAGTGTGATGGGGGGAGACGACGCACCCCATCTGTTGAGGGAGAACATACTCTGGCAAAGTTCGCGGCTTTGGTCAAGGAGTTTCCCCCCTTCATTTTTGCTTTATTTGCAGCAATTTACATACAAAAGCGCCCCAATAGTCTGCGCAACCCTTTCCTTGCCCTTAAAGCCCTTGGGACGCAAGGATCTTCGCTAATCCGCAGCGCTGTTTTTTGCCAACGGTAGAAATTGTCGATATCCGGCTGCTTCACCAACAAAAAGGTACATTTTATTCAAAATTGTATAATTGATAACATCCGTCTTTTCGATATTGTCAGCGAAGATGTCACTGCAAAAAACAGCAACTCATTAAATTTAAAGAATAAAAACTGAATCCCCACTCCTGGCACATAGTTTGCGATACCTAAGGCATCAAAGAGATGTTTACAATGAGGGGGATACTCATGGAAGCAGTAGCATTAAAAGAGAGAGAAAATCAAATATTCGTCAAAGGTGACAAGCCCTTTGATATCGTTTGCAACAAAGACAGTTTGGCTGGCGCAGTCAGTCAGCGGGCCTGCGTATTCTGCGGCTCGCGCGTTGTACTCTACCCGATCGCCGATGCGATTCACCTGGTGCACGGCCCGATCGGTTGCGCGGTCTACACCTGGGACATTCGTGGCGCCCTGTCCTCCGGCCCTGAGTTACACCGCCTCTCCTTTTCCACCGATCTCCAGGAAAAAGACGTCATCTTCGGCGGCGAGAAAAAACTGGACGCCGCCCTGCGCGAGTTGATCGAACGCCACGAGCCCAAAGCCGCCTTTGTCTACTCGACCTGCATCGTCGGCATCATCGGCGACGATCTGGAAGCGGTGTGCAAATCCGTGGAAGCCGAATACAGCATCCCGGTGATTCCGGTAAAATCGGAGGGCTTCAAGGGCAACAAACGTGCTGGCTATAAAGCGGCCTGTGACGCCATGTTCCGCCTGATCGGCACCGGCGACACCTCCGGCATTTCCAAATATTCACTCAACATCCTGGGCGACTTCAACCTGGCCGGCGAGATCTGGATGATCCGCGAGTACTACGAGCGCATGGGCATCGAGGTGGTGGCCAACATCACCGGCGATGGCCGAGTGGCCGATATTCAGCGGGCCCATGGCGCCGCCCTCAACGTTGTCCAGTGCTCCGGGTCCACCATGGAGCTCGCCAACATGATGGAGGAGAAATTCGGCATCCCATCGCTTCGTGTCTCCTACTTCGGTATCGAGGACATGGCCGAGGCCCTGTACGACATTGCCCGTTTCTTCAAGGATCCGGAGATCATGGAACGGACCAAGAAGCTGGTCGAGGAAGAGGTCAAAAAGCTGGCCTCATCCCTGGAGCCCTACCGCAAGGCCCTCGCCGGCAAAAAGGCGGCCATCTATGTGGGCGGCTCGTTCAAGGCCTTTTCCCTGGTCAAAGCCTTCCGCCTGATCGACATGCAGGTGGTCATGGTCGGGTCCCAGACCGGCACCAAGGAAGACTACATCGAGCTGGCTGCGATTGTCGATCCCGGTACGGTTATCGTCGATGACACCAACCCGCTGGAGTTGACCAGCTTCTTGAAAGAAAAACAGGTGGACGTCTTCGTCGGCGGCGTCAAGGAGCGTCCCATTGCCTACAAGCTTGGCATTGGTTTCTGTGATCACAACCACGAACGGAAGGAGGCCTTGGCCGGATTTGATGGCATGCTCAACTTTGCCAAAGAGGTCTACGCCTCGGTAACGAGCCCGGTCTGGCAGTTTGTCCCGCGCAATAAAAGCGCCAAACCTTCCTGTTGAATCAAGCTTTGAACGCGCAAGGAGACGATCATGAGTAAAAATCCGCCCACCTTTAAAAAACCGAAGAAACCCAATTACCTTTCCACCACCAACGCCTGCAAGCTGTGCAAGCCTCTCGGCGCTTGCCTGGCCTTCAAAGGTATTGAAGGCGCGGTACCCTACCTCCACGGTTCCCAGGGCTGCGCCACCTACATGCGGCGCTATATTATCAGCCATTTCAACGAGCCGATCGATATCGCCTCCTCCTCGCTCTCCGAGAAGCATGCGGTCTACGGCGGCGGCCCCAACCTCAAACTCGGCCTGACCAATGTGGCGGAAAAATACCGCCCGGAGGTCATCGGCATCGCCACCACCTGTCTCACCGAGACCATCGGCGACGACGTGGCCATGTATTTGCGCGAGTATGCCGAGGATACCAAGGGGTCGGTGGGCCTGCCCACCTTTGTCAATGTTTCCACCCCCAGTTACTCCGGGACCCACATGGAGGGATTTCATGCCGCGATCCGCGAGGTCGTGGCCCAATTGAGCGAAGGCGGCCCGCGCAACGAATCGGTCAATGTCCTGCCCGGTTTCGTCAGCTCGGCCGACTACCGCCTGCTCCATGAAATTCTGAGCGATTTCGGCCTCGATTACGCCCTCTTGCCCGATCTCTCCGAGACCATGGACGGCCCTGCACTCTTGGAATACGAGAAGATCCAGGCCGGCGGCACCCCGCTTGCCAAGATCAAGGCCATGGGCCGCGCCAAGGCCACCATCGAATTCGGCCCGACCCTCGGGGCGATGAAATCCGGCGGGGATGTCCTTCGCGAGAAGTTCACCGTGCCCCAGCATCGTCTTGGCATGCCGATCGGCATTCGCGAAACCGATGTCTTCTTCAACATCCTCGAGCAACTCAGCGGCCGTCCCACCCCGGAAAAATACGTGAAACAACGCGGCCGCCTGATCGATGCCTATGTCGATGGCCACAAGTATGTCTCCGGCAAGCGGGCGGTTGTCTACGGCGAAGAGGATCTGGTGGTCGGCATGAGCTCCTTTCTCACCGAGATCGGCATCCAGCCGGTGCTCTGTGCCACGGGTGGGGCCTCAGGGAGATTGAAAGAGGCCATTGCCAGCGTCACCGGCGACACCCTGGTCGAGCAGCCCCAGGTCTTCGAGGACGTGGACTTCTACGAGATCAACGAGATGGCCGAGCAGTTGAACATCGATCTGGTGGTTGGCCACTCCAAGGGATTTAATCTCTCGAAAAAATTGAACATCCCGATCATTCGCGTCGGCTTCCCCATCCACGATCGTATCGGCGGCCAGCGCATTCTCCACCTTGGCTACGCCGGAGCCCAGCAGCTCTTCGACACCGTGGCCAACGCCCTGATCGAGAAAAAGCAGAACGATTCCCCGGTCGGCTATTTCTATATGTGATTTCTCTCTTCCGCCAAAGGAGCCCTGATATGTTAAGCGAAAAAGATTTCAACCGTCACCCCTGCTTCAACGTCAAAGCAAAAGGTCAGTACGGCCGGGTTCATCTGCCTGTTGCCCCCAAATGCAACATCCAGTGCAACTACTGCAACCGCAAATACGACTGCGTCAACGAGTCGCGTCCCGGTGTCACCTCCACCCTGCTCAGCCCGGAACAGGCCCTGGTCTACATGGGCAAGGTGCTGGAGAAGGAACCGCGCATCTCCGTAGCCGGCATTGCCGGTCCCGGCGACCCCTTCGCCAATCCCGAAGAGACCCTGAAGACCATGCGCCTGATCAAGAAAGAGCATCCAGACACCATCCTCTGCCTCTCGTCAAACGGCATGAACCTGGCCCCGCATGTACCGGAACTTGCAGAAATCGGCATCTCCCACGTGACCATCACCATCAACGCGGTCGATCCGGAGATCACCCAGCACGTCTACGCCTGGGTCCGCGACGGCAAGGTGCTCTATCGCGGCAAACAGGGTGCGGAACTGCTCCTTGCCCGCCAGCTGCAGGCCATCGAGCTGCTCAAGAAGCACGGCATCACGGTGAAGATCAATACCATCGTCATGCCCGGCATCAACGACCACCACATTCCGGTGCTGGCCGCCAAGATGAAGGAGATGGGGGTTGACCTGCTCAACTGCATGGCCATGATCCCCAATGCGGACACCGCCTTTGAACATCTCGAGGAACCGAGCAAGGAGATGATGGATCGCATCCGTAACGAGGCCGAGCAGTTTCTGCCGCAGATGCGCCACTGCACCCGCTGCCGTGCCGATGCGGTCGGCCTGCTCGACAACGACAAGACCGAGGAATTCCGCGGCTGCCTCAGTGCCTGCTCGCAGCTGCCCAAACCCGTGGACACGGTTCGCCCCTATGTCGCGGTTGCCACCCTGGAAGGTGTGTTGGTCAACCAGCATCTGGGTGAGGCCAACCGATTCCAGATCTGGGGTGAGGACAGTGAAGGCGGCTACAAACTGATCGAGGAACGTCCGGCGCCTCCCGCGGGCGGCGGAGCGCAGCGCTGGCACAACATAAGCCGTCTGCTCTCCGACTGCCGGGCCATCCTGGTCAACGACCTGGGCGACTCCCCCAAGGAGGTCCTCAAGAAAAAAGGTATCCAGCCGGTGACCATGGCCGGTTTCATCGAACGCGGACTGGAGGCGGTGTATACCGGGCGTGGCCTGACCCAGCTCCAGGGACGTATGCGAAAATGCTCTTCCAAGGGCGCCTGTGCAGGTGGCGGGAATGGTTGCGGCTGATTGATCCCCCTCGTCAGCCGCACCACCCGCCGCTGGGGCACGGAGTCCGGGCCGGCTAGATGCCGGCCCTGCCGACCGGTGCCCCCTTTTTTTTCTTGCGCGCTTTCCCTTGGATTGTCATTTTCAACAACAACCGTAATGAGAACGTTTCGAGCACCGGAACAAGCTGGAGTTTCGGTGCATGCATTTACAAATTTTGGCATGTTACGATGTCCCACGCATAACTGCCTTAACTCACGGGCCATAACCAGGAAACGAACCATGCAGCCGCTCCATCTCGATCTATCAGTCAAGGAATGTTTGGATGCCTACCCGCAGACCCTGCCGGTCTTCCAGGGTTTTGGTTTTCACGACTTCGACAATCCCCAGGTCCGGGAAAAACTTGGCCCCTTTCTCAAGCTGCGCACCCTGCTCAAGTTCAAGGGCATCGATGGCGAAACCTTTCTCCAGCGCTGCCGCACCACCCTCGCGGCAACCAGTGAACCTGCTCCGAGCTCGGCAGCCGATATCCACGGAGCCCAGCCCACCCTGCTGGCACTCCTCCCCTGCGGACTCAAGGTTTCGCTCAACAACGCCCTGCAGAGCTTTGCCGAGGAACTGGCCAAAAACGACACACCCCTTGCCTACCTGGCCGAGGGAAACGTCAACCACGAACTCTCCTATTACCCCTATATCGACTCCGTGGAATCGGTCGACGAGTTGCCCGATCTGATTCTCAGCTCGGACATCAACGCCTTTTATCATCATCGCTTCCTGGAGAAATTCATCGAACCCGGACACTTCGTCAGCGTCAACGGTCCCATGGCCCCGCATATGGCGGATGTCGGCTTTGCCGATCCGCACCAGCACCTCACCATGTTTTGCGGCAACGCCCTGGTCTGCGTCCATGTCAAGGATATCCGCCCGGATCTGGCACCGCCCGAGCGTTGGGCCGATCTCCTGGAGAGCCGGTACAATAAATCCATCATCATGCGCGGCCAGGACAGCTTTTTCTGCTCAGGCGTTCTTGTCCCCTTTTTCCGCCTCTTCGGCAGCGAGGCCATCCCCAAGCTGGCGGCCAACGTCTGCAACGGCATGCACCCCTCGCAGATGGTGAAGATGATCGACACCCACGCCGACAACTGTCCGCCGCTGTTCATCCTGCCCTGGTTCTTTGCCCACAGAATCAAGGCCAAAGAGCGGATCGAGATCATCTTTCCCGAGGAAGGCGCCTTTATCAGCCCGGTACAGTTGCTGGTGAAGAAGAGCAAACGCGAGGAACTCTCCCCGATTATCGATTTTCTCATGAGTCGGTCCTTGCATCAGCACTGCAGCGACAACTTCTTCCCCTCGCCCCATCCCGAGGTGGTCCCCAACCTGCCCGAAGGCAAGAAACTGTTTTGGATCGGCTGGGATTTCATCTACCGCCATGACCTTGAGCAGGTCAAACGGGATATCGGCGAGACCTTCACCAGCGAATATCGGCGCACCGGAGAGGCGACATGCGTTTGATCACCGTGGCCGGCCCGCCTTCAAGCGGCAAGACCTCGGTCCTGCTCAAGACCTTTGAGGCGGTTATGGCCGAAGGCGTCAAGGCCGGGGTGATCAAGTTCGACTGCCTGGTCACCGACGACGACGCCATTTACCATCAGGCCGGCATTCCGGTGCAGAAGGGGCTTTCCGGCGTGCTCTGCCCGGACCACTATTTCGTGTCCAATATCGACCGGGTCCTGGAGTGGTCGGGCAAGCGGGAGCTGAGCATGACCGTGATCGAAAGCGCCGGGCTGTGCAACCGCTGCTCGCCCCATATCAAGGGATCGCTGGCGGTCTGCGTGCTCGACAACGTCAGCGGACTCCACACCCCGAAAAAGATCGGCCCCATGCTCAAGTTGGCCGATGTGGTGGTGATCACCAAAGGCGACATCGTCTCCCAGGCCGAGCGCGAGGTCTTTGCCTACCGGGTACAGAGCGTGGCCCCGCGGGCGCGCATCATTCAGGTCAACGGCCGTTCGGGCCAGGGTTCCCATGCCCTGGCGCAGATCTTTCTTAAAGCTCCACCCATGAACGGGACGCTGGACAACCTGCGGCTGCGCTTTCCCATGCCGGCGGCGCTCTGCTCCTACTGCCTGGGCGAAACACGGGTCGGCACGGATTACCAGATCGGCCAATTCCGCAAACTCAATATCGATTAGAGGAAATCGTGCCCGACCTGACTCCCGAAATATTGGCGCAAACCAGCCTCGCCACCCTGCTTGTCGAGTATCCCCTGCTTGAATCGGCCCTGCTTGAGGTTGGGATCGAATTCGACCCCGACGAAAAAGCGACCCTCGGCAGTAAATTGGAGCAGTGGGCCGACCTGCACCAGCAATCGGCAGAATCCTTTCTTGCCGGCCTCATCGAGCGCATCAGCGAACTGCAGGCCCTGCTCGGTAGCAGCAACAGCCTCAATCAGATAGAGATCATTGCCGGGCAGGACAAGTCGGGCAATGCCGAAGCCGTCAACCGTATTCTCCTGAAGCGTGGCGACCTGCTGGCCATTGTCGGCCCAACCGGCTCCGGCAAGAGCCGATTGCTTGCCGATATCGAATGGCTGGCCGCCGGTGACACGCCCAGTGGTCGACACATTCTCGTGGATGGCCAAAACGCCGCCGACAAACGTTTTTCCACCGGCGGCGACCAGCTCATTGCCCAACTCTCCCAGACCATGTCCTTTGTGCTCGATGCAACGGTTGAAGAACTGCTTGCGCTGCATGTGGAAAGCCGGGGTATGAGCAACGCGCTTGTCCAGGACACCATCGAAGCGGCCAACGAGCTCTCCGGGGAACCCTTTGGCGGCCACACCCCGCTGACCAGCCTCAGCGGCGGTCAGACCCGTGCCCTGATGGTTGCGGACACCGCCCTGGTCTGCCGTTCACCCATTGTGCTGATTGACGAAATCGAAAATGCCGGCATTGACCGGCGTGCCGCCTTTTCCCTGCTCCTGTCCCAGGAAAAAATTGTCCTCTCCGCGACCCATGACCCCCTGCTGGCCCTGCTGGCACCACGTCGACTGTGCATGCGCCACGGCGCGATGCACTCGCTGCACGAACGAACCACGGAAGAGGCGGCTATTTTGACGGATTTGGAAATACTTGACGATATCCATGCTGCCATCCGCCACCAGCTGCGTCACGGAGAGCGGATCGCGCCCATCCACCTTGAGGAAGTACGGAGGACGACGCCATGAAAGCCACCATCCGCTTTTTTGAAAAGCCCCATTGCACCGGCAACGCGCGCCAAAAAGCCATTCTTATTTCAAGCGGCCACCGGTTGATCACCGAGAATCTGCTTGAATTTCCCTTTGATCGAGAAGAACTGCGTTCCTTTTTCGGTGCCCTGCCGGTCCCGCAGTGGTTCAACACCTTGGCGCCCAAGGTCAAATCCGGGGAGGTGGACATCCACAGCATGGACGAAGACCAGGCCCTGGACGCGATGCTTGCCGACCCGCTGCTGATCCGGAGGCCGCTGATGGAAATCGGCAGCGTACGTCTGGTGGGATTCAATATCGATGAACTGGAGCGGATCGGGGTGAACTGCAAGGCCAGCCCGCGACTCAACCTTCTGGAAGGCGTTGATCTGGAAGGGTGCCCCGGAGATGCGATCGGTATTCGTTGCGACGAGCCGCGAACTCTTCCGCTGCTGGGGTAAGGCTTTCTCAGGGAGAGTGCCAGCGTCCCTGCTGCAGCGTCTGGAAAAAATGCCCCTTGGAAAAGGTATCTTCGGGTCATTTTGCGTCTGGCATTTTTCCAGTAACGCGCTTATGTTACGCTCTATTCTGGCAATAGTAAGAATTTTTCCAATTCTTTCATGGTTTAATTTTTGTTTTGGAGCAGCAACCCATGCACATTCAACAGGTAATAGACGACATCTATCGTCTTTCCGCCAACATCGAAGACAAAAACTATCTTTTTGAGGGTATCTGGCCGATTCCCCACGGTATTTCCATTAACGGCTATCTGATCAAATCGGAGAAAAACATCCTGATCGATCTGACCCAGGATATCTTCAACTTTCCCCAGGAGTTCACCAACCAGATGAGCGGGGTGACCCTGAATATCGAGGATATCGACATCCTCGTCGTCAATCACATGGAACCGGATCACTCGGGCTGGTTGCGCGAATTCTGCAAGAAAAACAGCAAGGCGGTGATCTACTGCTCCAAGAAGGCGGTTCCGCTGCTGAACGCCTTTGCCGAGGTCCCGGCCGAGCGTGCCATTGCCATCACCGATGGCATGATCTTGGAGGTGGGTGACTACGAACTGCAGTTCTTCGACACCCCCAACATCCATTGGCCGGAAACCATGATGACCTACGAGCGCAAGCGCGGCATCCTCTTTTCCTGCGACGCCTTCGGCTCCTACGGCAGCATCGACGAAAACGCCATCTTTGACGACCAGATCTCCTCGGAAAAGCACCAGTTCTTCGAGGAAGAGGCCCTGCGCTACTACGCCAACATCGTGGCCACCTTCTCGACCTTTGTCCTCAAGGGTCTGGAAAAACTCGGCGGACTGGATGTGAAGGTGATCTGCCCCTCGCACGGTATCATCTGGCGCAACAACCCCGCAGTCATCATCGAGCACTACAAGCGTTATGCCGAGTATGCCAAGGGACCCGCGGAACGCGAGGTGACCGTGGTCTGGAGCTCCATGTACGGCAACACCAAGCAGGTGCTCAATATCGTGATCGAGACCCTGCGCAAACGTGAAATTCCGGTGCATGTCTTTCAGGTGCCCGGCGACGAGATCGGCTACATCCTGGCCTCGGCCTGGAAATCGGCCGGCCTGATCTTCGGCATGCCCACCTACGAATACAAGATGTTCCCCCCAATGGCGCATGTCATCGAAGAGTTGCAGGTGAAAAAGGTCACCAACAAAAAGGTGTTCCGCTTCGGCTCATTTGGTTGGTCTGGCGGGGCACAGAAGGATTTTGAAGCCAAGACAGAAAAGTCCGGCTGGGATAAACTCGGATCCTACGAATGGCAGGGCGCGCCCACGGATGAGGACAAGGCCGCTATCCAAAAGGCGGTTGAGGCCTATTGCGATACCCTGATCGAGTTCACCAAGTAAGCCATCAGTCAGCTCAAGACAGCCCCAACGAGATGAGGCAAGAGAGTCCTCTTGCCTCATCCTCCTTCACCGAACTGTACGGATCTCGTATACCGTATCTGTTGTTCTTTTCCCAAAGAAACAAATCCCCCGCGCCCCGGACGAGCCTGACAACTCCGAGTTGCGCCC
This sequence comes from uncultured Desulfobulbus sp., assembly GCF_963665445.1. Taxonomy (GTDB): domain Bacteria; phylum Desulfobacterota; class Desulfobulbia; order Desulfobulbales; family Desulfobulbaceae; genus Desulfobulbus. The sequence continues at coordinate 5,013,437 of NZ_OY762276.1, read as the reverse complement.
TGCATGAAAAATCCACGGCGCAAGTGGGTTGATACGATTTTTTGCCGCTTCAGCCCCTTCAAAGGACTCAATCCTTGAGCGAGATAATGGGGCCTGCCGGTGCGGAGGGCGGCCGGAAGAGATGCCCCGTTATCATGCCCTTGGTCGTACCAAAGGCAGCCACCCCCCAGGCTAGGATCAGCCCTCCATAAAATACGACACTGGCCCAGGCAAACAGCGGCAGGCCAGTGTGATGGGCCAGTTGTGCGGTGCCGGTAACGCAGGTGCCGACCGGGAAGGTAAAGGCCCAATAGGTAAGGGCAAACTTCATGTTTCTCCTCCGGGCTCGGAGGGTCAGAAGAATGGCAAGACAGGTCCAGAGGATCACGAACCCAAAAATAGGCACGCTGTAGAAAACGGCAAACAATTCAAAACCGGCAGCCATAGGGGCCGGAACAGCATCCTTTGCGACCGTGCCGAGTATTCCGACCGCGGTCATCGATTGCCCCAAAGGCCCGAGCACGATCCACAAGGTCGGAACGCGGGAGGTGCCCGAAGTGCCGTGATGGGCCAATCGACTCCAAATCATCGCAATAATGATCATTGCCGCGAGAAAACTCAGACCGAATTGGGAGAAACAAAGATAGAAAAGCGTCTGCCGCGGCACGCCCACGGGAGCGTGGGGAACGAGCATGGCACCGATGGTCGCGGAGACCATGGGAGGGACGACCGGCATGAGCCATCCGCCGAAAGCGGAGTCTGGCCGGACCTTGAACACGGTGAACAGACGATAAGGAATGACGACCGCTGAACAAAAGCCTGCGAGAGTGCCAATACTCCAGAGGATCCAGGAAATATCGAGGGCAAGATCCTGGCCGATTCCACTATGGCCAACCAAAACGGCGCCACCGGCGACGGTGAGCGCTGCCATTGGAGGGGCTCCATAGAATTGCGCCATCATCGGATCGCGAAAATGCCTGGCCCAGGCATTCTGCTGGCGAAATAAAAAAAAGCTCGTTGCAAGCACGAGTCCGATCAGCATGACCGAGGCGAGAGCCCAGACAACAAAAGCAAACGCCCTGAGTTGAGTCGAAAAAAACGGCAATGAGGCCGAGGCGTTTGCGATAATACCGGTGCCCATCACCGAGGCAAACCAATTCGGGCCGACTTCATAATCGAGGTTCGCTCCGGTCAAGGAATACAAGAACCGTTTCCACCACAACCCCTTGGCATTTATGTTCCTGCGCTCGCTCTCCACGGCTGATCCGTTCTCCATCAGAGTTCCTCGCTCTTGTTTGCCTTCGAGGAGCCCACAGTCTTTTCAGGACGGATCGTTTCTTTGGTTCGAACTGATCCATTCTTCATCAAATGTACCGCAAAGGAGCCCTCGAGACTAGAGCTCTGAAAATCTCGAGGGAATGTTTGTCGTGGTGCTTACATCTTTCGCTCCTGAAACAGATGCTGGCTCACCAGGGAGAGGAGAATGGCGAAGATCATCGCCGCCGCCCCCAGAAGCACATTGTAATAGACCGGAGCCACCAGGGCGATTCGAATCATCAGGGTGGAGAGCGCATAGCCCGAGTTGCGGAACATCATCTTGGCAGAAGGATGAAAGCACTGCGAAACCAGGACAATGAGAATATCGGTGAGGATCAGCTGGGTATAGAAACTATGAATAAAATCAGAATGTTCTACCCCATTGAGGCTCTCGTAAATCGAATAGCTGCCCAAGCTGACAAAGGACACCAGCAGGGCCAGCGAGATAGCCTTTTTCGAAGCCACGAAACTGTACAGATCCATGTGGCGGGTTTCGTCTTCGCTGCGCCGCTGCACCTTGTAGTACACGCCAAGCAGGGCAAAGATCAGCAGCGCGCCAAAACCACTGGCTAAAATGTGAAGAATCTTATCGATATTGCCTGCATAGCCAAGCGGTTCGGGAAAGTAGGACAGTTCCTTGAACGCATTTCGAATAAGGATCAGCGACAGGATCTCGAACTGCTTGCCCAGCGAACGGGAAAAGGAACAGGGCAGGACAAAGATCAGACTGATGATCTCCAGCACAAGGATGACGGTGAAGGCCGCATGGACCGCATAAAAATGGTTTCCTGGAACAAGCGTGGCCAACTCCGTGGGGAGCAGTCCCTGACGCTTGAGTTCGATGACCGTCAGACTGGCAAGAAAGAGAAAGACCAGCAGCACGGAAATCTTGCGGTGCACTTTCTCATGTTCGTAGATTGTTTGTAGTGGATCAAAAATGTAGGTGATTCGGGCAAAAAGGTTGTTCATGACAGGACTGCTTGTTTAAAATTAGCGGAGCGCGGTACGTCGGGTGCGGAAGGTGCCTTCTACAGCGGCAGCCTCCGTACTGCAAGTAAAAATTGAATGCATTTGAGAAAAATTATCATATTAATCTCAGTTCCACACTTAAAAAATTAATTGTTTTTTCAAAAACCTATAAAAACACCTCTCTCGTTTCCACGGGCTACCTATGAATATCCTGCTTATCGATGCCATTGGCCCTTTTTTCCGTACGCCGCCCAAGGGGCGCCTCAACTGGTCAAAAATACCCTTTAGCCAACTTCCCTTGACCAATTCCGAAAGGCGGCAACGTTTTGATCAGATCGCTCGGGATCTGCAGATTTTTGCAAACCGGGTCCAAGAGATCGGCTACAACGCGGTCAGCCTGGATGATGTGGCGCATCTTGCGGATCACCCCTGGTATGAGCAGGAAATTCGCGGACGGATCGCGATCTACCGCGAGGAATTCCGCCGTCTCTTCGCCCTGCTCAAAGCCCAGGGTCTTTCCATATACCTCACCATGGATGTGCTGACGCTCACTCCGCGGCTCAAACGCAAACTCTACGGCGACGAGCGGCGGATCAACGCCTTTCTCGTGGTACTGCTTGGCGATCTGCTCCAGGACTTTCCCGAGATATCCGGGGTCATTCTCCGAATCGGCGAGAGCGACGGCCGGGATGTCAAGGACGAGTTCCGCAGCGAGCTCTCCATCCGCACGCCCGAGCAACTCAACCGCATGCTGGAAACGCTCCTCCCCCTTTTTGAACGGGAAAAGCGCCATCTCATCCTCCGCACCTGGACCGTAGGTGCGTATCCGGTGGGCGATTGCATCTGGCACGCTCATACCCTCGAGCGGAGCCTTGAGGGAATCGACAGCACCGCCTTCATCCTCTCGATGAAGTATGGGGAATCGGATTTTTTCCGTTACCTGCCGCTCAACACTCATTTTTTCACCACCAGGGTGCAGAAGATGATCGAGTTGCAGGCGCGGCGGGAGTACGAGGGGTGCGGGGAATACCCCTCCTTTATCGGCGGTGATTACGAGGCCTATGCGCAGGAGTTGCGCCAAGCGGAAAATGTGGTGGGAATGTCGGTCTGGTGCCAAACCGGCGGCTGGGTCCCTTTCAGACGTCTTGCCTTTCTTGACGATGATCAGGCCCTGTGGACGGAAATCAACGCCTTTGTCAGCCTACGGATTTTCGCCCAGGGGAGCAGTGCCAACGCAGCGGTCGAGCAGTTCTGCACCATGCGGGGCATTGGGCAGAGCGAGGCAATGTGGGAACTTTTGCAGCTTTCGGAAGCTGCGGTGAAAAAGCTGCTCTACGTTCCCGAGTATGCCCGGGAACAGCTCTTTTTCCGCCGGGTACGCATTCCACCGCTGCTCGCGGTCTATTGGAACACGATCTTCATCAATCACTCGATGCGCAAGCTGATGCGCCACTTTGTCAGCGATCCCGAAGCCTGCCTCGAGCAGGCCCGGGACGGCCTGAAAAAAATCGAGCGGATGCGGCTGCTGGCTGAGCAGGCGGGTCTCCCGGTGGACGACATCGACTACATGCACGCAACCTTTACCCTGCTGGCCCTGGCCCGGGAGTACTATTTCCTCCCCTACTCCGAAGAGCTCAAGACCCGTCTCAAACAGGCAAAAAAACACTACAAACAACTTTACCCCCCTGGCTCCCGCAGCCGCTACAAGGTGAAACTCAGTTTCAAGACATTTCGCCTGCGCAGACGATATCTGGGGTGGCTCCTTGCATTGCTCCTTCGCCGCCAACGGAGCTATCGACTGATCGACCACCTGCTGGTGGTGCATCTGCTTGGCCTGTCCTACCGTTTACTGCACGCCTCCCGCCCCGGTCTCATTCCCAAATTCGCCAGGAAACGGGCCATGGGCCTCGAGACCATCTTCAAATAGAAGTGCATCGCGAACGGGTTCCTCAACCACCATATTGACCGTACCGGTGTAGAGACGCATCACCTCGACCTTGGCCAGTGCTTCACGCAGCGCCTCATTGATCGGCAACCGTTTTGCGCCCAATCCAGGATCCATGGCACTGAGGCGGACCCCGGCCTCGGTGAACAATGGCAACAGCGTCGGCTCAAGGGCAATCAACTCCTCGGCCCGGGCGACCATGGGGGGATCCGCGGCCCGCATCACCTTGCAGGCAGCCAGTTGCGGCATGCGATGGCGATCGAGAATGCCGGCGAAACCAAAGAGACGGCAGACCACACCCCGGTGGGCGTAGGCACTGCAATGCCCCTCCTGGCCCTCGGAATCGTAGAGCACGCAGTGGCTTGCAAGCCCCGGCTGGGAGAGCCTATCGAGCAGTTGATCACCAGCATCGCTGCCCAAGAGGCTCATGGCCAGGGGCAAAAACTCCAGCACCGTGGCCTCCACCTTATGGGAGAGGCAGCACGCACCGCAGCCGGTGGGGCATTGCAGGCCGGAAACCGTACGGAACTGGGCCGTGCGGGCATCCAGCTCCTCAAAAAGGCCCATGACCTGGGCACTCAAATCATTTAAGAACATGGGAGTTGACTCAAAAAAGAGATCAGGGGTGGAAGAAACGCAGCCTGTTGGCGTTGGTGACGACCGTCACCGAGGAAAGCGCCATGGCGGCACTGGCAAACATCGGCTCCAACTGCCAGCCGGTCAGAGGGTACAACAGTCCCGCTGCCAGCGGGATACCTATCACATTGTAGACAAAAGCGCCAAAGAGATTTTGGCGGATATTTTTGATGGTTGCGGTGGAGATGGCAATGGCATCGGCAACCAGCATCAAGGAATCGCCGGTGAGGGTGATATCGGCGTTCTCAATCGCCACATCCGTGCCGCTGCCCAGGGCGAATCCGGTATCCGCCTGGGCCAGGGCCGGGGCATCGTTGACCCCGTCGCCGACCATGCCCACACAAAATCCCTGCCGCTGCAGGTTTTCAATCACCGCCAGCTTCTCCTCGGGCAGAATCTCGCTGTGGACCTCGCCAATGCCCACCTCGCGGGCCACGGCACCTGCCGTGGCGGCATTGTCGCCGCTGCACATGACCACCGTAATCCCCTGGCGCTGCAGGGCACGGATCGCGGCCGTCGAATCTGGGCGCAGGGGATCGCGAAGGATAAGAAGCCCAAGCACTTCCGCAGACCGGCCCAACCAGACCGGGGTGCCCCCCCGGCCCGCCTCCTTGTCCGCCTCAGCCAGGAGCGTTTGCGGAAGGGTGCCCCCCTGTTCCTCAAGAAAATGGTGGTTGCCGAGGAAATACAACCGTCCATCGAGTTCGCCCCGCACCCCGCGACCGGGGACAGCGGCAAAATTTTTCGGTTCAAGGACCTCCCCGCCGCGCTCGTTCTGGGCATTCAGTACCGCCTCGGCCAGGGGATGCTCGGATCCGCTCTCCAGACTGGCCGCCCACTGGAGCAACTGATCCTCACTCACCCCCGCAACCGGAAACAGGGCTGTGACCGCCGGTCGCCCCTCGGTGAGGGTACCGGTCTTGTCGACCACCACATGGGTCAGGCGGGAGGCGGTCTGCAGGGCATCGGAATTGCGGATGAGCACATTGCACTGGGCTGCACGGCTGGTGCCGACCATGATCGCAATCGGGGTTGCCAGGCCCAGGGCACAGGGACAGGCGATAACCAGCACGGCAATGGCTGCGGTGAGCGCATGGGCCAGGGGGAGAACATCCGCCAGCAACCACCAGCCAAGAAAGGTGAGCAGGCTGATCGAAATCACCACCGGCACAAAGACGCCGGCGATCCTGTCCACCAGGCGACCGATGGGCGGCTTGCTCATCTGCGCGCTCTTGACCATGCGGATAATCCGCGCCAGGGTGGTGTCCTCGCCCAACCTGGTCACCTTGAGCACAAAGGTGCCGGAGCGGTTCATGGTCCCACCGGTGACCGCGTCGCCCACACCTCGGGACACGGCCAGGGGTTCGCCGGTGAGCATGGATTCGTCGATACTTGTCTGCCCTTCGACAATCTCGCCGTCGATAGGCACCTTTTCCCCGGGTTTGACCCGCACCCGGTCCCCCATTCGCAGCAGGGAGACCGGAATCTCGACCGGGGCAAAAGAGCGGATCAGCAGGGCGGTCCGGGCACGCAGCCCAACCAGGGCGCCGATGGCCTCGCTGGTGGTTCGCTTGGCCCGTGTTTCCAGGGCATGACCGAGTTGGAGAAAGGCGAGGATCATCACCGAGGCATCGAGATAGAGGTGATCGGCTGCTCCGGGAATGAAATCCGGCTTGGCTATCACCAGAACCGAAGAGAGCCAGGCCGCGCCCGTGCCCATGGCCACCAGGGTATCCATGTTGGCAGCCATGTGCCTGGCCTGCTTCCAGGCACCGATAAAATAGTTGCGGCCACTGAAGATCATCGTTGCCAGGCAAACCAGGGCGAGCATCGCCCAAAACCCTTGTCCTTCGTGCAGGTGGGGAAAAAAGCCCCCCATGTGCCCGGCCATGATGCCGAACCCGACCAGGGCAGCAACAATCGCCCGTTGCCAGGAACGGCGAATCTCCTGCCTGGTTTCCTCGGCCTGGCTCAGGCCGGGATCGATATAGGTCTCCTCCAGGCTGACCTGATAGCCGATATCGCCCAGCCGCAACAGCACATCCGCAGGGTGTTCAGCGGTGCGGACCAGGAGACGATCCGCCTCCTTCTCGATCTCGGCGGCGGGATCACGGGCGAGCAGGATTTCATGAACCTGCTGCAGCTCCTCTTCTTCCGGCCAGGGATGGAGGCGGAGATAAAAGGCATCGATAGCCTGCACACGCCGCACCGAAGCCCCATAACCCTGATCGACGATGGTCTGCACCACGGCGTCCGGATCTCCGCCCTCGACCCGGGCCACCTTCTCGATCAGGTTGACCGAGGCCCTGTTCACCCCGGGCACGGCCAAAATTGCCTGCTCCACCCGGGCGACACAGCTGGCGCAGTGCATGCCGAGCACGTCGACCTCATAGCCGTTTCCCGCAGACGTGCGGGCTTCCGGAACAAGGGAAGCCTCGTAGCCGGCATCGACAACCGCGGCAACCACGGACTGAGGGTCGCCACCGCTGACGCCCGCACTGTGCTCCACCAGATTCACCGCCGCCGAGACAACGCCGGGCACGGAAAGAATCGCCTTCTCCACCCGGGCAACGCAGCTGGCGCAGTGCATGTCCGCCACCTTGAGCTGATACTGCCCGGCAGGTACCTCCCTGTCGGCTCGCCCTTTATCAACCCTTGCCTCGGGCAAGGGGCAGGCCTCGGCAACGGGCTCCTGCAACCGGGCGGGATATCCGGCCTCATTGACCGCCTGGAGAACAGCCTCGGGATCCCCCCCCTCGATACGCAGGGTGGCCGCGTCCAAATCCACCTTTGCCAGGCGCACACCGGCCACGCTTCGGGCCGCAGCTTCCACCCTGCCCTGGCAGTGTTCGCAGGTCATATCATCAACACGGAAAACGTGGGTATCCGGTTCGTCAACGTTAGGAAAAGGAGCGCGTGGAGACATCATCACCTGGGGGAATAAAAAAATGAAAAATCCGGTCCCCTGCGACAGCTGCGTAGGGGACCGGTCCTGGGTGCAACAATAAGACGACTCGAGATTTTGGTAAAGTATTCTACAACGGCAGGATATGCACCTCCTCGCGCAGGGGGTAATTGCCTTCGATCAGCAACCCATGACGGCCGTCGATGGAGACCGGCGTGCCGAAGGTGATGCGGGTGCCGTTGATCTCGGCGTATTCCTCGGTCTCATTGACCTGCATGTCGCGGCAACCGACCACGCAGGTCTTTTCCAGACGGGTGGCCACCACCGAGGCATGCGAGGTCTGACCGCCGCGGGAGGTGACCAGACCGTCGGCCAGGGAGATCTCGCGGATATCCTCGGGCACGGTATCGCGGCGGATGAGGATGAGCGGCGTATCCGGCTCCGAGGCGCGCAGCTCGTTGATATTGTCCACGGTGAACACCGCCTTGCCCGACATGGCCGACCCGGAAACGCCGATACCCTTGGCCAGAATCGATTTATGGGCATGATCGGAGTCGACGAACACGGTCAGGTGCTCCTTCTTCTTGATGGTGATCATGTCCCGGGTCTGGAGGATGTAGAGGTCATCGGCCTCCGGCCCCTCGAAGGTGAACTCGATCTCCTGCGGGTTCCACTCCTTGTCGTAGACCAGTTCCCGGCTGATGGCCAAGAGGCGTTGATAGACCTTGGGGAAACGACGCTCCAGGCTCTTGTTCTCGTCGCGGCCGTCGATCTCGGCCTGTTCCACGGAAATCGGATGGCTGGTGACCAGGCCGGAGACGATATCCTCGCCCTGGTCGCCGATGGCATAATCCCCCCACAGCGCCACCCGCCGCACCTTGCGGTAGGGATGGGCGGTGAAGAGCACGCCGCTGCCCGCCTGCAGCCCCAGGTTGCCGAAAACCATGGCCTGGACAATAACCGCCGTGCCCCAGTCGTCGGACACCCCCATGAGATGGCGATACTCCTGGGCCTTGGGAAAGTGCCAGGAATCAAAGACCATATCCACCGCCCTGACCAGCTGTTCCCAGGGATCCTCGGGAATGCCGAATCCGCGGGCCTCCACCGCCTGCCTGTAGTTGAGTGCCAGCTCCCGCATCTGCTCCGCGGAAAAATCACGCTTGTAATGGATGTTGTGCCGCTCTTTGTGGACATTCATCAACTCCTGAAAATCCTCGCGCTCCATGCCTTTGGCCATGCCCCAAGACTGCTGGAAGCGGCGGAAGTTGTCCCAGGCAAAGTACTTGTATTTGGGATGGTTGATGACAAACTCCTCCACCAGCTCGGCATTGGCGCCGACGTTGTGGATGGTGGACATGATGCCCGGCATGGAGATGGCCGCACCACTGCGCACCGAAAGCAGCAGCGGCCGCTCCGGTGAGCCGAAGACCCGTCCGGTCAACTGCTCGAGCCCGGTGACCGCCGCCCGCACCCGCCGCATGTACTCGTCGCGCGCCCGGTCGAACTTGCGGATGGCGCGGTAGCAGCGGAAGACCTCAGTGGTGATGATGAAGGCCGGGGGAACCGGCATATTGTCCCGGGTGAGGACCACCAGGTTGAATCCCTTGTTGCCGAGATGGATCAGGTTGTGGGTGCGCTGGTTTTCCTCGTGGAGACTGCTGATGGCCTTTTTCGGATTGTAGGTCATGAGCAGGTCCAGGGTGGATTCATCGAGGATATCCTTCTGCGCCTCCAGGGTATTGATCACCTGGCCGATGAAGTTGTCCAGGTGCTGCAGGCCGAAGGTGGTGGAGATCAGGTCGCGGAAAAAGATCTCGGAGATCCGCAGCACGGTCTCCGGCATGTTCTTCTCGTTCCAGGAGCTGTGGTACTTGAGCAGCAGGTTGTCCTTGCCGATCTGGGGGACGATGATCGACAGGTTGTTCTGGTGGATGTTGGTGTAGTAGGCGTAGATGATATCCTTGACCCCTTCGGAAAGCCCGCGCATGATATCGAGGTGCTGGGTGTAGGAAAAGCGGCGGATACCGATCGAGGTCGCGAGCAGACTGATGTAGGTGTCGAGGCGGCGGCTGGAGATGCCATCCACCTGCAGCGCCCGCGTAAACAGGCGCAAACATTTGAGGATACGGATAAACGTCGCCTGGGTGATGAAGTTGAGATTGACCGTGGCAAAGAGTTTTTCCAGATAGACGTTGGCCAGGCTCTCCAGGCGGAAGGTCAGGCCGAGGGCGTCGAACTTGCGTTCCGAGTAGCGGCCGTAGACCGAGGGGATATCCACCGCGATATGGCGCTTATAGTAGATCTCTTCCTTGGGCTGGAACTTCTCCGGGCTGAGAATGACCTCCTGCAGGTGTTCAAGCTCATCGAACAGGGCCTCCAGGCAATGGATCGGGTCGCCCTCGGCCAGCAGCTCGAGCAGCCTCCCCAACTCGGGAAAGCCGTTGCCCATCGCATGCTGCAGCTGAAGATGGATCTCGGGCAGGCTGAGGGTGTACTTCTGATGGAGCAGCTTGTACATCCGCACCAGGAGGGTGAACCGCCGCCGTTCCACCTCGGCAAGATCGCTCTGGCGTGCAAGGAAGGCCTCCCGCTCCTCATCGTTCCACTCGAGAATCTGAGACATGCGGTTGAAGCGCAGCTCCTCCTTGATCCGACCGGCCAGCGCATGCTGATCATCGACATAGGGCCCGGTTACCGAGACCTGCTGCAGGACATCCTCGGGCAGGTATTCGCGCAGATAGGATTTATCCAGGGTGATCCAGAAGGTGAAGATCGCCTGAATAAAGCCGACGATCAGGTTGCTCGACTCCACATGGGCCTGCTTGCGCAGGAAATGGATCAGCACGTCATGGCGCTTGTGGATCTCGTCGATCTCGGTGGAAACGTCGCGCAGCTCGCCTTCGGCACCGATCTCGTTGAAGAACACCGGCATCAGCTTGGTGAACTGCTTGGCCAGGTTGTAGATCGGGCCAATGGGATGGTTGAGCAGATCGGTGATGTCGCGCTGGAAGAGGTCGGTATCGCGCACACAGGTGCCGGAGAGGCGCAGGTTGATGATCAGGGCCGAAAACAGGGTCGAGCACCATTTGGGCTCCTGGGCGATCAGGTTGAGCCAGACGCGGATGTTGGTCAGGTGGGCCGGGTTGGCGATGGGCTGCCAGTCCTCGTCCACGCCGCGGACATTGGCGTATTGGAAACCGAAACGGACCGTTTCCCACAAAAATGCCTCGACCAGACGCGAGTTGCCGCGCTTGAACACCTCGTTGCCGATCACCTGGATACACTGCAGTGAGGTGTGGGGGTAGCGGCGCACATTGGCCTTGAGCAACTGAAAGGTGGTGACGAAAAACTGTTCGATCTCCTCAAAACTCTGCTTGCGAATCAGTTGGACCAGCGAACGGTTGATCTCGCGCAGGGTCTCCTCATGGATCAGGTTCAATCCCTTGCTCTCCATGATGCGGAAAAGAAAGAGCAGCTTGCGGTTCTCGACAAAATGGGCAGCCTCCTCGTCCCCCGAGGTCAGGGTCACCATCTTGGTCGGAATCTCCTTGTACAACCGGACCAGGTCCATGTGATTGGGCAGGGTGAGGATCTTTTCCAGGCCGATCTGGTAGTCGGCGGCAAAATCGATCGATTCCAGCATTTGCCGGCACTCGAGGATGCGAGCATGCGAGATGCTGTGCAATAGGGATTGGCCCTCCCATTTTTCGCAGTAGGTGCCGCATTCCCGTTCAAACCAGGGCAGCGGGTCTTCCTCGGAGAGCCAGTACTGGTAGTTGCGCTCCAGGATGGTGCGTATCAACAGGGCCAGCGCCTGGAGGTCAAAGGGACGTTCAGCCTGCTGCCGCCGGAGCGCGATCACCTTCTGCGCCATCTTGCGCACCGGGTGGTGCCCCTGGACCATGGAGAGCATCACCTGCGGTTCACTGGCGTTGAGGCTGCGCAGGCGGGTGAAGAACTCGCCCAGGGCGCCCTCGTAACGAAACAGGGCCTCGCCATCCAAAGAAAGAATCAGCTTGTCGGCATAGGCGAGCATGCCCTCGAGGATGCGCTGAAGCAACTCGTCGTTGCGCGTCGAGTCCCTGAGTGCATCGAAGAAGATCGACATGAACAGGGAAAAGGCCTCGGGTCCCTGCTCGTGGTCGCGATAGTGAGTGCAGTTCTTGAGCACAAAGGCCCGTAATTCCGGGACGATCAGCTTCCAATTGCGGTAGGGATGGCTGATTTCATAGAGCAGGGCATCGAGCTTGCCGAGAATCCCCTGAAACCGGCAGACCACCTCCCGCAGCAGCTCGTAGGCGGGATTGATCACCGCCGGAGCAGCAGTTTCGCGCAGATTGGCCTCCAGCGCATCGGAAACAAGGGGCAAGGGACAGGATTCGATGGACATGGGCAACCTCCTCAAAGGGTTAAGAAAAACCACCATATCTTTTTCATTGTAGTTCCCTTGCCTGGGAAAGTCAGCAGGAGTTTTCAGAGAGTTGCCCAGGTGAGAGGGGACACCTTCAGGGGATCAGGCCAACAGGGACTGCAGCAGGTGAGAGACAAGCGGCAGAAAGATGGCCGGCAGCAGATTGCCCACGCGAATTTTGACCACCTTGAGCATGTTGAGTCCAATGGCGACGATCAGCAACCCGCCGACCGAGGTCATCTGGCTGACCGCCAGCGGCGAGAGCAACGGCTTGAGCAGCACCGCCGCCAAGGTGAGGGTCCCCTGGTAGAGCAGGACCGAAACGCTGGAAAAAAGCACGCCGATGCCCATGGCCGAGGCAAAGACCACCGAGATCACCCCGTCGAGGATCGACTTGGCAAACAGGGTCTGGTGCTGGCCGGTCAGGCCGCTTTCCAACGAGCCGACGATGGCCATGGATCCCACGCAGTAGACCAGGCTGGCGGTGACAAAGCCGCGCGCCAGCGACTGGGTGTTGCCCGTCCTGGCGGCAATGCGCCGCTCAAGCCACTGCCCCAGGGCCTCCAGCCGCCCCTCGATCTGCACCCATTCACCAAGCAATCCGCCGATAACGATGGAAACAATCACCACCAGGAGGTTATCCGCCAACAGGGCGCTCTTCCAGCCGATGAGAATGACCGAAAGCCCGACCCCCTGGAGGATGGTTTGTTTGTACTGTTCCGGAATTCCCCTGTTGCAGATCAGCCCCAACAGGCTGCCCAGCACGATTGCGAGGGCATTGACCATGGTTCCCAGCATAATGACGCTCCCGCCGTAAAGAAATGTTGGCCTGTTCTACCAGCAATTGCCAAGAAAGCCAACTCGGCGTCGAACAATACGCGCAATCAATGATGAGGGAACGACATGCCCGGCTGTTATCTGAATGAATGGCCGTAGACCGCATCCCGTATTGCTTCGGGGAAGTGACCGGAAACTCCCTCAAGAGCGGTGTTGGTCAACGAAACCACCACCAACCCGAGCTTGGGATCGACAAACCAGGTATGCCCCCAGACACCGCCCCATTTCCAGGTTCCAGGAGACTGTGGGGTCCTTGCCGCCTGCGGATCGATCAGCACGGCACCGCCGTAGCCAAAGCCCCAGCCCGGTCCATCGACGATGGAATAGCGGCCGATATGATTTTCCATCATGGTTCTCGCCGATTCCGGCCTGATCAGACCGCCTCCGCCAATGCGGATGAGTTCCAGCAGGCGTGCCATATCCCGTGCGCTTCCGCTCATACTGCTGCCCGCGGTGGGCGAAAAGGAGGTATCGAAGATGCGGCCCGGGGAAAAGAGGACTCCGGCATGCCCTGCAACCGGGACCAGACATGGATCCGACATACGCCCGGGCGGATCTCCGTCTCCGTAGGGTGTTGCCAGCCGGTCGGGATCCGGCCGCTGGAATCCGGTGTTTGCCATTGCGGCGGGGCTGGTCACCAACTGACTGACGACATCCGCCAGAGGCTTGCCGGTCACCTGTTCCAGAACCATGCCCAGCACATCGATCCCCAGGGAATATCCCCAGGATTTTCCCGGAGCGTAGGAAAGCCCCACCGCCTGGATACGGTTCAATTCGTCAACAATGGTTGAACCGCTGAGCGTCGGCCTTGACACCTCGCATCCGGGCAAGGGGATATCCGTCTGCTTAAAGAAATCCGACGAAAGTCCCGCGGTATGGGTCAACAACTGGTGCAAGGTGATGACCGGGACACTCCCGTCGGCAAGTTTGGGGCGAAAATTGGGGAGATATTTGGTGACCGGATCATCAAGGTTCAACTTTCCCTCTTCCACCAGCCGAAGCAAGGCCACGGTGACAATGGGCTTGGAAAGCGAGGCGAAACGAAAAAGGGTATCCTCGCGCATGGGGCGCCCGGCTTCCCTGTCGGCAAATCCCGCGGCCCGGTGATAAACCATCGTGCCGTCACGGAGGACAACCACAACCGTCCCCACGACCGTCCCCTCTTCTATGGCATGGTTCACCGCCGCATCCAGACGACGGACCATCCCCTGCCCTTCCTCGGTTCGCGCCTGCACGCCGGCCGCCAGGCTCATGGTCAGCAGGAGCACCATCGGGATGGTGCAGGCAAAAGCCTGCCCTGCTCGCGCCGAGGTGTTCATCCCCCCTGTGCGAGCAATCCCGGAATGATACATCGCTCCTGGCGAGGCAGGCGCAATTCTCAAGGAAAACCTTGACAAATGAGGGCAAAAGGATCGGAAGGCGTCAATGATACGCATGGTACCCTGCGAAAGCACCCTGCAAAAGCTCAAAGAAAAGTGCAGAGCCTCTAAAACGATGGGGTTTACGGACGAAAACGGGACAGGCAAACGTAAAGGCTTGCCAAGGAGCAACGGGCAGGGAGGACATTGAAAATGCAACACGGTACGGCATGCTCTATCAGGTTTCACACAAGACAACCGCCTCTTGAACTCGACCGACTGTCATCTGCTCAAATGATAAAACGGCCACGCACTTTTCGCCGTAATCTTGTTGCGTCAAGATAATTTTATTGACTAAAGAGTGCTCAGGATCCGTCTCGCATCTTTTCCTTCCAAGTGACTGGCTGGACTATGAACCGCTATCTTCTCACCATCGGTCTTCTCTGTTGCAGCAATGTCTTCATGACCTTTGCCTGGTATGGGCATCTGCGCAACCTGTCCCACAGAACCTGGTTCCTCGCGGCCCTGGTAAGCTGGGGCATCGCCCTGCTTGAATACCTGCTTCAGGTGCCTGCCAACCGCATCGGCCATACGGTGATGTCGGTTGGTCAGCTCAAGGTACTGCAAGAGGTCATCACCCTCTCCATCTTCGTCCCGTTTTCATTGCTTTATCTCAAGGAGAAGCTTACTCTGGATTATCTCTGGGCCGGACTCTGCCTGCTGGGAGCGGTCTTTTTTCTCTTTCGCAGCAAGCTTTTTGGCTCCTGATCGACTCTTTTATCGGAGGACACCATGCCAAGCCCACTTCCCCGATTTACCCTCGACCTGCCCGACTGGGCCTGGCAAGAATTGGAAACGCTGCCCCAGCACCTCCCCAGCCTCGAGCAGCGGATGGCGGCGGTGCTTCGCTTTGCCCGCCTCAATACCGAACACCAGAGCGGTGGACCCTTTGCCGCCGGTGTCTTTGAGCGGGATTCGGGAAAACTGATTGTGATTGGCGTGAACCGGGTCATTCCCCTCAACTGCTCCTCTGCCCATGCCGAGGTCACCGCGCTTACCCTGGCACAGCAGATCCTGGGCACCTATGATCTGGGCGGACCGGGGATGCCGGCGCATCAGTTGGTGGTCAACTGGAGCCCCTGCGCAATGTGTTTCGGCGCCGTACTCTGGTCCGGCATTCGCTCGCTGGTGATTGCCGGGGCCGATGCGGAGATGATGGCCATCACCGGCTTTGACGAGGGCCCCATGCCCGAAAACTGGCGAAAGGAGCTGGCTGATCGGGGCATAGAGCTGATTGAGGGAGTGATGCGGGAGGAGGCACTGGCAGGCTTTAACGATTTTATTGCAACGAATCCGGTTGTCTACAACGGTCGACAGGGGTGATGGTTTGCTGAACAGACGTGCCCCTCACCCGATCTGCCCTGATCTGACGTCACCCGCAAGGGCGAGCAACGGTCAGACCAGAGTATAACTCACCGGTTACTGTATTTTTCTCCCTTGTTGCATTCGCACTATTCCAACCAAACCAAGCCCAAAAAGAACACAAGTTGAAGGTTCAGGTATGCATGGAACTCCACCAGTCTTAACAGGCCCATTGAGACCGTGCCCATGGTAGACAACTGCCGACCAGGTACCATATTCAGTATTTCCTCCCACATGAGGCCCAACATCGTCAAACCATTGGAATGTGCCGCTATAGAGATCATAAATTTCATTGGTGTAATATTTCCCATTTTGCAGACAGCAAAGCGTTACTTTTGTATCAATACTTGCTTTCTCTATCTTGCTCATAGATTCGCCAATCGTTAAAGCACTTGAATATGAAGCCCCTATTTTCGCACCAATACCTTTAAACTCTGCTGTTAATTCACCATTTACAGTTGTATTTGTAGTTTGGGAAAATGTTTTCGTATATCCAGTCATCCATTCGAGGTGCACGTCATACGTATTGCACTCAAATATGCTTCCATTTGTCACATTCCATTTCAGAGACCACGGTGTCGATAAATCAAATTCTGCAGCAGTCAAAATCAATTTAGTCAATCCTGAGTTATCGCTGAGATCCCACCATGGATCAGTCAGAGGGCGATCATACAAGGTAATCGGCAGTGCATTGGATGCGGCAGGAAAAAATGAAGCTGCTAGACACACAAAAAAAATCGCTTTTAAGGTTTTCCTCAATTTTCTCTCCAACATAGCTCCTCCTTTCAATGGCAAAACTACTCATGGATGTCGTTCTCGTCAAAATGCCCCGAAAACGACGTTTCGAGCTTCGCAACAGACTGATTCCACCGACGGTAACTTTCTATTATTTCAGATTTTTGCAAGGCCATCCCTTGTGATCGAACCAATGCATTACGCATGCGCAGCACTTAATAAAAATTAACAAAACAGAAAAAAAACACAAGGTGGTAAAATTGTAGAGTCATTGCATATAAGTTCTATTCAGCAAACATACTGGCAACGGCAGACGAGGCACCTTCTCAAGGCTTGACAACCGAGAGTTGACTGCGCCAACAGCGCATGAGGGAAACATCTTTTTTATAACCGACCGAGGAATTGATGCGGGAGGAGGCGCTGGCAGGCTTTCGCGATTTTATTGCACGAATCCGGTTGTCTACAACGGTCGACAGGGGGTAACATTGTCTTTTGAACTGCGCTGACCGCTCTCTTCTCCGCCAGGCGAATATTGGTCAAAGGTAGCGGGTCAGGGGCATTGGCACCACGGTCGCACCGTTCTTGAGCCGCTGAAAATTCTCCATGGCAATATGCGCGTCTTTTTTTGGTGTCTTGCGGGATTTCTTGATAAAGCCGTGGAGCAGCACGATATCGTTTGCAGCCGTTTTTGTAAAAAGCACGCGTGCCGACTCCTTGCCGCAATCCACTCGAAGCTTGTAGATGGTGCCCTTGTACCCCCAAATCCGCGGATTGAGTATTTTCAGGCTGCTGCAGGGATAGAGATCGTCAAGTTCGCCATAGGCCTGCAGCTTCCGACAGATCGCGGCGGCCAGCTTTGCCGAGATCTGCTGCAAAAATGCATCGAACTCCGAGGTGTCCTGTCCTTGGTGAAGATCAAGTATGTTCATTGCATAGCCTCGGCCAATATCTAGGCGCGAAAAAGCGTCCCGGGAATGACAAAATTTTACGTTCACATCTCTTTATTTTCTTCTGATGCGCTCTATGATCTTTCGAGAGAAAGATACAGTTCTTTTTCACCGTAAACAGGTTGCGGCGAACTTTTATCAGACTCCACAAGGAGCACCATCATGGGCGATAGAGCTGGAAAAAAGGCAAAGGACAAATTGAAGAAACAGCACGACGATAAGCTGAAGCACAGAGAGGAAGAGCGACTGCAACGCCAGCCCAAGAAAAAAGAATAACTGCACGACCGAAATGCCCTTTGAAAGGAGAATCCGGTCATACAACCAAAAATCCCCCGTCGGCGGCAACCGGCGGGGGATTTTTTTCTCAAGACCGAGGAAAGGGACACAAGGAGAAATGACTGCCTGTCCCTCGATGGGGAGAAGTGGGAAAAAAGCAGATCAGGCGGCCTGAGCATAGGTCCGTGGTGAAATGGTCACCTCTTCACCAAGTTTTTGGAACAAAACCTCAAGGACATCTTTTTTCCGTTCTGCAAGCAGGGGGGAAAGTTCCATCCCCGTATCCAGGCATTCGGGGACCACGGCGATAAAGTGGACACGCTGCGGCACCTTGCCGCGAATACGGCAGATATCAAGGATCTCGAGCATGCCGATCTGATGGGGAGACATCCGCGTCTGAATCCCCCCGGAGCGAAGGTCGATATCGGTGAAGTAGTGCACTGATCCGGGGCTATCGTCAACATCCACCACATCGATCACATAGAGCTCATCAAACTGCTCGATAAAGGGAGCCAAAAGGATCCCGCCGGTACCGCCGTCAACCACCTCGACATTTTCCGGCAGATGGTAATTTTCCTCAAGGTATTGAATGCAGTGGATACCAAAGCCTTCATCACCCAAAAGCAGGTTGCCCAGTCCCATGATGCCGATCGATTTTTGTTGCTGCTCCATTGTTGTCACCTCATAGGAAAAGGTCCTCCTCCTTCCCTGCTCCCCAGGGACGAGGAGGACCTTGACGTGGTTGAATTACAGCACCTTTACCGTGGAGAGCTTCTCTCCACGTGGGTTCAACATGTGTACCGCGCAGGCCATGCAGGGGTCGAACGAGTGGATAGTCCGCAGAACCTCGAGCGGTTTTTCCGGATCGGCAATCGGGTTGCCCACCAGGCAGCGCTCGTAGAAACCGGGCTCGTCGTTGGTGCCACGCGGACAGGCGAGCCAGGTGGAGGGAACAACCGCCTGGTAGTTGCGGATCTTGCCGTTCTCGATAACGATCCAGTGCGACAAAGTGCCGCGGGGCGCCTCGTGGATGCCCACGCCGCGCTGCTCGCCTTCGGGGAAGACCGGCTCGTTGAAGGTGGTGCAGTCACCGGATTCGATGTTGGCGATCAGGGCGTTCCACTGCTCGGCCATGGCATCCTGGACAACGGCTGCACGGATCGAGCGGGAGATATGGCGGCCCATGGTTGAAGGCAGGATATCCATGTCGTACTTGGTCTTGCCAATGGCGGACATCGTCTCCAGCATCATGTTGGTGTATTTGACCGCCGGTGCATGCTTGGCCAGATTCATTGCCAGGACCGAAGCGACCGGGCCAACCTCAGCGGGCTCGTTGAGGAATGAGGGCGATTTAACCCAGGAGTACTTGCCGTCAAGCTTGGCTTCGCCGAATTTGGGTTCGGTGGACTCGACATAGGGATGCATGGTCCAGTCGCCGGAGTAGAAGGAGTGTTTGACGCTCTCCTTGACGTTCTCCTCGAAGTAGGGATCTCTGGAGGAGTTGATCCGACGGAAGGAGGAAAGGTCGCCCGCCTTGATGTAGCCGCCGGGCATGAGGAACTGCAGCCCCTTCTCGTCCATGGGCATCTCGGGAACGGAGAGGTAGTTGCCGTTGCCCTTGCCATAGGTGCACCACTCGGGATACATGGCGCCGATGGCGGCCACGTCGGTCATGTAGACCTGCTCGACAAAGTCGCGCACCTCGTCCATCTGGGTCTTGATGTAGTAGAGCCGCTCCATGGTGAGGGTGGCCGGGCTGTCGAGATTGATCGGGTTGGCAACACCGCCGACGGCCAGGTTCTGGATGTGCGGGGTCTTGGAACCGAGGATGGTGACCACCTTGTTGATCTTGCGCTGGTACTCCAGGGCCTGGAAGTAGTGGACCGCGGCGATCAGATTGACATCAGGATCAAGCTGCATGGCCGGATGGCCCCAGTAGCCGCTGGAGAAGGGCCCGAGCTGGCCGGACTCGATGAATTTTTTCAGCTTGTCCTGGACTTCCTTGAACTCCTGGTAGGAGTTGCGCTTCCAGGGAGAGAGCTTCTGCGCCAGGGCGGCCGCATTGCGGGCATCGGCCTTGAGCGCGGCAGAGGCGATATCCACCCAGTCCACGGCGGAAAGGATATAGAAATGGATGATGTTGTCGGCCAGGCAGTGGGCGCCGACGATCATATTGCGGATATACTGGGCATTGCGGGGAATATCCATTTTCAGTGCATGCTCGACTGCACGCACCGAGGCCATGGCATGGACGGTGGTGCACACACCGCAGATACGCTGGGCAATCAGCCAGGCCTCTCGCGGATCCTTGCCTTTGAGGATGGTTTCGATACCGCGCCACATGGTGCCAACGGACCAGGCGTCAACCACCTGACCGTTATCCACGGCACATTCAATGCGCAGATGCCCCTCGATTCGGGTGATGGGATCAATGACTATTTGCTTCGACATGATTCTAACTCCTTAATGAGTGACGTTTTCGCCAAGAGCTGCGAAAACGACGTTCAGTGCTGTGTAATCTGATGGTTGCGATGCATGTTTCATAGTTTTTTGCATCGTTTCGGGGTTATCCATGATGCGACTCAGCGGGGGAATGGACGCTGAAGACCGGAAAGATTTTGACAAAGAGGGTGTACATCGCGATCTCAAAGGCAATCAATCCATAGGTGATCATCTGCTCGCCCACAGAGGGGAAGTATTTCCAGCCAGTGCCCGGATCAAACCCGATGATATAGGTGTTGAAACGGTAGAGCGATCCGCCGACGAGGATACAGACGGCGGCGAGGAACAGATACCGCGGGTGATTGCGGAATTTTTTCTGAGCCAGGAGAACAAGACCGATGATCATCATCAGGTTTTCCAGGAGGAACATGTTCCCGAGGAAGGTTCCGGAGAAGGCATTGCCCAGCTGGCCACGGATGAAGATGTTCTGGAACCGAATGATCAGGAAAAAACCCAGGACAAAGACCATAATCCGCCCGATCTTGGAGAGCATGGAGGTCTCGTCACCCAGCTCGTAGACACGCGAGGAGATGGTGGCCTCGAAGACCACCATGGCAAAACCCATGATCACCGCGGTCAGTAAAAAGAGCAGCGGCAGGGTCGAGGTGTGCCACAGCGGCGAGAGCTTGTAGCCGGCCATCAGCATCATGGTTCCCAGGGAGGACTGATGCATGGTGGGCAGGAGTACGCCCAGGGCGATGATGGCAAAGATGACCTTGTTGAGTTTCTTGCCGAAATCCTTGAGGCCGAATTTCTCGACAAAGGCAGGGGTGAACTCCAGCCAGAGAACGAAGATATAGGTACCGATACACATCGCCACCTCGAACATGACCGAGTGAAAGTTCATCTGCCACGGGAGGTAGAGGTTGTAGACGTTGAGATACCGGCCGATATCGAGGAAAACGGACACACCGGCCAGGGTATAGCCGAACATCGAGGCCAGCAGGGCCGGACGGACCAACGGATGGTATTCGCCCTTGTTGATGATATAGACCATCAGCGCCATGACGTAGCCACCGCAGGCAAAGGCGGTGCCGACAACAACGTCGTAGGCGATCCAGATGCCCCAGGGGTAGCCATCGTTCATGTTGGAGATGGAACCGATACCAAAAATAAAACGCTTGAGGGCAAAGTAGCCGGCTATTGCGACAATAAGCAGGCAAAAACAAAACATGGGCGTAAAGATACGTCCGCCCAATGGCTTAGGTTCATGACTCATGGGTCTCTCCTTGATCAGGCGCGGATGCCGTTTTTTCGGCCTCTTCACCATTTTTATTCTTCTTCGCCATGAAGATCAGACCGGCAAGAACAACCAGCGGATAGACCATACCTTTGTAGATGGCGTACTGAATACCACTGGCCATGGAGACAAAGGACTCCTTGGGGAAGCTGGGCAGTCCGAACTTTTCGTAAGGAACAGCAGACATGTACATGACCTGCGTTCCACCCAACTCTTCCTGACCGTAGACGTGGGGCAGGTAGTTGGGGGCCTCGAACTCATGCCATTTGCCTGAATCAACGGAAGACACCGGAAATTTGTAGCGTTTGCCCGGTTTCATCTGCAGTCTTCTGCGGGTTTCCTCCTGCAGTTTGGCAACCGGACCAAAGAGGGAGGCGCCGGTGGGGCAGACGGAGCAGCAGGCCGAGATGCCGCCCTTGGCGATCAGGTGCGAGCAGAGCTGGCACTTGATGATCTGTGGATACGGGTCATCCCACTCGAATTTGGGAATATTATAGGGGCAGGCCACCTGGCAATAACGACAGCCGATACAGGCGTTTTTGTTGTAGGTGACGATGCCGGTATGCTTATCCTTCTTCAATGCCGAGACCGGGCAGGCAGTGACGCAGGAGGGGTCGACACAGTGGAGGCACTGCCGCTTGATAAAGGCATAGCCGTTTTCCACCTGATCCTTGTGATCACCGGTTCCGCTGGAGTAGCGCTTGATGATGTTCAGGGTCGAGGCGGAAAGATCCTGGGGATTGTCGTAGATCGGCGACTCGCCCCGTGATTCCGGCTCCTTGTTGTTGGCCTCTTTACAGGCTGCCATGCAGGCGTTGCAGCCCACGCAGAGGGTGGAATCGTAGAGGATGCCCAGGGCTTCGGGAGGCAGGGCCTCAACCGAGCGGGCATCGACAACCTTGCCGTCGAGGGTCAGGAGTGCCAGGCCGCCGGCAGCTCCCTTTATGAAATCACGCCTTTTCATCTTCATGCTTGGTCCCCTTGCTGCCAAGTTTTGCCGCAAACACTGCCCCGGCTCCGAGGGCGGCACCGCCCAATCCAGCCATCAGGCCAACCGAACCGGTGGAGGTTCCCTGACCACGCTCTGCGGTGATGGGGGCATGCTCCGCAGCGGGCGCAACATGGAGGACCGGGCTGGTGGAGAATTGCGGCATATTGAAACCGACACCCTTCTGGGCGCAGCCAAAACAAGGATGGCCGGTGGCAACCGGCCAGCAGCCGGATCCGGCGTCACCGAACTGCGAGGTCGAACAGTTGGCATAGGTAACCGGGCCTTTGCAGCCGAGGTAGTAGAGGCAGTACCCCTGACGATGGCCCTCATCGCCAAAGGCGCGGGCAAAACGGCCGTTGTCGAAATGAGGCCGACGCTCGCAGTGCTCGTGGATGAGGCGGCCATAGGCAAACTTGGGCCGATTTTCCCCATCCAGGGCCGGAAGCTTGTTGAAGGTCAGATAGTGGATGATGGTGGAGAGCAGGTTGTAGGGGTTGGGCGGACAGCCGGGGACGCTGACAACCGTCTTCTCCTTGAGCACCTCAGGCACACCGACACACTCGGTGGGGTTCGGATCCATCGCAGCGACACCGCCCCAGGAGGCACAGGAACCAACCGCGATGATCGCCCCCGCCTTGGGACCGATCTCACGGACCACATCAACGAAATTCTTGCCGCCGACGCGGCAGTAGATGCCGCCATCCTTCAGCGGTACCGCACCCTCGATCACGAGAATGAATTTGCCGAAATTGGACTCGACCGCATGCTCAAGGGCCTCTTCCGCCTGATGACCGGCACCGGCGGACAGAGTCTCATGGAAGTCCAAAGAGACAAGATCGAGGATAAGTTTTTCGATGGACGGATGCTCGGAACGCAGCAGGGACATGGAGCAACCGGTACACTCGGAACCGTGCAGCCAGATAACCGGCGGCCTGTTCGGATTGGTGATGGCCTGGGCGATTTTCGGGGCCACGGCCTCCGGGAGGGCCATGCCGGCTGCCACAGCCGAACAAAATTTCATGAAATCCCGGCGAGAGACTCCACCCAATCGTTGTTGAATTTGATCAAACTCTTTCTGTTTCATACACTCTCTCCTGAGTAGCGGCACGGTGGACACCACGATTCACCGGATGCCTACTGCATCATTGCTTCCGAATTACCTGCACACTGCCGCACCATCCATCATTACCCGACGGTTTGCTGAGGCAACCTGCAAGCGTCTTGCGCTCCTTTTTCGAGACGTCCGCACCGAGCTTCACCATGGCATCGATGGTCTTGTGCCACTTCTCTTCGCTTTCGCCAACTTTTGCACAACTTGTTGAAACCGAATGACACCGAATGCACTTTTCATTTAATACTTTTTTGCACGATTCAGCCGATTGGCATCCTGCAAAAAGCATTAAAAGCATACCGCCAATAAGGACATTTTTCTCCATACAATCCATTATCTGCTGATATTTATTAGATTTTACTACAAGGACATTCAGGAAAAACACTCGCGTTCATGTTCTCTGCATCCCTCTGATTCCAGAGCAAAGTAGAGGTCTACCTAACCTGGAGCTCATAACACATTTTGCACATTTTACACATTGTTTTTCCACACCCGAGTTCATTAATACTGATCAAATTTATCGATCGAACTTCTACAAAAGGCCGAACGGAACAGGAAAAAGACGTGGCAGTTAGGTCCTTGCCTTGTATTTATTTGGAAAAAATGAATTGGAGATTCCACATAAAAATGGCGGGGTCTCAGGAGAGGCAGTGGCGAAAATTGTGAAACTATCTTGATTTTTTTGAACAACAGTGCGAAATCGCACAATGGTCCTCAAACCGCGGAAACCGGCCTCCCGCCAACACGCTCAAACAAAACCATGGAGGAAATCCGGCATGCCGCAGTTCACTTACCCCCCTGATACGGCGAAAAAATATTCCACAAAGGAAAATTTCTCTTCCGATTGCCGACCGTAAACTATCCCCTGGATTGGAAAAGAAAAAAACTCTACGGAAAAATTTCTTGAAAAGAATGCGAGGCGATCCGCTCTGCGCGGAAAGAGGCAAAACGACAAAATCCCCTGCCGGCAATTCCGGATGGGGGGATTTTCATTGTGCAAAGGCGCACCGATGAAACGGCCCCAGAGAGCTGGCAGACTCTGTCCGAGATAGGCCTAACGCTTGCGGTATTCGCTGGAGAGTTCAGCCGATTCCTCCAAAATTTCGGCAATATCCTTCCAGGTGGTGAGGCCACCACGACCAAGGACCACGGCTATGCTGGTGTGCGGGTTGTGCATCCGCTCCACCAAATCGGCCAGCTTCTCATTCTCCGTGGTCAAGATGAAATCATGGCGGATGCAATCAAGATCCCTAGAAAGAAACAGGGGATCCTAAAAAAAATCGAGGGTGAACAAACTGTTGTTCTCCGTACGGGGAACGACAGCACGAGCGCCTAACAACAGTCCCCATGTGCGCCATCCGGGATAAACTGCACAAGCAGGCGTGTAACTTGGCCGCAAGCCGACTCTTCTTCTCGACCGTTTGCCATTTTCCATGCGGATCTCTGCCGCGTTGAAGCCGGAGCCATGCACCTGGCTATTAAGATTGCTGAACTGTTTTGGGAAAAAAGAGTGGACCGGATGGTTCTGGAGAGAGTTTTCGCGGGCCTGTTCACGCAGATGACGATGCTCATTTGCGTAACGGGTTGAAAAATTGAAGGGCCAATCCTAGTGGCCGATCGTTTTTCTGGGCGAACGACCTGCCCCCGTGAACTGTCAAACATTTAGGAGAGGAGATCGGCCAACTCCTCGGGGCTGAGGAGGGAGGAGGCCTGGTTGGCCTGACGGCGATCATAGGGCAGACGGCGCTCGCGATTTTTTCGCCGATCCACCCCCAGGCGTAAATGGGTGACCGAGCGAAACCACTCCTTCAGGGTCTTGGCCTGCCTCGCCGGAGAAAGGCGGTTATCCCGGCGTCTCTCCTGGCCACAACGGCGCTCACAGGTGCGTCGCCGATCTTTTTTTGCCACACGCCGCTCCACAAAACCACGTTGCGGGGGCGGCAGGCAATCGGCTATCTCTGCGCCTTCTGAATCCATGCTGCTATCGTAAAAAGTCAAAAACCTGAAAATCACATCTTGTGGAATCAGTAGGTTACGAAGATCGAAACGTCATTCTCGGGGCATTGTCGAGAAGGACAATCCATGATGCTCTACAATCTGTTCATTCCCCAAGCGTGCAGAACTATACAGAAGAAGCGAGCAAGAAGAAACCTTTGAAAGGTAAAGGCCTCGTTAAAAGTTGGCCACCCGCAATGAACATTTCGCAAAATCGACATATTGTAAAGCTCGCGACCCCGTCCTTGGCATTTTTCACAAGAACGACAACGGTCAATTTTTCTTTTCCCCTTAAAGATCCTGTGAAACAATTATGATCCGCCTTATGCTCATCGGCCTGGCGGCCGGCCTCTTTTTCAGCACCACCTTTATCCTCAATCGGGCCATGAGCCTCGAAGGAGGCCACTGGTACTGGAGCGCAGCTTTACGATACCTCTATATGGTCGTTCTGCTGTCTTTCGGCCTGTTCGCACTCAAGGGGCTGGGGTTCCTGCGTCGAATCCTTGTCGAATTCATTCGTCACGCGCTGTTCTGGATACTCAGCGGCTCGATCGGGTTTGGCTGTTTCTATGCACTGCTCTGTTTTGCCGCCGATTTCGCCCCCGGCTGGGTGATCGCCACCACCTGGCAGTTGACGATCATCGCCACCCTGCTTGTGCTGCACTGTTTTGGCGGCCGTTTCTCAAAAAAAATCTGGTTCTACGCACTGGTCGTTTTTGCCGGGGTCTCCCTGGTCAATCTCAGTCATGTTCACCCCGGCGACCTCCGCTCCTTGCTGCTTGGCGCCCTGCCGGTCCTGATTGCGGCCTTCTGCTATCCGCTGGGCAATCAGCTGGTCTGGGAGGCGTCCCACGGCAATCCCCGGCTCCCCAGGATCGATGGTCAACTCATCGCCAACAGCTTCACCAAGGTGCTTTTGCTTTCCCTGGGCAGCCTCCCCTTTTGGGCCGTGCTCTACCTCTGTATCTCACCGCCGCCGCCGGCATCCGGCCAATTGATCAACGCCGGCCTGGTTGCCCTGTTTTCCGGCGTCATCGCCACCACCCTCTTTCTCCATGCACGGGGACAGGCCGACAATGCCAGCAAACTCGCTGCGGTCGATGCCACCCAGTCAAGCGAGGTCCTCTTTGCCCTCATCGGTGAGATTGTATTTCTGCACGCCTCGCTCCCCCATTTTACCGGCTGTGTCGGGGTGTGCATCACCATTGCCGGCCTGATTGCCTTCGTTCGCCACGACCATTGATGAGCGGATTGTTGATGGATGCATTCCCTCACATTTTTTAACAACAACAAAATCCACGTCCCCTTGACTCTCGTGAAATGCCCTGCCTATACTAGGCAATACAGTTTCTCGTGGTTCTGTCCCAGCCAACCAGGCTTCTCTCCATCCCCCTCTCCAAACTCTCTCCAATGAATATCTTTAAAAAAATACTTCTCTCCAATAGCGCAGGTCTTGTCCTGCTCGGGTTGCTCGCTCTTTTTTGGTCGGTCCATACTCTGGACCAACAGGGCCAGGATGAATTGACCACCATCCGCACCTCGATGATGGATGAAAAAACAAATGCGATCCATAACCT
This sequence comes from uncultured Desulfobulbus sp., assembly GCF_963665445.1. Taxonomy (GTDB): domain Bacteria; phylum Desulfobacterota; class Desulfobulbia; order Desulfobulbales; family Desulfobulbaceae; genus Desulfobulbus. The sequence goes on along the minus strand of NZ_OY762276.1, from coordinate 4,986,284 downwards.
GGTGGAGGTGGCCTACAAGGTGATCGAGCATGCGGCGAGCCAAAGTCAACTGCCGGAGGATGCACGCAAAAAGCTGGCCATCGACACCTTGCGGGCTATGCGGTACGGTGACGGCAACTACATCTGGATCAACACCCTCGACTCGATCATGATTCTGCACCCGGCGAAACCAGATTTGGAAGGCAAGAACATGGTTAATTTCCGTGATGCCAACGGGGCGTTGATGTTTGAGGAATTCAGCCGGGTCGGCCGGCGGCAAGGCCAGGGGCTGGTCTCCTACTTCTGGCAGAAACCGGGCCATGACCTGCCCGAGGAGAAATTGGCCTACGTCAAGGCCTTTGCTTCCTGGAACTGGCTGGTGGGCACCGGGATCTATATTGCCGACGTCAACACCGCGGTCGAAAAAAAAGCTGAACAGGTCAATCAAGTGGTCAATCAGCAACGGCTCCATCTGGGGCTGATCATTGTCGGCGCCCTTGTGCTCACCATGATTGTCATCGCAGTGCTCAGCAAACGGATTACCCGGCCAATCGTCAACACCGGAGAAATTCTGCGGGAAATTGCCCAGGGCGAGGGGGATCTGACCAAACGTTTGCAGGTGCACGGCAAGGATGAGGTCAGCAGGATGGCCGGCTGGTTCAACGCCTTTATCAGCAAACTGCATGACATTGTCCGGAACATAGCCGAATATTTCGAGACGGTAACCGCCTCGGCCAACCAGTTGCTGATTATCTCCAAGGAAATGGATGAGGGCGTGACCTCTTTGAGCAACAAGTCGCACACCGTGTCCCAAGCGGCCAATGAGATGAGCCAGAACATGAATTCCGTGGCCGCAGCGACGGAAGAGGCCGCCACCAATGTACGAATCGTCACCTCGACCGTGGACAGCATGAACCAGATGATGGCGGAAATCGGCACCAGTTCTGAAAAGGCGCGGGAGATTTCCAGCAAGGCGGTCACCGAAACGATCCAGGCCTCCTCCAAGGTCAATAATCTGGGGAACACTGCAGCAGAAATCAGCAAGGTAACCGAGGCGATTACCGAAATTTCCGAGCAGACCAATCTGCTGGCCCTCAACGCCACCATCGAGGCGGCCAGGGCCGGTGAAGCGGGCAAGGGATTTGCGGTGGTGGCCAACGAGATCAAGGAGCTTGCCCGACAGACCGCGCAGGCGACCCACAACATCCGTCTGGAAATAGAAGGTGTACAGCTCCAGATCCGTGAGACGGTGACCGATATCAGCCGCATTGCCGAAGTCATTCACGAGGTTGACAGTACGGTCTCTTCCATCACCACGGCGGTGCATACCCAGAAAACCGCGGCAGATGAAATCATCCACAACCTGCATCAGGCCTCCACCGGAATCGATGAGGTCAGTCGCAATGTGGCCGCCAGCAGCGCATTTTCCGGAGAAATCGCCTCGGACATCAACGAAGTCAACACCATTGCCCGGACAATTACCGACAGCAGCCACAAGGTGAGCGTCAATGCCAATGATCTGACCCGATTGGCGGCAGATCTGAAGGTGATGATCGGTGAGTTCAAGGTGGATCGTTCAGAATCAGGCGGAAGGGCAATCAATGACAACGCACCCGATCTTATCACCTGGAACGATTCCATCCGCTTCGGCATCGACAGTATCGACCAGCAGCATCATCATCTGGTCGACCTGGTTAATAAACTGCATCACGCCATGCGCCGGCGTGCCGGCAGAAGCGTGCTTGCCGCCACTCTGAAAGAACTGGCTCAATACACGGTGGAACATTTTCAAAGTGAGGAAAAAATGATGGCTGCGGTCAAATACCCGCAATTGGAGGCACATAAGCGCGAACATGAAAAGCTGGTATCGCAGGTGGTGGATTTCCAGCGTCAGTTTGAATCAGGCAGCGCCACCATCACCTTGGATCTCATGAATTTCTTGAGCGACTGGTTGCTCAATCACATTAAGAAGGTCGATCGAGGATATGTTCCGAGCATGAAAAAGTAGTGAAACGCCCAACTCGGCCGATCAAATAAAGCCTTTCATCAGCTGATCGCAGATCTGATCCACATTCTCCGGGCTCACCATCCACTGCTCGACATAACGAAGCGCCTGGCTTCGCAGAGATGGATGCCGTAGGTCCGAGAGCTGGCGAAACACCCCGGTTCTGCGCCCGATCTGGTAGAGTGCCTGCTCGTCCGGATCCAGGTCGAGGAACCGGTCGATCACCGAAAGCATCTGCGGTTTCTCCTCGGGCAGGCCACCATCGATCTCCTCAAGAAGGTTGAGAACATGGTCGCTCTTTACCCGGCTGGTGATGCCATCAAGGGACTGAAGAAAAAGGCGCAGCTCAATGGCGGTTTCCCGGTCTCCCAGTTTGCTGAATTGGCCGCGGGCCTGCTCCTGTGACAACTCCAGCTGCTCGGGCAGGGCGAGGGTGCGGAGGCGAATGAAATCAGGATTGATCCGATTGAGAACCGCTGCACTTTCCAGGGCATGCCGCACAGAGAACTCACGCCCGCCAAGGCCAGGCATGTAGTACTCGGAGAGTTCGATCCCCGCCCCGCGCACCTTCAAGCCCGCCTGCACATGCACCTCTGCATCGGCCCCCTTTTTTACCTTGGCCAACACTGCATCACAGCCGGATTCCAGGCCTATATGGATCCGGTTGAGTCCGGCTGCCGCGATTGCGGCAAGATCACCATCATCCATGCGGGCGATGGTATGGGAGCGGGCATAGGAGGTTATGCGCTCAATCTGGGGAAAGAGGCTACGGAGGTAGCCCAGGATACTGACCAAATCCCGGGGCTTGATGATGAGGCTGTTGGAATCCTGAAGAAACACCGATCGAGCTCCGCCCATGAGCCAGTTACGCGCGGCATACAAGGCCATCTGCTCATTCCAGTCCAGCCCTTGCGGCGATACGCTCCCGGTCCTCTGCAGGGCATCGACAAAGCGTTTCACCAAGGCGATATCGCGTTGCACGTGCGCAACCGGGCGACGACTGAACTGCGCCCCTTTGTAAAGGCCGCAAAAGGTGCAGCGGTTCCAGGGACAGTTGCGGGTGACCCGAATCAACAGGCTGTTGCTTTCACTGGGCGGCCTGATCGGCCCCTGTTCAAATCCGTTGTAAGCCTCTGCAGGTTCCATGGCGAATACCTAAATTCAGGCGAGCTTGTTGGAAAGGCTGCGTTTAAACGTCCAAAAATCGGGATGGAGCATGGCCAGAAAGGGGATCAACTCCAGCCGGCCCACCACCATGTCGACGATAAAGATGGTTTTGGTCCAGGGGGAGAGGCCACCAAAGCTGCCCATCGGGCCGATGGTGCCATACCCGGGACCGATGTTGCCGATGGTGGCGGCGGTGCCGATGATCCCGACCACTGCATCGCTCTCGATCACCGTGACCACCAGCGAGGAGATGGTCGAGAGAGCAATGTAAAACAGGAGAAAACCAAGGATCTGCCGCTGAATATCACCGGGCACGGTGACACGGTCGATCTTGATCGGCAGTACCGCCTTGGGATGGACCACCTGCGCGACCTCCCGCTTGAGATACTTCAGGCCGAACAGCACCCGCACCACCTTGACGCCGCCGCCTGCGGATCCGGCGCAGCCGCCGACCAGCATCATGGTGAAGAGGATGGTCTGCGCCGGGATGGCCCAGAGGCCGAAATCCACCGAGGCAAACCCGGTGGTGGTGATGATGGAGGCTATCTGGAAAAAGCCGTCGCGCAGGCCGTTGTGCCAGCTGTCGCCCTCAATGAAGATCAGGGACGTGCAGAGCATGAGCGACATCAGGATCACGATACTCAAATAAAAACGAAACTCTTCGTTATGGAGCAGCGAGCGGATTTTTCCCTGAAAGAGCACGCGGTACTGGAGGGCGAAGTTGCCGCCGGCAAGAAACATGAACAGGGTGATGGTCCAGGTGATTCCGCTGCTCTGGTAGCCTTGGATGGAGAGCGGATTCGGTGAAAAACCGCCTGCGGCCATGGTAGAGAACGAGTTGCAGACCGCATCAAAAATCGGCATGCCCTGGAGATGCAGCAGGATAATTTCAACCACGGTCAGGAGGATGTAGATCATCCACAGCGCCTTGGCCGTATGGGTGATGCGGGGCGTGACCTTCTCCTCGGTGGGCCCGGGGGCCTCGGCAAAAAACATCTGCCGTCCGGCCACGGCAAACTGGGGGAGAATGGCCACAAAGAGGACGATGATCCCCATGCCGCCAAGCCACTGACTGAGGCTGCGCCAGAAAAAGAACGTCTTGGGGTAGGGAGCGAAATCCTTGAGGATGGTCGCTCCGGTGGTGGTAAAGCCGGAGATGGACTCAAAGTAGGCATCAAGCGGCCCCAGCTGATAAAACAGGTAGGGAATCGCGCCGATACAGCCGGTGACCAGCCAGGCCAGGGTTACGATCAACATGCCCTCGGTCCGTTTGAGATGATCGAAGTCCCGGGAAAAACCACCGTGCCATTGGAAGATCAACCCCAGGACCACGCTGGTGGCGCAGGCCACCACAAAGGGCACAATAGAACCATATTCCGCGGTGAGCAGGGCCACGGAGATCGGCGTGAGCATGATCGTGCCCAGGGCGACCAGAATAATGCCGAGAACGTTGAGGATGGCGGCAAGCTTCATCAGTCAAAGGCCGCCTTGATGGCTTCGGCATCCTTGGCCATGGTAAAGATGATCAACTGATCACCGCTCATCAGGGCGGTCTCTCCATGGGGAAAGGTGACGTTGCGGCCGCGCTTGATCACCCCGATGATCGCCCGTGCCGGCAGCTTGAAATCGCGGACCAGGGTTTCCTCGAAACTCTCGGGCAAGGTGAGGCGCAAGACCTCGCCCTGTCCGCCCTCCACCAGGGCAAGGATATTGACATCCTTGGCATGGAGGCGATTGAGCAGCTCTTTGAGGGCAGACTCCCTGGGCGAGACCACCACATCGATCCCGACCCGCTCAAAGAGGGCCGAATTACGGACATTGCCCACCCGGGTGATGATCCGTTCGCAACCGAGCTGTTTCACCAGGAGCGAACAGAGCAGATTTTTTTCATCGTTGTTGGTGACGCAGACGGTCACGTCGCTATCGCCGATCGACTCGCCCTCGAGCAGTTCGATATCGGTGCCGTCCCCCTGGAGGATCAAACTTTTTTTCAGGTTGTCGGCCAGGTAGATGCAGCGGTTGCTGTCGTGCTCGATCAGCTTGACGCGAATGCCGGCCTGTTCGAGTTTTTTCGAGAGCATGAAACCGACGCTGCCGCCGCCGATGACGGCCGCGGTCTTGATCTTGTTCACGTTCTGAAACACCTGTGCCGCCAGGATATCGAGCGCCGGACCGGTGCCCATGAACACCACCTTGTCATCGGTCTGAATGGTGGTGGACCCATTGGGAATGAACAGGCTGTGGTCGCGGGTGATGCCGACGATGAGCACGTTTTGCGGAAAGGAACAATCCATGATCCGTCGGTCACGGATAATGGAGTTCTCCTTGATGCGATACTCGAACATCTTGGCCTTGCCATGGGCGAAATACTCCACATCGATGGCATCGGGCACGGAAATAATGCGGAAGATATCCTGGGTGAGCAACTGTTCCGGCCAGATAATGGTGTCGATATCGTACTTGCTCTGGTATCGGTTCTGCGAGAGCGAGTTGAGGTTGCGGTACAGTTCCATCCGCCGCACAAAGCAGATGGTCTCGGCCTCGGTGATCTTCTTGGCGGTCCAGCAGGCCACGATATTGGCCTCGTCGATCAGGGAACAGGCGATAAAAAGATCGGCCTTGGCAGTATTGGCACTTTCCAGGACCTGAACATCGGCGCCGTTGCCCGCAACGAAACTGATATCGAGATTGTTGAATTTGTCGGGCAATCGGTCGAGATCATCGACAATGGTTATATTGTGTTTGCGGTACAGCTGCGAGGCCACCATGTAGCCGATTTCGGTTGCACCGTAGATGAGAACATTCATAAGCGTATTCGGTAAAGAGGCAGAATGCGTTTCTGACCGTGGCGAGGACTGAACGTCTGGGGAAAAAGAACATTTTGCCCCACAAATTGATGATAAGCAGCACCGATGATGATTATTTTTTTAGATCATCGTCGCTTGAAACGTACAGGAAACCATTCGGATTGTACAGAAAATGCACCCTCTCCGGACCATTTTGTACCGCCCCACGTCAACCAGCGCAGACATGATTATGTCGACTTTTCACTATTCCCCCCTTGGGTATCGAACGGGAATTTGCTATACAGAGTGTTATGGAATCTTTCACCAAAAAAGAGGCGGCCGTTGCCACCATCATTTCCTATGATCCGCAACCGGAAGTTCTGGTGCTCAAACGAAAAGCCAACCCCCGGGATCCCTGGTCCGGGCATTACTCCTTCCCCGGCGGACGTCGTGACGACGGCGATCCCTCGCTGCTGGCGACCTGCATCCGCGAGACCTTTGAAGAGTGCGGGATTCAACTTTCCACCGATCTTTTGGTCAAACAGTATCCGGTCCGCCAGGCGGGGAATCACCTCAACCAACCGATTCCGGTGACCACCTATCTTTTTGAACTCCCCGCAATCCCACCCATTTCCCTCCAACGCTCGGAAATCAGCTGCCATGAGTGGCTGAACCTGGAGTATGTGTCGGACAGCGCAAACATCATCAAGCGGCCCATGAGCCCCCGTTGCCCGGACGTCCTCTTCCCCTGCATCCCGGCTACCGAAGGGTTCATCTGGGGCTTCACCTACGAGACGCTGATGATGGTGATCAGCGACCGATACTCGCTTATTTCCTGAAAAATTTCTCTATTCTAGAGAGCCCTCCTCCCACGAAAGAGCACTTGACTTTTTAGCCGTTGATTTGTATCAATGACGGTGGAATCTGAATAGGAATTCATTTTTTTGGGGTAAAGCGTCCGAGAATACTGCAGTATTTCTTTCGCTTCCCGGATCCTTGTCAACCAAGACACGCGTCCCGCCGGTCCTGGCGGCCATGCCCCAAACGCATTCCCCGGTTCGATTCCAGAGTCATATCTTGCTTCACATGAGTACCGAGTTCGTTTCTTGATTCAAAATCCTCTCCCCGGGGGATTTGCATGACAACTGATGGTAGTAACCAATTTTTTGGTCTACTAATTTGGTAGGTTCAACAACAAGGAGAAACAAATGAAAGCACCAGTACGTGTAGCAGTAACCGGAGCTGCCGGTCAGATCAGCTATTCCCTCATCTTCCGCATCGCCAGCGGCAGCATGCTCGGACCTGACCAGCCTGTTATCCTGCAGCTTCTCGAAATTCCCCCGGCAATGGGCGCTCTTCAGGGCGTGCTGATGGAGCTCAACGACTGCGCCTTCCCGCTGGTTGCAGGCGTCATCGCCACCGATGATCCCAATGTCGCCTTCAAAGACATCGACTTCGCACTGCTGGTAGGTTCCCGTCCTCGTGGTCCGGGAATGGAGCGTTCCGACCTGCTCAACGCCAACGGCGCCATCTTCACCGTCCAGGGCAAGGCGTTAAGCGACAACGCCAATCCCAACTGCCGCGTGCTCGTTGTTGGCAACCCGGCCAACACCAACGCCCTGATCTGCATGAAGAATGCACCGAAACTCAATCCGCGCAACGTCACCGCCATGATGCGTCTGGATCACAACCGTGCCATGTCGCAGATCGCCGAGAAGACCGGTACCCACTCCACCAAGGTGGAGAAGGTTGTCGTTTGGGGGAACCATTCCTCCACCCAGTATCCGGATATCAGCTATGCCAAAGCTGACGGCAAGGCTGTGAAAGAGCTGGTCGACGACGAGTGGAACAACAACTACTTCATCCCCACCGTGCAGCAGCGTGGCGCCGCCATCATCAAGGCCCGTGGCGCATCCTCAGCAGCCTCTGCCGCTTCCGCGGCCGTTGACCACATGCGTTCCTGGGCGCTGGGCAGCAACGGTCAGTGGGTCAGTATGGGTATCTACAGCAAGGGCAACCCCTACGGTGTGGACGAGGATCTGATGTTTGCCTTCCCGATCGTCTGCGAAGGCGGCGACTACAAGATCGTTGAAGGCCTGGAGATCAGCGCTTTCAGCCGTGAGATGATCAAGAAAACCGAGGCCGAGCTCCAGGGTGAGCGCGCCGCTGTTGCCGATCACATCAAATAAGATCTTGCCTCAACATTGAGGCGATTTCAAGGGGTGCTCTTGTTCGGGCACCCCTTTTTTATTTGTCATTCTCGTCAAATGCCCCGAGGATTGCGCTTCAGGTTTTGCAGCGTACTGGCTTCGCAATAGGTGGTTTTCAGTGTTTTGACGTTTACGAGGCTATCTGCTTTGCTTTTTCCATTTCTTGACAAGCGCCACCCGAAAAAGCTACCTTGCTTGGCATGATCATTTTCACCTCAGGAGGACTGCCTTGTCACCAATTTCATCAGCAGAGATTCAAGCAGCATTAGAGGGCGGACGTGTTGTCGAGGCAGGCACCCTCTTGACCATGCACGGCGAGGAGCTGGATCCGGAGGAGCGTCTGGCCCTGGAGTCCGAGCGGGAGCAACGTTGCTCCCGGGCAACCTCCCTGGTCACCGAGGGCGAGGCCCTTGAAGCAGAGGGCTGGATTGAGGAGGCCCGGCACCGCTACCAGCAGGCAGCCGGGATCGCCTCTGATTTTCCAGGCATCCAGGAACACTGCAAACGGGTTGAGGAAGCGCTGGAGCTTGCGAGTGCCGTGCGCCTGCGGTCAAAACGCATCCGCGCCCAGGCAGAAAAAACCGGTCGCAGTAAAAAGAAAAACAGCTCGCTGGCCCCCATTGCGGCCGGGATACTGCTCTTGGGAATTGGCGGTACCGGTGCCTGGTGGTATCTCGGCCAGCCGGGACTCCACCGACCATCCGCACCATCGCCTGCGTCACCTTCCCTCCCTGCAGCGCAGCAGCAACCAGCTCAACAGCCTGAAAACATCTCAAGCAATGCAGCCCTACCCCCTGACACGGAGACCTTGTCCTCCGCCTCAGGTGAGCCCAAGGTTGTCCCGCCTGCGCCCAAAGCCCCCCTGGAGGATGGACAAACGGTCAGCCAACATGCTTCTCCAGCTGTTGAGGCACCTTCCGTGCAGCCGATTGCTCCCATTGCCGCACAAAACAGAGCGGAAGTCAGGCCGACACCTCCTGAGCCAGAGTTGCCTGCAGAGGCCGATAGCGTGCGATCAGCCCTCTTGACGGTGGCAGACAAAATAACGGCCAGCGCACCGCAGCCTGACACGCCAAAAAACAAGTTGGAGCAAGCCCCTGTATCCGCGCCTCCCCCCGCGCCCACACCGGTATCGGCACCGAAGAAAGCTGAACAGGCCCCTGCCCAAGCCACCCCTCTCCCCCAAAAGACCGCGCCAAAGACCTATACCGTGCAGCCCGGCGATTCCCTGAGCAAGATTGCCAAACGTCTTTTCTGCGATCAGGATGCATGGCGTCAGCTGTACACGCAGAACCGGGATCGGGTTAAGGATCCGGATCTGCTCATCCCGGGGATGCAGATCCAGATCAGCGGGGTAAAGAACAACTGTGAGGACAGCGGTAAGCAGGACTAATCGAGAAAGGGTGCAGCCGAGGCAAAACACATCAACTCGCCGCTGGTGGGATGGGCAAACTGCAGCCGGGCCGCGTGCAGGCAGAGCATCTCCCCAAGCCGGCCGGAACCATAGAGCCGATCACCGACAATGGGGCAGCCCAGCCCCAAGGGGTGGGCCGCATGGACTCGCAGCTGGTGGGTCCGGCCGGTCAGTGGCGTGAATGCAACAAGACTCCGCCCGCACAGCGTCGCTCGTTTTTTCCACAGAGTGATGCCCAACTTCCCTTGAACCGGGTCATAGACCTGATGGGGACGATTCTCCGGATCCAGGCGAAAGCGGAGCGCTATCTCCCCCGCCTCTGCCTCCACCTCCCCGCTTAACAGGGCCAGGTACTGTTTTTCCACCAACCGCTCGGAAAATTGTGTGGATAACTGCCGATGCGCCTCGCACGTCAGCCCCAGGACCATCACACCGGAGGTATCCATATCCAGGCGATGGACAGCGGGCTGCTCGATGCAGCCGGGAATCAACCGCCGCACCCGGGCGGTGACGCAGTCCTGCTTGTCCGGGCCGCGACCGGGAACCGCCAACAACCCTCCGGGCTTGTTGACCACCACCACATCCTGGTCCTGGTACAATATCTCCACCACGAATTCCATTACAAGCCGCAGAGTTGAAAGCCGAGGATGGACTGGCATTTGTGGGCACAGGCCGGATACCACTGTGCGTGCTGTTTTGTCCCGGAGCTGTTGGCCCCACCCCAGTAAAACTCGGCCATTGCCTCCGGCCAAAGGCCATTGAGGGCTGCATGGTTGAGCAGTTTGGGGCCGCAGCAATCCCCGGTCCCCGCTGGCGGCGTTCCCTTGCCCTGAAAAGCCTCGACAAGGGTAACCGCCTCTCCGCGGAAATTGGTGAGCGTATAGAGCTGGTGGATCTCGTTCATCAGTTGCCGCGAGAGCTGTCTTCGCTGTTGTTTGAGCAGACGGTGACGGGATGAATCAGGGACAAGGGTTGCCAACTCCCTGCCCATCGCTTTGATGCGCCTTTCCGGAAGGCGCACCAACTGCTGAAAACGAACCTCATCGAAAATCGGTCCCACCCAACCGGGAACCCGCCACAATCCATTAAACTGTCCGGAAAAGCCCCGTAAGACCACCCGCCGCCCGGCCCTATCGCGACAGGCGAGCATCCCGAACATCTTCCCCCCGCCTGGGGTAAACAGCCCCTTGGTTGCGCAATCGCAAGCCGCCTCTCCCTGCCCTGCAATGTTGTCGATCCGCCCTTGCTCCTCCAGATGGGCCATCAGTTCTCGGCAATCCGCAAGCACCGGCTGAGCCGGTAGGAAGTGCTGAAGCCCGCACCGGCTGCACCAACCGCCACTGTGCAAATTTTCCAGGTCGAAATGCGGGCGAACGCTGCTCATGGGACGATCGTGTTCAACGCCGAAACAGCCAGAGCAAAATGGAGAGCACCAGGCTCACCACGATGCAGCTGGTCAGGGGGAAGGAGAAGCGGAAATTTTCGCGGACAATGAGGATATCGCCGGGCAGCCGCCCCAGGGGCAGTTGCTTCAGCCAGGGCCAGAGCAGACCTATCATGATACAAAGCAGGCCAACAATCACCAGGGCTCTGTTCATGGCGAACTTTCCTCAGTGATCGATTTACCCCTTTTTTCGTTAGGGAAAATATTCTCCTGGCTGATCAGCACACCGCAAAAAACCAGTGCGCAGGCCATCCATTGACCGACATTGAGCCGCTCGTCGAGGATCAGATAACTCAGCAGGATAGAAAACGCCGGAATCAGGTTGACAAAGGCCGAGGCCTGACTGGCGGGAATCCGGCTGACCCCGAAGTTGTACATTCCGTACGCCCCCATGCTGACCACCACCCCCAGATAGAGAATCGCACCAACGCCGCCCCAGGTGAGAGAGGCGGCTCGAACCGATGGCAACAGCAGAACCGGGGCAAAAAACACAGCGCCCGTAAAAGCTTGGATCCCGGTGAGAAAAAACGGATGGAGTTCTTTACTTAAACGTTTCATTAGAATAGTATAGCCCGTCGCGCAAATCATGGCCATGAACTCAAGAAAGTTCCCTAAAGCAGGTTGTGGTGCCTGCTGCGTTCCCTGACCGCCAAGGCTCAACCAGAGCGCTCCGATGGCCGCGAGAACGAAGCCGCCAATGGTTCGCGCAGTGATCCGTTCCCCCAAGACCGCCCCCGCAGCAAGGGCAACCATCAATGGCAGCATGGTGGTGATCATTGCGGCCTGGGAGGCAGTGGTACGGGTCAAGGCCGCCGTTTCAAAAAGAAAGTAACAACAAGGCTCGCACAGGCACATGAGCAGGACCGGCAGTGCATGGCGACGACGTATTCCGACCCGGGAAAACGATCGCATAAAAGGGACAAAACAACACGATGCAACCACCATTCTTCCCAGAATGACCATAAGGGGATGCATCTCCTGAAAACTGTATTTCAAGGCCACAAAGGAACTGCCCCAAAGCGCCATGGCCAACAGCAAGGCTAAGGCAGGGAGCATCCTTTGCACACCATCGGACATCATCAATCCACCATTTGGAACACCATGCACATCCCTACTCCTCTTTGTCGGACCACCCGGCGAATTCATCGCCCCGTTCAGATCGTTTTCCTGTTGCTGCTCCTGCTGCCGATCACGGCATCGCACGGCTGGAGCGCCACCTACCAGCCAGGTGCAGTCAGCGTGCAACAGACCATGGGCCTATACCAGAATATTCCCGGCCTGACCAGCCAACAAATGCAATACGGGAAGACGATCATCCCGAGATTAAACTATAACGCCCAGCGCATCCTCCGCAAGATCTGCGTCCTTCCGGGGATAAACTTCCAGTACGCCCAGCAGGTCCTCGACCGGCTCTCCCGGGAGCGGTTCACCTATGAACAGGTGCTCACCTTCGAGGCCCTGGCCGGCCTGAGCACCACCGATATCGAGGGTGGCATTGCCAGCCTGGATACGGTCAAGCAGATGGGGTTCGATGCAGGCCGCGCCTTCCGTGCCTTTGTCGGTATCAGGGGCGTCACCGCCCGTCAGGCGCTGGGCATCCTTCCCATGCTCAACAACATGAGCAGTGCCAATGCCCGTGCCGCCCAGGCCTTTTTCCTGGTCAAGGGCATGCGGGTCGATCTGGCGCTCAACGGCCTCTCCACCATTATGCGCCTGCGCAACAATCAGGCCAAGGCAGCCGAGGCCTATGCCAGGATTGCCGACATGAATCCCGAGACCATGAACGACGGCCTGGGGCTGCTGCTGAAGCTGTACCAGGACGATGCGTGGAACGCACGTTGTCTGTTCACCAACAAGTCCTTGCGTGCCCAGGAGGCCTGGGATTGGCTGGTGAGTTACTTTGCCCTGCCGACCAACATTCAGGAGGCACAGTACGACAAATTCGACGCACAAAAAAAGAGCCGACTGCTGCAGGCACTTTATGACGGCGGCACCGAGGTGTTGTGGAAGATCAACAACCTGCATGCGGTCACCGATCAAAACGGCTACGAGATATCCGATGGTACCTTGAACAGTTGGTCCATGCAGCAGCTGCAGGCGAAGTACAATGAACTGCAGCCTTCGGTTCGGGCCCAATTCGGCAGCATCTCCAATGGCGGCGTGGCCCTGCTCAAGCGGGCCACCGCAGCCGCACGGGTGCAGACCGCCCGTGACCTCACCATTGCCAACGCCTACGCCGTCATGGCCCAGGGCAGCGAACTGTACGACTCCTCCTTCCGCAACATCATGGTTCCAGTGTTGCTGGCCCGCATCAGTAGCCGCTACCAGGGTGACCTGCTCAACTTCCTCAAGGTCGTCGACCCCGGTAACCTGCTCGTGTCCGACTTTATTTCCAGTTGTGCGCAAAAGGGAAAACTCACGGAATTTTTTCCCACGGATCCGTACAAGCAAAAGGCGATCCTCCAGCTGGTGGCGTCCTCGGCGCTGAAAAACGAAGATTCGATCCTGCTGTTCTCCGCCACCTTCAGCCATCTGCTCAAGGTGCTTTCTCCCGAGGCGCGCAGCTATCTGATTTCCCTGATGGCCGAGCAAAGCGATGCGGGAGATGCAGCCTATGCCAAACTGATCAACGTCATCCTCCAGTATTATCTGCAAACCTATCCGGAACTGCTCGGCCAATCGGATCGAATCCTGATCAGCCGATTGATCGTCCATCACGGAGCCATCAATCTTGAGCAGTATCAAAACACGCCCTTTGCCGAATGGAAGCAGGATGGCCGCCTGGGCTCGGTCTCCATGTATCATCCCGATGATGACGGCCGTCAATCCTTTGCCTCCAACGCCAACATGCTCCTTGCAAACGGCTACCGGCTGGTTGTTTCCGACAAGTACTCCATCCCGCCGATGACCGCGGCCTTTCGGGCGGAAACCCAGCGCTACCTGGGCGCCGGTTTGGCCACACTGTTCCAGGCGATGCGCAATCGTCATTTTGCCGTGGCCTTTACCAAGCAGATCAACGGCATCCAGATCGTCCACACCCAGTTCGTCTACTCGGACGTGGAGAACCAGATGGAGATGCTCAAGCGCTTCATTCACTCCGGCGACGAGATGCTCGCCCAGCGCGGTCACAGTTACTGGCGCTCGGAGCAGATCATCGAACCGTTGACCAAGTTGATCGAGGAGGGGCAAGTCAGCCAGTCCGATCTGCGGGGCAAGCCGCGCTTTCTCAGCCTCGGCTCCTGCGGCGGCGTCAAGGTCTACACCAGCCTGACCCGTCTGTTCGCCTCCTCGGTGGACATTCTGGCCACCATCGGCACCGGTCTGGCCATGATCAACGACCCGTACAACAAGATGTTTTTCGAGATCATCGCCAGCAACAGCAGTTCGATCACCTGGAAAAACGTGGCCCAGCAATCGGCCTCGATCTTTCGCGGTGAACGGGGCCAGGATTATCTCCTCCCCGGTTCGTTGACGGCAATTCTCCACAAGATTCTGGATGAAGAACAACAGGCCGCGGGCGGCGTCCCACAAAAGAACCTGTTTGAGCGCAGCAGGGGATAAGCACGTTTATGCCGCTTTACAGCCGCGACAGCCTGCCTGACCTTCTCAAGCAGGCAGGCTCCGCGCCCACGCAGGTCTACCTGTTCTTTGGCGAACGGTACCTGTGCCGAAATGCAGTGGAGCAGTTGGAACAGGTCTTGCTAAAAAACGGCGGCACGGTCCATGCCATAGACGGCGACCGGGAAGACAGCACGACCACCCTGGCCAAAGTCCGCGGCTACAGTCTGCTTCCGGGCCGCCAGATCTATCGGGTGGTGGACACCCGCCTGTTTCACTCCAAGCAGGTGGCCAAAAATATCTGGGAACGGGCACAGAAGGCTCAGGCCGCGGGAAAACAGGAACAGGCGGCTCGCACGCTTCGGGCTTTCATCGAAAGCGGCGGGCTCAGCGTTTCCTCGGACAACGATCTGCAAGCCATGGGCGCCGGGGAATGGCAGCAGTGCTTCGGCTTTGCCAAACCCGGCGGCGACCTCAACTGGACCGGTCCCTTGTTGCTCGAAAATCAAGGCGCATCCAGTTCACCGGGGACAACCGATCCGGCCGAGGCCCTGATGAGCGTCCTCAAGTCGGGCCTGCCGCCGGCCAACATCCTTCTCTTCCTGGCCGAGGATGTCGACAAGCGAAAAAAACTGTTCAAGTATCTCAAGGAAGAGCAGTCCATCGTCGACTTGAGCGTTGAATCCGGAAGCGGCGCCAAGGCACAGAAGGTGCAGAAGGCCGTGCTCCAGGAACTGGTGCAGCAAACCCTTGCCGAGCAGGATAAAACGCTGGCCCCCGGTCTGATGGACCTGCTTTTTGAACGGGTCGGATTCCATCCGGTGGCCGTGGCCATGGAATTGCGCAAGGTCATGACCTATGTCGGCGAGCGGCGTCAGATCAACCGCGACGATCTCGACCTCCTGGTCGGCCGCACCCGCCAGGAAGCGCTCTTTGAACTGACCGGGGCCCTGTCCGCCGGAAACCTTGCCCAGGCGATGCAAATCGGTGCCCGCCTCCAGGAAAACGGCATCCACCCCCTGGCGGTGGTGGCCACTCTGCGCAACTATGTCCGCACCCTGATGCTGTTCAGGGCCCTGCTGGAGCAACCGGAAATCGGCTTTCAACCATCCATGCCAGCCGCGGCCTTTCAAAATACCTGCCTGGTCCGACTGAAAGAAAAAGAGCAGTGGAAAAAAGAGCTCAGCGGCCATCCTTTTGCCCTGTACATGCAGTTTAAAACCGCCTCCGGTTTTACCCTGACGACCCTCACAGACTGGCTGCAGCTCCTCCTCAAGGCGGAGTTGCGCCTCAAAGGTTCTCCGGTCGCAGCGGAGACAGTTTTGCAACATCTGCTGTTCTCGATGCTGAACCGACCGAACTCAAAAGTGTAACGGGCAAATTCAACCGGCCTTGCAAAATCACCGACGGGCATTAAAATACTGACATGGACGGAAGTTATCGATGGTGGTACTCTCCAAGCCACTCGATTTTCAACATATTCCCTTACGCTTCTTGCAAGAAACCGTATATCCTTTAGGTAGCCTCGTTCTTGAGAGCAGTGTGTAGTCCCCATTGAGTAGAAGCATGGCAAAAGAAGATTCCATTGTTCAGGAAAAAATTGAAAGCAGCAATCGTGAAGTACTTCAGGAGCCGCCGCAGTACAAAGTCCTGCTGCATAACGACGATTACACCACCATGGATTTTGTAGTTATGATTCTGCAGACGGTTTTTCATAAAAACACCGAAGAGGCGACCCGTATCATGCTCAATGTGCATCACAAGGGCATTGGCATTGCAGGTGTCTACACCCGGGAAATTGCAGAGACCAAAGTGGCAACTGTCCATCAGATGGCCAAGCAACACCAATTCCCGCTACGCTGTTCCTTGGAAAAGGATTGTTGAAACAGGCAGTACAGCTAGATGGCAACCGTGCACGAGGGAAAATTGTTACACGGTTGCTCGACGGTTACCCCGGTATCCGAAGATTGAAGGGGGTCTTGATTCCCCGACGAGGTAATAGATCATGTTGAGTAAAGAACTGGAACTTGCCCTGATAAAAGCGATCAAAGAAGCAAAAAACCATCGTCACGAGTACGTGACAGTCGAGCATATGCTCTACGGTTTGCTGCACGACGATCTTGCCCGCCACATCATCGATAAATGCGGTGGCAACAATCAGAATATCAAGGAACGGCTGGAACGCTTCTTTGAGTCCGGCATGCCGATCATGAAGGAGATCGATGGCGAACCCGCGCAGACCGTTGCCTTTAATCGAGTTCTGCAGCGTGCGGTCAGTCATGTGCAGAGTTGCGGCAAAAAACAGGTCGATACCGGAGACGTACTCGTTTCCATCTTTACCGAGCCCGATTCGCACGCGGTCTACTTTCTCGGCAGCGAGGGCGTCGGTCGCATGGAGGTGGTGGAATACATCTCCCACGGGCTGCCCGAATACCTGCAAAAAGAGCCGTACCGCCAGCCCCCGCCCGGAGGACAGCAACAGCCTTCCAAGAAACGGCAGGACAAGCCCTCTGATGCCCTGGACGAGTTCACGGTAAACTTTGCCAAACGTGCGGCTGAAGGGGGCATCGATCCGCTGATCGGTCGGGATCATGAACTGCACCGGATGATGCAGGTCCTTTGCCGACGCAAGAAAAACAATCCACTCCTGGTCGGCGAACCCGGTGTGGGCAAAACGGCCATGGCCGAAGGGTTGGCCCTGCGGATTTACGAGGATACGGTTGCCCGTCAGGAGCCCAAGCCCGATCCCAAAAAGCTGGTGCCGGATCTGCTCCAGGATGCGGAGATCTACATGCTTGATCTCGGCACCCTGGTGGCCGGAACCAAGTATCGGGGCGATTTTGAAAAGCGGCTCAAGGAGGTGGTCTCTGCCATCGAGAAGAAGGACAAGGCGATTCTCTTTATCGATGAGATGCACACCATCATCGGTGCGGGTGCGACCAGCGGCGGCTCCATGGATGCCTCCAACCTGCTCAAGCCGGCCCTGCAGTCGGGCACGATCCGCTGTATCGGCTCCACCACCTATGAAGAGTACAAAAATCACATCGAAAAAGATCGGGCCCTGTCGCGACGATTTCAAAAAATCGACATCGACGAGCCGTCGGTCAGTGATACCTGCCGTATTCTTCGAGGGCTGCAGTCCCGTTATGAAGAGCATCACAACATCCGCTACAGCAAGGCGGCCATCGATGCCACCGCGGAGTTGGCCTACCGCTACATCAACGACCGGTTCCTCCCGGACAAGGCGATCGATGTCATGGATGAGGTCGGGGCCTTTTTCCGTCTCAACGGGAAAACCGGGCGGACCATCGGTGTGCGTGACGTGGAGCAGATCGTCTCCAAGATTGCGCGGGTGCCGGTGAACAGTAAATCGGGAACCGACCTCAACGACCTGCTCCACCTGGATGAGAGTCTCAAATCGGTTATCTTTGGCCAGGATCCGGCGATCGAGGCGCTGGTCAAGGCGGTCAAACGCTCGCGGGCGGGCTTGGGCAATCCCCAGGCGCCCACCGGCTCCTTCCTCTTTGCCGGTCCGACCGGTGTCGGCAAGACCGAGGTGGGCCGGCAGTTAGCGGCGTCGCTTTCCGTCAACTTTGAACGTTTCGACATGAGCGAGTATATGGAGAAGCATGCGGTGGCTCGTTTGATCGGCGCGCCTCCCGGCTACATCGGCTTTGACCAGGGCGGTCTGCTCACCGATGCCATCCGCAAGCACCCCTACACAGTGCTCCTCTTGGATGAGATCGAAAAGGCGCATCCCGATGTCTTCTCCATCCTGCTGCAGGTCATGGATCACTCGACCTTGACCGATAATGCAGGGCGTCGCGCGGATTTCCGCAACGTGATCCTGATCATGACCACCAATGCAGGCGCGCGTGAGATGAGCGAACGCAGCATCGGCTTTTTGGGGGACAACAAGGGCAAGGAGCAGAAGGCCCTGAAAAACATGTTTGCCCCTGAATTCCGCAACCGCCTCGATGCCACCATCACCTTTGGCCCGCTCAGCCCGGAGACGGTGGAAAAAGTGGTGGACAAGATGATCGGCGAACTGCAGCAGCAGCTGGCGAGCAAGAAGGTGGAAATCTCGCTCAGCCCGGCAGCGAGAACATGGCTCGCCCAAGAGGGCTATGAGCCCGCCTTTGGCGCCCGCCCCCTGCGCCGCTTGATCATGAAGGAAATCGGCGACGTCCTTACCGAGGAAATTCTCTTTGGCCACCTCACCAAGGGGGGCACGGTCAAAATTGGTCGCAAAAACGATAAGACCACCTTCTCCTACAAATAACCTGCCTCTATACGCCGCCGGACACACTTCTGCCCGGCGGCGTCTCCGCTTTCACCCCGCCCTTGAGTACAATTTTTTTTACCCGCCTCCCCTCCTTTCATTGACATTCAAAAAGAGACAAGATACTGTCATTTTATGAATAATACTGTGATTCATTGTTAATGAAGAGTTAAAAAAATTTCATGCGCGATGAAGATCAGTTGGCTGAATGAAGGGAGTGGGATTCAACCGAAAGGAGGAAGGGGGTATGGTAAAGCGCATTTCCATGCTGGCATTGGCGGGACTGATGGTTCTCCCCACGATGGCAGCCGCCGGTGGCGGAAAAAGCAATGCAGACCTGGAGCGAAAGATAGAGGAGCTCTCACGCCAGCTCGATGAGCTCAAGGCACAGATGGCCCAACAGAACGAGACGATCACCGAGTACGGCGACAAAGTCGAGGATATCGACGAAATGCTCGATGAAAAATCCGAATCCTGGGATCTGGCCGCCCGTTTTCAGTTCAACGGCGATTTCCGAGCCCGCGGGGATTATTACGATGCGGATAGCGTGTTTGCGGGAGGCGATCAATCAAATGATACGATCATGACCAATCGCCTTCGCCTCAACATGCGGGTCAAGGCAACGGAAAACCTGGAATTTAAGGGACGTCTTGCCATGTACAAGGCCTGGGGCATGCAGACAACCCCCGATGGCTTGGGAGGTGGTTTCCCCATTTTTGACGGCAACACCACCCGGACTCCGGAGGATAGCGCACTCTATGTCGATCGCGCCTATGTTAACTGGACCAACATTGGCGGAGCTCCGATCTGGTTTTCCATTGGTCGCCGCCCCACTTCGGATGGTCCTCCTGCACATCTGCGCATGGGTACCGATCGCATGGCCACCCCGATCGCGTATATGGACTATCCCTTTGATGGCCTCTCCTTGGGATATGGCTATGACTGGGGCGCTGAAGCCTTGGGTGAAGGCCGAATTCGTTTCTGCTACGGTCGGGGTTTTGAAAATGGGTTGCAGAACGATTCAGGGCCGACAATTGACGATACCGATTTCGCCGGAATCGATTGGGATGTTTTGCAACAAGGTCACCGTTTCATGAACATTCAGTCCTTTGGAGCGTTTAACCTCTTCAACTATCCGACCTTTTCCAGCGACCTGGTTAATTATGGAGCCCCATCAGCCTACGGAAATCAGGTCAACGTGGGCAACATCTACCACACCAGTGCAATTTACATGGATAAGGTGGAAAACCTGAACTACTTCATTGCCGGCGGCTGGAGCCGAAGCGATCCGAACAGCAACGGTATGTTCAACGATTACACAACAGGGACCAGAAACACCAGCAGTGAAAACGGCTATTCTGTCTATGCGGGCATACGCTACGACATCGACAACCTTGGCCTCAAGCTCGGGGCTGAATACAACTACGGTTCACAATACTGGGTTTCCTTTTCACCGGGGCATGATGACCTCTACATGTCCAAGCTGGCAACCCGTGGTAACGCCTATGAGTTGTATCTGATCTACGACCTGCCCACCGGAGAGGCAATTTCCAAATACGCCCAGACCTTTATCCGTCTTGGCTGGCAGTACTACGACTACAACTATTCCGGTGGATTCGATTGGAACGTGAAACCCTACGACCTGGACAGCGAAAAGGCTAAACTGCAGGCTATGGGCATGAACCCGGTTGAAAGTGCCAACCAGGTCTATCTGACCTTCGAGGCGTACTTTTAATTACTGTTCATCACACACCTGTCATCCAAGGGGAAAGTCGTTTGGCTTTCCCCATTTTTTTGGACCATTGCCCATGCAATTGCAAAGCTTCTTCCCCTTCTTTACAAGTTCCCTCATTCCCGTTCCCCATGGGTGCTTCACCTCCCTGGAAGGAGTGAGCCCGCCCCCTTATGCCTCCCTCAATGTAAGTTATTATACCGGGGATGCGCAGGCAAACGTGGACAACAATCGCCGCCGAGCCCTGCAGGCGCTTAAACTCACGGACCTCATCTCGGTCAAACAGGTTCATGGAGACCAGATTCTCGCGGCGCAAAAAGGACATACAAAGAGCGAACCCGAGGGCTATGATGCGATCATCAGCGACCTGCCCAGCACGGGTCTTTTGATCCAGCAGGCAGACTGTCAGGCGATTCTCCTCTGGGAGCCGAGGGCCAAGGTGGTGGCCGCCATTCACTGCGGCTGGCGCGGCAGCGTCCAGGGGATCATCGGCAAAACCATATCCCGGATGAAAGACGACTACGGCGTGGATCCGCAATGGCTCAGGGCGGTGATCAGTCCTTCTCTTGGCCCCTGCTGCGCGGAATTCAAAAATTTTCGCAAAGAGTTGCCGCAGTGGATGCATGCCTACCAGGTCCGCCCGACCTATTTTGATTTCTGGGCGATCAGCCGGGACCAGCTGTGTGAGGCAGGCCTGAACGGGACATCCATAGATGTTGCAGGTATCTGCACACGCTGCAGCGAGCAGTTCTTCTCCTACCGCAGGGCCGTGCACACGGCTGACGGCATCACCGGCAGAAACGGCTCGATTATTGGTTTGTAACCGCTTGAACTCAAAAAGGGGCGAACTCGAAATCGCAGATCAACGGTGCATGATCTGAAAAGGTGACCGGAGGAATCTGAAAGTTGGTCACTCGCAGCTCCGGGCTGTGGAGGATAAAATCCAACTCCCGCGTGGGAGCTCGACTGGGGTGGGAGGGTTTTTTTTCGGGATTGGCGCTGACCAAACCGGTGGCCCCGAGGAACAGTTCCAACTCGCGCCCTCCCCAGAGAACGTTGAAATCGCCGGCAAGGATCATCGGACGATCCACCTGGCGGATGAGTTTATAGAGCCGCTCCAACTGGTACTGACGATTGCGGTAGGTCAGGGAGAGATGCACCAGGAAGATGGTCAACTGCTCGGTGCAGACTTGAATCACCAGCCGTTTCACCCCCTCATCGAAGTAGT
Organism: uncultured Desulfobulbus sp.; assembly: GCF_963665445.1. Taxonomy (GTDB): domain Bacteria; phylum Desulfobacterota; class Desulfobulbia; order Desulfobulbales; family Desulfobulbaceae; genus Desulfobulbus. The sequence goes on along the minus strand of NZ_OY762276.1, from coordinate 4,964,479 downwards.
GGAACCGGTGACTGATGATTGGCATTCGGGTCAGGACTGCATTGCCCTGGGTCTTTAACAACGGCAACCGCTTGACCATGGCGGTTGAAGCATACTTGGTTTCGATCACGTGATGAAATCCAAGGTTTTGGGCGATCATCTCCGCCTGGCACATCTGTCCGGTGCGGAAAGAGCCGCCGTCGACCTCCACCAGGCCGATGATGTCGGGCTGGACGGAATGGATAAAGTCCAAGATCTGCTGCAGGGTCGTATGGGATGGACGCAGATAGCCCGCATAGGGAAAGGGAAAATGAAACCGATGCCCGTTCCCTGTTGCATAGCGAATGTTGTAGAGTAAAAAGCGCAAGCGACCCCCCCCCCGGCGCGCAACTATTCCCGAACCTTACGCAAGCCGAATACGCCCTGCTTTTTACTGCTGAAGGCGGGATTGACCCCGCGTCGGCCACGTGCCCCCGAGTCGCCATTGCCGCCGGGGATGCTGATCACCTCCATGGTCTCCTCCGCAGGCGGCTCAACCACAAATCCCTCCGGCTTCACCGCTTCGATCCCCTGCATCTCTAGGTAGAAATCGTAAAAACGGGAGCAGTCCGTATAATAGCTCTTCTTTTTCAGCCATTTGGGATCGCCCCCCTGGCTGCGGGTATGGTGAAACGTTGAGAGATTGATCAACAAAGTGGTCATCGACTCCTTGGCCATACGCTGAATGTTGAACGGCTCGCCGAAACACCGGTCCACATCCTCCCGGATTTTTCGCGACAGGCGATGAAATCCCTGACCGCGCGCATTGGTCTCCGGCAGCTTGTAGCGTTCGCAGGCCCAGGGGAGAAGGAGCGTTGCCAGGAGAAAAGACTCCGGAACCTTGATGTTGTTTTCGCTGCCTCCCTTCTGATGGAGCCGGTCAAGGACCGAGAAGCCCCGCAACAGTTCGTCCCGAACCTGTTCCCCGTTCTCTCCCTCGAGATATTCCGTGTACAGGGGAAACAAGGCGTCCCACAGGGAGGACTCCAGGCAGAGCTTTGCCCAGGCCAGGCTGGCGCCGGATTGCAGATCCTTGAGCACCTCGTCACGAATACGCGAAGGCGGGCAGAGCTGCAGCTTGTCGCGATGATCTCGGACCGCGGCCAGCGTTGCCTCCTCAATGGTGAACCCGGTCCGGGCCGAGTGGCGGATGACCCGCATCATCCGCACCGGATCACGGGTAAAACGCCGGTCCGGATCGCCCACCACGCGAATGATCCCCTGGTCAAGATCGCTCACCCCACCGGTGTAATCGATGATGGTATGATTTTCGATCTCATAGAAGAGGGAGTTGATCGTCAGATCACGGCGAAAGGCATCTTCCTCCAAGGTGCCGAAGGTGTTGTTCGAGGGCAGAACCGCATCATCGCCCTTGATATCGAATTCACTGCTTGACCGCAGGGTGGAGACCTCGATGATCTTGTTGCCACGAAAGAAAACCTGGACCAGGCGAAACCGGCGGCCTATGGTGCGGCTGTTGCGGAACAGCTGCCGCAGTTGCCCCGGACGGGCATCGGTGGAGATGTCAAAGTCTTTGGGCGTACGCCCCAGATACAGATCGCGAACGCCACCGCCGACCAGGTACCCCTTGAAACCGGCATCACGGAGACGATACAGCACCTTCAGGGCCTCACGATCGAGCAGATTTTCCCGAATAGGATGCTCCGATTCGGGAATAACCCTCGCCTCGACAGCCGGTAGGTTTTGTGGCTCCAAGGGAATCTCCTGCACGCTATCCGTCATCGTCCCTGGTTCTCCAGCTTCAAAAGCATTCTGAAAAACTTGCTTCCATCCATCAGGTTTGCGGCACCTGTTCCTTGTACACCGATTCCGCGGCCTGGACGAAACGATCGAAAATCTCCTGCACCGACAAAATTTCCTTCATTTTAAAGGTGTTGGCACCAGAAAAGACAAGCCCGTTTTCCACATCGCCCACCAGGGCATTGTGGAGCCGCTCACTGATACAGTATTTATAGCTGCACTTTTTCAGGCACTTAAAGGCGCATTTATCGGTGGAAATATCATCTCCGCGCAGCATCTTTTCCACAAACCCCGTCTTCACCGCCCGCCCGGGCAAGCCAACCGGGGAGGTGACGAGAACGATGTCGTCCTTGTGCGCATTCAAATAGGCCTGTTTGAACTTCTCAGAGACCGAACACTCCTTGCTCAGGACGAAACGCGAGGCAATCTGCACCCCATCGGCACCGTATTTATCCATCATCTCGGCCATATCATAGCCATCGGTGATGCCACCGGCGGCAATCAGCGGAATTTTGGAAACCACTTTGCGAATGGAGGGGAAAAGCTCGCGCAGAGGCGTTTCAGTACCCAGATGTCCGCCAGCCTCAGTGGCTTCGACGATCACGGCCGCAGCGCCCAACTTTTCGGCGAGTTTGGCCAAGCCTGGAGAAGAAACAATGGAAACTATCGGAATATTGAACTTTTTTCCGATCTTGAAAATATCCCGGGAAAAACCGGCACCGGTAATGATCATATCGGCTCCCGCCTCGATCGACCCCATGACCAGTTCATAGAAATCACGCATCGCATACATGATGTTGACGGCGATGATACCCTTTGTCGCATTTTTGGCCTTGCGGATATCCTCCTGCAACTCCGGCACCGGTATTCCCGAGCCGCCGATGGTGCCGATTCCACCGCATTCCGCCACCGGCACAGCAAGGGCCGAGGTGGATACACGAATGGACATTCCCCCTTGAATTATGGGAATTTTGGCGATGAGAGATCCAATTTTCAGTTCTGGCAGTTTCATTCAAGCCCCTTATCTGATGTTACTATCAATATTATATAAAAAACGACTGCTCCATTGTCCACTTTCTGCCTTCAGGCGTGAAAAAAACAATGTCGGCCTCCCCTCACGTGTCAAGTCTGGTGACATCTACAGAAAAGAGACCGTAAAAGCAAATACGTGTTGTCATTCTACCACAACACAGCCACATCGGCTTGACTTTTCACCCGTTTTACGAGTACATTTCTTAATTTTTCGCGACAATTGACAGTAGTCTGGAAGGCGGGCTCAGATCCCTCCAGAGCAAAAATGGAGTTTTCTTTGAAGATTCAAGCGATTAACGGTTTTAAAGATATACTGCCGGAGACAGCCATTCGTTGGCGGCACATTGAACAGTGTGCCCGGGACATCTTCGAACGCTTCGGAATGCGTGAAATCCGGTTACCTATCCTGGAAAAGACCGAGCTGTTCGTCCGTTCCATCGGCGAGGCCACCGATGTGGTGGAAAAAGAGATGTACACCTTCGTCGACAAGGGACTGACCATGCGCCCCGAGGCCACCGCCTCCATCATGCGGGCCTTTATCGAACACGGACTGCATGTGCAGCGTCCTGTACAACGGCTTTTCACCATCGGCCCGATGTTTCGTCACGAGCGCCCGCAAAAGGGTCGGCTGCGTCAATTTCACCAACTCGACGCCGAGATTATCGGTGCCCAGGAACCGCAGATCGATGCCGAGCTGATCACCATGGGCCAGATGCTTTTGGATACACTGGGGATCAAGGTCAGCCTGGAAATCAACTCCCTGGGCTGCCCGGTCTGCCGCCCTCCGTATAAGGAACGTCTGGTGCAGTATCTTGAGCAACGCAGCGACCAGCTCTGCGAGGACTGCCGCCGCCGCACCCATACCAATCCGCTCAGGGTACTCGATTGCAAAAAGGACGCCTGCAAGGCAGTGGTGGCCGATGCACCTTCCCTGCTTGACGCCCTCTGCCCCGACTGCGACCAGCATTTTCTCGAGGTACGTCAGTCCCTGGATACCCTGCAGGTGCCTTTCACCATCAACCGCTTCATGGTCCGCGGCCTGGATTACTACACCCGCACCACCTTCGAGTTTCTCACCACCGACCTCGGCGCCCAGGCGGCGGTCGGTGCCGGGGGCCGCTACGACGGACTGATCGAGCAGCTCGGTGGCCCTGCGCTTTCGGGCATCGGCTTTGCCATGGGCCTGGAACGTATCGCCCTGTTGATGGAACAACAGGACGAAAGCCAACTGCCGCTGGAATCCATGGATGTCTTCGTCGCGGCACTGGGCAAGGTACCGCTCACGTTTTGCAGCCAGCTCACCCAGGCGCTGCGCCGGCATGGGATCAAGGCGGCCATTGATTACAGCGGCCGCAGCCTCAAGGCCCAGCTCAAACAGGCCAACCGGATCAATGCCAGATTCAGCCTGATCATCGGGGAAGAGGAACTGTCCAACCAGCAGGGTATTTTGCGCAATATGGCCACCCAGGAGCAGCAGCCCTTTGACCTGAGCGGGACCGATACCCAGCAAAGCGAACGTTTGCAGGCAGCCCTGCGCTGAACCCGTCTTACTGCAGCTCCCGCCCTTGCCGTTTGCCCAGCAATCAACAGACAAGAGCTTTTCCCGGATCCTGCACAACGATCCGATACACTTTGGAGATAAACTATGGAATCTATGGGCGCGCTTCGGCGCACACACACATGTAACGACCTGGATGCGACCTGTTTGGAGCAGGAAACCATCCTCATGGGCTGGGTCCTTCGCCGCCGCGATCACGGCGGCGTTATCTTTATCGACCTTCGCGACCGCTGGGGCATCACCCAGGTGGTGTTCAATCCTGAGGTCAACGCCGAAGTGCATGCCAAGGCGCATCAGCTGCGCAGCGAATGGGTCATTGCCGTACGCGGGCGGGTCTGCAAACGCCCCGACGATATGGAGAACGCCAAATTGGCCACAGGCGCCATCGAGGTTTTGGTGGATGAGCTCCGTATCCTCAACACCAGCGAAACGCCCCCCTTCCCCCTGGATGAGGACATCGAAATCTCCGACACCCTGCGCCTGCAGTACCGTTACCTGGATCTGCGCCGCCCCGAGATCGCCAAAAATCTCATTCTCCGCCACCAGGCGATCCAGACCGTTCGCAACTATCTCAACGAGAACCAGTTCCTTGAGATCGAGACCCCGATGCTGACCCGCTCCACCCCGGAAGGCGCCCGCGACTATCTGGTGCCGAGCCGTGTCCATGCCGGAAAATTCTTTGCCTTGCCGCAGTCACCGCAGCTGTTCAAGCAGATCCTGATGGTGGCGGGCATGGACCGCTACTACCAGATCGTCAAATGCTTCCGCGACGAGGATCTCCGCGCCGATCGGCAGCCCGAGTTCACCCAGATCGATATGGAACTCAGCTTTGTCACCGAGGAGGAGATCATCACCATCGTTGAGGGCATGATCAAGACCCTGTTCAAGGCTGCCCGCGATCTCGACCTGGCGCCGCCCTTCAACCGCATGACCTATGACGAGGCCATGCGCCGCTTCGGCACGGATCGGCCCGATACCCGTTTCGGCCTGGAATTGGTCGATCTCACCGAGTCGCTGCGCGGTTGCGGATTCAAGGTCTTCAACACCGTCATCGACAACGGCGGGGTGGTCAAAGCGATCAATGCCAAGGGTTGCGGTGCTTTTTCCCGCAAGGATCTGGATGACCTCACCGACTATGCCGGACGTTTCGGTGCCCGCGGCATGGCCTGGATCAAGATCAAAGAGGATGAATGGCAATCGCCGATCACCAAGTTCTTCAGCGAGCAGGAAATTGCCGCCATGGCCCAGGCCCTGGATGCCCAACCCGGCGACCTGATCCTTTTCGGCGCCGATAAATCCAAGGTGGTGCATCAGGTGCTTGCCGAACTACGCCTGGAACTGGCCCGTCGCCTTAACCTGGTCGACGGCAATTCGTTCAACTTCCTCTGGGTCACCGACTTTCCGCTGCTCGAGTATGATGAGGAGCAAAAGCGCTTCACCGCCGTGCACCATCCCTTTACCGCCCCCTTTGAAGACCAGCTCGACCTACTCGAAAGCGATCCCGGTGCGGTCAAAAGCCGGGCCTACGACCTGGTTCTCAACGGCAACGAGATCGGCGGCGGCTCCATTCGTATCCATAGCCCGCTGATGCAGGAGAAAGTTTTCAAAGCCCTGGGGATCGAATCCGAGGAGGCCCAGGAAAAATTCGGATTCCTCCTGCGCGCGCTCGAACTCGGCGCTCCGCCCCATGGCGGCATCGCCTTTGGCGTGGATCGCCTGATGATGCTGCTCACCGGCTCCTCCTCAATCCGCGACGTGATTGCCTTCCCCAAAACCCAGAAGGCCACCTGTCCGCTCACCGAGGCCCCCTCCTCGGTGGCCCGCAAGCAACTCACCGAGCTCCACCTGCGGCCGGACTGGAAGGAAAAGCCCTGATCAGCCCTCTGCGGCACACAGCAACGCCGGAATCGACAGCAATCGATTCCGGCGTTTTTTGACCGCAGTCAACTTTTTTCTGCTTCAACCCTGCTCCTGCCAGGCCCCGTCGAGCAACAACTCGTGGGGACGAAAGGCACTCTTGTAGCTCATCGCCCGGTGCCCATCGATCCAGTACCCCAGATAGAGATACTCCATGCCATGTTTGCGACAGATGTGATGCAGGGTGAGGATGTTGAGCGTTCCCGGACTCCTCCATCCCTGCTCCGGATCAAAAAAAAAGTAGACCGCATTGAGCCAGCCGGGGGCGGCATCGACAACGGCCACGCCCAGAAGCTCCTCACCAACCGTGTAGCGCACCTCAAAGCAACGACTGATTGTGGTAATGAAAAAACCGGCATAATAACTCTCGGCGCTGCTCCTGCCAGTGGGAAAACGGGTCGAGAGAAAACGCTGCAGCAGGGCCAGATTCTCGCGTGACATGGTCAGGGGAGTGATTTCCACGCTCACGTCCTGATTCTTTTTCCATACTCGCCGCTGGTTCCTGTTGGGACGAAACCGATCCGCTCGAAGGCGTATCGGGACGCACAGGGAACAGTTGGGACAGCGCATGTTGTACATGCAGTTGCCGTTGCGGCGATATCCATGGGCCAGGAGTTCCCCCATGGTCAGCTCATCGACCGGCCCGAGCACAGCCTGATGATAAATCGCCGGCTCATTCTGGCCGTAGGGACATTCAGCCACGGCATTGACAAAATAGCGCTCAAGGTTCTCGAACATGCGCGATGGCATCCCGTCTTTCCCCCGTTCTCTTCCGGTCATACCACTCCTTGATCAAGCATGGCGTTGGCAACCTTGACAAATCCGGCAATATTGGCTCCGGCAAGGTAGTCTCCGCCCTGCCCGTAGGCCGAGGCCGCATCCAAACAGGTGCGGTGGATGTTTTCCATGATGGCGCGCAGCCGTGTATCCACCTCCTCCCGGCTCCAACTGATCCGCATCGCATCCTGGGCCATCTCCAACCCGGACACGGCCACCCCGCCGGCATTGGCCGCCTTGGATGGCCCGAAGAGCACGTTCTGTTCCTGCAAAAGGGCGATTGCCTCGGGCATGCAGGGCATGTTTGCCCCTTCGCAGACCAGTTTCACCCCACCCTCTATGAGATGGAAGGCGTCTTGGTCGTTGATCTCATTCTGGGTCGCTGCGGGCAGGGCGCAATCCGCCGGATGCTGCCACAGGGGATTGTAGTTCAACGCAGGATCAACCGGAACAAAGACCGCCCGCGGGTACTGCTGGCAGTAGCGTTGAATGCGTCCACGCTCAACGTTCTTGAGCTGTTTGATAAATTCGAGCTTGGCAAAGTCAATGCCCTCTTCGTCGTAAATGTATCCCGAAGAGTCGGACATGGTCATGACCTTGCCCCCAAGCTGCAGCACCTTTTCAGCGGTAAACTGGGCCACGTTGCCGGATCCGGATATCAGGCACCGCTTGAACTCCATGGTCTGGCCGCGTAACGCCAGCATCTCCGAGGCAAAGTAGACAACGCCGTAGCCGGTGGCTTCCGGTCGAATCAGGCTGCCCCCCCAACCAATCCCCTTTCCGGTGAGCGCGCCGGTGAATTTATTCTGCAATTTTTTGTACATACCGAACATGTAGCCGATCTCCCGCGCCCCCACGCCGATATCACCGGCCGGCACATCGGTATCTTCGCCGATGTGCCGAAAAAGTTCGGCCATGAAGGACTGGCAAAATCGCATTACCTCGGTATCGCTTCGGCCTTTTGGATCGAAATCCGAGCCGCCCTTGCCGCCGCCGAGACTCAAGGTGGTCAGGCTGTTCTTGAAGACCTGCTCAAAGGCCAAAAACTTGATCACCGAGAGGTTGACCGAGGGATGAAAGCGCAAACCGCCCTTATAGGGACCGATTGCGGAGTTCATCTCCACCCGGTAGCCGCGGTTCACCTGGACCTCCCCCTGGTCATCCATCCACGGGACGCGAAAAACGATCATCCGTTCCGGTTCGACCAACCGTTCCAACAGTGCAAATTTACGAAATTCGGGATGTTTTTCAAGTACAGGGGCAACAGTTGCCAGAAATTCTGCGATTGCCTGGTGAAACTCTTCTTGATCGGGGTCACGCTGAAGAACTGTGGCCAAAATGTGTTCCATGCTTCATCCTTGCCGATGGGAAAGTGGGGAGAGACACCCGGTTACCTGTGCCAACGCATCGGGTGTATTGATATTGTGCCAGGAATCGTGAAGATGTGAAGGAGGAGTCGGCGTTTTTACCCCCGGGTACGACTGCAAGCGATTCATGCGCCGATGCCCCTGGGCCGCCATGGTTTCAAGAAGCGGTAAGATTGCCCGATCATAGTAGGCCAACAGGGGCTCGACCCGTCCGGTGCCGGCGATATCCGGCATGACCGCGAGCACCCCGGGTTCACGGCAGGCAAGGAGCCAGGCGATCGCCTCCGCACGCATATCCGGCTGATCACAGGCAACGACCAGCCATGAAACACGGGGAAAAGCACGGAGCGCGGCCAGAATGCCGGCAAGCGGCCCACCGATAGCGGGGACATCAGGCACGCGAGTAAGAGTGTGCAGTGATGCCGGTAATTCGCCCCCACCAACAATGACCACCCTGGGCAGCATCTGTTGCAAGAGCGTCACTGTCCGTTCGACCCAGGTCTGGCCGTCTTGCATGATCAGGTGCTTTGGAGTGCCCATGCGGCGGGATTTGCCGCCGATCAGTACGCAGCCCCAAACCTCCTCAGGACACGAATCTTGGACAATCACAAACGATGGGCACCCTGCGGAAACAGGCCAATCGCAGCACCTCGGCGCAACAACTCCCGCACCGCCTGTAGTCCTTCCTCGCCAAGATCCTTGGAATACTGATTCACATAGAGGTTAATATGACTGTTGACCACCTCCGGTTCCATCTCCTGGCTGTGCTGGCGAATATAGGGCAGGCACTCTTTGGGATGGGCGTCTGCCCAGTGGATACTGGCGCAGATGGCCGCGCTGATATCGGCGCGCATTTCCTCGGGCAGTGATCGCCTGGCAACGATGCACCCCAGGGGAATGGGCAGGCCGGTGGTTGACTCCCACCACTCCCCCAGATCCTGGACACATCGCAGGCCAAACGCCTGGTAGGTGAAACGGCTTTCATGGATAATGACACCGCCGTCAACCTGCCCCTGGAGGACAGCCTCCATGATCTGGTCAAAGCGCATGACATGCAAATCCTCGCATCCCGGATGATAGAGGCGCAGCAACAGGGCCGCCGTGGTCAGGCGGCCGGGAATGGCGACCTTCCACTGGTCAAGCGGTTTATCGCTTGCTGTGAGCCCGGTGATCAACAAAGGCCCGCAGCCCCGTCCCAGGGCCGAGCCGGCAGCCAGCAGTTCATACTGGTCCAGTACATGGCCCAGGGCATGAAAGGAGAGTTTGCTCACATCCAGGCGTCCCTGGAGCGCCCACTCGTTGAGCGTTTCCACATCCGCAAGAATCGGCGGTTGCAAGGAAACGGTACGGGGCTGGACCAGAGAGTGTACCAGGGCATTGAAAATATAGGTATCGTTGGGACAGGGGGAAAAGCCCAGGGAAAGAGGGGCAAGATCAGTCATGCGTTAATCCTTCAACAACCTGGGCCACTACCTGCCCACAACGCTGGCAGGCTTCACGCAGGCGCCAATGCTGGGTATTACGGTCCTCGACCAGGTTGGATATACAGCGTAATTCAATCAAAGGGAGATGAAAATGACGACAGACCCGCGCAATCGCCGCTCCTTCCATGTTCTCGCAGATAGCCTGGTGTTGACGGGTAATGTGCTCACCGCGCCGCCTGGATGCGCTGACGCAGTTGACCGTGACAAAGGCGCCACGATGAAAGGGGATATCGAAATCTGCAAGCAAATTCGCGGCTTGTTCGATTTCCGAGCAGGTCAGGGGAAAGGTATCGAGTACTTCCAGCGCCTCACCGCGCAACGGCTCTATCTCCTCTCCGCTACAGATCCCCAGATCACCGAGTATTTCGCAATCCGCCAGGCAGAGATCCAGTATGTCCGCACCGCCTGATGAGCGAATGTAGGCGCCGCCCACACCGAAGTTGAGCACGGCATGCACGGGATCGACAGTCTGCGCAAGATGTGCGGTCATCTGCACGGCCGCCTCCACCGGTCCGATACCGGTCAGCATCGACCTCCACCCTGCGGTAGACGGGCAACAGGAGACAAAGGCCTCCATTTCAAAGCGGGTTGCAGCGGTGACGAGAAGCATGGGACGGTGTGAATTCTCTCAAACAAGGGGCGAAATGGTCAACAGGCAACGCTACGGAACAGGACCGCCACCGGGACAGATCTTCGTCAATATCTTTATGTCTCCTGACCATGTTTTGCCAAGACTTTTTGCGCAATGTAAAGTAGGTTAGCGCCCTTTGCAAGAAAATCACCCTTTGTTTAAATCGCTGCACCAGTCCCATGCTCGCCGGATTACCCCAGATCACGAAACGCCCCCCTCTTCTTGAACCCTGCGGTCTTTGCACTATGCAGGATGCCATCCTCGCTCCACCCAGCGGGACTGATGCCATTCGTACGCGCTGATTATACAATACGTGAATTACAGAATTTCGACTTCTTACGAGGCCATCACTTTTCACGAGGTCATCGATGATTGATTATATCTACCAACTGGATGCCTACGATTACGAGCTCCCCCCGGAACGAATCGCCCAGGCGCCAGAGAAACAACGGGATCAATCCAAGCTCTTGGTTCTCGAGGCGGACAGGGCAGCGCCGGAACACCGCCAATTTGCCGACATCACCGAGTACCTGCGCCCTGCCGACCTGCTCGTGGTCAACTCGACCAAGGTCTTCCCTGCCCGGCTGTTGGGCCACAAAGAGAGTGGCGGCAAGGCGGAACTGTTCCTGCTCCACTTTCCAAGAGAGGTTGCCGGACAAAATACCGGCTCATCCTGGCAGGAGGCAACAGCGACCGCCCTGGTCAAGAGTTCCAAGCGACCAAAAATCGGCAGCTCCCTGTTCTTTGGCGATCACCTGCGAGCCCGGATCGATGGCATCAACGGAGAGGGCAAGGTGGACGTCACCCTGCAGTACCAAACCGGGGATGATGAATCGCTTGAAGACATCCTGCAGCACCACGGTCAGGTCCCCCTGCCGCCGTATATCAGCCGGCCGCAGGGCAGTTCACCCGACGATATCGACCGCTATCAGACGCGCTACGCCAAACAGACGGGTTCCGTTGCCGCCCCCACAGCCGGACTCCACTTCAGCGACGGATTACTTGCACAAATTCGCGCCAAAGGAGTGCGGATCGCAAGTGTTGTCCTGCACGTCGGTTACGGCACCTTTGCCCCGGTGCGGACCAGCGATATCCGCGAACACCGGATTCACAGGGAATGGGTGGAACTCACCGCCACCACCGCAGAACTGATTAATCAAACCAAAGCTGAGGGCGGACGAATTTGGGCCGTGGGCACCACCACGGTGCGAACCCTTGAGTTCGCGGCCGCCGAAAACGGAATGGTCAGACCGATGACCGGAGAGTGCGACCTGTTCATCTATCCCGGGTATTCGTTTCAGGTTGTCGACAACCTGATCACCAACTTTCACCTGCCGAAATCCTCGCTTCTTTTCCTTGTCTCGGCACTTGCGGGAAGAGAGCGCATTTTAGCCGCTTACCAAGAGGCAATAGCCCTCGGCTATCGCTTTTTCTCCTATGGCGACGCCATGGCCCTTCTCTCTGCGCCCTGATCTGGTTGAAACATGGAATGTGGAGGGGGAGGATCCGTCGCCAGGGCAAAAAAAAACCCGGCCTAAAAGCCGGGTCCGTCGCCAAAAGGCTGCTTCGTCAGTGAGCGGCCGGGCACTGGCAACAGCCGCCGCCCGCGGAACAAGAGCCGCCGCCCTCGGAACTGCTCGAACCGTTGGAAGATGTGCCGACACCTTTGGAACAGCTGCTGTAGCCATCGGAATACCAGCCACCACCTTTTAATTGAAACGAGCTTCTGGAAATCATTTTGCGCACCGGAGCTCCACACTCGGGGCAAACTGCCAGGGGGGCATCTGCAATACGCTGCTGAATTTCAAAAATTTTTTTGCACCCACTACACTCGTACTCATAGACAGGCATGAAACCACCTCACAACACTCTATATTTTCAGGTTAAACAATGACCGGATCTGCAAACATCGTCAAAAATAATGCGTCCCCCATCCGCTGTCAACTCTTGGCCCCAATTATCGGGACGCCGGCGAACGAAGGAACAGACTTCCATCTGCCACCATTTTTTTCTAGAGAAATGCTCACGCCCAGCACAATTCATTACTTGTCAACCACTTATCTAAAGCCTCTTCCGCAAATCGATCTTTTTACGAAGTTTTTTACTGCATATCAATAAAATAATTGCGTTGTAATAGTTGATGTTCTATTATTAGAATGTCCTGAAAAGGAATCTACTAGTAACTTTTTTAACTCTATACTCAGGAGAATCCTATGAGTAAATCACTCGTTGAAATGACCGCTGAGATCATCCAGTCTCAAATCGGCAGCAAACAAATGAGCACCGAAGAAATAAAGGCGGCACTTAACGATACATTTCAAACCCTTAAATCACTTCAGGATTCCGAATCAGTTGGAATTGAATCGGAGCAGGAAGAAAGCAGCCCGGTCATTGACCCCAAAAAATCGATCCAAAGAAATAAAATTATCTGTTTGGAATGTGGCCAGGAATTCAAAATGCTCTCTCCCAAACATCTAAAATCACACGGTCTCAACTCAAAAGAATACCGAAAAAAATACGGATTTTCCGCAAGACAGCCTCTCTGCGCCAAAGCTTTGTCTGAAAAACGTTCTCAATCCGGTAAAGAACGCGGCTTGCCGGACAATCTCCGTAAAGCGATCGAGGCGCGGACCAAAGATCCCAACAAGAAAAAGTAACTATTGTATCTATAGAGCCAGCTTGAATATTTAGGTTAATCAATCAAGACCAAGGCATGCGAAAAATTTTACCGTAGACATTTACATAATATTCCAAGGATGAAATTTTGCGCATAACCCAGTGATTGGAAGAAAGGAAGAAAAAGCAAATATTCAAGTTCACTACAAAGAGCTTGCCCACTACTGCCAGGTGATGCATGGAGCACAAGGATCACCTGGCTTTCTTTGTTTCGAATCCCCCAGGATGCAATGGTCATTGTGAATGAACAACAAAAGGGCATTACAACACAACTAAACTCTTATCTATCCCGCGCGTCTATTCTTCTATCTTTCCACCGCTGAGAGTACAGGCAGACTGCAACACTTGCCATTCTCGTCATTAACAACGAGGACGAGTTCCCCCTGCAACGTACTGATTTTGCGGCGCATATTTTTTCGGGTTTTGACGCTTTACGAGGTTGTCAATGATTGGTATTTTTGATTCTGGTGTCGGCGGCATGACAGTCGCCCGCGCCATCGAGACGCTCTGTCCCGGCTTCCCTCTGGTGTATCTTGGCGACCTGGCCCGTTCCCCCTATGGCTCCAAAAGCCCGGCCATGATTACCGAATACTCGCAACGCAACACCGACTTCCTGCTGCGGCAAGGAGCAAAAATTATCGTGATAGCCTGCAACTCGGCGGCGAGCACGGCCTCTTCCTTTTTGCGTGAACACTATTCCCAGACCATTATTGATGTTATTTATCCGGCTGTACAAAAGGCTGCCGCGGTGAGCAAAACCGGTCGCATCGGGGTGATCGGCACCCGGGCAACCATCAACTCCGGCCTGTATGAACAGCGGATTCGGTATATGCGTCCCCAGTGCACGGTCTACAGCCAGGCCTGTCCGCTTCTCGTGCCCTTGGTCGAGGAAGGGTGGCTTGCCCGGCGTGAAACCAAAATGATCACCAAGCAATACCTGCGTCCCCTGCGGGACAAACAGATCGACACCTTGATTCTCGGCTGCACCCACTACCCGCTGCTGAAAAAAATCATTGCCCCCCGTATCGGCCGCAAAGTACAGATTATCGACTCATCGGTGGAGGTCGCCCTCGATTTGAAAACGCTCTTGCAAAGCGATGAGCAGCTTCGTCACGAGCTGTACGATCCCGATATGGCGAACCGTTTTTTCGTCTCAGATATCCCTTCACCGGTCCACGGCTTGGCCAGCACCATCTTTGGCCGCACCGTTCTTCTGGAGAAAACCGATGTATAAATGTTGCCACGCTGTTCTTGTCGCCTGTCTCGCCCTGCTCCTTGCACTTCCCGCCCTTGCCGCCCCAAAAGCGAAGGGACAGCAAGACGAGCCTCCCCTGGAGCAGCTGCAAGCCACCTATCAAGGTCTGCATAGCCTGCAGTTCGCTTTTACCCAGGTCACTGACTCCGGAGGACGCATCAAGGAGGGCAACGGTTCTGCCGCTTTTTATCGAAGCGGCGTACCTGGCACCACAAATTCCGGTGTCATGCGTTGGGATTACGAAGCGCCCAACCAACAGGTGATCCTCAACAACGGCCGCGAACTCTCCATCTACACCCCGCAGGACAAACAATTGATTATCTCGCCGATCCAGGATTTGGATGCCGACATCACCTTTGCCCTGTTTACCGGTTCCAAGAAGCTGACCGACGAGTTTATCGCCAGCGAACCTGATCCGGTGTTTTATGTCAACGTTCCTCCTGTCAATATGCAGGCCATCCAACTCGTCCCCAAGCAGCCGCACCCCCAACTCAAACGAATACAGATCTGGGTGGACAATCATCACGTCCTTCACCGCCTTTTGATGGAAGATCATTTCGGCGCACTGACCGAGCTCGATTTTTTCGACATTCAATTTAATGGGTTGCCTGCCAAAGATTCCAAACAGGAACAGCGATTACTCAAACTCGACCTTGCGCCGGGAACGGAAATAATTCGCCAATAAGGCAGGATTTGCCCACAGATGCCCTTCTCTTGCCCAAAAGACATTGCCCCGAACATCGAAGAAGGGTAAAGAAGAACACGATGATTTCAGCCTCGACTTTCTACAGGGAATCAGAGGATCCGTGCCTGCTTGCCCAACATTTTTTCCATGCGTATTGCCGTTTTATCCGATAGCCACGACCATATTCCCAATCTGCATATGGCGGTGCAGAAAGCCAATCAGGCACAGGCGGATCTGCTCATTCACTGTGGGGATTTAATCTCACCGTTCATGCTCCGCTACCTGCACGCTTTCAATGGGCCGGTGCATCTCATTTACGGGAACAATGCGGGCGATCAGCACCTTATCTCCGCGCGTTGCGGAACGATGTTTGCCAACATCTATCATCATGGCACCCATGGGTGGATCGCCGTCGAGGGTTGGCGAATCGCATTCAATCATTACCCAAAGTTGGCCCGTGAGCTCGCCAGATCCGGTTCTTTTCACCTGGTCTGCTACGGTCACGACCACATTTTCCACAGTGAACGTCTCGGTGCCTGCCTCCTGGTCAACCCCGGTGACTTGCTGGGCAAAGATGAAGAGCCCTCCTTTGCCTTGGTGGACCTGGAGGCGGGAACGATCCACCGGGAATATGTCGGCAGTAAATTCGTTCTCCCAGAAGAGAGTTCAGAAGATTAACGCAACAGCGGCTGGCCGGATTGGAGGACAATTCGCTGGTAACTTTTCTACCTAACAGTAAAACATCATGAGCGACGAAACTTTTGCAGAGCTTTTTCAGGCAAAAACGGTCTCCAAGACCGCCCTCAAACCCGGCACCAAGGTTGACGCGAATATCGTGGGCATCAGCGGGGAAAACATTTTCCTGGATGTCGGCGGGAAAAGCGAGGGGGTCCTCCACGCCTCCGAGCTGCGCAATGAAGCTGATGAACTGCCCGTGGTCATAGGTGACCGTATTCAGGTATTTTTCCTGGCGGCACGTGGCGGCGAGATGATCTTCACTACCCGGTTGGGCTCCAGCCAGAGCGGATCCCGTGAGCTTGAAGAGGCTTTCCAGGCCGGCATTCCAGTTGAGGGGAAGGTCACCGGAGAGGTGAAGGGCGGTTTTTCGGTCACCGTGGCCGGCCAGCGCGGCTTTTGCCCCTACTCGCAGATGGATGTGCGCAAGGTTGAGACGCCGGATGAATATCTTGAAAAGACATTCACCTTTAAAATCATTGAATACGGCAATCAGGGACGGAACATCATCCTCTCGGCCCGGGCAATCCAGGAAGAGCAACGCCGCCAGGAACGGGAGGCCCTTAAGGCCAGCCTCACCGAAGGTGCCCAGGTCAGCGGCGTGGTCACCTCGATCCGTGATTTCGGCGCCTTTGTCGATATCGGCGGGGTTGACGGCCTCATTCCCATTTCCGAACTGGCCTGGGGGCAGACGGATCGCGTCGATGATGTGTTGAGCCGGGGGCAGCAAGTTGAGGTGATCGTCAAACGTCTGGACTGGGATCGCGACCGCATCTCCTTGAGCCTGCGCGAAACCCTTCCCAACCCATGGGATAGCGTGGTCAGCAAGTATCCGGTTGGCTCGGTGCAACAGGGGACGGTCTGCCGCCTGGCCGCCTTCGGCGCCTTCGTTACCTTGGAGCCGGGTATCGATGGACTTCTCCACATTTCCAAGCTGGGAGCCGGGCGAAGAATCCATCACCCTCGGGAGGTGGTTGAGGTCGGCCAGGAGATGACGGTTAAAATCGAGTCGATCGACACGGTGCAGAAACGAATCGCCCTGGTGCCGGAAGATTTCGTTGCCAAAGAGAAAGAGGCGCAGACCAGCAAACGTGAAGAGTTCACGCCACCGCCCGTGAGCAAGGAATCGCAATCCATGGGAACCCTGGGCGATCTGCTCAAATCCCAACTCAAGAAAAAAAGCTAAAATAAAAGCCGGAGCGGCCAAGGTCGCTCCGGCTTTTTTTAGGCCTTTTGCACAGGAGGTTCCGTCGAACGACGGGCGATCTCAAACATGATGACCGCTGCCGCCACCGAGGCGTTGAGCGAATTGAAGCTCCCCGGCATGGGAATGGTCACCAGGTGATCGCATTGTCGTCGAACCAAGGGCCTGATTCCCTTGCCTTCACTGCCGATCACCAATGCCATGGGACCGGAAAAATCCGTACTGTAGATGGAGGCCACCTCGGGTTCGGCCACGGCCCCAAAGATCCAAAAGCCATGGTCCTTAAGGGTGCCGAGCGCCTCGGCAAGATTTACCACCCGGCATATCTGCAGATGGGCGACAGCGCCTGCCGAGGTGCGGGCAACGGTTCCGGTCACCGGGACACTGCGCTCCCGGGTCATGATCACCCGTGAAAATCCAGCTGCAAGGGCGGAGCGCAGGATGGACCCCAGGTTGCGTGGATCCTGAATGGAATCCAGGATGAGAATTTTCGGGGGATCCTGCAGGTGAACATCTCCCAGGCCTGCGAGCAAGGCATCGAGATCGAGTAGTTTTGCCTCGCTCAGACGAGCCACCACCCCCTGATGACGACAGTTTTTAGGGACCCGCATACGCACAGGATCAACGAACTTGACCGCAACTGAACGCTCCCTGGCGCCATCGATAATTTGCTGCAGTCGCTGCCCGGCCTTGCCGGACTGAACCAGAATCTCACTCACCGTACTTCCCGACGGCTGAAAAAGCGCCTCCCAGACCGCATTGATCCCCCAGATCAGATCCTCCTGACTACCTTCCGGTTCGCAGACTTCGCTTTTGCGGTCCGACGTTTTTGCTCGGGCCATCAGAGTGCCTCCCACTGCATCGGTACACCGCGACGATCTCTTCGCCGGCGGCATCGTTCGGCAATAATAATGCTGCGCAAACTTTCAACTGCCTCCTCAAGCTTATCGTTGACAATCACATAGTCGTAGGCAGCGATCTCGGCCATTTCAGCCCTGGCATTGTGCAGCCGCCGGCCAATGGTTTCCTCACTTTCGGTTCCCCGGCCACGCAGTCGCTGCTCCAGGACCTGCAACGAGGGCGGAGCAATGAAAACAGTGACCGGATCTGCGCCTTGACGTACCTGTGCCGCCCCCTGAACGTCGATATCCAAAAGCACATCCTGGCCTTGCCGGCAACGCCGCTCCACCTCGGCAACGCTCGTCCCGTAGTAGTTGCCGTGGACTTCGGCCCATTCGAGAAAGCCGCAGGGCTGCTGGTCGCGCAGGGCCAAAAAATCCTGTGGAGAAACAAAGTGGTACTGTACCCCATCGACCTCCCCGGGGCGGGGCTTTCGGGTGGTGTGGGACACGGAAAAGGACAGGGACGGCAACTCCGCCATCACCCGCTTGAGGATAGTGGTTTTTCCGCATCCCGAAGGGGCGGAAAGAACCAACAGCAATCCTTTATTCATCGGTTTCCTCCTGTTTGGCCTTGGACGCTGAAATCTGCCTGGGGTACCGTTGCTCCTGATCCATGGCCAGCAGACGTTGGCTGATGGTCTCAGGCTGTACCGAAGAAAGCACCAGGTGACCAGAATCGAGCAGGATAATGGCGCGTGTTCTCCTTCCTTCGGTCACATCGATTATTTTTTTTTCCAGGCGCGCCTCTTCCTTCAGCTTCCGTATGGGTGAGGAACCGGGATTGACCACAGCAAGAATCCTTCCGACCTTGACCGCGTTGCCAAAGCCGATATTGACCAGTCGACTATCCATGCACTCGTATCCTTTTCGCCATCGAAGCGGAAGCGCCGCTGCAACAGCCCCCTGCTGTTTACGGCGCGAAATCTTCGCTATTCGATGTTCTGCACCTGCTCACGCAGTTTTTCGATTTCGTTTTTCATTTCAACACCGAGGTGGGCAATCCCTGCATTGGCAATCTTGGAAGAGAGAGTGTTGACCTCGCGCAAAAACTCCTGCAAAAGAAAATCAAGGCGTCGGCCAACCGGCTCATCACTCATCAAGAATGCGCGAAACTGCGCCACGTGACTGTGCAGACGGGTGATTTCCTCGGTGACATCGCTCTTATCCGCCATGATGGCCGTTTCCTGGGCCAAGCGTATGGGATCGATATCCAGACCTTCAAGCAGCTTGTTGACCCGGGTGCGGAGATCCTGTTGACGTTGCTGCTGCAACTCGGGAATTTTCTCCTCGATCTCAAGGACGATTGCTTCAAACTTAGCCAACCGCCCCAGCAATTCCTGCTGCAATGCAGCGCCTTCCTTCTCGCGCATGAGATTACAGTCCACGAGCGCTGCCTCCAGGGCCTGGCTGATCATGGTCCACTCGGTATCCATGTCCGGCCGAGGCTCTTCCAGACTGATCACATCTCGCTGGGTGAGCATGTCTTTGAGGCTGACTTCACTGGCGAGCTGGTACTCTTCAATGAGTTGACGCAGGCAGCGATGATACTGGCGAGCGACACTCTCATTGACCACCAATCTCGGTTCAACCGAGGAAATTCCCTGCAGGCTGAAGGTGACATCGACGCGACCACGATCTAAAAAACCGGCGACCACTTTTTTCACCGGTTCTTCCATGGCGGCAAACAGCCGAGGCAAAATCACCCGCTGATCCAAAAAACGGTGGTTCACCGTCCGAACCTCGGCAACCCACGTTCTGCCGCTCCCGGAGACCTCGCCCCGTCCAAATCCCGTCATACTCCGCAGTCGCATATTCTTATGTACTCCTTTGAGGCAAGGCCTCACCGCCCGGTCTTTCTCTTTGCACGTTATCGGCAAGAACCGAGCTTTTCTATTGATGACCTCGTAAAAAGCCCAAAAACTGAAGTCACATGGCGTGAAATCAGTGCGTTACGAAGCTCGAAACGTTTTTCCAAGGCTTTTTGCGAGAACGACAATATTTTTTTGTCAACTAATTCCAATGATCGCCCCCATGGGCGTACAGCCCCTCTGTTGCGCCTAGAAATTACCCCCTACCTCTACCAGGTTTCGGAGAAAACGAATTCGCTGAAAGTTCTGCACCGTCAGTTTTCGCTCCATCATGGAACGATCAAGTTCGCCTGTATACCAGCTCGCCCCAAATTCTCCTTCCAGACACACGTATGTAACCGCCATACGCACTTGGCGCACGAGAAAATGAAGGACTATTCAGAGAAAAATGCTTCTCCTTGGGGCAGAATTCCATACCACGAGTAGCAGGAGATAACAGCCATTTCCTCTAGTAACGCGCCAGCACAATGACGTTTATGCGGGGGAAAGACAACAGAGCGAGAGTCGGTGACCGGCACCAGAAGGTCCGGTCACCACTATCTGCGACGGAATCGCAAAAGATACGCCTAAAAGCGCAAGGAGGATAAAATCAGATCCAGCCTGTGCAAAAACAACTTACTTCATCACCTTGTTCAGTTCGGTGACAATCTTGTCGGTGATATCAACGGAAGTGGTTGAGTAGAGCACCACGTTACGAGGCAGGACAATAGAATACCCCGCATCAGAAGCCACTTTTCCGACGATATCTTCCAGTTTCTTGAGAATGGGATTGACGTTTTGCTCACGCAATTTTCTCAAGTCCTGATTTGCCTGTTCCTGTTTTTCTGCCAAAGCGCGCCGCTTCTGCTGAAACTCCATGGCCTTGTCACGCTTGACGCTGTCACTCCAGGCTGCCCCCTTCTTCTCCATCTCTTTTTGCATCTCGACAAGGCTGTTTTCATCCGCCTTGAGGGAGGCCTGAAGAGATTTCATTTTTCTCTCAATAATTCCTTGAGCTCTCTTGCCAGCGGTTGAGGTGGAAAGGACTTCTTTCATGTCAATAACCGCAATTTTGCTGTCCGCAGCCAGGCAATGATGGCTCTGCAAACAAAAGACGGCTACCATGACTATACACCCCAATACACGCATCACATTTTTCACAGTTATTGCTCCAGATACATTGAAATGAATGTTGATGGCCTCGTACAACATCAAAAAACTGAAAACCACATATTGTGAACTCAGCCTGTTACGAAGCTCGAAACGTCATTCTCGGGGCTTTTGACGAGAACGACAATATAAATGCCGCCTAGACGCAGGCGACAGACAAAGAGGGGGAAAAAAAGCGAAACCGGGTGTGAGGCTCAGCCCGCACCCGGCTCATTTGAGCACGCGAAGTATCTTACTTCACAATGACGAAATCATCCCGGCGGTTTTGTGCCCAGGAAATTTCATCGTGGCCGAAGAGGAGCAGTTTCTCCTCTCCAAAGCTGACGGTCGTCAACTGATCCGGATTGACTCCGAGATTTACCAAATATTTTTTGGCACTCTGAGCGCGACGTTCACCCAAAGCAAGGTTGTATTCCTGTGTACCACGCGGGTCACAGTTGCCTTCAATCCGAATACTCAATCCGGGATTTTTCTTCATGAAATCTGCATCGGTTTCGATGCGCTGCACCTGCTCGCCCTCAATTTTGGAGCTATCGAATGCGAAATACACCGGGACCATCGGCCCGGAGGTGCGACCTTCCATAATCCCCGAATCTGCAGTCTCCAGAGATTCTGGCGCGCCTGCTCCTTCAGCACCGGTCATCTCAGGTGCAGTCGCAACGGTCTTCTTGCTGCAGCCTGTCAGGCCCATGCCCAGGACAAGCACCACTAACGTGGCTAAATGCAACATCTTTTTACTACCCATTTCTCCCTCCATATGGATGAAATTTAGTTAAAAAACATGTATGCACAATTTACTGCGCCAATGAAGAAATACAACAAATATTTCCTGAAAATCAAAAATCCTTGCAAATGGCTGAATGCCTATTAAACTCGTCTAAATCGATGTGGTTTCGTCCCTCTTTTACTTATTGAGAAAAAATATTACTTCCATGAACAGCTCTGTAAAGATGTCTTCTTTTTCACTGGCTTCACTCATCTGCAGCAATCGTTTTGGCACCTATTTCGGTGTTTCCCAAGAGATTTTTGACCGGGTCTGGTCAAATCTCACCGATCCTGGTGTCAGCAGCATCGCCTACATTTCAATGGAAATAGGTGCGGATCCCGATGTTTTTCACCCGATAAAAGATTTCCTCACCCAGGAAAACATTCTCCAGGACCCCAATCCCCAGATCATGGCCTTTCTGCAGAAGTACCTCTTTAATGTCAGGAAAATACCCAATTACAGCGGTGGGCTGGGAGTTCTTGCCGGTGACACCCTCAAAAGTTTTGCCGACCTGCACCTGCCGACCCTGGGCATCAGCCTGCTGTACCGCGAGGGCTATTTCTCCCAGATTGTCGATTCTAAAGTGGGCCAAATCGACCACGCCACCCTGTGGCATCCCGAAAAGACCCCGACCCTGTTCCAACTGCAGACACCTGGCCGCCCCGAACAACCGCTGACGATCGAGATTCCGTTCTACAACGGCCAGCAGCAGCCGATCATGGTCAAGGCGCAGGTCTGGATGAAAATCGAGCTCAACGATTGTCGGGATTTCTTCGTGCCTGAATTTCTTCTCGACTACAGCCTGCCCGATGCACCGGCCTGGATCAAGGAATCCGCCCACCAACTGTACAACGCCAAATCCACCATTATCAAAGCCAATCAGCGGCGCATGCTCGGCTCAGCGATCTTGCCGCTTTTCGATGCACTCGGTTTGACGCCCCATTCCCTGCATCTGAACGAACAGCACGGCGTCACCGTTACCCTGCACATGATTCTTCGGGAGATGCAGCAAAAGTTCGGCGAGAACTATGCGGATATCATGAGCGATGCCGATATCCTTGCGGCTGCGGATAAGGTCGCGCAACAGATCGTCTACACCATCCACACTCCGGTCAAAGCCGGACACGACCGTTTCTCCCGTGACCTTTACTCATCCATCAGCCACAAGGCGTTTGAACGCATTTTGAACCTGGTGGCGCACGATGAGGAACGGTTCCATGAGTACAACTTCACTGCCATGGCGATGCGTCTTAATCGTGCCATCAACAGTGTCAGCCGCCTTCATCGCGATGTCACCAAAAAGCAGTTCCCGGCCTTTGCTTCCAAAATCAAGGCAATCACCAACGGAGTCCATCACCTGACCTGGATCAGTGATCATCGCAAAGCCTGCTTCGACCGTACGCCGTCCCTGAACAACTGGAGAAACGACCCCAGCTGTTTCACCGCCATTGCCCCCGAGGAAAAGGGCCCGCTCACCGATGCGCTGGACCAGGCATGGAAGGAGGACAACCGTATTTTGGTGGACTACATCAACACCATGTTGCGACGCCATCGGGAACAGATGGTTGAAACCTGGATCGACCCCCCCAACTATCTTTCCGCTCTCCCCGAACAGCAATGGCTCCAACCCGGCGTCTTCACCCTGGGATTTGCCAGACGCTTTTCCACCTATAAACGGGCCGATCTGATCTTTGACGACATCGAACGACTCGCCAACATCCTGGTGGAAAACAATTGGCCAGTGAATTTCGTCTTTGCCGGCAAAGCGCATCCGGCGGATGAACCCGGTAAATACGTACTCAAGCTGATTCTCGACAACCAGGAAGAGCTGTATCAGCGCAGCCAGGGCCTGGGTAAGCTCGTCTTCGTTACCGGCTATGATATGCATATTGCCAAACTGATGGTCGCCGGGGTTCACGCCTGGCTTAACAGTCCCAAACGCCCCCTTGAGGCCAGCGGAACCAGCGGTATGAAGGCGGCGATGAACGGCGTGCCCAATATCAGCATCATGGATGGCTGGTGGGTCGAAGGTTACCACCAAGGACAGACCGGCTGGAAATTCGGCTATGAGGGGCAGGTCGATGACGCCGACCTGAGCGAGGATCCCGATACGCTGTTGTACACCGAGGATTCCTCCGCCTTTTATGAGTTGCTGCCCACGGTCCTCGACACCTTTTACAACCACCCGGAGCAGTACATGGAACGAGCCTACAACAATCTTCGCCTCAATGTCCCCATTTTCAACACCCATCGCATGGCTGCGGAATATGTTGGCCAGTACGGCCTTGCCTTACCTGCGCAACTGCAACAGAAGATCGATCAGTTCCGTCGACTGTACCAGAGCGAGGACGCAACCCCCTGATCGCCCCCCGCCCAGACAAAGGCTCGACAAAATTCTGTTTGGGCCTTTTCCTGTACAAAAGCAGTGCTTATCACTGACAGGTGCAGTATAAGGTGGTCATCTTTTACCCCGCAGAGTGCTCTTTCCCGTGCACCCCTGCTGCCGCACACGTCCCAATCATCCCAGAAGGTATTGATTACCTACCAGAGAATGAATAATCAGAAGGGATGAAGGAGTGCGGCTTGAGACGGCCAGGAACAGCGGCGGGCACACCATTTTTTCTCTTCTTGGAGAATCCCCCGAGTTTGAAACGGGGTTCTCAGGTGGGCCTCCGCTTTACTCAACAACACATCGTTATTTCGAGTAGACTTAAGAAGGAGCAATGCCATGGCCCGCCATATGAACCCAAGCAACTCAACCAACAAAACCATTGATGCCATTGATCGCAAACGGGAACGAGAGCGGCAGTTCATGCTGAAGAAATCTCGGGAAATGGCCCCCGAACTTGCCGTGAGCCTGGTGCAACGTTTGTTGGACAACCATATCATTGAAACTAACGCCATTCACTCCATTCAGGAAATCATGGCCAAGCAACTGCAGCAACTCAGCGACATGGAAGAGTTTGACATGCAGTTTAAAATTGCACCGATCCGCAACATCACCCCTGACCCCAACGTCATCAGCCTCTACCTGACCCAGTTCATCGTCGAGGATCTGATCGATCATCCCAATATTCAGGATGTCTTTGGTGACGACCTGGAAATTTACCGTGCCGTTGACGCAGTTTTAAGTCGTATTCGCCCGCGGTGAGTAGTCCCGGATCTTGATCGTGCATCCCACTACCCCACCCTCCCTGCTGTTTGCAAACGCTAAAGGTGAAATCCTTGATTACGGCGGCCTGCATATGGCAGGGAGCGGAGCTGGCCATCTGTACAGGCCCAAACTCGACGAGTTGATCGAACTTCCTGCTGGAAGTGAACTCTTTGCCCTGCCCCAACGGTTACCGATCGGTATGGAACCGGAAAGCGAGGACCCGGCGCTGCTGGCAACCAATCCCTACCAACCCGAGGAACCGATCCAGGCGGTGGCCGCCTTTATGGCCCCTGCCCATACCGCCATCTACACCGCGGCCTATCAGGCAGAAGAAGGCGATGTGCCTCTCCTGCCCCTGTTTGCCTATACCGCCGTGGGCTGGGCCGACGGCAAGTTCTGGGTGGCCGCTTTTCGCAGCGATCAGGATTGCCGCCAGGACGCCGAACAGTTCAACTTTGCGCTCCTGGAAAACCGCACCCTCAAACAGTTGAAAAAACACCGGAACAATCGTCTCATCCAGCATTTGGGCAAGTGCTGTCTCACCTACGGTTGCCCTGCAGCCCGCAACTACTTTCTTGGTCGCTGGGAGGCCCCCCTGCCCTGTTCGCCGGTGTGCAATGCCGACTGCGCCGGATGCATTTCCCTGCAACCCTCGGGTTGCTGCCCCTCAACCCAGGATCGCATCACCTTTGTTCCCACCGAACGGGAAATCGCCGAAATAGCCGTGGACCATCTCAAAAGCGCCCCTCTTCCCATCGTCAGTTTCGGCCAGGGCTGCGAGGGGGAACCGCTGATGCAGGCCAAGGTCATGGAAAAAAGCATCCGCCTGATACGCAGTCAAACTGACAAGGGAACGATCAATCTCAACACCAACGGCAGCTTGCCCGAGGCAGTTGACCGTCTGGCTGTAGCCGGGCTTGATTCCATTCGCATCTCGATGAACAGCGCTCAACTGGAAAAACACCGGCTGTATTATCGGCCCAAGGGTTTTTCTCTGGAGGATGTGTGCCAATCGATTGCGGTGATGAAACGTCATGGCCGCCATGTTTCACTCAATTATTTCATCCTTCCCGGGTTCACCGACGATCCCAATGAATTCGAGGCACTGGCAACCTTGATCGAACGGTTTCGGCCGGATTTTATCCAGCTGCGCAACCTCAACATGGACCCGGAATACTATCTGCAGGTTATCGAACACGCACCCGCTCAACCACCGCTGGGCATCCTCAATTGGCTGCGTCAACTCAAGGCCCGTTTTCCCTTCCTTGGATTTGGCTACTACAACCCTCCGCTTCGCACTTAGGAGGAGAAAACGGATCGGGCAAGGGATGTTCCGGGTCGTTGGCGACAAAAAAACTTTCCGCGCGATGCAACGCCTCGTCAAACGACTGACTGGACTGGACTCGGGCGGCGAGATGATGCCCGAAAAAGTAATTCTTGGCAAAATAGTGGGTGAACTCCTTGAGTCGGCCAAGCCGACGCTCGGCTTGAAAGCGCTGGATAAGTCCGGCTGCAAAGGAGGCATAGATCTCGGGGAGATTCAGATCCGGCCTTGCCAGTGCAACCCCATATACCTCTCTGGCTATCTCGGCAAAAATCCAAGGCGTGGATGCTGCAGCCCGGCCTATCATCAACCCGTCCGCACCGCTCTGCTCAAGGCAGAGCCTGGCCGCCTCCACCGAATCGATCCCTCCGTTGGCAACCACAGGAATATCGATCCACCTTTTCACCTCCGCAATCCATTCCCAATGCGGCTTTCTTGAAAAAGATTCCCGCCGCAGCCGGGCGTGTACGGTGAGCATATCTATGCCCTCAGCTGCCAACATCAGGCAAAAATCACGCAATTTGCCTGCATCCAGATTTTCACCCAGACGAATTTTTGCCGTAAGCGGAGTCACTGTGGCCTTTCGACTGGCGGCGACAATGGCTTGCACCCGTTTGGGATCATCCATGAGGCAACTGCCACCGCCCATCCGCCGCACCTGCGGAGCAGGACAGCCCAGATTGAGATCGATACTGTCCGCCCCAATACGCTGCAGCCGCGCCATTGCCGGCTGAACCTGCTTCTCCTCGGCAACCAGCAGTTGGTAGGAAAGCGGTCTTTCCGCAGCGGTTGTCACGAGGTAGGGAGAGATCTGCGCATTTTCCGCCGGAAGACGTGCGGCAGATAACATTTCCGTGCTGAGCAGGCCCACTCCGCCGTATTGAAGGACGGTTGTTCGCAAGGCTGAATGGGTCAGGCCGGCCATGGGCGCCAGCAACAGAGGCGGCCAAATATCGAGGGTTCCTATGCGCATCTTCCTTTTCCGGCAATATCTTCAGCCAAATTCAACCACTTCTTTCTTGACAGTGAAAGAATGTCCATGGTAGTTATTGATAATAATTATTTAATAAAAGTTTTGATATTTTTTATTGAGACCACCATGAACGCACCCGCATCAATGATCCGCCTCACCACTCAACGGCAGATCATATTGGAAGAACTTTCCAAAGTAAAAACCCATCCCACAGCCAGCGAACTCTATGACATGGTTCGCAAACGCCTGCCGCGCATCGGTCTAGGCACGGTCTATCGCAACCTTGAGTTGATGGCTGAAAGTGGCATGATTCTGAAAATCGAAGTCGGTGGCACCCAAAAACGGTTCGACGCCACCACCGATGAGCATTACCACATTCGCTGTTCCGTTTGCGGTAAAGTCGATGATATCGACGTCCCGGTCGTCAGGGAGCTGGTTGCCCAAGCCAAAGAATCAAGTGCCTACCTCATTCAGGGCCACCATGTCGAATTCACGGGCATATGTCGGGATTGCCAGCAAAAACAGCATTAACCCCCCTGTTGCAGTCATAGAGAGCTGCAACAGCACGACAGATTCCCCAAACGACAAGAGCGGCGTTTCCCTGCACGGGGGGTGCGCCGCTCTTAATTGTTGCACCGAATTCAGATGAATTAGGTAAACAGCACCCGACAGAATCGCCGCTTGCCCACTTTAAGCAGTACACTGCCCTGACAAGCGATGGTTGCGTTGATATCCTCCACCTTCTCCCCATCAACGGTCACCGCATTCTGCTGAATCATGCGCCGACCATCCGAGGTCGATTTCACCATGCCTGCGTCCAGCAGCAGCTTTGGTATCCACACCGGCTCGGCTGACTCCGCTATCTCCACCTCTTCGATCTCATCGGGCAGTTCATGGCGGGCGAAAACCTGCTCGAAATTGCGCTCTGCCTCCTCGGCGGCTTCAGCTGAATGAAAGCGGGCAACCATCTCCTTGGCCAGTTCCACCTTGACCGTTTTGGGATGGATTTCGCCCTGCTCCATTTTCCTTTTCAGAGAACGCACCTCATCCATGGAGAGATCGCTGAGCAGTTCATAGTAGCGGAACATGAGATCGTCACTGATCGACATGATCTTGCCGAAGATGCTGTCGGCCGCCTCGGAAATTCCGATATAGTTGCCCAGCGATTTGCTCATCTTGTTGACGCCGTCCAACCCCTCCAGAAGCGGCATGGTCAATACAACCTGCGGCTCCTGACCACGGCTGCGTTGCAGATCACGCCCCATCAGCAGGTTGAACAGCTGGTCGGTGCCGCCGAGTTCCACATCTGCCTCCATGGCAACCGAGTCATAGCCCTGAATCAGTGGGTAGAGAAACTCGTGGATGGAAATCGGCCGGTTGGACTCGAACCGTTTTTTAAAATCGTCGCGTTCCAGCATGCGGGCAACAGTGAGTTCCGAGGCCAGACGGATCATGTCATAGGAGGTCAACTGCCCAAGCCAGGTGGAGTTGAACACCACCTTGGTCTTTTCCGGGTCAAGGATTTTAAAGACCTGCTCTTTGTAGGTCTCGGCATTGCGTTTCACATCATCGGGCGTCAACGGCGGCCGGGTCTCCGACTTGCCGGTCGGATCGCCGATCAGGCCGGTAAAATCACCGATAAGGAAGTTGACTTCATGACCTAACAGCTGAAAATGACGCAATTTCTGGATCAAGACCGTATGACCGAGATGAAGATCGGGAGCCGTCGGGTCAAATCCGGCTTTAATCGTCAATGGCTTGCCTGTCTCCAGGGATCTGGTCAACTTCTTGACAAGATCTTCCCTGGAATGGAAATCCACGGCGCCCCGTTCGATAAGGGCTATCTGCTCTTCAACCGACTTCATGCTCTCCCCCTACTTCGCGTATTCAACTGCTCTGGTTTCACGGATCACCGTTACCCGGATCTGGCCGGGATAGGTCAACTGTTCTTCAATGGCCTTGGCAATATCACGGCTCAACAAGGTCGCCTCATCGTCGGTCACCTTTTGACTGTCAACAATGATGCGCAGGTCGCGGCCTGCCTGAATGGCGTAGGACTTATCCACCCCTTTAAAGTTATTGGCAATATTTTCCAAATCCTCGAGGCGTTTTACATAGCTCTGCAGCATCTCCTTGCGGGCACCGGGCCGAGCACCGGAGAGTGCGTCCGCCGACTGAACCAGGACGTCCAAGACGGATTTGGGCGGCTGATCTTCATGGTGGGCGCCGATAGCATACACGATATCATCTGCTTCGCCGTATTTCTTGGCAAGATCACGACCGATGATCGCATGCGAGCCTTCGACCTCATGGTCAACTGCTTTGCCGATATCATGGAGCAGGCCGGCTCGTTTGGCCTTTTTCACATCCAGGCCGAGTTCTGCAGCCATCACGCCGCAGAGAAAGGCCACCTCCAAAGAATGCTGCAGGATATTCTGGCCATAACTGGTTCGGTATTTCAACCGACCGATGAGGTTGATCAACTCAACGTGCATGCCGTGGGCACCGACATCAAAGGTCGCCTGCTCACCGGATTCACGGATCCCCACCTCGAGATCTTCGGCAACCTTCTGTACGACCTCCTCGATACGGGCCGGATGGATACGACCGTCGGAGATGAGCTGCTCAAGTGCCAACCGGGCCACCTCGCGCCGGATCGGATTGAATCCGGAGAGGATGACCGCCTCGGGAGTATCGTCGATGATGATATCAATACCGGTAGCCGCCTCGATGGCGCGAATATTGCGCCCCTCACGGCCAATGATACGGCCCTTCATTTCCTCGTTGGGCAACGGGACCATGGAGACGGTTTTGTCGGCAACATAGTCGCCTGCATAACGGGCGATCGCCAGAGCGAGAATGTTTTTCCCTTTACGATCAGCCTCGATTTTCATCTCGTTTTCAATCCGGGAAAGCCGTTTGGCGCATTCCATCCGCGCCTCGCTTTCTATGGATTGCATCAGCTGCACCTTTGCCTCATCGCGATCGATGCCGGCAATCTGCTCCAGTTTGTAGCGCTGTTCGTCAACAAGGGAATCAAGTTGTTTCTGCTGCAAGGCCACATCTGCCTCGTTGACCTCCAGCCTTTCTTCGCGATACTTGAGACTGACCTGTTTTTCTTCAAGGATCTGAAATTCCCGTTGAATTTCATCGAATTTACGGTTGAGGCGGCGTTGATCGTCCTTGAGTTCCTGACGGCTTGCCTTCAACTCGCGATCCGCCTCCTGCTTAATCTGAAAGGCCTCTTCCTTGGCCTGAAGCAGGGCCTCCTTTTTTATCTGCTCAGCCTCACTGATGGCATTTTCTATGATCTGCCGCCCTTGCAGGGCAATATTTTTCTGGTTGCCTTCGACCAGCCGTTTACGCAGCAGGATACCAACAGCTAAGCCGGCGACAAGGTTCACCAAGGCCAACAGTAACGTTGTGACGTTGAGTTCCATCGAACACACCTATCCTTCTCTATAAAAATTAAAGCCCGGCAACGGTTAACCATTAGCCGCAGCTGTAATAAAGAGGGAGGGGCGGTCAAAAAAGGAGTGCAGATGCACTGCAAGACGCCGCTTGGCGACAAGCGACGGAAGAGAGCCGAACGCCGTGGGAAACGCTCAGGACACCCCGGTGGTCTTCAGTGTGAAGAAAAGCAAGAAATTTATCTGGATCAACGGCTAATTGTGCCTGATATTTTCCCTGTTAACATCCTGTATGGAGGATTACACATATATTGTGAACCTGATCACATCAGTGTTATTTTTCTTACTGGACCAACAACGTCCGCTTTATCGAACCGGCCATCCTCTAACATTTTTTGAAAATGGCACTCTGTGCAAACAGCGGTTGAACCCGCTGGAAAAAGCCCCCGCGCTGCCGTGTCAACGAAATGATTAAACCTAATTAAATTAGGTGGGCAGTGCCCTTGCCGGCGTCAGGGAATCAGTGAAGATTTCCATCATCCAACAGTAGGGCTGCCCTTTTCATGCGAGTTGGCTCAATATTCCGTTGATCACCAACAGAGCAGGGGTACCTTGTTATTTTCTATAAGTATAGCAGATGTTGCCCTTCCGCCACACCACATTTTTAAATTGGGGGGTCAACAGCTGGCAAAATTTTTTCTATGAGTGCCGCAACGGCCTCTTCCTGGACCTGACGGTACCGGGCATGCTCGCGCTGCAGGTGGATGTATTTCGCCGTTATACGGAGACATCCCAAGACGAGCATTTTACTGGACGGCACTGTGCTTCGATTGAATATCTGCCCTCCTTCCAGTTCCTCCCGCAACAGCGCAATGACCGCGTCCACCTCATCTTCGCTGGCATCGCTGTAAAAGGTAAACTCCTGCCCAAACAGCGTAAATCGTACAAGTCGCTCCTCCATCGATCCGGCCCATAAACAATGTCAGTAGGTTTTCATCCTGCTCTCATTTTCTTCCGATGTTGCCTGAAACTCGCCGGATTGTTGCTTCGATGAAAGCTCGGTGGTCATCTGGTCATTTTCCCACTGCTCGATACGGTCCAGCAATCCGGAAACCTTGTTGCCGACCTCGGAGCGCTCGGCGCTGAGTTCGAGAACCTTGCTCTTCAACTCGGTACATTCACTCTCACGCTGGCGCAAAACCTCCTGCAAGGTATGATATTCTAACTTTAACGAGTTGTACTTGTTCAATAATTTTTCAACAAACTCCTCTAACCGAGCCATCTCTGCACTGTATTCCATACTGCGTCTCCTTACGTTTGTTATTCTCGTAAAAAGCAGCGAGAATGACGTTTCAAGCTGCGCAACGTACTGATTTCACAATATCTGAGTTTGAGATTTGTGACTTATCGCGGAGCCATCATCTTTCACTCTATCGAGAGGCACCAAAAGGATAACCTTTTGAAATTATGGATTTTACCCACATCGAACAACTATACAAGCCGTCGGAAGTGAACGCAAGGACTTTACAGGATACCGCCTGGGAGAAATTGGTCGGCCTCGGCGATACATTCAAAAACGCTCATACCTCCAATCAAGGGGTTTTCCGTTTGCATAAGGCATATAGCCATGAAAAATCCGCGGATCCTTATCAAAGACAAGCGGCAGGAAAAATCTGTCCCCCTCCCACATGGGAAGCTCCATGATCTCGGAAACGGCAAACCATGCCAACGTTCCCTCTTCATTGCTTGTTTTCGCCACACCGCAAAATTGACTAATCAAAAAGATGAACCCCAGCCAGTTTTCCCCATGCGGACCGAACCCCGTCCAGTTGATCGTGCCACGCAGCTGCAGCGCGGTGCACTCCAGACCCGACTCCTCGTAAATTTCGCGGCGCATACAGGTGATGACATCCTCATCCGAACGCATCTTGCCGCCCAACCCGTTATATTTGCCTAGATGCTGGTCCGTCTTCCTGGCGTTGCGATGCACCAGGAGCGTCTGTCGGCCATCGGGGGAGAGAATATAGCCGAGTGTTCCGATTATGGGGGAGTAGATTTCCTCTGGCATCTTGCGTCAACAACCTCTCTTCAACTTGGGGTATCTGCACTGACGGTAAATACTCACGCCTGGACCCAGGATTCAAGGGACAGCTCAATAAAAACCGATACCACTTTGGTGGCGAACCTTTTATAGTGGCTTTCATGGGCTTTTCTCATTGTGTTCAACCTTTTTCGAGCGCTTCTCTTACCATGGTTTTTCTGACGCGGAAATGTAAAGATTGTCGTTCTCGTAAAATGGTTCTTCAACAACGTTTCCCACTTTCCTGCCCCACTGTTTGAGTGATGTGCGCCCTTATGCTCTACAAATTTCTGCGCTGTCATCAGGATTGGAAAAAACTTGTTCTTGTCGTTTTTGCTCCAATCCTCCTCCTCCAGCTTGAAGCAGCAACAACGGTCCATGCCGGGCCAACCTTTCCGCTGTACCCGTGCATCCAAAAAAACGTCCGTTTTTGGGAAGCCATTTATGGCCGGTACACAACCCGTCAGGGCATCATTCACGATGCCGAGGATCTGGGGAGAATCTACAGTGTGGTCGATCTGGTCGACTGGAAACTTCCGCTGGCATCCCTGATTAACGAAAACAGGATCAAGGGAGAAAAAGACCGCATTCGATCCATTCTGGCATCTCTGGCCTCGGGAAGACCGCCGCAAACCGCCGATGCCAGACGTATCGCCGCGCTCTTCCCCCCCAAACGCCACACCAACTTTTTAGGGGCTCGCGACAACATCCGTTTGCAACTTGGCCAAAAAGACCGCTTTCTCGAAGGCGTCGTCCGTTCAGGACGCTACCTGCATCAATTCCGCAAAACCTTTGCTCAATACGGTCTGCCCCAGGAACTGGCCTATCTGCCGCATGTGGAATCATCGTTTAACCCCAAGGCGTTCAGTAAAGCGGGCGCGGCTGGCCTGTGGCAATTCACCCGAGGGACCGGCAGCGACTACCTGTCGATCACCCCCCTGGTGGATGAACGCTATGATCCTTACCTGGCAACCGATGCAGCTGCTCGCCTGTTACGGGACAACTACAGGGCCTTGGGATCCTGGCCTCTGGCTCTGACCGCCTATAACTACGGTCGAGCCGGCATGCTCAGGGCTGTTCATGAGCACGGCAGTTACGAACGGATTTTTTCTCTGTACGATGGCGGATATTTCAAGTTTGCCGCACGCAATTTCTATTCGGAATTTATCGCCGCCCTGCGTGTGGCCAAAATGTGGGAGCGAAATGGAACGCTGCGCAAGGAGGCGCCAGAAGTACTGACGACCTCGCGGCTACGGACAGCTACCCCCTTGAGCAGGCTGCTTGCGCAAACCGGTCTTTCTCGTGAACACTTTATACGCCTGAACCCGGCGCTGCAGAAGCCGATCCTCGACGGCGGGCAACCGGTTCCACGTGGGTACCTGGTGCGAATCCCGGGAAAAGCACAAACCAAGAACGCCCGCATCGCCCGCAAGCCATCACCAAAACCAGCCCGCTCTCCTCAAAAAATTGCCTATATCGTGCAGCGAGGAGATTCCATCACCTCCATTGCACGAAAGTTTAAAATTTCTCCACAAACCGTCCTGGCCGCCAATAAACAGCAACGCGTTGTTCGAACCGGAGAAAAGCTCCTTCTTCCCCAAGTGAACTGAAACAGCACATCAACTCAACAGACGAGGCAAACATGGATATCTCCAAAACCATTGCAGAAATGAAGAAACGCCCTGATTTTACTGAAAATGTCGGCATGATTCTCATCCATAACGGCACGGTTCGTGGATGGTCTCGCGGCGATCATGCCGACGTTGTCGGACTTGAAACGACCGTTGATACCGAAAAAGTTGAACAATTACGCCAAGAATACCTTGAACGACCTGGAATCTATGACATAATAATTGAAGCCCGTTCCGGTAAATTTCTTCCTGGCGACGACCTTCTTTTTATTATCGTTGCCGGTGACCTTCGTGAACACATCAAACCGGTTCTTGCGGAACTGCTGGATCGTATTAAATCTGAGGCTGTCACCAAAAAGGAAATAAAAAAATAATCCACTTTTCGAGAACCGGTTCGCATCCTGTTTCCATGGAGCCCCTACATGTCACCAGCCGAGAAACTGATTGATAAGTTTAAAAAAATCAGAACATTACCTCATATTGTCACTCGGCTGGTTCAACTGGTAAATGATGAAGAGTCCACCCTCCAGGATTTTGAGGAGGTCATTCGCCAGGACCCGGCGCTGGTAGCCCGCCTCCTGACCCTGGTCAACAGCTCCTATTTCGGTTTAACCAGAAAAGTTGATTCCATCTCCAGGGCCGTGGCGCTGCTGGGCATGAAAAACCTGCATAACATCGCCGTTACCGATGCGATACAGGGGATGCTGCGGTCAAATTCGGGATCCACTGAATTCTCACCACAACGCTTGTGGTTGCATAGCGCCGCCTCGGGTATCTGCTGCAAAATGATTGCGGAGCGAATTTTCTCCATCAACGGTGACGACGCCTATCTCTGCGGCATTCTGCACGACATTGGACTCATCGTCGAAATGGAGGCGGATCAGGAAACCTTTCTCCAACTTATCGATCAACTGGTTCCGGATGGCCCCTCCATCCTTGAGGTCGAACAGGACCTGTTCTGCACCGATCATGGACAAATCGGCTATCTGCTCTCAAAAGAGTGGCGCATCCCCGATGCCATTGCCGAAGCCATTCGGGACCATCATCACCTCAATGGACCAATCCCTCCCCAATCCCCAACAGGTATCCTGCAGATGAGTGAATACATCATTCAGCAGTTGAATTTTCCTGCGATCAAAGAGGGACTCCCCTGCAGCCTGGCACCGGGCCTAGCATCACACATTCACGAAAATGTGGAAGAATACAAGGTGCTTGCCGAAGACCTCCCTGACGAGCTCGAAAAAACGCAGAAGATGTATGGTGGTTAAGGAGCGCACTCATGGTTCTGTCACCCCTGTTTGCCGATCTCGTCGACCCGGTTGGAGAACTCAACACCTTACTCAGCCATCTTACACAGGAAACGGACAACCTCCTCTTTTTCTGCTTGAACCAATCGGGAAAACATGTTGCCTCCCAGGGTTTTCCCCTGACCTCCGATGAAGCTATAGCCGCCATTGAAGAGCAGGAACAACAATCTTCCGAGCAGCACTTTCTCCTCCAAAATCACCCCTATTTTTTGTTGGCTGTGCCCGATCTCCAGGGCTACGTTCTCGCTACCCCGATTCCGCCAAAGGCAACGGATGCCAATCTCTGGGCTACCACCGTTATTCGCCTGGCGGTCCGTTTGTTTCTCGCCCATAGGGAAACAACGGAGACCGTCAATCGTCTCCGTATCCAAAAAAAACAGTTTGACCGCAAATCCGCTGTGTTGGAAAAAAAATTCCAGGACATCATGGCGGAAAACGAACAGAATTATCTAAAGATCCAAGAACAGCAACGGAGTTACTCCGAGAGATTGCAGGCGGAAATTCGCCAACAGACAGCGGAACTACGCACGGCAAAGAAGGCGGCCGAAGCGGCCAATATCGCCAAGAGTGAATTTTTGGCAGCCATGAGTCACGAAATTCGCACGCCGATGAACGGTATCATCGGATTTACGGATATGCTTCTGGATACAGGCTTGGATGCCGAACAGGAGGAGTTCGCGCAGACAATTAAGCGCAGTGCCGATGCCCTGCTCTCACTGATTAACGATATTCTCGATTTCTCGAAAGTTGAGGCAGGGAAACTTGATCTTGAGTGTATCAATTTTGACCCTGAAATCACCGCCCAGGATGTCTGCGACCTTATCAGGCCCAAGGTTGCTTCGCGTCCCATCGAGGTTCTTTGCCGAATCGACGACGCCCTCCCGGCCAACGTCATGGGGGATCCCGGCCGTTACCGGCAGGTACTGGTCAACCTCATGGGCAACTCAGCAAAATTTACCAAGAAAGGTGAATTAGAACTGGCAATATCCGTTGATGGCGAAACCGAAGATACCATTTCCCTGCACGCACGGATCCGCGACACAGGTATCGGTATTCCCCAAGAAAAATTGGAGTCCATATTCGAGGCCTTCCGCCAAGCGGATGGATCCACCACTCGAGAATACGGAGGTACCGGCCTGGGTTTATCCATTTGCCGTAAAATTGCAGGACTCATGGATGGCCAGGTCTGGGCCGAAAGTGAAATGGGTGCTGGAAGTACCTTTCATTTCACAGCCACCCTGAAAAAATCCCCTGAACAGAAACTGAAAAATTTTAAAAAAATCTCTCTTGTTGGCAAGCGTGTTCTGGTTGTCGATGATAACCTCACCAACCTGAGCATCGTCCAACACATCCTCAAGACTGCCGGGCTCAGCGTTGTTGCACTCCAGGACAGTGCACAGGTAGATCCCAACCTGCAGCAGGCAATAGCGGAAAATACCCTGCCGGACCTTATCATTCTTGATATCCAGATGCCGTCTCCCGATGGCTACACCCTTGCCTGGCGCATTCGGCACGAGATGCGCGAAACAGCCCATATCCCCCTCCTTGCCTATACCTCGTCAACGGAAAGAAATGCCCAACGATGCAGGGATGCCGGATTCGATGCCTTTCTCACCAAACCCACCAGACGCGAAATTCTCTTTAAAACCATCGAGAAACTTATTGCCGCCGAGCAACCTGCCGCTGTGCCCCACATACAGGAACAGTTTATTACCCAGTACAGTGTTCGTGAGGAGATCAAACAATCTGTGCGAATACTGCTGGTTGAAGACAACCCCGTCAATCAAAAGCTCGCAGCCCTTATTCTCAACAAGGCAGGCTACCTGGTGGAAGTGGCCAACAACGGTCGAAGGGCCGTTGATGCCTTTGCCCAACAACCGGAGAGTTTCGACCTCATTCTCATGGATATTCAGATGCCGGAAATGGATGGGCTCGAGGCAACAAAAGAATTACGTTCCCGTGGTTTTACCGCCATTCCTATCATAGCCATGACAGCAAACGCGATGAAGGGTGATCGTGAAATATGTCTGGAAGCAGGAATGAATGATTACATAACCAAACCGGTAAAAAGAGAAATAATTTTTGAAATCATTGAAAAATGGCTGCACAGGGAACTGGGAAGGTAACCCATTTCACGGCTTCCCTTCAAGCACGGGCCTCACAGTTGCCCCAACATCTTCGTGAGTTGTTTTAGAATACACATCTGATGGCAATGGTACCCTTCAACAGAGCACAAGACTGCACGAATTCTTTTCCCATTCGCCTTTTGCGGATCATGTACCGCGAGTTTTTCGGCAACCATCTTCCCATGAGGGCCGGTGCGCTTACTTTTTCGATAATTCTTTCCCTCGTACCCATTCTTGCATTGAGTTCTTCCCTCCTCAAAGGACTTGGAAACGACCAGCAGCTCAAAACAGGGATCGTCCACCTGATCGATCAGTGGGAACCCGTCAGCACTTCCTTAGGAGAAAAACCGCCAAACGGTATCGAGGGAACGAGCCCCCAATCTTTGCCAGTTCTTCATCAGGCGGTACAATTTATCTTTGCCTACGTTGATCGCACCAATTTTGCAGCCCTTGGAATTTTTGGCGTATTTTCCCTCCTGGTGACAACGTTTTTCGTGTTTTCTTCTATAGAAAATGCACTCAATACCATCTGGCACACCACCCAACGACGATCGCTGCACCGGATACTCATTGATTACCTCGCCCTTCTCCTTTTGCTGCCGATATCATTTAACCTTGCCTTTGCGCTTGAGGCCATCTTTACCAGCGACAACATCACCAATCGCCTCAGCCATTACTTTCCCAATACTCTTGTGCAGCTTTTGCTGTTTCACGTCGTGCCTTTTCTCTTCATAGTCAGCACCTTGACCCTGCTCTACCTCTTTGCTCCGCAAAGGCGGGTGTACGCCTGGACGGCTCTCATAGGAGCGACAGTTGCATCCTTATTCTGGTTTTTGCTGCAAAAAATTTATTTTACGCTCCAACTCGGTGTCACCAATTACAACATTATCTACGGATCTTTCGCCTCTGTCCCCCTGTTCCTCATCTGGATCTACAATGGCTGGGTCTGTATTCTCATCGGGGCACTCCTCTCCTATGCCCTGCAGCACCATCGCTCCTATCAATTTACACCTCAACCGCTTTCCTTTCGAAAATCAGTGCCTCTGGCCTTCGACATCCTCTTGAGCTGTTATCAAAACTATGAGAACAGACGTCCGACATCAAACAAAACCCTCCAGGAATCCTATCCTTCATGGTCGCCAAAGGATATCCACGACATCCTAGGCCAACTCGTTCAGGGAGGATTCGTGACAAGGGCTCTTATCAGTGGGCGGCCCACCCTCGTTCCCTGCATCTCCGCAAACAAACTGCTGGCATCGGAGGTCATTTCGTTTTTGCTCGGCGATCAAGGCCATATCGACCAGACCTATGGTGAAACACTGACAAGGGAATGGATGGCCGAATTACTCCCCACTGTAAATCTCCCCTTCTCACAACTTCTCAGGAGAAACGGATATGCCCCAACAGCTGGCCCAGACCATTCATAAAATCCTAGGTAGCAACAACATTCTGCTACTGGTTGCCAATGGGTATAATCCTCCGCAAGAAGATAAGGGGGATAATTTCATTGCTGATCTCGCCTTATCAGTGGCGGAAAAACTGCATTGCTACGCGGTGGTCAACACCAAATATAAAAAGGAGATCATGGATCTCATCGATCTTGAGGTCGTCCTGAATCGCCCCAAGGTTTCCCAGGATTTTCTCCAACCCATTCTTCGTTTCCAAAAGGAAATCAGCAGCAATGAACTGCCTCCACTGGTTTTGATTCTTCAACCGCTCCCGGCGGAAGAACGTCCCGAGTCCATGTTGATACTCGGTTATGGCCAGGGCGAACGAAACACATCACAGGCACCCCATCGGCCAACGATCTCAGCCTCGCAACTCTCGAAAATTCGTCTCGCATTCGAGGATCATCATCTGACAACGGATCTTGCCGTTCCCCCATCCATACTGTGCGGAAATCATCCCAACCATCTCAATCAACTGTTTCGCAATCAACAGTATCCAGAATTCTTCAATCCTGACGTCAGCTCGTTCATCTGTTCTTTTCGCCACGACCTGATCAACGAACAGCAAACCGCACTCTCCATTGCGGCCATCCTCGCAGCCAGCCTTACGCCCTTTATCACCAGGATGTCACTTGTGCGCCATGTTGACATCGACAGTATTGACAGTAACAGCGCGGAAGATAAGCAGTATATCTTCCGTCTTCCAGGTGATAGCCGCTACGTGGAACTGATGCGGGAATCCTATATTGAGGAACTCGCGCAGTCCATTGACAAAAACGGCCTACTACATCCCCTGGTGCTGCTCAAAAAAAACAATGGCCGATACAAAATTCTCTGCGGGTATCGACGCTTTCAGGCCCTCCAAAAGTTAGGCAAGCCCCAGATCGAAGCCAAGATTTACCAGGAATCAGACTTTGCGGCTGAAGACTTCTTCAACATTTCCCTAGCGGAAAACACCAAGCGGAGAAACCTCAACCCTATTGAAATCGGCAATTTTCTCGAGTCTGCGAGTGCAACCCTCGGCTTGAACAA
Source organism: uncultured Desulfobulbus sp. (assembly GCF_963665445.1). Taxonomy (GTDB): domain Bacteria; phylum Desulfobacterota; class Desulfobulbia; order Desulfobulbales; family Desulfobulbaceae; genus Desulfobulbus. The sequence continues at coordinate 4,924,209 of NZ_OY762276.1, read as the reverse complement.
CGCCGAACTGGCGGAACAATTCGGTGCAACTCTCGGAATCGGCAAACCCGGTCAAAAGGTTTCACACTCAACGATTCACAAATACCGAAAGGTCAACCAAATTCGACTACGAGGGGAATCACCGGAGATCATTTCCGATGTCGTCAACGAACGGCTTCAATTTTCCATTGTCTCTGAAGTCCTTGCTCCCATTAAAAACAGCAAAGATAGAGATGCGGTGTATCTTGAAATCATTCAACCATTTTCACCGACACGCCCTCAGCTTACAAAAGTCATCGCCCTTTTGGCGGACATCGCACCCTCTCTCCATGAGGCCATCTCTAGCCAAAAAGTGCAACAGGCCTTGGCTCGAAGCAAAAACAGCAGCCAACCCATGCTCACTTTGATCAAAGCACTCTCGACCCCAAAAATTTCCTCGCCGGATAAGCAAAAACAGGTGTTTGAAGAAAAGGTTGCAGACCTTCGCCAAGCCTATTTTGGCGAAAAAGCGGAAAAAAAGGATTTTAACGCCACCCTGGTTTCAAAGCATAACAAGGATGAATGCATCATCCAGTTCCGTCTTAAAAAGGGAACTGAACAGGACACCCTTCTCCGTCTCCAGCAGGCTCTGCAACAGGGAAAACTCTTTGACCAATCTGAACGGACCAACAAATAATTTATTGCCAGCACCTCTTTTCGCCTGCGAAAATTCAGTCACCCATGAATTATCGCACTGAATTACCATATAATTTTCTTCAACCATCCTTCGTATTGAAGATTAAAAATTCTCTTCCCCCTTGCCTTTTTTTCAACACAACCTACTTTAGATATGCAAATGATATCTACTCCTAAAATCCTGAAGAGGGGAGACAATGAGCGAAAACGAAAAACAACAAACCTGTCCAACGTGTATGGGTAAAAAAGTAATCGACGGTGTTTGCGAGACCAGCAGCGAATGGCAAGGCAAGACAGCGGATGGTCAGGTATGTACTCCGGACCAAACATGCCCGACCTGCCAGGGGAAAGGCTATGTGAAATGATTTCCTCCACCTGAACAAACAAAACGGGCTCCCTGCATAGGGCAGAGGGGCCCGTTTTTTTCTGTTCAGTTATGGCACGTTATACCAATTTTTTTGCCTCCATATGTAGCACCAGATCCAACATCCGGTTCGAATAGCCCCACTCGTTATCGTACCAACTCATGACTTTGACGCTTGTTCCCAAGACCTTCGTGCACTGCCCATCCACAATGGAGGAGTGGGAATCCCCCTGAAAATCGATAGAAACCAAGGGTTCTTCCGTGTAGCCGAGAAAACGATTGGCCGCAGTAGCAAGCGCATTGTTCACCTCGGCAACTGAAGTTTCCCGTTCCACTTCGATCACCACATCAACCAGGGAAACATCGGGTGTGGGAACGCGAACGGCAAGCCCCTCGAATTTGTTCTTCAACTCGGGAATAACCAAAGCCACCGCTGCTGCAGCGCCAGTTTTGGTCGGCACCATGGACAGTGCGGCAGCCCTTGCCCGCCGTAAATCAGAATGCGGAAAATCAAGCAGGCGTTGATCGCCGGTATAGGCATGGACGGTTGTCATGAGACCACGCTTGATACCAAAGTTATCAAGGATGACCTGGGCTACGGGCGCCAGACAGTTGGTCGTGCAGGATGCATTGGAGACCACATGGTGGGTTGTAGGATCGTACTCATCTTCATTCACCCCCATGACGATGGTTTTCACCCCGCCTTTTGCAGGCGCGGAAATGACCACCTTAGAGGCTCCGGCATCGATATGGGCCTTGGCGGATTCCATATCGACAAAATGCCCGCTGCACTCCAATATATATTCTGCCCCCAGAGTTGCCCAGGGAATATCTCCCGGATTACGATGGCTGGAAAGGGGAATAGATTTTCCGTCAACGACAATCGCATTTTCTCCGGCAACGATCTCTTCTTCTGCTCGTCCCATTACCGAGTCATATTTCATCAGATGGGCGATAGTTTTGGCATCTGTCAGATCGTTGATTCCAACGATTTCAATATCGGCGAAAAGCGGATCCTTGCCCAGTGCCCGAAATATATTTCTGCCAATTCGACCAAAACCGTTAATCCCCACTTTAATGGCCATGATGTGTCACTCCTTATGATTTTTTTTCTTACGTAACCGTGAACTTCTCATGCCAACCAGTTTATGCAATAAGAGCTACTGACTGTTGATACAACGCAATATACGCCTCCACAACCTGTTTCCATGTGTGTTTCTCATGAATTTGTCGAACAGCCGCCTGTTGCATCTGTAACAGGCGGTCCGGATCATGGCGGCAGATATTCAATGCCCTGGTGATAACACGGGTCAGCGCCGAAGCACTGTCGTCCTTATAGGCAAAACCTGTTTCTCCATCAATCACCTTCACCAGGCCGCCGACATGATGCACAACCGGCAAATTACCCAACAGTTGGGCCATATAGTCGGTCAGGCCGCAGGGCTCGTATCTGGAAGGAACAAGAAAAAGATCGCCGGCGGCATAGATGGTATTGGCCAACACAGGATCAAATCCCTTGAGAAAGCACACTCTTCCATTTCCCTCCTGCGCCAGCTTCTTCAGCTGTGCTTCAAAAACAGCGGTCCCCGCGCCAAAGACAAGAAAGCGGCAGGAGCTATCACTGACCAAGAGCTGGGTGATTGATTTAATTAAGATATCCACCCCCTTTTGCTCAGTCAACCGTCCAATAAATGTGCACAGCACCTCCTCGGCCGGCATGGCGAGACTGCCGAACTGTTCAATGCCGGTAAGCGGAGGTCCGTCGCTCAATCGGGCCAGCAGGTTTTCCTTGCAGCTCCGTTTGCCCGCAAGCTCTCCTTTTTGAATGTCAAAACCGGCCGACAGCTGCATAAGTCCTGGATTTGTAGGATCAAAGGTCTGCGGGTCAATCCCGTTGGTAATGCCGGCAAGGGAAACTCCCAGGTCCAGCAGGGCATGCCCAAGCCATCCGGTCCGCACATCCTCTGGCGTATGCTGCAACTCACGGGCGTAATTTTCGCTGACGGTGTTCAGGGCGGCATAGGGCGCGGCAGCAAGAAAAGGATCGAAACTCCCCCCCAGCATTGAGGCCTGAACAACCCGCATGGGCAATCCGGTGACAGCCTGAGCAAAAGGAAGATCCGCCACTTCCTGATGATACCCCACTCCGGCGTTATGAATGGTGACCACTGCACCGGTGTTGCGAAAATACGGCCGATACCCGCTTATTTCCCGCATCATCGCCGGCAGGGTGGCCGCGTGACCATCCTGGCAGTGGACGATATCGGGACGAACATCCAAAAGAATCATGGCATCAAGGGCGGCCTTTTGCAGCAAAATGTTCATGGCGAAATAATCAAAATGCCCCTCGCCCCTCCGCTGCCAGGCATGTTTCCGCTCATCCGTTTCGGTATAGGTATACACCCCCTGCTTTTCGGCAAACCGTTCCGCCTCTACCAGGTAGACGACGACTTTGTTGATGGTCGCCTGCCAGAGTGCCACACTTTCGCGCCGCTCCTGAGAGGCATAATTCATATCCACCAGAAAACCGTGCGCATAGGATCGCCCGGCAATTTCACCGGACCAAGGGCCCACATCGGTAGGCATAAATCCGAGGTGTTCGGCATCTATGAACCCATATTTGGGCATGATCACCGTCACCGAAACGTTTGCTCGGGCAGCCATGGTTTCGGCCAGTTGCCGCGAAACATCCTTCACACCTCCGGCACCAGCCACCCCTTCGTATTCACGGGTGACTATCCACACCGTTTCCAGTGGCCGCCCGTGCATGTTTTTGTCGTTTTCCATTGTTTTCATGTATCAAATTCCCAACGAACAGCTTCCCTGCTCACGCCTTGTTTTCCTTTTCCCGAAGAAGCTCGAGGACTTCACACAAACCGGCTGCAAGCTCTTCCGGTGTATGTCCAACCGTGTCGAGCCGCAGATCGGAACCAGCGGCATACAGCGGATTACGGTACCGGAGCATTGCATCTATCTCGTCCTTTCCGGAAGGGGAAGCCAAAGATAAGCGGGGACGCTGGTGTGTAGAGACCGGATCGGTGGAAACACGACTGTGTATGGTGCCTGCATCCGCATCAAGCCACACCACATAGCTGACCTCGCGCAGAGGTTGCCATTGGGCCAGATGCTCGATCGCGCCACCACCGGTGGCAATGATCATACCGGAGACAAGGCACAGTTCGCTGAGCAACTTCGCCTCGGCCTGGCGGAAGATGTCCCAGCCGTGTTCGGTGACAATCTCAGCGACCGTTGCCCCGAACCGACGACAAATTTCCGTATCCGTATCAAGAAATCCATACCCCAGCTTTTGGGCTATAATCCTTCCAAGGGTACTTTTTCCCGTGGCCCGAAATCCTGTCAGAACAATATTGCTCAATTTCTTTTTCATACACACCTATGGTAGAGCATAAGAGATAGGCAGCGCGCTCATCAAGAGGAAAGCAGGCCACTTTCTTTTTTTCTTTTCTTTTTAATGGGCTATTCTTATTTTTTATGCAAAATTTTTCGTTCACCGTATCCGGGGAGCACCATGGAATATAAAGATTATTACAAGATTTTGGGAGTCGAACGTGACGCCTCACAGGATCAGATCAAGCAGGCCTATCGCAAATTGGCCCGTAAGTATCATCCCGATATCAACAAAGAGGCAAACGCAGAAAACCTGTTCAAGGATATTGGTGAGGCTTATGAAGTCCTCAAGGATCCTGAAAAACGGGTTGCCTACGATCAATTCGGCGCCAATTGGCGCGAAGGACAGAATTTCGAGCCACCGCCAAACTGGGATGCGGGTTTCGAGTTTCGCGGCGCCGGCTACACAGGTGCGGATGCTTCGCAGTTCAGTGATTTTTTCGAATCCCTGTTCGGCAAGAACCAGCGCACCAATCACCGCCAGTACAACTTTCGCATGCACGGAGAGGACCAGCATGCCAGGATCTTGATCTCGTTACAGGATTCTTTTCACGGTGCCCAGAAAACCATTACCCTCAGTCGCCCTGTGATGGACCAGCGGGGTCAGATGCACCTTGAACCGCACACCCTGAACCTGACAATTCCTCGGGGGATTATCGAGGGCCAGCGTATTCGTCTCGAAGGACAGGGGGCGCCCGGCTACGGCGGAGCACCGGCCGGCGACCTGTTTTTGGAAATTGCCTTTGAGGACGATCGGTTGTTTCACGCCGAAAAACGGGACGTGCACCTCACCCTGCCGATTACCCCATGGGAAGCCGCTCTGGGCGCATCCCTCACCGTGCCCACTCTGGGAGGCAACGTCCAACTGAAGATTCCCGCCTCTTCTCAGGGCGGAAAAAAACTCCGCCTCAAAGGCAAGGGGTTGAGCGCCGGAACGCAGACTGGTGATCAGATCGTTACCCTACGGATCGTTGTCCCGGAAGCCACAACCAGGGAACAGCGTGAGTTGTATGCCCAGATGGCGAAGTTAATGCCGATCAACCCCAGAGCAGAATTAGGTATATGACATGACCGATCAAGTGACCTGTATAACAGGTATCGTTCTCAATGAAGAAACCCGTTGCTCCTTGGCCGATCTCTGCCGCCTGTGCAATGTCAGCGCCGAGCTGATAGAGAACATGATCGATGAAGGCATTATCACCCCCCAGGGCCGGACCCCCAAGGAGTGGCGGTTTACCTTTGTCGCGGTGAAACGTGTCCAGACGGTGATCAGGCTGCAACAGGATCTACGGGTAAACCTTCCCGGGTGTGCCTTGGCTCTTGATCTCCTTGATGAGATCGAGGCCTTGCGCCTACTCACCAGACGCCGCTGATTGTGTCCCTGGCCTTGTTTGATCTCACAACCCTGCCACCGCCCTTCAATCAGATCGATTTGTTCTCCTTCTGCCTCGGGGCGGGCGGCTGCCTGCTCTTTACCGTGGTGCTTCTGCTTGTCATGCAAAACAGGGTGCAACGGCGTCAACTCACCCTCTCCCTGCGCCTGGAACGGTTTCAGGATGAGGCAAAGGGGCTTGACCGCGAACTGGATGAGGTGCGCCATGAATACGACCTGCTCATTCGTGAATGCCGCCAGTTGGAAACCGAAAACGCTGCGATCCAGGCAAGTTACCGAGCTCTGCAACACCAGCTGCAGGAACGTGAAACACTGCTGGAAGAGACGCGCACTCAGATCAAGCGGGATTTTCAGATCCTTGCCGGTCAGGTGTTTCACGAAAAGGGGGCAACGCTCAATCAGCAGCATACATCCACCCTTACCCATCTGTTGCGCCCTTTTCAGGACCAGCTCCAAGAATTCAAGAAGAGGGTTGAGGACATCTATGACCGCGATTCCCGCGATCGAGTTTCCATGCTCAAGGAAATCGAGCACCTCAAGGAACTCAACCAGCAGATCAGCAGCGATGCCGCCAACCTGACCCAGGCACTGCGCGGCAGCAACAAACTGCAGGGCCAGTGGGGCGAGATGATCCTTGCCCGCCTACTGGAGAGTTCCGGGCTGCGCAACGGCAAGGAGTACCAGGTTCAGGTGCATCACGTCAATGAATCCGGTTCCGCCTTCAAGCCGGATGTGGTTGTCTCCCTGCCAGACAATCGCACGGTTATCATTGATGCCAAGGTTTCCCTCAAGGCCTTTCAGGATGCCCACAATACACAGGATGAGGCCCAGAGATCGTCATTGCTCAGACAACACCTGGAGTCGGTCAAAAGACAGGTTAACCTGCTGGCAAGCAAACAATATCAGCAACTCAGTGAGATAGGCTCACTGGATTTCGTCCTGCTCTTCATTCCCATTGAGGGCGCTTTTCAGGCAGCCGTGGAACTGGAGCCGGAGGTCCTGGTGAGCTCGATGCAAAAAAAGGTTATCCTTGCCAGCCCCTCGACCCTGCTTGCCATCCTCCGGACCATTCACCATCTCTGGCGCCTGGACGAACAAAACCGCAACAGTTTAGTGATTGCCAAACATGCCGGGAATCTTTATGATAAATTCGTTGGATTCGCTGAAGCCTTTGAGGAGATAGGCTTTCGTCTCAACCAAACACAACAGTCCTGGCATACGGCGCGAAACCGCCTCACCACAGGTCAGGGCAACCTCGTGGCCAGGGCTGAAGCACTCAAACACCTGGGCGTGCAGGCCTCCAAAGAATTGCCGGCCTCGCTCACGCCCTCATCTTCTCTATCGGGAGAACCATCATGAAGTCTCTGAGTATCGGTATCGCACTTGTTCTGCTCGTTTCCCTTTCCTCCTGTGCCACCAAAGGACAAACCGGTGCTGTCGGCGGCGCTGCCGCAGGCGCACTCATCGGTCAGGCTATCGGCCACAATACCGGCGCAACCCTCATTGGTGCCGCTGTCGGCAGCATGCTGGGCTACATTGTCGGCAACGAGATGGACAAGTACGACCGTGAACAGCTCAATCACAGCTATGAACGGGGGGTTTCCTACCAGCATTCTACCTGGGTAAATCCGGATACCGGCAACCAGTACTCGGTTACCCCGCAGCCGGCCTACCAGAATCCGAATACGAACCGGTATTGCCGCCGCGCTGAAATCGACGCGGTGATCGATGGCAAGCCTCAGCGGACCTACAGCACGGCCTGTCGTGACGAGTACGGTTCCTGGCAGCTTCAGTAACGGTAAGATCATGTCCCGAGGTGAGTTCACCCTTTCCAGCCGTGTACGCCTGGAAATGAGAGATATCACGGATACGCTGCAACAAATTGTGGCGGAACAAGGTATCGACGAAGGCGTTTTGTACGTCTACAATCCTCATACCACCGCTGGCCTGCTTATCAACGAAGGGGCCGACCCGGATGTGCAGCGGGATCTGCTCGGAGCGCTCACCCAGATCGTCCCCGCCAATTATCCCTATCAACACGCAGAGGGCAACTCACCGGCGCATATGATGACCGCGCTGGTGGGCTCCTCGGTGACCCTGTTCATTCATCAGGGCCGTCTGCGGTTAGGCACCTGGCAACGCATTTTCTTCGGCGAATTCGACGGTCCCCGAACCCGCAAGGTTTGGTGGAAGATACTTGCCGGTTAACCTCCCCTTATCAGTTAGGAAATCATTATGTTTTTTGGACTCGATCGTGAAACCGACGAGCGCTCGCTCGTCGAATTCCTGCAACATTTCACCGACGAACGCCTCACCAAGGTCCTTGTCCCGCGGATGAGCGAAGAGGAGATTCACCAGGTTGTCGATCTTCTCGGTGCCATCATGAAAAACAACCTCAGCGGTGACGAGTACCACCGCCTGTTTTTGCACGAAGAACATCACCATCATTAATCCGCGCTGCGGATAGTCTTCAGATAGGAAGCCCCATGCCACCGCTTGTCAACTTGCGCAGTTTTCTTGATCTCTTACGGAAAAACAACCAGTTGCTGACCATCGACACTCCGGTTGATCCCCACCTGGAGATCGCTGAAATTCACCGACGGGTCATTGCTCAGGGGGGCCCAGCCCTGCTGTTCACCAAGGTGAAAAACTCGCAATTTCCCGTGGTCACCAACCTCTTCGGCACCCCGTTGCGGTTGGAGCTGGCCTTTGGCAGACGGCCGATCAATTTCGTCCAGGGCCTGGTCGATCTTGTCGAGCATGCCATGCCTCCGACCCTGTCCACCCTCTGGGGTTCACGCAATCTCCTGTCTCAGGGGCTCAAGGTAGGGTTAAAGCCCGTCAAAACCGCGCCGATTCTCGAGTGCTGCCAGCGACCTGCACGCCTCACCGAGTTGCCCATGCTCACCTCCTGGCATTCGGATGGTGGCGCTTTCGTCACCCTGCCGCTGGTCTACACCGAACACCCTGAAGGGCAGGGCCACAATCTCGGCATGTACCGCATTCAGCGCTTTGATGACACCACCACCGGTATTCACTGGCAAATTCACAAGGGAGGCGGATTTCACTATCATGCCGCGGAACAACGCAATATGCCCTTGCCGCTGACCCTGTATATCGGCGGCCCCCCGGCTTTGATGCTCTCCGCCATCGCCCCCTTGCCCGAGAATATCCCGGAACTGATCCTTGCCTCGCTTCTTCAAGGAGAAAAGCTGGCCATGGTCGATGACCCCTACGGGGGCCACCGCCTGGTCGCCGAAGCTGAATTTGCCGTCAAAGGCATGGTTCCACCGCATATTCGAAGACCTGAAGGGCCTTTTGGCGATCACTACGGCTACAACTCCCTCCAGCATGACTACCCGCTTTTCCAGACGACCCATGTCTATCACCGCCGGGATGCGATCTACCCGGCCACTGTGGTGGGGCGCCCCAAGCAGGAGGATTTTTTTATCGGCGATTTCCTCCAGGAACTCCTCTCTCCCCTCTTCCCGCTGGTGATGAAGGGCGTGCTTCAACTGAAAACCTTTGGCGAAACAGGATTTCACTGCCTGGCCGCAGCCCGGGTCGCGGACAGGTATCCGCGCGAAGCCTTTGCCGCGGGTCTTCGGGTGTTGGGTGAGGGGCAACTCTCGTTGACCAAATTTTTACTGGTCACTGACGGAGCACTGGATGTCGCCGATTTTCCCCGCCTCTGGCAACATATCCTTGAACGTATCCAGTGGGACCGCGACCTCTTTGTCTTTGCCAACGTCTCCCAGGACACCCTGGATTACACCGGTCCCTCGGTCAACAAGGGCTCCAAAGCCATGATGCTCGGTCTGGGCGAGAAGGTCCGTGAACTGCCGCACACCTTTCACGGGTCCCTGCCCGAGGGGTGCAGCAGGCCCCATCCCTATCTGCCGGGCACCTTGGTCGTTCAGGGAACGCCCTATGACGCATCCCCGGACCTGGCTCATGAACTGGCCGGCTTTGATGGCGTTGGCGAGTGGCCGGTTATCCTCCTGGTGGATGCAACCGATGCGGCAACCTGCTCCCTGCAGGAATTTCTCTGGACCTTTTTCACCCGCTTCGAGCCGGCCAACGATATCCACGGGCGCGCACAGACCGTGCAACGCTTCCATGTGGGGCTGCAGCCCCCCATCGTCTTTGACTGCCGGATGAAGCCCTGGTATACGGACGTGCTGGAGGTCGACCCGGCGACCAAACGGCTGGTGGACGACAAGATAGCAACCCTACTGCCACCGCAGTACCGCTGAGATTCGGCGAGTTTCATTGACATAAGCCTATGGAAGAGCGTCTGCAGAAATTGTTGGCCAAATCTGGTATCGCCTCGCGCCGTGGCGCGGAGCAACTCATTCAGGAGGGACGAATACGGGTCAATGGCGCGATAATCACCGAGCTTGGCTTCAAAGCAGATCCAGTGACCGACGAAATCAGCTTCGATGGGAAACGGCTCCAATTCGAGAAGAAGATCTATGTGCTGCTCAACAAGCCCGCCGGTTACGTCACCACCATGGCCGATCCCCAGGGGCGGCCCATCGTCTCGGATCTGCTCCGGGATTTTTCCGAGCGCCTTTTCCCGGTCGGACGTCTGGATCTGGACACCGAAGGGGCCCTGCTGATGACCAACGACGGGGAATTGGGCAACGCGATTCTCCATCCACGCTACGAGGTCAAAAAAACCTATGAGGCCTGGGTGGCGGGATTTCCTTCAGCCCAGCAACTCGAACGTCTGGAGCAGGGCATCGAGATAGAGGGCATCACCACCCAACCGGCCCAGGTACACGTGCTCAAACGAAGCACGCATCAAAGTCTGGTGGAAGTGATCATCCACGAGGGGAAAAAACGACAAGTCCGTAAAATGTTTCAGGCTATCAACCATAGGGTGATGCATCTCAAAAGAACCGCCTACGGTCAACTCCGTTTGGGCACACTGGCTAGCGGAAAATACAGAGTTCTTGGCGTAAACGATCTAAAAAAGGTTTTTTCAAATAAAATCCCCTTTACAATCAAAAACATACTTGCTTAAATTTCATCAACCTCCTGAAAGCAGTTCTTTTTAACGATGGTGCGTTCGTGCCATCTTTCAGCCGAGGAATCGAATCCATTTCAGTAAATTCTTAGAGGAGCTTGCGGGGAGAGACAGGTATGAACAAATCCGAATTGATTGAAGCCCTGGCCGAAGCGATGAACATTCCAATTCGCGAGGCCGCCTCGATAACCAACACCATTATCGAGACCATGAGCGATGCTCTTGCGAGAGGGGAATCGATAGAAATTCGCGGATTTGGCAGCTTTGTCGTCAAGGAGTACACCTCCTACACTGGCCGCAATCCCAAAACCGGCGAAAAAATCCAGGTCAGGCCGAAAAAGCTGCCCTTCTTCAAGGTGGGCAAGGATCTTCGAGAACAGGTCAACAAAAACAGCGGTCAGTAAAGCCCCTCCTGTTCGACGACCTCGCCAACGAGATCGTAAATATGCGCCTCGGTGATGTGTACCGCTACAATATCACCGGGGTTGACGTGTCCTGATGTGATATAGACGCAGCCGTCTATTTCCGGCGCCTGAAAACGGGTTCTCCCTTCGAGGAGCAGGTCACTCTCCTCACTCACCCCTTCCACCAACACAGGCTCGATCCTGCCGACAAAACGCTGCAACCGCTGTTTGCTTCTCTCCGCCTGGGCAGTCATCACCTGTTGGTATCGGACTGCTTTTTCCTCGTCGTCGACCTTGTCCGGAAACAGAGCGGCTGCACTGCCGTCTTCGTCCTGGTATTGAAAAACCCCGACATGATCGAGTTGCCACCGTTCAAGGGCGGCAACCATCAAGGCCACGTCACCGACGGTTTCTCCGGGAAATCCGACCATAAGGGTGGTCCGCACTGCGCATTCGGGAAGGGCTTGACGGATACGGCTGATCAGGCCGTCGAGGAGTGCATAGCCGTAGTGGCGGTTCATCCGCTTGAGTACCGGGTCGCTGACGTGCTGAAAGGGGATGTCCAGATAGGGGACGATCCGGGGATTGTCGGCCATCAGCTGCAGCAATTCATCGGTAATGCCGGAGGGATAGGCGTAGAGCAGTCGAAACCAGGGGATATCGGTCTGCTCCAGCAGTCCTTCAAGCAGCCGGACCAGGTTGGATTGATCGGCAAGATCGTCGCCGTAGGCGGTCAGGTCCTGGGCAATGAGGCAAAGCTCCTGCACACCGACGGCCTGGAGGGCCAAGGCCTCCTGCACTATATCACCACTCTTGCGGCTGCGCAGACTCCCCCGAATCGAGGGAATCATACAGTAGCTGCAGCGGTTGTCACACCCCTCGGTAATTTTCAGGTAAGAACGAAAGGGCGGCGTGGTCAACCGCCGTGTGTGGCCGCTGTCCATGAGAAAACGAGCTGATCCCGGTTGCGCCACCAGACAAGGATTTCCATCGTACTTCGCGAGGATACCCCCAATATTGGGCACTTCGTCCAAACCTAGAAAAAGGTCGACCTCAGGAAGTTCTTCCAACAAGGCCTCGCCATAGCGCTGCACCATACAACCGGTCACCACCAGCACCAGCTCTGGATTGTCCTCCTTGTAGGCCGCGAGTTCAAGGATTGTATCGATGGCCTCCTCCACTGCCGGCTGAATGAACCCGCAGGTATTCACCAGGATAGCCTGCGCCGTCTCCGGGGAATCGGTGAGGCCATATCCGGCAAGCTCAAGCGCATGCAGCATCACTTCGCTATCGACCAGGTTCTTCGGACAGCCGAGGCTGACCATAAATAATTTTTTCATCAGAACATCGCCTTATTGATCAGGGAAACAAGCAGACCCAAGGTCTGCCGTGAACGGGATCGAAATGTTTTCTGGCCAAACCCAGGCCGCCATCTGCCTGCAAACAGCTCATCGGAAACAAGCATCACGCCGGCAAGCTGGGCCTGGCGAAAGGCAGCGACAGCATGCAGCGCCGTATATTCCATATCGACGGCCAAGATGCCTTCCTGCCCATAACGCTCCACCTTGTATCGGGTTTCCCGGTATAAGGCGTCAGTGGTCCAAATAGGGCCTGATTTGGGGGGCAGGCCGCTTTGTTGTGCAAGGGCTGCAACGTGGTTGGTAAAATCCAGATTCCACGGCCTGGGGCCGCCATAATGGGCACTGGTGCCCTCTTCGCTCAAACCGGAGGTGGGCATGAACAGGTCGCCGATATGGAGGCCTGAATGGATCGAGCCGCACCAGCCATACACTACAATCCGGCGGGCTCCGAGGGCAATGAGTTTTTCCAGGCAGATTGCCGCCATCGGCGCACCGACCGCTGGTCCTGCAAGAAAAAACCGTTCATTGAAAAAGAGTTGGGAGTTAAACAAGAACTGGCGCCGGAGTTGCTGCTCCTTGGCCAGGGAAATCATGGTGGAGGCATCGGATGGGTTGAGGGCAAAGATCCCACACTCCGGCAACTGCGGTTCTTTGCTTTCCCGACGCGGCGTTATGAGGGCATCACCCATGGACAGGCACCAATAAAAAAAGGGGCTACGGCAAGCACCGCAGCCCCTTTGTAAGGGATGTTCTCCCTAGAGCAGCTTATTACAGCCCAAGCGCAGCCTTGAAGGGGTTGGCGTAGAGCAGAATAAAGGCGATAACCAGACCGTAAATGGCGATGGACTCACAAAGAGCCATACCAAGGATCATGGTGGTGGTGATGGCACCCTTTGCCTCCGGGTTACGAGCAACGCCGTCGCAAGCGCCGCGCAGACCGTTACCCATACCGATACCTGCGCCAAAACCGGCCAGACCGATGGAAAGAGCTGCTCCGATACAAATCAGACCAAGAGTAATTGTATTCATTTTTGTGTCCTCCGTACTAAAAGTTATATAGTTGGCCTTCTTCTCCGTTGGAACGGAACTTGTAAAAACGAATTAATGGGCGTGTTCCATCGATCCCGCACAGTAGAGCAGGGAAAGCAGAACGAATACCACTGCCTGGATAAGCGAGACGAGCACGCCCAGGCAGAGGATGGGCAGCGGTGCAAAGAAGGCACCGGCCAGCATGAACAGAACACCAAGCAGAACCTCTTTGGCAAGAATGTTACCGAAAAGACGCATGGAGAGTGAAATCAAACGGGCGAAGTTACTGATGATCTCAAGCAGGAACATGAACGGTGCCAGCACCTTGCTCGGGCCCATGAAATGTTTGTAGTACTTGATACCATGGTACTTGAAGCCGAGGAAGTGATGGGTCAGCCAGACGATGATGGTCATGGCCAGGGTGATGTTCAGGCTTGAAGTCGGAGACATAAAACCGGGGATCAGTCCGATCATGTTGGCGATGACGATGTAGAAAAAGAAGGTCGCCATCATCGGGAACAGCATTTTGGCACCTTTCTCACCAAGATTCTCGGTGCAGAAGTCCATAACGCCACCTACGGCAACTTCCCAAAAATTCTGGCCGCTTCCCGGAACCATCTCCAACTTACCCATGGTCAGCTTGGGGACGATGATCAGAAACGCCATGACCATCCAGGTGTAGGTCATATACGGTTCGCAGATCTTTTCCAGGAGGGTATGACCAACCGGTGTATGGGGAACCGGCAGCCCTAACGCCTGAAGAACCAAAGAAATAAATAATATCGGATGTTCCATGACCTACTCTCTCCTCACGCTTTGCTCGGCAACCAGCACTTGTTCATGCCCAAGCCGATGATGACAACACTGACCATAACCGTGGTGAATCCCAGCGTCAGCCCGATCACATTGATCGGCACCCTGACCGCCACCACGAATAACAACAATCCAAGAACAACCAGCCTGACAAAAGAACGGAGAAAAAATCGCGTTTTTTCCGTATGCACGATCATCCCGGCCTCTGTCTGGCTAACCTTCTGCATCAATCGCTGGGCATCTTTGTTCAGCAGCCAAAAACTGCCGTTCACGAGAATCCCGCCGAGAAAAGCCGATTGAGCGAACTGCAAATCATACAGCAACCAGCTGCCAGCAGTTACGGCAACCAGCAGCAACCAGCCCAGGACCATCACCCGTCGGAGAACGAGGCCGTCGTCATCGGCGGAACTGATTGTAGGTACGTACTTATTCATCTTGCATATTCCGGGTCAGTTCCCAGAGTCTTTTAAATCCGGCAATAATCCCCAGACCTAAAAAAATAAATGTTAGATAGGGAGAGGTCTTTCCCCCAAACACCTTGTTATCAAGAGCCCATCCCATGCCGAATCCAATGATGATGGAAAAGACAAAGCTCATGCCGACTTCACTGTAGACGGCAAGTTGCCTGAACATCTCCCTGCGCTCGTCTGACATCGTACGCCTCACGCGCATTTACCGGGACTTGATAATCGCAGCTACAGGTAGCATGCGCAACCGGCAAACGCAATATTTTTTTAACTAATCCATCAATTTTTTGAATGATGATTCAGTCAACTCCAAGGCCTTTTCCAAGTGCTTGCGATCATGTGCGGCCGAAATAAAGGAGGCCTCGAACTGCGACGGCGCAAGCCACACACCTCCGTCAAGCATTCTCCGGTAGTATTTGCCATAGCGGTCGGTATCGGCGGTCATGGCCGAGGTATAATCAGTGACCGGCGTATCGGTAAAAAAGCAGGTCATCAGCGATCCGATGCTATTTAGGGTAATCGGCAGCGGAGCGGCCCCAGCCAACCGCGCCATCTCCTCACCGAACCAGGTCGCGGTTGCCTCGAGCTCTTGGTAAAATCCCGGCCGGCGGACGACCTTGAGCATGGCCAACCCCGCAGCCATAGCCAAGGGGTTGCCCGACAGGGTACCGGCCTGATATACCGGTCCATCGGGGGCGATCATCTCCATCAACTCACGTTTCCCGCCGTAGGCACCAACCGGCAGCCCTCCACCGATGATCTTGCCCAGACAGGTGAGATCCGGCTTGATGCCGAAGCGCTCCTGGGCGCCGCCAAGGGCCAGGCGAAAACCGGTGATGACCTCATCAAAGATGAGCACGATGCCCAGTTCACTGGTCAACTCCCGCAAGCGCTGCAAAAAGGTCAATTCCGGGACAACAACCCCCATATTCCCGGCCACTGGTTCAACGATGACACAGGCAATATCCAGCTGGTCATCCCGCAACGTCTTCTCCAGCACCTCGATATTATTATAGGGGATGGAGAGGGTGTTTTTCACGATGTCATCGGGCACGCCCGGACTCCCGGGAATACCGAGGGTGATGACGCCGGAGCCGGCTTTGACCAGGAACGAATCGGCATGTCCATGGTAACAGCCGTCGAACTTGATCACCATCTTCCGCCCGGTGTAGCCCCGCGCCAAGCGAATGGCGCTCATGGTGGCCTCGGTGCCCGAGTTGACGAAGCGAATTTTCTCCAGGGAAGGCACCGAATCGCAGACCAATTGGGCCAGTTCAACCTCCTGGGCGCAGGGCGCGCCGAAACTGGTTCCAAGCGTTGCCGCCTCGCGAATGGCCTCGACCACCTCCGGATGGGCGTGACCGAGAATCATCGGCCCCCAGGAACCGACAAAATCGACAAACTCGTTGCCATCCACATCAGTGATGATGCAACCTGCCGCTTTTTTGACAAAAAGTGGATCACAGCCCACGGATCGACATGCACGCACCGGCGAGTTGACCCCCCCGGGAATAAGCATCTTGGCTTGGGAAAAAAGTTCTGCCGACCGATCCGTTTTCATTGCATGCCTCCAGTGGCTCCAGTTGACTTGATGGTAATCGATAACGAAACCTTCACTTATAGCACGGGAGTTTTTCCGATGTCAAAAGCAAAAACTTTCATTCGCCGCCGGACTTGACAGTGCCGCAATGATGTCAATTTTTTCTTGTCACTATGAAATCGGCAAGGTAGAATGACCGCCGATGCAACTAACCACTACATAACCATTGAAATTTCTATATTTTTTACACCCTTTCAATGGCCGCCCAAAAGGAGATAAACGATGGCAAGTGAAAAGGTAGTGCACATTTCCGACAGCGAATTCGAGAAGGACATTGTTGGCAATTCGCTTCCCTGTCTGGTTGATTTCTGGGCGCCCTGGTGCGGCCCCTGCAAGGCCATCGGTCCGGTTATTGATGAGTTGGCGGCGGAATTCGAGGGTCAGGTGGTCATCGCCAAGATGAACGTGGATGACAACCCCGCGACCCCGGGAAAATTCGGCATTCGGGCCATCCCCACCCTGATTCTTTTCAAGGGCGGAGAGGTCGTCGACCAAATCACAGGTGCTGTCGGCAAATCCCAGCTGCAGGACCTGATCAAAAAAGCCCTCTAATTTCTTTTCATTTCGGCACGTCCTCTTCTTTCGTCTGAGCAGGGGACGTGTCTTCTTTTTTCCGGTTTGGACATGCAACAGGCACAGTATCAGCTGATCATCGTTGGAGGGGGACCGGCTGGCCTTACGGCCGGGTTGTATGCCGCCCGCGGCCGGCTCAGCGTTCTTCTCGTCGAGAAAGGAGCAACCGGCGGCCAGGTCCTGGTCACCGATTGGGTCGACAACTATCCCGGTTTTGGAGACGGCATTTCAGGCTTTGACCTGATGGATAAGATGACCGCCCATGCCGATCGCTTCGGTCTGGAAAAACGGTTTGCCACCATCACCGCGCTTGACCTGATGGGCGAGATCAAGTCGGTCACCCTGGAAAACGGCGACGTGCTCACCGCCAAGACGGTCATTCTCTGCACCGGCGCCAAACCGCGCAAGCTCGACATCCCCGGAGAGTATGAATTCAGTGGTCGTGGTGTGTCCTACTGCGCCACCTGCGATGGCCCCTTTTACCGCAACCAGGAGATAGCCGTGGTCGGTGGCGGTAACACCGCGATTCAAGAGGCGCTCCATCTCACCAAGTTCGCCTCCAAGGTGACTGTGATCCATCGCCGAGGAGAACTGCGCGCCACCAAAATCCTTCAGGAAAAAGCCTTCTGCAACGAAAAAATCGATTTTCTGTGGAACACCGAGGTACTTGAAATCCGCGGTTCAAAAACCACCGGTGTGGAGGAGCTTTTGCTTCGCCACTACAACAAGGAAGAATCGACCCTGAAGGTGACCGGCATTTTTATCCTGATCGGCATTGCCCCCAACACGGAAATCCTGCCGATGGAACAACTCAACACCGATGAAGCCGGCTTTATCATCACCGACGATGAGATGGCCACCTCCATCCCCGGAGTCTTTGCCGCCGGTGACATTCGCAGCAAGCGATCCCGTCAGATCGTCAACGCCGCCGGCGAAGGCGCGGTTGCAGAGCTCTCGGTTGAACATTACCTCGGCAACCAAGCACCTGATCAACCCTTAAACTGCAGTGAATAGAGGACTCGTTATGCCTGTCTCTCCCCGGTTGCACCCTTCAATATCACGCCTGGCGCTGATTTGTCTTCTTTTTTTAGCCCTGGCCCTTTCCGGGTGCTCAACGTTTAGCGGCATGTTCAGCAAGTTTACCTTTGGCGAGGAAGACGAGCCCAAGTCTCTGCCTCCGGAAACCTTGATCACCCTAGGAATGGATGCCTACAACGTCGGCGATTACAGCGAGGCCGTGAAAAATTTCAAGCTGATCCTCGACGAACACCCCTTCAGCGCCCAGGCCATGCTGGCGGAGTTGAAGGCGGCCGATGCACATTACTACAACAAGGAGTATGCCGAGGCCAAGGTGCTCTACAAGGGATTTGAAGAACACCATCCCACCAACGAAGCCATTCCCTATGTATTGTTCCAGCTCGGCATGTGCGATTACAATCGTTCGGACCGCATCGATCGCGACATCTCCGGTCCCAAGGAGGCGATCAAGGCCTTTTCCCGCCTGATCAACGCCTACCCGCAGTCGCCCTATGCCAAGGAGGCAAAGACCAAGATTCACGACTGCAAGGAGTTCCTGGTCAACCACGAATACATGGTTGCCGTGTTCTACGTCCGCACCGAACGGTACCAGCAGGCTCAACAGCGCCTGAAGTACCTGCTGGCCATGTACCCGGACACCTCCTTGACCCCCAAGGCAAAAGCCCTTTTAGAGCGTCTGCAGGCTGGAGACCCGCCGTCCTGGGGCATGAGTCGCTGGTTGCCGGAATTTATGACCAAGGCGCCGGAAGATCGTCTTGAAGAGGCCAAGGAAAACGAGTCCGCCTCCAAAGTAAAAGTCAGCCAACAGCGGGAAGAGGAGCAGCGAGGCCCGGATGCAAAACAGTAAGCGCTGAAACAGGTACGGCTCAGCCCTTGTAAAAAAGGCTGAGCCGCTCTTTTTGATGGCTTCGGAACACGTCAACAACCTGAAAATCAGTCCGCAAATCAGGATCTGACGAACCCGAAATATCCCTCTCAGGTTGACTTCATAAGGTCGCCAATTTTTTCCAGCAGGCTCTCCACCGTCTCTTCCGTATTCAGGAAACAGCAATCCCGGCGTTCATCCTCAGCAGGCAAGGCAAAACTCCCCTGCTGATGCAGGTAAATTTCCCATCTCCCGTCGGAAACCGCTTCGCGGTCGACTGCTCGAACAGCCAGCCGGCGCCTGGTCTCCTCTGCCGAGCACTGACAGTAGCAGAAACAACACGCCACGCCCGCCTGCAGCGCCGCCGCCCGCACCGCATCGCGATCCGCACGCCTGCTGTACGAGCCGTCCAGAATCACCATCGATGCCCCTTCGGCAAAATCCTGTTCCGCCCTCTGCAGCATGGTTTGATAGGTGCGCGCAGACAAGGCCGGTGAGTATATGCCCTGATCAATGCCATCTGGGCGACGCTCGGTTGCCGCAAGCCCTGCCAGTTCCTTGCGGACCCGGTCGGTATTGTAATAGGGAACCGCCTGCTGCTGCGCCCAGGCCATGGCCAGGGTGGATTTCCCCGAAGCGGTCATCCCGAAAAACACCACCAGCCTGCGCTTCACTGGTGCCCTGTGGGCTCCATCACGCACCTGCATAACGCTCTGCAAGCTTGAAATACTGGGCAGCCTGCTGAAGGCAAAGCTCCTGTACCTGTGGAGCAACCGCAGGGTCACCTGCGGTGAACAAACCAATCTTGCCCCGCACATAGGCCCGGTAGCACTTGTAGAAATTGAGCATGCTCATCAACGAGGTATCCCCGGTCCGGATACAGAACTGCTCGATGAACTGAGTGGAGAGATGGGTCAGCCCATGAAAGTCAAGGTCCATGGCGAGAAAGGCGACATCGCTGGCGACATCGCAGTATCGAAACCGTTGATTGAACTCTATGCAGTCAAAAATATAGACTTTATCGGCCAGGCAGATGTTGGTCGAGTACAGATCGCCATGGCAATCGCGGATGTAGCCGCCGTCAATCCTGCGCTGGAACAATGGTTCCTGGGCCAGGACGCTGCGGGCATAGCCTGAGATGATGTCGAACTGTTCCTGGGTCAATGCCCCCTGGCCGATAAAGCCCTTGGTCTGCTCGAAATTTTCAAGGACATTGACCGCCACTGCATCGGCAGTGCCGAATTTGGCAATCTCCTCCCCCCCTTCGGCACTGGAGTAAAAATCGGCAAGAATGGCAACCAGGGCTTCTATGTGTTCGCTCCCCAGTTCGCCTCGGGTGATCACATGCTGCATCATGCGATCTTCCGGCATACGCGCCATCTTCACCCCGTATTCGACCACCTCTCCCGAACCGTCCAACATAGAGCGCCCATCCTCCTCACGGGTCACGGTGACGATCCCCAGATATATATCCGGACAGAGCCGGCGGTTGAGCACAAGTTCCTGCTCGCAACAGAAACGTCGTTTCTCCAGATCGGAAAAATCAAGAAAACCGAAATTCACCGGTTTCTTGAATTTGTAGACGAATTCCCCGGCCAGGAGCACGAAAGAGATATGGGTTTGCACCAGTTCCACCTCGGCAACCGGATGATCGTAACACTCGGGATTGAGAAGGGTTTGCACAAACTGGGGAAGGCTTTCCTGGGTCATGTCGGTATCTCCAGCCACCGATGCGGGCGGCAATGAAAAAGGATGTGTTGCTGAACAATCAAAACAGCGCGGTCATACACTGCAGAAACAGCAGATTACGAAGTTCGATAGGTCGTCCCCGAATGCTATGCGGTGAACGGCAAAACAGGAAAAATTACGTTGGCGCCAATCTAACAGAAGCGGCCCTGACCGGCAACGGCGGAGATTGATCGGCATCGCTGCAACTTGGGTCGTCCCCTCTGATTAAGGGAGAGAAACGATTACGGAACTCCAGCCGGCAGGAGAGCTTGCCCGAGCTTCTTCGCTTTCAACTGCACGGTTTCGGAGACGCTTTTTCAAATAAAATGTCGACCCACCGTTGCATCACCGGCCCTGTCGACGTATAGTCTGATCATTTTGCGTAACCATGTATCCACCCATCTTTTTTCTCAGCCACAGGTGCAGCATTCATGAATTCCAGCTTGAAGCTCAAAATCGGGCTAGTCATTTTCCTCTTATTTTTTTCAGGCCTTGCGCTTCTGCCATCGGTCAATCACAATCTGCCTGACTGGTGGAAGAAGTACATGGCTCCCGCCGGGCTCAAACTCGGCCTGGACCTTCAGGGAGGTATGCACATCGTTCTCCAGGTCGACCTGGAAAAAGCCGCCGAGAATTCCCTGGACCTGGCTGCCTCTGATTTCAAGACCGCACTGGCCTCCAAGAACATCAACGCGGTCCGTATGGAGACCACCGATGCCAAGTCGGTACTGTTTACCCTGCCCAACACCGGGGCGGTTTCCACGGTCAAACAGATCCTCCAAGAAAACTTTCCCAATCTGGACAGTCAGATCCAAGCCGATGAGGGCAGTTTTCCCCGGATCACCCTCCGCCTGAAGGAAGATGAAGTCAATTTCATCCGGAAAAATGCGGTCAATCAGTCACTTGAAATCATTCGAAACCGTATCGACCAATTCGGTGTCTCCGAACCAGTGGTGGTTCGCCAAGGCGAGAACCAGATCGTGGTCCAGCTCCCGGGGGTCAAGGATCCACAACGGGCCATGAGCCTGATCGGCCAGACCGCTCAGCTTGAGTTCAAGATGGTGGCCGACACCGCCGGCATTGATCTGGGGCAGCTCATTCATGATGCCGAGCAGGCCGGCCAGTGGCGTGAGGGGGAGAGCCGCAAACAGCTGAACCTCGCTCTGCAAAGTCGTCTGCCCAAGGGGACGGAAATCTATTTTGAACGGGTGATCGACGACCAAACCAAACGTGAGTCCAAGGTGCCGATCCTGCTGGAAAATCCGGTGCTGATGACCGGTGAGATGGTCAAAAACGCCCAGGTACGCATCGGCGGCACCTTCAACGAGCCCTATGTCAGCCTGGATCTGACCTCTCGCGGCGGTCAGGTCTTTGCGGCCATCACGGAAAAAAATGTCGGCCACCGCCTGGCCATCGTCCTTGACGAGATCGTTCGGTCGGCCCCAGTGATCCGTGAGAGGATCCTCGGCGGCAGCGCACAGATCTCGGGAAGTTTTACCCACAACGAAGCCACTGACCTGGCCATCGTCCTGCGTGTCGGTGCCTTGCCGGCACCGGTTGATATCATTCAGAATCTGACGGTTGGTGCCAGCCTTGGGCAGGATTCGATCAACAAGGGGATGTTCTCCGGTCTGCTCGGTGCAGCCCTGGTGGTCCTCTTCATGCTGTTCTACTACCGGCTTTCCGGCGTGATCGCCAACATCGGCCTGGTACTCAATATTCTTCTCCTCTTCGTCGGCCTGGCCATGCTCGGCTCGACCCTGACCCTGCCCGGTATTGCCGGTATCATTCTCTCCATCGGTATGGCGGTCGACGCCAACGTACTCATCTACGAGCGTATGCGCGACGAATTCGCCCTGGGAAAATCGGCACGCTCCGGGGTCGAGGGCGGTTTCACCAAGGCCTTCTGGTCGGTCGTCGACGCCCAGGTCACCACCCTGATTACCGCCCTGGTGCTCTTCCTGTTCGGCACCGGCCCGATCAAGGGTTTTGCCATCACCCTGACCCTCGGCATCGTCTTCAACCTCTTTGCCGTACTCTTTGTCTGCCGCCTGATCTACGATTCGTTGTTCAGTCTGAAGAAGATCAAGGAGATTTCCTTTCTCCAGCTGCTGCCGAAAACGAACTTCGACTTTATGGCGATGCGAAAAATCGCCTTTACCCTCTCCGGCGCGCTGGTGTTGCTCGGCCTGGTGGCCTTTGTCCAGATCTTTCGCGGCCAGGCGAACATGGGCATCGATTTTTCCGGTGGCACCATGCTCCAGTATAAGACCGAAAAGCCCTTTGCCCTGCACGATGCCCGCGTGGCTCTGGCCAAGGGTGGCTTCGAGGGGATCGACCTGCAACAGGTCACCAGCGAGAACCGGTTGATGGTCAAAATCAAAAAATCCGAAGCAAAAATCGGCGATCTCAGCGATCGCATCACCGACACCCTGCACAAGGAACTGGCGGACGAGGGTTTTTCCCTGGAAAGCAAATCAGAGATCGGCGCCTCGGTCTCGGCCAACCTGCGGAGCAAGGCCATCCTCTCCATCGGCCTGTCCATGCTTGGCGTTATTCTCTACCTCTGGCTCCGTTTTGATTTCCAGTTCGGCCTGGCCGCCACCGTGGCCACCTTTCACGATGTGCTCATCGTCCTGGGCATCTGTTGGGTGATGAATATGGAGCTTACCCTGCTCATCGTCACCGCCCTGTTGACCCTGGCCGGATATTCGCTCAACGACACCGTCGTTATTTTTGACCGTATTCGTGAGAACATGGCCAAACACGAAGAATTCAACCTGCACGAGATCATCAACCTTTCGACCAACCAGGTATTGGCGCGTTCCATCATCACCGTGCTCACCGTTCTGATCACGGTCACCTGTCTCTACCTCTTCGGCGGGGGCAGCATCCACGACTTCTCCTTTGCCCTGTTGATCGGTCTGCTGATCGGTACCTACTCATCGATCTTCGTCGCCAGCCCGCTTTTATCCATCGGGAGATCCCATAAATGAGCACACATCAAGACGTACCCCAACCGTTTCAGCCCATTGCCGCAGAACAGCCGATGACCTTTGCCTGTCACCCGGGCGTCTCCTGTTTCACCGAATGCTGCCGGGAACTCGACCTGGCCCTGACCCCCTATGATGTGCTGCGGCTCAAACGGCATCTGCAGGTCAAATCCGGGCAATTCCTGGATCGATACGTGATTATCGAATGGGATGAAGAACAGCTCTTTCCCACCTGCTACCTGACCATGGTGGATGACGGCCGCGCCTCCTGCGTGTTCGTCGAGAGCAAAGGATGCACGGTCTATGAGGACCGTCCCGGTAGCTGCCGGGCCTACCCGGTGGGCCGCGGAGCAGCCCGTCAGCAAAACGGCGAGATCACCGAGTCCCTGGTCCTGGTACGGGAGTCCCATTGCAAGGGTTTTGGCGAAAACCAGCAGCAGAGCGTGGCTGCCTATCTGCGCGATCAGGGTTTGGAGGAGTACAACCGCTTCAACGATGCCCTGTTGCCGCTGGTGCAGCATCCCTCAATTCAGGACGGCTCCTTTCGCCCGACCCGCAAGCAGTTGGATCAGTACACCCTGGCGCTCTACGACCTGGATCAGTTTCGGACCGACATGGTCGAGGGGCGCATTGCCCTGAATCGCCCGCTGACTCCGGCCCAACTCGCAGGCATTGCCGGCGATGACGAGGAACTGCTGCTGCTCGGCATCCGTTGGCTGATGCAGGAATTTTACGGTGCGTGAACAAAAATTGCAGGTCAGGGCTCGTTGATGGCTCCATACCCCATCGATGCGCAGTTGCTCGATCGCCTTCGCCAGATCAGCCACAGCCTCTCCATCACCGAAGGGGGTTCGCATGGCCCGGATCACAGCGAACGGGTGTTGACAACCGCCCTTCTCATCGGGCGGCAGATGGACGCTCGCCTCGAGATCCTCATCCCTGCCGCCCTGCTGCACGATATCGGCCGCAAGGAAGAAAGCCTGAGCAAGGGCAAGGTTTGCCATGCCGTTCGCGGAGCAGAGCTTGCCGTGCCCATCTTGCAGGAACTCGGCTACAATGACGCCGATATCGAGGCGATCTGCCACTGCATCCGTAGCCACCGCTACCGGCGAGGCCGGGTGCCGGAAACGGTGGAGGCGCAAATCCTTTTTGACGCCGATAAACTCGATTCCATCGGCGCGGTGGGTATCGGCCGCGCCTTCCTCTTTGCCGGTCAGATCGGCGCCCGGCTCCATAATCCCGGGGCCGACTGCGCCGCAACCCTGCCCTATTCGCTCGAGGACACGGCCTACCGCGAATTTCAGGTCAAGATGTCCAAGGTGCGCGACCAGATGCTGACCCCTGTCGGCCAAACCCTGGCTAGGGAACGGCATACCTTTATGCAGCTGTTTTTTGACCAACTCACCCGGGAAACCGGGATCTCCCTTCCCCCTCTGCCCCAAGATTGATCACCATGCTGAAACTGGTTGTGTTTGACTGCGACGGCGTCATGTTTAGTTCAAAAGAGTCCAATCGGGCCTTTTACAATCATATCCTTGCCCACTTCGACTGCCCGCCCATGGATGCCGCGGAACTCGAATTTGCGCACATTCACAACGTCAACAACTCCATCCTCCATATCTTCCGCAAGCACAGCCATATCGCCATCGACAAGGTCAACGCTTACCGGAAAAGCCTCGACTACACGCCCTACCTGCAGTTCATGGAGATGGAGCCGGACCTGATCGATTTTCTCCAGTCCATCAAACCCCGGTATCACACCGCCATCTCCACCAACCGGACCGACACCATGGAGAACATCCTGGACACCTTCCAACTGCGCCCCTGGTTCGATATGGTGGTGACAGCCTCCACCGCACCTCGCCCCAAGCCGGCACCGGACGGATTGCAGATGATCCTGGACCACTTCCAGGTACGGCCGACAGAGGCCCTCTATATCGGAGATTCGGTGATTGACGAAGAACACTGCGCCAGTGTCGGCGTGGACCTGGTCGCCTTTCGAAATACCGGGCTCAATGCCCGCTACTGGGTGGATACTTTCATGGATATATTGTCCCTTCCGCCCCTTGCCCGCGGTTAGGCAAGCGGAAACGCCCTACTCTTCCTCATCGAGCCTGCGCAGCCCCTCCATGAGGATCATCATGAAATCGCCGATCTCCCGGGCCTTCATCAACGCATCCGGCAGCCCGGGAAGAAAATAGAACGAGCCTTTTTTTTCCGGGAGCATTGCATAGATGGCCTCCTGGTTATCCAGGTCATGAAACCGTGCGGCTAAGAGCCCTCCTTCGCGAAAGGTCACCCGAGCCGATCCCTGGGGGAACTCCATGATCAACCGCCCGGTTTTCTGATGCATATGGAAAACCTGCAACAGTTCGGCCGGAACGATCGCCTCGACGCGGCCACTGATGACCGCATCCTTGTTTTCCGGCACCTGAACCGGTGACGGCTCGCTGGTGAGCGGGAATGGTTTATCGCTGAGCTTGAATTTGATCAGGCCGGTACATCCGCCGCAGGTAAAGACCGTATTGCGCTGTTCGACAAATTGGACGGCGGCATGGGGCATCAGTGAAAACAGCAGGCCAGTGAGTTCACGGACCAATATCAGACAGGACGAACGTCCCAAGGGGAGTTCGACCGCCTTCTCGGTCAAGGAAAAACATTCCTTCTGCTCGTAGAAGGGACAGTTTCGCACATGAATAATTTCAAATACGGCCTTAAAGGTGTTCATGAGCTCGCATCACGTTCAGAACCAAGGGGGAATTGCTGTTCCCAGTGTACATGCCAAACGGTCTCCACTCAATCGAATCTTTTCCAGGAGTTAGGCAAAACAACTTTTTCTCCTCTCCCATAAAGCCGCCTTGTTTCCTATCAATAAATATTATACAGTATGCAGAAATATCTTGACCGGCTTACGATAATTTTCGGCATCATGCCCCACCAACAGCGTATTATAGGTTATTTTTATGGCCATGGGTTCACAGCAGCTTGCTGACGATTATGCGCAACTCAAAGATTTCCTCGAGCTTTACCCCAACATTGTCATTCTCAAAGCCGACGGTCAGCCCCCTGATAATTACGAAGTCGAATATTCGCTTCGTGGCTATTCCCGGGACGACGACAACACGATCACCATCGCCTCCAGTCACCGTGTCCGCATCAGCCTCCCCTTCGGCTATCCCCATTTTGCCCCCATTGCCAAACCGCTGACGCCTATCTTCCACCCTGATTTCGATCCGGCCGCCATCCGCATCGCCGACCAGTGGCAAAAGAATCCTTCCCTGCCCGAACTGATTCTCCATATCGGCGAGATGATCTGCGGCAGCGCCTATACCCTTGAGGACCCTTTCAACCAGGAAGCCGCCGACTGGTACGCCAGCCATGGAGATCAACTTCCGCTCGACACCCTGAGTCTGGCGGATATCCAGGAAACCGAGGAACATCTCGACGACCTGGTCGATGACACCTTTGCCTCCCTGGGCCTGGAAAACGATGATTTCCTGGCCCCCGAAAAACCGGTCACCCCTTCTGATATCGACTATATTCGCGAGTTGATCGCGGAAAACAAAATCTTTGCCGCCAACAAACTGCTCTCCGATCTTCCGGAAAACGCCAACTTTGCCGATCGAGATGAAATGCAGCAGACCATCGGCAAAGTACTGCGCAAAACCGACCAACTGTTCAAACTGGCCGAACAGCTGGAGGACATGGCTAAATTCGATGAAGCCCTGGAGGTGACCGACAACCTGTTGGCCATTGCCGCAGATGCTCCAGGGGCCGAATCGCTGCGCGATCGAATCCAACAGGCATACCAACTCGCCCAGATGACCGGACATCCCGGAGGCGAAGAGAGCACCCCGGAACCACTGGTCGCCCAACCGCCCCCAGCGCCCCTGGACAAGCCCCGGAAAAAGGGGAAATCCAGTGTCAAATTGGGCGGCGGCATACCGCTGAAACCGATTCTCTTTGCCATGCTTTTTCTCGGGCTCTGTGTCGGCACCATATCCCTCTATTTCAAGGACCAGAACACCCTGAGCCAATCTCAGGCCAACCTGCTCAAGGGGCAACTGCTGCTGGATAAGAAACAGTTCGATGCGGCCCAGGATGCCCTTGAATCAGCCAATCAGTCGCTTTCCAACCTCACCATTCTCCGCTTTCGCAAAAGCGCCTATGAGCAGGGGATTCAGAGCCTGCTCTCCTCTCCTGAGTTGCAGGAGGGCCTCAAGGGCCGGATTCTCTTTGAGGGGGAATACATGCCTGCGGATAGGGCTGCAGCCCACAGAGAACTCAACGTCCTGACCGAGCAGGGGCAAGCTCTGGCCAAACAGGAAAAAATTTCCGAGGCCTTGCCCCTCTATCGCCAGGCGCTCCAATTCGCCCAGGATCACAATCTGACAAAACAGTACGAACCGATCAAGGAGATCATTCAATCCCTGGAATTGCAGCAGACCCTTTCCATCGCCGAACGGGCTGAACAGAACAAGAACTGGGAACAGGCGGCTGAAGCCTATCGCAAGGCGCTGTCCCTTTCCTCCAACATCCAGTCGCTCGGCACGATCAGCGAGATAACCCATCGTTTGACGGCCGCCACCTTCCGCCATGACCTGGATCAATCCAAAAAGGCCTTCACCCAGGCCCAATGGGAGGAAACCATTCGCTTTCTGGAACAGGCCCAGTCGACCATCGATGCCAATCCCACGGTTGTCACCGAGAAAGAACGCAGCGACCTCCACAGGCTTCTGGTCAATGCCCGACTCTATCTCATGCTTTCCAAGGCTCGTGAGGCCTACGAAGGGAAAAACTGGGATGAGGCGATCATCGAATACGACAACGCCTTGCAGCTCTTGAAAAATGAACCGGACAGCACCGATAGCCTTGTCGAGGACTCGGTGGATAAGATTTCCCGGACCCTGCTCATGGTGCAGATCGCCCGGATGCAGGACAATGTATTGGTCGCGGAAGGGAATGGGGATAGCGCTGGGGTCATTGCCCAGAGCCGAAAGATTCAGCGCTTTATCCAGAACAGCAAATTTGCGGGCGACCCCTCAGTAAAAACTATCAGCCAGAAGGTGGGGGCAAAAATAGCGGACCATCAGGAAATTCTGAGCCAGGATGAACGGATTCACTGGTTGGAAGAAAACTTCGAAACCATCTTCCGCAACAACTATCCAACCTTTCGCGGCTCAACCCTGATGCAGCCCAAGGCCGTCTTCACCAAGAAGGTGGGGGCAAAAAGCCTCTTTACCCTGACCTGCGTGGAGCGAAGCCAGGGATCCTCGTCCAAGCTGGAATTGGCCTACCTCTATGATCCGGCAACCGGTCGGTGGTCGGTCCCCAAGGAGTAACGACCACCACCTGTTGGCGTGCCTCTGCACTTAAATCAGAAATCGGAATTCGCCCTTGCCCAGCAGGTCGTGCAGGTGCAATATTCCCAGAAGCCCTCCCTGCTCACTGATCACCGCCAGGACCGTGATCTCGTGCTGCTGCATGATGCTTAAGGCATCTGCCGCCATCAGATCACTGGAGATCGCCAGGGGGCTTTTCGTCATCGCCTCGGTAAGCGGGGTGTCCACATAGTTCTTCCCGGCGGACAGCATTCTCCGTACATCACCGTCAGTGACGATCCCCCGGAGGATACATTGCTCGTCAGTGACAAAGACCGCCCCCAGACTTTTCTCATTGAGTTCGGCGATCGCCTCGGCCATGTTGGCCTGATCCGATACCCGCGGTACGTTGTCGCCGGTGAGCATGACCTCCCGGACAGCCACCTTCAGCCGCGCCCCCAGACTGCCCCCCGGATGATTGCGGCGAAAATCTTCGGCTTTGAAATGTTTGCGATTGAGCAGGGCCACCGCCAGCGCGTCACCCATGGCCAGGGTCGCGGTGGTCGAAGTCGTCGGTGCGAGCCCCAATGGGCAGGCCTCACGGGGAATGGCCACGTTCAGGGTGACCTGCGCGTGATTGGCCAGGGTGGAATCGCTGCGACCACAGATGGCAATGATCGGAATGGAGCGCTCCTTGATCGAGGAAAGCAGCCTGTTCAGCTCAGAGGTCTCGCCGGAATAGGAGATGGCGAGCACCACATCGGTTACAGCGACCATGCCCAGATCCCCATGCATCGCCTCCACGGGGTGGAGGAAGAGGGAAGGTGTCCCGGTTGAATTGAGGGTCGCTGAAATTTTTTGCCCCACGAGGCCTGATTTACCGATACCCGTGACCACCAAACGGCTCGGACAGGACATGATCAGGTCGACGGCACGCTCAAATTCAGGCCCAAGGTTATCCCGAACGGCCAGTATGCCCTCAGCTTCAATGGTTAACACTTCCTTGGCTAATACACTGCTCACAATCAATCTCCTAATTGAACAACACAGCGGCCTTTGCTTTTGCTGGCCAGCATTTGGGTAATTTCCTCGTCCAGATCATGTAACGTGACGACACGGCACAGTTGCTCCAGACGATCAAGTTTCCATTCGGCACTGAGCTTCTCCCAGACCCGCAACCGTTTCTCCATCGGGCAGTTTGCCGAATAGATGCCCAACAGATGGACCCCACGAAGAATGAACGGGTAGACGTTGAGCGGGAGATCACCGGAGGCGGCATTGCCGCAGCTGGTGACCACACCGTCAAAGCCGGTTCCCTTGATGGCGGTCGCCAGCACCGTGCCGCCGGCAGTGTCGACAACGCCAGCCCATTTTCCGGGGAGCAGGGTACGATCACCATCGGCGAGAAAGGTTTTCCGATCAATGACCTCCGCGACGCCGAGATCCCTGAGAAAGACGCCGGCTTCCTTTTTTCCTGAAACCGCTGCCACCTCATAGCCGAGTTTTGTCAGGATCATGATGGCAATGGTCGCCACCCCCCCGGTCGCACCGGTGACGAGGATAGGACCTTTTTGCGGGGTGACGCCGTTTGCCTCCAACCCCAGGGTGCACAAAGCGGCGGTAAAGCCTGCCGTACCGAGCTGCATGGCCTCAAGCAATGAGAGGTTGACGGGTTTGTGCACAAGCCACCCCGCCGGCACACGAATATATTGGCCAAAACCACCATCGGTATTCATGCCCAGATCGTAGCCGGTGCAGATGACCGCCTCTCCCTCACGCCACTGTTCCACCGAGGAGTGAACCACAACACCTGCGGCATCTATCCCCGGGGTATGCGGGTACTGTTTCGTCACCCCCCGGTTGCCGTTTGCTGAAAGGGCATCCTTATAGTTGAGCGAGGAGTAGGCGACCTTGACCACCACATCACCGGGCGGGAGAGCCGCTATGCTTTTCACTTCTATCCTGCGGCGGATGTTGTGCGACGCATCTTCCGAGACGACAAAGGCGAGGAACTGATCGGGTTGCATGACTCCTCCTTGTTCTTTGCAAGGCGAACAGGCTGCGGTTCACCCGGAAGGATCACCTCACTCTGCCGGACGCAGTTGGCCGCCGATAATGGTATGTGTCAGGCCGCTCGCATCACGAAGGGTATAGCGGCCATCGGCGGCAATACCACAGCCTGTGCCCAGGATTACCTGCTCTCCGTTGAGGTATTTGACCGGCCTGTGCAATAGGTAATCATAGTTTTGCCAACGGTCGAGAAGAGATTCCCGATTGTCCGGCAAGGTGTCGACCAACGCACAAATTTTTATCCGTAAACGGTCGAGCAGGGATTCAAGCTCGACGCTTTGACCGGTTTCTTCCTGGAGGGTGGTAAGGATGGGATGCAGTTCGGCTGGAAAGTCGGCAAGCCGGCTGTTGACATTGATGCCCACCCCGACGATCACCATCGGCCATGGCGGTTGGCTGCCCGTATCAAAGGAGTTCTCGCAGAGAATGCCGCCCACCTTTTTCCCGTTGAGATAGAGATCATTGGGCCATTTAATCTTGAGATCGACCGTGTAGGTTGCATGGAGGACATCCCTGCAGGCAAGTCCGGTGACCAGGGTGATCAGGGGGACATGCTGTGCATCGAACTGGGGCCGAAGAATCAGGCTGAAATAGAGGCCGCCCTTGGGTGAGGCAAAGACTCGGCCATACTGTCCC
Organism: uncultured Desulfobulbus sp.; assembly: GCF_963665445.1. Taxonomy (GTDB): domain Bacteria; phylum Desulfobacterota; class Desulfobulbia; order Desulfobulbales; family Desulfobulbaceae; genus Desulfobulbus. The sequence continues at coordinate 4,892,460 of NZ_OY762276.1, read as the reverse complement.
CGTCCCGAATGCTGGCTCTCCGTCCAGACGACCGTGCCATCCGGCGCGCCCGCTTGCCCTTTTTCCCTGGCAATCAGATTGGTTGATTCGGTCTGCTCGACAAAGATCTTCATAGGCTCCCCGCAAAAAAAAAAAGCAGAGGCCCAATTGGAACCTCTGCTTGTACCGCACAGTTAAGGGAAAAAAATCGAGATTATTTTTCCTCGTTCTGAATGCGATCAGGACGTGCATACATGGTGGTAGAACCGGAAGACCAGAACATAAGCTCGCCCTCGGTGACCAATGCATTGGCAACTTTCTTGATTTCACGCGGCTTTGTATCCGGATCGCACGCATAAAAATCTTTGATGTACAACTGTGGCTTAGGTGCCTTTTTAGCCTTTTCGATGATGGCTGCTTTCAATTCTTCTACGCTCAGTGCCATAATGCGCTCCTTGTGTTTCAAACACATAAATGATCGGCCCTGAAAGTATCAGGGCCGGTCAATGATTGGCAAAAATTACTTGGTGTAGGCGGCAGTATGACTGGTGTATTTGAACTGGGTGGTGGTCCTCCAGGTATCGTACGCCAGACGATAGTCGTCGATGGATTTCTCGGTGAAGGGGATTCCGGTTTTCTCGAAGAATTTCTCCCAACCGATACGCTCGGCCCACTCGCCAAGACGCTCGTATTTCTTGGCATCCTTGGCATAGGCCTCGAGGATCTGACGAACACAGGCGACGGTCTCAGGCCAGCGCGGGGTGGTGTTCGGCAGGAAGGGAACGATCAGCTTGGAGAATTTCGGTGCAGACTTCCGGTTGGAAACCTTACCACCAACCAGGATGGCAATACCGTCACCTTCCGGGTCAGCCAGCGGCATGGCCGGGCACATGGTGTAGCAGTTACCACAGAACATACAACGTTCGGCCTGTACCTTGACGGACTTGACCTCTTCACCAGCAGAGTTGGTGGCTTTGGTCGGCTTAACAGCGCCCAACGGACAGGCGGAGATAGCCAGCGGGATCTCGCAGACGCCACTGATACGATCGTTATCGATCATCGGCGGTTTACGATGGATACCGAGGATGGCGATGTCGGAAGCATGAACAGCACCGCACATGTTCAGACAGCAGGCCAGAGCGATACGAACCTGGGCGGGCAGGGTCATGGAGCCGAAGTACTCGAACAGGTCATCCATAACGGCCTTAACCGGACCGGAAGCATCGGTGGCCGGAGTATGGCAGTGTACCCAACCCTGGGTGTGAACGATGTTGGTTACACAGGCACCGGTACCGCCGATGGGCAGTTCGGCCTTGTGAATGGCGAGCTCAGCTTTCAGCGCAGCCAGTTTCTCCTCGCTGTCCACCATGAACTCGACGTTGTTACGGGTGGTGAAACGGAGGTAACCGTCACAGCACTTGTCAGCGATATCGCAGTACATACGTACACGATTGACGGTGATCAGACGGGCGGAACCGCAACGAACGGTGAAAACCTTTGCCCCACTCTCAGCCACGTGCACCAGGACACCGGGCTCGAGGATCTCATGATAGAGCCAGGTTCCCTTGTTCTCTTTGATGACGGGCGGCAGGAAGTCGCCGTAGTAGCGCGGTCCCAAGTCGGTAATCCGACCTTCCATAGGATTTTTCGGATCGTAACCCATTGTAAAATCTCCTTATATAGTGATTCCGTTAAAGTAAATTCGAAGATGGCTATCAGGCTGCGTGTTTCTTCCTGAACTCAACAACGTCACGCTCCCAGCCACCGGGTACTTCCTCTTCCTTCCAGAATACATAGGGGTTGGAACGCGGCTCTTTAACGTGCTGCGGAATGGGCTCAACTTCCATAACGCTGAGGAAGGTCGGCAGGCCGATACGCTGCATGGTCTCACCCACGCGCTCGCGGTTCTTACCAACTTCCATCCACCAATCCCAAACTTTCTCGATCACATCAACCAGGGACTCGAAATCGTCCTCTGCGCTGACTTCGATAAACGGAATGACCAAGGTCGCGAACTGGGCACCATCCAGGATCGGGGCTTTGGCGCCGATGCAGATGGAAGCACCTTTCTCTACGCCGGGACGCAGGGCGCGGGGCATAACGTTGATGCAGTGCATACAACGGGTACACTCGGAGTTGTCGATCTTCAGCTCACCGCCTTCCATCCACATACACTGGGTCGGGCAGAGGTCGATAACCTCTTTCTGGATGTCGAATGCACCCCAGTTGCCCCCCTTGTGGGCGCCACCGTTGGACGGGTAGCCTTCGGCACCGGCGATGTACTGCTGAACAGCGGCCTGATCGATGCGGATGTCATCTTTCCAGGTACCGATAACAGCAAAGTCGGAACGGGCGATGGCGGCAACGCAGTCGTTGGGACAGGCGGAGAATTTGAATTTAAACTTGTAGGGGAAGGCCGGACGATGGATCTCGTCCTGATAACGCTGGGTCAGGCTGTTGCATGCTTCCTGTGCGTCGTAGCAGGCCCACTCGCAGCGGGACTCGCCCAGACAGCAGGCCGGGGTACGCAGGTTGGAGCCGGAACCACCAAGATCCTGATTCAGGTCATGGGTCAGATCCCAGAACAGGGGCTCCAGGTTCTCGGTACGGGTACCGAGGAAGATCATGTCACCGGTGGAACCGTGCATGTTGGTTACACCTGAACCGTATTTCTCCCACAGATCCATGAGAGCGCGAAGGTTCTCGGTGGAGTAGTAGAGACCGGAGGGCTGGGCAATACGTACGGTGTGGAAGTGCTCAACGCCGGGGAACTGTGCAGGCACGTCGGAGTACCGACCAACAATACCACCGCCATAACCGAAAACACCGACGATACCGCCGTGTTTCCAGTGGGTAATCCGATCTTTGTATGAAAGCTCAAGCTGGCCAAGGATGTCCCAGCACTCAGGCTTGGTCTCTGCCTGCTGCTTGAGGTCGGTGACGAAACTCGGCCATGGACCTTTTTCTAATTCGTCCAATAGAGGCGTTTCATGCTTTGCCATCAGTGTTCCTCCTAGAGATTATGTGGTTGAAAAATTACCTGTCATTTTGGGTTGCCCGAACGAGAATTGCACGTTAATACAGGCAAGAACGCACAATACTTAATTGAATGCTCATTCAGAAAGCGAGCATAAACGTCCGGAAAGTCTTTGTCAACAAAAAACCATAAGCCATTGTTGCACCAAGGAAATGGCCCCGCAAAGTACTTTAGCTCAGCCTATTTTCGCCCCCTTCAACAAGGCTGCCTCCACCGTTGATGCCCGTGCGCCCGGCGACCCCTCTGCTGCCGGCTGCTGCATCAACGTCAACAGCTTGGTTGCCAGGACCTTGCCCAACTGAACCCCTTCCTGATCAAACGAATTGATATTCCAACAAAATCCCTGGAAGGCAATCTTATGTTCGTAGATGGCCAGCAGCGCTCCCATGCTTCGTGGGGTGAGCTGGTCGGCCAGCAGAACTGAGTTCGGCCGGTTTCCTGGAAAACGCTGGGCCGGGTTGGCATTATCCTGCCCCACTGCCAAAGCGATGGACTGGGCCAGCATATTGGCCAGCAGTTTTTGTTGAGAACTGGTCCCGGCAACCACAAGATCGACCTGATACTGGGAGCGGCGGAAGCCGATGAACTCCACGGGAACGATTTCCGTTCCCTGATGAATAAGCTGATAAAAGGCGTGCTGCCCGTTGGTTCCGGGTTCTCCCCAGACAATGGGGCCGGTCTGCCATTGGACCGGGTCGCCGCTGCGGGTGACGGATTTGCCGTTGCTTTCCATGTCGCACTGCTGCAGATGGGCCGGAAAGCGCGACAAGGCCTGGCTATAGGGGAGCACCGCAACCGTACCATGGCCCAGAAAGTTACGATTCCAAACACCCAACAGTGCCAACAGCAGGGGGATATTGTTGCGGATATTGCGCTCCTCGGCCGCCCGATCCACCTCGTGGGCACCGGCAAGGATCTCCAGAACCGCCTCATAGCCGAGGACAAAGCCCAGGGTGACCAGACCGACCATGGAAGTGGCCGAATAGCGCCCGCCAATATAGTCAAACATATAAAAGGAGGCCAGGTATTGGCTGGCATCGTCCATGGGACTGCCCTCACCGGTGACCGCAATCATGTGACGGGCAGGATTCAGCCCGGCGCGGACCAGTGCCTGCTTGACCAACTGCTCGTTGGTCAGGGTTTCCAGGGTGGCCCCGCTCTTGGAGACGATGTTGAACAGGGTACAGGAAAGATCAAGCGATTGCAGCACCTCGGCTGCATCGTCCGGATCGACGTTGGCAATGAAGCGGGCGCTCCGCCCTTCACGGCAAAAGGGCTGCAGGGCTAGGGAAAGGGCACGCGGCCCGAGATCGGATCCGCCTATCCCCACCTGCACCATGGTGGTAAAGGGCTCCCCCTGGGCGTTGGCAATGGAGCCCTTGTCCAGGTCTTCCAGGAAAGTCCGCAACCTCTTCAACTGTGCCTTGGCTTGAGCTGAGGCCTCCTCGGCAAGGGGTGGATCTGCAAAGACATCTCGACAGGAGGTATGCAGCACCTGCCGGTTTTCGCTTGCATAGCCTTCGATCCGGTTCAGCACCTCGCCCTTTTTCATCGCCATCAGGGCATCGACCAGGCCCGCCTCGTCGGCCAGTTCCTGCAGCCCATCGAGCACCTCGTCGCTCACCCGCTGGGTGGCATAGAGGAGATCAAATCCGCAATTGGAGCAGATAGAGCTCTTGATGCGCTCCACCGTCAGCCCCTGAGAGCCGGTGAGATCGTGCGGCTGCCTCGCAAGGGAGGCGAGTTTTGCAACGGCCTTATAGGTGGAAAAATCCCTGAGATGCATACAACCCTCCGTTGACAAAGACGTTAGGGGGTGGCCAGCTGTTTCATTTCAGCGATGACGGCCCGATAATCCGCGGCCCCGTAGACCGCCGATCCGGCCACGAAGATATTGGCACCGGCCTTGGCGACCCGGGCAATAGTTGCAGGGCTGATACCGCCGTCGACCTCGATGCCGGACTCGGGATTGACCTGATCGAGCATTGCGCGCAGTCTACTGATTTTTTCCAGTGAGGATTCGATAAAGGACTGTCCACCGAATCCAGGATTCACGCTCATCAACATTACCAGATCGAGCTCGGCCAGGACATACTCCAGGGTGGAAAGCGAGGTGGCTGGATTAAGCACGGCACCCGCCTTCTTCCCCTGGCTGCGGATGTAGCCAAGGGTGCGGTGCAGATGGGTGCAGGCCTCGACATGCACCGTGACCCAATCGGCGCCGGCATCGATGAAATCCTGCAGATAGCGATCGGGCTGGGTGATCATCAGATGGACATCCAGGGGCAGATCGGTCACCTGGCGGGCCGCCTTGACGACCAATGGGCCAATGGTGATGTTGGGGACGAAATGGCCGTCCATGACATCGATATGGATCACGTCGGCACCGGCGGCTTCGACGGCTTTAATCTCCTCGCCCAACCGGGAAAAATCGGCGGAGAGGATCGAGGGGGCAATCATGACAGACTTCATAGGTATTCTCCTTTAAAACAGCCCTCCCGACCGGAGGTGCATTAGAGAGCCCATCATAGCAAAAAACGCGACAACACGCAAAACGCCTGTGTGCAAAAGCGCGTTGCGGGAGAGCCCCCTCAGCTTTGCTCCACCCGTTCGTACATCTGTCCCGGCAGTTGACGCACCACCCCCTGCAGTTCAAGCTGCAACAGCAGACCATGCAGTTCGACAATCGACAAGCCGGTCTTCCGCGCCAACGAGTCGATATCCAGGGGATAAACATCCAGGGCCTGCAAGAGCTGGCCTTCTGCCGCGCTCAAGACCTTGCCGCCCCTCTGTGGAGATGAATCGGTGGCGGGGAGCTCTTGGCGGCTCCAGCACAGGGCTTCGAGGATGTCGTCCACCTGTCGCACCAGGTGGGCGCCCTGGCGAATCAACCAATGGCTGCCTCCACTTTTGAGGGAATCGACACGACCAGGCACGGCCATGACCTCACGCCCCTGATCCAGGGCCAGAGCCGCGGTGATCAGCGAACCTGATTTTTCCGTGGCCTCGACCACGACGATGCCCCTGGCCATACCGCTGATAAGACGATTTCGCGCAGGAAATCGATAGGCATCGGGCTTGGTGCCCAGGGGGTATTCAGAGAGGAGCAGCCCCTTTTCGCCGATCTCTGCCAACAGCGGGGCATGGGGTTTGGGATAGGCCACATCAAGGCCGCAACCGAGCACGGCGATCGTCTTCCCGCCCGCGTCCAGGGCCCCGCGATGGGCTGCGGCATCAATGCCGTAGGCAGCGCCGGAAATCACCACCAGCGACTCACGCGCCAATTCGCCGGCGAAACGAAAGGCGATTCGGCGGCCGTACTCGGTGGCCGCCCGCGAGCCGATCAGGGCAACAGCCGCAGAGGAAAGCAGGGAAAGATCGCCCCGGCAATAGAGGACCGCAGGAGGATCGGGAATGGTGCGCAGGCTGGAAGGAAACTCCGGGCTCTCCGGACAGAGCAGAGTACAGCCGGCATGCTGGAGCCGCCGCAACGCCTCATCCGCCCGATGGTACGCATCCCTGAGCTGGTTTGGATCGACCAGGAGCGCCTGCAGCCTGGGGCCGATACCGGCAGGCAGTGGTAAAGTGCCCCACTGCCGCCGCGCCACCAGCGAAGCACTGCCGCAGTGCTCGACCAACCGGTGCACAAGGGTGGAGCCGAGTCCGGGCAGCAGAGAAAGGGCGAGCCAGTGAACCGCTTCCGGATGAACCGGCAAGGCGCCCTAGTCCTGAATAAAACTCTGCAAATCCTGGCTTCGCGCAGGATGACGCAGTTTTTTCAAGGCCTGGGCCTCGATCTGGCGGATGCGCTCCCTGGTGACTGAGAAGCACTGTCCGACCTCCTCCAGGGTGTGATCACAGCCGATCTCGATCCCGTAGCGCATGCGCAGCACCTTTTCCTCACGAGGGGTCAGACTGCCCATGACCTTGCACAGGCAACGCTTGAGGCTCTCGGTGATCGAATTATCCTGGGGATCGGGGTGGGCATGGTCCTCGATAAAATCGCTGAGCAGGGTATCCTCTTCATCGTTGACCGGCGCGTCCAGAGAAATCGCATCCTTGGCCGTTTTCAAGGCCACCTGCACCTTCTCCACGTCGGTGCCAAGCTGTTTGGCCATCTCTTCCGGGGTGGGTTCACGGCTCTCCAGCCGTTGGAAGTCTTTTGAAAAACGGAGCATGCGATTGATGGTTTCAATCATATGCACCGGCAGCCTGATCGTCCGCCCCTGGTCGGCGATGCCGCGGGTGACCGCCTGGCGGATCCACCAGGTGGCATAGGTGGAAAACTTGTAACCGCGCTTGTAGTCGTATTTTTCCACCGCCTTCATCAGGCCGATATTGCCCTCCTGAATCAGATCGGGGAGCTGCATGCCGCGATTCATGAATTTTTTCGAGACGGAGATCACCAGGCGGAGGTTGGCGCGGACCAGGGTCTCCTTGGCCTGCTTGGCCATCTCCCGGCCGATTTCGATCTCCTCCTGGACCTCAATAAAGGCGGGCCAAGAAAGGCCTATAGTTTCAGCTAGTTCCAGAGTGACTCTCCGTTCGATCTCCACGGGATTGATCTCGCTCTCCGCCCCATTCTGCTGATGGCGGCGGGCCGCATCGAGCAACGCCTGCTGGCGGGCAACAACCCGTACCTTATTGAATTTCTGGGCCAACTCCTTGACCGCATCGGCCACGGAAAGAATACCCTTGGAACACATCCGGTAGTCGAGAAACAGACGGGAGATGGCATCGCCCACCGCAAGAATCTCGGTAACCAGTTCTGTCTGGCGGACACGGTCATCGCCGCTTTTCTTCAGCAGGAGAAAAAGCTCGCGACGCTTTGCGTCGAGCTCGTTGGCCTTTTCCACCTGGTCGAGAAAGGCATCGCGGACCTCTTTCAACTCCTTGTCATCATTATCGGAGAGACCGCGGATAACGGAGTTGATCCGCAGGTTGCCGCGCAACAGACTCTCGGCCAGGTCGTTGAGGGCGGTGATGCCCAATGTCAGGCGAAGGACCGCCGACTGAATCCGGGTCTCGCCTTCCTCGATCATCCGGGCCAGTTCAATCTCCTCCTCATGACTGAGCAGGCGCTGGTTCCCCATCTCGCGGAGATAGATATTCATCGGATCGATACTACTGCCCAACCCCCGGCGATCAGTCGTTCGGCGATCATCCCCGATACGGCGGTCCAGAGGGGAGCGACGTTCAATCCCGTTGCGAACGGCCCAATCGTCTTCGCCTTCAGTGGCTTCGCGATTCCAACTGGATCGAGTGGGACTGGCACACACCTCTTGTTCCAAATCGTCTTCTACAAATTCATGTTCCGAGCCCATCTTCCCTCCTCAACATGCTGTCAAAAATTTTAAACCGGCGGCATCTGGCACAGCCCTGCAACCATCTCGCCCAATCAGGTGAAAAATATGAACCAATTTCCACGGATACAGGGATGACCACTCCGGAAAGCTCCATCGGCCGACAGTCTGACGCAATGTTTCCCCCTCCCACAAAATACAATTTTTTGAATCTATCCGATTCCAATCTTTTTTCAAGCAGTTAAACTAAAAACTTTGTCTTTTTCTTTCCAGAACCTGTTTTTCCCGAAGCAATTCCATCAAAAGCCCAAGATCCCCTCCCCGCTCCGCTTCGGCAATGCGCTGCTGCAGATGCGCTCCATCCCTGCGTTGCCGCTCGATGCGCAACCAGCAGAGCAGTTCCTTAACCATCAGTTGATCCGATTCTCCATCTTCCCCCTCGGGGGGGGGAGGAAGAGCGGTCAACAGTTCAACGATGTAATTCTGCACCCCCTCGTGTTCGATCCTCATCAGCAAATCCTCGGGTTGACAGACGCTGCTTTGCGCCGCCCCTGCGATGTGAGCAAAAACCTCCTGGGCCAGGGGGTGAGTCACTACCTCCCCCATACCGGCATCCTGCAGCTGCTGGTAATGCTCCGGATGGAGAATCAAAAAATCAAGCAACTGTTTGTCGCGGGTGGCCAGGGGCCTGCTCACCACCGCCGTCGGTTTGCCCTCCGTCACAGGATGCTGGACCATCCGTGCGGATTGCCCTCGGAAATAACCGGGAGAAACGCCCAGCTTCTCGCTGAAATGGGCAATCATCAGCTCCCGCTGTTCAAGATCTGCGGCATCTTTCAGCAGCAGCTGCAATTCGCCCACGATGCGGTTCTTGCCGCTTAATGTCAGCCCATGCTCACCCACCAGGGTGTCAAAGGAAAACTCGGCCAAGGGACGGGCCGAGGCGACCAGCCCTTCCACCGCAGCTGCCCCCTGTTCACGAACGAAACTGTCCGGGTCGTGTCCCGCGGGTAGCAGCGCCACCCGGCCGTCGACCCGTTCCGCAAGAAGAAAGGGGATACTGCGCATGGCGGCCTTGAGCCCGGCGGCATCGGCATCAAACAAGAGCACCACTTCGTCGGCATAACTGCGCAGGGAATGAATATGATTTCTGGTCAGGGCCGTCCCCAGCGGGGCGACCACGTTTTCAATCCCGTGCACCACCAGGGAGAGCAGGTCAAAGTTGCCCTCGACTACCAGGGCCCGCCTTGCCTGACGAATCGCCTGGCGATGCGGCTGCAGGCCGAAGAGCAGCCGATTCTTTTCGAAAATTGGGCTCTCGGGTGAATTCATATACTTGGGATTGCCTTCCCCCAGAATACGGCCGCCAAAGGCCACCACCCGACCGGTCATGTCGGTGATCGGAAAAAGAATGCGCGAACGAAAACGATCGTAATGGCCGCCACGGTCTTTGCGCACCGCCAAGCCCACCTGCTCAAGAATCTCGGCATCCACCCCCTTGGCCCGCAGCTGTTCAAAGAGATAGCTCCAGCCTACCTGGTCGGGATGCGGCGCATAGCCAAGCCGATATCGCTCGATAAACTCCTGGGGCACACCGCGGCGCTCCAGGTAGGCGCGGGCGTCCCTGCCCCATTTGGGATGGCGCAGACACTGCTGATAGACAAGCACCGCCTCCTCGTTGGCCTGGTAGAGCGCATCGCGCTGGCGGAGATGGGCCTGTTCGGACGGGGAGAGCTGCCGTTCGGGTAATTCGATCCCATATTTTTGCGCAAGCATCTTCAGCGCATCGGGGAAATCCATGTGATGAAATTTCATCACAAAGGAAAACACATCGCCGTGCTCGCCGCAACCGAAGCAATGATAGAACTGCCCCTGGGGATTGACGGAAAATGAGGGCGTTTTTTCGTTATGAAAGGGGCAACATCCGGTAAAGCGCGCACCAGCACGTTTCAACTCGACATGCTCGCCGATGACCTGCACAATATCGGCGGCCTCCTTCACCGAGGCCTTGATCTGATCACGGGAAAAAGAAAGGGACATACACAATTACCACGAAGCACAAACGCATTCGACAAACTCCCGACAATCTTCCCGGCTACACACGAACAACCAGGGATCCGGGACATACAACAACGGACCAGAACGTATTTTCTCAGGGAAATCCGCGGAAACGGGACAAGCACTGCAGCATTTTTCCTCGAGGCTGACTATTATATATCGGATAAAGCACCGTTGCGTCCTGTCCTTTCGCCCACTGATCGCCCTACCAAGGAGTCCACCTATGCACGGCATGGAAGAAATGCTGTCCCTGGAAATCAAGAAGGAGATCGCTGACCGGTATTTCGGATTTCGTAAGATGATCGAGGATGACAGCCGCCTCTACAACGAACAGATTCTCCTGGCCTACCGCCAGCTGGAAAACGGGGTCGGCTTTGACCTGGTCCGGCTCTACATCCTGCTCCAGCGCGAACCGTTGATTCGAGAATTTTTTCAAGTGACCGGCTTTCGCGACCCGGTCTTTCTCGATCCCTACCTTCTCAACTCCGACTCCATTCGCCGCCGCCTGTTCGCAGGCCAGCCCATTCATGGATTCACCCGCCACATGCGCTTCAACAACCTGTTTTTTGATGTCTACCTGCGCCTGCAACAAGGGCTGGAAGAGTATGCCGGCACCATGGACAGGCTCGTCAAGGAGGGGCAGGCCATTGCCACGGAAATCGCAACCTTTGAGCGGAAAAACGATATGGGGTCCATGATGGGCTTTCTCAGACGCCTGGACAGTGGCGACGACACCATGCCCAGTGAACTCTCGCCGCTGCGCGACACCTATATGGAAGAGAAGTTGCGCCTCCAGGCCCCGAACGGCGCCGAAACCCTGCTGCCGGCCTTCCCGCTCCTGCCGCCGCTGAAAACCTGCAAGGGCAAACTCACCCCCCTGCTCGCCAAGGCCTATGCCGCCCAGCAGGAGCCGGAGGTCCGCAATTTTTGCCGGTAAGCCGAGGACCTACAGGCCTACCCAGTAATCGAGCCGATCCAGGTTGTAGATACAGCCGCCCTTCTGTTCCCAGGAACAGACTCCATGCACATCCAGGCCCTGATGAATCACCGACACCGGACGGTCCGAGGAAACGACCACCACTATAATGTTGGCGTGTTCGGCGGTAAAGCGCAGGGCTGAATTATAGCGGGCACCCCGGGCCAGATCCTCGCCCGGAAAGGACCGCCCGTCGAGCAGGCAGGCAAAGCCGTGCAGGTGCATATCCGCACCGATGTGGAGAGCGCCGTCGACCTTGGCCAGGGACTTGACCATTTTCAACATGTAGGGTTTGCGCAGATCAAGCGGCGGCGACAGGGTTTGCCCGGAAATGGGCACCGGAACCTCGTTCAGGTCGAGCACAACCGTACAGCCGTGCTTGCGCTGCTGCGAATGATGCACCAGCGAGACCACGATCTTGAAAAGGAAATAGCTTTTCATCCGATCAAGGTCGGTCTCCAGCAGCAACTCCTCCAGCTGCACCAGCTTGGCCTGATAGGTGGTTGAGCTGAAACGGCCATCTGCAAAACTGCAGACCTTGTTGCGGTTCACCTTCAAAAAACCGTGGCGGCCGCGAAAATCGGCACAGATCGAAAAGGTCGGCAGCGTATCTCCGCAGATCCCCAGAATCGCACGGCCGTCGGTGACCAGATGGCGACCGGAATGCTCCACCGTCAACAACAACTTGCGCACATGCTTGTAGTTGATCAGCTGCGGGCGGACGCTTTCCTGAAACTTCACCAGAAAATGAAGTTGCTCCAGCATACAGGGGTCCACCACCAACAGCCGCCCCTCGGGCCAGGAACCCTCCTCCCTTGTTTCCGAGATCATCAGCACCGCATCGAGCACCGGGTAGATGCGGACCGGGCTATCCCAGCCGAGCAGAAGATTCATCTGGTCTATAATGTAATCACGGACCGCGTGGGTGGCGTATTCCCGTAAAAAATAGCCGGAGATGCCGGTATAGAGTTCCTTGTCGTTGGCCATGTCGTGGGAAAACCGCCAGGCCGCGTGCTCAAGCCAGCACTGGGTGGGGCCGGTTGAGCAGAGATCCGGGTGGTGCTCGGTGAACCACTGCTGAAAAAACACCGCGCCGGAATAGCCCCCGTTTGACAGCAGACCTGCCAGGCCGGGATCCTTGACCGGGGTAATTTCGGCAAACTGCTTGCTGTCGACCGGCACCTCGGCCTTCTCGCGCCACTGCTGATTGTCGACATACAAACTTTTAAAGATGGGTTCATGTCCCCGCAGCAGGTTTTGCGGATCGCAGAGCAACATAGGGCCATCCGGCCGCAGGGCAAAGATAACCGCAGCACGGCTGGTCCCGGAAAAATGGGTCAAGCCGTCAATCAACCCGTAGATGATGTCACTGACACAACGGCGAATGAACGAATACTGTCGCTGATCGATCATGGATAGCTCTGAAGAAAGCGGCATATTGCAGCCTGTAGTCATACGTGCCTGGCACAAGAGGTTCACACTCCGGGAGGGCGCTCCATCGACAAGGCCTGAGCGGAAGATCTTCGCGGTGGCGCGCCCCATGGCCGCCAAAAAAACTCTTGGCCAAAGCGTGTTTCCACCCTATCATGCGCAGAATTTCTGCATGTACAAGGGACATGTCTCCCTGTCCCTGGGCAACACATCTCTGACACACGGTGAGCACATGGAAGAACATCTGGCTGACGAACTGGTGAAGATCATGAATAAAAACACCGCATCCGACTATGAGGAGGCCTTTGAACGCGCCTTTGAACTGACCAAGGCCTATGCCGGGTCCGCCAATGCCCAGGCCGCAGCCATCCCCTTTGTCTTTGAAAAGGTATTTGAACTCTTTGTCTCCGGACGCAGCAAATCCTAAGACCGCATTGCCTGCACCGCACCTGGCCGGTGGTGGTTACTTGGTGCCGAAGATCTTGTCGCCGGCATCCCCGAGACCAGGCAGGATATAGCCGTTTTCGTTGAGGCGCTCGTCAACCGCGGCCACATAGATGTCCACATCCGGGTGCTGCTGCTCCAGCTTCTTGATGCCTTCGGGCGCGGCCACGAGAAAGATGCCGATGATCTCCCGGCATCCGGCTTTCTTCAGCATGTCGATGGTGGCCAGGAGTGTTCCGCCGGTGGCCAGCATCGGGTCAAGAATCATTGCCTGCCGCTGATCGATGTCCTGTACCAGCTTTTCAAAATAAGTCACCGGCTGCAACGTCTGCTCGTCCCGATACAGCCCGACCACCGAGACCTTGGCATTGGGCACGGCCTTGAGCACCCCGTCCATCATCCCCAGCCCTGCCCGGAGAATGGGGACAATGGTGATTTTCTTGCCCTTGATGCGATCGACCTCGGTCTGCCCGGCCCAGGTATCAATGGTCACCTTTTCGGAAGGCAGATTGCGGGTGGCTTCATAGGCGAGCAGCATGCCGACCTCCGAGGCGAGCTCGCGAAAGTCCTTGGTGGAAATATCCCGCTCCCGCAGCAATCCCAGCTTATGCTTCACCAGTGGATGTCTGATCTCAAAAACTGCCATGCAGCCTCCTGTTCCTCTCTGTTCATGGATTTTTTTGTTTTCTGCCTGTCGCTCACACAACTTCTCGACGGTTGAGGACGGTTTCCGTGTCCATTAGCTGCCGGCATTGTTTCCCTTCATCGATGCCAGAAGTTGCCGCTGGACAATCTGCAGGTCCTGCCACGAGGCCTTCTTCATCTTGGGTTGTTCCAGAAGAAAGCGGGGGTGAAAACTGACCATCACCGGAATCGGTGCACCGAACGCGTCGATAAAGCGGGTTGCATGGAGACGCCCGCGCAGGCGAAACACCGATACCTCGCTTCCGAGGACGGCCCGGGCGGCCACCGCTCCCATGGCGAGGATGACCCGGGGCTGCACCGCTGCAATCTCCCGATACAGATACCCCCGACAGGCCTGCTCGCTTGCTCCGGACGGGGATGCGTCTTCGCCGGGACAACATTTGACCACATTGGTCACGTAGACATCGCCGGGATGCAAGCCAATAGCCTGCATCATCTTCCACAACAACTGGTCTTCCGCCTGGCCAAAGAGGACCGCCCCCTGCGCAGCGGATTGGGGGGAATCACCGACAATCAGCAGGCGGGCGCCTTTTTTTCCCTGCCCGGGCACGCGGAGAGCGGTTGCAGCCAGGTCGCAGCCCGCACATGTCTGCACGTCCTGCATCACATCCGCCACCTGCTCCACGGACTGGCCAATGGCCGCCGGCCTTTTCTTGGCCGACTCTTTGCCCGGCGCGAGAGCAGGACTTTGCCCTGGGGCACGGGCAGGCGCCTTGACGGCCGGTTGCCGTTGCGGCCGCAAAAATCGGTCGATCACCTCGCTTTGCCCATAGTTCCCTATACCCACCTGCTGATGCAAAAGCAGGTGTTTTCTCAGGGCACCGGCCAGGTACACAGCAATTTGCCGGTTCAGCGGCTGAGCAGCACCGATAGACGGGGAGTCGCTCGTATCCTGCTGGGGAGGGCTCATTTCTTTTTCGCCGGCCTGTTAAAATCAAACACCATCTCGTCCTTCTTCAGGAGTCCGTGTTTTTCCCGGGCTATTTTTTCAAGATAAGCATTATCCGATTGCAGTTTTTTGATATCTTCGGCAAGCTCGACATTTTTCGCCTCAAGGCGTGCATTTTCCTCTGCCAAGGAGCTGATTTCCCGGTGCAGTTGAACATAATGAAAAAATCCGCGCCCAGGAGCGAACACTATCCACACCAGGAAAACGATGACGACAATACTGCCTATAAGCCACAGCATCTTGCTATCGCGCACCCCATCTTCCTCTCTCTTTCGTATCGCCATAGCTTCAATAACTCTCACATAGTCCTTATGAACAGCACAACCCCCCGCTGCCTGGTCAGTGCCTGCCTGATCGGCCTCTGCACCCGTTACGACGGCAAGAGCAAAGCCAATCCCCAGTGCCTCCAGGATCTCAACGACTACCACTGGTGCCCGGTTTGCCCGGAACAGCTCGGGGGGTTGCCCACGCCGCGCATTGCGGCTGAAATCGTCGGTGGCGACGGCCATGCCGTGCTGGCCGGATCCGCGCGCGTCCTCGACAGAGACGGCATCGACCGGACCGCTCACTTCATCAGAGGCGCGCAGATGGTGCTGCACATCGCGCAGATGCTCAACGTCAGCTGCTGCCTGCTTAAATCCAAGAGCCCATCCTGTGGATTGGCCCCCACGGCAGGGGTCACCACGGCCCTCCTGCGCGAACACGGGATCGACGTCCTCTCCTACTAGCCGTCCCCAACCGGCAGGCAGGGGGTTATCGGCTCACCGGCGGTGTCCCTCTGCCAAGGAGACGGATCAGGAGAATACCCGACTCGTAGAGCAGATACAGCGGCGCTCCCATCAGGGCCATGTTCACCAGATCCGGGGTTGGCGTGAGCAGGGCGGCAAGGATGGCGATGGCGAGGATCGCATAGCGGCGATGCCGGGCAAAGGCCGCCGCCGAGATCAAGCCGACCTGGGCGGTAAAGACCATGAACACCGGCAATTCGAACACCAGGCCGAAACCCAGAAGAAACAGTACCACGAAATTGACGAATCGGCTGATGGAAATCACCGCCTGCAGATCCTGGGACTGAAAACTGAGCAAAAACTGGATGCCGAAGGGCAAGGTGACCAGATAGCAGAAGACGGTGCCACAATAAAACAGGCAGCAGGTTGCGGTGACAAACCAAGTCAGCCTGCGGCCGGTCACCTGAAACGGCTTGCCCACCGCCTTCCACAGCACGTACATGCACAGCGGCATCAGGATATAGAGCGCGCCGAAAAAGGCCAACTTGACATGGGCGAGAAAGGGGCCGGCCACGGAGAAAAAATAGAGATGCTCGCCGAGATGGTGCTGAAAAACCGTGAGCAGCCGACTGGAAAGAAAAAAGAGGAGCACGGTGGAGCTCAGTACGGCAATCCCAAGCATCTTCAAGGAATTACGGAGTTCGACGATAAAGATAGCAAAGGATTTCAGTGATTCGGCCATGGCAGATAGGAACGGGGACAAGTGGAATTTACAGCGGACAACAACGGGAAAAAAGTAGCAAAACAGACGGATAAAAGCAATTGAATACCCATTGCGTTTACCCGGAGGCCGTGATAAAAGCGGGGTGAACCGACAATACCTCGGAACATCCTGGAGTTCACCATCTCACCCCTCATACAAACTGTCCACAGACGAGACCATGCTTGAATTACGCTTTGTCAGGGAAAACCTGGAACTGGTACGAAGAAAAAGCCTTCTCCGCGGCGTTGACCCGCAACTCATTGATCGATTTGCAGCAATCGACGGTCGCCGCCTGACCGCCCTTGCCGAAACAGAGGCGTTGAAAAACCAGCGCAACACGGTTTCCAAGACCATTGCCGGCCTCAAACAGTCCGGCCAGCACAGTGAGGCCGAACCGATGATCGCCGAGATGAAAACGGTGTCGGAGCGGATCAAGGAGATCGACGGCGAGCTGGCGGCCATTGAGGAAGCACTGCAGGATGTGATCATGTCGATCCCCAACCTCGCGGACGATTCGGTCCCCGAGGGACGGGATGAAGCGGACAACGTGGAGATCAAACGCTGGGGCGATATTCCCGAATTCTCCTTTGCGCCGCTGTCCCACTGGGAAATCGGCGAAAAGCAGGGCATCCTTGATTTCGAAACCGCCGCCCGCCTGGCCGGGGCCCGCTTTGCCCTGCTCAAGGGCTTCGGCGCCCGCCTCTCCCGGGCTCTGGTCAGCTTCTTTATCGACCTCCACACCCAGCGCCACGGCTACACCGAGGTGCTGCCGCCGTTCATGGTCAACTCCAAAACTATGACCGGCACCGGCCAGCTGCCCAAATTCAAGGAAGACCTGTTCAAGCTCGAGGGCTGGGACCTGTGGCTGATCCCCACCGCCGAGGTACCGGTGACCAATATCTTTGCCGGAGAGACCATCGACGAGGCGGACCTGCCGATCAAGTATACCGCCTACACCCCCTGCTTTCGTTCCGAGGCAGGGTCCTACGGCAAGGATACCCGCGGCCTGATTCGCCAGCATCAGTTCGAGAAGGTCGAGCTGGTCAAGTTCACCCGTCCGGAGGATTCCTGGAACGAACTCGAGTCCCTGCTCAGTGATGCCGAAGAGGTGCTGCAGCTTCTCGAGCTGCCTTACCGGGTCATCAACCTCTGCAGTGGCGATCTCGGCTTCTCTTCGGCCAAGACCTACGATATCGAGGTCTGGCTGCCGGGGCAGAACACCTACCGCGAGATCTCCTCCTGCTCCAACTTCCTCGACTTCCAGGCCCGCCGCGCCGGTATCCGCTATCGGCCCAAAGGGGAGAAAAAGAGCCGTCTGGTCCATACCTTGAACGGCTCCGGTTTGGCCGTGGGCCGTACCCTGCTGGCCATCCTGGAGAACTATCAGCAGGCCGACGGCAGCGTCAAGATTCCCAAGGTGCTGGAACCCTATTTCGAAACCCGGTTCTAACGGTCGTTTTTTCCCTGCATCACAACCACAGCCGTACCGTTTTTACGGTACGGCTGTGGTGTTTTTTTACCCCTCGATCCTGGCCGGCTTCTCCATGGCCAGCTCAATCAGACGATCAAGCAACTGGGCAAAGGGAATGCCCGCCTCGGCCGCGGCCTGGGGCAGCAGGCTGGTGGGGGTCATGCCGGGAATGGTGTTGGTTTCGAGGAGATAGAGTTCATCGCCGCTGAGCATCATATCGGTCCGGCTGTAGCCGCGCAGCTGCAGGCAGCGGTGGGCCACCACCGCATAGTGCTGCGCCTTTTCGCGAATCTGCTCATCCACCGGCGCCGGGCAGATCTCCCTGCTCGCCCCCGGCTGGTACTTGGCCTCGTAATCAAAAAATTCATACTGGGCATTGGGAATAATCTCGATCAGCGGCAGCGGCTGCACCTCCCTGTTGCCCAGGACCCCGACCGTCAACTCCCGCCCCTTGATATGGGCCTCGACCATGACCTCGTTGTCATGTTTGAGCGCAAGCCGCAGTGCGGCGACCAGTTTGTCTTCGCTGCGCACGATCGACATGCCGATGGACGACCCCTGGCGAACCGGCTTGACCACGCAGGGCAGGCCGACCTCGGCGAGAATCCTGGTGCTATCCTTGAGATCGCCTGCTTCAACCATCACCCAGGGGGCCACGGGCAGGCCGTTGAGCTTGTACATGGTCTTGGCCAGGTTTTTATCCATGGCCAGAGCACTGCCGAGCACCCCAGCCCCCTGATAGGGTATGGAAAGCAGGTCGAGAAAGCCCTGGATGGTGCCATCCTCGCCATTCACGCCGTGCAGCAGGAGGAAGGCGACATCTATCGTATCGGCATCGGCCGCGATGCGGGCCAGATCTGTGGCCGGGTCGTAGCGGACCACTTCGTATTTTTCGGGATCAAGCGCTTTTTCCACTCCAGCGGCACCGCGCAAGGAGACTTCCCGTTCATCTGATGTTCCACCGGCAATCAATGCCAATCGCGTCTTTGTCATGTGACCTCCCGTTGTCTGTATAAAGGGATCCTCTGCTCCCCTCCCTCATAGGGGCATGTTACCATCATAACAGAGAAAAACAATGAAAAGGCAACCAAGGCCATGCGATCGCCGGAATAGCCGCCCCTCAAAAAAAGGGTTGAAAAAAGGACAGATGTTCAGCAATTTGTTTTGACATCCACCTGCAAAACGGCTAGTTTAATTCGTTTATAACTTATATTTTATTAATGGCTCAGGCCAACCACCAAAGGAAGTGATGCAATATGATCGAAGTAGATGTCAGAGGTGACCTTGAATACGCGATCAGGCAGCTGAAGAAAAAACTGCAGATCGACGGTATCAAACGCGAGCTGAAACGGCGTGAATACTATGAAAAACCCAGCGTGAAGAAACGCCGTAAAGCAGCGGAAGCCCTGCGTAAACTTCGCAAATTCAACCGGATGAAAAATCGCGGTTGATAAAAAACCCCGGTTCAACCCGGGGTTTTTTTTTGATTCTTTTCCCGCCCCGCACCGGGGGACGTCCGGGGTACATTTTTTGCTTCCAGACTTTTGACGGAACCATCTTCCTTGATGAGGGACGGCCATCAACCAGCGGCTTGAACTGTTGCAGCGTTTTCTGCAGCATCTCACCATCCAGCGTCGGCTGGCCGCCAACACGGTGGCCGCTTACGAGGCCGACCTTCGTTCGTTTCTTCGCTTCCAGCAAGGGGCGCTCACCGAGATAACCCGGGAAACGGTCCAGCAGTATTTCCGCTCCTGCCACAAACGGGGCATCAGCGCCCGCTCCAATGCACGGCGCTTGGCGGCCTTACGCGCATTTTTCCAGTTTCTTGCTCAGCAGGGGGAACTCAACGACAATCCCCTCTCCGACATCGACACGCCGAAGATCGGCCAGAGCCTGCCCAAGGTGCTCAGTGAAGCCGAGGTCAACGCCCTCCTCCAACGGCCCGCAGCGCCCACGCCGCTGGCACTGCGCAACCACACCATGCTGCATCTGCTCTATGCCTCCGGGCTGCGGGTCTCGGAACTGGTCAACCTGCCGATCACCAGCTGCAACCTGACCACCGGACATCTGCGCATCCTCGGCAAAGGCAACAAGGAACGGATCGTCCCCTTTTCCACCAACACCGGCGAGGTCGTGCGCCAATACCTGGAACAGATTCGCCCCCTGTTGCTCAAGGGCAAGGCCAGCCCCCTGCTCTTTTGCTCCAATCGGGGCAAGGCGATGACCCGAAACCGCTTCTGGCAGATCATTCGCGAGGTGGCGCACAGTGCCGGCATCACCAAGGAGATCAGCCCGCATATTCTGCGCCACTCCTTTGCCACCCATCTGCTCGCCGGCGGAGCCGATCTCCGCTCGGTGCAGATGATGCTCGGCCACACCGACATCGTCACCACTCAGATCTATACCCATGTGGATACCAGCCGGCTCAAATCCATCCACCGCCGGTTTCACCCCCGCGGCTAACGGTCCCCTTCAACCAGCTCCGCTCTCTTCGCTGACCGCATCCACCAACGGCAGGATGACGCGGAAGACGGTCCTGCCCGGCTCCGATTCAACCTCGATACGCCCGCCATGGGCCCGGACGATTCCGTAGGAGACCGGCAGGCCGAGGCCGGTCCCTTCCACCGCCGACTTGGTGGTAAAGAACGGTTCAAAGATATGTTCCAGATGCTGCGGGGAGATACCGGTTCCCGTGTCCTGGATGGCCACCGTCAGTTCTTCATTACTCGCCGTGGTGGTGAGTGTCAGGGTTCCACCACCGGCTGCCATGGCGTCGCTGGCATTGATGATCAGGTTGATGAACACCTGCCGGATCTGATCTTCCACCGCGTGCAGGCGAAGCGGTTTACGACTGTAGGCCAGCACCACCAGGATCTGTTTTTTGCTCAGCAGGTTATGGTGCAGGGTGAGGATCTCGTCGAGAATCCGATGCGGATCGAAATCCGATTTCAGGCCCTTCGACGGCCGGTTGAACTGCTGCAGGTCCCGTATCAGCTTGCGCATGCGGTCGCACTCATTTTCCGCCAGTTGCAGTAGTTTCCCATCTTCCTCACGTATTCCCACCCTCTGCTTGACATCCCGCAGGGCAAAACGAATACCGAGCAAAGGATTGCCGAATTCGTGGGCAATGGAGGCTGCCAGCTTGCCCATGGCCTCCATCTTCTGGGCATGGTGGAGCTGCTCCATGAGCTGTTGCTCCCTGGTGATGTCGCGCCCCATGGCCACGACATTGGTCAGCTGCCCGTGTTTGTCAAAAATGGGAAAGATCGCGGCATCAAGGGTAACCCGGCGACCGGAAAGGGTGGTCTGAGTAAAGGCGCCGCTCCAGGTCTCGCCGGCCTTGATCTTTTTGCCAATTTCCTCTATGGGGGCGTCGACTTCCAAGTCGGCAAAATGGTCGAACACATGCCTGCCAATCAGGGTTTGGCCAGGGATGCCCGTGATTTGCTCAAAACCATGGTTGACGAATTCCACCACTCCAGCGGCATCGACGATCAGAATCAGAGCCGGTGCCTGACGAACGATCTTGTTGAACAGCTGCTTTTCCTGCTCGAGTTTCTGCTGGCGGCTGATGTCGACGAAAAAGACAATCGCACCGGTGCAGCGATCACCTTCAATGACCGGATAGGACCGCAGTGAGATCGAGGCGCAGGTTCCTTCCGGCAGCACCAGGGGCATCTCGTCGCTGAACTCGGCCCGGCAGCTGGCCATGGTTGTCCGGACCTGCTCAACCAGCGGGTTTGTGATTGGGCGTCCGAGTTCATTGCGTCCCAGAATGGTCAACAGATTTTGCCCCAGCAGATCCTCATCACGCTCCACGGAAAAATAATCACAGGCCACCTGGTTGATAAAAATACAGTTTCCCTTGTCATCAACACCAAATATAGCGGATTCGGTGGCGTTGAGAAACAGGCGGAGACGTTGCTCTTGAATATGCAGCGCGCGAAAGGCCTGATACCCGCTCGAGCACAGTTGATTGAGCGCCAGACGCATCTGTTCGAGTTCATCGTTTTCCATCGGAGTACGATCAAGCTGCAGCGACTCGGGTTCCCGGCGCTGAAGGTCGATCTGCTGCACAGAGTGGGCAATCCGCTGCAGATGCCGGGTGATCTGTTTTTGAAACAGCAACAGAATGAAGCCGGAAACGAGAAAGGTCTTGACCGTATTGGTGGCCAGGAGGATGACGATCCGCCGCAACAGGCGTTGGTAGATGCCGTCCAGCGAGGCCACCACCTGCAGACGGCCGATCTCTTCCCTGTCGCCGCGAACCTGGTGGACCAGAGGATAGGTTTGCGAGATGGTGCGCAGGTCCGCCTTGACGCCCTTGGACCAGGCAATCTTTCCATCCATGGAGACCGCGGCAAAGACGATGTCCTCGCGCTTGGTCAACCCCTCAAGCTGCAGGGTTACCTGCAGGTCATCGAGAATCCAGACACTCTCCTCAAGCGGTCGCAGGCTGGTCTCCTTGATCGAATCGAAAAAAGCGTAAATATTTCGAACATCTTGGCGGAAATCGAGATACAGCTGAAGAACGGTAAAGCAGATCGCGATCAGCGAACTGAACAGGATCACGCGAAAGGTGAGGCGAAAGGCCAGGCTGTTTTTTTTCCACAACATGGAAGACAGAACCCTCTTGCAACAAGACGCCCCAAGTGATGCCGGGCAGCAACGGATCTACGGCCCGATGTCGGTCAACGGCCCGGGAATGTGCTGATCGGCCAGGAAAACCTTCAACCCCTGGAATCCGGATAGATGGCTCTCGGCCGCTCTGCGCACCAGCCCCGGATCGTTGTTGATCTCACTCAGATGAGCCAGTACCAGCAGGCCAAGCCCACCTGCAGCCAATTCCCCGGCAAACTGCAACGAATCGATGTTGGCCAGATGCCCCTGGCTGGAAAGCACCCTCTGCTTGAGCGGCAGGGGATAGGGTCCCTGGCGCAACATCTCCACATCATGGTTGGCCTCCAGCACCAGCGCCCGACACCCCTGGAGCCGATGATGGATCAACTTGGTTATTTTACCGGTATCGGTGCAATATCCCAACCGATCTTTTCCATCTCCAACAATAAATCCCACCGGGTCGGCCGTGTCATGGGAAACGGCAAAAGGGTGCACCTGCAGATCGTCCACCGCAAAGGACTCGCCGGTGGCGAATTCCCTGCGCAGGGGTATCTGCCCCAGGGTCTTGTCGGCGGCGTTGTAGGTCGGGCCATTGGCATAGATCGGCAGACGCAGCTTGCGCGCCAGCACGCCAACGCCCTTGATATGGTCGAGGTGTTCGTGGGTCACGACCAGGGCACTGAGGCTCTCGACAGCCACGCCGATGCGGGCCAGACGACTGATCAGTTCCTTGCCGGAAAAGCCGTTGTCGATCAGGATTCTGGTCGATCCGGACTCAACCAGGGTGCAGTTCCCCTTGCTGCCGCTGCCGAGAACGGAAAATTTCACGGGAGCCGACCGGGCTCGGCCCCCACTCCGGTATGCCCAAACCCGCCGCTTCCGCGCAGGGTCGCATCCAGTTCGCTCACCAGGCGCCATTCGCCCCGGGCGACCGGCGCCAGAACCAGTTGGGCGACCCGATCCCCCCGGTTCAGGGTATAGCTCTTTTTGCCCAGATTGATCAGCCCGACCTTCACCTCGCCGCGGTAGTCGGCATCGATGGTGCCCGGGGCGTTGACCACGGTGATGCCGTGCTTGACCGCCAGTCCGGAACGCGGCCGGACCTGGATCTCGAAGCCTTGGGGGATGGCCACCGCAAGCCCGGTGGGAACGAGTCCGATATCACCGGGTTCCAATGAGAGGGGGGCGGTGAGCGCGGCGCAAATGTCCATGCCGGCGGCCAGTTCGGTCTCATAGGAGGGGAGGGATAAATCGGCGCTCGCCGCAGGATCAAGCCAGGTGACGGCAACAGATATACGTTCCATAATTGTTACATCCAAAAGGGGGCCCCATAAAAAAAAGCCGGTCCCGCGTTGGCGGCACCGGCTTGTTGCGTACTCGATCAAAGATCGTGCTTATTCCTCGCCTTCAGCCAGGGTGGCCTTGCGGCTCAGGCGAATCCGCCCACGGTTATCGATATCGATGACCTTGACCTTGATCACGTCGCCTTCCTTGACGATATCGGTCACCTTCTTGACCCGTTCGTTGGCAAGCTCGGAAATGTGCACCATGCCGTCGGTCCCGGGGAGGATCTGAACAAAGGCACCGAAATCCTTGATGGTACGGACCTCGCCCTCATAGATCTTGCCTACCTCGGGAACCGCGGTGATCTGCTGGATGCGTGCCACCAGGGCATCGGCTGATTCGCAGCTGTTGCTGAAGATCTTGATGGTGCCGTCGTCTTCGACATCGATCTTGGAATCAAACTCGGTGGTCATCTCGCGGATCACCTTGCCGCCGGGGCCGATGATATCGCGGATCTTGTCCGGATGGATCTTGAGGGTCACATACTTGGGCGCATGCTCCGAAACCACCGCACGGGGCGAGCTCAAGGCTTCCTTCATCTTCTCCAGGATGTGGATTCGGCCTTTTTGGGCCTGCGCCAGTGCCCGCGACATGATCTCACGATCAACGCCGTCGATCTTGATATCCATCTGCAGGCCGGTGATGCCCTCACCGGTACCGACCACCTTGAAGTCCATATCGCCCAGGTGATCCTCGTCGCCGAGAATATCGGTCAGAACCACGACCTGCTCACCTTCCTTGATCAGCCCCATGGCCACGCCGGAAACCGGCGACTGAATCGGTACGCCCGCATCCATCAGGGCCAGCGAACCGCCGCAGACGGTTGCCATGGAGGAGGAGCCGTTGGACTCGAGGACCTCGGAAACAACCCGCAGGGTGTAGGGAAAGCTGTCGCCGGCCGGAAGGACCGCCTCGATTCCGCGGCGAGCCAGGGTGCCGTGACCGATATCACGACGACTGGGTCCACGCAACGGCCGAACCTCGCCCACGCAGAAGGGGGGGAAGTTGTAGTGGAGCATGAAGCGCCGATACACGTCGCCGCCCAGCCCCTCCAGATGCTGCTCATCCCGCTCGCTGCCCAGGGTGCAGATGACCAGGGCCTGGGTCTCGCCACGGGTGAACAGGGCCGAACCATGGGCGCGCGGCAGGATGCCGACCTCGCAGCTGATGGGACGAACATCCTCAAAGGTGCGTCCGTCCAGACGCATGCCCTTGTTGACGATCCGATCGCGCATCACATGTTTCTTGTAGCTGCTAAGCAGATCGGAGACCTGTCCCCTGTTTTCTCCGTCGGGATCGACCTGGGCCAGGACCTCTTCTTTGAGGCGGCTGTACCGATCGGCACGGGCCATTTTATCTGCGATATTGACAACCTCGTCCATGCCGGCTGCGGCAGCGGCCTCAACCTGGGCCTTCAACTCTGCATCGACCTCCACCGTCTTGACGATCCGCTTGGTCTTGCCAGCCTGCTCACGCAGTTTCAGCTGCATGTCGATCAACGGCTGGATCCCTGCATGGGCAAGGAAGATGGCCTCCAGGACCTTGTCCTCCGGCGTTTCACTGGCACGGCCTTCGACCATGACCACCGCATTCCGGGTTCCAGCGACAACCAGGTTGATTTCCGCTTTTTCCAGCTGCTTCTTGCTCGGATTGAGCACATACTCACCCTCGATGTAGGCAACCCGGGCTGCGCCGACCGGTTCCTCAAAGGGGACATCGGAGATCAACAGCGCCGCAGAGGCGCCATTCATGGCCAACACGTCCGGATCGTACTCCGTGTCAGCGGAAAAGACGGTGGCGATCAGCTGGGTCTCGCTGGAATATCCATCGGGGAAGAGGGGCCGCAGGGGACGGTCGATCAGACGGCAGGTCAACACCTCTTTTTCGCTGGGACGGCCGATCTCACGGCGAAAATAGCTGCCGGGAATGCGGCCCGCTGCGTACATCCGCTCCTGATATTCGATAGTCAGCGGCAAAAAACCCATATCCTTGGATTCGACTTCGGCGACCACGGTCACCAACACCTTGGCGTCCCCGCTGGAAACAACCACCGAACCGTTGGCCTGCTTGGCCATCTTACCGGTTTCGAGGGTGATTGTGCGGCCACCAATTTCTGTTTCTACTGTGTTAATCATGCAAACTCCTGTTTCGGATGCTCCGAAAAGTGCGTTATGGGGTGACGATGGCACCGGCGCAGCTTGACCTACGTCATAAAGGCACAAAGGATGCAGCGACAACCCACATCCCTTGCCAAAACGAACGCCCCGACAAACCGGCCCCTGAAACATTTTGGAATCTGGCGATTGACGAAGCGGGAAACGTCGTTCTCGGGCGATTGTGCGAGAACGACCATTCTCTCTGTGTCCTTTGTGTCTTTATGACTTTCCGCGGCTGCCACGCAGGCTCATCGTGAAAGAAAGAGGGCGGCGACCGAATGCCGCCGCCCGGATACTGCAAAGGTCTTACTTACGGATACCGAGTTCCTGGATGAGAGTCCGGTATTTGTTTACGTCTTTTTTCATCAGATACTTGAGCAGGTTACGACGCTGGCCGACCAGCTTGAGCAGACCGCGGCGGGAATGATGATCCTTGGCATGGGTCTTGAAGTGCTCGGTCAGATAGAGAATACGATCGGTCAGCAGGGCAATCTGCACCTCGCAGGAACCGGTGTCGTTCTCGTGGGTTTTGAATTTTTCGATAATAGCTTGTTTCTTCTCAATTGTTTGCGCCATGGCGTCCTTCTTTTCCTTCTGCTGCCAGAAAAGCCTCTCCCTCAGCCTTTACTGGAGTCTGGATGTTGTGTTCCTTATCCCGCATCAGAGGGTCGATACCGGGGGAACGGTTCATTCTTCTATACTCGACCGGAGTTCACCGAGGCAAGTGTAATCCGACGCCCCAGCGACAAGAGGCAGGATTTCCTCGATACTGCGCCGGGATGCACACAGATGGGCCAATCCGTCCTCGGCAAAAAGCGCCTCTCCGCTGAGGCACTGTTCCACCTGAAAGGTACCGCTCGCGGTCCGTCGCAACTGGGTCAAATAGGCGCCGCAACCCAAACTCCTGCCGATATCGGCTGCGAGCACGCGCACATAGGTGCCCCGGCTGCAGTTGACCTCCACCACCAGTTCCTTTTTCTGCACGTCATAGCTGCAGTAGCGCAGACTGTGGATCTCGATGGGCTTGGCCGCCTTCTCGATCATGACCCCTTGGCGGGCGTAGGCATACAGTGGTTTGCCCTTATGCTTGGCAGCGGAAAAGGGGGGCGGGGCCTGCAGTTGCGCACCGACGTGCGCCTCAAGGCAGGCGGCGATCTGCTCCTGACTTAGTGCGGGGACTGGAGCCCTGGCAACAATTTCGCCCTCGGGATCCTGGGTCGTGGTCTCCACCCCCAACTGGAGGTGTGCCAGGTAGGTTTTGCGCCCGGCCATGAACTGATCGATGGCGCGGGTTGCCGCCCTTCCGGCGCAAAGCACCATCAGGCCGGTGGCAAAGGGATCGAGGGTGCCTGCATGACCGACCTTTTTTATCCCGAGCAGCCAGCGCACCCGCTTGACCAGGGCAAAGGAACTGATCCCCGCCGGCTTGTCGATGAGAAAGACCCCTTCGCTCCAGGGGAGCTCGATCTTATTCCGGGACGAAGCCAACCCCATTGATCAGGCAAGCACCAAGGGACGCAGCAGTTCCACCAGGGTGTCGCGCACACTGTCCATGGTCTCGCCCTTGAATCGACACCCACTGGCGTTACGATGGCCGCCGCCGCCGAAACGGGCCGCAACCACAGAGACATCGCACTGTCCCTTGGCACGCAGGCTCACCGAGATGTAGCCCGGCTCGATTTCCTTTAAAAATACCGCTACCCGCACCGTGGCCACTGCCCGGGGAAAGTTGATGAAGTATTCGGTATCGGCCATGGTGGTGAAGGTACGTTCAAGCATGTTCTGGGTGACGCGAATAACTGCGATCCGATCACGTTCATGCATTTCCAAGGTACTAAGGACCTCCTGCATCAGGCGCAGTCGTCCCAGGGTGGAGTTGTCGTAGAGCTGGTTGGCCACCACTTCCGGACGAACCCCGCATTGCACCAGCTGGCCGGCAACGGCAAAGGTGTGCGCACTGGTGGATTCGTAACGAAAGGAACCGGTATCGGTGTTGATGGCAACATAGAGGCACTCGGCGGCCCGTTCGGAGATTTTCGCCCCGAGTGCGGTGGCCAGGTCAAAAATCATCTCCCCGGTGGAGGAGCGCTGCGGCTCGATCCAGGCGCCGTCGCCAAAGCCGTTATTCCCCTTGTGATGATCGATCACCATCAGGGGGCGAAAGGTAACCAACTCCTGGCTGAATCGGCCCAGGCGATGCTCATCCCCGCAATCGAGGCAAAGGGCGAGAAAATCGTCACCCGCTCTCCCGACAAAGGCGCGAACGGCTTCGATATCGGTCTGAATCTGGCCGCATCCCGGGAGAAAGCGATAGATATGCGTCACCGGGTCTTCCAGAAAACGCAGAACCTCCTTGCCCATTCCCTCGAGGATTTCGGCCAAGCCGAGCAAAGAGCCCAGGGCATCGCCGTCGGGATTGAAATGGGTTGCCAGAAGAATATGTCCCTTCTCCCGGACTGCCTCTTGAACCTGCAAATCAGGACTGGTCATCCTTGCGTTCCTCATGGATCTGGCGAAACAGGGTTTCTATCCGTTCAGCCTCTTCATTGAGGTTGTCAAAATAAAACAATAATTCTGGAGTGTAGCGAAGATTCAACACCTTGGCCAGGTGGGAGCGAAAAAAGCCCTTGGCCCGCTGCATGCCCTTGAGTGCCAGCTTACTCTCCCCGCCCGGCGGAACGGTGAAGTAGACTTTGGCCTGCTTGAGGTCCGGCGTCACCACCACCCGCGAGATGGCCACCCCGGATAAACGGGGATCAGCCACCTGTTGCAGCAAAAGAATGGTCAGCTCGTTCTTGACCGCTTCGCCCACCCTTTTGGGACGGGAGGATTCGGGGCGGCCAAGTCCTGGTAAATTAAAATCAAAATCCTGGGTCATACGTCGACTGCTTAGAGGGTTGCCTCAACTTCATCGAGAACATAGGCTTCAAGGTTGTCACCGATCTTGATATCATTGAAATTCTCGACACCGATACCGCATTCAAAACCGGTCAATACCTCTTTAACGTCGTCCTTGAACCGACGAAGCGATCCGATTCTGCCGGTATAGATGACCACGCCTTCCCGCAGGACGCGGACCCGCGCATTGCGCTCGACCTTGCCGGCAATGACCGAACACCCGGCAATGGTTCCGACCTTGGGTACCTGGAAGGTGTCGCGGACCTCGGCGGTCCCGATGACCCGTTCCTCAAAGGTGGGCTCGAGCATACCGATCATCGCCTTCTCGATGTCCTCAAGGGCGTGATAGATAACGTCATAGGAACGAACGTCGACACCTTCCCGATCGGCCAGTTCCTTCACCTTGACTGTGGGCCGCACGTTAAAGCCGATGATGATGGCGTCTGAGGCCGCTGCCAGGTGAATATCGTTCTCGGTGATCGAACCGGTACCCTCGTGCAACGAACGGACACGGATATCCTTGGTGGACAGGTTTTCCGCGGCCTGGCCAAAGGCCTGCAACGTTCCCTGAACGTCGGCACGGAGAATGACCCGCAGCTCCTTGACCTCCTGCTCGGCCATCTTCTCGAAGAGGTTGTCAAGCGATACCTTGGAGGCCGCAGCCAACTCGGTCTCGCGGGCCTTCATCTGACGGGCAGTGGCCACGGACTTGGCCATCTTCTCGTCGGTGAGGACCACAAACTCATCACCAGCCTGCGGCACACCGGAAAGGCCCTGAATTTCCACAGGAATCGACGGACCGGCCTCGAGCACCTGCTCGCCGCGCTCGTTGGTCAGGGAGCGAACCTTACCGCTGTAGATACCGGCCACGAAGTTATCGCCCGGACGCAGGGTTCCCTCCTGCACCAGCACGGTGGCCACCGGCCCACGGCCCTTGTGCAGCTGCGCCTCGATAACCGTTCCCTTGGCCTTGCGGGTGGGATCGGCACGCAGTTCGAGAATTTCGGCCTGTAGCTGGACCGACTCGAGCAGTTCGGCAATACCGATCCCCTTCTTGGCGGAGGTCTCACAGAAGATGGTGGTTCCACCCCAGTCTTCCGGAATGAGATCGAACTCACTCAGCTCCCGCTTCACTCGATCCGGATCCGCATTGTCCTTGTCGATCTTGTTGACCGCAACCACGATGGGCACCTCGGCGGCCTTGGAGTGGGCGATGGCCTCCTTGGTCTGATCCATGACGCCGTCATCGGCGGCAACGACCAGAACAACGATATCGGTCACCTTGGCACCACGGGAACGCATCTCGGTAAAGGCCGCATGGCCCGGGGTGTCGACAAAGGTCAGATCACCTGAGGGAGCCTGTACATGGTAGGCACCGATATGTTGGGTGATACCACCGGCCTCACCGGCGACCACGTCGGTTTTGCGGATGGCGTCGAGGATCGAGGTTTTACCGTGATCAACATGGCCCATGACCGTGACAACCGGGGGCCGGGGCAGGGCCTCACCGCCCATCTCCACCTCGTGCTCCTGCAGTGCCTCGAGCTCGAGCTCCTCGGTCATGGCCTGCTCGACCTCGTAGCCGAAATCGGTGGCGACCAGGGAGGCGGTATCGACATCCAGGGCCTGATTGAGGGTCGCGAGAACGCCGAGCTTCATCAGCGCGGCAATGACCTCACTGGCCTTGATCCCCATCCGTTTGGCAAGATCACCGACACTGATGGTGGAGACGACCTTAATCCTTCGCTTGATCGCCTTGGTTTCAGCCACAGCGGCCTGTTCCTGGGCATCCCGACGGTTGTCTCTCTTTTTCCTGCCCTTGCGGGGACGCATGTATTCGACCTCTCCATCTCCGGTCAAATCGATGCGGGCCTTGCCACCGCCTTTTTTGGCGGTTTTGCCGCCTTTTCGGGCGAGTTCGTCCTCTTCTCCATGAATGGCGACAACGCGTTTGGACTTTTTCTTGCCCTTGGCGTCAGCCCGGTTGGCATCGTCCTTTGCCGGGAGCGGCACATCCTCAGCAGCAGTGCCCGTTGGACGGGACGGCCGAACCGGACGCTGTTTGGCTGCCGGAGCGGCTTTGGGCCGTTTTTCGGGCACAGGGATCACCACGCGACCGACGATCTTCGCCAAAGGCTTGGGTTTATGCACCTCTTCCTTGGCTGAAGCCGCAGCCTTTGCCTTCTCTGCCTTGGGGGCAACTTTTTCTTCAACAGTCACCGGCGGCTCTTTGATCTCAGGTTGTTCATCAGCCATAGCGTCTATCGCCTCCGCGTCAGCGGTACTCTCGGTATCCACGGGTTCTTCAGCGGATGGGGCCGCATCCACTGCAGCAAGAGCCTCGGGCTCTACGGCTTTGGCCTCGACGACCTCTTCGGCGGAAGCGATTTCTCCACCTTGCGGCTCCGGCTCGCCTTCGAGCTCCTGAACCGCGGGTTCCGCTACAGAGGCCTCTGCCTCTACCGCCTCTTCGACAGCCGCCTTTTCAGCCTCTTCCTGGGCCTTCAATCTCGCTTCCAGCGCCTGAACCTCGGCCTCCAAGGCCTGTGCCTCGGCCTCTTCCTGGCGTTTGGCCGCTTCTTCCTTATCGGCCTTGGAACGACGACGAATCACCGTTTTTGGTTTGGCAGCGCTGTTCTCAGTACGATTCTTGAGTTCAATGCGCCCCGCTGCTGCTCCAAGAGCAGAATCACCTTTCAATTTCTTTCGAATATCCGCTGCCATATCGTCGTCTACACTTGAACTATGACTCGCAATGGGATAGCCCATTGCGATTAACTTGTCGGCCAGTTCTTTACTCTTCAGCCCTACTTCCTTTGCGAGATCATAAATACGAACCTTGCTCATCAAACGCTCCCTTCCTCTGTAACCCACCACGCATTGGCGTTAGTCCAGTTTCAGGACTTTCTTCGATTTTTTCGCCATGCGGTTGCGGCAGTGTTCCTGGTCGCAGCAGTAGATGCCCCTGCCCGGCAGACGCCTCTGCCCGTCCTCGACCAACCTGCCCTCCACAGCAACAAAGCGAACCAGCTCAGACTGCGCTCCCTTTCGGCCGCAGCCTCGGCAAGTTCTCTCCGGGACATGCCCCCTGCGCATCACTCCTGTTCGGTGGATTGGTTA
The DNA here is from genome assembly GCF_963665445.1 of uncultured Desulfobulbus sp. GTDB lineage: Bacteria > Desulfobacterota > Desulfobulbia > Desulfobulbales > Desulfobulbaceae > Desulfobulbus. The sequence goes on along the minus strand of NZ_OY762276.1, from coordinate 4,860,478 downwards.
TCTTCGGATTCTTTGCTCGGCTCCTCGAAAGCCGCCTCCGCCTCCTGTCCCTCATCGGTGCCGACTGCACCGCCTTGGACCGGAGGAACGACAGCCCCGGCAGCCTGCTGAATGAGTTCGGCCTTTTCCTGATCTATTCGGGCCAGGCTCATCAGTTTTTCGATATCTGCAGAGGCCAGCAACGCACTCGTGGTGATTCCTCCGCTCATGAGACGATCGGCAAGCCCCTCGTCAACCCCCTCGACCTGGACCAGAGAACGATAGTCCGGATTCTCCAGGTTGGCGTACCGCTGCTCACTCTTCACATCAATTTTCCAGCCCAGCAGACGGGAGGCCAGCCGGACATTCTGTCCCTGGCGGCCGATGGCCAGAGAGAGCTGGTCGTCCGGCACCACCACGGTCAGGGCCTTGCGATCGTCATCGACAATCACCATCGACACCTCAGCCGGGGCCAGGGCGTTATACACATACTTGGCAGGATCCGGACTCCAGGGAACAATATCAATTCGTTCGCCCTGCAGCTCCTGGACCACGTTCTGCACGCGGGAGCCCTTCAGACCGACGCAGGCGCCTACCGGATCGACATCGGACTCGATCGATGAGACCGCAATTTTGGCCCGGAACCCCGGCTCGCGGCTGGCGCCCATGATTTTGACGATGCCCTCGGCGATCTCCGGCACCTCCATCTCAAACAGTTTGACCAGAAATTCGTTGCAGGTCCGGCTGAGAATCAGCTGGGAATCACGGAACTTGCCCTCACGGGTATCCCGCCGCACCTCCTGAAGGTAGGCCCGAATGCGGTCGCCCTGCTTGTAGGAACGTTTAGGGATCTGGCCGTCCCGCGGCAAGACCGCATCGGTCCGCCCCAGGTTGATGATCATGTCGCCGCGCTCGAAGCGCTGCACAATACCGTTGACAATACTGCCCTCGCGATCGCGATACATTTCAAAAATAACATCGCGTTCGGCATCGCGCATCCGGTGAATGATGACCTGCTTGGCCGACTGGGCGGCTATGCGGCCGAGATCGGCGATGGTATCCATCTTCTCGCCGAGATCGTCGTCCAGTTCAGCATCGGGATCAAGCTTGCGCGCATCTTCCAGCGATATCTCGGTTTCCTCGTCATAGACATCATCGACCACGGTACGGTACTGAAAGACCTCGACCTCGCCCAGCTCTTCATTGAACTGCACCTCGATCTCGCGACGGTTGCCGTATTTTTTCCGCACAGCGGAACGAACGGCCTCTTCGATGGCATCGATCAACAAGGCGCGATCAATCCCCTTGTCCCTGCAGATCTGATCGACGATTCGTTTTAAATTTTCTGCTCCAACCATTATCTACTCCAGCTCAGGCTCTCGTTTCCGTTGTTGCCGCAGCTCCCGTTCGCAACAGGCTGCTCGGCATCGGTCGATCCGAGACTACAGCGTCAACCGTGCCCTTGATATATTTTCCAAATCGATGCGGACCGTTTGGTTGTCCAACTCCAAAACGACGGCATCCTCTTCCAACCCCAGCAGGGTTCCGACGAGCACCTTCTGCCCGTCCAGAGGTTCCCGCAGTTTGATCCGCACCAGCCGATCGGCAAATCGTGTATAATCGGTCTTTTTTTTCAACGGCCGCTCAAGGCCGGGCGAAGAGACTTCAAGATGATAGGCGTGACTGATCAGGTCTTCCACTTCCAGATAGGAGCTGATCTCCCGGCTGACCGCTGCGCAGTCGTCAATGGTGATCCCGCCCTCTTTGTCGATAAAAAATCGGAGCACCCAACCATGCCCCTCGCGCCGGAATTGCACTTCAACCAGCTCCATCCCCAAGTCATGCAGTAGGGGGTCGGCAAACCCCTGGATGGTCGCTAACAATCGATCAGTGGTTTCTTCCAATGCTCTTTGTCCGTCCTGTTCAAGGTGAGGGAAAAGCGTATCCCCGATAGGGGGGAGCAACGCTTCCCGGGAATAGGCAATAAAAAAAGCGGGCAGAGCCCACTTTCACGTTACCGGCACGTCCGGTGATCGATCCCGCTGGAACCAGAGGAATCAGTCAGCACGCAATCGGTACGACTTCGCTATGGAGCGGGCAACGGGGTTCGAACCCGCGACCCCAAGCTTGGGAAGCTTGTGCTCTGCCAACTGAGCTACACCCGCTCTACTGATCCCTAGGAAGTTAATTAAAATAGTGCATCATTCAATAATTGTCAAGCAACAACAAAATGATGCTCAACAATTTCCGCAGACATCCCTCACCGGCAGTCCCGCGAGCGACCATTTCCCTCTCCGGTCGATGGGCTGAGAATCGCCAATCTCAACACGCCACCCCCTTTTTCCAGGTTTAACTCCCCATCTTTTCTGTGTATAATTGAACCCATGGACGTCATCACCACACACATTGGCGCAGATTTCGACAGTCTCGCCTCCATGATTGCCGCCAAACGGCTCTATCCGCAAGCGGAGCTGGTCTTTCCCGGATCCCAGGAAAAAAGCGTCCGCAACTACCTGGCCCAGGAATTCCGCAATATCTACGAGTTCAAAAAAATCAAACATATTGACCCGTCCCGCATCAGACGGCTGATCGTGGTCGACACCCGCCAGGCGGACCGCCTCGGCGAGCTGGCCGGGTGCCTCAACAATCCGCATCTCGCAATCCACCTCTACGACCATCATCCCAACGGGCCTGAGGACCTCCACGGCGAGCTCGAGGTGATTCGCCCCTTCGGCTCCACCACCACCCTTTTTGTGCAGCTGTTTCAGGAGCGGAATATCACACCCAGCCCGGACGAAGCGACCCTGATGGCTCTCGGCATTTACGAGGACACCGGCAGTTTTCTCCATTCCTCCACGCGCCCGGAAGATCTGACGGCCGCAGCCTGGCTGCTCGGCCACGGCGCCAACCTTGACATCGTCACCCAGTTCGTCTCCCGCGAACTTTCCGTCGAGCAGATCAACCTGATCGGCCGCCTCCAGCAGCAGGCGCACTCCTATTCGATCCGGGGGGTGAATGTGGTGGTCAGTATTCTCACCGAAGAGGAATATATCGACGATTTTGCGCTGGTGGTCCAGCGGCTGATGGTCATGGAAAACATCGATGTCCTTTTTGCCCTGACCAGCATGGGTGAACGGACCTACCTCATTGCCCGCAGTCGTATTCCCGAGGTCAATGTCGGGACCGTCGCCCGGGAGTTCGGCGGCGGCGGTCATGCCTCGGCCGCCTCCGCAACCATCCGCGAGATGACCATCGCCGAGGCCGAAGAACGGTTGGTGGGGCTGCTCCACGACCATATCCGCCCCAAGGCGGTGGCTGCCGAGATGATGAGTTCCCCGGCCATCACCGTCACTCCGGAGGTGAGTATCGAACAGGCCAACCGGCTCATGACCCGCTACAACATCACCGTTTTGCCCGTGGTGCGAAGCAACGGCGGCCAGGAAAACGGTCCCGCCCCCTCCGGACTTCTGGGCATGATTTCACGGATGGTGGTGGAAAAGGCGATCTTTCACAAACTGGGTGCTCTGCCAGTGGCCGAATACATGACCACCGATATCGCCAGCCTCCAGGAGAGCGGCACGCTGTCCGATGTGCAGCGACTGATCGTGGAAAACCGCCAGCGGTTGATTCCGGTGCTGCGGGAGGAAAGGATCATCGGCGTCATCACCCGCACCGATCTCATCGGCCTGCTCGTCAACGATCCCGGCCACCTTCCCGGCGAGTTGCTCCGAGGCGATGAACGGCCCTCGGTGGAACGGACCCGCAACCTCGGCGGCGTCATCACCCAGGTCCTGCCGCGGGAGATCATCGTCCTGCTGCGGGAGATCGGTGAATCAGCAGCCGGTTTGGGCTGCAGCGCCTACGTGGCCGGCGGCTTTGTGCGCGACCTGCTGCTCCACGTCAAGAATACCGATATCGATATCGTCATCGAGGGCGACGGCATTCGCTTTGCCAAGTACCTGGCCGACAAACACCGCGGCATTGTCCACCCCCACGAGAAGTTCGGCACGGCAACGGTGATCTTCCCCGACCAGACGCGAATCGACGTGGCCACGGCCCGACTCGAGTACTACGAGCATCCGGCGGCCAAGCCCACGGTGGAAAACAGCTCGATCAAGCTGGACCTCTACCGCCGCGATTTCACCATCAACGCCATGGCCATTCATCTCAACCCCGGCCGGTTCGGTGCCCTGGTCGACTACTTCAACTGCCAGAACGATCTCAAGGAACGGCGCATTCAGGTTCTGCACAATCTCAGCTTTGTCGAGGATCCCACCCGCATCTTCCGTGCCATCCGTTTTGAGGGCCGCCTTGACTTCACCATTACCCGCCATACCGAGAAACTGATCAAGAACACGGTGCAGATGAACCTCTTTGACCGCTTCGAGGAACCGCGCTTTTTTCATGAACTCAAGCTCATCCTCTCCGAGAACGACCCACTGCCCGCCCTGCGCCGTATGGCGGCGTTCAAGCTCTTCCCCTTTCTCTGGCCCGACCTGCGGCCCAATCTCAAAATCGACCGCCGTTTCATTCACTACCTGACCCAGGCCAACCAGGCCATCTCCTGGTTTCGCCTGCTCTACCTTGACGATCCGGTCGAGACCTGGATGGTCTATCTGCTGGCCATTCTCAGCCGATCGCGCACCAAGGAACTGGTCAACTTCTGCCAGCGCTTCGACCTGCCGCCCAAACAGCGCAAAAAACTGATTCAGCAGAAAACCGATGTCGAAAAAATCGCCCAGGAGATGATGAAACGGCCCTATTTCAAACCGAGCGAGATCTACTGGCTGCTGATCGACCTCGAGCCCGAGGGCTGGCTTTACCTGATGACCATTGCCCGCAAGCGGTTCATGCAGCAGTCGGTCTCCCTGTTCGTGACCCAACTGCGCAAGGTCAAGCCCCTGGTCACCGGCGAGGAGCTCAAGGCCCTGGGCTACAGACCTGGCCCTCTTTTTCGCACCATTCTCAATCACCTCATCGAGCGTCAGCTCGATGGCATCATCAGCGACCACCAGCAGGCCCTGGACTTTGTCCGCACGACCTACCCTGTGGCAGAGTCGGGGACAACAATGCGCTGAGGCCGCATCCCTTTTTCCTCGCAATTCCCGCAATTGAACTTATGGTTGTTGCTCAGAATGCAACGCAACCAGAGAATTTTTTCTTTTTAAAGGGTACTTCCCGTGATGGATTTTGATTTTAACGCCTTTATGCGGCAGCTGATCATTCAGGCGCCGCCACTGCTCTTTGCCCTCACCGTCCATGAGCTGGCCCACGGTTACGTGGCTTTTCGCCTCGGCGATCCGACAGCCAAAAACGCCGGCCGACTGACCCTCAATCCGCTCAAGCATCTGGATCCCCTCGGCGTGCTGGCCTTTATCATCATGAAAATCGGCTGGGCCAAACCAGTCCCGGTTAACCCGAGATATTTTCGTAACCCGCAGCAGGATATGCTCAAGGTCGCCTTGGCTGGCCCCGTCTCCAACCTGCTCCTGGCCGTTGCCAGTGCCGCTCTTGCTCATACGGTGGTTAACTTTTTTACCTTCCTCCCCTACACCTTTCTCCAACCGCTGGTTTCCATGCTGGTCGCCAGCGTGTGGATCAACATCATGCTCGCGGTGTTCAACTGCATTCCCATTCCGCCGCTGGACGGATCCAAGGTACTCATGGGCCTACTGTCGCCACAAAACGCCCGCAGCTTCGCCAAACTCGAACCCTACGGTTTTTTTATTCTCCTTGCCCTTTTCTATACCGGCATCATCAGCCAAGTTATCATGCCCATTATTCAATTTTCCAACTCCCTACTTCTGGGATAAAAAAAAGCCCGGCAAATGCCGGGCTTTTCTATTGTCTGCAGGGTGTCTCGAATAATTTGATTTTTCGTAACTATTCAGCTCACCATGCTGAATTTGTTAAAAAAGTGCTTGACATGGTTTTCGGTTAAATTTTGTATTTTCCAGTGCGATTGGCAAACTGCCCAATTCCCCCCATTGAAGCACCGCTACGGCCTTTTGGTGCATGTTGATCGAGGGCACGCGGCAGGCGGATCGCAGAAAAAATTACAAACCGTCCCAGGGGCAGTTTTGGGACTAAAATTTCGATTTTAAAACCCGTGGTATAGTGTCGGCAAGACACAAACACGGGGGTTGGAGTGACAATCGATAACATCAATGTAGAAGAGACAATCCAGCGGGTTACCAGCTTGATAGCCGCTGAGCAGGATCTTTCACCGGCGCTGAAAAGCAGCCTGGAAGTTCTGTTGCTCTTGGTTTCATTGTTGTTGAATCGCCTTGGTCTCAATAGCAAAAACAGTAGCAAGCCGCCGTCGACCGATCCTTTCCGCACTAAAAAACCTCGTTCTGCGAGTGGTCGCAAACCCGGCGGTCAGCCTGGTCATGCTGGAACGACACTGAGACCTGTCAGTGATCCCGATATCATCAAGGAGATTGTTATCGATCGCAGCCTGCTTCCCCCTGGGCGCTATCGCAGCAGCGGCCACGAGGCACGCCAGGTCATTGACCTGGACATCACCACCCTGGTGACCGAATGGCGTGCCGAGATCGTGGTGGATGAACAGGGCAGACGTCATGTCGCACCGTTTCCGGAAGGGATCACCAGGCCGGTACAGTATGGCATCGGCGTGAAGGTCAATGCTGTGTATATGTCGCAGTTCCAGATGGTGCCATATAATCGGATCGAGGACCACTTCCTGGAGCAGATGGGTATTCCGGTCAGTAGCGGTTCCATTGTCAATTTCAACCGTGACGCCTTTGATCGTCTGGCCTTCTTCGAGCAGTGGGTGCAAAAGGCGTTGCAACAAGAGGACTTGCTTCATGTCGACGAGACAGGGATCAACATCGGTGGCAAACGATGCTGGCTGCATAATGTTTCCAGTCTTGGGTTAAGCCATTTCGCTCCCCATGCAAAACGGGGCGGTGAGGCAATAGAGTCCATCGGTATCCTCCCAGGTTTCCACGGGATACTCTGCCACGATCATTGGAAACCCTATTTCCATTACGGCCGGGTTCATGCCTTGTGCAATGCGCACCATTTGCGTGAACTGGAACGGGCCTGGGAGCAAGATGGTCAACAATGGGCCCAGCAGCTCAGCCTGCTGCTCAAGGAGGCCAATGAGATGGTCCATGGCGCTGGCGGATGTCTCGATTCCGCCACGGCAGAGCAGTACAGGGTGCGATATCGAGAACTCTTGCAACAAGCCGAACTGGAATGCCCGGCACCGGCCCCTAAGCTCAACAACGGAAAACGGGGACGAATAGCCAAATCGAAATCCAGAAACCTGCTGGAGCGATTACAGAGCTTTGAAAACGACGTTCTTCGGTTCTTGGACGATCCGCTGGTGCCTTTCACCAATAACCAGGCAGAAAATGACCTGCGGATGATCAAGGTGCAGCAGAAGGTGTCAGGGTGCTTCCGTTCAATGGAAGGTGCAGAGACTTTCTGCCGTATCCGTAGCTACATCACGACCTGTAGAAAACAAGGCATTACTGCGTCCAAAGCACTGCGCTTACTCTTCCAGGGCAGATGGCCCGATTTTATGAGTACGCTTGTGGTTTCGGTTTGCGCTGAATAGTTACGATTTTTCAATCAAAATGGCTTCGTAAAAAGTCAAAAACATAAATGTCAAGCATCGTAAAATCAGTAAGTTACGAAGATCAAAACGTCGTTCTCGAACCTTTTTACGAGAACGACAATCAAGGCCAAGGCATACGAAAAATTTTATCTGGGCACCACTGAACTTCAGCTGCAGGATGACGTTCTGAGATTCCTTACCTTCGTTCGGAATGACATCGATCTAACCGCTCTTTCGGGGACGTGTCAACCAACCCGGATGTCATCTCGACCAACGGGAGAGATCTCGTCTTTTCAAGCTGAACCTTGGTGGTAATCTTAAAATTTTAAGCATAATGCCGAGATTGGCAGAAAAAAACAATGATTCAAGATGCCCTGTAATGAACGGGGCGCTTAAAACTTCCAAGTAAAGCCAAGGGTCACCAGGTGGGCGGAGGCATCCTTGAAGGTGCCTTGGACCGTGCTGTTGGTGACCGTACGGCTCTCCTTGTCATCGTAGAGATAGGCAACCCCCATCTCCATATCTTCATTGATTGTATAGCGCACACCCAACGAATAGAGCAGCGCATCGGAATCCGGCAACTCAAAGCCGAGGGTGTCCGATGGGACCGGATTCTCATCGATGGCAAAACCGGCCATGAGTATAAAATTGTTTTTCATGTCATAGGTGAGGCTGATACGCCAGGCGTCGGTGTCTTTCCATTTTTTGGGAATGGCGAGATCATAGCCGGACAGCCCAAGGGTGGTCGTAAGATCCACCCCATAGTTGAAGTCCAAATTTTTATAGTCAGACCAATAGGTCCGATCATATTCCAACTCAACCGTCAACTGGTCCCAAAAGGTATAGGAGACCGCCACCGCCAGCACGGCGGGCAGGGGAATCTCCACCTCGGCGTCCCCCCTGTACGGGGTAGCGCCATAGAGCGCGTTGCTCAAAGTCGCATCGCCTTCCACGGTCAAATCGACCTTGGAACGATAGGTGACCGCGATGTTCATCGCCTCAACCGGCTTGATGGTGGCGGCCAGGTTATACCCGACATCCCAGGAATCACCTTCCAGATCGCGAACGGCCAATCCCAATCCCCGATAATCACTTTTGACTTTTCCATCGGTATACACGCCGCGCACACCGGCAGCCACGGAAAAACGATCGCAAAACCGGTAGGAGACCGTGGGATTGAGCTCAAAGACCTTCAGGGTGAATTCTTCAGCGGTGGATTGGGGAAAAGGATCTTGCCACCGTTTGGACAGCCCGCCGGGCGCTGTGACGGAAAAGCCGAAGCGGAAACTGTTGTAGTCCGGAGAGACGACAAAAAAAGTCGGCAAAAGAAAGTCCTCGGATTCGGAGCTTCCGTTGTAGTCACTGGTAAACATGTCGGTTCTTGCATCACCCGTGTAATCAATGGAACTGAGATGAATCCAGGTAGCATCCGCCTCCAGCATCCACCTGTTCTCCAACCACGACACGTTGGCCGGGTTGTAATAGGTCGCATCGACTCCCGGCGTGTAGGCCACATAACTGCCGGCTCTCGCCGTCGAATTGAGCGACTGCTCCGGGATGCGGTAGCCCGAGGCCATGGCCTGACTTGCGGCCGCCAGCAGGATGACACCCGCCACAGCAAAACTTCTGTTCATGATTCCCCCCTTTGTTGGTGTTGCAGTTGAACGTGCAGGTGCCGCCTACACGTGAATGGTATCAGCTGAGTAGAGATAGCGCTTGATCTTGTGGGTGGCGGTTTTGACAAAGGGCTCGCGCCGCTCGAGAATGCGGGAGAGCCGCGATGAGGCCGAAACCTGTTCGTTGACCGTGGTTCGCACATCCTCGAGCAGCCCGGCAATGAACTGGTGCCGCTGGCTTCGATTCTGCCCGGCGGTCTTGCTGTCGATGAATTCGTAGTCGGGATAGACCCAGGCCTCAAGCATGCCGCGATTCTCCACGACCAGTGATTCGACCACAAAGGGATAGGCATTGATCTTGTGCTCGATGGCCTCGGGGTAGACATTTTCCCCATTGGAAAGCACGATCACCGATTTCGAGCGCCCCTTGATGTGCAGATTGCCAAAACTGTCGATCAGACCTAGGTCGCCGGTACGCAGCCATCCGTCCTCGGTGAGCGCTTCACGGGTCGCCTCGGGGTCGTTGAGATAGCCCCGCATGATATTTTTCCCCTGAGCCCAGACCTCACCCACTCCCGTCTCCGGCAGGGGATCGACAATGCGTATCTTGACGTTGGGGACCGGCTTGCCGGTGGAGCCCGGACGGATGGTCGAATCACCGTAGGGGCCGCCGGCCAGCAGCGGCGATGCCTCGGTCAGACCGTAGCCGACGATAAAGGGAAAACCGGCATCACGGAGAAATCCCTCCACCTCCGGATTGAGGGCTGCGCCACCAATGCCCATGATTTCCAGGCGGTTGCCGAAAAAGGCGGCGAGCTTTGCACCGATTTTACGGTAGATCATCTTGCGGCTTAGGCTGAAACGGCAGAAGAAGCTGAGCATCCTGCTCTTTTCCACGGCCGGAGCGACCCGCTTCTTGAAGATTTTTTCGATGATCAGCGGCACAACCAACATCACCTGGGGCTGTTCTTTGGAACAGATCCGCTGCAGCACGGCAGGCGTCGGCGTTTTCCCGGCGTAGACGATGCGACAGCCTTTCAGCAGGGGCAGAAGAAAGCCGACGGTGAATTCATAGGTATGGGAGATCGGCAACACCGAGAGAAAAACCCAACCGGGCGGGACGCGGTGAATGATGCCGCTGGCAGACTGGGCGTTGGCGCAGAGATTGCCGTGGCTGAGCATGACCGCCTTGGAGAATCCGGAGGTACCGGAGGTGAAGAGGATCGAGGCGAGATCGTCGGTATCCACCGCCGGAAACTCAAGGAGCTCATCGCGGGCCTGATCACCGTACTCTGCCAGGGCTGCGGCAAGAAAATCGGTAAAGGTCACCACCGAAATCAGCCCGGTATCATCGCGATAGTCGTCCAGGGTGACCACATGCTTGAGTTGCTGCTTGAAATCGTAGATCTTCTCCATCTGCCGCTGGGTGAGGAAGATGAAGTCGCACTGCATCTCACCAAGGATGTGGTGGACATCGGCATCGGGCAAATCGGGAAAAATAGGCACAGTGGCTGCCCCAAGACGGACAACCGCCAGGTAGACCATCCCCCAGTTATGCGAATTTTCGCCCAACAAGGCCACCCGGTCACCGGCCTTGACACCGAGCTGGCGCAAATAGGCGGCCAGGGCAAGGATACGCTCATGAAACCCCTTGTAGGTCAGCGGCTCCTCCAGCGCCATGCCGATCGCCGGAAAGGTACGAAATTTCCGACAACTGATGTCAACCAGATCATTGAGAGTAACCGGATTTTCCTGAATGGCCGGAAGATGTGTCGCCACAGTCTGATCAGCGGGTACCTTCGGCGATACCTCCTGGTTGCGTTCTGCTGTTTCTGGTTGCGTTTGCATAGCTCCTCCCAATCCAAATAGCCTGTGGTTACTTTTCGCAGGGCTGTTTACCATAAGAATGGTTGACTTTCAAAGAAAACGGGTATTGTGCTTGACAGGCATTGATCCGGGTTATAAATTTTATTATTTTTATCCAGTTACCCTCATCCATTGCCGCTTCCCCATGCAACGACTTCTCTTTTTCGTGTTGTTCTTTCTGGTCAGTCCCGCCCTCTTGACCCCATCGGTGACCTTCGGGAAAACGGCGCATCCTGCGGTAGCCGTTGCACCAAAGGACAAGAAAACCTCCAAAAAGTCCCCCCCCCGCGCCAAGAGCGCAACCAAGAGCACGGTGCGGGTCAAATCCGCGCCCCCGCCGAAAAAGACAAGCAAACACAAGAACGCCCGCCCGGCAGTTGCCAAGAAAACGCCTCCGAAAAAGACCGAGAGTCGAAAAAAAACCGCCGCACGGCAAAGCACCGTCAAAAAACGCACGCAGGCTCGCCCAAGCACCCGTTCCCGTGCTGCAAGCATTCTCTCGACAGCGGCGGCGGCACGTGCCGGAAGCGAGCCTGCTCCATGCGGGCAGATCAGTGCCCGCAGCGTCATGGTGATGGACGCCGCCAGCGGCAAACCCCTTTTTGAAAAGATGGCGGATAATCCACGTCAACCGGCATCGACGATCAAGATCGTCACCGCAATGATCGCCTTGGAATCGCTAAAAAAAGACGATCAGGTCACCGCGAGCCGCCATGCGGCCGACATGCCGAGTTCCAAGATCTTTCTCGAGCCCGGCGCCTCGTACCAGGCCGATGACCTGATCAGCGCCGTACTGCTGGCATCCGCCAACGACGCCAGCGTGGCGCTTGCGGAAAAAATTGCCGGCAGCGAGGATAAATTTGCCCGCCTGATGACGCTCAGCGCCAAAATGTGGGGGGCGAAAAACACTATCTGTCGCACCGCCTCCGGTCTGACCGAGGTTGGCCAGCAGTCAACCGCCCGTGACCTTGCCAATCTGTTCCGTTTTGCCATGCAACACGAATCCTTTGCCCAGCGCATGCAGGAAAAGTACATCGAGACCTCCTACGGAAAGAGATTGCGCAATCACAACCGCGCCCTGTGGCGCATCGATGGCGCGGTCGGCGGCAAGACCGGCTACACCGTGGCCGCCCGTCAGACCTATGTCGGCAAGTTCACCCGTGATGGCCAATCCATTGTCGTGGCGATCATGGGCAGCGAATCGATGTGGGCGGATCTGGCCAAACTGGTGGAGTATGGATTCCAGCTCAAGCAGAAAAGCAGCTGACCCGATCTCCCCCACCGGTAATAAAAAAGGGCCTGCAAACCATGCAGGCCCTTTTTTATTGCAACTATGAACGGTGCAGCAGCGCAAGCAATCGCTATTGGCCCCCCATTTGTTTGCTCACCAGGTCAAGCAGCACTTCCCGCTTAAACGGTTTTTCCAGCGTTGCAATATCGCCTAGATAGCCAGCCATGGTGAGATACCGCTCCGCCTTGATGGCGCCGCCACCGGAGATAGCGAGAATTCTCAAGTCCGGATAATCACGCACCAGCTCCATGATAAACTTGAGCCCGTCCTTCACCGGCATGATCATGTCTGTTATCACCAGATCAAAGGCATATTTTCCCGCCAGTGCCAAGCCCTCTTCGCCGTTTTCGGCAGTATGGACCTTGTACCCCTCGAGCTCCAACATCTGGGTGAGCATGGTGCGAATTTGTGCCTCGTCGTCTACCACCAATATCCGCTTCAAGGACGTCTCTCTCCCCTCGTAGTCAAAAACAGTTTGGAATCGTTTAATATCCTACCAAGGAGCCTCCAGTCGCTCAACTGCTTTTTTTACTTGACGCCTATTTTTCCGTCCGACACAGGCGCCCGAAACCACCGGGAATGGTGCCTGAAGACCAAAAGGCCCTCCCCTGCTTGAAATCGACAAACCACTGCCCGCCCGGTTTTCTCACTGCATCGACAAAGACAAACGGCTGTTCCCCGGAAAAACAGCGGGGCAGATATTGATCATGGGCCGTTTTTTCCTGCTCCAGCAGCGAAAGCGCCTCGGCCATCGTCGGCAGCCGCCAGTCGGAGTAGCCGGCAAAATTTTCCGCATTCAGCCGCGCAACCTCACGCCGCATGGACCGATGGCTCATGATGTCAAGCCCACTCCGCTGCCACATCAAACCGGTCACGGTGTCGCTAACGGTCAGGTCGTCGTTGTTGTCAACGAGCTTGCTCGCAAAACAACCCTCGGGATTTCTCTCCTGATCAGCAAAATCATACTGTTTCACCAGTTGAACCACATCTTCCTCGCTCAACTCCTCCGCCTGGTTCGGGAGCGCGATCTGTGCCTGTATCGGCTCCTGCGAGGTACGCTTGGTCAGTCCCGAATCGCCAAGTTCATGGTGCTCGGGGTGCTTGAGCAGCACCACCTTGGAGTCGTCATCGGTGTTGACCACGTGCTTCAGCAGCCACTGCTTCAAGGTCTCATTGATGGCAAAGGTCCGCTCATAGAGGGCGGCCTTTCCTTGCTCCTGGACACACCGGCGGACCATCTCCGCCGGGGCGAGAATCTCTGCGACGACCTGCGCATGCTTGACCCCTCGCTCCATGAGGCAAAGCTTGGGTTCATCATCCCAGGCGTCGATGAAAAAATAATAGATCCGCTCATTGTTGTTGCGAATCCGCTCCCTACCGCCCCAGCTCTCAAAGGTTCCAAAGGTGTAGTCAGGTGTCATCTCCCAATCGATTGCCGGAATGCCTGAAATCACTAATTTGTTGAATAAACCCATACCTACCTCCGTGACGGTTTCAAAATTTCGAACGACGATGTATCATGTATGCACTCTGGTTCCCCTACACTATAATGATAATGATTATTATTTCAAGATGAAAATCACTTTCCGCATAGATGAGGGCATGCCCCTCCCCCTAGGCAGCAGCCTGACCCCACAGGGGATGAACTTCGCCCTCTTCTCCCGCCACGCTGTGGCAGTCACGCTGGTGATCGCCTCCAATGAACAGCAGGACTCCTGGGAAATTCCTCTGGATCCACGGCGCCACAAAACGGGCGATATCTGGCATATCCGCCTGGTCGACCCACCCGCGGATTTCCGCTACGGCTACCGCATCGACGGCCGATACGACCCGACCGTATCGGGGCACGCCTACGATCACCGACGTATCCTGCTCGATCCCTATGCCAGGCAGCTGCATTCACCCGATTGGGGCCGGGATCGCAGCTGCCTGGGAAGCGAACCCTGCTGCATGCCGGACACCTCCCCCTATGACTGGGAGGGCGATCGGCCACTCAACATCCCCCTGCGCGACAGCATCATCTATGAGCTGCACGTACGGGGGTTTACCCGCGATCCCTCCTCCGGGGTCAAACATCCTGGAACCTTTCGGGGGCTCAGCGAAAAAATCGTCTATCTCAAAAAGCTCGGTATTACCGCAGTCGAACTGATGCCGGTGACCGAGTTCAACGAAAACGAACCCACTTTCGTCAATCCCTTTACCCGGAAACCGCTGAAAAACTTCTGGGGGTACAGCCCACTCTCCTTTTTTGCGCCCAAATGCAGTTACAGCAGCAACATGGAGGCACCGCTCAAGGAATTCCGCGATATGGTCAAGGCCCTGCACAGGGCCGGGATCGAGGTCATCCTCGATATCGTCTACAACCACACCGCAGAGGGCGGAGCTGACGGGCCGACCACCAGTTTCCGCGGGATCGACAACACCATCTACTATTTGCTCGATCCCTGGACCAGGAGCTATCTCAACTATTCCGGCTGCGGCAACACCTGCAACTGCAATCATCCCATTGTCCGCACCCTGATCATGGATGCACTCCACTGGTGGGTCATGGAGATGCATGTGGATGGATTTCGTTTCGACCTGGCTTCAATTCTGGGACGCGACCCTCAAGGGAATGTGCTGACCAATCCGCCGGTGGTGGAGATGATCGCCGAGGACCCCATCCTCGCCGACACCAAAATCATAGCCGAGGCCTGGGATGCGGCCGGGCTCTACCAGGTTGGCAGCTTTTCCCCCCATCCCCGTTGGGCGGAATGGAACGGCCGTTTTCGTGATGACGTCCGTGCCTTTTGTTGCGGGCGGCCCGGCATGGTCCCGGCACTGGCGACCCGCATCGCAGGCAGCTCAGACCTGTATCAGGCCCACGGACGCAGCCCGAGCAACTCGATCAATTTCATCACCAGCCACGATGGGTTCACCCTGGCCGATCTGGTGAGCTTCAACGAAAAGCACAACCTGGACAACGGTGAAGACAACCGCGACGGCGACAACAACAATACCAGCTGGAACAGCGGCATCGAGGGACCAAGCCTCAGCAAAAACATTCGCATCCTCCGTTCCCGCCGCCAACGCACCATGGCCACCATTCTCCTTCTCTCGCAAGGTGTACCGATGCTTGTGGCTGGCGACGAATTCGGCCGCAGCCAAAAGGGCAACAACAATGCCTGGTGCCAGGATAACGCCATCAGCTGGATAGACTGGTCCCTTGCCAGGGAAAATGTCCATCTCCTCCGCTTTTTCCGCAAACTCATCGCCCTGCGAAAAGCCCATCCCCTGTTTCGCCGCGAAGATTTTTTTCCTCATGCTCCGGATGGCACAGAGATGGCCCACAGTCTGCAGATCACCTGGCAGGGCCTGATTCCTGGTCGCCAGGACTGGGCCACGGAGTGCCGCACCCTGGCCTTCCTCCTCACCGGTGCGTCCCTTGATCCTGCGGACGACGATTTTTTTGTGATGCTGAACGCTCATCCCCAGCAGGTGGCCGATTTCAGCGTTCCGCCACCCTCGCGCAAACGCAGGTGGGTACGGATCATCGATACCGGTCGCCCGGGCCCGCGGGACTTCGTTGACCCGGACCGGGGAGATACTGTAGAGTGCGGCCAAAAAGTTACTGTTGCCAATATGGGCTGTGTTGTTCTGCAGTCACAACCCTAAGGGGGGGGAAGAATGATAAATCTGCTGATGTTGGGCGATTCACTGGTGGAATGGGGCGACTGGCCTCGCCACCTGCCAGAGGTTGCGGTGATCAATCGTGGAATCGCCGGCGAAATGACCGAGGAGCTCTCCGTCCGATTGATGGATGAAATTGAGGCCTGCCCCGATCCGGACGCGGTCCTGATTCAATCCGGCACCAACAACCTCCTCTTTGGCTATCGACTCTTTCCCGTCATGCTCACGACCATGCTGCAACGCCTGCGCCTCTGCTACCCGGGCGTGCCCTTGATCGTCAACTCGCTCATGCCCATGCCCATTGTCGCCTCCCATGATCTGGAAGAGGTCAACCGGGAACTGGCAGAGGCGGCAGCTACCACCGAAAACTGCCATTTTCTGGATACGGTCGCGCCCTTTCTCGAGCACTGCCTGCCCATCACCCACCCCGGTTTCCTCAACGACCAGGTACACCTCAGCACCAGGGGCTATCAGGTTTGGGCTGCCACCATCAAGAGCAAGCTGGAAGAACTTTTTCCCGGCAAAATGGGCGATTGACAGATTGCCCTCCTCTTCTTAATTAAACTTGATGGCTTCGTCATTGGTCACAAACCTGAAAATCACGTCATGTGAAATCAATGGGTTACGAAATTCAAAAGATCGTTTTCGAGGCTTTTGACGAAAACGACCGACTTGATTGAAGAGAAAAGCTGCCGCCATATGCATTCCTTTTTGGCAGCTGCAGTTTTATCCACGCTCACCTACCTGGAGACATCTTCATGTTTTCTTTGCGAAAAATTCTTATCCACACCGCCCTGACCCTGACCCTGGTTACGCCTGCGCTCCTCCATGCCGGAGAAGCCCAGCCGGCTGCGACCGATCAAGCCGCTGCGGCCCAGGCCCCTCTTGACGGAGTCCCCCTGCAGGGAAAAATCATCGAAACCATGGACAGCAACGGCTATACCTATCTTCTCCTGGACCGATCCCAGGGCAAGGTGTGGGTGGCCATACCGCAGACAGCGGTCAAGGTCGGCCAGGAGGTCAACTGCGCCCCCGGCCTGACCATGAACAACTTCACCTCCAAAACCCTCAACCGCAGCTTTGCGGCGATTATCTTTTCCCCAGGGATCGAAAAGGAGGCTGCGGCCCAAACGGAAAGCGAACCGCACAAGGAGGGCTTTGCAGCAGCCCTTCAGGCGGAGCAGGCACAGGGCGGTGGAGCGGATAGCATGTCCATGGGCCCTTCCACCGGCAGCGCCGGAGCCATCGTCCCCTCGGGCGATGTCACTGTGATCAAGGCCACCGGCCCCAACAGCTACACCGTGGGCGAGTGTTTTGAAGAGGGCAAGGAACTCAAGGGGAAAACCGTGCGGGTACGCGGCAAGGTGATGAAAGTCTCCCGCATGATCATGGGCAAAAACTGGATCCATCTTCAAGACGGAACCGGCAATCCCCTGAAAAATCACCACGACCTGGTGGTCACCTCGACGGACGATCCAAAGGAGGGGGCAATCATCACCATCGCCGGCACACTCAACTTTGATCGCGATTTCGGCGCCGGCTACAAATACGAGGTGATCGTCGAAGATGCCAAGGTGGAAAAATGAACACCATCGCTGCGCTCAATACGCCACGGACAGCCCTTCAACGGACCTCTGGGCGGGGGGGCCGGCAAGAGGGGGGAATGCCATGCTGAACCCGCGAATTCTCCCCTCTGAAATCGGTTTTGATTTTGACGGGGTCATCGCCGATACGGTCGAGGCCTTTATCCGCCTGGCCTGTGAGCAATACGATCACTGCGGCATTCGTCCGGAGGATATCACCGACTTCACCGTGGAGCACTGCTTGGGCATGGAGACAGACATTGCCGAGTCCATTTTCCTTGAAATACTTCACGATTCGGTGGGCACCGGCCTCCTCCCCATGCCCGGTTCGGTGGAGGTCCTGAGTGAGCTGGCCGACCATGCCCAGGTGACCATTGTCACGGCGCGCCCCCTGGCGGAACCGGTCCACGAGTGGCTGCAGCTCACCTTCTCCAAAGACGTCTATGACCGGATGCGGGTGGTGGCCATGGGGGATCACGACGACAAAGTCCGCCATATTCAGCAGTTGGGGTTGCGCACCTTTGTTGACGATCGGGCGGAAACCTGCCTGCAGATGCACCACGCCGGGATCCGTTCCATCGTCTTCAGCCAGCCCTGGAACCGTCATCGACACACCCTGCCCTCGGTGCAGAGCTGGCAGGAAATACGCAATCTCTGTTTGTAGAGGAATTTATCATGCAATGCCCCAGCTGCGGCGCAAAGATCACTGTCTACCGTAATCCCACGCCCACAGTGGATGTCATTATCGAAACCGAGGGCGGCATCGTGCTCATCGAGCGCAAGAATCCGCCCTACGGCTGGGCCATTCCCGGCGGTTTTGTCGATTACGGGGAGTCGTATGAGGATGCCGCCCAAAGGGAGGCCAAAGAGGAAACGGGACTGACGGTAACGTTGCAGCGGCAGCTGCACACCTATTCCGATCCCAACCGGGACGCCCGGCAACACACAGCCTCAACGGTCTTCATTGCCACGGCCAGCGGACAACCGGTGGCCGCCGATGATGCGCAGAAAGCAGAAATTTTCTCTGAGCACAACCTGCCGCAGCTGGCCTTTGATCATGCCAAGATTCTTAGTGATTACTTTGCCTTCAAGGCAACGGGGAAGCTGCCACTGTACGCCTGAAGAGGGCAGGTGAGCGACGACCGGCCAATCATTCGATCTTCAGGCCCCCCAGATTCAACGAGGGTTTTGCGGATCCTGCAACCGGTTTAGCGCGACCCTTTTGCACCTTTTTTGCCGAGGGCTTTTCCGGTGTTTCAGGCCCGTTTTTTGTATCGGGCTCCTGCTTGGACGCAGGCGATGGTGTGTCAGAAGGACTGTCAGGAGCCTTCCCAACCGGGTCAGGCTGGGGAGCAGGGATGACCAACGGTTGCTGCTGGTCCACCAAGACAGGCTCCCGCGGGAGCTCCGTCGTTAGCGGCAGAACCTCTTGTTCGGGTTGAGCTGTGGCCGGAGGCTGCACAGGTCTCTTCTGATGCAGGAAAAACACAACCAGGGCCAGGGCCACAAACAGCGCAAGCCCCGCGCCAACGACCATCCCCCGCCCCGCACTGCCGCGTCGCCGAATCAAATGGACTGTCTCACCACCTCCACCTTGCACAGCGAGCGGTTCCTGGACGACGATCACTACCGGCGGAATATCTTCCCGAGCCGCCTCCTCCGCTGCCATTTTCCTCTGTTCGTCTTTTGACGGCCTTGCTGCCGGTGCAAGACGAAGCGCCAGGGCCTCTGCTCCGGCCAGGTTCTTAATCTCCTCGCTCACCCCCGGCACATCGATGGCAATGGCCACGACCTGTTCGTAGAGTGTACGGGCAGAGGCATATTCGCCCTGGCCAAACAGGGCTTTCGCCTCAGCCCTCAGGGTCTCCACCCGCTTGAGTGCCTGGGCCAACTGGTGTTCAAAGGAGGCGCGCTGCTCGGCTGTCAGCCCCTGGCCAAGTTTACGGCAGAGGAACCGGGCCTCAAACAACCGCTTTTCCCTGATCCGTGAACCGATGACCTCCTGGGTATCGTCGGATGAAAGCAATGGCTGTGTTTGACGGCTGGCAACCATGACCCCTCAACAGGAGAACAACTCTACAGGAGTGTTTTTAAGACCAGATAAGCGATCAGCCCCGCACCTGCGGAGCCGTACATCAGCAGTCAGGGCATGCACTCGCCACCAGTGCGGCGAAGAATCACCGCAAAGGTGGTGATGGCTGCGATCACTGCGGCCCCCAGCATGACGAGCTCTTTCATATCCCCTCCCCGGGGAGACAACGCTTATCCCCGGATTTTGGCGTCCTTGCGTTTGCGTAGACGAATAGCCTTGGGTGTAACTTCCACCAGTTCATCATCATTGATGTACGATATGCAGTCCTCAAGACTCATGTCAACCGGCGGCGTCAGAATAACCGCTTCATCCGAACCCGAGGCACGCATGTTGGTCAGCTTCTTGCCCTTGGCCGGGTTGACGATCAAATCCGCGGGCCGACAATGCTCGCCGATGATCATACCGGGATAGACGTCGATTCCGGGACCGAGGAAGAGCTTGCCGCGGTCCTGGAGGTTAAACAGGGCATAGGCCACGGTGGTGCAGGGTTCCTTGACGATCATCACCCCGTTGACCCGGTTCTGGATGTCGCCGGCATAGGGGCCCCACTCGGCAAAAATATAGTTCATCACCCCCATACCGCGGGTGTCGGTCATGAAGACCGAACGATAGCCGAGAAGACCGCGGGTGGGGATCTTGAACTTCATCCGGGTCATCTCCTTCTCCACCACCATGTCGGTCATCACCCCTTTAAGCTTGCCCAGCTTTTCGATGACCACGCCCTGGAACTGCTCGTCCACATCCACCGACAGCTCCTCGTAGGGCTCCATCAGCTGGCCGTCGACCTCGCGCATGATCACCTGGGGACGGGTTACCTGGAACTCATACTCCTCCCGGCGCATTTTCTCAATAAGAATGGAAAGATGCAACTCTCCACGACCGGAGACGCGATAGCCCACGCCCTCGGTCAGGGGTTCGACCTGCAGTGCCACGTCGGAAAGGGTTTCCCGGCTGAGCCGGTCCTCGAGATGGCGCGAAGTAACGAACTTGCCGTCCTGCCCGGCAAAGGGGGAATCGTTGGGAATGAAATTCATCGAGATGGTGGGCGGATCGATCTCAATCAGCGGCAGGGGCTGAGGATTGGCCGGGTCGGTGAAGGTCACGCCCACGGTGACGTCCTCCATGCCGGCAACGGCAACGATGTCGCCGACCGAGGCGCTGTCCACCGGCACCTTGGTGGAACCGCTGAACCCAAAAATCTTGTTGATCCGCACCGGTGAGATCGAACCGTCACGACGGGCCACGGCCAGGGGAGTGCGCAAATCCAACTTGCCGTTGACGATCTTGCCGATGCCCAGACGTCCCATATAGGGCGAATAGTCGATGGTGTTGACCTGCAGCTGCAGGGGGGCATCCGCATCCCCCGCAGGCGGCGGAACATGCTTGACGATCATTTCGGAAACAGCCTGCATACCGCTTTCCGGGGTGACAGGGTCATCGGGCTCAACCAGGGCATAGCCGGCCTTGGCCGAGGCATAGACCACCGGAAAGTCAAGAATATGATCCGGAGCATCGAGCCGGTCCAGCAGGCCGAAGACCTGATCGACAACCCAGTCGCAACGGGCTGCGGGCTTGTCGATCTTGTTGACCACCACCAGAATCGGCAGACCGGCGGCAAGGGCCTTCTTGACCACGAAAAAGGTCTGCGGCATGGGGCCTTCCTGGGCATCGACCAGGAGCACGGCGCCGTCGGCCATACGCAAAACCCGTTCAACCTGACCGCCGAAATCGGCATGGCCCGGGGTATCGATGATGTTGATCTGGTAGTCGCCGTAGGTGTACGAACCGTTTTTCGAGGCAATGGTGATGCCGCGTTCCCGCTCCAGATCCATGGAATCCATGAGCCGCTCCGCCACCTGCTGGTTTTCGCGAAACATACCACTGTGGCGAAAGAGTTGGTCAACCAAGGTGGTTTTGCCGTGGTCGACATGGGCAATAATAGCGACATTGCGAATAAACTGCTGATCCATACTGCTCCCACCCCGCTCTCGGGGCTTTATGTTAAGCTGATTTAAAAAAGGAATCCCGGAATACACGGGAAATTGAACGCGTTGAGGTACGTACCGAGTGAGAGGCAGAGGCGTTGTGCTGCGACGGTGGTGTCAGGCCTTCAGACGGTGGGGATAAAAGGGGTATTATTTACCTGAAGAAGAACAAAAAGACAAGGAGATTGATCGACATTCCGGTCACCAGGTAAAAAACACGGATTTGCGACTGGCCGCGGAACGACGCAGCACCGGTATCTGTTCGTCAACATAATCGATGACCAAGGGCTGCTTGCCCTCGGCCGGACGCATGATTCTCCCCACGACCTGCAAGAGCCGCCCCTCGAATTTGATCGGCGTGGCCAGGACCAGGGTGGACAGGCCGGGACAGTCAAACCCCTCGCCGATAAGCTGCAGGGTGGACACCAGCACCTGCACCCTGTTTTCACGCACATCGCTGACAACACGAAACCTCTCCTCCGGCGGTGTCCGCCCGGAGAGGACAGCCACCGGGACCGAACGGGACAGCAACGATTCGGCCAGTGTCTGGCAGTGTTCCACCCGATCCGAGACCACCAGGACCGTACCCGCATGCTCCGATGCGAGCCGAGCGCAGACATCCTCGACGATCTGCAGGTTGCGGCCCCTGTCTTTGGTGAGTGCCTTGATCAGGGTAGCGTATTCACCTTGATAGGCATAGAAAAATCCAGTGGACCGCTGGTCAAATTTCGGCCGCAGCACCGCGCCGCTGGTCTCCAGGACTCGACTGTCCACCCTATGGACCCGTTCCCCCATGGTCATGTAGATCAGGCGGGTCATGCCGTCTTCCCGGCGAAAGGCTGTGGCCGACAATCCCAGCATGTAGCGGCAGTCAAAGGCGGCAACCACCTCGGTGAACAGCGATGCCGGCACCCGATGACATTCATCGACCACAATCTGACCAAATTGGGGCGGCAGGGTGGCCAGGTGTTTTTTGGCCGTGTTGACAATGGCCACGGTCAGCTGTTCAATCTGGAGGCGACCGTCTCCGGCCAAACCGGCCTCCATGCCGAGAAAGGTGCGGATACGCTCCTGCCACTGGTACATCAGCTCCTTGGAGTGCACCAAAATAAGCGTTGGCTGGCGACGATGGGCAATGACTGCCAGGGCCATGATTGTCTTGCCCGAACCTGTTCCGGCCTCCAACACCCCAAAGGAACGACTGGTCACCGCATCGACGGCCTGCTGCTGGTAGGGACGGAGTTCCCCCTGAAAGCGCAACTCAATCTCAGCAGAGACGCACCTCTTATCCTGTACAAGAGGCGCACTGCCCGTGAACTGGCGGCAAATCCGCACCGCCTGGTTGCCGAATCCGCGGGGAAAGACAAGGGCTCCCGCCTCCTCGCGAAAAAAGAACAGCTGAGGTTTCAGCTGTTTGCCGATCCAGCGGCCGAACTGTTTGGCTGCCTGATATTTCGGATTGTCGATGGTGAGTTCCCGGCGGAGGGCGGCCAGCACCTGGTCGTCGGCCCCGATGAGCCGGCACTCATGGCTGACCTCGAGGATCAACGGAATCTGCTGCACTTTGGGGGAATCAGCCATGGTCAATTCGGGCAAGGGGCCCCCTGCTTTTTCACGATCAATCCACGGGTCACCTTGACAGAGAGATGAAAATAGAGCATTTTAATATACTTTTGTCGCTTGCAAAACTTTTTGCCCCAAGGACAACAAAGCTGTTTATACTGCAGATCGTTTTGGGGAGGCGTGCAAACTCCCCGGCAATGAGTACCAAGGCATAGCCTGAACACCCGCCCCAAAGCGGGAGTGGCGGCTTCCGGCCTCCACCATTTCCTGTTTTCAGCTCATGGTCAAGCATAAAACCCTCCGTCTCATCGGCTCCCTGTTCCTTACGCTGCTGCTGGTCTTCTCCCTGGTGAGTTCCGCCCCCTGCAACCAGGGAAACAGCATTGTGCTCACCCTGCCCGCAGCCACCGTCCTCAGCTCGGTGCAGCAGATGCTGCCCCTTGAGATCCCCTCGCAAAGCCGACGCCTGCAGGGAGACATCATCCTGGAATCGATGAGCCACCTGGCCATGGCCAACGATATCATCACAGTACGTGGCGTTCTCGCCGGACGCAACCTGCTGGTGACCACCAGCCTCGCAGGTCAGAATTTCCAACTGCGTTTGGGCGAGGTCCGGTTGCCGGTCACCTGCAACCTAAAAACCCGTTTTGACAGGGCCCATCGCAAACTCTACGTGACCCCTTCTTTCCCTGATTCGGCAAACGGCGGAGATGATCTGGCCACCGTGCTCGGCGCCTTGACCGGCCGGGAATATCAGGTTGATCTTGATGCCTTGGAATCACTCAATATTCGGGTAGGGAACAAATCCATTCCCATCGCCATGGATCCGGTGAAAATTGCCGCGACCAACAACACCCTGGTGTTTCACATGCTGCCACGGGTCGGTACACCACGATAACCTTTATTCCTGCAATGAGGTGCCCACATGCCTGACAATTGCCTGTTTTGCAAAATTATCCGCGGAGAGATCCCTGCGGCCAAACTCTATGAGGACGAAGATATTCTCGCCTTTCGCGACATCGCCCCCCAGGCGCCGGTCCATTTTCTGGTCATCCCCAAAAAACACATCAGCGGGCCAACGGGAGTCAACGCGGAAGACGAGCAGGTGGTAGGAAAAATGATGCGGGTGGGCAGTGAACTCGCCCACAAAGAAAACATTCCCCACTTTCGAGTGGTTTTCAATAACGGTGCCCAGGCTGGGCAGACGGTGTTCCATCTGCACATGCATGTCCTCGGCGGCCGCGACATGACCTGGCCTCCAGGCTGACGGCAAAGTCGTCGAGCCAGGCGATTATTGCGGTTTATCCAACAGATCCTCAAGCATTGCGGCAAGATTCTGCACCGAGTACGGTTTTTTCACCTTCCCTAAAAAGCCGTACTCGCGATACTCTCGCATAACCCGATCCTGGGCATCGGCACTGCTGACAAACAGTCGGGCCTGGGGGTCGAGCTCCAAAATGTGTTGGGCCATATCCAGCCCTCCCATCCCATCACTCACCTGCAGATCGGTCATGACCAGATCGTAGGGATGTCCCTCCCCTACCGACTCGGCATACAACTCCACGCCCTCCTGGCCGTTGACGGCCAGATCACAGACACAGCCCAGATACTGGAACATGCCACAGACGACCTCGCGGATGACCTCTTCGTCTTCCATCACCAAAATCCGGGCCCGAGCCTCTCTCCGCGGCTGAACGTCCTCCGATGCCTTGGCAGCCGCGTTTTCCTGCTCACCCTCCGCAGCAATAACCAAATTGCCTATTCCCTCCTGCAGATACGCCAGCTCAACGGACGCCGCCTCGTTCGCCTCCTGCTTGGCCAACTCAAACAGATGCTGCGCCCGTTTGGCCCATCCGCTGAGGCCACACTGGAGCAAGGTCCCCTTGATCGTGTGCGCTGCCAGGCCCAACTCCTGAAAATCGCCATGTGCTAGCGCGTCTTGGCTGGTCTGGAGCAGTTTGGTGACACTCTTTCGCGAGGTGGTGAGCAAGCGTTCCACCTGTTCCAGGGAAAAATGGGCTGAAGCATGGAGGTACGAGCGAACCTGTCCCACGGTGGCCGGTTCTTCCCCCTCCTGCACGGCCTCCACGGGAGATTGGCCGGGCGGTTGTTCTGCAAGGAGGCACCAGGTGCCCGCCTTCAGGTCCTTGAGCGACATCAGCGCCGCGAGTAACTGTTCGGGATTAAAGGGTTTAGTGACATATTCATCCATACCCGCCTTGAGGCACATATCCTGATCGCCGCCCATGGCATGTGCCGTCATCGCGATAATCGGCAGGTGTCCTCCGTTGAGACGCTCCCTCAGGCCGGCCTCCAGGTTCTCGTCCAAAGAAACGACACTCGTCTCCCCCTGTTCCATGGCACGGATGATCTGGGTGGCGGTCAAACCATCCATCACCGGCATCTGCACATCCATCAAGACCACGTCAACCCCTAGGCCCGCAGCCAACTTGTGCAGGGCCCCCAGGCCATTGTCCGCAACCTCGACCTTGTGATCACGCTCAAGAACCATCCGGGCAAGATCACGATTGACCTCGTTGTCATCCACCACCAGAATGCGCAAGCCGACGATCCGCTGCACCTTGCCAGCAATGTCCGCCAGTTCCTCCTCAAGCTGTCCCTCCTCCCCCAATTCCATTTTCAGGGTAAAGTGGAAGGTGCTGCCCTCGCCGGGAACGCTCTCCACCCACATATTCCCGCCCATCATCTCCGCCAGCTGTCGACTGATGGTCAGGCCCAGACCGGTGCCTCCGTATTTGCGCACATAGGAACCATCGGCCTGTTCAAAGGTGTTGAAGATCTTTTCCTGTTTTTCCGGCTCGATGCCGATACCGGTATCGGTGACGCTCGCGTGCAGCATGCACCAGCCGGGCGTCGCTTCACTTGTCAGCTCTTCAAGTCGAATGGTGATCGTCCCCTGGTCGGTAAACTTGACGGCATTGCCCACCAAATTGAAGAAAATCTGCCGCAAACGCAAATCATCCCCGACAAGGACCTTGGGCAAGTTCTTCTCTTCGACCAGTTCAATCTTCAGCCCCTTTTCCACCGCCGGTACATGCATGGTGGAGAGGACGGTCTCCAACACCTGGCGAAGAAGAAAGGATTTCTTGGTTAATAGAAACTGCCCAGCCTCAATCTTGGAAAAATCGAGAATATCGTTGAGAATACCCAGCAGACTGTCCGCCGAGTTCTTCACCGTTTGCAGCAGCTTGCGTTGCGAGGGATCGGTCTGCTGATCCAGGGCGAGCCGGGTCATACCGATGATCGCATTCATCGGGGTGCGAATCTCGTGGCTCATGTTGGCCAAGAACAGACTCTTGGCCTGGTTGGCTGCCTCGGCAGCCTCCTTGGCGGCCAGGAGGTCGTGGGTTCGCTCTTCGACCTGCTCCTCCAGATAGGCATCCCGCTCCTGAATCTGGCCGATCATGGCGTTAAAGCCATCGGAGAGCAGTCCCAGTTCATCCTTGCTGGTCAGGGGGGAGCGCACCGTGTAATCGCGATTTTTCCGAATATGCTGCATGATCTCGGAGAGCTGGCTTATCGAGCCGATAATGCCCCGCAGCAGCTGCCGGGAAAAGAGCGTGGCGATGGCAAGCCCGCACAACAGCATGCCGATCATCAGCAGGCCCAGCCAGAGAAGATTGCGGTCGACCTCCTCCATGCTCACCATGAGGTAGAGATAGCCGATGGTCTCTTTCTCAAGGGTTATCGGCTCGAGCAGCTCGGCCGCCTGTCGCCTGTAGCGAAAGCCATCAAAGGAGAGTGCCTTGAGACTGTCGACATCCTGGTGTTTATGCAGCAACTGCGGATTTTCATAACCGGCCAACAACGTCCCCTGAACCGCATACACCCGCGCCACGATCACATTGGGTTTGGCAGCCAGGGTGCGGACGATACCGCGCAGGGCGGTCCGATCCTCAAAAGCGACGCCTGCACTGCAGTTTCCGGCAATGACGCGCCCCAGGGTCCGGACCTCATCCGCGTTCTGCTGGCGAACCATGAACCATTGGCCGGTAAACGAGCCGACCATCACCAAAAAGAGCGCAATGGTGCAGGCCAGCAGCACAATCAGATGCAGCTTATAGCGTATGGGAAGATGCGCAAACCAGGTTTTCATACCCTTACAGTACGTCAACCGCCAAATTGAGCAAGGAAGAACTGATATTCAGCCCTTGGGCCTTTGCTTTCGAGTTGTTGACCATAAAGGAGAGGCGGCCGCGTTGGTCCTTGAATTCAAAGATCCCGCCTGCATCGCTAAATCCTGGAACATCACTGACCGTCACCACTGATTTGCCGTCGATCATCTTGAAAATTTTTGCAATATTAGCCGCCTCCGACTTGCTGACAAACAACATCTGGCACTGCCCCAACTCCTTGGCGTTGGCTGCAGGAAAACGAAGCTGCACGTTTTTGCCCCCGACCTTCTTGGCTTCAATTCCGCTCAGCGCATCGCCGAAGGGATCACCACCGACAATGCACAAGGAAAACGGTCCTGAGCGTTCCGCAGCCGCGGGCCAGGTAACAAACCGGGCAAAGTTGAGCAAGAACGCTGCCTTGACCTTGTACTCAACATCCGCCTGCTCCGCCCTGGAGATTGGCGCACTCCAGCAACAGATCAACCCAGCCACAAGGAGTATGATAGAGATTCGAGTTCGTCTCAGCACTGAAGTTGCCGTAGTAGAGGGTTAAAACCGCCAGGTAAACTTGCCATAAACCATGCGTTCGACTTCCGTGGCCGGAGTCTGATATTCCGACAAATAGCGTAACTGCCCGCTGTCGGTGAGATTCTGGCCGGCCAGCATGAATTCCATATTTTTGCTTGGGGTCCAAATGATATTGGCGTTGAACACGACGTAGTCATCAATCTTTACAGGATCCCCCAGGAGGTTGGCTGAGTTGCGACAGGAGATCTGATCCACATAGCGCAACCAGAGGTTGAGTCGCCAATCTTCAGCAAGGGCGATCGAGGAACGCAGCGAAACCTGATTTTGTGGCGCGGATTTGGCCACCCAATCACTTCCTGCCTGGGTACCAACCCAGGCCTCGGTGGTCAAATCGGTCTCCAGATAGGCGTAGGCCAGGGCAAAAGAAAGCCAAGAAGCGGCCTGCCAGTCGACCGCAAGCTCAAAGCCCTTGCCATCGCCCGATTGCGCATTGACAAAATAATTGTTGATCGCAAGGGGGAAACCGCTGTAGTCGGGGCTGATCGTGTAAATCTCATCGTAATCATTATAAAACAGGGCCAGATCAAAAGAGAGTTTTTTGGTGGCCTGCCAACGGTAGCCAAATTCGTAGGCATTGACAATCTCGGAGTCGAAGTCCTCATTGCCGACAAAGTTCAGATCCGTGATAGCAGTTGGAAATAACTGATATCGTCCCATGAGCACCCGGCCATACTGTTCGACAATGGATGGGGTGCGCACCGCACGGGCCGCCGATGCCCACAGGGAGTGATTCTCCTTGGGTTTCCACAAGAGCTTGGCGTTTGGCTGCCATTCACTGCCGGTATAGTCGTTGTGCTCGTACTTTGTCCCCAAGGTCAACCAAAGACGATCGGCCACAAGGTTGATTTCGTCCTGAAAAAAGGCACTGTACAGGTTATCACTGCGGCCGGGCAGGCTCACCTGATAGGTCTCATCAAATTTTCCGTGTATGGACCGGTATCCCGCGCCCATGGTCAGGATCTGCCGCTGCCCCGGCCTGGCTTCATATTGGAGATCAAGATCGAGGGTCTTAAACTCAAGGTTGTAGACCGCATCGCTCCGTTTGTTGTAATCATAGTAGGCCTTGAAGGTGAGCGCCTGATCACCGCTGAACTCCTGCCGCCAACGTCCGAGAATATTCCCTCCCTTGCTGTCCCAGTCGTCATCGAGCCATACAGGAGTCGCGGAGGCACTCGTATAGTAGGGGTAGACCCACTGATTTCCCTCGTTTTGGTAGAGATCGCCCTGCAGGGTCCACGTGCTTGCACTGCCAGGTTGCCCATCCATCCGGAAGCCCGTCTGTTTGCGCTGCCAGTCGTCGTTGCTGTCCGTTTCGCTGGAGCTCAAACGTTCACCGCCGAACTTGTCATAACTCGCGTAAAAACGGGCAAAGGTGTTCTCGGAGATCTTACCACCGTAGCGACCGGCCGTTGACAATGCCCCCTCGGCCCCCAAACTGGTCCGAACCAATCCGCCCTCGGTCTCCTGCGCCTTTTTGGTGAGGATATTGATCACGCCGTTGACTGCATTGGCCCCCCAAAGCGTTCCTCCGGGGCCGCGAACGACCTCGATCCGGTCGATATCCTCGAGCATGACATTCTGCGCATCCCAGAACACCCCACTGTAGGCTGGAGAATAGACCGAACGGCCATCGATAAGGACCAGCAGTTTGTTGGAGGTATAACCGGCAAACCCCCGGGAGGAGACCGACCACTTGGAGGCGGAGATCTGCGCCACCTGAATGCCCGGTGCCATGGCCAGGGCGTCGGCGATATTCGTCACCCCGGATCGCCGGATATCTTCCTGGGTAATGACGAACACCGCAGCCGGCGCATCGGCCAGCCGCTGGTCACGCTTGGCCACCGAGGTCACGGTGATATTCATCAGCTGGGTAATATCCAGATCAAAATATTCGTTGCCTGCCGTTGCCGCCCCGGCCACCTCGGCTCCTCCCATGCAGAGCACCAGTGTGGCCGTGGTGAGTGTCTGTATTTTTCGAAAGGTCATGATCATAATTTTGTGTTATCGAAAGGTTGATTGCAAGCGTTCACACGCTGTTGTCCCAAGAGGGGCCTCTCCCTGTTTCCATTGCTGCACAAGCCGTTTCCTCCCCTTCTCTTTTGCCAGTTTGCCAAAACACTCGCGCTAAAACTTCCAGGTCAGTTTGCCATACACCCCACGTTCGATCTCCGTGCCCGGGGTCGAGTACTCGGAGCGGTACTGGAGCTGGCTGCTGCTCAGCAAGTTCTGGCCGGCAAGCATCAGTTCCAGGTGCTTATTGGGGGTCCAGATCAGATTCGCATCCAGCACGACATAGCTGTCAATCTTCCCTTTGCCCCAATCAGCTTGGGTCATATCCTAGGAGGAGACACCGTCCACATAGGGGCCCCAGAGATTGAAGCGCCAGTTTTCGGCAAGCTCAATGGAACTGCGCAGGGAGACCTGATGCTGGGCGCTGCCTTCGTTGTAGCGCTCACTCGTGACATCGACGGTCACTCCCCCCTTGGGTGAAAAATCCGGGTCCAGGTAGGAATAGGCCAGGTTGAAGGAGAGCCAGGAAGCGGCCTTCCAGTCGGCCGACAGTTCCACTCCATGACTGGTGCCGTCGACACCATTGGCCCAGAAGAGTTGGCCATCAAGGGGAGACTCCTGGACCATGGTGAACAACTCGTCATAGTCGTTAAAAAACAGGGCCAGGTCAAAGGAAAGCTGAGGGCTTGCCTGCCAGCGATAACCGACCTCATAGGCAATCAGCTCTTCAGAACCGACCGAAGGCGAGCCCACAAATCCAACCCAGGTGGTGGAGGTATAGCTCGGCGGAATGGGAACAACGCCCAAGGTCACCCGCCCCTGCTGCTCAAGAACGGTGGGATTGACAACGGCACGCGAAACCGATGCCCACAGCGAATGATTTTTGACCGGCTTATAGAGCAGGCGGGCGCTGGGTTGCCATTCATCGCCGGTGTAGTCGTTGTTCTCAAACTTGCTGCCCAGGGTCAACCAGAGCCGGTCCTGCACCAGGTTGATCTCATCCTGGAGAAAGACACTGTACAGTTCATCGTTGCGATGAGGGAACGAGATTTGAAAACTGGGTTCCCCCTCGCCACCAACCGAGCGGTAGCCGACACCCGCAGTCACCCGTTGCCGTTGTCCCAGCCTGGTTTCATACTGTAGATCAAGATCAATGGTATCGTACTGCCATTGCCACAGGGTCTCATCGCGTTTGGTGTTGTCGAAATAGGCTTGGATGGTCAAAGCGCTGTCCCCGGAGAGTTCCTGACGCCACCGGCCGAGCAGATTCCCCCCCTGGACATCGATATCATCCTTGATGCTCAGCATGTACGGCGCAGTGTCGACCCAATAGGGATTATCGATCTGATTGCCGCGATTACGATATATATCCCCCTGCAGGGTCCACTCTTTCCCGGTTCCTGGTTTACCGTCGATTCGAAATCCCGACTGGAGCGGTTGCCAGTCATCCCCGGCATCCTCACCGGTCGCGGAGAGTTCGTTGGCGCCATGAGCGTTGTACATCACATAAAAGCGGCCATAGGCGGTTCCACTGATCTTGCCCCCATAACGGGCAGCTGTGCTCAGAGGCTCCTGGTCGCCCACCCCCACGCGCACCAGAGTACCCTGGGTGTCCTCGGCCCTCTTGGTAATGATGTTGATCACGCCGTTGACCGCATTGGCCCCCCAGACCGTGCCTCCCGGTCCGCGAATGACCTCGATCCGTTCGACATCCTCCAGCATGACATTCTGCGAATCCCAGAACACGCCACTGTAGAGGGGGGAATAGACGGAGCGACCGTCAATCAGGACCAACTGCTTGTTGGACATAAATCCGGTAAAGCCACGGGAAGAGACCGACCACTTGGAGGCGCTGATCTTGGCCACCTGAATGCCCGGTGCCATGGCCAAGGCATCCGCGATG
Source organism: uncultured Desulfobulbus sp. (assembly GCF_963665445.1). GTDB lineage: Bacteria > Desulfobacterota > Desulfobulbia > Desulfobulbales > Desulfobulbaceae > Desulfobulbus. Next base: position 4,828,609 of record NZ_OY762276.1, on the reverse strand, counting down.
GTGGTCACGCCGGAGCGACGGATATCCTCCTGGGTGATGACAAAAACCGCCGCTGCGGCATCGGACAACGATTGTTCCCGCTTGGCCACCGAAGTGACGGTGATGTTGACCAGTTGGGCAAGATCTAGATCGAGAAACTCGTTGACCTCGGCCCGCACCACAAGCGGAGAGAGGGCGAGCAGAGATGCCCTGCCGTCCCCCCAGGGGGTAGAGTACGTCCCCATGGTGATACGCCCCTCCTGCTCCAGCAGGGTTGGTGTGCGCACAGCCCGCGATACAGATCCCCAAAGGGAATGCCGGGGCTTGGGTTTCCACAACAGCTTGGCGCTGGGCTGCCATTCGCTGCCGCTGTACTCGTTGTGTTCGTACTTGCTGCCCAGGGTCAGCCACAGGGTGTCAGGGAAAAGCGTGATCTCGTCCTGCAGAAAGGCGCTGTACAGGCTGTCATTCCGATCGGGAAACTCGAGCATCTCAACGGAGGTGAAATCGATTTCGGTCTGACGAAAACCAGTGCCGAGGACCAGGTTCTGCCGTGATCCCAGGGGCGTTTCATATTGCAGATCCAGATCAAAGGAGTTGAACACCTGCTTGAATCGATCTTTTTCCATGTCGTAACTGCTCAGATCGATATAACTCTGCAGGGTCAAGGCCCTCCCCTGCCCCATATCCTGATGCCAGCGGCCGAGCAGATTGCTCCGAGTCACGGTTGCGTTGTCATACAAGGAACTGAGATAGGGGGCGTGTGCGAGCCAGTTGGGAGAAACCAGGTTTTCTTCCTTGTTGCGCAACAGATCGCCCTGCACGGTCCACTCGGCCCGGTCGTTGGCCTTGCCTTCTATGCGAAAACCACCCTGGGCCCGACGCCAGTTGTCAGAGGCATCAAGGCTGCCGGTTGTGATGTCCGGCCTGAGCAGGGTGTTGCTGGGATAATCGTCGTAGGAAAGGTAGAAACGGCCATAGCTCTCTTCACCAAGCTTGGCGCCGTAACGGGCGGCACTGGTGAACATTCCCTGGCTGCCCATCCCTACCCGTACCAGGGCGCCCTGGGTCTCCTTGGCGCTCTTGGTGATGATGTTGATGATGCCATTGACCGCGTTGGCCCCCCAGACTGTGCCTCCCGGGCCGCGGATCACCTCGATCCGGTCGACATCCTCGAGCATGGTGTTCTGCGAATCCCAGAAGGTGCCGCTGTATCCGGGGGAATAGAGAGAGCGTTCGTCGATCAGAATGAGGAGCTTGGTGGAGTTGAAACCGGGAAAACCGCGGGAGGCAACCGACCAGCGATAGCCGTTAATGCGGTTGACCTGAATCCCCGGGGCCATGGCAAGCGCCTCGGGAATGGAAGTGACTCCGGAACGGCGAATATCTTCCTGGGTGATCACAAAAATGGCCGCCGGAACATCGGAGAGACTCTGCGCCCGTTTGGAGGCGGAGGTGACCATGATGTTCATCAACTGGGAGATGTCCATCTCGAGGTACTCGTTGACCTCAGACGCTGCCACCGCATCCGAACCCGGGAAAGCGGCCACAGCCAAGGCGAGGAGTGTTCCCCAGATGAGGGCTATCGGTCTATTTTCCATCCGGGGACAAAGTTAAAAATTTTAAATCACCAGGAAAAAATTATTGTTCAAATCATGTAACCAAAGCCTATCACAGTCTTTTTCCGAATAGAAACAATTAATAACAATGCCTTAAATTTTTTTAACTCTCAGGCCGGGAGCATCCCGTAGAGATAGTTGATGATGTCGGTTCGAGTGACGATGCCGATCACCTTTTCCCCCTGCACCACCGGCAGGTGGCCGATATTTTTCTGGACCATCAGCTCCGCCGCCTCGCTGGCCAGGGCCTCTGGTCCGATGGTGGTGACATGGCGGTTCATGAAGGCCTTAACCGGGCTGTCCCACTGCTTTTGCTGCCGCAGCTTTTTCATGTCCCACAAGACAACGATGCCCTGTATCTGTTCGTTTTCTTCCACCACGATTCCACGAATCTTCTCCTCCTCCATGATCCGCTGCACCTCGTGCATCGGGGTCTGGGGTGCAACCGTGGTCACCGGAAAGGACATCATATCGCCCACCAGGGCCGCACCCTTCTGCTCCTCGTTGAGGGCGGCGATAATCCTTTGCCGCAGCTCTCCCGGGGAAACCGCGGCATCATGGACCGTGGCAGAGCCTGCGCCGGGATGGCCGCCCCCCCCGAATCGCTGCAGGATGACGTTGACATCGATCTCGGTCGAGGAACTGCGGCCGATGATGAAGTAGTTGCCGCTCTCGTTGACAAAAATAACAAAGACCGCATCGGCGTTGACAATCTTGCCGTAGAGCTGCACCACCATGGCCAGTTCCACATGCTTGTGAATATGGACCACCGCCAGTCCCACCACCTTGCCCTTGATCTCATGCTGCTCGGCATCGCGCATCAGGCGGAAGAGCACCTTTTTCTGCACCTCGCCGTAGGCCATGTTCAAGAAATCGACCACAATGGTCAGATCCGCCCCCTGCTCGAGCAAGAAGGCAGCCGCGCGCGCATCCTCGGGCGTGGTCGAGCTGAAGGTCAACTGGCCGGTATCCTCATACAAACCGAGGAGAAACAGGGTCGCCTGCAGGGGGGTGAGGTTGATCTGCTGCGCCCGCAGCTCCCGCACCAGCAGGGTGATGGTTGCCCCGATCTTCTCCACGCACTGCCAGTGGGGATTGATATCGCCAATTCCCATGTGGTGGTCCCAGACAATGATCTCCACCTGTGGGTGATCGCGGAGTTTATCCAGCCGCTCCAGCCGCCGCCACTGGTTGGTATCGACCACGATCAGACGCTCCACCTCATCGAGTTTGACCTCGCCGCTGAGGATGATGTCAAAGGAGGTCTTGTGCAACGAGAGGAAGCGGTGCACATTGGGATTGACACTCTTGGGGCAGACGGCAACGGTGCCGGGATAGAGCAGGGTGGCGGCAATGATGGAAGACAGGCCGTCAAAGTCGGTATTTCGGTGGGTGGTGGCGATGTGCATGCGCATTGACGAAATTAGGGGGAGTGGTGGCGGCTCTGGTCCGACTGCGGAGGAGCAATCAGGAACCGGGGTTTAGGTCCTTCGACTTTTACCATATAGGAGCGGGGGGAACTGTCAACACAAGAGATTTCCCCTCGCCCCCTGAAACGGGAGAGCCCGAGCTATTCAGGAATAATTCCTGTTGCAGACTCAGGCCGCCAATGCTTTAGTGAGGCATCATCTTTTGGGAGGTTTGAATATTTAGATTTTTCAATCAAGGCCAAGGCATGCGAAAAATTTTACCGCAGGCATATACTAGATATTCCGAGGATAAAATTTTGAGCATAACACAGGGGTTGGAAGAAAAAGCAAATATTCAAGGTTCCCTCATCTCAACCGTGCAGAGGACCATGTTAGGGCTTTACGATTGCAACGAATTCAAGGATAACTGCGGCTTTGGCCTGATTGCGCACACCAAGGGCGAGGTTAGTCACCGCCTGGTGCAAACCGCCATCGAGGCGCTGACCTGCATGACCCATCGGGGCGGTATTGCCGCCGATGGCCGTACCGGCGACGGCTGCGGGCTGCTCCTGCAGAAACCCGACACCTTTCTGCGCAGAGCGGCTCGGGAGTGCGGAGCCGGAGAACTGAGCGAATTATATGGCGTGGGCGCATTGATGTTCAGCCCGGATGCGGAGCGGGAGAAACGTGCGCAACAGATCTTCACCCGGATCCTCACCGACCAGGGGTTGGAGGTTGCCGGTTGGCGCCAGGTGCCCACCAATGCCGACTGCCTGGGACCGATCGCCCTGGCCTCCCTGCCCTCTTTTGCCCAGGTGTTCATCAATAGCCGGGATCTGAACCGCGAACAGTTGCGGGCCAAGCTGCTCATTGCCCGCCGCATCGCCGAAAAGGCGCTTGTCGAGGATCCGGACTTCTACGTCGCCAGCCTCAGCGAGGGGGTAGTGGTCTACAAGGGGCTGATGATGCCCGCCGATCTGCCGGGCTTTTTTCCGGACCTGGCCGATCCCGAGCTGATGAGTGCGATCTGCGTCTTCCACCAGCGCTTCTCCACCAACACCATGCCGCGCTGGCCCCTGGCACAGCCCTTCCGCCTGCTGGCCCACAACGGCGAGATCAACACCATCACCGGCAACCGCAACTGGGCCGAGGCGCGGACCTCCAAGTTCCAGACCCCGCTCCTCCCGGATATCGAGGCCATTGCCCCCCTGGTCAACCGCACCGGTTCCGACTCCTCCAGCCTGGACAACATGCTCGAGGTCCTGGTGGCCGGCGGCATGGACCTGCACCGGGCGATCCGCATGTTGATTCCGCCGGCCTGGCAGAATGCGGAACAGCTCGATGCCGACCGCCGCGCCTTCTACGAGTTCAACTCCATGCACACCGAGTCCTGGGACGGCCCGGCTGGGCTGGTGGTTTCAGACGGCCGCTATGCGGTCTGCGCCCTGGATCGAAACGGTCTGCGGCCCTCGCGCTGGGTCCTGACCAGGGACAACCTGCTCACCGTGGCCTCGGAGGTGGGGGTCTACACCTATGATGCCGGCGAGGTGGTGGCCAAGGGGCGGCTCGGTCCAGGCCAGATTCTTTCGGTGGACACCGAGACCGGGACCCTACGCCATACCGACGAGGTGGACGACGCGCTCAAGGCCCGCCACCCCTACAAGCAGTGGCTCAAGGACAACACCCTGCGCCTGGAGGGCACCCTGACCCAGGACAAGGCCACGCGGGAACTGGAAGGCGAGCCCCTGAATAGGGCGATGAAGATGTACCAGGTCAGCTTCGAGGAACGCGATCAGTTGCTGCGTCCCCTGGCAGAGACCGGTCAGGAGGCCACCGGCTCCATGGGCGACGACACCCCGATGGCGGTCCTTTCCCTGCAGCAGCGGCCGCTCTACGATTACTTCCGCCAGCAGTTCGCTCAGGTGACCAATCCGCCGATCGACCCCCTGCGCGAGGCGGTGGTGATGTCGCTGGAGACCACCATCGGCCCTGAGCAGCAGTCGATCTTCGAGGAGACCGAACAGCATGCCAGCCGGGTCATTCTCACCTCACCGGTGCTCTCCTCGGTCAAGTTCCGCGCCCTGGTCCATCTCGATCGCTGGGGGTACCGGCTCTGCCGCCTCTCCTTGGGCTACGATCCCGCCCACCAGAGTCTGCGCCAGGGGATCGAACAGCTCTGCAACCAGGCCGCGGAGGCGGTCCGTTCCGGCTGCGTTCTCCTCCTGCTCAGCGACCAGGACTGCAAACCGCCGCTGTTGCCGATCCACGCCCTGCTGGCAACCGGCGCGGTCCACCACCACCTCTCCCGGACAGGCTTGCGCTGCAACGCCAATCTCATTGTCGCCACGGCCACGGCGCGAGACTCGCACCAGATCGCCTGTTTGATCGGCTTTGGCGCCACCGCGGTCTATCCCTATCTGAGCTACGCGGTTTTGGGCGATCTCTGCCGCAGCGGTGAACTGACCATGAATCCGGACCAGGCGGTCAAGAATTATCGCAAGGGGATCAAAAAAGGACTGCTCAAAATCCTCTCCAAGATGGGGATCTCCACCGTGGCCTCCTACCGGGGCGCCCAGCTGTTTGAAATTATCGGCCTCAACGATTCCGTGGTCGATCTCTGCTTCCCCGGCACCCCGAGCCGCATCCAGGGGGCGGGCTTTAGCGAACTGGAGTCGGACCAGAAAGTCTTGGCGCAGGAGGCGGTCAAACCCCAGCAGCCGATCCGCCCCGGGGGGTTGTTGAAATTCATCTACGGCCAGGAGTACCACGCCTATAACCCGGACGTGGTCATGGGGTTGCAGGCAGCGGTCAACAGCGGCGATCGGGCCAAGTGGCAGCAGTTGGCCGACCGGATCAATCACCGCCAGCCTGCCACCCTGCGCGACCTGTTGGAACTGCGTAGCGATATCTCCCCCATCCCCCTGGATCAGGTGGAGCCGGCGTCCAACATCATCCGCCGCTTCGACACCGCGGCCATGTCGCTGGGCGCCCTTTCACCCGAAGCCCATGAGGCCCTGGCCGAGGCGATGAACACCCTGGGCGGCCGCTCCAACAGCGGCGAGGGCGGTGAAGACCCGGCCCGTTTTGGCACCAACAAGGTCTCCAAGATCAAGCAGATCGCCTCGGGTCGGTTCGGTGTCACCCCCCACTACCTGGTCAATGCCGAGGTGCTGCAGATCAAGATCGCCCAGGGGGCCAAGCCCGGCGAGGGCGGTCAGCTCCCGGGCACCAAGGTCAACGAGCTGATCGCCCGTCTGCGCTACAGCGTCCCCGGGGTTACCCTGATCTCGCCGCCTCCGCACCACGACATCTACTCCATCGAGGATCTGGCCCAACTGATCTTTGACCTCAAACAGGTCAATCCCGAGGCCCTGGTCTCGGTCAAGCTGGTCTCCCGCCCGGGCATCGGCACCATAGCGGCCGGGGTGGCCAAGGCCTATGCCGACCTGATCACTGTCTCCGGCTATGACGGCGGCACTGCGGCCAGCCCGATCTCCTCCATCCGTCACGCAGGCTCGCCCTGGGAACTGGGACTGGCCGAGGTCCATCAGACCCTGCAGGCCAACGACCTGCGCGACAAGATCCGCCTGCAAACCGACGGCGGACTCAAGACCGGACTCGATGTGGTCAAGGCGGCCATCCTCGGTGCGGAGAGCTTTGGCTTCGGGACCGCGCCCATGGTCAGCCTGGGCTGCAAATACCTGCGTATCTGCCACCTCAACAACTGCGCCACCGGCGTTGCCACCCAACGTGAAGACCTGCGCCGCGACCATTACCAGGGCACGGTGGACAAGGTGATCAACTTCTTCACCTTCCTGGCCGAGGAAACCAGGGCGTGGATGGCCCGGATCGGGGTGAAGACCCTGAATGAACTGGTTGGCCGGGTCGACCTGCTCACGCCACTTGCCGGAATCACCAGCCGTCAGCAGGGCCTGGACCTGAGCCCACTGTTGCACACAGATGCGCAACTGGCGAAGAAGCCGCGCCACTGCGCCATCACCCGCAACCAGCCCTTTGATCGCGGCCCGCTGGCGGAACGGATGGTCAGCGAGATCCTGCCCGCCATCGAGACGAAATCCGGCGGCACCTTTGCCTATACCATCGGCAACTGCGACCGCTCCATCGGCGCCCGGCTTTCCGGCGAGATCGCCAAACGTTGGGGCAATCAGGGCATGGCCGACAAGCCGGTCAAACTCAAGCTGACCGGCATCGGCGGCCAGAGCTTCGGCGCCTGGAACGTGTGCGGCCTGGAGATGTATCTCAGCGGCGATGCCAACGACTACGTGGGCAAGGGCATGGCCGGCGGCAAGATCGTGATTCGCCCGCCGCACCGCTCCACCTTTGAGAGCCAGCATACCAGTATCATGGGCAACACCTGTCTCTACGGGGCCACCGGCGGTCGCATCTACGCCTCGGGCCGGGCCGGTGAACGCTTCGCGGTGCGCAACTCCGGCGCCTTTGCCGTGGTCGAGGGCGTGGGCGATCACGGCTGCGAATACATGACCGGCGGCTTGGTCACCGTGCTCGGTCCGACGGGTACCAACTTTGGCGCCGGCATGACCGGCGGCTTTGCCTACGTCCTTGATCAGGACAATACCTTTGTCGACCGCTACAACCATGAACTGGTCGAGATCCAGCGTATTCACTCCGGCTACATGGAGGAGTACCGCAACCATCTCAACCAGGTGATCGAGGAGTTCTGCCGCGAGACCAACAGCGACTGGGGCTGGCATTTGCTCGACGACTTCTCCGACTTCATCGGCAAGTTCTGGCTGGTCAAACCCAAGGCTGCGGACCTCTCCAGTCTGCTTGACCGGCTCCAGGAACGGAGCGAATAACTTTTTGAGACAGCGCCATGAAACGATTGAACAACGTGTTCCAGTTCCTTGATGTCGAGCGCAAACTGCCGCCCAAGATCAACATCGTCACCCGCAAGACCGGCTTTCGCGAGATCTACGAGAAGACGCCTGATGAGCTGATCCGACACCAGGCCCATCGCTGCCTGGCCTGCGGCAACCCCTACTGCGAATGGAAATGCCCCGTGCACAACTTCATTCCCAACTGGCTCAAGCTGATCAGTGAGGGCAACCTGGAGTTGGCGGTGGAACTGAGCCACCAGACCAACAGCCTGCCCGAGGTCTGTGGCCGGGTCTGCCCCCAGGATCGCCTCTGCGAGGGGGCCTGCACCTTGAACGACGGCTTTGGTGCGGTCACCATCGGCAATGTGGAGAAATTCATCACCGACCGGGCCCTGGCCAACGGCTGGCAGCCGGATATGAGCGGCGTGGTCTTCACCGATAGAAGGGTGGCCGTAGTCGGCGCCGGCCCGGCGGGTTTGGGCTGCGCGGATGTCCTGGTCCGTAACGGGGTGCGGCCGGTGGTCTTTGACCGCTATCCGGAGATCGGCGGGCTATTGACCTTCGGCATCCCCGAGTTCAAGCTGGAAAAGGCGGTCTTGAAACACAGGCGGGAGATCTTTAGCCGCATGGGCATCGAATTCAGGCTTGGGGTGGAGATCGGACGCGACCGGAGCCTGCAGTCGCTGTTGGAGGAATTCGATGCCGTCTTCCTCGGCATGGGCACCTACCAATTCATGAAAGGCGGCTTCCCCGGCGAGGATCTGGAGGGGGTCTACGACGCCCTACCCTACCTGATCGGCAATACCTGCCAGTATCACGGTTTCGAGGGGCTGGTCCCGTTCATCGATGCCGCTGGCAAGCGGGTGGTGGTCCTGGGTGGCGGCGACACGGCCATGGACTGCTGCCGCACCGCGATCCGCCAGGGCGCAACCTCGGTGACCTGTGCCTACCGCCGCGACGAGGCCAATATGCCGGGCTCGAAACGGGAGGTGACCAATGCCCGCGAGGAGGGGGTGCAGTTCCTCTTCAATCAGCAGCCTGTCGGTATCCTCGGAGAACACGAGGTCGAAGGGGTCGAACTGGTGACCACCGAGCTGGGCGAACCCGATGCCACCGGTCGGCGACGGCCGGTGGTGGTGGGTGGATCCCAGGTCACGGTCACCGCGGACATCGTTCTGATCGCCTTTGGCTTTCGCCCCAACCCGCCGGACTGGCTTGTTGAGCATGGGGTGAAGGTCAATGAACGGGATAGGGTGGTTGCCAAGGAAGAGAGCGAGTTTCCGCTCCAGACCAGCAATCCCAAGATTTTTGCCGGCGGGGATATGGTGCGCGGGTCGGATCTGGTGGTGACGGCGATCTGGCAGGGACGGCAGGCGGCCAAGGGGATACTCGGGTATTTGGAACGGACGAGGTCACGTTGAGTTTCGCTATCCCCTCGTACTTCTGCTGGTGAGAGCAATTTTTTTTTGGCCACCAAAAAAAATCTGCAGTGCGCTTACGCCTCTGTGGTCGGCTCAGATCTGATTTCGCTTCTCCTGTTTGAATAATGCCCAAGCTCTTTTGAGGACCAGGCCGTATATTTTCCCCCTCTACCATATTGGGTTGGTTGAATCAACAGCAGCCCCTTTCCTTGCAGAACAAGGTCAGGGGCTTTTTCGACTCTTCCTCGCAAACCAACATTTTCCGCATACCCGGAAAAACAACCCATTAATCCGGAACAAATAACTTTTTCATACCTGCCCCGCGACACCCCCAAAGTAACGTTTTGATATTACAATAAAAAGCACACAGCCTTTCATGGATCGTTTTTTGCAAAGAAATGTTAAGAAGTGCAAACAATACAGGAAAGGAGGAGTTATGAAAAGATCAGCATTTGCAGTTCTCGCCACCTTGCTTTGCCTCGGCACCCCTGCCCTTGCGACAACGATGACCTGGGGAACACACATGAATCCATACGAAGCCTCAAGCCGCTGGACAGCGTGGGATCAAAACTACGAATCCGAATCAAGCTCAGTGACAAAATCAGGATCCTACACCAACTACAATGTGGGAACGGTTGATTGGGGAAAAGGGACCTGGTTATTCAGCGGTTATGTGGCCATGACCTTTACCGTTCCCGCGGACACCCTTTTCATCCAGTTCCAATCCGACTCCAATGATGGCGTCGCTGAATTCTGGGTTGATGGGGCACTCATTGGCAGCTTAGACACCTACAACCGTGGCTGGTTCCAAGTAGCCATCAGCGGGTTGCCTCTCGGCCTGCATAACCTGAGAATAAACCGCATATCGAGAGATTTAGCCTTTGATAACTTCGGTGCGTTGGATACAACGTCAAACGCTGTTCCCGAACCGGCCACCATGCTTCTCTTCGGTACCGGCCTCGCTGGACTCGCGGTAATGGGACGGAAACGGTAGAAAAACATTCCGGCTATCCGGATTTTTTCTGTAAACACATTCCACAAAGCCTTTTTGAGCAATTTGGTGGAAGGTCTCGAACGAAAAAAAGCCCCATCCCGGGAAACCGGGGATGGGGCTTTTTTGTTGGGAAACGCGAAGACTGCTTATCCGCGCAGGACGTTGGCAACCTCGCGGGCGATGGCCAGTTCCTCGTTGGTGGGAATGACGAAGACCTTGACCGAGCTGTCCGGGGTGGAGATGCAGCGGGGTTCCTTGGAGCGTTCGCTGTTCTTCTTCGCATCCAGGCGAACACCGAAAACTTCCAGTCCCTTGAGGGACTCGGCGCGGACGATGTCGTCGTTCTCGCCGATACCGGCGGTGAAAACGATACCGTCAACCCGACCGAGCACGGCCATGTAGGCACCGATGTACTTGCGGTTGCGATAGGTGGCCACGTTGAGGGCAATGGCCGCCTTGGTGTCGCCCTCTTCGATCGCCTTGTGAATATCGCGCATGTCGTTCATGCCGCAGAGCCCCTTGAGGCCGGACTCCTTGTTGAGCATGGAATCGATCGCCTCCAGATCCATGCCCTTGTTCTGCTTCAGGAACAGGTGAATGGCCGGATCGAGGTCACCGCAACGGGTGCCCATGACCAGACCTTCCAGCGGAGTCATCCCCAGGGAGGTATCGATGCTCTTGCCGTTTTCTATCGCGGTGATGGAGCAGCCATTGCCAAGATGCACGGTCACCAGGTTGCTCTCCTGCAGCGACTTGCCCAGGAGGCGGGCGCACTCACCGGCAACATAACGGTGGGAGGTGCCATGGAAACCGTAACGGCGAATACGATCCTGCTCATAGAGGTTGTAGGGCAGGGCGTACATGTAGGCGTGCGGAGGCATGGTCTGATGAAAGGCGGTATCGAAGACGGCGACCTGGAACACGTTGGGGAACAGTTCCATGGCGACCTTGATCCCGTCGAGGTTAGCCGGATTGTGCAGCGGTGCCAGGGGGACATTGCGCTGAATTGCCTCGATCACCTTGGGAGAAAGACGGGTGGATTCACGAAAATCCTCGCCGCCGTGGACGACGCGGTGGCCGATGGCGGTAATCTCGGAGGCATCTTTGATGATCCCCTGCTCCTTGTCGGTGAGCAAATTGATCACCAGCATCATGCCGCTGTAATGATCGGGAATGGGCTGCTCGATCACGCTCTCGCGAGCGGTGGCGCTGCCCGGGAGAAAGGTGTTTTTCAGGCGGCCGGTGTCTTCACCGATGCGCTCGACCAGACCGGTGGCGAGTACGGTTTCGGTTTTCATCTCGATCACCTGGTACTTGATCGAGGAACTTCCTGAGTTGATGACAAAAAATTTCATATTGCTTCTCTCCTGTTCACCAAGAGCTTTACTTAATTTTTGAGGTTTGGGCCTGAATAGCGGTCAGGGCCACGGTATCGACGATATCCTGCACGGTGCAACCGCGGGAGAGGTCGTTGACGGGTTTGTTGAGGCCTTGCAGAACCGGGCCCATGGCCACGGCGTTGGCCGCACGCTGCACAGCCTTGTAGGTGTTGTTGCCGGTGTTCAAATCCGGGAAGACGAACACGGTTGCCTGACCGGCGACATCGGAGTTGGGCATCTTCAACCGGGCCACGCTGGGATCGAAGGCAGCGTCGTACTGCAGCGGTCCTTCCAGCGGGAAGTTGAGGCCGCGCTCGACCATCAACTCCTTGGCAATGGCCGAGGCCTGGATGACCTTATCCACATCCTGTCCGGAACCGGAGCCGCCGGTGGAGTAGCTCAGCAGGGCCACCTTGGGTTCGATGCCGAAGATCTGCGCGGTTTCAGCGGAGCTGAGGGCGATCTCGGCCAGCTGACGCGCATCCGGGTTGGGCACGACCGCACAGTCGCCAAAGGCCAGGATCTTGGACTGGAGGCACATGATGAAGATCGAGGACACAACCGAAACGCCGGGTTTGGTCTTGATGAACTCAAAAGACGGGCGAATGGTCTGGGCGGTGGTGGTGATCGAGCCGGAAACCATACCGTCGGCCAACCCCTTGTGGACCATCATGGTGCCGAAATAGGTCGGATCGGACATGCGGTCGCGGGCAACGTCCATGACGATGCCGCGATGCTTGCGGATGTCGAAATAGGTCTGCACGAAATCATCGTAGCACTCGGATTCGGTCGGATCGAGAATCTGCGCACCGTCGATGTTGAGATTGAGCTTGGAGGCCTTAGTGCGGATTTCCTCCTCCTTGCCCAAGAGGGTGATGTCGGCGATGCCGCGGCGAAGGATGATGTCCGTGGCGCTGAGGATGCGCTCGCCCATCCCCTCGGGGAGGACAATGTGCTGCCGGTTGGAGGCAGCCTTCTCCACCAGGGAGTACTCGAACATGCGCGGGGTGATCTTGGTGGAACGCTGGGAGACCACGCGCTTGGACAGCTCGGACACATTGACGTACTTGGCGAACCAGCCTAGGGCAGTCGCGATGCGCTTGGTATCGGTGGGCTCGATCCGGCCATACAACTCGTTGACACTCTGCACGGTGTCATAGGTGTGGGACTCGACAAAGAGTACCGGCACCGGAATACCGGTCCACCCCTGGATCAACCGCTGCACGCTTGGGCTGACCTCGATACCGCCGGTGATGAGAATACCGGAGATGTTGGGGTAGGCGGAAGAAATACGGCTGGCAAGGCTGGAGATGATGATGTCGGAACGGTCGCCGGGGGTGATGATCAGGCTGCCTTCCTTGATATAATCGAGGAAGTTGCTGATCTGCATCGCTGCAACCAGGTAGTTGTTGACCAGGTTGAGCATGCTCGGCTTACCGTAGAGGACCTCCGCCCCCAGCCACCGTTTGACATCGTCAATGGTGGGATTGCCCAGGGCCTTGTTTTCCGGAATGACATAGAGCGGAAAATTACGGCCGAACTGCTCGCGGCACTTGGCATTGGAGGCGGTATCGCGGAGGAAGGTCTCCGGTGCGCGGTTGATGATACAGCCGGCAAGATCAAGTCCCTTTTCCTCGAGGGTATCGATGGTGATCGCGGTATGGGTGCAGATCTCCTCGGTGGTCTTGTCGCGGCCGGAGGCCACGATCAGTACCGGAGCACCGAGGTTGGCGGCGATGTTGGCGTTGAGGTCGAACTCAAAGCCCGGATCTTTGCCGCGGAAATCGGTTCCTTCGCAGAGGACGAAATCGTACTTGGCTTCGAGCTGCTTGTATTTCTTGAGGATGTTTTCGTAGAGGATTTCCTCCTGACCGGAGGTGATCAGCTGGCGGGCTTGGCTGAGGGTGTAGGCGTGGGTGTCGTTGTACTCGATGTCGAGTTTGAAGTACTTCAGGATCAGGTTGAGATCGTGATCGACCCGACCGAAGACGTGGTCGTTGATAATGGGGCGAAAAAAGGCAATTCGACTGATCTCCTTGAGAATCACTTGCATGACGCCAAGAATAATCGCCGACTTCCCGCTTCGCTCCTCCGCTGCGGTGACGTACAAATTATTTGCCATGAATTGGGGACCTCCTGCTCCCGTAGAAATATGGGCAGGGAAATAAGAGAAAAAACGGATTGGCCCCGGTCGGAGCGCGAGTGTCTCCGAGCGGGGGCCGATGTTTTACGTGATGATAGTGTATAGTGCAATCAGTTTTCTTTCAAAGGTAATCAAACAGTTTTGGCTGCCGTTTCCGACCGCGGCCCGCGACAAGCCTGGGGCCAAAAACAGGCAGCCATCACTCTGCCAGTTGGTTGGCTATCAGCTCAACCGTATGGCGAACTTCAACGCCGGCACCATCCTGGTCCATGCCGCCGCGGATCTGCATCACGCAGCCGGGGCAGTCCATGGCCACAACCGGGGCACCGGTGTCCTTGATATTTTTCAGTTTCCGCTGCAGGATCGGGGCGGAAATCTCCGGCAACTTGATGGAGTAGGACCCACCCATACCACAGCAGGTGTCACATTCAAACATCTCGGTCAACTCGTAACCAGCCTTCTCCAGCAGTGCCCGCGGCGGTTGATCCGCCTTGAGGGTCCGTTTGAGATGGCAGGAATCGTGATAGGTGATCTTGCCCAGTTCCTGCCCCTCTTTCAGGGTCAGGCGACCTTCGTCGACCAACTTTTTCACCAGGGTGGAGAAATCCATGGTCTTGGCGGCCAGCTCACGTGCCTGGGGCAACCACTTGCGGCGGCCAAGGGATTCAAAGGTGGCTATGAATTCGTGATCAAGCGCCACGGTACAGGTCGGACAGGCGGAGACCACGTACTCTGCAGGCTCGGCCAGCAGTGCCTGGATGTTGTCCACGGCGTTGCCGGCTGCGGTCTCGTAGGCACCGTTGTAGCGGGCAGGCGCGCCGCAACAGGTCTGGCCTTCGGGAAACACGACCTCGATTCCGGCCTTGTTGAGGATCTTGACCAGGGACTCGCCCATCTCCGGATAGGCAAAGTCGATCAGGCAGCCGGCATAAAAGACCGCCTTTTCCTTCAACCCCTTGGGCTGATTGATGGTTTGAAACACATCGCGGAAAGGCTTGGGGGCGATTGCGGGCAAGCTGCGGCCGTCGGTGAGATCGGCCAGGAACATCGGCAGATGGCGGATGAACTTGGTCCCCTTGGTGAAGGGCTTGGCGGCGACCGAGGCAGCGCGAAGCATGGAGTGGAACACTCGCCGGTTATTGACCACGGTGAAGATCGATTTCTGCAGCACGGACATGCCCTGTTCCTTGACCAGACGACGGCGAATCTCCATGATCAGGCCAGGGATGTCGATCTTGCCCGGGCAGACATCCTTACAGGCACCGCACTGAATGCAAAGGCCCTGGATATCCTCGGAACTCTTGAGCTCGTCGTGCCAGGCGGTCAGGATGGTACCGATGCCGCCGGTATAGACCTTACCAAAGACATGGCCGCCGACCAGACGGAAAATCGGACAGACATTGAGGCAGGATGCACAGCGAATGCACTGCAAGGCCTCCTTGAACATGGGATCAGCCGCCATGTCGCTGCGGTGATTGTCCATGAGGATCACATGCAGCTCTTTCACGCCGCCATCGTCGGTCGGGGTGGGACCGGAGACGATGGTCACATAGGAGGTCAGCAGCTGAGCGGTGGCGGAACGCGGCAGGGCCTTGAGAATCGGGGCGATCTCACTGAACTTGGCCACCAGCTTCTCGACGCCGACCACGGCGATATGGATCTTGGGCAGGGTGGTGACCATGCGGGCATTGCCCTCGTTGGTCACCAGGGCAACCGAGCCGGTTTCGGCAACCGCGATGTTGCCACCGGAAATCCCCATATCGGCCCGGAGAAACTTGGGCCGCATCTCCCCTCGGGCCACCTTGACCAGACGGGGAATATCGGAACTGAGGCGCTCGTCGACCTCCTTGGAGAAGATATCGGCCACCTCTTCCTTGGTCATGTGAATGGCAGGCATGACCATGTGCGACGGCGTCTGACCGGCCAGCTGAATGATCCACTCGCCCAGATCAGTTTCGTTGACCTCGATGCCGGCCTTTTCCAGATAAGGGTTGAGGTGGATCTCCTCGGTGGCCATGGACTTGGATTTGACGATGGACTTGACCCCGTTGGCCTGGGCCACTTTCAGGATATATTCGCGGACCTGCTCGGGATCCTTGGTGCGGAAGACCTTGGTGCCCTTGGCCTCTGCATTTTTCTGAAACAGATCGCAGAGTTCATCGATGTGGGAGGCGGCATAGCCTTTCAGGCCGGCAATCGTGGTCCGCAGGGCCTCGAAATCGATGCCTTCATAGGCTTTGGCCCGATTGACCTTGTAGGCCTCGGAAAACTTGCTGAGCGCCCCGGTGAGGTTGGCGTTGTGGAGGGCGCGATCGATGGATTGTTTAAATTCCTGGTGCATTAGTTGATCCCTCCCAGCTGATCGATGAAGACAATGACAAGCCGCTCCGGCCCATGGACGCCGATGGTCAGAACCCGCTCGATATCAGCGGTACGGCTCGGGCCGGTGATCATCGAAATGTAGTTGGCACTCTGGGGATTGACCTCGGTAAGGACGGTGGGCATATCGGGGCGAAGACCTGCGGTGGCGATCAGGGCCACATGGATGGTGGGCAGGGTGGACACCAACCGTTTGTCGATGGCGGTGGCGTCCTGCACCAGAGTACCGGTGTCGGCCATGGCCCAATCGACCTGGCTGATCCCCACCTTGGCGCCAGCAGCTTTTTCACGATTCACCTCGAAGCTCAGCCCTTCGATGCCTTCCAAGGCCGTACGATCAACGGTCTGAAGAAAGGGGCAATCGGCGATAACACCGTACTGGCCTGGCTGATCGGCCACTCCTTCCTGGGCCATAAAATCCTTGAGAAAAGTCACCGCCTCTGCGGAGCTGGCAAATCGATGCACTTCTGCACTGACCCCCTCGGCTCTGGTTTTGAACTGTTCGTACATCAGTTTCCTCCTTCACTCAGAATTGCTCTAGCGAAGTTTCGACCGGCCATCCCGTCGGCCGCTTACGAGCCGTTCCAACAGCACTGGTCAATTTTTTCAAATTGTAAAACCAACTTTTGTTCAACCATATTGCAAAGCATCCCCCTTTGTCAACATGCTTTTTTAAATTTATTTGAAAAAAATATTGACAAGTTTTCCAAGGTGGGATAACTGGTATTACCAATTAACGACCCATGAGGTGATGCGCGCTCTTCCTGGAAACCCGTTAGTACCCCGCTGGTGGGGATCGATGATCAACTCACTTATGAAGGAGTACCCCCTGTTATGCTTTGGACCCTTGTCAATCCCTCTGCCGCCGGGAACCTGCGGGGAGATGATGCGTCGGCAGTTGCCTCGGCATTCTGCCAAAGTGGAAACGCAGTCATGCGTAAACGTATTTAAGGAGGCCTGAAATGTCGCTTCAACTGCTTGCCCTTGTTGCCCTGGCACCCATTGCCTTGGCCCTGATCCTCATGGTCGGCCTTCGCTGGCCGGCAACCAAAGCCATGCCCCTGGCTTGGCTGGCCACTGCCATCGCCGGTGTCTACGTCTGGAAGATGGACATCGGTTTTGTCGCCGCCTCCACCCTGGCCGGTTTCGGCGGGGCGGTGAACGTTCTTATCATCGTTTTCGGTGCCATTCTCATCCTCTACACCCTGCGTGACAGCGGCGGCATGGAGACCATCAACCACGGGTTCCACGGCATCAGCCGCGACCGTCGCGTTCAGGTCATTATCATTGCCACCGTTTTCTCCGCCTTCCTCGAAGGTGCCGCCGGTTTCGGCACCCCTGCCGCCATCGCCGCACCGCTGCTGTTGAGCCTCGGTTTCCCGGCACTGGCCGCCGCCATGGTCTGTTTGATCCTCAACTCCTTTCCGGTCACCTTCGGTGCCGTCGGCACCCCGGTCTGGTTCGGCCTCAAGAACCTCAAACCGACCGTTGAAGCAGCCATCGCCGCAGGTCAGGCTGGCGATATCACCTCCTTTGCCATGTTTCTCAAAGTTATCGGCCAGTGGGCGGTCCTGCTCCACCTGCCGATGATTTTCGTTATGCCGCTGTTCGTCAACATGATGCTCACCCGTTTCTTCGGTGAAAGACGCTCCTGGACCGAAGGGCTCGGCGCCTGGAAGTTCTCCCTGTTCGCCTCCGCCTGTTTTGCCGTCCCCTATGCAGCCACCGCCTTCTTCATCGGTGAAGAGTTCCCCAGCCTCATCGGCGGTCTGATCGCCACCGCCCTGGTTGTCAGCGCTGCCAAGAAAGGCCTTTTCCTCCCCAAAACCACCTGGGACTTCGGCCCGCAGTCCAAATGGGAAAAAGAGTGGACCGGTGAGATCGCCACCTCTGAGAATTGCGAGTTCAAGGCCCACATGAGCCAGTTCAGAGCATGGCTGCCCTACGTCCTGATCGGCGCCATTCTGGTGCTGACCCGCATCAAGGCCCTGCCGCTCAACGCCTGGTTGAAATCCATCAGCTTCTCCATCCCCAACATCATGGGCTACGAGTCGGTGAAATTTTCCATGCAACCGCTCTATCTGCCGGGCACCATCCCCTTCATGCTGGTTGCCATTCTCACCATCTTCATTCACAAGATGCCTGGCGAGAAGGTTGCCGCTGCCTGGTCAGACTCCATCAAACGGATGAAAAACCCGGCCATCGCCCTGTTCTTTGCCGTTGCCCTGGTCGAGATCTTCAAGCAGTCCGCCAAAAACACCATCGGCATTCCGTCCATGCCGCTGTCCATGGCACAGACCGCTGCCGGCCTGACCGGTCACACTTGGCCGATGTTTGCCTCCTTTGTCGGCGCACTGGGCGCCTTTATCACCGGTTCCAACACCGTCTCCGACCTGCTGTTTGCCGAGTTCCAGTACGCCACCGCATCCCAGCTTGGCATCTCCCACCAGATTGTCGTTGCCCTGCAGGCAGTCGGTGGCGCCATGGGCAACATGGTCTGTATCCATAACATCGTTGCCGCCTCCGCGACCGTCGGTCTGGCCGGCATGGAAGGCATGATCATCCGCAGAAACGCCCTGCCCCTGCTGATCTACGGCCTGAGCGCCGGCGCACTGGGCTCAGTCTTTGTTTACGTCCTCTATCCTGGGATCTTCTAAGGAGAGGTTTTAAGGCTTTATTGAGGCCACCCCGAACGCATTGTTTGCCCCCCCGGGGTGGGCCACTTTTTCCCTCGTGTTTTCTCATCTCCTGTCTCTTTTCTTCTGAAGCTGGAGAGCCAATTCCCCCTGGCTCTTCAGCACGCCCCCTGAAGAAAAGGACGCGCGCAACTCCGGACGGTAGTGGTCATACCGTCCGGAGTATCTTTCCGTCAATGTAGCATTGACCGGCACAATTCATGATGAATGATCCTCTCCCCCCGAACATGGGCGCCCCATTCAATCCCCGCACTGCCGATTTCACACCGACTTGCAATCCCCTAAGTTATGGAGTAGAAAGGAGTCTCTTCAATGTTTTCTATGCCTTATTGGATGACCATGCGATTCAAACCGATCAAACCCAAAAAAGTTTCCAGCCAAATTGCCGACCAGATCCGCGAATCCATTCTCGCCGGCGACTTCGCCCCTGGAGACAAACTGCCCCCGGAAAGGGAACTCGCCGAAATGTTTAGCGTCTCCCGTCCCTCGGTGCGGGAAGCACTCAACATCCTTGCCTCGGCTGGACTGGTCATGTCGTACCAGGGGGGCGGCACTGTGGTCCTGAGCCTGGTGGACCCCAGCCAGGGCAATGCCTTGAGCGACCTGATCCGCAGCCAGCAGGACCGGGCCCTTGAGGTGATAGAGGTTCGCAAATGCATGGAATCCTGGACAGCCTATTACGCTGCCGAACGAGCCCTTCCCGAGGATCTTCGCCGCATGGATGAAATCCTCAAGGGAATGGAAAAAAATCTGTCCGGCCAACTCCCTTCCGAGGATTTGGATGCCAACCTGCACATCGTCATCGCCCGCTCGACCCACAATATCGTTTGGCTGCACCTCATGCAGAGCCTGTTTGATGCCATGAAGGAGTTTCAGCGCGGCGTCTGGCGAGCGGTCTATCTCACCCAAGACGACCATTCGCTGCTTTTCCAACATCATTCAGCCATTGTAGCCGCCATCAAGGACAAAAATCCCGAGGCTGCCCGCGAGGCCATGATGCGCCACCTCGACTTTGCCGAGCAGCGGAGCATTGCCTACGTGTCCCACCGCGTTTCCGAGTAAGGATAACCCGCCTCTTCCCTACCCTGCCCCCCCGAGGGCATCTTTCCTGTTTCACCTCCCCATTGGTGTATTGCCCGGCCTGCCAGAGCGGCCGGGCAACTCACTGTCATCCCGTGACATTTATGCAGGCCAGCGGATTTAGGGCTTTGCAAGCGATATTTTATTTGACAGATCATTTTTCAGATGATAATTGGTAAGACAAATAGACCTCCGCTAGCTAAATCGTTTAATTCTGGTGATTGCAGCGGAGAACGTGAATTCCAAATGCGTCCCGCAGCAGAGGAGAACCGTCGCAATGCTTGACCAATCGATCATTGAGCAGCTTGAAGCCCTGGTAGGAAAAGAGAACGTACTGACCGGCAAGGTAGACCTGGTCGCCTACAGCTACGATGCCACCGCCGATCTTCCCCGGCAAACCCCAGACGTCGTCGTCCTTCCCACCAGCGCAGAGATGGTCCAGGAAATCGTTCGCTTGGCCCGCCGCAACAATATCGCCATTTACCCCCGTGGAGCAGGAACCAACCTCAGCGGCGGCACCGTTCCGCTGAAAAAGGGCATTGTCCTCTCTTTCCAGAAGATGAACAAAATCCTCGAGCTCGACCCGGCCAACCTCACTGCCGTTGTCCAGCCCGGCGTTGTCATCAATGCCCTCAATTCCGCTGTTGCCCCGCACGGCCTGATCTATCCGCCGGATCCCGGCACCGTGGCCACCGCCACCATGGGTGGATCCGCTGCCGAGAATTCCGGCGGCCTGCGTGGCCTGAAATACGGCGTCACCAAGAATTACATCATGGGCATGGAAGTGGTCCTCGCAAGCGGCGACAAGGTCCGTTTTGGCGGCAAAACCGTGAAAAACGTCACCGCCTACGACTTCTCCAACCTCTTTGTCGGATCCGAGGGCACCCTGGGGATCATTACCGAGCTGACCGCCAAACTCATTCCTGCCCCGAAATATCGCCGCACCATGATGGGCGTGTTCAAATCTTTGGCCGATGCAGGCAACAGCGTTGCCGGTATCATCGCCGCCCAGGTCATTCCCGCCACCCTGGAGATCATGGACCGCATGACCATCCAGACCGTCGAGGATTTCGCCCATATCGGCCTTCCGGTCGATGCCGAGGCCCTGCTGCTGATCGAGGTTGACGGCATGTCCGCGGATGTTGTCAACGCCGAGGCCGAGGCCGTAATGAAGGTCGTGACCGAAAACAACGGTGATCTCAAGAGCGCGGAATCCGACCAGGAACGCGACCAGCTGTGGACCGCCCGCCGCAACGCCTTGCCCGCGCTGGCCTCCCTCAACAACACCGTTATTCTCGAGGATGCCACTGTCCCACGGTCCCGCATCACCGACATGCTGATCACCTGTCAGGAAATCGGCAAGAAGTACAACCTCACCCTGGGCACCTTTGGCCATGCCGGTGACGGCAACTTGCATCCGACCATCCTCTGTGACAAGAACAACGCCGACGAGATGGGCCGGATGCACAAGGCGGTTGACGAGATCTTCAAGGCTGCCCTTGATTTCGGCGGCACCCTTTCCGGCGAACACGGTATCGGCGTGGCGAAGATGAAGTATTTGGGCGACGAGCTCGGCCAGTCCGGTCTGGACTTGATGGCCCTGATCAAAAAATCCCTTGATCCCGACTTTGTGCTCAACCCTGGAAAAATGGTTCCTGTACAGGAGGCCTAAGAAATGGCAGTCACTGATAAAACCTATCACGACGAATTAGCGATTGTCCGGGAAGAACTGGACAAATGCATGAAATGCGGCAACTGTATGGCCGTGTGCCCGGTGTACGGGGCCGATAAGATCGAGTCCTCCGTGACCCGGTCCAAGATTGCCGTAGCCGAGGCCGTTCTGGCCGGCGAACTGGAGTTGGACGATCCCCAGGTCTCTGAGATGCTGTTCAACTGCCTGGTCTGCAAATCATGCATGACCAACTGCCCGACCAAGGTCAACTTCGACCGGATCATTCTGGCCCTGCGCGCTGCCCTGGTGCGGAAAAATGGTCTTCCCTGGCTGAAGAAGGCGATCTTTTCCACACTCAAGCATCCCAAATTCTTTGATGCCGGGCTTCGGGTCGGCGCGGCCCTGCAGGGGCTGGCCTTTAGATCCGAAAAGGGCGGCAAGGCGATCTCTCCCCGATCGCCCTTTGCCAAAGTCGGCGCACCGATCGGCTTTGACTCCGATCGCCAGATGCCGTCACTCAATATCACGCCGTTGCGCGATCGGGTTCCGGAGATTGTGCGTGCTCCCGGCTCCACCGTTAAAGTGGCTTTTTTCACCGGCGATTCGCTCAACTATTTCTATCCGGATTCCGGCAAGGATCTGATCGATGTGTTGACCGCCAACAACGTCGAGGTCCATATCCCCAAAGGGCAGAACTGCTGCGGCGTGCCGGTGCTGGTCCATGGTGATATCGAAACCGTACGCAAGCTGGCCAAGAACAATATCGATACCTTCGAAGCCACCGGCTGCGATTATCTGATCACCGGATGCGGTTCCTGCGGCGGTGCCTGGCAGCACGACTATGTGGAACTGCTGGCAAATGATCCGATCTACGGTCCCAAGGCAAGGGAGTGGGCGCAAAAGACCTACGATATTTCCACCTTCCTGACCAAGGTGATCAAGCTGCGTGCCCCCAAGGGACGGATCGAGAAGACGGTCACCTATCACGACTCCTGCCATCTGAAGAAGTCGATGAAGGTCTTTGTCGAACCACGGGAGATTCTCAAGTCGATCCCAGGGATTACCTTCAAAGAGATGGCCGCCCCGGATGCATGCTGCGGCAGCGGCGGCTCCTTTGTCCTCTCCCACTACGAGACATCTTCGGTTATCGGCAAGAAGAAGGCCGAGGATATCAAGAACACCCAGGCCGATACCGTTTCCACCGGTTGCCCGGCCTGTATGATGCAGCTGCTCGATAACGTCAACCGCTGCGGCGGCACGCAGGATGTGGTTCACTACATCTCCCTGCTGGCCGAGTCGTACCGCAAAGAGCGCTGAACCGGCAGCTCTTGTTGCACCAAAACCAAAAGGGGGCAAGGATGAAATCCTTGCCCCCTTTTTCGATGCTTCCCAGGATGACGGTGAGTTACGGTGAATAGGTAATGGCATTTGAAGCTGCACTCTCCTCATCCTCGCCCATGACGGCTAGCACGGTAAAACTCGTGGCAGAAGAAGGCTCGACAATGGTGCAACTCAACGATCTGGCTGACGGATCATCGGTTGCACAAATCTCCTCGCCATCGGCAAGGACTTTAAACCCTTCGACCTGCTCATCCTCCATCGCATCGAAATCCCAGGAAAAGGTTGCAAGGCGTGCGGGGCCCGTGGGAGCGATGGCCAAATAACAGACCTCTTCGGCAGGATGGGCAACTTCGTTATTCAAAGACTGCTCCTCCTCAACTTTTATCTGAAATTGGGATCGTTTGACCGCACTGGTGCGTAGTGCGGCCGTATCCGAACCGGCGTAACTCTGCAATCCTGCAAAAAGCATGGGTGCCTGAAGAAAGCTCGTGGTGAAATCAACGGACTTCCAACCATTGTCGACCGATACGCCATTGGCTCTCGCCTCATACTGCAAAAAGCCTTGCCTGCCCACTCCCGGCTCCAAGGCTACATAATGGACGGTTTCCGCTCGTACGGTAGCCTTATCGGTGCCTTCTCCGGCCTGAAGCAGATAGGCAAAACTCGACGTTCCGGGAATAACCCGCCCGGCCACCGCCTCATCGTTATTGTTCGTGGTGATGCTCGTTAGGATCACCGGGTTTTCTGACCATGATTGACTAAAATTGACCTTCTGCCAAGAGGTACTGCTCGCAAACATCCCCGCCATAACCACGGTTCCATCTGCAAGCCTGCTTATCCCCTGCTCAAGGGCCAAGTAACTGACCTTTTCAGCCACATGCTCGCCATCTTGACCGGGCCACTCGACAAGGCGAATCTCAAATCCCCCCGAGGTCACATTCCTGATTCTGACCGTGCATGGCTCAGCCTCCGAGGATTGGGGAGGCCCAGCCACAACAATGGGTTGGCTATATGGTTCGTCAAAGGAAACCTGCGCCCACTCATCCGTAGCCAGAATTTCTCCCACCTCAAGATGCACTCCGGTTGTCGGGGTGATGCTGTTATTCACGGCAACTGTACCAGAACTCGTGGTGGAGATACCCGTCTCAACAACCTTGGACACCGCACTAACATTTGCTGCAGTCGCATCGGCCTCTCTGGCAACAACAGGGGTGGTGATCGAACTCTTTTTTCCAGCACTGTCGGTTACCGTCAGGGTCACGGTATAGGTGCCCGGCTCGCTATACACATGGGTCACGACCTCCCCCTCCCCTGTACTCTCTTCGCCTGTACTGTCCTCGCCAAAATTCCAGCTATAGTTGACCAGCGTGCTCCCCAAAGATGCAACCGAGTCGATTCCATCAAACGAGACGCTTAAGGGGCATTCACCGGCGGCAACACTGGTGGTGATGACGGCAAGTGGTGAAGTGGCAACCGTATTGCTCCCCCCCTGCTCTGCGCTTTCACTGGGAGAAAAGCTAAATGGGGCAGAGTGTGGACTTTCCGTCCCATCGGCAAACCGGGCGGTCAGGGTAAAGGTGGTTGGCTCGTTGTGCAACTCAACCGAACAATCCATGGCCGTTGCCGTGGCATCTGCGGTCTGGCACACGGCTCCCCCCTCCTGATACAGGGTGAAGGCACTGACGGCGGGTTGACTGGGAGGGGTGTACCCCCATTCGACATGAATGGACTGGGTTGCCGCAATACTCTCCGACACACAAAGTACACCCAGGGCTATAAAGATTATTTGATTCAAAAAAAAATACATTTTCATTCTTTACGTTGTAGTAATATCATCATATTCATTCACCATTCCCACCTTCAACAGGCAAGCCTCTGTACAGTTCGACGCAACTGCACAGATAGTCGTAGATGCTCAACGACCGAGTGGACCGTACACATCACATATGCCGACTGCAGCAGTCGACTATGACGAAGAAACGAAATAAAAGACCGCGCCTGAGCGCAAGAGAGGGGAAAAAGATTCCCCGTATCACACAGAAGGTTCCATTAGCCCCAGCTATGTGAGGCAATGACCTCGCCTGAGAGATGTCTGTAAACTACGACAGCACCAAAAGGGACGGCATCCCATGCCGCCAATGCAACAACCGCAAGGGGCGGTGATTCCTCGACACGCTTTTTACCACTGCTCAAAATGAACCTGTATATCGTTGAAACGGGTGCGGGCCTCCTTCTCTTCCGCGGGCCAGCCAAGGGAGATTCCGGCCACGGGAATGATATTCTCGGGCAGGTTGAAGGCTTTGCTCACCGCCGCCATCCTTTCCTGCCGCGGATGAATCCCCAGCCAGCAGGCGCCAAGGCCCAACATGCTTGCCGCCAGAAGCATATTTTCAATGGCCGCACTGGTGTCCTGCAGCAAAAAAGAGAGTTCCTTATCGTGGGCCTGGTTGATGTCGCCGCAGACCAACAGTGCAGCAGCGGCACCGGCCAGCATCTTGCCGTTGGGCAGGCAGCCAGCCAAGGTATCAATGGTCTCTCGGGATTGGAGGACAAGAAAGTGCCAGGGATTTTTTGCCATGGCAGAGGGTGCGGCCATGGCAGCCTCCAGCAGGTCCTTGATCAGGCCCTCCGCTATTGCCTCCCCGCTATAAGTGCGAATACTGCGGCGGGAAAAAAGGCTCTTTAATTCAGGATTCATAGTAGCTCCATAGGATTTTTCCAGGTGGAGCGGCCGTGCCCTCAAAAGGTGCTCCGCCGCTGATCCCCCTCATACTGCTGACATTGCTCGATATAGCCTTGCATAATTTCTGCCACATCTTCAGGCGTATCCACCAAATGGAACAAATCCATATCTTCGGGGGCGATTGAATTATTGGGAAGCAACTGCGACCGGATCCAGTCAACCAGCCCCTGCCAGTAACCGGTGCTAAACAAGATGATCGGAAAACGGCGGATTTTTTTAGTCTGCATCAGGGTCAGCGATTCAAAAAATTCATCCATCGTACCGAAACCGCCAGGAAAAATAACATACCCCATGGCGTAGCGGACAAACATTAATTTTCTGATAAAAAAATAGCGAAATGTAAGGCTCCGGTTTTGAAAATGGTTGGGATGCTGCTCGCGCGGCAGGACGATGTTGAGCCCCACCGAGGTGCCACCGGCCTCATAACAACCGCGGCTGGCAGCCTCCATAATGCCGGGACCGCCACCGGTAATGATCGCCAGCTGCATTTTGGTGAGCAGAGACGCCGTTGTCTGCGCGGCCGCATAGTAGGCTGAATCCTGGCCGAATCTGGCACCACCAAAGATGGAGACCGCCGGTCCGAGATCACTGAGAGACTCGATTCCGTCGATCAGTTCGGCCTGGATACGAAAGATTCGCCAGGCCTCGGAGGTTTTCAAATCATCCATACAGATATTCGTTCTCGTCAAAAGCTTCGAAAACAACGTTTCGAGCTTTGTAATGTATTGTTTTTACACTGCGTGACTGCGTAGGATCTGACTCTTGGGGATGTTATCAGTATTCAGAGATAAAAACCGGCAGTCGGAGTGAACCAACTGCCGGTTACATGTCACATGATGCGGAGGGAATCGTTCATTTCCCTCTGCCGCAAGCGTTGATTACAAGAGCCCCTTGAAGAAGTCGTTGCCCTTGTCATCCACCAGGATGAAGGCCGGGAAGTCGACCACCTCGATCTTCCATACAGCTTCCATGCCCAGTTCCGGGTAGTCGATGCACTCGACCTTCTTGATATTCTCCTCAGCCAGCAGAGCGGCCGGGCCGCCGATGGAGCCCAGATAGAAACCACCATGCTTCTGACAGGCGTCCGTCACCTGCTGCGAGCGGTTGCCCTTGGCGATCATCACCATGGAGCCGCCGTTGGCCTGGAACAGGTCGACATAGCTGTCCATACGACCGGCTGTGGTCGGACCAAAGGAACCGGAGGGTTTGCCTTCCGGGGTTTTGGCCGGGCCGGCATAGTACACGGGGTGGTTCTTGAGATAGTCGGGCAGCGGTTTGCCGGCATCGAGCAGCTCCTTCCATTTGGCATGGGCGATGTCGCGGCCGACGATGATGGTGCCGGTGAGCGAAAGGACCGTGGAAACCGGATGCTTGGTCAGCTCGGCCAGCACATTCTTGATCGGCTGGTTGAGGTCGATCTTGACCTGATGACCACCCTTGCGATCACGGTACTCGGCCGGGATCAGACGGCCGGGATCGGCATCCATCTGCTCGAGCCAGAGACCCTCTTTGTTGATCTTGGCCTTGATGTTACGGTCGGCGGAACAGGAAACCCCCATGCCCACCGGGCAGGAGGCGCCATGGCGCGACATACGGATCACGCGGATATCATGGGCAAAGTACTTGCCGCCGAACTGGGCGCCGAGCCCGAGCTTCTGTGCCTCGACCAGCAGCTCTTTTTCCAGCTCCACGTCGCGGAAGGAGCGGCCCAACTCGTTGCCGCTGGTGGGCAGATTGTCCAGATACTTGGCCGAGGCCAGTTTTACGGTCTTGAGACAGGTCTCGGCCGAGGTGCCACCGATGCAGAAGGCGATGTGGTACGGCGGGCAGGCAGCGGTTCCCAGGGTCTTCATCTTCTCCACCAGGAACTTCTTCAGGGTGCCGGGGTTGAGCAGGGCCTTGGTCTCCTGATAGAGATAGGTCTTGTTGGCGCTACCGCCGCCCTTGGCCAGAAAGAGGAACTTGTACTCATCGCCCTTGGTGGCATAGATGTCGATCTGTGCCGGCAGGTTGGTCTTGGTGTTGACCTCCTCATACATGTTCAGGGGCGCATTCTGAGAGTAGCGCAGGTTCTCCTCGGTGTAGGTGGTGTACACACCGGCAGAGATCATTTCAGCGTCATCGCAGCCGGTCCAGACCCCCTGTCCCTTTTTGGCGACAACACAGGCGGTACCGGTATCCTGGCAGACCGGCAGCACATAACTGGCCGCAACCTCGGCGTTGCGCAGCATGGCGAAGGCAACTTCCTTGTCGTTCCGGGAAGACTCGGGGTCAGCGAAAATTTTGGCGACCTGCTCGTTATGCGCCGGCCGCAGACGGAAGGAGACCTCGCGCATGGCCTGGTTGGCCAGTACCTTCAGACCTTCGGGGTCGACCTTGAGCACTTCCTGGCCGTTAAAGGTCTCGGTGGATACGTACTTGTCGGAGCCTTCCAACAAACGAAACTTGGTCTCATCTTTACCGAGAGGGAAGGGATCCTGATACACAAAACCTGCCATAATGTTGCTCCTTGTTTGAATGAAAAGACGACTATAAGGGACCGGGTCAACCGGACCATCCGACAGACAAACAACACACCAGCTGGGTACCCCATGGAGCCGCATATCGTCTTCGAGCACCCACGGGGGCTTTCATCACTGCTTCCTCACCGGAACACCGCCTGGACGGGCCCGCACATTTGCCCCCCACAAGGAAAAACCATTGATCTTGTCTCGCTGGGCAACCATACAGCTCGTGTTTCCGCGAAAAAGCAGCAGAAACGAACGAGAGGCAGGTTGATCTCGGGACGAGAAGGACAAAATGTTCAACCGTATCTTTTACTCCGCGGCGGCTCAGTTGGCAAGAGCGGAGCCGCAGGTAATTGCTGCATTTAGCGGTTGTTTTGACTGAGGCACGGTTCAGTGGCCGGGAAAAGGCAGGGAAAAAGCGCGAGAAAAAGATTCAGACCAGCTCGGCCATAACCCGGTTGGCCAGGGCAAGGCCGTGGTCTGTTAGCCGCAGCGAGTCCCCCACATGATGCAGAAAGCCCTGATCAACGAGTTTGGTGAGAAGATCGCCGTAATAGGTGGGCAGGTCAAGGGTAAAGCGCTGTTTGAGTCGCGAGATGGAGACACCTGCCGTCATCCGCAGCCCCATGACCACGGTTTCACGAAAGGCGGCCTCCGTTGTCAGCTGTTCGACCTCATCCCAGACCGGCAACCCCTGGGCAACCAGATGACAGTATTGTCGCAGATCGGCCACCGCGGCCCTGCGTTCACCGCCAACATTGGAGACAGCCCCAGGCCCCAGGCCGAGGTAGGAGCCGTTATGCCAGTAGTTGAGGTTATGGCGGCATTGGTGATCATGGAGGGCGTAGTTGGAGATCTCGTAGCGCTCCAGACCGGCTTGTGCGGTCAGTTCCTGCGTTCTGCCCATCATCGCCAGCACCTCTTCCTCCGGCGGAAGCAGATAATGGCCGCTTTCCACCTCGAGCCACAGCGGCGTCTCCTCCTCCACGGTCAGCTCGTAGAGGGAAAGATGCTGCGGCCCAAGTGCCACAATCTCCTCCAGGCTTCGCTTCCAGGAGTCTTGGGTTTGGCCAGCCAGTCCATACATCAGATCGCAGCTGATAGTGGTAAATCCGGCACGCTGTGCGGCATGGACCGTGGCCAGGGCCTGCTCGCGGGAATGAATGCGGCCAAGCTTGCCCAACTCGGTATCGTCAAGGGATTGGATGCCGATGGAGAGTCGGTTGAAGCCGGCACGGCGCAACTGCGCCAATCCCTTTGCATCAACGGTTCCGGGATTGACCTCAATGGAAATTTCAGGCTCCACCGAGTTCCAGGAAAACGAACGGCAACACTGACCAAGCAATTCGCCCAAGATCTCCGGAGCAAGGATCGAAGGGGTGCCGCCCCCGAAAAAGAGGGTGGCAAATGTAAGCGACTGCACCTCGGGCAAGCTGGCCGTCTGCACAATCTGCGCCTTCAGGGCTGCAACAAAGGCCTCCTTGTCTCCGGCCTTGGGTGTTGAAGAGCAAAAACTGCAGTAGCGGCATTTGCTACGACAAAAGGGGATGTGCAGGTAGAGCCCGGCCGACTTCGTTAAAGTCATCAACCGTTTCGCTCAAGGATGCGGCGGCAATCCTCACGGATTTTTGTCATGAGGCCCTGATCGGCAAAACTGTACACAGCCTCGCCGCCGCCGATGATGAGGTGATCGAGCAGATTGATATGCATGAACGAGCAGATCAGATGCAAGGATCGGGTGAGTTCCTCGTCCTGCCGTGAAGGGGTGAGACTGCCCGAGGGGTGGTTATGGGCAACGATCAGGGCGCTGGCGTTGCGTGCGAGTGCCGCCTTGACCAGTTCGCGCGGATAGACCGTATTGACCGTGACCGTGCCTTCGGCCACCACTACAGCATCGATGATGGCGTGGGCAGCATCAAGAAAGACCACGGTCAGGACCTCGTGTTCCAGACCGCGCATGGAATGAATGAGGTAATCCGCCACCGCCTGTGAAGAATGGACGTACTGCTTGCCCACAATCCGCTGGCGCAGGTAGCGCCGGGCCACGCCCTGAATGAACTGGAGGGCAAAAATGTTCTTGGGGCCGA
Source organism: uncultured Desulfobulbus sp. (assembly GCF_963665445.1). Classification (GTDB taxonomy): domain Bacteria; phylum Desulfobacterota; class Desulfobulbia; order Desulfobulbales; family Desulfobulbaceae; genus Desulfobulbus. The sequence goes on along the minus strand of NZ_OY762276.1, from coordinate 4,798,301 downwards.
TTCCCTTGATCTGCTGCAGTTCCAGTGGCGCGGCATCGAGGACCGCGGGCAGGGTCTTGAATCGCTGCAGGGCGCTGCGGGCGGCAGCCTTGCAGTCGGAGCGGGGCGTACCAAAGGTCAGCAGCAACTCAATGATCTCGCTGTCGGTAAAGGCATCGATCCCCTGCTCGAGGAACTTGTCCCTGAGCCGCTGGCGATGCCCCTCCCCCTGCTGCTGCCACTGACCTTTATCCACGCTTGGGCCGGTTATTTGTTGAGCTCCTTCATGAAGAGCTCGTTGGCCATCTGCGGGTTGGCCTGACCTTTGGTTTTCTTCATCAACTGACCGACAAAAAAGCCGAGCACCTTGCCCTTCCCGTCCCGGAACTGCTGCACCTGGTCGGGATTGGCGGCGATAATCTCCTGAACGATGGCCACCAGCTCGCCCTCGTCGCTCATCTGTACCAGCCCCTTCTCCTTGACGATTGCCTCAGGATCCTTGCCGTTGGCGAGCATCTCCGCAAACACCGTCTTGGCGATCTTGCCGGAGATCTTGCCATCTTCAGTCATGACCAGCAGGGCGGCCAACTGCTCCGGTTTGACCGGGCATTCGCCGATCCGCTCCGGACCAAAATCGCGCAACACCTCCGTGCCAATGAAATTGGCCAGCTTCTTGGCGTTGCCGTAAGCCCTGTAGGCGGTCTCGAAATAGTCGGCCAGTTCGCGGGAGGCGGTGAGGATGGCGGCATCGTAATCGGTCAGCTCAAAATCTCGGAGGAAACGCAATCGCCGTTTGTCGGGCAACTCAGGCAGTTCTGTATGGACCCGGTCGATCCAGGCCTCATCCACCTGCACCGGAATCAAATCCGGATCCGGAAAATAACGATAATCGTGGGCCTCCTCCTTGCCGCGCATGGATTCGGTCTTCCCCTTGTCCGCATCCCAGAGCAGGGTCTGCTGGATCACCTCGCCCCCTTCCAGAAGGATGTCGCGCTGACGGCGGACCTCATACTCGAGCGCCAGCTGGACGTTGCGGAAGGAATTCATGTTTTTGAGCTCGGTGCGAGTGCCGAATTCCTTCTGCCCCAAGGGCCGCAGCGATATGTTGGCGTCGCAGCGGAAGCTGCCTTCCTGCATGTTCCCGTCGCAGATATCAAGATAGCGAACAATGGCATGCAGTTTTTTCAGATAGGCAGCCGCCTCCTCGGGCGAACGCATATCCGGCTCGCTGACGATTTCCAACAGCGGTGTCCCGGTACGGTTGAGATCCACGTAGCTGTAGGGTTCGCGATCGTCATGGATGAGCTTGCCTGCATCCTCTTCCATATGAATACGGGTGATGCCGATGGTTCTGGGCGCCTGCCCTTCGACCTCGATCTCCAGGCTGCCGTGCTCGCAGATCGGCAGTTCAAACTGGGAAATTTGGTAGCCCTTGGGCAGGTCCGGGTAAAAATAGTTTTTACGGGCAAAACGGTTTTCGCGATTGATGGTTGATTCCGTGGCCAGGCCAAGCTTGATCGCCGATTCCACCACCTGACGGTTGAGCACCGGCAAAGAACCGGGCATGCCCAGACAGACCGGGCAGGTATGGGTGTTGGGCGGTGCGCCGAATTCGGTGGAACAGCCGCAGAAAATTTTGCTTTTGGTCTTCATCTGGGCGTGGATTTCCAGCCCGATCACGGTTTCAAATTCCATAATATATACGTAATGTTCTGATTAATTATCCCTGATGAACGCCGGATTCGATCCAGGCGCGAATTTTTTGCAGTTCTTCGTTCCACAGATGCGAGGCCCTGATATTGATAAACATGCGGAACAGATCGCTCACCAGCCCGGTGAGTTGCTCAAAAAGGGCAATCCGCTCAAGCACCCGTCCCTCGTGACTTTCGGCGTCCTTACCCTCATCAGCGGAATCCACGGTTTTCGGCAGGCGAATGTTGCGGAACTCAAAGATAGCCGCGGACAGGGTGACACCGAATTCATAATCACCGTAGGCCAGGCGCAAGCGGGCCTGCTCCGGCTTCTTGGCCAGTCCCAGGCCTGCCCGGGCTTCGCGTAGCTCGGTCTGCAGGCCGCGGCAGATCACCTTTTCACTGGCTTCGCCCTCGCCGTATTCAAGCAGCATGTGCTTTTCAAACACCACCAGCACATCGCCGCGGCCGGGTACCTCGATGCTGCCGCCGCGCTCTTCCGATTTAAACCACAACCAGGCCAGGAACTCTTGACCAAGAAATCTTTTTTCCTGAATAAGATCGACAAGATCCATAAATAAAACATACCTTGGGGCGTGTTGCCACCCGAATGGACGTCTTGAGCAAAGAGATTTTTCAGTTCAGGTCAAGGCAGAGGAAAAATTTTACCCCAGGCCAATATCGCCTATGTTGAGGAAAAAATTGCATGGACCACGCCGAGATTGGATGAAAAAGCAATGATTCAAGAAGCCTTATGAAAGTTCCAGCGTCAACGACTCTTCAGCTCCGGCCTTCTGTTCCGCAGCCTCGACGCTCTTTTGAAAAATAGCTGTTGCCCGCTCCTGATACTGGGCGGCCTCTTCCGTTTTGCGCTGACTGGTGCAGAGTTTGGCCAACTCCTGGAGAATTGCGGCCACACTGGGATGCTCCGCACCATGCAACTCTTCGTTGATACGCAAAGTTTTCAAATAGCAGGCCTCGGCTTCGGCATACCGTCCCTGAAGGCGGTAGGCCTCGGCAAGGTTATTGAGGCTGATCACCAGTTGCGGATGGGTCGGCCGCAGTGCCTTTTCCTGAATTCGAACCAGCTTTTCATACAACGGCACGGCCTCGGGTTCAAGTTCCAACTCGATACAGAGCGCAGCCAGCTTGCGTAAAATTGCGGCAAGGGCCGGATGCTCGGGCCCGCGTTTTTTCTCAAGAATGGCCAGGGCCTTCTTATAGAGCGAAACCGCCTTGTCGTATTCACCCATGGTCTCCTGAAATTCGCCGATCTGTTGCCAGCTGAGCGCCATTTCCGGATGATCCTGACCGAGTTTCTGAGCAAGGACGGTCATCGACTCTTTGTAGAGAGGGCCGGCCTTCTGGTATTGGCCGCTGAGCACATAGGTATAAGCGAGTTCGCGCTGGGCAAGCGCCACCGCTTTTGCATCGGCCTGCCCGCCTTGCTTCATCAGCTGCACATAACTTTCCAGCCAGGGCAAGGCCTCCTTGTACTTGTACTGGCTTCTGGCCATCAGACCGGCAGCCCGCAGATATTTGGGATTTTCGGGTTGTGATGCCACAGCCCGCCGATACAACTCCATGGCTTTCTGCAGATCAGCACGGCTTTCCGCCAGCTGGCCACCGAAAAAAGAGGCCTGCACCGCAAAGGGATGGGGCTGACCGCTGAGCTCTTCCAAATAGATGGCAGCAGCCTCGGTTTTGCCCGATTGCAGATCGGCAACGGCCTCTGTCAAGGCGGGGCTCGAATCGTCCGCCTGCAGCCGGGCCAATGCATCCAGAACCTGCTGATAACAGGCCATGTCCTCAACATACTGATCGGCAAGCAGGGCCAGACGATCATTCATGACCACAAGTTCACGCTGCAACTGATCGCGGCGCTGATCGTCATTGTGGGCAATGGCTTCGGCCAAGGCTTCACGTTGCTGCGCCTCAAGTCGGTTCAGCCATGCCGAATACTCTTCCATGCTCAAACGCACCAGAGGCAGGCTGGTTTCCGCCGTTTTTTTCTCCGCAACCAACTCGGTCTCTGGTATAAGCAGCGGTTCTTCCACAGGTTCTGCTTCTGCCTGCGGCTCGGCCTCTTCGCTCACCGCGGTAGCCGTGGCTACACGCTCTGCTTCGGCCTCCGCCAGCGGTTCTTCGGCTGTGGCGGCCTCTGCAACCGGCATCTCTTCGGCTTCCTCCGGCCCTGCCTCGAGGCTCTCCGCCTCAGGCTCAGCCTTGGCCTCCATCGTCGGAATCGGTTCCTCTTCCTCTACGGACTCCGCGGTTTCAACCTCCGCTGTCTGTTCAAGAACATCCTCACGCTCTTTGCTCTCAGCCGTTGCATCTTCCGCAGTTTCCAAAGGCAAAACCACTTCCTCTTCCTTCAGCAGTACCGGCTCCGCCTCGGCAGCAATGCGTTCCTCCGTCATCAGCGGGGTTTCTGGACTTGCCTCAGGCTCAGCCACTCCTGTGAGCTCGAATGCGGCAACGGGCTCGGCCTCAAGGGATGCCTCCGCCCTTTCTTCCTCCGCAGAAGGCATTTGCCCGGGAATCTCCACCTCCTCTTCAATCTCGATGGCAGGGGGCTCTTGCAGCGCGACCAGATCCGGGCCCATCTCCTGTTGACCGACATCCTCGACGATCTCGGCCGCGGGCGATTCTTGGGTCGTCTCGAAAATTTCCTGTTCGCCTTCCGGCCGCACCTCAGGCTTTGATTTCCCTGCAATCATTTTCACGACCAGGACAATCACAACCAGGGCGACAACGCCCAGAACTGCGAGCAAAGAACCGTTCATATTTCCTCCATCACACGTTGGTATGTTCGGGAATAGGGATGGCTTGATCAAACACCAGACAAAGGGACGTTATCCGCAGCAAACAATGTCCATGCAACGAATCACGATACCGAGCGGCCACATTGACAGACGGACAACAGGGGCTAAAGCAACACGGCAGGACGCATATCATCGTATTTTTCCGCAGCTTCCCCCTCAGCCAGATGCAAGCCGGTTATCCAGGGAATTTGCAAGATCAGCGACAGGTTGAAGGTCTCCTTGAAGAGATCTTCCAGAAGAGCCATGGCCTTCTTACTGGTCGAGAAAAAAAGCAGGGTGTTATCCGCGAGATTCCAGCACAGATCATAGGTCGAAGGAACGGGTGGAGATTTCCGAATCAATTCCGCTCGAATACGCTCCTTGATTTCCAGACGAACGGCTCGGCTCAACCGCGGAACCTGTTTTTCCCGCTTGACCCGCTCCTCTTCCTTCATCACATATTTTTTAAGAACCGCAGGCGCCACCTTGCGCTCATCGACCCGCATGGTCAAGGTGATATAGTCTCCGGCAGCATAGGAACTGTAGGCAAAGGAGCTGTCAAACATGTCCGCCACCGACACCCAGCCAATGGAATACTCATCCATGGTGTCGTCAATATCTTTAAAACTTAAAGCGGCAACGCGCTGCGCTGCAAATTCCCAGAACGATTCCGGGAGCGCCCCTGTCACATGAAATCGCGTCAGCGATGCCGAACCCGATAATAACCCCATAATTTTCCTACAAACATTTTTTGCCGAAATGCCAGCCGCATTCATGCGGGAGGCTTAAGATAGGTGAATTGTACTAACAAACCCGCCGGGTGACCACAAAGAATTCAGCAAAAATGGCCGATGCCCTTCGGCAAAGAACAACAAAAAATGAACATGAACCATATTTTCATATTGACACATAAAAAATTTCTCTGTATATAGATCGTCTCAAATTCACGGGTCGTTAACTCAGTCGGTAGAGTATCTGCCTTTTAAGCAGAGAGTCGCGCGTTCGAGTCGCGCACGACCCACCAACGATATATTCGGACTTGTCCCCATCGTCTAGTCAGGTCCAGGACACCGGCCTTTCACGCCGGCAACACCGGTTCAAATCCGGTTGGGGACGCCACATAAAAACAGCCTGTTAGCCTACCAAGGTTAACAGGCTGTTCCTTTTTTACGGGCCTCATACGGGCCACATTTTTCCGCAGCATCTTGCAAGCCGGGAAGCGCTTCTATCGCAACCCGATTTTTTTGTAGCTGGTGAATGTACCTTTCTGTTGTGGAAAGATGGTCATGACGAAGGTGGTGTTGTATCTCCACCAGAGGAATATTTCGTTCAGCGAGCAAGGAAGCGGTTACATGGCGGATACCATGAAAACCGAATTGCTTTACCCCTGGTCATTTCGACTAAAAGGAGAAATCTCCTGAAATCTACAGAGGATTTCATCTCACAAATGAATGTGGCTAAATTTTAGGGTTCTCGGTTTCTTTTTTTTTTGGGGGGGGGGGCGAAGAAAGAACTATGCCTATCGAAGCAAGCGGTAAAGCGCCCTCACCGAGATTGCGGCCAGCACTGGGTAAATCAAAAGAAGGTCGACCCGAATATTTGCCTCCGGGGTATGAATGACACTGGAGTTTGGAGTTTCATGGTTAAGCCACCGTCACGATGGCGGTGCCGGATGAGTTACCCTATTGTTCCTTTCTCTCCGTTTCCTGGAGTTTTTTCCTGAATCGGCAGTATTGCCCGATTTCCCAAGGGGTGAACCGGGTTCGAATTTTCGGCATGTCGGGTTCCACCAGTCCCGAACCCGGACATGGCTGAAAAACATCCGTAGTCCCAAGCGAATCTGGCCGGCGGTCACCGGGGCCTTTTTCCGCCATGGCGTCAGTTGCAGCAGTCCGTGCATCTGCTCGCTGCAATACATGCTCAGCAGTTGCGGCAGGGCATAGGCGGCCGAAAGGATCTGAGTCCAGCGGTGCAGCACTTGGCGGGACTGCTGCCAGGCCTCGCGCCAGCCCCAACCGTTCTTCATCTGGTTGAAGAGGTCTTCGATGGCCCAGCGGCGGGCGTAGAACTTGAACACCTCGTCTGCACTCAGCTGACTGTTGGTGGAGATGAGCAGGCGTGGCTTACTGAGCTCGCCATCCTCGTCTTCGAACTGCATCCACACGGCCCTGACCCGATGGCCGCGAAGGAATTTAGCCAGGCAGACAGCACTCCGGTAGCGTACCCATTGCCACTTGCCGTAGAGGAACAGCCAATGGCGTACCTCCGGCAAAAGAGCAACCTCATCCGGGGTGTATTTGGCGCCATACTTGGCCGGCCGCCCCCGTTTGCCGGTGGCCACTGGAAGCGCGTACAGCGCCGTATCCCGTCGGACCTGGCCGATCACCTGAAAGCCAAGGGCCAGGACAAAGGCGATCAAAGGGTACTTCATATACCAGCTGTCCACTAGGAGACAGACCTTTTTGCCGGTGAACACCCGTGCTACGGTCCTGAGCAGGACCTTGGCCGCATCGAGCTTGCCGGTGTTGCCGTCGGTGCGCATCAGCCGGGAGAGCAAAGGGATCGCCGAGTGCTTTTTGCCCCTGGTTACCGACAGGGCCATGCTCACCCAGCACTGGCCGCGGGCATACTGGGGTCGATTGGCCTTGTTGCCGTGCTGGTGATAGATTCCGCTTCCCGGCGCCTTTCGGGAAGCCCGGTAGACGAAGGTGTCGTCAATGATCAGGAACCAGACCAGCTGGGGAAAGAAGGTCACTACCATCCGGGCCATCTGCACCCCAAGGGCGACCCAGGGCCACTTGCCTTCCTGGAGCCATTTGTAATAGGCGCTCCAACTGCGTAGCGGTCTGATCGCCAGCCAGGCTCCGGTAACAAACCCGGTCTGGGTGAGCATGGCACCGATCAGCAGTTCGATAAAGGTTGGAACGGAACGTACCGGTAGAGCCCTGGCAAGGAATGTGATACATTCAAACAGGGTCCCGGGGATACTGCCATATCCCTTGTTGCCCATGGCGGCCTCCAGAAGAGTGAAGTTGTTCTCTTCTGAAGGCCGCGCTTTCTAAGGAAAGCGCGGCTGCCGCATTTCGGCAGCTATGTCAATAATTTTTTTTATATTTTTTTAGTTTTGCCCCCCAAATCGCCTTCCGGCCGGGCCAGCCTGAAACTCCAAACTCCAGTCATTGAAGTATCCTTAAAAAATGGCGGTAACGTATCCGTCTTTGCAAGGCCGTCCTTGACCGGCACCTGACGTTTCGCCCTGTCTCTGACCCGCTGCAGTTGTCGGTTACGTTCTCCATAGGTGGGATTTTTTCGCCGGTACTCCTGCCAGTAGCTCGGATTTTTGCTTTGCCAGGCCCGTTGACTTTCTCGCTTGTTGGCCCGGTGATCGGGATCCGATTCCAGCTTTTCTCGTTGCCACTTTCGTTTTCTTGCTCGCTGGCAGTCCTTGACACCGCAATACCGTTGATTTTTTACCTTTGAGTTTCTTGTCAGAATCCGCTTGCAACAGGCGCAGCGAAAGGTGGCCCGTTTCATTCGAAACTCCACGTATCGTGAGACGTGCTTGTCGCACAACAAGAATAAAAAGAAACTACAAAGGAAAAAATAGAAGAAAATTCACCTGATATGCATCAGGTTTTAAGAAGAAGGGAAGAAAAGGAAGGAAAATCTTGTCAGTGGCGGGATTTTAGCCACTGATTGTGTCGACTTTTACGCCGATGATTTTGGATGGGAAGAAAATCGCTGGTTCCAGCTTAATTGTGCAATCGCCGTTGTAGATCACCTTATTGGCTCTCACATTGGTCAACTGGCACGTTCCACCAGTGTACGGGCAGTAATGTTACTCGCGCTGACAAAATGGCTATTAGCAAGCATCATGGAAAGAACACAACTTCCTACGATTACGATTTTCTTCATATGTGTTCTCCTCGAACGATTGATAGGTAGGTAGGGGGGATGAATAGAACGATGAAGGTGGCCATCATTGGCAGGAGTGCTAATCATTATAAAAACTAAATTCAAGCAAGTTCTTTCGGCAATACAACTATCCAATATAACATCACATTAAAAAACAAAGATTGTCTTTGCATACTTAAGTGTCTTTTTGCCAACCGTCATTTTACCTCATTACTGTTCAGGTATGACGTACAATCAGGAAACATGTAAATTGGCTACGTGCCAACCTCCGATTAATCTTGCCTCATGCAATTATCATTTCAATGCATACTGAAACTAAACCACAATGTATCTAACTGAGTTTGCGATTAATCCGCAGAGAAAATTTGATTTTCCGGAATAAAAAAAACATAAATCCGGAAATCTTGCACTAATTTAACAAAAATTAAAACTAGATAGCGCAAAATCCTCAAATCTTACGAAATTTTTTTATTCCATAGCGGCATATTTTTCGCTTTAGAAAGTGTGATGGCGTCGTAAAAAGTATTTCTATTTAACTGGTTAATTTTCCAGGATTAACGTCTGGATTACCATTGTCATTTTTCTCGCATTCTGTTAATATATTTGCGTAATATCAATTAAATGCGAGACGAGATAATGTTTCACGTGAAAAACCACAAACAGCTCAACATCCTCGACCCATGGGCCCATTTGGGACCCAAACGACGCGCCCTCCTGGACAACTCATGGGCAGGTCTTTTTCAGAAGCATATCCTGCCTGAACTCCCGGTGGAGTCCCTGCGCCACCATTATCATGACTACAATGGCCGACCCACCAAGGAACTGTATGCCATGATGGGGGTGATGATCCTCCAGCAAATGCATGATTGTACTGATCAGGAGGCGGTTGAGCAGTTCTGTTTCAATATCCAGTGGCACTATGCCCTCAACATCACCTCGTGCTCCGACGCGGCTGTATACCTCAGCCACAAAACGCTCTGGACCATGCGCGATCACCTGGCCTCGGATGCGAGCTATGCCGAGATATTTGATGCCTCCCTGGGCATCCTGGCCAAGTTGCTCAAGGCCGATATGAATAAGCAGCGCATGGACTCGGTGCATGTCAAATCCAACATGCGCAATCTGGGTCGTATCGGGTTGTTCACCAAAACGATCAAGAAGTTCCTCGTCAACCTGAAGCGACACCACCGGGAACACTTTGATCAACTCGACACGGAGTTGACCCAACGGTATCTGAGCAAATCGCAGGCGTCTTTGTTCGCCATGGTCAAACCCACCGAGTCCACCCGCACCCTTGATCAGTTGGCTGCGGATGTGCTGCTCTTGACCGAGCGTTTTGCCGCCGTGGACGAGGTCAGCACCATGCAGAGCTTCAAACTGCTGAGCCGGTTGTTCGCCGAACAGTGTGTCATCGAGGAAGACACCACCGCCGATTCTGGCAAGAAAGCCGTGGCCCGGCCGAACAAGGAGGTGCCCTCCGATTCACTGCAAAACCCCTCCGATGCGGATGCCGGCTACAGCAGTCATAAAGGCCAAGGGTATCAGGTGCAGTTGGTGGAAAACTACACCACCACCGATGAGCGTGGACCATCCCTGATCACGCAGGTGGCGGTGGAATCCGCGGATCAGCATGATGCCAATGCCCTCCTGCCCGCCTTGGCCCAACTGGAGCAGAAGGCGATGCTGCCGCAGCAAATGCTGGCCGATCCCTCTACGGCAGCGACAGCAATTGTGAAACGGCCCTGCAGGAGCATCAGGTGGCAGTCATCTCCCCGGTCATGCCGGGCAATCAGAAGAAGTTCAACCTGACCGAATTCACCCTTGATGACCAGGGCAAGGTTCTCACCTGCCCCCAGGTCACGGCACCCGACACGGTGAAGAAATCAAAATCCGGCTACAGCGCACTCTTCCCCATCGCTGTTTGTCAGAACTGCTCCTCGTTTGACCGGTGCCCCGTCTCCATCGGAAAAAAGGGCTATTACTACCGCTACACCGACAAGGATATCCGCCTGGCCCGACGGCGACAGGAAGAAGAAAGCCCGGAGTTCAGGGAGAAGTACCGGTACCGGGCCGGCGTTGAGGCGACCATGTCGGAATTCGACCGGCGCACCGGTGTCAAACATCTCCGGGTTCGTGGCATGAAAGCAGTGCGGTTTGCCGCCTTCATGAAGGCCATCGGCTTGAACATATTGCGGGCCAGCAGGCACTGGGGCGAGAAAACCAGCCCAATGACGTCCTTTTACAGCCTATTTTTTTTCTTTTTGGCTTTCCAAACATATTTCAAAGAACTTTTTCGGGAAGACTTCTCAACAAGAACTCACGAAGGCACAAACTTTCAACCAGTCGCTTCTTTTCGAGCGGATTGGGCGGTTTGACTTTTTACGAGGTCATCAAGTGTAAAGAAGCTGTTTAATTTATACGCTTAATAAATGGAGGGCAAGGAAATGAAAAACATACTATTAGCTTTAATATCGCTTTCGTTAATAAGTGTTTTAAATGCTCATGCAACACCATTTTCCGTAAGCCTCGATACTGAGATAAGTGGAGCAACGCCAACTTCCGCTCCTATTGTAGTCACTTTTGATGACACACTGACAGATACAGTAAGAATAACGATAGATGCTTCAGCATTAACAGCAGATGAAGCGATTACCGCTTTATATTTAAATTATACGGGTAATTTAAACGGTATCGCTTGGAGTGGAATTTCTTTTGATGCTGCCACCACAATTACATGGGGCGGTCAGTACAAAGCCGATGGTGATGGATATTTTGATATCCTTTTCTCTTGGGGCATGCCGGGTTTTGATGCTGGTGACATATTTGTTTTTGGTGCTAGTGCATCTGGAATTACAGCAGACTACTTTAATGCCATGAGTGTTTCCGGTGGCGGTAACGGCACCTGGACTGTAGCAGCACACGTACAAAGCATAGGTGCAGGCGAAGATAGCGGATGGATGGCTGGCAATCCTTCACCCATACCCGAACCGACCACCATGCTTCTTTTCGGAACAGGTATTGCTGGTCTTGCAGCAGTAGGTAGAGGAAAAAAGTAACTATTTCCGCTTATCCGGAAACAAAAGGGGCAGGGCTTAACGGCTCTGTCTATTTTATTGCCATTGCTACGGTCTTATTACTTCTGTAGAGCAAAAAGTAAACCTTCCTACTTAATATGGACTTTCTGGGTAACCAGAGATGGTATCCCGGTATCCCCGGAAAACTCCTCATCGCAAGGAGGGCGGCGGGGTTTAACTTTTGGGCTCAATGAACAACTGAAGTCAAAATTACGCCGGTTCAAGCTCCAGGTGCACACGGCGCCCAAGGGCAGTTGCAATGTTCACCAAAGCATCCAGAGAGAATCGAGAGACACGACCACGGAGCAAATCATTAATACGGGGCTGGGTCACGCCGCATTGTAAAGCCGCTTCGGCCTGCTTCCATCCATTTTCCTTGATGATCGTCGTATCTGGCGCATTGACTCAGCCCTGGCCCGAAGATTAGCGGCCTGCTCCGGTGTATCCGACAACGCATCCCATACGTTGGAATAAGTTTCCATTTCAGTCATTTGCTCACCTTCATAAGGTCAGAGTAACGAGATTTAGCCAATGCAATATCTCGTTTTGAGGTTGTCTGCGTTTTCTCCTGAAATGCGTGCAAAATATAAACCGCATCAGCCAATCTTGCGGTGTAGATGATGCGAAATGTCCCGGATTCGTTCCAGATTCGAATTTCTTCAACACCTTTGCCGATCGAAGGCATGGGCTTGAAATCGTCTGGATGTTCGCCCCGTTGAACTTTATCAAGTTATTCGGCATCCTGTCGGGCATCATCTGGAAAGGCGCGTATACACTTCAGCGAATCGCTGTACATCCGCAGGCGATAGGCTTCCGCTCCCAGCTTAACGATTGGACGAAGCTCGCTGGCCATATTGGGCAAAACACATCGAGGTACGGAAAGGCAATTTGGTCATACTCACCTCATTCCAAGTATCCCTGAACAGCGTTTCGCTCTCTTGATAACACCAGGAAGTTAACCAAGAAAAGTGTGGACCAAATACCCGGTATACCCAAGATACGACGTCAGCAATATTGCTCCCTCAGAACGATTGATACGTCCTGGGGCATGAAAACCGTAGCCAAAGACGCACAGCGCAAGCGTCAGTCCCGCCATAACCAACAGATCACGGGAAAACACCTCCGGCCCAACCGCCATGGGATGAATGACCCCGGCGATACCGACCACGGCCAGGGTGTTGAACAGATTGGAGCCCATGACATTGCCCAGGGCGATATCATGCTCTCCCTTGCGGGCTGCGACTATGGCTGCGGCCAATTCCGGCAGGGAGGTGCCAACGGCGACGACGGTTAGCCCGATGAGCAGATCACTGACGCCCAACCCCTGTGCTATCTCAACCGCGCCCCAGACAAGCATCCTGGAACTGATCACCAGCAAGACAAGCCCCGTCACCAACCAGAACGCGGCACGGGAGAACGGCATGGCATGACTGCGGATCTCCTCTGTCATCTCGGTCGCCAGTACATCGGTCGGCTGCCTCAGCCCCTGCCAGATAGTCCAAGCCATCAAAAGGGCAAACACGCCCAACATGACCCAGGCATCAACCCGTGAAATCTCGCCGTCCGCCAGTTGCCAGCCAGCCAGGGCGGTCACAGCGATGAGCAAGGGCAACTCCCTGCGCAACACCTGGGAATGGATCACTATAGGATTGAGCAAGGCCGTCAACCCTAAAATGAGCGCAATATTGGTGATATTTGACCCATAGGCATTTCCCAGGGCGATGCCGGGATTCCCCTGGGAGGCCGACAAGGCCGAAACAACCATTTCCGGAGCCGAAGTCCCGAACCCGACGATGACCATGCCGATCAATAGCGAAGGCATGCCAAGATGGTGGGCCGTTGCTGCGGCACCTTCAATAAATCGATCAGCACTCCAGACAAGCAGAACAAGCCCCACAATAAGGGCGGAGATAGCATACAACATAGACGTTCAATTCTTTTACGTAATGGATTGGGTTCTTCCCCGAAGAGCTCCCATTAGCCCTTGCCCGTGAAGACGCCCCCTTACCTTATGCATTTTTTCCCAATACCCCGCTTTTTTTTATGCATAAGAGAATAACAATCTTGCTCTTTCGGCAAAGGCCCCGCCAAGGGGACTTGGTGGTACGCAAGGTATTGATGCGGCACCACTTGTTTTCCGGATCCATCTGGTTGAGCAGATCGTCATTTTACCGTTTGCGTGTCAGGCATACACAAACTTGATGACCTCGTAAAAAGTCAAAAACCTGAAAACCACACATCGCGAAATCAGTATGTTACGAAGTCCAAATGTCGTTCTCGGGGCTTTATACGAGAACGAACTTGTGTCCCAACCTCCATATTTTGACAATCCCGCCTCTCTTTTTTTGACGAATTCCCCCATCCTCTGTATGTTGGCAATTTTTTTTGATCGACAAGCATCACGCTCGCATCGACTTTGTCCCGCAACCGCGTCTATGGCTGCATCCAGGAGTCTCCAATGTCGGCCGCTGTGCACTCTTCGACTGGATTCCGTGCTTGCGCAGCAACCAACGCCTTTGCGGACATGAATCATATGTGCCACCTCCATTGTCCGGAGCAACCTGGAAGAATATCCTCGATCATCATGGTACGGACAGCGAAACCGAGGTACCGAGCAATGCATGCGGATTCGGAACGATGCAAACAATCACGCAACAGATAAAGGCAAATCGCAAAGGAGTGAAGGAATGGATGTTTTGAATGAACTGGATGCCATCGTGGGAAAAATAGGCGCGTTTGCCTGGGGCCCGCCCATGCTGATTCTCCTGGTCGGCACGGGTATCTGGCTGACCCTTGCCCTGCGCGGGCTACAGTTCACCAAGCTTGGCCATGCACTCTACCTCGCCCTGATCAAACGCAAGGAAAAAACCGACCAGCCAGGCGACATCACCCACTTCCAGGCCTTGATGACCGCGTTGTCGGCCACCGTCGGCACCGGCAACATCGCCGGGGTGGCCACGGCCATTGCCGCCGGCGGCCCCGGAGCCCTGTTCTGGATGTGGATTACCGGCCTGGTGGGTATGGCCACCAAATATTCCGAGGCGGTCCTTGCGGTGAAATACCGCGTGGTCGACGAGAACGGCGAAATGAGCGGCGGGCCAATGTATTACATCTCCAAGGGGTTGAACCTCCCCTGGCTGGGCACCATCTTCGCCATTTTTGCCGCCTGCGCGGCCTTTGGCATCGGCAACATGGTTCAGGCCAACTCGGTAGCCGATGCCATGGAAGCCACCTACCACATTCCGCAGTGGGTGACCGGCCTGGTCCTCATGGTCGGCACCGCAGCGGTTGTCCTAGGCGGTATCAAAAAAATCGGTCAGTTTACCGGATTGTTTGTGCCGTTCATGATCCTTTTTTATATTGTGGGTTCTTGCTACATCATCTTCACCCACATCGGTGCTGTTCCCGATGCGTTCGCGCTTATCTTCAACCAGGCCTTCAGCCCCACCGCGGCGGTTGGCGGTTTTGCCGGCTCCACGGTCATGATGGCCATTCGCATGGGAGTGGCCCGCGGTGTTTTTTCCAATGAATCCGGCCTTGGTAGCGCCCCCATTGCCGCAGCTGCCGCCCAGACCCGCAGCCCCATCAGCCAGGCACTGGTCTCCATGACCCAGACCTTTATCGACACCATCGTTGTCTGCACCATGACCGGTCTGGTGCTCATCATCACCAACACCTGGTCCAGCGGCCACACCGGCGCAGAACTGAGCACCATCGCCTACGCAGCCGGCATGCCGGGCGGCGCCCACGTGGTCACCCTCGGCATCGCCATGTTTGCCTACTCCACCATCCTCGGCTGGTGTTATTACGGTGAAAAATCGATTGAATACCTTTTTGGGATCAAATCGATCCTCCCCTACCGGCTGGTCTTCATCCTCTTTATCGGTGTGGGCGCAATATCCAAGCTGAGCCTTGTCTGGAATATTTCCGACACCTTAAACGGCCTGATGGCCATCCCCAACCTGATCGGACTCATCTTCCTCACCCCGGTCATCGTCAAGGAAACCAAGAAATATTTTCAGTAAGCCTTTGAGGTTCACCCAACCCGGTTGCCGCAATTGTATCGCGGCACCCGGGTTTTCTGTCAGGATGGCCCGCTGTCATACCTCCCGAGGCAATGCAATCAGCAGATCACCTCCACAATGGGAACCAGCCACTCCTCTCCCTTGCACCGAACCCGCATGGCGTCATCCGCGACATCCTCCATATATCTCCGCACCAAAGCCACTACACGAATCTCCTCTATTGTCGAGATTCTCCCCATCCACTGGTCTCGGGCTTTTTTTGACAGGCGCGCAACAGCTCTACCACCCTCGTTGATAAGTTCCAGCCGATCGTTTCGCTGCTGCATCCAGACCCTATCCCCCGCAGCCATCTCTGCCAGTGCCTGCCGTCCCGGATGGAATTCGCCGCGGGTCCCGGCAAAGTCGATAAACAAATCCTCCAACCCGAGCAGGTGGTACTGACGCGGATTCTGCCGTGCATCCTCCACCGCAGCGGCCTGTCTTTTGTGCAAAAAGGCCCCCTCAAGCAGAGCAAGATGCGGATTGATTGCCGACTGCAGGGAAAAGAGGTGCAAGGTCTCCCGGGCACGCGACATCGACACGTAGTAAAGACGCCGTTCATCCTCAGAGGCCTCTGCATACCCACGATGCCAACTGTCGCCGAGAATGAACACATGGTCGAATTCAAGTCCTTTGACCCCATGGGCAGTAGCAAGAAACATCCCCTCGCCCACACTCTTTGCCCTCCCCTGCTCGCCAAGGACTTCATACACATACTCCGCTATCTCGGTAGGAGGTTGGAGCGTGTGGTTGGTCTCCTCACCCCAACGGCCAAGAATATGCCGCAAATTCTCACTCCACAGGGTCGGCAGCGGACATTGGCGGTCCAACTGCTGCAGAAGGGCGGCCGCATCCAACGATTGTGTCTGCCTGGTCCGCAGCCACTCGAGCAGATCCGCATTTTCGCGGATCCGCGTCAACCGGGGAAAGCCTTTTTGCCGCCCCCAAGAGAATCGAAGGGGAGCCCCATGCTCTTCAAATACCGAGCGCACCAGGTCCAAATCCTTCCATTCGCGGCCAAGAACAGCGCAACGGTTTAGATCAACCGGTCCGCATGCCTGCAGACGGCGCACCTCTTCCAAAAGCGCCCTTGCCTGGCTCGGAGCATCCGCCACCGACAACAGCTGCACCTTTCCCTGCAGCAGGGCATCGGCATGCTGCCAGTTGCCTCCCGGCGGCAGAGAGGCGCGAGCGGCATTGACGGTTATCGGATACCCGGTCTTCATCCGGTCGGTATTGTGCTCGATCAGCTGATTGGCGGCTTGAATGATGTGCCTGGTCGACCGGTAATTTTCGACCAGGTAGTGCACCTCGGCCTGGTAATCCGCCTGAAATTTGCGGATAAACTCGACGCTTGCGCCCCTGAATCGATAGATATTCTGATCATCGTCGCCCACGGCGAGAATGGAGAGTTTCTGTTCCCCCTCCTCGCGGCATCTCCCGGCAACCAGGGAGATCAGCTCATACTGGTCGGCATCCACATCCTGATATTCATCCACAAGGATATGACTGAACCGGCCGACCAGGGCAAAATCCGGCGGCATCCCCTCCAGCCCGAGAGCCGTCCGCTCTCCCTTTAACAGGGCAATGGCATCGCGGATCAACGAGGAAAAATCGATCTCCTCACGTTGCCCCTGGCGGTTGTGAGCGACCAGGGATCGCCCGGTCAGGCGCAGGGCCAGGCCATGAAAGGTGAGCAGGGTCACCCCTGCCATGTCCTCGCCGACCAGGTCGCGGACCCGCTGCCGCAGGCTGTACATCGCACTGCGGTTATAGCAGAGCACGAGAATGGCCCGGGCGTTTATCCTCGCGACTCGCAGCAGATAGGCGACCCTATGCGCAACCACCCGTGTCTTCCCCGCTCCGGGCCCGGCAAGGATCAGGACGTTTTTCTCCGGATCGACAGCGACCACCTTTTCCTGGGCCGGGTTCTGCAGTTGATCGACGATTTTTTCATAGGTTTGCGTGCCGGTGGCCCGCTCGAAAATCTTTTCCCGGCCCGGAAAAAACCGTTTGAGAAACTGCTCCTTGTCGTCCTCGAAATAGGAGGTCACATACTGCCAGGCGCCGCTGATCTTTTCCAGGGCCAGGCGGGCATACTCATTCATCACATGGATCTGGAAGGTGCGCTCGGCGTAGTGGGTCTTCAAAGGCAAAAAATCCTCTTTCGAGTATCTGCGAGCCTTTGCCTCCTGGTTGAGCTGGATGGTCATGGCCTGACGGAACACAGCCAGCCCCTGCTGCAGGTCGATCACCCGCTGTTCATGGAGAGAGGTCAGGGCCCGCTCCGCTGCGGCCAGGGGATCTTTCAACTTGTCCGCGAGCAAGAGATCGCTTTTCAGGGCGGCGATGATCGCCTCCAGGCTGAACTCCACCAGCAGGTTGGCGCCGGATCTGACATCGGCAGGAACGGCGGAAACAATGGCCCGGAGCGCGCAGGAGGCGGCCATCTGCCGCAACTCCACCGTCTGGCACAACACCGGCCATTGTCGATGGAGATAGACGGAAAAACGGTGGTTGCCGCGTGCCTTGAAGGAAAGACTGCCCCTGACCCCGGCCAGTCCCTTGCCATCCCTGCTCAGACCGTAGAGAAAGAGCTTGAGCGCATGGGGGGAGCAGTCGCTGTATCCGCGGTCAATCATCAGTTGGTTAATTTGCCGGAGGTCCAACTCCAGATGAGTGTCGACCTCCACATCGGGGGCGGTCTCTGCAAGCAGCCGGAGAAAATCCTTCTCCAGGGCAAGCACCTGCTGCAGCTGTTTTTCCGAGCTGTTCCGCACCTTGTAACGGACATAGGCACTGAGCATGGTGGTGTGTTGCAATAGCCCCTGGGCAGCCATGTCATGCAGCGTCCGAATGACCCGTTGACTCTCGGATTCGCTCTCGCGATCGCCCTCCATGGTGGCAAAGGCGGAAAGCCCGGCCAGTTCATCGGCGCTGAACGGTTGATTCAACCGGCTGCGCTCCATCAAGGCCGCGAGGATGGCCAGCCAGCGCTGCTGCTGGCGCTGCGGCAGGTTAAGTGTGCCGATTTTCTCCGCCGCCTCCTCCAGGCTCTGCAATGCCGGCTTGCCCTGAAAAATCTTGGTCTCGTTTTCGTTACGCTGCAGATACCCCGCCCGCTCCAACCAGGCCAGGGCCGTGCGGACCCGCGTGTCGCCATCGGCAAGATCGGGATCAACCTCCACCACCTCCATGCGCACCAGATCGCCTGCGGTGAGGACCACGGAATTCTCCCCCCGCGCCGCATAACGGATCCCGCGAAGAAACTGGGCGATCTCCCTCTGATTGAGCATCGAAGAGGCACTGAGGCGAAACTGGCCTTCGATATCCTGCTCGCTGAAGATGAGAATGCACTCAGCCGCGTCACGGTCGCGCCCCGCCCTCCCCGCCTCCTGGAGGTAATTCTCAAGCGATCCTGGAATATCGAGATGGATCACCAGACGGACATCCTCCTTGTCGATCCCCATGCCAAAGGCATTGGTGGCGCAGATGATCGGGGTGGCATTGCTGATGAAATTTTCCTGAATCCGTTTCTTGATCGATGGCTCGAGCCCCGCGTGAAAGGCTTCGGCATTCCACCCGTTTTCCTGGAGGAATTCGGCCAGATGCTCGGTGTTTCGCCGAGTGGCGCAGTAAATGACCACGCTCCCCTTGTCAGCATAGCGTGCCTTGAGCAGCTCGAGCACACTCGGATATTTCTCGTAGCGTTCCACCTCCCACACTTCGTAACGGAGGTTGGTCCTTTCATGGCCACCGGCAAAGACGAGCACCCGAAGGCCGAGTTCCCGCTGGATGATGTCGATGATCTCGGTCAGGACATCTTTCTTGGCAGTGGCGGTGAAACACTGCACCGGCGGAATCGGCTGGTCTTGCTGTTGGGCGAATTCGCGGATAAAACGGATGGCGTAGAGGTAGTCGGGCCGAAAATCATGGCCCCACTTGGAGAGGCAATGCGCCTCGTCAAAAACCCAGGCGCCAATTTCCCGCTGGCTGAGAGTGGACCTGAAGGAGGCGTTGCGCAGCTGCTCCGGCGAAACCAGGAGGATGCCGACATCACCCAGACGTACCCCCTCAAGGACTTCCGACCGCTCCGGCATGGTCAGCATGCCGTACAGCGCCGCAGCAATTTTGGTGCCGGTGAACCGGGAGAAGTTATCGACCTGATCCTTCATCAACGCCTGGAGCGGGGAGATGACGACGGTCAGCATGTTGCGGCGCTGATAACGCATCAGGGCGGGCAGGAGGTAGCAGAGGGACTTGCCTCCACCGGTGGGCAGGGTGGCGAAAACCGTTGAACCCTGGGCAGCAGCGGCAACGATTTCCGCCTGCAGGCTCTTGCCTTCACCGGTGGCGGGCTGGGGCCTGAAATCGGGGAATCCGTAATAGTCCCGAAGAAATTTCCGGGGATCGTGGTGGCTGCGGCAGTACGTACACTCCTCCCGGCCGCAGTTGTACTCCCGAAGCCGGTGGAGCAGCCCCGGCACAGAGGGAAACTGGTGGCGCACCCAGGGCGGCAGCACCGAGTTGCCCTCTGCCACCAAAAGCCAGGTAACGATATAGGCCAGCGGCGCCAGCGATATCTCCCCGTCAAGCAGCTGCACCACGAGCCCATCCACCGCGATCCTGCAGGCATGCTGGCGGGCAAACCAGGCAAAGGTTTCCAGCAGGTCATCTCCTGTAAGCAGGGGAATCCCCATCAATCCCAGGGCCTCGGCCGTCCCGGCCAGGTGTGGGTCCGTGGCCAGGAGCCCCCGGTAGAGCATCACCGCATCGGCATGCTCGGCAAACTGGACCAGGAGCGCCTCCCACTGTTCGGCAAACACCTTGCCGGCCAGGAGAGCGTCCTGGACCGGGTCGTTGATGCTGTCGCGCACGATCTGATAATTCTTGATCAGCCGGTGGTAGGGATTGGCCGGATAGGCCAGGGGCGAGAGAAAGAGGGTGTCGATGGTGGGTTTGGCCAGCAGCCCCAGCTCAGGGGCCACCTGCCGCAGCCGGGGAAGATCATGAATGAGGATGTTATGCCCAAGGACGAAGCGGGCGCTCTGGGCGAAGGCGTCAAAACGCGCCAATACCTGCCCATCGATTTTCCGTTTACCGCTGACCTGAAAACTCTTTCCCCCCAGGACTCCGCCCAGAGAGTAGATTTCGTTTTTCTCGTTGACCTCGATATCGAACAGCAGGCACTCCCGGAGGAACTCCTCACAGGAAAAAGGCACGGCCGCCCTGTTACCGGGATCTACGGTCATCGAGGCTGGCACTCCTTTGAGATCGCAGGCGAAGGCCGACAACGACCTCCCCAGGCGGAATATGCAACAAACCGATCTTCATCCCTCCAGAAGGGCGACGAATTCGGCTGCATCATCGATGAGTGCTCTCACTAACTCGGCGGGCGCCACTCCCGCCTGCACAAAGCCAAGGGCACGCATCAACAGCCCGATCTGCTCCTGATCCAACATCCCCTGCGGCAGGGCCTCGGCATAGGCCCAGACAGCGACCTCGGCCCGGTTAAGCGGTTCCGTACGCCCTGCCTTGTCCGCAGCACCACTGAGCAGTGCGGCAAAAACCATCTCCAGGGCACTGTCCAGCATCTCCTGCTCAAAGAGCAGTTGGGCGGCAGCGAGCTTTTCCCGGGCCTGACGGAGCAGGCGCGACTCGCCTGTTTGTGCAGCGGCCTCGGTTGCATCGAAATAGCTCTGCGCCTCAGCCAGGGGCGAGGACGCTCCAAGTCGCTGCAGCCCCTTCAAGGCCAGCCGGTCGATCAGCGCCACTGGCACCTCGGCTGAAAGCTGCTCGGCCAGCCGGTCGGATTCGGCATCGACCCGATCAACGACGGCAATCAGGCCGCCGCCGGACCCGAAAATCCGTTCTATCCTTGCGCCGAAGGCCTGTTGCAGCCCCTCGATACAACGTCTGATGGACTCTGCCACCGTGTCTTTCGCCATCGGGGCCGAGGCCTGGTCGACCGAGGTTGCGGCAGACGGCTCATCCGCTGCAACCTCCTCCACAGCGGCCTGCACCGCACCCTCTACCGGTCCGGCCAAATCGTCAATCAGGGTCTCCAGCAGTTTTTTCGAGATGCCGACCACATCCTCGCTGGCATCCTCGCCCACCACGTTGTCGAACAGATTCTGCTTGGTGCGCACCAGGGCAAAGACCTGCTCCTCGTAGGAGTCGGCCGCCACCATGGTGATGATCTGCACCGTGCGGGTCTGGCCGAGGCGATGGATGCGGGCGTTGCGCTGCTCGAGCACCGCCGGGTTCCAGGGCACATCGAGATTGACCAGAACCGCCCCACTCTGCAGATTAAGCCCCACACCGCCGGCATCCGTGGAAACAAAGACCTGGATCGAATCATCGTCGCGAAACCGGTCCATCAACTCGCCCCGTTTCGCGGTCGGCACACCGCCGTGCAACCGAACACAGCCCAGGCCCATGCGCCTCAGCCGCTGTTCCACCAGCTGGGTCATTCGCTCCCACTGGGAAAAGACCACAGCCTTCAAGCCCGATTGGAGGCAGATTTCGCTGAGAATGTCGCTCAGTTCATCGAGTTTCGGGGCGCCAACTGTTTCCTTGTCGACCAGTCCGGCGGCATTGCAGGCCATGCGCGCCTGCTGCAGGGCCGCCAACATGCGATTTTGCTCGCTGGGCGTCAATGGACGGGTGCGGGCAATCTGGGCCAGACGACCGGCCGCGCTCATGGCGACATCGTGGAGCTCACGCTGCTTGGCGGTCATGGCCACGTCGAGCCGCTGGACGATCTTGTCGGGCAGTTGTTCCCGCACCAGGCGGCGGTCGCGGCGCAGCATCACCGGCGCCAGTCGCTTGCGCAACACAGACAGGTTCCGATATCCCAAGACCTTGCCCCGGTCGTCGGTGACGTGAAAGTCGACCATATAACGCCAGAGCGGTCCAAGCACCTTGGGATCCACCACCTGCATCAGGCTGTAGAGATCTTCCAGCCTGTTTTCCAGGGGCGTCCCTGAAAGGACAAAGGCATAACGGCTGGGGATTTGCTTGACCGCCGCGGCAATTTTGGTGCGCCAGTTCTTGATCCGCTGTGCCTCGTCCATGATGATCAGATCCGGACGGAGCTGCTCGTTAATCACCGAGAGATCCCGTAGGATCAGCTCGTAATTGATGATGAAAAAGGTGGCCTCACGCCGGTACTGAACGCCACGCTCCGGAGCCGGCCCCTGGACAACCTGGGTTTCCCGACCGGTGAATCGCTCGATCTCGCGCGCCCACTGATGCTTGAGCGATGCCGGGCAAATGATCAGGACCCTGCGCACTCCCTCGTCGGCACAGAGCCATTCGGCAGCGGCAATCGCCTGCAGGGTCTTGCCAAGCCCCATGTCATCTGCCAGCAGCGCCCGGCCGGTCCCGGCCAAAAAGGCGACACCCTCGATCTGATAGGGGTAAAGTTTGGCCCTGACGCCCGGCAGCCGGCCATTGGTGGACATGATCCGTCCACGGATCTTTTCGGCCCGCAGCCGATGCGCTGCCTCAGCAGCGAGGTGTCGAGCAAAATCAAGGGCATCTGTGCCGATGTGCAGGTCGCCGCGATTTCCTGCCAACTCCATCAGGCGGTAGAAATCATCCGGCAACCGGCCGGTAAAACGACCGCTCGCATCGAAATAGCCATCGAGCAAACCTGCCAGATCCGGTTGCAGAGAAGGGCAGCGATACAGGCGAATTTGGGGGGCATCGTCCACGTCCCAAGCCAGATACACATAAGGGATCGGGGCAGGCAGTTCCTGTATTTTCTTGAAATCTTTGCGCTTGGAAATTTTATGGAGTACAGCCTCGATATGCTTGCAGGTACCAAGCTGGTTGATGTGAAAATCCGGACAGGTGCAAATATTGACCCGCTGTTTGAGGCTACGGATGATGACGTCATACCGTCTTGGGAAATGATTCTCAGAACCGATGGTCTCGGCCTGCCACTCGCCAAACCAGGGTTTGCCCCTGAGATGCTCCACGACGACCTCGCTCCTGCCGCGCTTGATCCGATCGCGGATGGCGGTGTCGGCGGCGGAAAAGAGCTGCCCCGTGGCCTCCTTCTGTTCGGCATAGGCATAAAGGGCCGCCACCATGTGCCGACAAATTGTCTCGCCGTCGTGACAGTCGCACTCCAGTTGCAAGGAATTCTCCGTTGCCACCATCTCAACCGCACAGGGCAGTTCCAGATCCTCATCCTCAACCTGGGCCCACAGCCGTTCCTGATCCTGGTCGACGGCAATAACCCTGTGCTCCTTGAAAGAACGCAGCCCCTCAGCGACCACCACGGCATCGGCCACGGTCTCCAGCCCTTCACGGTCAAAAAAAAACGGGTCTCTTTGCGAAGGGACGACTGAGCACTTCATCGGATCACTCCTCTACGTTCAGTTTCTTATTCCTTGGGCAGAACGCTCCAAAGCTGTCGTTTTCAAGGCTTTTTACAAAATGATGTATATTGCCAGAAGTAAGCACATCGGTCGACAAAATTTTCCCTGTTGGCCGCAATGCTGCCTTGTTCCCTGGCATCTTGGTTTCGCAACAATAGACTTTCCTCTCAACCGCATCGATCTTATAAGGATTGCCTAATATTATTAAACAGTTTAAATATATGCAGAAACCGCTGGAGCAACATGCGCAACGCAAATACGCAGGCGGCCCCGGAAAGTTCGTCAATCCCCCATGCACCAGGAGTCGCGTTTCCCATGCACGCAGATACCATCCAAAAAATTCGTCACCCCCATACGTTCGGCGTTGAAAGTACTGCCAATGAAAGCAAGACATTACGAGTGATTATTCTGACCGCCATTACAATGGCCATCGAGATCATCACCGGAATGCTGACCGGCTCCATGGCCCTTCTGGCCGATGGCTGGCACATGGGCACGCACACGTTCGCCCTGGGCATCACCTATTTTGCCTATGTCATGGCGAGAAAGTTTGCCGATTCGGCTCAATTCGGCTTTGGCACGGGAAAATTCGGTGTGCTCGCGGGGTACACGAGCACCCTTTTCCTAGGCGCGACCGCGCTGTATATGATCGTTGAATCCCTCAATCGTTTTGTCCATCCCGTGGACATCGCCTTCAATGAAGCCATTTTCGTGGCCGTCCTGGGCCTGGGCGTCAACATGGCCAGTATCTGGATGCTCCATGACAGGCACCATGACCACGGACACGAGCACGGGCATGACCATAACCTGCGTGCCGCCTATCTCCATGTGGTCACGGACGCATTAACCTCGGTTTTGGCAATCGTGGCCCTGATCGCGGGCAAGTTTCTCGGCTGGGGTTTTCTTGATCCGGTCATGGGCATCGTGGGTGGAATCTTGATTGCAAAATGGGCCTGGGAACTGCTCAAGAGCACTGCCCTGATTTTATTGGATGGCAATTGGGATGCCGAGGTGCACAAGGAGATTGTGCG
The DNA here is from genome assembly GCF_963665445.1 of uncultured Desulfobulbus sp. Lineage (GTDB taxonomy): Bacteria > Desulfobacterota > Desulfobulbia > Desulfobulbales > Desulfobulbaceae > Desulfobulbus. Next base: position 4,773,353 of record NZ_OY762276.1, on the reverse strand, counting down.
CGCCATTGAATCCGATGGCGACAGCGTTGTTTCCGATCTGCATCTTTGGCCCGTGGATTCAAATGGCCTGGCCGCGGCAATGACCGTGGTTTCCAAAGAAAGGCGCAGCCCTTCTGAATATTTCTCCCGAATCGCCCATCTTTCAAAGGTGAAGCATATGACCATCGAAACCCATCTTTGCGCGGACCCTCAATGCGCCTGCGCCAAGGATTGATCCCCATTCGCCATTGCCCAACCGCCCCTGAACAGCCATGCATCCTTTCGATACCCACTGCCACCTCGACGTGTCTCCGATGTATGAGCAACTGAATTAGGTGCTGCATCAGGCCCGTGCAGTCGGTGTGCATGACTTTGTCCTTCCCGGGGTGGACCGTGATGGCGGGGAACAGTTGATGCGTGTCAGTGGCAGCGAACCAGGCGTCCATGCCGAGCCCGGATTGCATCCCATGTACCCTCACCGGAAACGCTTCGCCCATGGCGGCATTGTCCATGCCTTTTCCGCAAGCCAGCAGCAGCCCCTTGCCTATGTCACGCTCGGATTTGATATAGGCAAGGGCGGTGTCATCACCTACGACCGAATGAGAAAGGATGTTACCTGCCCCAATACCTACCGATATTCTTGCGCCCCTGACCGAATTGCGAAACGAAGCCCCGGCAACAACAGCTGTCTCTACCCCCCAAAACGCCCACCGTATCTTGAGCCTGGGGCAAGGGCGATCAGGTTCCTAAAAAGAAAAAACCCCGAAGGCCTTGTCAGCATACAGGGTTCTCTCCACGACCAAACGCGTGGAGTTGGATATGTCGGAGCGAAAGGGCGGTGACCCCCCCTAACTTTCATTCATTTTTTTCGGCGCTCTTGGGATAGAAGCGAAATTTTTTCATATCGTGAGGAGTTTTTCACCCTTCACCAGGAGTTCCGTGAGCGGCGCTCCCCAGTATTTCACTTCAATTTTTTGCTCTTTTAAATTCTGCGTGACTCCCAGCTGGTCCGCACACGCCTTGCAGGCGGTGACCCGCACCCCCGCCTCCAGCGCATCCTGCACCATCTTTTGCATCTCTTTATTCTCGCTCACCAATTGTATCGTTGCGCCCCAAATGATGAGCGTCACCTCGTCCCACCATCCCTGGGCCAGAGAATTGATGGTGTACATGAAGACCATCTTTTCTGCGGTAATCAGGTTGTCATTGGTCCACAAAACATACAGGTGGGACTTTTCGCTCATCAATAGACTCCCTCATCGAGGCCCCAACAAGAATGCATGAGGTTTAATTTTTACTGATTACCACTGAACTTCAGCTCAAGGGGAACAAAGACGAAATCCCTCACATAGGTTCTGGATGACATCGATGAGGCGGCTCTTTCTCGGGAGCGCAACACCACCCCGGATGCCATCTCGACCATCGGGAGAGCTCTCCTCTTTTCAAGCTGAGCTTTGGTGGTCATCATATAATTTTTTAGGGGAGCTCGCCTCCGTCCATTGGTTCTTGGACAAACCGTGAAGCAGGGAGGGCTCAGGAATGAATGGAACAGTGACACTGATCACACCAGGCAAGCTTCAGCCTCTTGGCGTGAATATGGGCATCAATAACATTGGTAGCAACTGCAGAATCCATATCATGACCGGCATCAAGACAATGTGCAAAGCTCAACATGTCGAGGCCTTCACGCTCTTGGAGAAGCTGTCCGTTTGCTATGGTGACAAAAGGTAGATCACTGGCTTGCAGGCCGACCTGCTCTGCCAGCGTCGTGCAAAAATCAGTGAGGCGAACGCGCTCAACACAATCACCGATGTTCAGAATCGGCTCAACATCCAGATAATCACAGAACTCCACCAACCCTTGTCCGGCAACCGCATACCCATCCTGACCAAGAAGACCGGCATCGCCCAGGCCGACAGTTGTGCAATCCGAAACGATCACCAGGATATCACGTTTTATCAGTTCACGCACAAGGGGTACATGCACCGGACCCTGTTCTCGTAATACCTCGCCAAGCCCAAGGATGCAGGCCACTCCACGAATCCGGCCGACTTTCAGGGCATTGAGAAACACTTTGGGATCTTCAGCACATGTCTCCCAGGCCGAGTTCTCCCCGCATATTTTTGCATTGCAACCGCAGCTCTGCGTCTTTGGAGACGCACGCTCCCAATCCACAGAATCATGTTCGCTGGTTACGGTGGCCAATGCGGATTGCGCCCCCTCCCAATCCCCCGAAGCTTGGTCCAGAAATTCTCTTACCATAGTAATTTTCCGCTCTTTTGTGACAACAATGCCGGATAGTCATGTGTATCATTCCCGTATAACGACCGGAGAACGACGTTTTCAATTTTCACCTTAATGGGAGAATTCGGCAAATGTCTGTCATCTGGCGGACACTCTGTAAAGATTTGATTCCCCGTCTTTATGCCTGGTCAAGCCAGAGCAAGATATACCCTGCAACGATCTCCTTAATATTTCGTAAAAAATGATGAGAACAGAGAAAGAAGCGAAGCCTCCGCGAAGAGGGTGAAAAAACAAAAATAATTCCGTTTTCGTCAACAACCAAGTCCTACCCATTTCGTTGCTGTCATTGAAACAAAACCGTTGTCATTCAGAACAGCTTACATTATCTAGATGAGTTTAACGAGGGATCAAAGACATACCAGATTCCATCTCTGTCAGGCGGGTATTGCCCCCACCAAGCCCAGCCTTGCCGACCAGCGGTTTTTGCGTTTTGGGGAACGATTTTCAGGCTGTAGCCACCAAGGTCGGACTTGACCGGCATGGTGGCCCGGTCCTCACTCTATCACCGGAGGAAAAATTGCGTATGAAACGTTCGTTGCTGTTGAGTTGCCTGCTTTTGGTCGCCAGTTCCGCCTGGGCTGCAGACACCATCAAGATTGGTTTCAACATCCCCCTGACCGGTGACATCCCGAAAGTCGGGGAGATGTCGAAAGATGCCGGCGAGATGCTCAAGGCCGATATCAACGGCGCGGGTGGACTCGACGTCGGCGGCACCAAGTACATGCTCGAGTTCGTTTACGAGGACAACGAGGCAAAGGCCGAATCAGCGGTCACCACCGCCCTGAAGCTGATCGACAAGGATGAGGTCCTGGCGATGATCGGCCCCAACTCCTCCAAGCAGGCGGTTCCTGCCGGTCAGGTGGCCAATGACAATGCAACCGTCATGATCACCCCCTGGTCGACCAACCCGGCCACCACCCTTGATCGTCCCTGGGTTTTCCGCGCCGCCTTCCTCGACCCCTTCCAGGGACCGGTCGCCGTCAACTATGCGGTGAAGACCTTCGGTGCCAAGAACGCCGCCGTCCTCTATGATCTGGAGAATGATTACTCCAAGGGCCTGGCCGAGATCTTTCGCGACGAGTTCGAGAAGAAAATGGGCAAGGGCACCGTGCTCGCCTTTGAGAGCCATGGCACCAAGGATCAGGACTTTTCAGCGCAGTTGACCAAAATCATCGCCACCAAGCCCGACTTCATCTTCCTACCGGATAACTACAACCAGGTCGCCCTGGTCGTTCCTCAGTCGCGCAAGCTTGGTTACAAGGGCGAGTTCATGGGCTCCGACGCCTGGGGTTCCGCCGAGTTGATGACCCTGTGCGGCGACGACTGCAAGGGCCTCTCCTTTTCGACCCATTACGCCGCCGCTGGTGCCACCGGTGCCACCAAGGAGTTCATCGACCGCTTCAAGGCCAAGTACAATCTTGTCCCCGACGATGTGGCCGCCCTCACCTGGGACGCCACCCGCGTCGTCCTTCAGGGCATCCAGAACGCCGGTAAGCTGACCGGCAAGCTGAAACGCGACCGCAAGGCGATCCGCGACGGCATCGCCGCCATCACCACCTTTGCGGGGATCACCGGCAACATGAAGTTTGATGAGCAGGGTGACCCGATCAAGTGCGCCGTGGTGGTCAAGATCAGCCAAAGCGGTGAGTTCGAGTTCAAGGAGTCGGTCTGCCCGTAACCACTCCCGGTGTGCACGACGCTACCGATCCGAGATACATCGGCAGGCCAAATAGAGCTGGAAAGATGGCCTGCCGATTGATTGTGTTTTTTGCTGAGATTTCCCCCTACGATAGGTGATGGCCTATGCTGGCCTCCTTGCTCCAAAATGTGATCAACGCCCTGCAGTGGGGGAGTTTCTACGCCCTCATCGCCCTCGGCTACACCCTGGTCTACGGGGTCCTGACCCTGATCAACTTTGCCCACGGCGACGTCTTCATGGTCGGCGCCTACATCGCCTTCTTCGTCGCCACCTTCCTCCTTGGTTCCGCCGGGCTTCCGGGCTGGGCGGCGTTGGCCCTGACCATCCCCCTGACCATGATCCTCACCTCGGTGGTCGGTGTCACCCTCGAGCGGGTCGCCTACCGTCCCCTGCGGCGCAAGGGGGCCGACCGCCTCTACGTGGTCATCACCGCGCTGATGTGCGGCTTGATCCTCGAGCACGCCAACCTGGCACTCCTCGGCGCCAGCCGCAAGGCATTTCCGCCGCTGATCGAGGAGACGGTCTACAATATCGGCGGGGTCACCTTCACCAACCTCAAGCTCGGGGTCATCTTTGCCGCAGTGGCGGTCTTCGTCTTTCTCCATTGGGTGGTCACCAAAACCCGGGTCGGCATGGCGATGCGCGCCATCTCCTACGACAAGTTCGCGGTGCCGCTGATGGGAATCCCGCTCGACCAGATCATTGTTATCACTTTCATCCTCGGCTCCGGTTTCGCCGGCCTGGCAGGTTTGCTGTTTGCCATGAGCTACCCGGTGCTGGAGCCCTACATGGGGGCGCTGATCGGCTGGAAGGCGTTCATCGCCGCCGTGGTCGGCGGCATCGGCGATATTCGCGGCGCCTTCATCGGCGGTTTTCTCCTCGGCGCAGTGGAGATCATGGTGGTCGCGTTCTTTCCCTCCTCGTTCCGCGACCTCATCGCCTTTACCGTGCTCCTGATCATCCTGGTGTTCAAACCGACCGGGCTGTTCGGTGTGGCCAAGACCACCAAGATTTAGAGGTCCTATGCTCAGACGCTACTCGGTCCACACCCTGCTGATTTTCGCCGGCGGCCTGCTCACCTACCTCGCCTACGAGGAACTGGTCAGTCTCTATTTCCTCTCGGTGTTGATGTTCATGGGGATCAACGTCATCATGTCGACCAGCCTCAACCTGGTCAACGGCTACATGGGCGAATTCTCCTGCGGCCACGCCGGCTTCATGTGCGTCGGCGCCTACGTCAGCTCGATCCTCGGCGTGGTCTTGTTCACCAATGACAAGGTCTATGGCCCGCCGCTGCTCGATCCCTCGCTGGCACTCTGGGCCTTCCCGTTCATCGTTCTGGCTGGCGGCGTGGCCGCGGCGCTCACCGGACTGCTGGTGGCCATACCGTCCTACAAAACCCGCGGCGACTACCTGGCCATCATCACCATCGCGGCCAACTACATCATCATCAGCGTCATCCAGAACCTCGGGGTGATCGGCGGCTCCCGGGGTTTCATGGGGATGAAATCGGTGATCAACGCCATGGAGGATGCCGTCTACCTGCCGTGGATGGTAATCTGGGTCTTTCTCTTCACCGTGTTCACCATATGGATCCTGCGCCGCTACCTCTCCTCGATCTTCGGCAAGGGGGTCAGCGCCATCTGCCAGGACGAGGTCGCAGCCGAGATCATGTCCGTCAACACCAACAAGATCAAGACCATCAGCTTCATGCTCTCCTCGGGGCTGGCGGGGATCGCCGGGGCACTGTTCGCCTACGTGGTCGGCTATGTCAACCCGGGGAGCTTCAACATCCTCAAGTCGACCGAGGCACTGGTGATGGTCTACCTCGGCGGCATGGGCTCGCTTTCCGGATCGGTCCTCTCGGCGGTACTGTTCACCGTTCTGCTCGAGGCGTTGCGCCCGCTGCAGATCATCAAGTGGATCGTGATCCCCCTTTTACTGGTGGTCCTGATGCAGTTCCGACCGGAAGGGATTATGGGGAACAAGGAACTGGGGGATGTCTTCCCCTGGCTGAAGAAATTCTATAGGTTCAAATAATGACCGAGACTGCAACCCAGCAAGCCCATGTTCCGGTCCTCGAAATCCGCGACCTGAGCCAGCGTTTCGGTGGCCTGACGGCGATCAGCGACTTCAGCGTCGCCCTCAATGACCGCGAACTGGTCGGACTGATCGGACCCAATGGCGCCGGCAAGACCACGGTCTTCAACCTGGTCAGCGGCTTCTACCAGCCAAGCGAGGGGCAGATTTGTATCGGCGGCAAACCGACTGCCGGCCTCAAGCCGCACAAGGTCACGGCTCTGGGGGTTGCCCGCACCTTTCAAAACATTCGGTTGTGGAACGACATGTCGGTGCTCGACAATATCCGCGTCGCCCAGCACGGCAGGCTTGGCTACGGCTTCTTCCACGCCATCGCCCGCAGCCGCAGGTATCGAGCACGAGAAGCAGAAATCGAGCAGGACGCGCGGGAACTATTGGAGGTTTTCCACCTCGACCAGTACGCCGACGAGGTGCCCAAAAACCTGCCCTACGGACTGCAGCGTAAGGTCGAGATCGTCCGCGCCCTCTCGGAGAAACCCAAGCTGCTCCTGCTCGATGAACCGGCCGCCGGCCTCAACTCAGTGGACATCCAGGAACTGATCCGGCTGGTGCGCTGGATCCACGAGACCTTCGACGTCACCATCTGGATGATCGAGCACCACATGGATGTGATGATGGAACTCTGTCAGCGGATCAAGGTCATCGACTTCGGCCAGACCATTGCCGAAGGGACCCCGGAAGAGATCCGCAACCACCCGGCGGTCATCACCGCCTACCTGGGGAATGATAAGATCTGATGCTGCTTTCCGTTGAAAATCTCGAAGTCAAGTACGGCAATATCCAGGCCCTTCACGGCATCAGCTTTCACGTCAACGCCGGGGAGATCGTCACCCTGATCGGCGCCAACGGCGCCGGTAAGACCACCAGTCTCTACGCCATTGCCCGCCTGCGGCCGCCCGAGGCGCCGCGGGTCACCGCCGGCGACATCCGCTTTGACGGCCAGTCGATCCTCAAAACCCCGCCCGACGCAGTGGTCAAGGACCTCAAGCTGGCCCTGGTCCCCGAGGGGCGGCACATCTTCGGCAACCTCACCGTCCAGGAAAACCTGGAACTGGCCACCTACTCCCGGTCAAAGCAGGACGACCTTGCACAGGACTACCAGAAGATCTTCGACCTCTTCCCGCGCCTGGCCGAGCGCCGCAAACAGCGCAGCGAGTCACTCTCCGGCGGCGAGCAGCAGATGCTCGCGGTCGGCCGGGCGATGATGACCGGCTGCACCTTCCTCATGCTCGACGAACCCTCCATGGGCCTGGCCCCGGTGCTCAAGTACGAACTCTTCCGCACCCTCAAGCGGCTCAACGAGCAGGGCATGACCATCCTCCTGGTCGAGCAAAACGCCAAGCTCGCCTTGGAATTGGCCCACCGCGGCTACGTGCTCGACACCGGCAACATCGTCGCCCAGGGGACGGGCAGCCAACTGCTCGGCAACCCGGAGGTCAAGAAGGCCTACCTCGGGGGGTGAGCCCTTGACGGTCAGCTCATTTTGACGGCAGACCTCCCCCCCGGCAGTCACACCTCAGATCAAGGGAACCCTCGGTAACGAGAATCTCGACTGTGCAGGGGAGATCCATATCTTCATCTTCGACCTGTGCCCACAACCGTTTCTGATCCTGATAGCATCCACTCGACCTTGCGGCTGCGGTACTGTTCGTCCTGCTCATTCGTAGCCGTGGACAACTGCGCTTCCAACTCGCCGACTCTCTTGTTCCAACAGAACACGATTAGCTTGTGCCTATGAACGCAGGTGATCTTGTCGATACAGCCCCGCATTGAACGGTCAAGGGCTCGTTGCCAGTTGCGGTTCATAACCTTTGCAGAACATCTCGCAGAAAGTCGAATCCAATCCTCTCCTGCTCCAGACGGACCCGCTCCCCCCAATGGTTCTGGCGCAACTGGTCATACAGTGCATATTCTTCCGGGTTTAACCGCATAAGCGTCCCTGTTTCAGGTTGTGTCTCAACGCCCCAAAGCGCCCTGTGGGCAAGGAGTGTCTGCGGATCCATCAGCAAAGACACAACATGAGGCAAGACCCCGCGTAATTGATCGAGAATGGCAAAACCGTGGGTATCGATATCCCCCCAATAGTAGATTGCTTTTTCGTGCAACCAAGGGGCGGCGGCGAGATTGTCAAACCCGTATCCCGCCCCGAAGATGACCATCGCCTCAGGGACATCCGGAAAAGCGAGGAAATTGATCTCGTTTTCGGTGATGAACACCTTCGACACCGGCAAAGCCAAAGCGGCAAAGGCTGCCTGGGTCAGGGTGATATCCTGATCGATTTCCGCGGGCAGCAAGCGGATATGCGGGTCCAGCATCCGAAAACGCACCCGCGAGGGTTTCTCGAGAAAACCATACCGACGGCAGAAGCCGCCGATGCCCGTGTGAGCCACATCAATTGAATCCTCGGGCAGCACCAGATCGAGCAGTTCCGCCAGCACACCGCGATGCCCTTCAATCAGCTTGGTATGAACACCCGGCAGATCGATCTGGCGCAGATAAAGAGCAGGGCGAGGGTGTCCGAGGCACCAGGCGACAACAGCCAATAGTCGCGGCCAGTCTTCAGCCAAGGCCAAGGCTCGCAGTGGCCTCTTGGCCAGCCAGGGCAGTAATTCCGGCTGCCGCTCTCCGGTCAGTGCAACCATGCTGGCAAACTGATCCGCTGCCCTGCGCTTGCCGATCAATCCAAGCGCATCTTCAAGTCGATCAACCCAGATTGCCATGGGGATTGCGTTGGTGCCGAGAACACGGTGGTTGACGCTGCGCCATTCAATGCGATAGGGACCGGCGGCCGCCGACAACACGGCGATCCAGTCACGCACCTCGGCAAACCGCTCGCTCAACTCCCGGCTACCAGGGCCTTTGAGCGTCAGTCGCCGTGGGAACAGCGACTCCCCTTCAGCCAGGGAGGCGAGCAACAGGCCGCGATCCCACAGTTTCTGCACCTGTTTTTTGAGCTCAGCCGGTGTCGTCCAGCTCATCCCTGCATCCTTTGCTTCTCTGCGCGATACTCCTCTATCTGCAGGTTGCGCAGCACGGAATTACGCCCCTCCTCATTGTGAACAAAGCCGACACTGGCGACAAAGGGCTCGATAATATGAATCTTCTGCAAGGGGGTCACGATCAGCAGCTGCAGATTGAGCTGGGCGAACAACTGCAACCCATATTGGGCCGATTCATCGGAACCACGCCCAAAGGCCTCGTCGATCACCACGAAACGAAACGAGCGCGAGCGTACCGCGCCCCACTCCAGGCCGAATTGATACGCCAGACTGGCGGCCAGGACGGTATAGGCGAGCTTTTCCTTCTGCCCGCCTGATTTCCCTCCGGAATCCGCATAATGCTCATGCTCGCTGTTATCCTCACGCCAGCGCTCACTGGCGGCAAACACAAACCAGTTGCGCACATCGGTCACCTTGGCTGTCCAGCGCCGATCCAGATCTGTATGTTCGTCACGCCCCCGGAACCGCTCGATGATCCGCTTCACCTGGAGGAATTTTGCCTCCGAATACTGCGCATCCTCCGAACCGGTGAGGGCTCCTTCGGTGCAACCACGCAGCTCGCTCTGGAAATCGCGGATGTCGACATCGAGGTTCAACTGCGCTTCAAGACTGATGTAACGGCCGGGGTTGTAATCAATCTGAGTCAGTGATTCGTTGATCTGGGAAATGCGCTCCCTGATGGTCTCCCGTTCACGTGCCAGCTGGGATTGAAAATTTGCCACCTCTCGAATGGTATTTTCATTGAGGAGTTCCTTGAAACGACCTTCGAAACGGGGCAGGTCGTCGGCCAGCAGCTGGTCCAGCATCGTCCTGTACTCAGGGGCGGCGGCCAGGTTGGCATCGACATCCTTGGTTTCAAGACTCCATTGCCCCTTGTATTCGGTCATCGCCCTAACGATCCTTTCGGCCAGACGCCTGAGCTTTCCGTCCTCGGCATCGATCCTCGCCTGCAGCCAGTCGCGCATGTCGCGCTCACGGTTGTCGCAGGATTCAACCGTGAGCGACTGCGTACCCAGCGCCTCCGGCTGCATCTCTTCCAGCAGGGCAAATCGACGCACAACCTCTTCTGGTGTTCCAACCAACACCGCTTGGCTCTGTTGCTGTAATGTCTGCGCGTCGCTGATCTTCTGTTCGGCCTTGGCGCGTTTGTCGTTGCGGTCCTTGAGCCGGGCCTCCGTCTCTTGCAAGGCCTCCTCGAGCGTGGCCAATTGCGCTATCAGGGTTGCCAGCAGATCAGATGCGGCCTCGAGCTCCCGCTTTTCGCTCAAAAGCCGCTCAATGTCTATGGCCACGGGCTTCCAGTCGAGATCACGAAAATCGTTGTATTCGCCCAGCTTCGAGAGCGTCGAGAGCCGCTCCCTGAGGGTGGCCTGCTCCCTCTGCAGGGTGCCGATGCGGGCACCGAGTTCGGCCAGCTTCGCTTCCCGTTGCCGGGCATCCTTTTCCAGGGCCGCAATTTTTTCGGCATTGCTCCAACCAAGGACATAGCGCCGCCGGTCATCAAGCCGATGGCGGTCATCCTTTTCATGCCGTTCTCCGGGGGCCTTGATCTGCCCGGCCTGGGTGATGGCCCGGGTTTCGCGGCGAAACTGTTCCTGCGATCGACAGCAGGCCAGGTCAAAGCGGTGCGCCACCTCCCGTTCGATCCATTCGTAGAAACCGGTATCTGGCTTGAGTTGCAGCTTGCGTACCAGGGAATCGGGATGGAGCGAAGGCAACTCACCGCGTCCCCCCGCGCGCACCCGGAAATAAACCAGCCGCCCCCGAAGATGGGTCTGGTCGACCCACTGCGCCACCTCGGGATAAGATCGATCCGGCACCAGCAGGGACAGGCCGAATCCATGAAGCAGCCGTTCGATGGCTCCCTCCCAGTCACGTTCGTCCTCGCGCACCTGCAGCAGTTCACCGGCAAAGGGCATCTCCTCTTCGGCCAGGTTGAGGGCCTGGCAGAGGGAGCGCCGCATGGCGATCTGTTTTTCGTCGATATTGTTGATCCGGGCCTGCAAGCTGTTGATCTCGGCCTGCAACTGATCGTGTTCCTCCCTGCCCTGTTTCATCAGGACACCCGCCTCGGTGATCTCGTTCTGGATGCGCATTTCCGCCTCCTCAGTCGCCTCAAGCCACCTGGCGGTTTCAGCGCGCTGCCGCAGGAATCCATCCTCGCTAGCGGCGGGATGCTCCCCCAGTCCACGGACCAGTTCCGCATAGCGGCCCGCCTTCAGCTTACGCCGCTCGAGCAGATCCTCTTTCTGCAGGATCTCCTGCTCGATGCCGGCGATACGATCCCCGCCGTTTTCCGCGATCATGCGCCGGAGCTCGTACCCCTGCGCCTGCTGGGAACGCCGCTGCTCCTCCAACCGCAGGATGGCGGCCTGGTGCCTGGCCAACTCCTCCTCAAGCAGGCCCAGACGTTTGGCCAGCAGATCGAGCTTCAGGCTCGCGAACCAGGGGTGCAGGGCCTCGCGACAACCCCGCAGGCTCTCCGCTGTTTGCACCAACTCCTGATAACGGTCGCAATCGGCCATCAGCGGCGTCAGCATCTCCACCTGACGCTTGGCCTTGAGCACCGCCTCATGCGCCCGATTGAGATCCTCGAAGTGGCCGATCAGGGCCTGGATACGAGGCACGACCTCAAAGGGTTCAAGCATGTGGCTGCGGACAAAATCGGTCAGGTTCCCCACCGACTTGAGCGACACGGTCTGGTGAAACAGGTCCAGGGCCTGCTCGTTGTTGATGCCGAAACGGCGGCGAAACCAGGATCCGTAGGGAGGAAAGCTGTCAAATATCTCGACCCCGCTAGCCCGCAGCCGCTTGCGCAGCCCGACCATCTCACTGCCGAATCCGGAATAATCCGCCGCAATGGAGAGATCGCGTTCGCAGGCCGCATAGAGGCGGGCCGGCTGCGCGCCAGCTGCCTTCATCCAGAAGACCTGGGCCAGGGTGACGGTCTTGCCGTAGCCGGCATTGTGAAAGACACCGAGGATCACCGAATAGCTGTTCGCATCGCGCAGGGCGACCGGCTTGACACTGCCCAGGGTTTCCTGCCGCTCCGATTTGTAATAGCCGAGCACATAGGATTTAAGCGAACGTTCGCGGCTGTCGGCCCCGGCCGCCTTGTTGTAGGCCACGCGGTGACTCGGCACCAGCAGGGTGGTGACCGCGTCCACCAGGGTCGATTTTCCGGAACCGATATCCCCGGTGAGCAACCCGTTCTTGCCGTCAAGCCGTAGGGTCCAGACCCGGCCGTCAAAGGTCCCCCAGTTCAAGACCTCAAGCCGCTGCAGACGAAATCCGGCCAGCCGGTCATCGGCGAGAAATTCAAGCAACTGTGGTTCCGCCATCCCCGCCCTCCTCCGTAGTCCCGGCAAGCTGTTCTCGATACTCCGCCAGCCGCCGGTCAAAATCCGCCAGCCACTGGGCATCGACAAAGGCCTTGAGAATGCGCCGCACCTCAATCATCTGTCCCTGCCCCCGCAAACGGCGGATAAAGCCCAATTCAGCGATCTTGTTCAGGGTGGTGTCGACCTGATCGATCAGTTTCACCTCGTTGCTGCCAACGGGAAGAAAGATCCGGATCAGCTCCACCACCTCATCACGGGAAAGAATCAGACGGGTATCACCGCCACCGGCGTCAAACTCGGCCAGCTTCTTGCGCAAGAGGGCAAGCAGCAGACTCACCGCATAGGAGAGCTGCCGCCGGGCAACCAGACGCGGAACAGGAGGCCGGCCCTCCTCCGCATCCTCCTCGCGGGAACGTAAAAACGCGTAGCCCTCGGCCTCGTCGAGCAGCAGTTCCAGCCCGAGCACACCGACGTAATCGCGCACGCTGGCCTGGAGGTGAAGCAGCGAGTTCCAGAGTCCCGGCTGCTCCTCCTGATACAGCACCCCCTTGAGCAGGGGCACCACCAGGGAGGAAAGTTCGTGGGGTGGCCCGGCTCCGGGGCCGGGACTGGTCTCGGCAACGCCCATCAATCAGCTCCTCAACAAAAGAATAAGCGGCAAGCTCGCCTGGCGCGTGGCACCGGTCTCCAGCTGCCAGCGCACCTGTTCCTGCACCTCCTCGTCCACCGCCGTTTCCGGCCATTGACCGGCCAGCTGCAGATAGGCGACCAGCTCGGCCAATCCATGACGGAGCGGGTGGCGATGCACCACCTCGCCCAGGCTGATCTGGGTGCGTCCCTGCAATTCCTGGCGAATATTGCGGGTCAACTCGGCCCGGTCCACCACCACCTGCGCGTAGAGCGCCGCCGTATCCACCTCCGCATCCCCCTCATCCAGGGCTATGGAGGCAATGAGGGGCTTGAGCGATGGCCGGTACAGCGGCCGCTCCAGGGGAAGCTCAATGTTCGCCGAGAGCTCCGCCAAGGGTATGAACGGACCCTTGGGCGTATGCTCGCGCAGGGCCAGCGCCTGGTTTTCGACACTATGGAGAATGTCCATGATGCGGCGGTTTTCGAGCCAGGCCTGATCGTCGAGAAAACGACGGAGCTGCTGGGAGAGTTTGGCCACCGTGCGCTGGGTGTGTTCGCCCGCCTCCAGCCAGTCGTAATGGACACGCTGTAGCCGGGCCTCGGGCCGCATGGCCTGGATCGGCTCCAGGGACAAGACCTGCTCCAGCAGACGGCTCAACTCTTCCTGGCGGGATTGGGACATGAGAAAATCCCAGAAGGCGTGAAAGCTCTTCCCCTGATCGGAATCGGCAATGGCGTCGCGCTCCCCCATGATCTCTTCGAGCAGCGCCCCCTTGGCCCCCTCCCACAGGGCAATGCGGTCGCGTACCCGCCGGTCGAGGGTACGAAAATTGTGTTCCACCTCGCGGAAATCGCCCAGCAGTTCCCTGGCCAGTTGCAAGAACTGCTGAAATCGGTCCTTGAGCCCGGTTTCGTCCAGCAGGGGAATGTCCCCTGCCTGGATGCGGGCGATCTCCGCGTCGATATCGCTGCGCCGTTTCTGCAGCTCGCCTATCCGCACCTGCGGATCGGTCTGACTGCCTTCGCTCATCTGCCGCAGCAACTCGAACAGGGTGAGCAGGCGAGATTCCGTGCCGACAAAAGCGCGTTCGGTCAGACTCTCCAGCCAGGCCAAGGCCTTTTCCGTGGATGGGGTCAGGTCATAATGGGGTTCATCCGTGCCTGGCGGATAGAATTTCCGCAACCAGCCCTTGTCGTTCTCCGCCCAATCGTTGAGATAGCCTTGTGCGGTTCCGGGAAAGGTCTCGGCTCCCTGTTGTTCGCGCAGGACAAAAAGCTCGTCTTCCAGAGCCTCGACCAGATCTGCCTGTGGCAGGTTGCGTACATTGGGGACAATGAACACCCGCTGGAGGAAAGCCGCCACCAACGGTGCGTGCTGGGCGCGCAACAACCGCCATGCCGGATGATTCTGGCGGAGCAGGTCTAAGGTGGTATAGTCCAGTGCCATAACTTCTCCCCTGGGCTATTCCTCGTATTGCGACCAAAAACTGCGTTTCCGGCCATGCACCTGGCTGATCTGCCCTTTGAATGTCTGGTGATCGGGATTGCGGCCCCAATCGGAGATGGCGGGGGCCAGATTATCCAGTTTTCTCAGGTAATCGACCCCGTGGGCATAGGCCTTGGTGTATCCGCGCTCCAAAATGGCCTCTAATAAACTGCGATAGATCAGGCTCACGACCAGAGGACGGTTCGCCGACTCCAGCGCCTCGGCTATATCGAGTAATTCGCCGTAATAGCTACCATCCAGCTGATCGGCATGCTTGAGCAGGTAGGCCTCGGCTGCATCGATTGCACCGATCGAGATCAGAAAATACGCGTCTGACTCGGAGAACGATTCACCCGCCTGAATCAGTGCCATCTCAGCGGCAACAACGGCATCACGCCTGTCATGACCGATGACGTCAAGATATTCGCGCAGCGCATCGAGGGAACGAAAGGACCTGAACCATTGCAGGCGAATGTCTGCCATCTTTTCGGGATCGCCCTGCTTTTTATAGAGTGAAAGCAGTAACTCATCCCGTCGAGCTCCGTTTATAAAGTCTTTTTCATCGACTTTCTTCAACCAGTCCTGGGCGGTTTCCACGTCGCCGCTCTCCAGATAGACTTCCGCGATATCAAGACAGGCCTTTGCATTAAGAGTGCCCCAGGAGGCAAGACGCGTTTTCTCAAACAATGGCCCATCCTTGATCTGCCTGGCCAGCGATTCGACCATACACAAGACAGACCCTTTTTCATGGATGTTTTCGTGCTTGTCAACGGTCTGCTGCAGCGAGAAGATCATCTCGCGAATGTCGGCCTTGGGCAAAACCTTCCCGGCACAATCAATCAAGATATGGCGGACACCATAGTTATCCTTCCGGTTCAGTCGAAGGATGAGGTCTGCCACATGTTTTGTGGTGCATTGAGCGGCGTAATGGATAAACAGCTCTTTGGCATCTTCGCTGAACACCAACCCCACATCGCCGCCGGAATCGTCGCAATGCTCAAAAATCGATTCATCCGCCTCAAAAAACAGCGCCACAAAGGCAAGCCCGGTAACAGGGTCGGCCACGCTTGCTTTAATATCCTGGATCAACTGCCCCAACTCACGGGAAAAGGCGGCAATTTCCCGCCAACTGTAGAAGTATTCCAACCGCTTTAAGTCAGAGAGCTTGCTTCGAATCCGCTGGATGTTTTCATCAGGGGTGGCAAGCAACCTTTCAATCAGCTCATCCGCAGCATCTAAATGCACCGCAAGATCCAACAGAGCCTCTGCCAGTGTTTCTGCGCCCAGATCAATCAACTGTTTTTTTCGATTCCTTCCCATACAAGCAGACTCCGCGCCCCTGGTGCGATATGCATGGTTGATGTACATGGTCAAGGGTATGGGCCCCGATCCATGTATCCGGCACCGTATTAAAAAAGGTATTGTATGCGGGAATATCAAATATACCGATCACACCGCGACCGAAAAGAAGTGAGTCACGATGCCGAAAACGACGGCCAAAAAATTACCAAATTAAGAAAGGGTCGAGAAGGGAAATAAAGAAATACCTCACTACGGCAGAAACAGCACAACAAGGTTTTTTTAACCAGCTTCATTCCGGTTTCCCAGTTGTCCATTTCGTGACGATCTGGCGCATCCTACTGGAGGAGAGGACCGCAACCCTCTAGAGCGGGTTGTTTTTTTTGAGGTTCCTATCGCTTCCTCAAATCATCCACATCCTCACATCACGCCAAGAATCCACCCTTCGACCTGAGCAACTCCATATTCGCCGGGCGGCATGTCGGGCTTGAGAAATTTACCGAGGCTTCCATTGGTATCCACCTGCCGCAACCAGGCAGAAGCGACATAGGCGTCGTGTTGGTCGGGCGTACGGCCTTCGCATGGACAGCTCTTACTCCACAGCGACGGGTAAATCTCCACCAGCGCGGATTTACCCGCAGGAATCTCCCAGCCGTCAAAGGGCCAGAAGTGGACCCGCGTCCCGAGTCGATGACGGAGATGGCGCAGCCAGGGCAATCCGGCGTGGGTCGATTTGGCCACCGAGCCGGGTACATCGAAATGAAAGACCGATTTGGCCCCGGCCCGGTCCTCGGTGATACGCCGCCATCGGGCGCTGCCGGAACGGACCTCGCCTTCGCCGTTCGGACCGTGGCGAATGAAATCGACGTAGGTATGTTCGGTATCGGTGGGCCAGTGCTTCTGGAAATCGTCGAGGAAGCTCGGCCAGTCCGGTTCCAAGTGGTGCACCTCGAAATACCGCAGGGGGAAGGAAAAGCCATGGTCGATTCCGACGATGGTCGGTGCATCCTCGGACAACCGAGCGACCAGCCATTCCGCCAAGCCGCGCCGTGTCCAGTACTTACGGGGGCTGGGAGGCGGCTCCACCTCTACCGGCAGAGACTCGAGGCCAGCCTCATAGACCCGGATCCCCTTCAGGCTGGAATCCGGGGTTGCAGCACCGGAGTAGTCGATGCCGATATAGCGGCTGAACCTTGGTTTGTTGCGTTGCGGCATTTTTACAGTCACCATGAGCGTAAACCTCATTTATTCATTGGCGTGGTCAAAACGCTATCCACTCGGCCAAGGAGCCGCTGTCCCGGGACAACCGGAGTGGGAGCCGCCAGGGTTTTGATCACTCTGGAGGTCCCATCGGGGAAGGATTCTATGAGCTGGCCATTCACCGCCTCCACCACTTTCCTGCCGGCGACCAGATTTTTGCAGTAGGCCTGCTTCACAGCGCCTTCGGCCAGTTCCGGGATGCGTGTTTCCAGATAACTCATGGCATTTTCATCGAGTTCCTTCATGGTGCGCTCCCTGGTTGGAGGTTCATTCTATCGTTCAACATTATCGCATAAAAACGAATTATGCCTGAAAAGGGATGCGCTTTATTTCCGGTGAGTTATCAAATTTGTCGTTCTCGTAAAAAGCCACGAAAACGACGTTTCTTGCCTTCCAATTTATTGATTTGACTAACCGTGATGGCGTCGTAAAAAGTATTTCTATTTAACTGGTTAATTTTCCAGGATTAACGTCTGGATTACCATTGTCATTTTTCTCGCATTCTGTTAATATATTTGCATAATATCAATTAAATGCGAGACGAGATAATGTTTCACGTGAAAAACCACAAACAGCTCAACATCCTCGACCCATGGGCCCATTTGGGACCCAAACGACGCGCCCTCCTGGATAACTCATGGGCAGGTCTTTTTCAGAAGCATATCCTGCCTGAACTCCCGGTGGAGTCCCTGCGCCACCATTATCATGACTACAATGGCCGACCCACCAAGGAACTGTATGCCATGATGGGGGTGATGATCCTCCAGCAAATGCATGATTGTACTGATCAGGAGGCGGTTGAGCAGTTCTGTTTCAATATCCAGTGGCACTATGCCCTCAACATCACCTCGTGCTCCGACGCGGCTGTATACCTCAGCCACAAAACGCTCTGGACCATGCGCGATCACCTGGCCTCGGATGCGAGCTATGCCGAGATATTTGATGCCTCCCTGGGCATCCTGGCCAAGTTGCTCAAGGCCGATATGAATAAGCAGCGCATGGACTCGGTGCATGTCAAATCCAACATGCGCAATCTGGGTCGTATCGGGTTGTTCACCAAAACGATCAAGAAGTTCCTCGTCAACCTGAAGCGACACCACCGGGAACACTTTGATCAACTCGACACGGAGTTGACCCAACGGTATCTGAGCAAATCGCAGGCGTCTTTGTTCGCCATGGTCAAACCCACCGAGTCCACCCGCACCCTTGATCAGTTGGCTGCGGATGTGCTGCTCTTGACCGAGCGTTTTGCCGCCGTGGACGAGGTCAGCACCATGCAGAGCTTCAAACTGCTGAGCCGGTTGTTCGCCGAACAGTGTGTCATCGAGGAAGACACCACCGCCGATTCTGGCAAGAAAGCCGTGGCCCGGCCGAACAAGGAGGTGCCCTCCGATTCACTGCAAAACCCCTCCGATGCGGATGCCGGCTACAGCAGTCATAAAGGCCAAGGGTATCAGGTGCAGTTGGTGGAAAATTACACCACCACCGATGAGCGTGGACCATCCCTGATCACGCAGGTGGCGGTGGAATCCGCGGATCAGCATGATGCCAATGCCCTCCTGCCCGCCTTGGCCCAACTGGAGCAGAAGGCGATGCTGCCGCAGCAAATGCTGGCCGATTCCCTCTACGGCAGCGACAGCAATTGTGAAACGGCCCTGCAGGAGCATCAGGTGGCAGTCATCTCCCCGGTCATGCCGGGCAATCAGAAGAAGTTCAACCTGACCGAATTCACCCTTGATGACCAGGGCAAGGTTCTCACCTGCCCCCAGGTCACGGCACCCGACACGGTGAAGAAATCAAAATCCGGCTACAGCGCACTCTTCCCCATCGCTGTTTGTCAGAACTGCTCCTCGTTTGACCGGTGCCCCGTCTCCATCGGAAAAAAGGGCTATTACTACCGCTACACCGACAAGGATATCCGCCTGGCCCGACGGCGACAGGAAGAAGAAAGCCCGGAGTTCAGGGAGAAGTACCGGTACCGGGCCGGCGTTGAGGCGACCATGTCGGAATTCGACCGGCGCACCGGTGTCAAACATCTCCGGGTTCGTGGCATGAAAGCAGTGCGGTTTGCCGCCTTCATGAAGGCCATCGGCTTGAACATATTGCGGGCCAGCAGGCACTGGGGCGAGAAAACCAGCCCAATGACGTCCTTTTACAGCCTATTTTTTTTCTTTTTGGCTTTCCAAACATATTTCAAAGAACTTTTTCGGGAAGACTTCTCAACAAGAACTCACGAAGGCACAAACTTTCAACCAGTCGCTTCTTTTCGAGCGGATTGGGCGGTTTGACTTTTTACGAGGTCATCAACCGTGATTTCTCAGCTTTTGACTTTTTACCAGGCTGTCAAATTTGTCGTTCTCGTAAAAAGGCCCGAGAACGACGTTTCGAGCTTCGTAAGCTGCTGATTTCACGATGCGTGACATTCAGGTTTTTGACTTTTTACGAAGCCATCAAATTTCACCATGGTATACCATTTACCGGTCAACCGATAGCGCGGGGTCGGGCTGCGCGGGGAATTAGGTTGGGTACGTTCGATCCATTCGTCTTCCATGGCAGGGTTGAGGTAGTTGTTCCGGAACGTGGGCCGGTGTGACAAACCCAAAGCCTGCATCAAATCGTTGCTCCTCAGCTCTCTGCTCCCAATCGCACGGATCAATGCCGCTACTTGGTCGGTTACTTGGTCGCCTACATGGTCGGTCGATACAGCCTCGCACACCGCATCGCGTAATGCACTCAGCATGAACTCGACTCAAGTTTCGGGGTTGGCACAGCCAAGGAATAATCGACAGTCAACCTCTTAACTGGAGTTTGGAGTTTCATGGTTAAGCCACCGTCACGATGGCGGTGCCGGATGAGTTACCCTATTGTTCCTTTCTCTCCGTTTCCTGGAGTTTTTTCCTGAATCGGCAGTATTGCCCGATTTCCCAAGGGGTGAACCGGGTTCGAATTTTCGGCATGTCGGGTTCCACCAGTCCCGAACCCGGACATGGCTGAAAAACATCCGTAGTCCCAAGCGAATCTGGCCGGCGGTCACCGGGGCCTTTTTCCGCCATGGCGTCAGTTGCAGCAGTCCGTGCATCTGCTCGCTGCAATACATGCTCAGCAGTTGCGGCAGGGCATAGGCGGCCGAAAGGATCTGAGTCCAGCGGTGCAGCACTTGGCGGGACTGCTGCCAGGCCTCGCGCCAGCCCCAACCGTTCTTCATCTGGTTGAAGAGGTCTTCGATGGCCCAGCGGCGGGCGTAGAACTTGAACACCTCGTCTGCACTCAGCTGACTGTTGGTGGAGATGAGCAGGCGTGGCTTACTGAGCTCGCCATCCTCGTCTTCGAACTGCATCCACACGGCCCCGACCCGATGGCCGCGAAGGAATTTAGCCAGGCAGACAGCACTCCGGTAGCGTACCCATTGCCACTTGCCGTAGAGGAACAGCCAATGGCGTACCTCCGGCAAGAGAGCAACCTCATCCGGGGTGTATTTGGCGCCATACTTGGCCGGCCGCCCCCGTTTGCCGGTGGCCACTGGAAGCGCGTACAGCGCCGTATCCCGTCGGACCTGGCCGATCACCTGAAAGCCAAGGGCCAGGACAAAGGCGATCAAAGGGTACTTCATATACCAGCTGTCCACTAGGAGACAGACCTTTTTGCCGGTGAACACCCGTGCTACGGTCCTGAGCAGGACCTTCGCCGCATCGAGCTTGCCGGTGTTGCCGTCGGTGCGCATCAGCCGGGAGAGCAAAGGGATCGCCGAGTGCTTTTTGCCCCTGGTTACCGACAGGGCCATGCTCACCCAGCACTGGCCGCGGGCATACTGGGGTCGATTGGCCTTGTTGCCGTGCTGGTGATAGATTCCGCTTCCCGGCGCCTTTCGGGAAGCCCGGTAGACGAAGGTGTCGTCAATGATCAGGAACCAGACCAGCTGGGGAAAGAAGGTCACTACCATCCGGGCCATCTGCACCCCAAGGGCGACCCAGGACCACTTGCCTTCCTGGAGCCATTTGTAATAGGCGCTCCAACTGCGTCGCGGTCTGATCGCCAGCCAGGCTCCGGTAACAAACCCGGTCTGGGTGAGCATGGCACCGATCAGCAGTTCGATAAAGGTTGGAACGGAACGTACCGGTAGAGCCCTGGCAAGGAATGTGATACATTCAAACAGGGTCCCGGGGATACTGCCATATCCCTTGTTGCCCATGGCGGCCTCCAGAAGAGTGAAGTTGTTCTCTTCTGAAGGCCGCGCTTTCTAAGGAAAGCGCGGCTGCCGCATTTCGGCAGCTATGTCAATAATTTTTTTATATTTTTTTAGTTTTGCCCCCCAAATCGCCTTCCGGCCGGGCCAGCCTGAAACTCCAAACTCCAGCCTCTTAAAATACTATCATTTTAACGTGAAAAGCCTTTTGTTTTCCGATACATTGGATTTGCGAAAATACCTAATGATATCAAAAAGAAAAGGCTCAAATGAACCATACCCAAAACTACCTGGAGCAACAAGAGGCAAAACGACTGCAGAACCGGATTTCTTCCTTCCTGGAAGATTTCAAGATTGGCACCCTGCTAGGTGGCAGCGGTATCCGCAAGCTGCGAGGCGCAAAACCTCTGGCGGTGTTCGCCACCATTTTCTCCTTGCCGTTTAGCGGAGTTAATTTCTCCCGGGGTATCGTCAACAATCGGGAGTTGGCATTCGGCAAGGATGCCGCCTACGAGTTCTTGAAGAATCCCAGGTATAACTGGCGGAAATTTCTGCTGGGGCTGGTGACGGTGGTGGTTCGGTTCATGGACGTGCTCACCAGCGAGCAGCGTGAGAAGGTGCTCATCATCGACGACAGCACCTATGACCAGTCCCGCTCCAAGGTGGTTGAACTGCTCGCCTAGGTGCATGACCATAACGCCAACCGGAGCCTGAAAGGATTCAAGCTTATGACCTTGGACTGGTCTGATGGGGTAAGTTTCCTGCCGCTTGATTTCATTCTCTGCTTCGCCTCCGAGGCAAGCAAGCGATTGCAGGGGGTCAGGAAAGAGCTGGACAAGCGTTGCTGCGGCTACAAACGCAGGTTGGAGGCCATGGCCAAATCCACCGAGCACCTGGAATCCATGGTGAAACGAGTGCTGACGTTGGGCATCCGGGCCGACTACCTCTTGATGGACAGCTGGTTTGCCTTCCCAGCCCTGCTTGCCCCCCTGGGCAAACATCTGCCGGTGATCTGCATGGGCAAGGATATGCCGAAGGTCTTTTACCGGCATCAGGGGCAATGCTGAGACGGGGTCGGCTCTTCGCCAAACTGAAGAAACGGCCGGGCAAGGCCAGGATTCTGGCCAGTGTGGTGGTGGAAACCAAAAAGGAACAGAAGGTTAAAATCGTCTTTGTCCGCCACCGTCACAAACGCCACTGGCTGGCCATCCTCTCCACCAAGATCGATCTGGCTGACGAGGAAATCGTTCGCATCTACGGCAAACGTTGGGATATCGAGGTGTTCTTCTAGATGATGAAACATTACCTCAACCTTGAGAGAGAAACCCAACTGCGAGATTTTGACGGTATCATCGGCCACATCACCATTGTCATGAGTCGCTATGTTTTCCTGGCTTTTGAGCAACGTTGCCATGACGATCCCCGCACCCTTGGCTCACTCTTTTACGCTTGTAGCAAAGAGCAGCAGGACCTGAGTCTGGTTGGGGCTATGCAGCGGCTGCTCAGCTTGGCCTTGGACAAAGTTAGAGCTGCCGGCATCATCGCCGAAGATGCAGTGCTTGCCATTGTTGATGCAGTCATGGGCTTTGCCGTTGATATGCTGCAAACAGGGAAGAGACTGGCGCACAATTAAAACCTAATAACGGCAAATTAGATCAACACCGAAACTTGAGTGAACAGCATATTCCTGAAGCGGGTGTAATCTGCTTTTCAGGCTTTCCCATGTTGATTCGGGAAATTTACCGGCTTTGAAAGCGGACTGGGCTGCCAGCATGCGTGAACGAAGCCATGCGAAATACTCCGGCTCGAGGCGTCGATAGATTTTGCCGTTGTATTCCACGTCGCTGGCGGACGTGACGTCCCACTCGAATTGTGCGGTTTCCAGATCGGTGGATACAAAAAGATCGGGCTCCGGTGCGCTGCTTTTGTTTTCAGCAGGCAAAGGAGCTTGTTCGGAAGGCTCACACGTAGGGGAATCGAGATGCGTGAGCATGGTTTGTAAAAGGCTCATGGGTGACCTCCGGAAGTTCGGGTTTATTTTTCTTCCCGTTACTTACCGAAGCCGGAACCGGAGTGTCGGATGGTGGAAAGCGTAGAAAGGTATAGAAAAATATTACTCACGCATAGCCTGTTTTTTTCAGGTATGCCTTCATCCCATGGTTTGAAAAAATGAACAGTAAGGGGGAGTAACCTCTGAAACCTTTCTACACTTTCTACGCCTGCCGCGTAACACCATAAATAACAGGGACTTGCGCTGTTGAAAGGTGCTCTCTGGACATTCTACATTGTAGAAAGGTCTTTCTACACCGGCGGCCTTTGTAACGATTTTACCAGCCAGATGCCAATTTCTAAACGTTGGTTGCTCGCTCGTAATTGTTTTACCAGATTAAGGCTGATTTTTAATTGTTTTATTGAAAAAATGCTTTTTTTAACTATATTACCAGTAGAATAAAAGTTTTACGAGAAGACCGCATGGATATAAACGTTTTGGAATCTCGCCCGGCAGGCTATGCGTATCTGCTTGATATGATGGGGCTGACAGGCATGCCACATTGGCATACCTCATTTGTGTCCTCATCAGGAACTCACAGATCGAAGGTTCAGGATGGAACAATAGAAGACATCTACCCTATAAGGTATTGGCCCGGGGAAAAGGTCGGAGACCATCTTGAATTCGTGCTGAAATATGACGGGGTCAATCTGGGCTTACTGGCTCGAATCTTCGAAAAGGTTTCTCAGGATAAGCTCACCGAGTTCATCAAATCCAAACCTACCGGGAAGTATGCTCGGAGAATCTGGTTCTTCTATGAGTTTCTGACCGGCAAACAACTGCCTGTCGATGACCTGACTTCCGGCAATTATGTCGATGCATTGGAAGCCAAAGATTATTACACCGTTCAGAACGGAGAAAAATCTTCACGTCACCGCATTGTAAACAATCTTCTTGGTCCCAAATCGTTTTGCCCTGTCGTAAGAAGGACCGAAAAGCTTGCCAAGCTGGATTCATCCGACCTGCGCAAAAGGTGCGAGGATATCGTCACCGCATATCCTCCGGAACTGCTTCGCCGGGCACTGAGCTACCTCTACAACAGGGAAACGAAGTCATCTTTTGAAATTGAGCACATAAAGCCCAATGCTTCCCGAACTGAAAAATTTATCACATCGCTGAAGCTTGCCGAAAAGGAAGACTTCTGTGAAAAGGAAAGGCTGATAGAGCTTCAAAACCGAATCGTCGATCCGCGTTTCAAAGACAGTGACTATCGGGTGAGCCAGAATTATGTCGGCCAGACGGTTGCCTATCAAAAGGAGATCATACATTTCATTTGTCCAAAACCTGATGATCTACAAAGCCTCATGGAGGGCTTAATTGACTCCCATAAGCGGATGAAAGCGGGAAATGTATCCCCGGTTATTCATGCGGCGACCATCGCCTATGGCTTTGTATTCCTGCATCCGTTTGAAGATGGGAACGGACGAATTCATCGGTTTCTGATACATAACATTCTGTCGCTGCAGGAGCTGGTACCACGCGGACTCATGTTTCCGGTTTCAGCTGTCATGCTCAAAAATCCGGCAGACTATGATGCATCGCTGGAAGCTTTCTCCAGACCCTTGTTGCAACTCATCGATTATCGGTTGGATGAAATGGGGCAAATGACCGTCGAGAACGATACGGCATGCTGGTATCAGTATATGGATATGACCGCTCAGTCAGAAGCCTTGTATGAGTTTATTACCAAAACGATCGAAGAAGAGCTTGTGGAAGAGCTCAGTTTCCTGGCCAACTACGACAATACCAAGAAGGCGATACAGGATATCATTGATATGCCTGACCGCCTGATCGACTTATTCATCCAGTTGTGCCTGCAGAACAACGGCAACCTTTCTGCAAGGAAGAGATCCGCTCACTTTGACTTCCTGACCGATAAAGAAATGTCGGCTATGGAACAGGCAGTGAAAGACGGCTATAACCGACCCGATTAATCAACCGTCTGGATGGTGTAGAGCTTGGTTCCGTAGCGTTTCTGGCTGATGACAACATCGAACCCGGCCTCGCGGATGGTTTCAAGGTCGTTGGCAAAGCGCTGGGCAAACTGCCTCGATGAATCCATTTCAAAGCTGATTGACACACCTCGCTGGTCCGTTTCATCAGGGCGGAAATAATCAAATCCCGGTTGCGCTGCAGGGCTGCAATCACCTCCGACTCGATGAAACAGTCGTTGCCCTGATTACCGATATCAAAATTGATCACAAAGCTACGGGACTGAATTTCGGACAGTTCTCCGCACAACGGCTCGATGCCGGTGGTATTGAGCAGGCACTTGGTCCGCTCGGTCACGGTCTCACTGTCGGTGCCGCTCTTGCGTTTTTCTTTGGCAATGCTGGTCAGCGTGAAGGTGGTCAGATCCTCGGTCATCTGTTTGACCTCGATGTTGTCGAGGACGATAAGCGGATTCTGGGAACCATCGGTATAGTTGGCCGCATCGGTGGCTTTCTTGTGCTGGGGCTCACCGTAGAGCAGAGCCGAAATCAGCTTGCTGGCCGTGGTCTTACCCGAACCGGCCGAGCCTTCAAAACGGGTCATGGGCCGGGTTCCGGAAAAGTCGATCAGAAGAAAACAGGTCAGACAGGACCACGCTGTAATGGCGCTCTATAGGTTCACATCAACTTTTCGCCAGTTTCGGCGAAAACTAAACCAGTAACCGTGATCGATAATGGCGACTCCCGCGACGACAAAAACAGCCTGTCAAAGAAGCTACACCTTTCTTTCCATTTTGAGATTGACGAAAAACCGTGGATTGAGGGTGTAAAGAAAGGTCGATTTCTTTTTGTTTGACATGTTGTAAATAATAGTTTAAGATATTCTTTAACAGATGGATTCAACCAGCAAGGGAAACAACATGGGCGGGCACAGAATCGGATACATTCGGGTAAGCACCGTTGATCAGAATACCGACCGGCAATTGGATGGCGTGGAGCTTGACAAGCTGTTCGAGGATAAGGTTTCCGGCAGCACCATAAAGCGGCCTGGTCTGGAAGCCTGCCTTGAGTACCTACGGGAAGGAGATACGTTGGTTGTGCATAGCATCGGCAGGCTGGCCCGTAACCTTGCCGACCTGGAAAAGCTGGTTGCCGGGTTGACCAACAAGGGGGTGACTGTTTCCTTTGTGAAAGAAAATTTGATCTTCTCCAGCGACAGCACCAGCGCCATGAACAAATTAATGTTTCAGCTTTTGCGTGCCGTTGCTGAGTTCGAGCGCTCTATGATCCGTGAACGACAGCGGGAAGGCATCGAAAAAGCCAAAAAGGAAGGCAAGCATCTCGGACGGTCTGCATCCTTGACCAAGGCCCAGGTGGAAGAGATAAAGGCGCGGGTGGCCGCTGGTGAAGCCAAGGCATCCTTGGCGAAAGAGCATGGAGTATCCCGGCCGACGCTATACGCAGCGCTGAAGTAAACCGGGCATAGCGGGAACCGAACTGCGCGACGAAACCCACGCAAAAACCCACGTTCCCAAGGGTCAAGGAGCGTGGTTTTTTTGTTTGTACCCGGTTTTGTACCCGGTTCGTGCATGGGTAAAACAGCGGCGAGTAGGACGACCTGATCTTTATTTAGTGGAAAAAAAGTTGTTCTATAATTGACCTTTGTTCGCGGTCCTGTGCATAGCCCAATAATATCTGTTTCAATTCAAGAGAATTATCGCGTAACCATTTTTCTGTGAGGGTATCAAACGCAGCTATGTTAGGTATATCAGGTTTCAGTCTTCGAGCTAATGCATCATGAATGGTATGGTAAGCTGATTTTATATTCTTATACCGGCCTAAATTATATTCTACATCGGCAATGACTTTCACAGAATCTATGCGAATGTCAGAAATAGAATATCGGTTACCTACCTTTTCCCATTCATGTTTAATTACTTTCAATACATTTACAACATCGCTTACTTTATCCTTTTTATCGCCCAACATAGGTGAAACCTCCGTCAAGTCTACTGTGGAATATTCTGAGCGCAGAGTATTAGACTTCGAACTTCAACATCTCCACTACTGGCAACAGAACATCAGGCCGGCATGGGTCGCCATATCGACCAAAGGTCATGGATTCATCAGAATGACCAACCAGGGCCGCAACCAGCTTGTATTCAACTCCTGATTGCTTCAGAGTATCAATCACGGTGTGGCGTAGGCTATGAAATGGTTTCTTGATCCCCAGGCGCTCACGGTATCGCCCGAACCATTTTGAAGCAGTTTGCCCGTACCCGTCACGCCGGTGGTCAAGCTCAGGAAACAGCCGCTTCTCTCCCCTCTTTCGCAATCCGTCAACGTGGTCGATCAGCCCCAGCTCTATAAGGCGCGGATGGACAGGTACAAGGCGTTCAGACGAAAGGGTTTTGAGCTTCTTCTCATCACGGTTGTTGATGTCGAGGCACCATACGCCGTCAACTTGGCGGATGTCCTCAAGGTGGAGTTGGCAAAGCTCTTCCAGCCTGGCCCCGGTGTACAGCCCCATCCAGGGTAGCCAAAACATATAAGTTTTGCGCATGTTCCGGTGAAGGTGTACCGGAGTGAATAATTGTCGCAATTCTTCGATGGTGAATCTTTCCCGCTGTTGATGCGGTCGTCGCTGTTGTCGAATAGCAAGGCCCGTGAATGGGTCATCGTTGACGTGGCCGTGCCGCTTACCCCAGGAAAACAGAGCACTGCAGCGACGCAGGTATTTGTTCACACTGGAAGGACTCATGGTCACATTGAGACGCATACGCAGGATTTCAGAGACGGTTTTTCCTGCATACTGCCCCTTGGTTCGGTTCGGCGGCAACCGTAAGAGCACATCTTTGAAATCAGTGGCCGCTTTGATACCGATGGTTTCCGCCGCCGGGTTCTTGGTCACTTCCTGTAAAAGCTGAAAAATTGCCGCGTTCTCTTCGATGGTTTTCGGTTGTTGAGAGTTGGCGCGCTTCACTTCATCGAAGTACAAGGAAACCATTTTCGACAGCGAGACGGTGTTGTCCTTCTTCGGCCTTCCTGCCGGTGCTGCCGATGTTGGCGTGGCAGCCGGTGCCAGCCTCATCAGATCAGCCGCCGCCTTCACCTCTTCATCGCGGTTTTCGCCTTCGATGACAACTTTGTTTCCGCCGACGGTGAGAGTGATTTTCCCTAAAGAACCGTCTGGAGATTCTGGCATGTCGTCCAAAAAAGCGAGTGGATCATCGGCAGATGACGCTTTTGATTTCTTGCGTGTCATTTTCATCTCGGTGCTCTGGAAAAGGTCGTGGGTTTTCACATAAAGGCGTTGCGCTTCAACGATAGCCTCAGCCCGTACACCGGTCCCCAGACTCTTTTTGATTTCACGCTTGCCGAGAGTATCCCGCAAACGGGTAGGGATTGCAATTCTGAAATGAAAATGCCGCTGGAAGGATGGCGCTGTAAATGCGCAGAAACTCGGAACATTTGTACCACCTTTTTGTACAAGGATTTTGTACCAGTGGCCTATCTGCTCCGAGTTTCTTGAAAGATAACAGATAGTTATCTTATAAAATGGTGGAGGCGCCGGGAGTTGAACCCGGGTCCGAAAATTCTCCCCTTCTGTATCTACATGCTTAGTTCCGGGATTGGGTCTCGCATTCGTCTCTCACCCGGAACGGGGATACTCGAACGCCAGCCTGAAAAAATCTCGTTGTCCCTGCCTCAGGCGTGCATGAACAACCAGCCCGTTGAGTCGACGCCCCGAATCCGGCCTTACAGGCGGCAGCCGGTGGGACGGCACAGCAGCTTACGCTGCCAGTGCGTAGTTATAATCGTCTGCGATTATATTTAATTCCGCCATTTTTACGAGCTGACAGAAACTCGGCATGCAACAGGAAGCTTCAATATCCCCGTCGAATCCGTTTCGCCCCCATATTTTTTAATTTTTAGTTGTCATCGTGATACGGCTTGCGCGAAAAACTCAGTCGCCGCGGCGCATAGTGCGCTCCATCTCGCGGTTTGATTCCTTCTCTTTGAGCGACGCTCGCTTGTCGTAGAGCTTTTTACCGCGGGCAAGCCCCAATTCCACCTTGGCCTTGCCATTTTCAATAAAATAAATCTTGAGCGGGATAAGCGCAATGCCTTTCTCGTGCAGCTTACCGATCAACTTGCGGATCTCGCGCTTGTGCAGGAGCAGCTTGCGCACCCGCAGGGGATCCTGGTTGGCATAGGTGGTGAAGGAATAGGGCGAGATATGCACATTGTAGAGATAGACCTCGCCATCCTTGACCTGGGCATAGCCATCCTTGAGATTCACCTTGCCGCCGCGCAGCGACTTCACCTCGGGCCCCATGAGGACGATACCCGCCTCAAAGGTTTGGTCGATGAAATAATCGTGGAAGGCCTTCTTGTTTTTACTGATGATTTTATGTCCCATGGCGTCAGATCTATCCCTTCTTTCTCGTATTGGCCACCAATATAGGTCCTGTTGGCATATACGCCAGGAAAAAAATCACAGCGTCTCCGTTTCTCCGGTGACCCGCAGGGCCTCTTCCACGGTGGTCAATCCGGTAAGCACCTTGCGCCAGGCATCTTCACGCAGGGTGGTCATGCCCTCGCGGATCGCGGTCTGCCGCAGTTCGGAGTCGTGCGCCTTGGAACTGATCAGCTTTTTCATCTGATCGGACATGGGAAAGATCTCAAAAATCCCCAGCCGCCCGAGATACCCGGTATTGCGGCACTGCAGGCAGCCCTTGCCCCGCTTCAACTCCACCCTCTCCTGCGGATTGACCGGAAAACCGAGCTTGCGCAGACCGGCACCGTCAACCATGTAGGGTTCGGCGCAGTGGGGGCAGATCCGGCGCACCAGCCGCTGCGCCAGGGCACCGAGCATGGTCGAGGCTATGAGGAAGGGTTCGAGCCCCAGATCCTCAAGACGAATAACGGTGGAGACCGCATCGTTGGTATGGAGGGTGGAGAACACCAGGTGACCGGTCAGGGCAGCCTGGACCGCATGGGTGGCGGTTTCCAGGTCGCGGATCTCACCGATCATGATCACATCCGGATCCTGACGGAGAATATTGCGGAGAATGGTGGAAAAGGTGACGTCAATCTGCGGCTGGACCGCGATCTGATTGAACTCCTCATAGACCATCTCCACCGGGTCCTCGACGGTGATGATATTTTTCTCCGGCGAGGCGATCTGCTTGAGCGTTGAATAGAGGGTGGTCGACTTACCGCTGCCGGTGGGTCCGGTGACCAGGACGATGCCGTGTGACGAGGCCATGAAGCTGTTGAACACAATCCTGTCGCGCCGGGAAAATCCCAGCGAGTCCAGATCCTGAAAGATGACTTCCGGGTTGAGAATACGCATGACCGTCTTCTCGCCAAAGGCCACTGGAATGGTGGAGACACGAATTTCTGCCTCGGCCTCCTCGTTGCGTCGGCCGATTTTGATGCGCCCGTCCTGGGGACGCCTTTTTTCGGCGATATCGAGCCGGGCCAGACTCTTGATCCGCGAGGTGATGGCCGAATGCACTGCCTTGGGCAGCTTGTAGATGGTGTGGAGGATGCCGTCGATGCGAAAGCGCACCAGGCAGATATCGCGCTTGGGTTCGATATGAATGTCACTGGCCCGCTGCTCCAGGGCGTAGCTGAACAGGTGATTGACCGCGGCCTTGATGTGCTGGTCGGTGGAGCTCAACTCCCGCGATGAGGCCAGGCGCACATACTGTTCCAGGTTGCCGATGTCCACCGTGGTCGAGGTGCCGGTGGCACCGAACTGGGATTCGGCGGCGGTGATCGAGCGCTGGAAGCCGAAAAACTCGGCCTGGATCTTGGTGATATCGGATCGGGTGGAGAGAAAGGGTTGCACCCGCACCTGGTTGGCCTTTTCGATATCCTCCAGCACATGGCGATTGTCCGGGTGGTAGGTGACCACGCTGAGCACGCCGTCTGCAAGTTCGAAAGGCAGGATCAGATGGTTGATCGCAAAGGAGCGGGGGATGGTCTTGGTGACCGTCTCCATATCCAGATCAAGGGGATCGAGTTTTTTGTACGGGATCTTCAACCCCCGGCTGACCGCCCGCATGATGGCCTCCTCGGTTACCTGCTGGGCGCTCCCAACCCCTGAACTCGAAAGCCCGAGAGAGGCCACGATGTCGACCAGATCGGGAAAGCCCTTGTCCGAACGAAACTCATCGTCGTGACGACGACCGCCGAACTGTTTGAGCAGTTTCTGTCGCTGCTTCCCCTTCTGGAGAATGACATACTGCCGCTGTTCGGGAGAGAGCACCTGCTCTTTCACCAGAAGATCAAGCAGGGATTCGCTGTTGAGAAATGGCATATGCGTATGAGTGGGTTGACATGGCAGAAGGCGCGTAGCCTCATTTTCGCAGGCCCGTCCCCATTAGGCAAGAAATTTGGGAGAAAGAGATGGCCAGGCGGCACGGGAATGAAGATCACCCTAAAAAGGCGGAGAATGTAGATCGAATCTGAAAATCAGGTCTTGTGAAATCAGGGCGTTACCAAGCTCGAGCCATCGTTCTCATCAATTTTTTCGAAAACGACCCCCTTCACCCTCAGTTATGCCAGCCGTGGACACCTATCAGATCGACAAACCGAACCTGCTCCAGGGTGGAAATGCTGACCTCGCCATCGCGTTTTTCCACCAGCTTGAGATCCTGCACAGTCTGTCCGCCCACAGGCATCACCATCCGCCCCGGGTCGGCCAACTGTTCAAGCAACGGCTCGGGAATATGCGGCCCGCCGGCGGTGACGATAATACCGTCAAAGGGGGCCTCCGCAGCCCAGCCCACGGTGCCGTCATCGATGCGGGAGACGATGTTGTAGTAGCGCAACCTGTCAAAGACCTTGCGCGCCCGGCTGACCAGGCCATCGATACGTTCAACCGTGTAGACCTTTTGGCAGAGCCGGGAAAGAATGGCCGCGTGATAGCCCGAACCGGTCCCGATCTCAAGGATGCGCTCATGCCCCCTGAGGTGCAGGGCCAGGGTCATCAGGGCGACGATATAGGGCTGGGAAATGGTTTGGCCGCTGCCGATGGGCAGGGGAAAATCGCCGTAGGCGTGGGCCTGCATGGCATCTTCGACAAACAGATGCCTGGGCACGGTGCGCATCGCGTCAAGGACCCGCTGGTCGGTGATGCCGCGCGCCACCAGCTGCTCTTCGATCATCCGCTCACGGTTGATATCAAAACGTGAGGGTGGGCTCACTTGACCTCATCCCAGGTATAATCTTTGGACCACTGGCGATCGGACTCGCTGAAATTACGGAACTCACAGTTGATCACGCTGTCGTTTTTCACGGTGACAACGATCATCTCATAGCCGGAAGGATCGACCATCGAACCGACCATCGGCATGTTACCGAACATCCCCGGCCGATTCTCGTAATAGACGTATTCGGTCACTCCGGGACCGACCTCGCGGCGATTGTCCGGTTCTCCCAGATACCGCTGCACATCCTGCAGGGTCGACTGGCCGGGCTTGATCAGCGAGGCGTCGGAGGCAAGATGTCGCACCTGTTTGGACTGGCAACCACCGAGCAACAAAAAGAGTAACAGGAGCACATACAGGGTGGGACGCATTGAAATTCCTCCGGGAACAATCCACTCAAAATAAAAAAAGGTTGTGTTCATATATCGTGAACACAACCTTTTTTCAAGGTCAGACTCGGGTAATCAGCAAAATAGGCCCAAAAAGCAGCGCGTTACACAGCATATCATCAAAAGCGCCGTGCGGCCGCTTCCATCGCCATACCGTAATCAGGGCTTGCCGCCGGCAGCCCGCTCGAGGATGCGGTAGTTGCGCTTGACCATCACCATGGGGTCGACCATGAGGCCGGCCTGGATCATGGCGTTGTCGTAGAGCTGCTCGACCACGTCCTTGGCGAACTCTCCATCGCTCTCCTTGAGCTCGGCAAGCTGCTTGATCAGCGGGCTCTTGCCGTTGATCTCCATATCTTTCTTGGAGCCCATGCCAAAGGCCTCGGTCTGACCGGAGGCCTTGAGGATCCGCTCCATGGACGAAGTCATGTAACCGTCGACGTTGACGATCATCGCCGGGCTGTCCACCAGGCGGGTCGAGGACTTCACCTCCTGGATGCGCTCGCCCAGGACCTCTTTCATCCAGGTGCACAGGGCCTCGATGCTCTTGCTGTCCAGGGGCTCACCGCTCTCCGTGGTTTCGGGCTCCGGAGCGGTCTCGCCGGTTTCCGGCAGGGCCAGGTCGGCACGGTCGGCGGAGACCAGTTTCTTGCCGTCGTACTCGCCCAGATGGTTGAGCACGAAGTCGTCGATCGGCTCCAGGGTGTAGAAAATTTCCACGCCCCGTTTCTTGAACATCTCCACATAGGGGCCGTATTCGATCGCCTCGCGGCTGGGGCCGTTGATGTAGTAGATCTTGTCCTGGCCCTCGCGCATGCGGCCGACATAGTCGTCCAGGGAGATCATCTTGCCGGGTTCGCCGGTAGAGGACTCAAAGCGCAGCAGCTTGGCCAGCTCGGTGCGGTGCTCGAAATCCGAGGTCACGCCCTCCTTGAGGAACAGGCCAAAGGTCTTCCAGAACTCGAGGTACTTGTCGCTGTCGTTCTTCGCCTCTTCAACCAGGAATTTGATCACCCGCTTGGTGACCACGCGCCGCAGCTTGGTGACCATGGCATTGTCCTGCAGCGACTGGCGGGAGATGTTGAGCGGCAGGTCTTCGGAATCGACCACACCCTTCAAGAACCGCAGCCACTCGGGCAGGATATTTTCGCTGTGCTGGTCGATGAGCACCTTCTGGCAGTAGAGGTTCACTCCGGGCTGCATTCGCCCCATGCCGAGCACTTCGAAATTTTCCTTGGGCACATAGACCAGGGCATTGATCGCCAGTGGAGCATCGGCGGAAAAGTGGAGCCGGTACATGGGTTCATCCACTGCCGTGGCGATGAACTTGTAGAATTCGGTGTACTCCTCGTCGGTGATTTCGCTCTTGGAACGGGTCCAGATGGCCTGCACCGTGTTGACCTTTTTGCCTTCGACCTTGACCGGGAAGGGAACAAAGGTGGAATACTGTTGGACGATGCGCTCGATGGTGAATTTGGAGGAATAGGTTTCGGCATCATCCTTGAGCTCGATGATGATCTTGGTGCCGCGGTGCAAGCCCGGACAGGGGCTGATGGTGTAGGTGCCGCCGCCGTCGGAAGCCCACTCCCAGCCCTCTTCGCCGCTCCAGGAGCGGGTCTGCACCCGCACCGCCTTGGCAGCCATGAACACCGAGTAGAAACCGACACCGAACTGGCCGATCAGGTTGACGTCCTTTTTGGCGGCCTCGGCCAGTTCTTCGAAAAAATGCTGCGATCCGGAGTGTGCAATGGTGCCGAGATTGGTTTCCAACTCTTCCCGGGTCATACCGATACCGGAGTCGGCAATGGTCAGGGTGTGCTTCTTGTCATCACAGTCGATGGAGATCTCCAGGGGGACATGGGCATCGAACTCGACCTTCTCGACCAAGCTCTGATGACGGAATTTCTCCAGTGCGTCCGCGGCATTGGAGACAAGCTCACGCACAAAGATGTCACGCTCGGTGTAAAGAGAGTTAATGACGATATCCAGGACCTTTCTGGTCTCCGCCTGAAACTGCTTGGTTTCAACCTGTGCTTCTGTCATGGGGATTTTTCCTCTAAAGGCTTTGATTGGATGGATTTTTATGACCGGAAACGAGCTTTTTCCTGACAATACCAAGGAGATATAGGCTCTTCCTTTTATTCGGCCAACATGGTAAGCACGATTAAAACACTGTCAAGATAACCCACAAACCCGAGAACCCATCGAATCGCACTCCGTCAATGAACGCGTCACAGCTTGATGTCCTCCTTGTTGGTGCCGGCCTCTCCGGCCTGAGCACTGCCGCCTTTCTTAAAAATCTTCATCCCGAGATCAACCTGCTGCTTCTGGAGCAGGAAGAACGCGCCGGTGGCGCCATGGCCAGTTTTGCCGACCAGGGCTTTCAGGCCGAATGGGGGCCGCACGGATTTCTCGACAACTGCGCCGAGAGCCGGGAGCTGATAGAACTTGCCGGCCTCCAGCCCGAGCTGACCACCGCCTCCCTGGGGAAGTTTGTCCGCTACCTCTGTTTAGATGGCCGTCTTACCTGTATTCCGCAATCACCGCTGAAAATCCTGCGGGCACCGTTGATCTCCTGGGGAGAAAAACTGCGGGTTCTGGCTGATCTGTGGAAAGCGCCGCTCGCTGGTGAGCCCTCGGTCGCCCAGTGGGTGGCCCATCGTTTCGGCCCGGCCCTGGTGCCCTTTGCCGATGCGGTGTTCACCGGAACCTATGCCGGTGACATCGAGCACCTGTCCATCGATGCGGTCATGCCGGGCGTGCGGGAATTGGAACGGCGCCACGGCTCGGTGATTCGCGGCCTACTGGCCAAGATGCGGAGCGGGAAAACTGCGGGCAAGGACAGCAAAAGAGGTATGCCGGCCATGGTCAGCTTTACAAGAGGGATGACCATGCTGCCGGATCGGCTGGCGGGACAACTGCGTGCACGGGAAGAACTTCGCACCTCCTGCGCGGTGACGGCGCTGGAGCGATGCGCAGACGGCTGGCGGGTCCTCATCGAGGGCGAGACCCTGGAATGCCGCCATCTGGTGCTGGCCTTGCCGGTCAATCGCAGCCTCAGCCTGATCACCGCAGCCCTGCCCGGCCAGCCGCCGCCGCAGACCGTTCTCCCTGAGGCCCGGATCCTCTCGGTGCTGATGGGCTTTGACGATACCGCCAAGATCCCCTTTGGCTTTGGCTACCTGGCCCCGGAAAAGGAAGGCCGCTTTGCCCTGGGTGCCCTGTTCTCCTCGCACATGTTCCCCGGCCGGGCACCGCAGGGCTGCCAGCTGCTGGAGGCCTTGGTGGGGGGGCGGCGTCATCCGGAAAAATTGGAGCTGAGCGACGAGGCCCTGATCGATCAGGTCTATCAGGATCTGAGCCAGTTGATGGAACTGCCGCCACCACTCTACACCAAGGTCCTGCGCCCGAGCGCGGGTATTCCCCAGTTGGAGGCGGGCTACACTCGCCTGCTGGCCTGGCGTGACGATATCCACCACAGCCATCCCAACCTCCATCTCTGCGGATTCGGCTGGAACGGTATCGGCATCAACGATATGGTCAAGGAGGCACGCAAGGTTGCCGAGCGCATCGGTTCGGGCAGTTTGCGCGAGTCCGCCCCCGAAGTGAAACCCGTCTACTTCTAACCCCCTCTGCCGCAGCACAGTCCACAAACAACGAGGCGGGCAAGCGTTCTCCACGCTCGCCCGCCTCGTTTGCCTCAATGTTCGTCTCTTGCCTTAATTCTTCAGTTTATTGCACAACAGCTCGACCTGCTCACGGACCGCTGTCTGCTGGGACATGTCCTTGGTGATGGCCTTGATGGCGTAGAGCACGGTGGAGTGATCGCGGTTGTAGAGGCTGCCGATATCGGCAAGCGACTTGTCGGTGTACTTACGGGTCAAATACATGCCCACCTGACGGGGAAAGGTGATGGCCCGTTTGCGGGAACGGGAACGCAACTCCTCGACGCTGACCTGGAACTGGCGGCCGATCAACTCGCGGATGGTCTCCGCGGAGATCTCGGCCGAACCGCCGATCAGGTTGTAGATGACCTCGCGCACCATACTCAGATCCGGCGGTGCATTATGAAGACAGGACTTGGCCTTGATCCCCATGACCGCACTCTCCATGCGGCGGATATCCCCCTGCAGGCTTTCTGCCATGAAACCAACCAGATCTTCATCCGTGCCCAGGCCATTGGACTGCATCTTATGGCGGATGATCCGCGCCCGGGTTTCGTAATCCGGCGACTGAATGCCGGTGACCAGGCCGGAGGTCATGCGGCTGCGGAAATCCTCGTCCAGGCCGGCGAGTTTGGTCGGCGCCACCGCCGAGGTGAGAATGACCCGCCGTCCGGACTTGATCAGGTAGTCGAGGATGGTGTTCAGTTCTTCCTGGGTCTTGTTCTTACCGGTGAGGGTATGCACATCCTCAACCAACAGCATGTCGCAATCGTTGATGTATCTCTTGGAAAACTGCTCCATCTTGTTGGAGCGAATGGACTTGACCATTTCCGCGGAAAACTGCTGGGCCGTCAAATACTGGAGACGGGTGGAAGGGGCAGACCGCAGCACCTGATGGACGACCGCCTGGGTGAGATGACTTTTTCCCAGGCCGGTGGTGCTGTTGACAAAAAGGCAGTGACCAAAGGTAGAATCGCCGGTAGCCAAGGCATGGCAGGCAGAACGGGCGAGGATGTTGGACTCGCCGACCATGAACTGGTCAAAGGTGTAGGCTGGGTGCAGGGAACGATAGCGTGGGGCGGCACTGGTCATGCCGGGCAGACGCAGCTGTCCCCCTTTATCGCTCTCACATTGCAACGGCGGCTGTGCAGCCACCTGTAAACGGACATTGGCAACGGCTCCCAACTCCTGTGCCTTGGTACGAATAAGCTCAAGATAGCGATCCTCTACCCAGGCACAGAAGAAGCGGTCCGGTCCGGCGAGTTCCAATACCTGATCGTCGTCCCGCCGGCACTCCAGCGGTTTGATCCACAGGCCGAATTCGCTTTCCGATAAGCTGGCGTGCAGTGAGGTTCTAATCGTGTTCCAGAGCATAAACTGTCTTGTCCTGTGTGGTTGAAATCATTTCCAAGAGCCGTATTCGGCCCTGTTGATTTCGGCTGATCTACAGAAAATCCCGGTTTCGGTCAAAAGCGGTTTCGGTCGATTTCACACTACAAACGTGAAGATTGTCAACAACGCCAATTACCTTGGAGGCATTAGGCTTTGCGTTGAAGGCTCGCCGCAACAGCCAATCACAGCGTCCGTTTTACCTATTCACATTTTTTATAAAATAATTTCAACTAATTAACAACGAACCCACATTGTTTTCCACAATTTATCAACAAAATAGTAACTCGATATAGCTCAACCATACTCAACAAAGCTCTCAAATACTCCAAATTTAGCTTATGAGACAGGAGAATCCTCTAAGCCCTCTCTACTCCATGGTTTCGGCCCATTTGTGACCAGGAAAAAAATCCTTATTTTTTTTCAACAAATTTTATCGTGCAATTTAAATTACTTAGGATACAAGCTGCTCCCAACCCACGCATTCACGGCCATTTCCGCACACTGGCCGTAACAATTTGTACCACAAATAACCAGAGGGCACGAAACGCACAAAATGCCTATTTGGCGGCATTTTGCACCAGGCTGGAGAGCGAGAAAGAAGGAGAGGGGATCGAGCTGGACGGCACCGCTTTATCGTTCCCGTAAAAAGCCACGAAAACGACGTTTCGAGCATCGGAATACACTGATTTGACACGACGTGATTTTCCGTTTTTTGACTGTTTACGACGCCATCAATCTCGAGTGGAGGGAAGCAGAAACAAGAAAGAGCCCAATCACCGCTGGGGTGATTGGGCTCTTTTGAGAGAAAATGTGTCGCCTTGATATCCGAAGTTATTCAAACGTGGTGGTGTTGATATCGGTGGTCACTTCCCGTTGATGAATGTCGCGGTCTGGATCAAAACTGCCCAGGGTTTTCAGCCCGCCATAGATTTCCACCGTGTTGGGGAAACGCACCCCGATCTCCGAATAGGGGAACATCAGCTTGGCGTCGACAAAGAGACCATCGGAAAAATCATAGCCGCCTCCCAGGGCACCCTGGATCTCGTTGTTGCCGTAGAACCCAAGCAACTCCGCAGAGGGGGTAAATCCATCAAGGAGATCAAAGAAGACGTTGCCCTCAAGACCATAGACCCGATCGCCGCTTTTCCTCCCGTTCACCGTGATGTTGCTCGTCTCGCTCTGCAGGACATCATCGACGTAGGTCCTGGTCAGCTCGCGGGTCCGGTACAGATCGTCGTCATCCACATCGGCATACTGACAGCTCAAGCCAAGACGGAGGCCTGAGAAATCAATCGGAGCATTCCCGGAACCCAAGGAAAAAGGAATCTGGAGAACGGCACCGGCACGGAGTTCGTCTTCGGCCTGGGAGGTTTGGACAACAGCATGCATCGCCAACAGCACGGCAGCGGTGTGCACCAATGTTTTAGGGGAATGGGCAAAATATCGCACGGATTGCATCTGAAACTCCTCTACGGAAGAAATGATTCTACGGTTGAACGACAGCCAGAAAACTGACCACGTTTCTAGTAAATTTTCAAGATGAGAGATGCAACTAACCAATTAAAATCAATACAAAATAATTTTTCCGCCTTTCCACACACCATAACGGTGCACCTGTCGCCGACACCGGACGCTTTTTCAGAACCGAAAGGGTTCAGCCCCCATGACTCGGGTCGGAGAAAGCTGTTGACTGTTGCGCCCTGATTCTCTATTACTCGTTATTTATTTCCATTTCATTATCTTACCAAGGGCGTTGCCGTTCCCAACCTGCATGGCAAACGCGTATTGACATGCAGTTACAGGACGATTCGGCAGCCGCCCCTATTGCGAAAGGACCAATCCGGCCGGGAAACACCGCTGATGCCGGAAGTGGAGGAATCATGTCGAACAAAGCAGCCTGCCTTGCCGTCTTTGGGACCGGCTCGGATGTGGGCAAAAGCGTTGTCACCACTGCGCTCTGCCGCATTTTTGCCAATTACGGCCTGAAGGTCGCCCCCTACAAGGCACAAAACATGTCCAACAACTCCGGCGTCACCCCGGAAGGATTGGAGATGGGGCGGGCGCAGATCGTCCAGGCCGAGGCGGCCCGCATCCCTCCCCACTGCGACATGAATCCGGTGCTGCTCAAGCCGGTCAGCGATGTCGGCTCCCAGGTGGTCCTCAACGGCACGGCCTGGATCGATGCCTCGTCCCAGGATTACTACCGCAAAAAAGAGTACCTCTTTGGCCAGAGCATCGACGCGCTGGAGCGATTGCGGGCGGAAAACGACCTCATCATTATGGAAGGGGCCGGATCCTGTGCCGAGGTCAATCTCATGGACAACGATATCGTCAATCTGCGCATGGCCGCACGGGCAGAGGCACCGGTCATCCTTGTGGCCGATATCGACCGGGGTGGCGTCTTTGCCCAGATTGTCGGCACACTGGCCTGCATCTCGCCTGCGCAGCAGGAGTTGATCAGCGGCTTTGTCATCAACCGATTTCGCGGAGACATCGCCCTATTCAAGAAGGGCGTCGAATGGATTGAAGAGCGCACCGCCAAGCCGGTCTATGGGGTCCTGCCCTGGTTCAAGCATTTCCGCATCGAGGCCGAAGACGCGGTGGTCATTGAAAACGCCCCCCGTTTTCATCCCGCCGCTGCGACCGAGCCCACGATTGGCGTGCTCCGCCTGCCCCACATCTCCAACTTCACCGATTTCGATCCCCTGGCCACCCTGCCCGGCTGTCGCCTGGTCTACCTGCAGCAACCGCAGGATCTCTCGCAGATGGCGGCCGTCATCCTCCCCGGCTCCAAAAGCACCTGCTCGGACCTGCAGTGGTTGGTGGACAGCGGCTGGCAACTGCAACTGCTGCGCTACAAAGAGGGCGGCGGGCATATCCT
This sequence comes from uncultured Desulfobulbus sp., assembly GCF_963665445.1. Taxonomy (GTDB): domain Bacteria; phylum Desulfobacterota; class Desulfobulbia; order Desulfobulbales; family Desulfobulbaceae; genus Desulfobulbus. The sequence goes on along the minus strand of NZ_OY762276.1, from coordinate 4,732,542 downwards.
CGGGATCTGCGGCGGCTACCAGATGCTGGGCACCTGGGTGCACGATCCGGACGGGATCGAAGGCAAGCCCGGCTCCACCGAGGGACTGGGACTCCTGCCGGTGGAAACCGTGCTCAAGGCCCCCAAGACCACAACACTGACCGATTTCACCTGGCAGTCCATCGGAGGCAGGGGCTATGAGATTCACATGGGCCGGACCGATCCCCCGCGAGAGTTCGGCTTGGTCACGGTCCAGCGACGGAACGGGGTGGAATGCAACGATTTCGACGGTTGCCGCAGTGAGGACGGGCGGGTTATCGGCACCTACATGCACGGCCTGTTCGACACCCCGGCCATCACCGGTCTTTGGCTCGAGGGCATCGGCCTGGGCCATATCACCGTCGACACCCTCCATGGCCCGGCCGCACGCGACCTGGCCTATGAACAGCTGGCCGAGCATGCGGCCAACCACCTTGATCTGGAAAAAATCATCGCCCTGCTGCCACCCGATCTGCAGCAACGGCTGCAAAGGTGAACAGCTCTTCGGGAGCGGGCATGCTCGGTTTGAGAGTTTGAGAATTACGACGAGGTTATCATGATTGAGGGACACGGCGGCAACGTCTTCGCCCTGGCCAAGGAGCTGGGCTGTACGGCCGAAGAGATCACCGATATGAGCAGCAACATCAATCCCCTGGGCACCATGCCCGGATTGATTGACCATCTTCGCGAGCATTTGGAGCGGATTCGGGTCCTGCCCGAGGTCGATGGCCGGGCCGCCATTGAGGCCGCCTCCAGTCTGCTTGACGTGGCACCGGAGCGAATTCTTGCCGGCGGCGGCACCACCCAGTTCATCTACACCGCCTGCGCGGCCCTGGAGGCGAAAAAAGTCCTGATCGTCGGCCCGACCTATGCCGATTACACCGATGGCTGCCGCGTCCACGGGATTACCCCGGATTTTTTTCTCACCAGGCCAGAAGACGGTTTTCTTCCGCAGATGGATGCCCTGGATCGCACCCTGTCGCAGGTGGACACCGTCTTTCTCTGCAATCCCGACAACCCCACCGGCCAGATCATCGACCACCAGGACCTGTTGCAGCTCTGTAATGCCCATCCCCAGGTCCGCTTCGTCATCGATGAATCCTACCTCCCCTTTGCCCCGGCCCTGCAGACGCAAAGCATGACCGGCTGCGGCCTTGAAAACGTGATTGTGCTCTGGTCGGTGTCGAAAATTTTCGGCATGCCAGGACTGCGGGCCGGATTCCTGGTGGCCGATCAGACCGTGGTCAACAACTTTGGCCGCTTCATGCAGCCCTGGTGCGTCAACAGCCTCGCCCAGGAGGCCCTTATCTTTTTGGGCAACCACCTTGCGGAGGTTGCCGCCTTTATCGAAAAGACCCGAGACTATCTGGACCGGGAGAGCGCCCTCTTTCACGAGCGGCTCAGTTCGGCACGGCTCAGGATCTTTCCCTCGGTGGCCTCCTACTTTCTCCTCCGACTCGAAGCTCACACCACCGCGTCCACGGTCTGTGCCCAGCTGGGCCGTGAGCGTTTTCTCATTCGCAACTGCGCCAACTTTCACGGCCTTGACGAGCAGTATATCCGCATAGCGCTCAAGGATGCAGCCACCAACGAGGCCGTCTGCCGCCACCTGCTCACCGCGGTGGGCGCACGGGAGCTGTAAGCGATGACCATGATCGAACTGCTGCCCTGGCTGGCCATGCCGGCGGCCTTTGCCCTGGATTCCCTGCTCGGAGACCCGCGTTGGCTCCCCCACCCTATCCGCTGGATGGGTCGGGCCATCGAGGTGGCCGAACCCCTGTTCCGCCGATGGTTCCGCAACGAGCTCCTGGCCGGGGCCCTGTTTGCCCTCAGCCTCATCCTCGGTTGCTGGGCACTGAGCTTTTTGCTGGTCAGCCTGGCCTACCGGGTGCATGGCCTGCTCGGTTTTCTTTGCGAAACCGTTCTTCTGTTTTACTGTTTTTCCGCCAAATCCCTGGCCCAGGCCGCCCGGGAAATCTACGACTCGCTACGCGCGGGCCAGGTCGATACCGCCCGCTCCCAGGTGGCGATGATTGTCGGCCGCGATGTCGAGCGCTATCAGGCCGACGATATTGCCCGGGCCACGGTGGAAACCGTGGCGGAAAACGCAGTGGACGGCGTCATCTCGCCCCTGTTTTTTGCGGCCCTTGGCGGCGTGCCCCTGGCCCTTGCCTACAAGATGGTCAACACCCTCGACTCCATGGTGGGCTATAAAAATCCCCGCTACCTCCTCTTTGGCCGGGTTGCAGCCCGCATCGACGATCTGGCCAACATGGTTCCCGCACGCCTGTCCGTGGTGCTCATCGCCCTGGCCGCCGGTCTGGTGCAGCACACCTCCAGCCGCTCCGCACTGAGCTGCGCCTGGAAGGAAGGCAAAAATCACGCAAGCCCCAATGCCGGTTATCCGGAGGCGGCCTTTGCCGGCGGACTGGGCGTGCAGATGGGCGGCCCCAACTACTACCACGGCAAGCTGGTGGAGAAGCCCTATATCGGCCGCGGACTGGGACAAGTCACCCTGGAGCATATCCCCCGGGCCTGCCGGCTGATGCGTCTATCGTCGCTCTTTGCCTGCCTGCTTGCCTGGCTGGGGGTGATTGCCCTACGGGCATTCATTGTTCTTCCCTAAATCTCCTTTGCCTGTTTCTTCCGACTCTTTTTCGGTTTTATCGGCCCTGAAAAAGCATTTGACGATAGAAGCGACAAACCTTTCTAATACAGACAGGGAATGTTTCGCCGTTTCTCGCCACAGCCTTACGCTTCACCTCTACCAACCATCAACGTGTATAGAGGGTCTTTGAATGCGGCCTTTAAACAGCCTGCGCACCACCCTTGCACTTAGCATGTTCCTCGTGGCCACCCTGGCGGTGACCCTTGTGGGAGCACTGTGGATCAGTCAGGACTACAACAAGTTTGAAGAGGAAACCCATCACCTGCGCAGTACCTTTCTTGAAGAGCAGAAACTGCTGATCCGCCAGGAAGTCAACCGCGTGGTCGACTATATCCAATATCAACGGTCCACCACCGAGGCCGCCCTCGAGCGTCGCATCAAGGATCGGGTCGACCAGGCCTGGAACGCGGCCAACGCCCTCTACCAAACCTATCACCTAAAGATGAGCCCGGCCGAAATTCAAGGCCTGATTCGAGAGGGCTTACGGGCTGTCCGTTTCGACCGGGGACGTGGCTATTTCTTCATCTACGACCTGCAGGGCAACAACATTCTGTTGCCCTTTTCCCCCGAACTCGAAGGGAAAAACCTGTGGGACCTGCAGGACAGCAAGGGCCTCTACACCATTCGCAGAATAAGCGACATGATTCGTAAAAAGGGTGCGGGCTACCTCCGCTGGCACTGGTACAAACCCGGTGAAACCGCACGCATGTCGGAAAAAATCGGCTACAGCCGTCTTTTTGCCCCCTACAACTGGTGGATCGGTACCGGCGAATACATCGAAGATGTCGAACAGGAGATCCAGGCCCAGACCCTGGCGCGGATCAATACCATCCGTTACGGCAGGGACGGCTACATCTTTGTCTATGACTTCAAGGCCAACACCCTGGCCCATTACAAACAGGAAAACCTGGGCGTCAACCAGTGGGAGTTCCGTGATCCCAATGGTGTCCCGGTGCTGCAGAAACTGATTGCAGGCTGCCAAGGTGACGATGGCATCTACCTCGACTATATGGGCACCATTCGTCCGGCCACGGGCCTTCCCGCCCATAAGCTGGCCTATGCCAAGGCGATTCCCAGCTGGCAGTGGATGGTGGGGACAGGGGTGTACATGGATGCGATCAACACCATGCTCATCGAGAAAAAAGCGGCCCTGGATGCAAAAGTTAGACGTCACCTCGGGGTGATCAGCGCCATTCTGGTGCTGAGTCTGGGAGGTATTGCCCTTGTCTCCCGCCTGATCACAGACCGTATCGGAGCAAACCTGCAGGAATTTGCCGCATTTTTTAAGCAGGCCGCCTCAGGCAACGAACAGCTCAAGGTCGAGTCGGTCCACTTCTCCGAATTTCAACATCTGGCCCAAACCGCCAACCACATGGTCAGCCGGCGGCACGAGGCGGAAAAGGCGGTTGCCGAGTTGCAGGAACAGCTCATCCGCAGCCGCAAGATGGAGATGTTGGGGGTATTGGCCGGGGGCGTGGCCCATGATCTCAACAACGTGCTTTCCGCGGTGGTGGGCTATCCGGATATGCTGCTCGCCTCGCTCCCGGACAACGATCCCCACCGAAGAGCCATTGAAGCCATCCGCACCTCCGGGCTCAAGGCCAGCGAAATCGTCCAGGATCTCTTGACCCTGGCCAGGCGGGGCGTGCTCCAGCCGGTGATACTCGAGCTCAACACCCTCATCCACCAGTTCCTTGCCGCCCCGGAATGGATTCGCATCCAGGTCGAGCATCCGCAGATCAGGGTGATAATCGACCTTGCGCCCGACCTCCTCTGTATCCGTGGTTCCCGGGTGCACCTGCAGAAGACCATCATGAACCTGATCGTCAATGCGGCCGAGGCCCAGCCCGCAGGCGGCAGAATCGACGTCCTGACGGAAAACTGTTATCTCGACAGGCCCATTGCCGGCTATGAGGAGGTTCGCGAGGGGGACTATGTGCACCTGAAGGTCAGCGATCAGGGGATCGGCATTGCCCAGGAAGATCTGGAGCGGATTTTTGAACCCTTCTTCTCCAAGAAAACCCTGGGCCGCAGCGGCACCGGACTGGGCATGACCGTGGTCTGGGGAACCATCGAGGATCACGACGGCTATATCACCGTCAGTTCCGTTGAGGGACGGGGCACGGAGTTCAACCTCTATTTTCCGGCAACCCGGGACCAGGCCCAGGAGCCGCCCCCAGAGAAGATGGAGCTCGATCGAGGCGCCGGCCAACGGCTGCTGGTGGTGGACGACCTGGAGGAGCAACGGCTGCTCGCTGCAACCATGCTGGAAAATCTGGGGTATGCGGTGGAGACGGCCTCGAGCGGAGAGGAGGCCCTCGAGCGGATGCGCACCCAGGTCTTTGACCTGGTTCTGCTGGACATGATCATGCACCCGGGCATGGACGGCCTGGAGACCTTTCAACAGATCATCCTCAGCCACCCGGACCAGCGGGCCATGCTGGTGAGCGGCTACGCCCAGACCGAGCGGGTCCGGGCGGCCATGCACCTGGGGGTGAAAAGTTACCTGAAAAAGCCCTACACCCTGACCGGCATGGCCAGGGCGGTGGCCAAAGCGCTTGCCTGAAACAGCGAACCTCGGCGTGAGCCGTTAAAGATCCTCGCCGTCCTCCTGTGCACCACCGGGCGGTAACACACCGGGCAGGGTGAGGGTGAAGATCGATCCTTTGCCGGGGGTACTTTCCACCTCCACCGTACCGTTGTGGGTATGGGCGATATGCTTGACAATGGCCAGCCCCAGGCCGGTACCGCCCTGATCCCGCGAACGGGCCTTGTCGCAGCGGTAGAACCGTTCAAACAGCCGCGGCAGATGCTCCTTGGCGATCCCCGGGCCGTTGTCGGAGACGCTGAACTGCACCAGGTGCTCACCCTGCACGGATCGGCTCCCCTGACAGCTCAGGGTAATCCTGGTTCCGTGGGGGCTGTAGGAAATGGCGTTGTTGAGCAGGTTGATCACCGCCTGCTCCAAAAGCGGCTGGTTGATGGGCGCATACAGCTCCTCATCGCACTCCACCTCAATCACGATATCCTTTTCATCGGCATTGACCGCACAGGTCTGCAGCGCGCTCTCCAGCACCGGACCGACCTCGCGCACGGTCAACTCGATGTCCTCCTTGCCCTCCCGATCCTCAATCCGCGAAAGGATGAGCAGATCATCGACAATGGAATCCAACCGGTTGGCCTGGCGCACGACAATGTTGAGAAAGCGGCGGGCATTGTCTTCATCGTCCAGGGCCCCGTCAAGCAGGGTCTCGACATAGCCCTTGATGGCGGTTATCGGCGTTTTCAACTCATGGGAGACATTGGCGACAAAATCCTGGCGAATGTTCTCCAGGCGGTTGAGCTTGGTGAGATCGTTCATCACCAGCAGCACGCCCATGCTGTTGTCGGCCTCGTCGCGAAGCGGCACCGCGTGGATCTCCAGCATGACCGGCTCCGCTCCGTAAGAGAGGGTCACCTTCTGCTCCTGCTGCTGGTTGTGCCCGAGGGTGAAATCGATCATCTCCAGGATGTAAGGGTTGCGGATGATCGCCTGCACCGCCTTGCCCTTGACCACCTCCGAGGACAGGGAAAAGAGGGTGGCCGCGGCCTGGTTCATGCGGATGATGTTCTTCTCCGAATCGATGGCCACCACCGCATCGGCCATACTGGAAAAGACCGCTTCCAGTTCGTTGCGCTGCTGGATGATGATCCGCACCCGGCGGTTGATCTGCTCGGCCATCTGGTTGATCGAATTGGCCAAACCGGCCATCTCCACCGACATGTGTTCGCTGTCGATCTTGACCAACTGGTCGATGCGCCCCTTGGTGAGCTGCTCCGCGCCCTGCTTCATCTTTTCAAGCGGCCGGCTGATTCTTTGGGCCGAATAGAGCGCCAGCAGGATGGCCAGGACAACCACCCCAATGGCGATGGCCAGCGTCCTTTTTTGGTAATCACCGACCGCATTCTCAATGGAGCTCACCGACAACGCCAGACGAAGCACCCCACGATGCCCGTCGAGGCCGAGCTTGATCGGCATGGCGGAATAGAGCATGTTTTCGCCAAGGGTACGGCTGAAGCGGATGGAATACCCGGCTTCTCCGCTGAGCGCGGCAAGCACCTCGGGCCGCTTGCCGTGATTTTCCATGAGGGTATGGTCCTCATCGGAGTCGGCCAGGACCACGCCGTTGCCATCGATCAGCGTGATCCGGGTCGCGGCCCTGCGGCCGTTCAGACGAATAAAACTCTGCAGCGAGGCCTCATCGCCCTGGCTCAGCTGGCTGATGGTGGACTCGATCAGCATCCCCCGTTCGAGGATGTCCTTCTGCAGATGCCCCAAATAAAAGTCATTGCCGCTGCTGATGGCCAGCCACGCGGTCAGGCCCAAGGTCAGGATGACGATTCCCACGGAGGAGGGAAATATTTGCCAGAAAAGACGAACGTTACGCATGGGCGTCTCTCAGAGATAGAGATTGTGCCCCGGATTGGCAGGGCAGAAAATATCCAGGGTCGCAGGGCACCCAGGACTATTCGCGGATCCGGTAGCCGATGCCGCGGACGGTTTCGATGCAGGATCCGGCCTGGCCCAGTTTCTTGCGCAGTCCGAAAATCTGTACATCAACCGCCCTGGGGGTGATACTGTAGTCGTAGCCGCGCACCTGATCGATAATCTGCTGCCGGGAAAAGACCCAGCCGGGGCGTGCGGCCATCAGTTCCAAGATGGTGAACTCGGAGGCAGTGAGGTGGACTTCCTCGCCGTTGACCCGCACCTCATGGCGGCCGGAGTGAATCTCCATCCCGTTGCGGCTGATGAACCCGACCTGCTCATCGCTGGCCGCACCGGCCTCGGGTTTGCGGCGCAGTGCGGCCTCGAGGCGGGCGATCAGCACCCGGGGGCTGAACGGCTTGGTTACATAATCGTCGGCGCCGCATTCAAGGCCGCAGACGATGTCATCTTCCTCGCTCTTGGCGGTCAGCATCACGATCGGCAGCCCCTTGATATGCTCCTGGGAGCGCACCACCCGGCAGACCTCGTGGCCGTCCTTGCCCGGCAGCATGAGATCGAGCACCATGGCATCAAAGGATTCGCGACTGAGCATCTGCAAGGCTTCCTCGCCGCTATCGGCGCAGGTGACATTGAAGCCGGCCTTGATAAGATTGTAACTGACAAGCTGTTGGATGTCGGTGTCATCCTCGACAACCAGGATGCTTGGTTTTTTCACATTCTACTCCTGTACAAAAATCTCGATAATTTGCACGCTACTGTTATGCAGACCCAGGTCTGCTTGCAAGAAAAAAGAAAAATGCTAACATAATCCTAACCGGTTTCTAACTGGCCAAAAATTGTCGTAACGTATAGATTAATCTGACTTTTTGGACCATCCACCAGAGCACTTTGCGGAGGAGACACCGTGAGCAGACATATGTATTTCCATCGGGAAATCGACCAGTTGAAAAAAATGATCCTCGAGCTGGGCACCTTGACCGAGGACCGGCTGCGCCGGACCAGCGTCCTTCTCGAGTCCGGCGACGATGCAGAGGCCCAGGCCCTGATGACCTCGGACTGGGAGATCGACGACATGGAAATCCGGGTCGAGGAGGAATGCCTCAAGATCCTCGCCCTGCACCAGCCAGTGGCCCGTGATCTGCGACTGATCGTCTCGGTCATCAAGATCAACAGCGAGCTGGAACGTATCGCCGACATTGCGGTCAACATTGCCAAACGCGTCCTCACCATCAACAGAACCAAGGCCAAGGACTACACCTTTACCCTTGATTACCGCTTCATGGCGGCCAAGGCCCTGGAGATGGTCAAGGTCGCACTTGACGCCCTGGTCACCGAGGATGCGGGCATGGCGAGAAAGATCTTTCTCATGGATGACGAGGTGGACCAGGAGCGCAACCTCGCCTACAAAACGGTGGTCGAGGAGATCAAAAAACACGGGGAACAGGCCGCCTGCCTGATCAACCTCTACCTCATCGCCCGCCACCTGGAGCGTATCGGCGACCGCGCCAAGAACATTGCCGAAGAGGTCATCTACCTGGTCGAGGGAGAAATCGTTCGTTCCAGTGCTGATCCCCACTGAACCAGGGCCTGCCGTTCCCGGCCCCAGGGCGTTCATTTCCAGGGCTGCAACCGGATGGCGCGGCTGCAGCCCTGCTGCGCATATGCCTATCCCACCAGTTTGTTGTTCCCCAGGCAGGCGCCGGTCTCCAGAGCGGCCTTGATCCAGGGATGATCCAGGGGAATCAGCTTCCGCTTCCCGACCACTTCACTCAAATCGACCAGCTCGGTGGACTCCCCCTTCACCGCCACCATCTTGCCGAACTTGCCTTCGACCACCGCCGTCGTGCAGGCGGTCCCCAGCCGGGTGGCCAGGATACGGTCGGCTGCGCTGGGGGTGCCGCCCCGTTGGAGATGCCCGAGTATGGTCACCCGGCTCTCCAGCCCGGTCAGGGTCTCGAGCTCGGAGGAGAGCCGCAGGGTATTGCTGGCATGCTTGGCGCGAAAGGCGGCAAGGGCTGAGGCAACCTTCTTCTGCTTCTTTTCATCCTTGGTGGTCAGCTTATTCTCCTTCAGATCGGCCAGTTCCCTGGCATCCTTTTTGGAAAGGGCCCCCTCGGAGACGGCGACGATGCTGAAGTTCTTGCCCCGGTGGCGACGGCGGCGGATGGCCTCGGCCACCTGGTCGACCTCATAGGGAATTTCCGGAATGAGGATGACATCCGCGCCGCTGGCCAGGCCCGCGCCGAGCCCGAGCCAACCGGTATTGTGGCCCATGATCTCGACCACGATGATGCGGTGATGGCTGTGGGCGGTGGAGTGCAACCGGTCGATGGCATCGGTGGCAATGGACAGGGCGGTGTCGAAGCCAAAGGTGACATCGGTCATGGCCACGTCGTTGTCGATGGTCTTGGGCAGGGTGAGCACGTTGACCCCGGCCTGGGCCAGCCGATAGGCGTTCTTCTGGGTCCCGCCGCCGCCGATGCAGATGATGGCCTCGAGGTTATGGCGGTGGTAGTTGTCGATCATGACCTCGGTCATGTCCTGCACCTTGGACCCCACCGGCATCTTATGGGGTTTGTCGCGGCTGGTGCCGAGAATGGTGCCCCCCAGGGTGAGAATACCCGAGAGCGTCTCCCCCTCGAGATGGATGGTGCGGTTTTCCATCAGGCCGCGGAACCCGTCCCGAAACCCGATCACCTGCATGTTGTAGGCATTGAGCGCGCTCTTGCCGATGGCGCGAATCGCGGCATTGAGACCGGGACTATCGCCGCCGGCGGTCAGTACACCGATACATTTTCCCATGGTACCTCCGTGGGAGATCAATTGAAGATGAGCGGTGGCGTTCGCAAACCATTGTTGCAAAAGAACACCGACGTTCTGGCACACTGCACCCCTCCCCATGGAATGGTGCTGAGGCGATGGTACATCGTACTGTAAAAAAAACTCAGCAGAAGGAGCCATTCAGCCCTGAAACCACCGCCGCAATCGCCCCGAGCAGCAACTTGGTGCTCCGGGGGTTGGCATGTTTTCCCATGATCGTGATCGAGGAAGTCAGAGAGACCTGCATGCAGACGGTCAGGGGCAGTTGCACACTGAGCACCATCTGCGAAACGAGCAGCGCCTTGAAGGCATCGTTGACCAACAGCAGCAAGCCAAAGCCGCCCACAAGGACGATAAAGATCCCCAGGCGCGAATGGCTGTCTTGAATATCATAGGGCTCATTGAACATTCCTGCAAAGACAGATCCACCGGAAATGGCCGAAGTGACCGTTGAGGCCAGACCGGCGAACAGCAGGGCAATGGCGAAAATGTCGGCGGCATTGCTGCCCAACAGCGGGGCCAGCAGGCTCTGCGCCTGGGGCAGTTCCTCCACCATGGGGTATTTTTTGCCGGGGCCTATGGAGCGTACTATCTGCAGCGCACCCAAGGCGGATTTGCGATCCCTGGGCCGCAGATCCTGAAGAGATTGTAACAGATTCAAAACAGTTGCCTCTACGCCAATGAATCCTCAACCTTCTGAAAACCTTCAACAACATCTCGACAGGGAGCAACGCATCCCTCCCCGGGGAACCGGGTTTTTTCAAAACCCTTTGTTAACCACAATGCACCAAGGGGCGCAAGAATGCTAATGGATTCCTAACAATGATCAAATCCCCGCTTAACATTGGCTCGCTACCGTAAGAATCCAGTTTGGATGAGATTGTCCCGTCCAGCCTTATTGATGGAGTTCGCATGTCCCCCTCGCTACTCGTTATCACAGTGCTCGCCCTGTCGACCCTGGCCTTCTGGCAGGGGAAACGACGAGCTTTTGCCCTCTCCCGCCAGGTCAGCCACACCAGGATGCACTCGCGTCCCGGTTACTATGGCATGCTGACCGCCCTGTGGTGCGCGGTTCCGGCCCTGATTATCGTCATTATCTGGCATATCGCGGCCGATCCATTTTTGACCCGCATCGTCATGGACGGCGTCAAGGAGGCCAAGGGTGTGCTCACTCCCGACCAGCTCAATCTGATGGTCAACGATGTGCGCAACCTGATTGCCGGCAACGTCTATGGCCCCACTGTCGATCCGGTCCTGCAGGCGGCCGCGGACCGCTATGTGGGCATGATGCGCATCGGCAACATGGCCCTGGCGGTTCTTGCCCTGAGCACGGCACTGGCCGCGGCCTACTTTGCCTACGCGCGGATCAAGCCGACCCTGCGGGCGAGAAACCATGTCGAGTTCGCCGTCGAGATTCTGCTCACCCTCTGCTCCACCTTTGCCATCTTCATCACCATCGGCATCGTCCTCTCCGTCCTTTTCGAGTCGATCCGCTTTTTTCAGCAAATCCCCATTCACGATTTTCTCTTTGGCCTCAAGTGGAGCCCGCAGATGGCCATTCGCGCCGATCAGGCAGGCAGCTCGGGCAGTTTCGGCGCCATTCCCGTTTTGACCGGCACCTTTCTCATCTCAGGCATCGCCATGGCCATTGCCGTGCCCTTTGGCCTGATGTCGGCCATCTACCTCTCCGAGTACGCCGGCTCCAAATTTCGCGCCACGGTCAAGCCGCTCCTGGAAATTCTCGCCGGTGTTCCCACGGTTGTCTACGGCTTCTTCGCCGCTTTGGTGGTTGCCCCTATGATTCGTGACATGGGCCTGATGACAGGGCTTTCCGTCTCCTCGGAAAGCGCGCTCGCCGCCGGTCTGGTCATGGGCATCATGATCATCCCCTTTGTCTCCTCGCTTTCCGACGACGTGATCAATGCCGTGCCCCAATCCCTGCGCGACGGCTCCTACGGCCTTGGCGCCACCAAGAGCGAGACCATCAAGCAGGTCATTCTCCCGGCTGCCCTGCCGGGCATTGTCGGCTCGGTGCTGCTGGCCGTCTCCCGTGCCATCGGTGAAACCATGATCGTGGTCATGGCGGCGGGTCTGGCCGCCAACCTGACCATCAATCCGCTGCAGGCGGTCACCACCGTTACCGTGCAGATTGTCACCCTCCTGGTCGGCGATCAGGAATTCGACAGCCCCAAAACCCTGGCAGCCTTTGCCCTTGGCCTGCTGCTGTTCATCGTCACCCTGGTCCTCAACGTCATCGCCCTCTACGTGGTGCGCAAATACCGTGAAGAGTACGAGTGAGTGGGCATCGTAAAACTCTCCAAGCAGAAGTGCACGATGCACAATCAGCCCGAAGTGGAGCCCGGTACATTCTTCAGATGGTTCGCCAGGCAGTCGGCAATGATTTCGGTTTCGTCTAAAATTTTCCTGCAAACACGCCCCAATCTTCAATCAATATGTTCGCAATATCGGAAGGTCGTTCTCGCGGCTTGTTGCGAGAACAACACTAAGTGAGGAGTGCAACGATGAATTCATCTCAGCCGATGAGTACCATGGAGCGGGTCAATCTCGGCCTGGCCGCCCGCTACCGCAAGGAAAAACGGTTTAAATTTTTCGGCCTTTCCGCCATTGTCATGAGCCTGCTCTTTTTGGTGCTGCTGCTCGGCTCCATCACCGCCAAGGGCTACACCGCTTTCCTGCAGTCCGAAATCCTGCTCGACATCCATCTTGATCCCGAGATGCTGGATGTCAAGAATCTTTCCACCGCCAACTACGCCGCCTTGGTCCGCAAGGCAACCCTGGAACTCTTTCCCCAGGTCGAGGGACGGAGCGACAAGCGGACCGTGAGCAAACTGGTCAGCACCGGTGCCTCCTTTCAACTCCAGCGGTTGGTCATGAGCAAACCCCAACTCATCGGCACTACGCTCCACCTGTGGGTGCCGGCGGACGACGAGGTGGACATGTTCGTCAAAGGGCATATTCCCCGGGATGTCCCGGAGAGCGAACGACGGATCAACGACAAGGAGATCGGCTGGATCGATCAACTGGTCAGTGCCGGGCGCCTGAAAAAATCGTTCAACTCGATCTTCTTTGAGGCGGGTGACTCACGCGAGCCCGAGCTGGCCGGCATTCGCGGCGCAACCATGGGTTCGCTCTACACCCTGCTGGTCACCCTGCTGCTCAGCTTCCCCATCGGTGTCGCCGCTGCCGTCTATCTTGAGGAGTTTGCCCCGCAGAATCGCCTGACCGACCTGATCGAGGTCAATATCAACAACCTGGCGGCCATCCCCTCGATCGTCTTTGGTCTCTTGGGCCTGGCGGTGTTTCTCAACTTCATGAGCCTGCCCCGCTCTTCGTCCATGGTCGGCGGCCTGGTCCTGACCCTGATGACCCTGCCCACGATCATCATTGCCAGTCGCGCCTCGCTCAAGTCGGTTCCGCCCTCGATCCGCGAGGCGGCCCTGGGTGTCGGTGCTTCCAAGATGCAGACCATCAGCCACCACATCCTGCCCCTGGCCATGCCGGGGATGCTCACCGGCGCCATCATCGGTATGGCCAGGGCACTGGGTGAGACCGCTCCCCTCTTGATGATCGGCATGGTGGCCTTCATCGTCGATGTCCCCCAGGGCTTTTCCGATCCGGCCACCGTCCTGCCGGTGCAGATTTACCTCTGGGCCGATTCACCGGAACGTGCCTTTGTCGAACGGACCTCCGCAGCGATCATGATCCTGCTGTTGATGCTCCTGGCCATGAATGCCACTGCGGTCGTTCTCCGCAACAAGTTTGAACGACGCTGGTAATACAATCAAAATACTTTACTCATAAAAACCAAATTCCAACCCGCTACATAGGCTGTATCAATGTATCAATCAACCCATTCAAGGAGAGACTCCCATGCGTAAATTCGGATTAACCCTGGCCGCCGCATCCCTGCTGGTTGCTGCCGCCGCTTCTTCCCAGGCTGCTGAAGGTCGTGATTACATCTCCATGGTAGGTTCTTCTACCGTGTATCCGTTCTCCACCGCCGTTGCCGAGCAGTTCGGAAAAACCACCAAGTTCAAAACCCCGAAAATCGAGTCCACCGGAACCGGCGGCGGCATGAAGCTGTTCTGCTCCGGTGCCGGCGTCGACACTCCGGATCTGACCAACGCCTCCCGCCGGATGAAAAAATCCGAGATGGAGACCTGCGAGAAGAACGGTGTCAAGGCAGTGACCGAGATCAAGGTCGGCTATGACGGCATCGTCGTTGCCAACAGCAAGAGCGCCAAGCAGTTCAGCATCTCCCGCAAGGACCTCTATCTGGCCCTGGCCAAAGACGTTCCCAGCCCCGACGGCGCGGAGAAGCTGGTCGCCAACCCCTACAAGACCTGGAAAGACGTCAATAAGGAGCTGCCCGCCGACAAGATCGAGGTTCTTGGTCCTCCGCCCACCTCCGGAACCCGTGACGCCTTTGTCGAGTTGGTTATGGACGAGGGTTGCGAAGACTTCGGCTTCATCAAGGCCATGAAGAAAACCGACAAGAAGGCCTTCAAGGCTGCCTGCCAGACCGTTCGCGAGGATGGCGGCTACATCGAGGCCGGCGAAAACGATAACCTGATCGTGCAGAAGCTCGAGGCCAATCCGAAAAGTTTGGGTATCTTCGGTTTCAGCTTCTTGGATCAGAACGCCGACAAGATCCAAGGCTCCATCATTGATGGCGAGGAGCCGACCTTTGAGAACATCGCCTCCGGAAAATATGTGGTTTCCCGTCCGCTGTTCATCTATGTCAAGAACGCCCATGTTGGTGTCATCCCCGGCATCAAGGAATATCTGGCCGAGTACACCAGCGACCGCGCCTGGGGCGAGGAAGGCTATCTGGCCGAGAAGGGCCTGATCCCTTCACCTAAAGAAGAGCGCGCCAAATATGCCGATTTCGCCAAGAAGCTGACCCCGGTCACGCTTGACTGATAAAGCAGGTACGTGGCATACTCAAAGCATTAAGCGAACAACCGGAAGGCTGCAGCCAGCCTTCCGGTTTCAGGAGTACAATCAAATGGCAGCATCCATAGACACGGTTTTAGACATGCGTGATGCAATCGTAGAGAAAAATGAAGAGGCAGTCGCGACCAAGGTGCGCAAGGTCGATCGCGACCAACGTCAGACGGTCGGCGTCCCTTTTGTTGACGACCCACGCATGACCTGCCGTGAGGTCAACGTCTACTACGGAGAAAAGCACGCCATCCACGATGTCAGCATCGATGTCGGCAAAAACGAGGTGCTGGCCATGATCGGTCCTTCCGGTTGTGGTAAGTCCACCTTTCTCCGCTGCCTTAACCGGATGAACGACACGGTTGCCGGATGTCGGGTTACCGGGGAGATCCTGCTTGAGGACCTCAATATCTATGATAAGAATGTCGATGTCGTTCCCCTGCGGGCGCAGGTGGGCATGGTCTTTCAAAAACCCAATCCCTTCCCCAAATCCATTTTCGACAACGTCGCCTACGGCCCCAAAATTCACGGGTTGGTGAGCAATAAATCCGAACTGGCGGATATCGTCGAAGACTCCCTCATCAAGGCAGGCCTGTGGAATGAGGTGAGTGATCGAATGGAGCAACCGGGCACCGGACTCTCCGGCGGTCAGCAGCAGCGTCTCTGTATCGCCAGGGCCATTGCCGTCCGTCCCGAGGTCATCCTCATGGACGAGCCCTGTTCCGCCCTCGATCCCATCGCCACCGCCACGATCGAGGATCTGATCACCGAACTCAAAGAGCAGTACACCATTGTGATCGTCACCCACAACATGCAGCAGGCCGCCCGCGTCTCCCAACGGACCGCCTACTTCCATCTCGGCGACCTGGTCGAGGTCGGCCCCACCGACCGCATCTTCACCAACCCCCGCCACCAGCTCACCGAGGACTACATCACCGGCCGTTTCGGTTGATGGGTTGACGCAATGACCGTCCGCGTCCTTCTCCAGTGATCACCTCTGGAGAGGACGCCTCCTGCCTCCATTTTTTGTGATTACCATCGAACTTCAGCGCCGAACCTCAGCGCTCAAGGCTCTGGTTTTGAAATTCCTCACATTCGCACGGGATGCCATCGAAATCGCGGGTCGTTGCGAGGAGTGTCGCACCACCTGTGTGTCATCTCGACCGAAGGGAGAGATCTCCTCCTTCAAGCTGAGTGTCAGTGGTCATCAAATCTTTTTTTACCGCTCTTCTTTATTTCCAAGGGTTTCAGCCCGAAACCGTCTTTTCTCCTCAAAAAATCCGTCGATTATAGCACCGAATTTCGGTTTTCTCGATCAATCGACACCATCAGCGAATTGACGCACTGTTTCAGGATTTTACAAATCAAAGCATTCAACTTAAAATAGTTTAGTACAGAACTATACGCGTCTTTTTCGGTATCCTCAGGTTGCACCACACGCTTTTGCGATCGGTTATCAGGATGTCTCCCGTTCATCCTTATCCACGGAGGTGCCTCATGTTGCAGCGACTCTCTCTCCCCGCTCTGTTGCTCTGTTTCCTCCTTTCCGCTCTTCAAGCCTGCGCTAACGAAGAAACCCACCTCGGCCGGGCGATTCGCGAATCCGGCCGGGCCAGCATCCACGCCAGCGGAGCCGCCGGCCATGCCCTGGCCGGCTCCGGTCAGGCAACTCTGGCCGTATCGTCGGTGCCCCTGGCCCTCAGCGGATCCGCGCTCACCACCCTGGGCAACGTCAGCACCTCTTCAGCCATCGAAATGGAAAAGGCGGCCTCCGCACCGGTGGGCGCGCCTTTGGAGATTTCCGACGAATACCTGATCACCATCCCCCCGGATCAGGCCCTCAACCCCTAACCAGAGAGGAGCAGCTGCGATGAGACGACTATTGTATTGTTGCCTTGCCTGCGTTCTCCTGTTGACAACGGTTCTGCCCCTTGAGGCAGCCGGATTGAGCTCGCCGGGGACTGCCGCGCAACCGTCCTCCAGGTATTCGGTGGAGCAGATCCTCAAATTTTCCAAGAAAGTGGAGAAGATATTGGCTGGAAAAGGGTGTTATGTCGCACTGGTGGCACGAAAGGGACGCCCCAAGGAAGAGATGCCCGAGGGGATGGCCTTTACTCACGTCGGCTTTGCGGTGTATTCCACTATTGCAACCAAGGATGGCCGCATGGTCAAAGGGTATGCGATGTACAATGCCTACCAGATGGATGACAAGCCCAACTCCAGTCGACTGGTCAAAGATTTCATGGCTGATTTTTTTGCCGATGTCGCCGATATGGAAGCCGGGGTCATCATCCCCTCGCCGGTCCTCCAGTACCGGCTCCTGAAGACCATCACCTCGCCGCTCTACAACACCTTTCACGATCCCCGCTACTCGGCCATTGCCAACCCCTATACGCTCGGCCGGCAGAACTGTACCGAGTTTGTGCTCGATATCATTATCTCCTCCATCTACCAGACAGGGGACATGCGCAAAATCAAGGCGGCGGAAAAGCAGTACTACGTTGCCCAAAAGGTGAACGTCAATCCGCTCAAACTGTTCTTCGGCTCGATGTTCATGCGGGAAATCACCCTCTCCGACCATCCCGGCACTCCGGTCACGGCCACCTTTGAAACCATTGCCGACTTTCTCCGCCGATACGACGAAGGCTCCGAGGAGTTCACCGTCTCTCTCGACCAGTAATCCTATGGTCTCCCGCTAGGCGCCCTGGTGGAGAGTTGTGCAAAGTTCAAGGATAGAGATTGAGTGCCTGCACAACCAGGTTGGTCTGCCGGGCCAGTGGATTGGGTGTCTGCAGATAGGTGCGCAGGTCCTCGGGGGTATCGATATCGGCAAGCGGCGGCAGCAGCCCGACCCGGTGCCCCCCCTCCTCCAGCCGAGCCCTGGTAAGGGCCAGCACCTTATCCGTGCTCCAGGGCATATCCTGAAAGATACTTTCCACCTCGACGCCCCTGTTCAAGGCAAGCAGGCAGTAGCCCCCATCCGCAGCCGGGTTGAGCGCCACATCAGATGCTTTCAGAAGGGCAACGGCCTGGAGGAGAGTCTCCGTTCGCATGGCGGGGATATCGCTGCCGATCAACACCACCTGCGGCGATCGCTGTAGGCAACAGGCAACGACATGGGCCATGCGTGCCCCCAGATCGGCCCCCTGCTGTACCGAAAGGCGGCTGGCCATCCTCCGCCAACTCGGGGGCAACTCTGCCTCTTCGCCGCCGGTGTAAAAGAGATGCAGCGGCAGTCCGGTTGCCCTGGCCTGCGCCAGGATATCGACCACCATGGCCCGATACAGGCGGCAGGCGCCTTCCGCCCCCAGGGCCGGGATGAGCCGGGTCTTGACCTGGCCGGCCAGCGGCACCCGCACCATGATGGCGATTTCCGCGGTTGGCCCCATCTATTGCTCCAGGGTCTTCAACCGCTGCAGCCATTCGGCAAAGCCGATAAGCGGCGTCACCAGGCCACCGAAAAACATGACCGCCGCCCATCCGATCAGATGGGCAAAGAGCCGGGAGCGCAATACCGGTCCAAGAAAGCGATCGTAGAGGCGCAGCAGGTTCGGGCCGTGTCTCTCCGCTCCGCTTTGCCAGCAGACCTCGAGCAAGAACACCGGCTGCCAGCAGTTTTCCGCCAGATAGCGGCCGATCTTCTCCACCCGCTGTGCGATCTGGCCAAAACGGAGTCCGGCAAAGAGTGCGGTGAAAAAGCCATGAAGAATCGGGAAGAGCAACAGGCGGCCGCATTGCCGATGCACACGGTACAGCCCGGGCAGACGGGAAAAAAAACCGTCCAATTGAGTGCTGTAGGCCACCATGATCAAGCCCATGCTCAGATAGCGCTGGCAAAAGCCCTCGACCTCGAAACGCCGGGCCGAGGTGGTGAGCATCCCGGGCAGGGTAATCCAGTGCCCTTCAGCGCGGATACGCTCGGCCAGCCGCTGATCCTCGAGAAAGGGCATGCGCTCGTCAAAACCGCCCAGTTCGCCAAACCATTGCCGGGAGAGCAAAAACCCCTGATCGCCGTTGGTGGTGTTACTCCGATTGAGCCGGGTCTTGGCCTCCATATAGCGGTAGGCCAGTTCGTTGCCCAGGGTGGAACGCTGGAAACGAAGCCGGAAATGGCCGGCCACTTTCTGTCCGGACCAACTCGCCTCGCGCAGCGCCTGAACCGAATCAATAATCAGCCGGGGATCCGCAATCCGGGAATCGGCGTGAAGGAAGAGCAAGTACATCCCGCGCGCATGGCGGGCCGCCGCATTCATCTGCGCCCCCCTGCCCCGAGCGGCGGCAACAAAGCGCGCTCCCCCGGCGCGAGCCGCCGCCTCGGTACCATCGGTTGAGCCGCCGTCGCCGATAAGGACTTCAAGGCGCCCCCCCTGTTGCAAGGCGAGATCAGCGAGCAAGAGCGGCAGTGCCGTTTCTTCATTGAGGGTGGGGATAATGATGCTGACCAGTGGGTGAGTCAAGGAGGACATGGTTGGTGTCGCAGGTGTGTGTGCAGTGTTTGCCAAGAGTGTTGAAAGTGCGGCGCCGCGGGATCACGCGGTCTGGGCAGGTTCACCGTCAGATCAAGGGCCAGGGGACCGCCGTTTTTATCCATCAGCCAGACCCGATCCGCAAGCCGGACCGCCTCCTGCACATCGTGGGTGACAAAGATGACGGTCTGCTGCCGATCCTGCATCAGCCGCAGAAGCAAGTCCTGCATCTCTTCGCGGGTCTGCGCGTCCAGGGCGCCAAAGGGCTCGTCCATCAACAGAATGCGTGGCGAACGGATCAGGACCCGGGCCAGGGCAACCCGCTGCTTCATACCGCCGGAGAGGGTCCGGGGCAGATGCTCGGCGTAGCCCTCAAGCCCGACCAAGGCCAGCATCTCCGCCACCGAGGCCGCAAGACGGGCGGTGCTCTTGAGGCCAAAGGTTATATTTTCCCGTACGTTGAGCCAGGGAAAGAGGACATCTTCTTGAAAGACCACGCCGCGATCCGGACCGGGTCCGGTTACCGGCCGGCCATCGAGCAGGCAACTCCCCGTAGAGGGAGCAATGAATCCGGCGATGATCTTCAGCAGGGTCGACTTGCCGCAACCGGAGCGCCCGATCAAACAGACCAACTCGCCGGGGTGGACCTCCGCCTGGAGCCCCTGAAAGACCGCTTCCTCGCCCCCTCCATGGACATAGCGGTGACCGAGGTCACGTATCTGCAGCAGGGGTTGCTGTGGTTTCCTGGGGTCCATAGGCTCTACAGACGGCGGGCGCTTTTAAAGCACATACCCATCAGCAGCACCAGCAGGGAGTCGCAGAGCTTGCCGATCAGGGCGATAAGGAAGATACCCACCAAAATGAGATCGGTCTGGCCGAGCATGCGTGCATCCATGATCACCGCCCCAAGGCCATCCGGCACCCCGGTCAACTCGCCCAGCACCAAATAGGCCCAGGAGATGCCCATGCCCAGACGCAATCCGGCAAGAATGTTAGGCATGGCCATGGGTACAAGGATAGCGAACACTTGCCTGAAGCGCGAAATCCCGAGCATGGCCCCTGCCTGGAGGTAGAGCGACGACACCAGCCGGGCACCGGTGAGGGCGTTCTGGTAGATAGGGAAAAAGGCGGCCAGGGCGACGAGAAAGACCGTGGTCTTCAGGCCGATGCCGAACCAGATCATGGCCAGGGGCAGCCAGCAGATGCCGGGCACCGCCCGCAGGGAGTTGACCAGGCCGCCGAGCAGACTGTTGACCAGGCAGAGCCGCCCGGAACAGATGCCAAGGGGGATCGCCAGCACCGTTGCCAGGGAAAAGCCGGACAATACCCGGATGAGCGAGGCGCTCAGGTCGCCGAGAAAGCGGCCGCTGTAGGGGCCGCTGCCGGCAAGGCCGAAGATATAGTTTCGGGCGGTGTCAACCACCTGGCCGGGCGAGGGCAGGAGATACCCCGGCACCAGGCTGAGTCGGCTGAGCACAAACCAAGAGAGTACCAGGCCCAGCGGCAGCACAAGCCCCAGCAACAGCTGGCTGGGCGGCCTGTTCACTGCAGGAGTTTCCCTTGCCATCAACTGTCCAGCTCAGTTGCCCGGTTCCAGGTGGACCTGGCGAACAAAGCGCAGATCAAAGAGCTGCGCATAGTCGGGTTGATGATCGATCACCCCCAGGGCCTGCATCCGCTCTCCCAAGGCTCTGGCCCGGTTGACAAAGGCTTCGTCCATGGACCAGGCCAGCTCCATGTTGTCCGCCGCCCGATCGAGAATCTCGCGAGGTGTCCCGAACCCCGCGGCTCGACCTAGCCAGCGGGCCCGGTCCCGCTTGAGCGCCTCGGTGGCGCGGGCATGGGCGTTCACCAGTTTCTGCACCGCTGCCGGATTTTTTGCAATCAAGGCACGGGTGACGAGCATGCCCGCATTGATCGTGCCCACCGACTCCCCATAGTAGGGATAGGAGAGGATGCGGCCGTAGCCATTGATCACCGCCATGGTGGGAAAGGGCTCGCCGGAGAGAAAGGCATCGATCGATCCCTTGGCGAGCGCGGTGCCCATGTCAAAGAAATCGACCCGCACCAGCCGCACATCCGTGACCGGGGAGAGACCATTTCTGCTCAAGGCCTCGCGAAGCAGAATCTCGTGCATGGTCCCCGGCACATAGCCGATTTTTTTCCCTCTGAGATCGGCAATCCCTTGAATCGGCGCGTCATTGCGTACCACCAGGGCCGAGCATTTGTTGCACAGGGCGGCAACCACCACAACCGGCTGTCCCATGACCGCCGAGTGGATCGCGTGGGCCAAGGTGGTGCCGGTCATATCCAGGCTGCCTGCCAAAAGCGCGGTCTTCTGGTCCGCGGGATTGGTAAAGGCAAAGACCCGGGCCGTATCTCCTGGGGCAAGAAAGTCCTGATAAAAAAAGGGTTGAATGGTCTGCGCGGTTTTCCAGGTACCGACACGGTACTCGGCGGCAAACAGCAGGGGCTGCCAGAGCAACAGAATCAACAGCAGACCGGACAGAGAACACCATTTCCTGTGCATGCTTGCTCCTTGGAGAAAAAAAGAACTTAAAAACAGTTGGAGGGCAGGTCAGGATTCCACTCCATCTCGCGCATCAGGGTGGAGCAGTGCTCGATCGAGCTGCCGCGCCCCTTGCCGGTGTCAGCCTGACCGTCGCGCGGGCTCGAGCCGACCTCGGGAAAGAAGAGGTTGGCGCCAGCCACCAGGGAAAGGCTGTGCGGCTCATGGGTGCAGTGGGCCTTGACCGTATCGCCCATGACCAGACGGCTAACCGCCACCAACTGGGCCATGCGCCGCTCGCTGATCATACCCATGGGTTCCTTGGGCGAGCCGGGAAAGTTGATCCGCCGCATGATGCCGCTGTAGGTCGCCTTTTCCGCCCGTGCCAGCAGCATCAGATCGACGATCTCCTCTTCGCTGTGCTCCGGCCCGACTGGTTCGACGCAGTTCATCCATTTGAGGCCGACATCATGGAGCACTCGAATGGTTGCAATCCGCCGTTCCGGTTTGAAAGGAGTGTCCGTGCCCTCGCCGAGACGAACCGCATGATAAAAACCGACATAGCCGGCATCGAGGAGCTGTTCGCCCTCTTGGTGGTTGATGTCACGGGCATTAGCCACCAGCGGCACCTGCACCTCACGGCTCAATCGCCGCCCGATCTCCAGCAGACGCGAGAACGGATAGGTACCGGTGGCCATCAGGTTGAGCGCATCGGCGCCCTCGGCCTCGCCCTGCCTGGCCCAGGCCAGGATCTCCTCGGTGGAGAACTCGAATTTTTCGGTGAACAGGCCTGCGGTTCGGGTGAGTGAGCAGAAGAGGCAGTCCATGGGGCAGGGTTCGACATTGAGTCCGATATGGAAATGACGCTCTCCCTTCTGCCCGAACTGGTTGCGGGAGAGGAAGTTGGCGCTCTCCATCAGGGCGTAGGTCTCGCGGCTTTCCAGGGGCAGATGCACCAGGGCCAGGGCCTCGTCCCGCTCCAGGGGCACGCCGTCGCGGCCTTTGCTCAGGATCTCTTCAATTGGTGGGGCAATCCTCCACGCCATGTAACGCACTCCTTGGTCATGATGAACGAACCGAAAGGGTTCTGATTAGGGCTTTGCCGCGCCCCATTTCTGCCAGGCCACCGGAACCAGGGCAAAAATCCCCAACAACAGAAAGGAACCCAAGACCCGGGGCGAGGCGATATCTCCCAGATTGTTGATCGTCGCCAGGCCAGCGCCGGCATTGACGTAGACAAAACCACCGGGAATGATCCCCACCATAGTGGCCAGGACAAAGGTGCGCAACGGTAATCGGGTTAATCCCGCGGCAAGATTGATTAAAAAGAAGGGAAACAGGGGAACCAGGCGCAAAAAGAGCAAATAGTTGAAGCCGCGGGCCGCAAGTTCCTGATTGATGGGTTCCAGCCTTGGACCAAATTTCTGCTGGACTGCATCAAAGAGCAGATAACGGGTGACGATAAAGGCCAGGGCTGCACCGATGGTGGCCGCGACCACCGCATAGACCGTCCCCAGGACCGCCCCGAACAGAAGCCCTGCGCTCAATGAGAGAATCGTCGCCCCGGGCAGGGAAAGCGCGGTCTGGACGATATAGATCACCATGAACAGGAACACCGATCCCAGGGGATGGTTCTCGACAATCCGCAGCAGTTGCTGACGATGCTCTTGCAACGACTCCAGAGTGAGCAGTCGATCCAGATCAAGGAGGAAAAAAAGGACAACGGCCAGCACGGCCGATGCCAAAAGTATCATTTTCTTGCTGTTCATCGACCTTGCTCGCATCATCGCCTCCGCCAGCGCAACCAGGCGCCCATCAGCCTTTTCACCGGCTCGGTGAGCCGGGTTCGGTTGTAGGCGTCGGCCAGTTTACGGATCGCCTCAGCCTGGGTCGGATAGGGATGAATGGTGCGCCCGATGGCGGCCAGCCCCTGGTTGCTGGTCATGGCCAGGGTCAGCTCACTGATCATCTCCCCGGCATGGCGACCGACCAGGGTCGCGCCGAGAATCCTGTCCGTCCCCTTTTTCAGCACCACCCGGGCAAACCCCTCGGATTCGCCGTCGAGTACCGCCCGATCCACCGCCTCCAGGGGGACGCTGAAGCTGTCCACCGCGATGTTTGCCTCATCGGCCTCGGCAAGGGTGAGCCCCACCTGGGCGATCTCCGGATCGGTGTAGGTGCAGTGGGGCACAACCAGCTGCGAGACCTTCTGTCGCGCAGGAAAAAGGGCGTTGGCAATCAGGATCCGCGCCTGGGCATCGGCCAGGTGGGTGAATTTGCGCGCCGAGCAGACATCACCGGCGGCATAGATGTGCGGATTGGTGGTGCGCAACTGGTCGTCAACGTGAACCCCCTGCTCAGTGAAGGCAACCCCGGCTTTTTCCAGCGCCAACCCGTCAATATTGGGCGCACGCCCCACTCCGACCAGGAGTGCATCCACTTCAAGTACAGTTGTCGTCTCTTTTTGCCGGAGATGGAGCTTCCTCCCCCCACCTGACACCACTTCAATCCTTTCCACCCTGGTTTCTTTCAACAGGGTGATGGTTTCACGCCTAAAAAACCTTTCGAGAACAATGGCAGCGTCGCGGTCTTCCCGGGGCAAGAGCTGGGGCCCCCGCTGCAGGAGGGTGACCCGGCTGCCGAAACGGGCAAAGGCCTGGGCCAGTTCGCAGCCGATGGGACCGGCACCGATCACCGCCAACCGGGGCGGGAGTTGGGTGAGGTTGAAGAGGGTCTCATTGGTGAGAAACCCTGCCTCCGCCAAACCAACAATGGGCGGAACCGCTGCCCGGGCACCGGTGCAGATCGCGGCCCGATCAAAGACAAGCCTCGTGCCGCCAACTTCGATGGACTCCCCATCGAGAAAATGCGCCTGGCCGAGGTAGACATCCACCCCCAGTTGGTCGCGAAACCTGTGCGCCGAATCATGCCGACTGATCCCGGCGCGAAGCCTGCGCATCCGTTCCATCACTCGAGCAAAATCAACCCTAGGGCCATCAGGACCAGCCACCCCGAACCTTTCGCTCTGACGCGCATCGAATGCTGCCCGGGCAGCACGCAGCAGGGCCTTGGACGGCACGCAGCCGGTGTTGAGGCAGTCGCCGCCCATAAGATGACGTTCGATCAGAGCCACCCGGGCCCCCAACCCTGCCGCACCGGCGGCGGTGACCAGGCCGGCGGTGCCGCCGCCGATCACCACCAGGTTGTAGCGGCCCTCAGGTTTGGGATTAACCCAATCCGGCGGATGCACCTGGGCCAACAATTCGGCGTTATAAATATCTTGAGGGCTCAAGGGGTGATCCATGATCGCTCCTGCGACTGAGGCTGGTCAAAAAACCTAAAAATATGGCTGCCGCAAAGAAAAAGGGGCCACCTTTCCATGTGACCTTTGTTCAACAATGAGGGTTGGCAACGGCAAGGTCAATGGCTGTTGGTCAAGATTTCACCTGGATCCAGAATGAAATGGGGCAGGAATGTCCGTCAAAGACCCTCTTGCCCCACGATGAAAAAAATCAGCAATCAATAGGATTATCTTCTCAACTCCCTCCCCCCTCGCCGACCGCCTTCATGACGAGCCCCCGAACGCGTTGTGCGATCGAAATCACGGCGATTCTGACTGAGTCGCTCGCCGCGGGAGCGCGCCCTTGCCTGCGAATCCAGGTCCCTCGATCTGGGTGCAAACTGACGTTCGTTTCTCGGTTGGCGCACCTGTTGAGGACTTGGCCTTGGTTGGTTGACGATTGGCCGCTGCAGGTTCTGGGGCCGACTGGCTTGGGGAGTTTGCCCCTGCCTCGCCCTTTCTTGGTGCACCTGGGCCGATTGCGGCCTCTGGGCCGGTCTGGCTTGCGCCTGAGTTTTATGTTGTGCCTTCGGTTGCTTAACCGGCTCCCAGCCGTTGCCGGTGTTCTTGCTCCAGTTGCCATTCTTGTCTTTGCGGTAGACCTTGCCATCCGCACCGGCATAGACATTTCCGCTTTTACCCTTTGCAACAACCCCCTTTCCCCGAGAGGTATCCCAGGCAACGGCACCGGTGCCCCGATTGGTCTGGACCCCGGCCACACTGCCGGCGGCATTGCTCCGATAGCCACCACGAGCCGCAGTCCCGGTACTGGGGTTGTAATAGGCCCCTCTTCCGGCCGAGCCATAGGCGGTGTCCACCCTTGCACCGGCGGCACGGGCCCCAGAGTACGGATTATAGGCACCCCATCTGGATGCACTCCCCCTCGGTCCATACACGGTTGCCCCTCGGGCATAGGTGCCGGTGCGGGGGTTGTAGGCGGTCGCCACCGCGCCCCCCCGATATGGACCGTAATAATGACCGATGGCTGGTGGACGGTAATAGCCGCCATAGGCGTAGTTGTAGCGATACCCCCAACCATAGGAGTAGGGAGCGGGGTAATAATGATCATGACGATCATTGAGCAGGGCCCCCACGATCACGCCGGCACCGAACATCAGCACCCCGGTGGCCGCCACATACTCGCCGCTGTAGCCGGCGGTCTGGGAATAAACCACCGTACTCGGGGTGCTGCTTTGCACGGTCACATAGGTCACGTTATGGGTGGGGTGGGATGGAGGGATGGTGTAAATGGCCGCGGGTACATTGGTGCAGTAGGCCCAGGGACCGGTGGGAGAACTGCTGGAATACCAGGCCCCCGCATCGCAGCAATAATATCCGCCATTAACCAGAAAAACGCTCTGTGCGGTATTGGTGGCATACTGGACGCTGGTGGAGGGAATGGCCTGGAAGTTCGGTTGCCCGTCATAACTCACCTCAAGCTTGGGAGGAGTGTTCGCCTCCATGGCCACGGTCCGAGGGACCGAGGCCAAGAGGACCGCATCCTTGGCCTCTTCCGTGCCCGGTACCGAGGCCTTGACAGAGGCTGCAGGATCACTGTCCGGAATCAGGGCAAAATCACCGGGTAGATCCTTGCTGGCCGTTGTCCAGGGACCATCCAAGCCGGCAGACCGGAACCAGCGACCGGCGCTCTGGAAATAATATTTCCCCTCGCCGGAATGAAGAAAGACCGCAGCTTCGGTGTTGCTGATACGCATCAGCTTGGTGCCGGGAATCGGTGCAAAGGTTGGAGCGCCCTGGGTGAGGATCAGTTCCGCCGGCTCCGTGCTCACAAAAACACGCGGCGGAGTCTTTTCCGCCTTGGCGGGGATATGCTTGCGCACCTCCGACCAGTTCTCGTCTTGCGGAAGGGTTGAGAAAACCGCGGGCAAGGCGGTGGTCGGCAGCCAGGGGCCTTTGAGCAACTCCTTACTGGTCATCCAGCCCGGTTGGTTGAGCAGGAAATAGCTCTGCTCACCGGTATCGTAGAGGATATCCCAGTTGGTGTTGGTGACGAACATCAGATCGGTCTTGTTCTGGATGACCGGTTTGAGTTGGGGATCTCCCAGGATCATCACCAAAATGGCCGGTTGTTCACTGTAAAAAATCTTGGGAGGATCGAGATTGAGGGCAACAGCCTGTTGCAGGGTTTGCTGTTCCGCATCGATATAGGCCAGGACCCGTTCCAGGGAAAGGGAAATTTCCTGGCGTGGCGGCAGCAATGATTCGACCGTCTCCCGCAGAGAGGCTGCTTTTGCCTCCGTGGTGTCCGGGAAGCGAAGCTCCCGGGTTTGGGGCATGATGGTCACCACCCGGGTCTCCTGATCGACCACGGTTTCGGCGACCACCTCAGCCACACCAAAGATCTCCGGTGACGCCTTGCCCTCTCTCAGGGCAAAGGCATAGCGTGCATGCAGTTTCCTGTATTCCTGCCAATCATCAACCTGTGGCTGATAAACGGTCAGTTCCTTGCCATTTTTCTCGATCACCCTGGGCCACCCCGGATCATCGTCCTCCCCAGCGGAAGCAGAGACGTTACCGGTTCCTGCGATCAAGAACACCAGCGTCAAGACGACAGACATCCAACGGATTTTCATGGTCAGCCTCCATTGTTGAGCGGACGACATTTACTCATTAATTTACTTCGTTTTTTGGGTTTGCCCGTCCTTCACTCCCCTCTTATAAGCTTCCGCTTCATTTTTCTTGCTTTTATCATAGAGATACCCACCGGCAGCTCCAGCGGCAGCACCGGCAGCTGCCCATCCCCAACTTCCAGATATGATGCCGGCGGAGGCCCCGCCAATGGCGGCACCCGTTCCAACCCGTTTCTGGGTATCGCTCATGCCGGAACATCCAGTCACAGCCACCATACTCACCAGGCAACAACCAATGATCAGTTTGCGATTCATAAACGTTCTCCTCTTGTAAAGTTCAGCCTCACTGCTCCTTGCCGCAGGGGTAGTTTTCCGCCAAATATCTGAAGAGCGTATCCGCAGCCCGATCCTGCATGTACTGCGGGTGCGTTTTCGACCAGGCGACAAAGCCATCGGTCACCTCGTCAAGGGATGGTGTCGGCTTCGGTGAACAAACAAAACGCTTCGCGGGGTCAATGGTCGCATCGTAATACTGGTACGCACCAACAAGATATCCCCGGCAAAAAGCCTTGGCGTTTACAGCGCGTGCATCCTCTGCGGAAAGGCCGCATATCTCAGCCAAGCCGGCAGCATTCTTCACATGGAGTTCATGCGGTTCCGCCGCATACACGGTACTGGTCATGAACATAGCGAAAACAACGGTTAAGAGTTTTTTCATGATGCATTCTCCTTTGAGGAATATTTTTCCGCCCCTTCAATAAATGGCTATCTTTCGAGGGGGCAAGCACCGCTCCGCCCAATTATTTATCTGCTGGAACAATGAAGAACTGTTCTTCAAAAATAGAGGATTCCACCGGATAACCAGCCTTCACCCAGGCGACGCCGCCGGTGCTGACGGCAACAGCATTCTGGTAGCCAAGTTCATTGAGGACTTTGGTGGCAAGAGCCGCTCTCGCGCCGGTTTTGCAGTAAACGTATATTTTCTGTTTCTGGTCAGGTACAACTTTCCAGATCGAAAATTCAAGAAGCCCCCGGGGAATATTGATTGCTTCGGGAACATGCGCGACCGTGTATTCATCTGGTTCTCGCACATCAAGAACGACGATATCCTCGTTCGTCTCCATTGCGGCCTTGAGATCAGCAACCGAAACTTGTTTCGTCTCTTTGCGAGCCTTTGCAACCCACTCTTGTACAGGAGAATCCATCCATTTGGGCTGTGGTGGGGGCTCGGCCTTAACTAGGCTTACTCCCCCCAGGATGAAACATCCGAAAATAATGGCAATTGTTTTTTTCATGTTTTCACCTCCGTCATTGAAATAATGCACTGTGCCCACACCCCTTCGGTCGACAGGTGGTGTATGAAGGGCCCCAACCTTTCCCTGTTGTCCTAGCCGGTTGCTACGGGATTCAACGAAAAGGAAACCAAGACCGCCGAACGCCGTATATCCTCCATGGCAAACTCAGCCAGGGTGATGTCGTTGCCTTCACTCCCTGCCGTATCCTCAACCCGAACCCCCTTCCAGTCCAGGCGAAGCGTCTGGTTGCGCACGGTGAGCATCTTGTCCGGTTCCCGCATGATCGCCTCCAGGTGGCCAAGCGAATGTTCCGGCGGGGTAATCCGGTTGACGAGTTCTTCCAGCTCATGGGAGGTTTCCGACAATAACTGTTCAACCTTGCGTAATTCCTCCCGATTTTTCACCGAGGGCGCGGCAAAGACTCCTTGGCGATGGGATTTTCCTCCCAATATTTTTACCATGCCCTGCAGGTATTCCTTTTTCCCCTGTAATTCGGCCCTGTGCGCCCGCAACGTGGTGATTCGTTCCATGGCCACCGTGGCCAGAACTTCCAGGCCGCGATCGACGAGTCCCTCCCGGGTGGTTTCCATATCGGCACCAATAGCCACAATCCGGTGATCGGCAAAGCTGACCGCCTGCTGGCGGACTTCCCGCAGGAGCAACTCCCCCTCCTGCTGATGTCCGAAGATAGTCCGCTCATTTTGTTCCATGGTCATCAAGGCCTGGACGACACCGTCATTATTCCCCCGGTTGCGGAATTGGTTGATCGCGGGGTTGAATCGCAGCACCTCCTTGAGCTCATCGGGAGAGGCGAACAAGGCCTTGATCATGGGATCGTCGTAATATCGATCGGGACGTAACTCTACCGGCCCGGGAAGAAGATCACTCAGGCCGCGAAAATAGGCCATGGATGCGGCAATGGGCTCCCGCAGCACCTGCCTGTATCGCCTGGCCTGGCGGATGACGGGGTCGGCAATTTGCACCACGCGGTCCGTTGCCTGCCCTATCGAGTCATCGCCCTCCCTGCTGGGCTGAAATGCCTGCCACACCTGCTGTACCCAGCGCCCAATGCCTGCTGGTCTTTGCTCCTGCTGCATAGCCCCTCCTCAATTGTGACCGTCACTGACCGGCGGCGTCCCCAGCGGGTTGCTCCTTTCGTACCTGAAAAGCCTCAACCGCCGAGGCCAGGGTGTGATAGCGGGGCGTGGTGTTGAACCGCGAGTGGCTCTTGATCCAAGAGACATCGAAACAACGCCATAACGACTGTTTGACCCGGGCATAGCGAAGCGTAATGCCACGTTCGCTCAACTCGTCCCGCAGATCGATAAGTTTATGCACGGCGGTAATGTCAATGATGCTCGCCGGGCTGGTATCGACCACCACCCATTCAACCGGTGTGGTTGCCCTGGCGATGTGCGCGAGCAGCCGTTCCTTGAAATAATCCACATTGAAAAAAAGGACGTTTCCTTCAAACCGATACAGCAGCAGACCGGGGATGGTCTGGGCATTGGGGTAGTCGGCGATACTATGAAAGCCGCTAATCCCAGGCACCTGGCCAAGAACCGCGTCGCGGGGCTGGGAGGCCGCCAGCAGCAGCCAGAAAAAGGTCAGGAGCACCGCAAAGACAACCGCCGGAAGGACATCGAAATAGAGAACCCCGGCCGAGGTCACCAGCGAAAAGGTCAATTCACGATGGCTGGCGCTATACAACTCCCGCAGCGAAGAGAGGTCGATCAGGCCAAGACTGGCCACCGCGATGATGGCGGCCAAGGTGGCGCTGGGCAACAGGGCCAGCGGCCCGGTCAGGAACAACAGAAAGAGGAGCATGACACCGCCGGCGACAATGCCGACCATCTGCGTCCGCCCGCCCATGGCATCGTTGACCGCTGTGCGGGAGTCGGCCCCGGTGACCGGAAACCCCTGGGCCAGACCGGAGACAATATTGCAGGCACCGAAAGCGATCAGCTCCTGATTGGCGTCGATATCGTAGCGGTTGCGCCGGGCAAAGCTCTTCACGGTGAGGATACCGCTGATAAAACTGATCAAGGCGATACCGGCGGCATCATGGACAAGGATACGTGTCCGTGAGGGATCGAACCCCGGCAGATGCAAGGATGGAAGCCCCGAAGGAACGGCCCCGAGCACGGCCACCCCTTGGGTGTGCAGATGCAGCAGGCTGACCGTTCCGATACTGATGGCCGCAACGATGAGTGCGGCCGGCCACCGGGGCGTCCATCGTTTCATGCACAGCAGAAGCACGAGCGATATGGCGCCCAGCAGCAGCGTCGGCACATGGGCGTCGCCGACCTTGTCCACAAACTCGAACAGCCTGCTGAAAAATGGACCGGCTTCCCCCTGGTAGCCGAAAAGCTTGGGCAGTTGTCCTGCCAGGATGATCAGGGCCACCCCATTGAGGTAGCCTATGAGGATGGGGTGGGAAAGAAAATTGGCCAGAAAGCCAAAGCGCAAGGCGCCCAAGAGGATATGCAGGATCCCCGTGAACAGAGTCAGGCCGATCATCAGCTCCATATACCGTTGGGGATCCCCGCCGGCCAGGGGGCCGATTGCGGAAGCGACCATCAGGCAGGTGGCGGCATCGGGTCCGGTGATGAGTTGGCGTGAGGAACCGAAGAGGGCGTAGGCGAACAGCGGCAAGAGCGAGGAATACAAGCCATAGACAGGTGGCACGCCGGCAATCTCCGCATAGGCGATACCCACCGGCAGGCAAACCGCGGCCACGGAGGCACCGGCAATCAGATCAGGCCGGAAATTGCTTCGTTGATATTGCAACAGGCGGAATAGTCCGGGAACAATCCGGTGCAACCTGCGGCTTAAGGTGGTTGATACGCTTGTGCTCATCGGCTCCATCATCTAGGGAATATTCACTGGTTTCAACACAATACGGTTTTCGGCCCTCCCGAAAAGACAGAGATCCGTCCGCATGAGCTGGGAAATCGATCAGCGCCTGACGCTCGGCTTGGGCCTGGGGAAAACGATCCCCTCCTTGGGAAGCCGTTCCCATCGAAGGGCGACTGGAGAAGGCTGTACCCGCCACACCTTCTGGCAGTACTCGGCTATCGATCGATCGGAGGAAAAGAGTCCCATGCGGCTGACATTGAGGATGGCCATCCGGGTCCATTGTTCTTGATCACGATACATCGCGCCAACCCGTTGCTGGCAATCGGCATAGGCCTGATAATCCGCCAAAACCATGTAGGGATCGTGGTACAGCAAGGAGTCGACCAGGGGGCGGAACAGATCCGGGTCGCCATCGGAAAAATAGCCGGAGGCAATCAGGTCGATCGCATTGCGCAGTGATTCATTGTGGTTGTAGATCTCCCAGGGCCGATAGCCAGAGGCCCAAAGGGCCTCGACCTCCTCGACCCGCATGCCGCAAAGGAAAAAATTCTCCGCCCCCACCTGCTCCCGTATTTCCACATTGGCTCCGTCCAGGGTACCGATGGTGAGGGCACCGTTCATGGAGAATTTCATGTTACCGGTGCCCGAGGCCTCCTTGCCGGCGGTCGAGATCTGTTCGGAGAGATCGGCCGCAGGATAGATATGGTGCCCATTTTTGACGTTGAAATCCGGGAAGAAAACGACCTTGATCCGCCCGTCGACCTCCGGATCGTTGTTGATCGCCTTTGCCACGCCATTGATCAACTTGATGATCAGTTTGGCCATGAAATAGCCCGGGGCTGCCTTGCCGCCGAAAAGGAAGGTCCGCGGGACAACGTCCTGGTGAGGATTGTTTTTCAGCTGGAAATACAGACCGATGATGTGGAGCAGGTTGAGATGTTGGCGTTTGTATTCGTGAATCCGCTTCACCTGGACATCAAAAAGTGAGGCAGGTTCAACAACAACCCCGGTTCTCTCCTCGAGAATCCGCGCCAATCGGAACTTATTGGCCTGTTTGACCCTGCGCCACTGTTCGCCGAAGGCGGGATCATCGGCCAGGGGTTCCAGCTCCCGTAACTGCTGCAGATCCTTGACCCATCCCTCACCGATGGCGGAGGTGATCAGGCCGCTCAATCCGGGATTGCTCAGCCGCAGCCATCGGCGCGGAGTCACGCCGTTGGTGATGTTGACCAATTTTTCCGGCCACAGGCGGTGAAAATCGGCCAGGGTCTGTTCCCGGAGCAATCGGGTGTGGAGGGTTGCCACCCCGTTGATCCGGTGGCTGCCGATGCAGGCGAGATGGGCCATGCGCACGGTACGCTCGCCGGTTTCGTCAATGATCGACACCCGGCGAACCAGGGCCTCATCCCCCGGATACTGTTGGCGGACCTGCTCGAGAAAACGGTGATTGATCTCGAAAATAATCTCCAGATGCCTGGGCAGGAGCGTCCGTAACAGCTCGACCGACCATTTCTCCAGGGCCTCGGGCAGGAGGGTATGATTGGTATAGGCAAAGGTGGCCGAGGTGATGGTCCAGGCCTGGTCCCACCCGTAACCGTGGATATCCACCAACAGCCGCATCAGTTCCGGCACGGCAATGGCCGGATGGGTATCATTGAGTTGTACCGCGAAGTGGAGGTGGAAGTTGTCCAGGGACTCGAACTGCAGCAGGTGCAGCCTGATCATGTCCTGGAGGGAGCAGGAAACAAAAAAATACTGCTGCCGCAGCCGAAGCACCTTGCCTTGAAATTGCTCGTCGTTGGGATACAGGACCTTGGTGATATTCTCCGCCTGGATCTTTTCCGCAACCGCCCCGAAGTAATCGCCGACATTGAAATCCTCAAAGTCGAAACTTCTCGGCGCCTCGGCACTCCACAACCTGAGAGTGTTGACCGTATTGACCCGGTATCCGGGAATCGGGGTATCGTAGGGGATCCCCTTGACCACTGATCCCGGCAGCCATTGCACCCGATAGTTGCCCTGGCCATCGACGCCGACCTCGGTGTGGCCGCCGAACCCCACCTCGGTCGCAAGATCGCTCTTCTTGAACTCCCAGGGATTGCCCGGCTGCAGCCACAGGTCGCTCACCTCCTTCTGCCAGCCGTCGACAAAGGTCTGGTCAAAGATACCGAACTCATACCGGATACCGTAGCCGATGGCCGGGATCTCCAGGCTGGCCAGTGAGTCCAGATAACAGGCGGCCAAACGACCGAGGCCGCCATTGCCCAGGCCCGGTTCCTCCTCGTGCTCGATGATCTGTTCCAGATCCAGGCCGCTTTCCTGAGCGGCCTGCTGAAACGAGTCCTGCAAGCCGAGATTGATCAAATTATTGAGCAGATGCGGCCCGATGAGGAACTCGGCGGAAAAATAGCAGACCACCCGACCTTTGTTTTCCCGCAATGCGGCAACCGTGTTGACGAACAGTTGCTGCATACGGTCACGCAGGGTACAACTCACTGCCAGATAGTAATCGTTGAGGGAGGCAACGAGCGGCAGAACCCCTTGCTGAAAAAAGAGTTTATAGGCAAAGGCACGTTTGAGTTTGTCGATCTCCTCACGTTTGCTGGTCAAGTGCTGCTCCACCTATTATCCTCCTTTGAATACACAACGGTCAGTCATACGGGCCGGCTTTCAGCCAAGGACGTCTTTTGAGGATCTGAATGCCGTCACCCCTCCCAATCACCCGGCAGCACCACTGCCTCAATATTTCTCCGGCACGAATTTAAAAGGATAATTGGCCTCTTGATAGATTTTGCCGATCTTTCGTTTCGGCAGTACGGTTTTTTCACCCTTAATTGCCTTGTATTCGATGGACGCAAGGATATGATGGATGGTATTCAATCTCGCCCGTTTCTTGTCGTCGGAGGGCACCACATGCCACGGTGCCCAGGGAGTATCGGTGGCGGCAAACATTTCGTCGCGGGCGCGGGTGTACTCATCCCACTTGTCGTAGGATTTGATGTCCATCGGCGAGAGCTTCCAAATTTTGCGCGGATCGTCAATGCGTGCGGTCAGTCGCCTAGTCTGCTCCTCCGGACTGACCTCCATCCAATACTTGAGGAGAATGATCCCTGATTCGATCATCATCCGCTCGAAGAGCGGCACGACGGTGAGAAATTTCTTCACCGTTTCCTCGGGACAAAATCCCATCACCCGTTCGACCCCGGCACGATTGTACCAACTTCGGTCAAAGATGATGATTTCTCCGGCTGCCGGGAGGAGGGGGAGATAGCGCTGCGCATACATCTGGGATTTCTCCCGTTCCGTTGGTGCGGGTAGGGCGACAACACGAAAAATTCGCGGGCTGACCCGTTCGGTGATGGCCTTGATTGTTCCCCCTTTTCCTGCGCCATCCCTCCCTTCAAAAACGATGCAGACCTTGAGCCCCTTGTGCACCACCCACTGCTGAAGTTTGACCAGTTCCCCATGCAGCATGGCCAACTCGGTATCATAGGTTTTGCGATCAAGACGCTTTTTGTCCTGGGCAACGGCTGCCTTTTTTTCCCTAGCCATCACATACCTCCCTGAGATGATGATCCATCATAGCGATTGCCTATGATTCCCCTGTCCCTCTCCACTCCCGGTTGCCGCTTCATGCTGCCATCCCTCCAGTGCCCTCCCCGACGTCCGACGGCGAGGTCTCCTCTCTGATCCAGTGCATGAGCAGTGTATACGTCACCGCAAGGGTCACCGGACCGAGGAAAAGACCAATGACGCCAAAGGCAATCAACCCGCCGATGACCCCAACAAGTATGAGGAGGAAGGGTAAAGCCGCACCTCGTCGGATCAAGAGTGGCCGCAGAAAATTATCACTCAACGCCACGACTATTGACCAGACCAGCAGTACGGTCGCCCAGGTCGATTGATCTGTCCGGTACAACCAAACGACCGCAGGAAACAGCACCACCCCCGGACCTATCTGGACCAAGCAGAGGATCATCATCACAGCGATCCAGAGGGTGACCGCTGGAACACCGGTCAGAATGAGCCCCAGCCCACCAAACACCGATTGAATGACTGCTGTACCAACGATACCGATCGCCACGCTGCGGATCGCCGCCGCCGACAAGAGGACAACTTCCTGGCCCCGGTTTCCCCCCAGACGCCGGGAAAAACCACAGACCAGTTCCGAGGCTTGTTCGCCGTGCCCGTACAGGACCGCCGCCAGGACGATCATCACCAGGAACTGGACCAGCAGCATACCGAGATTCCCCACCTGGGCGACAAACCACTTCACGCCCTTGTTGACATACGGCGTCACTTTTTCTGCGAATTCCTGTGAGGTGATAGCCGACCAATGCTGCCAACGTTCGCTCAATTCCTCGGACAAAAACGGCACCTTTTCGAACCACTCGGGAGAGGCGCCAAGGCGGGAGGACTTCAATCTGTCGAGGAGAATGCCCACATCGCCAGCGTGATTCAGTAATGTGCCGAGCGCAAAAGACAAAGGGAGGACGAGTAGCAGCAACAGCGCCACCGACATGATCGCCACCGCCAGGCCCCGACTGTTCCAGCATCGTCGCTGGACCGTCAGCATCATGGGCCAGGTAGCGATCACAATGGTCGTTGCCCAGGCCAGGGGGAAAAGAAAAGGCCGCAAGATCCCCAGGCAGGTGATAATGAGAAGACCGATAAACAGGACCGCAAGGGTTGAACGGACGATCTCGATCGAGCGATTGCTGGTCATAGGACGCCGATCTCCGGTTTGTACATGATGGTTACACCTGTTTGTTCCCGGACCGGAGGCCCTGAAACAAACAGGTCAGGGATTCTTGGCCCTCAAAGCGACTGCAATCTCCTCACTGACACAGCCGATATTGTCTCTCTGCGCCGCAACCCAGGCATCATAACTGTTGTCGGCAGGTTGTTGCCGGCAAAAACTGCGACGCGTCACGCTGACGGTTTTGGTGGCGGGATCCAGCAAGGACCAACGTACGACTAATCGGGCCTCCTGGCCGAGTACCCCGTCCATGGTCAGGATATCGCAGACCACCTGATGGGTCGGGGTAAAGGATTGGCTCATGGGATAGAGGCTAATTTGCTCGGTTCCCAGCCGCCGGGAGAGATATTCGCCAAGGGAACGGGCGAAATCCCGGTCGACTTCGCCACTCCAGCGGTGATTGTCACTGCGTTGATACCGCTCTCCTGTTCGGCCGGTGACGATCTGCGAATTTTTCAGGATATCGGGCAGGGATATTGGGCCGACCAGAAGGGCCATCCCCTTTGCGGGGACCGCGGTCGATGGGGCAAGGTCCGCTGCCATCAGGCTATAATAACTGATCTGCGGCACCTTGTTGCCGCAGCCGCCAAGTCCGAGAGTGGCACAAGCAGTGATAAAAAAACAACCGAATATTAACAAATAGTTATT
Source organism: uncultured Desulfobulbus sp. (assembly GCF_963665445.1). Classification (GTDB taxonomy): domain Bacteria; phylum Desulfobacterota; class Desulfobulbia; order Desulfobulbales; family Desulfobulbaceae; genus Desulfobulbus. The sequence continues at coordinate 4,695,118 of NZ_OY762276.1, read as the reverse complement.
CATGAGCCTTGTTCTCCTTGCCAAACAGGAGCGACTGGGGTTGATGGTCCAGCATCTGCACAAGTTCCCGTATTGCCCGCAGCGTCAGGGACAACTCCTCCATGGTCCTGGTCGCGGTGTAATTCAAGGGTGAATCCTTGTTCACCCCCTTTTGCACCTCGAGCAATGATTTTTGCAATTCCACCAGGGTTGCCTGGAGTTTCGGAACGGTTTCTTTGTTCAGCGTCTTGGTGAGCCCGCCTATCTCGGCCACGGCTGTGTGCACAGTTTTGAGGGTTTGCTCCAGTTCTCCACCGATCTGATCGAATTGGACCTTCTCCAGATTGTTCACAATGCGGGTCAACCCCTCCTGCAGGCGTTGAAAGGAGCCGGGAATGGTGGGCAAGGCAATGAATCCGTTCCACTGACCAAGTTCGGCATGGGGAGCGTCATCGACAAACACCAGGTTGATCATCAACTGTCCGGTGAGCAGATTGCCGCTTTGCAGCTGGGCCCGTAGACCTTGCCCTTCAACCAAGGCCTTGAGAAAAAATCCAGGATTGCGCTGCGCATCCTGTAAGGCCTCTTCTTTCCTGACGGCGTTAATCCGCTCCGGCTCTATGGCAACGATCACCGGAACGAAAAACTTCTTCTGATCAATGTCACATTGCAGTTTGAGATCAACCACCTCGCCCAACTTGATCCCATACAATTCCACCGGCGCTCCGATACTGAGCCCACGTACCGATTCGTCGAACAGCAGGGCATAATAGTTGCGGATGGCATATTGCTTCTCCTGGGTGGCGTTATGGTCGCCATACAGGTAAAATGGGGTGTTTTCTCGGGCTTCCTCCCCAGGGGCACCATCCTTGGGTTGTTCAAAGGCGATCCCCCCGGCAAGAATGGAGATGACCGATTGGGTGTCCACCTTGAGTCCCTGGGCATTGAGGGTGAGGTCCACGCCGCTTGCATTCCAGAAGCGGGTATTGGTGGTGACCTGGGTGTGATGGGGGGCTTCGACAAAAATCTTTATCTCCACGGACTTGCCGCCCGGATGCAAGGCATAGCCCACAACCTGCCCCACCTTGATCTGCCGGAAATAGACCGGCGCACCGATATCAAGCGAGCCAAGGTTTTCCGCCTCAAGGACGAAATGTCGCCCCGGCTGACCGAGCGTCACCACCGGGGGCACTTCCAGGCCGGTAAACTGGTGTCTCGGAACCCCCTGCCTGCTGCCGTCGATACCAATATAGGCACCGGAGAGGACTGTGCTCAGACCGGAGACCGAACCGCCGCTGATTCGTGGCCGCACCACCCAAAACTTGGTCTGGTCGGTGAGGTAGACTTCGGCGTCCTTGACCATCTGCGCCGTCACCACCACCTTGGTCGCATCCTCACTGAGGACGATGGACTCGACCTGACCAATTTCCACATCCTTGAATTTAATCTTGGTCTTGCCCGCTTCTATCCCTTCCGCGGTGGCGAAGGTAATGGTAATGGTCGGCCCTTTTTCGCTGATCGCCTTGTACCCGAGCCAGCCCCCAATGATCAAGGCCACCAGGGGAACAAGCCAGACGATGGAAAACTTCCGTTTGCTGTTGATTTGCGCCATGACGGCTTCAGCTTCTCTTGAAGGGCGATCAGTCATGTTTTTTCCTCGAGCACATCCCAAATCAGACGGGGATCAAAGCTTTCCGCGGCGAACATGGTGACCACCACCACACCTGCAAAAAAGACGGACGCCGGTCCGGCCTCGATCGAGGCCACTCCCCCGAGTTTGACCAAGGCGACCAGAATGGTCACCACATAGATATCGACCATCGACCAGCGCCCGACCAATTCGGTCAGTCGGTAGAGGCTCGTACGATCCGAGGGCCTCCAGGCAGATCGGAACTGCACACTGAGCAGCAGGAATATCAGGATCAGCAACTTGGCAATGGGGACAAAGATGCTGGCGATAAAAATGACCGCACCAATCTCCCAGGACCCGGTCTGCATAAAATAGATGACCCCGCTCATGATCGTGTCGGCCTGTTTGGCCCCCAATGCCGTGGTGATGGTCATCGGCAGCAGATTGGCCGGGACGATCAGGATCAGGGCTGCACAAACCAGTGCCCAGGTACGGGAGAGACTGTTGGGTTTTCGCATATGGAGACGGGCACCGCAACGCGGGCAGCGATGCCCGCCGTGGTCCGCTTCGACCAGGAGATGACAGTCGTGACAGTTGACCAGTCCTTTTTCCCGAGCGGTCGTGATTTTCATGTTCGACGTCGGTCGAGGCGATCCCACAGCAAGGCTGGATCAAGGCTGGAAAAGGCGGCGGCCATCACAAAAATGAGGGCACCAAAGGAGAAGACCGAGGTTCCGGGAACAATGGTCGCCATATTCCCCAATTTGACCAGCGCCACCAGGATACCGATCATAAAAACTTCCATCATGCCCCAAGGGGCCACCTCCTGCACGAGGCGAAAAACCTGAGCGCCATGGGCGGAGGGACGCGTCCTCCAGTACAACGGTAAGAGAATATAGAGCAAACCACACATCTGGACGGCCGGCACGAGAATGCAGGTCAGAAGCACGAGGAGTGAGAGACCGTACAACTTCTGCCCCCACAAGGCATAAATACCGCTAAGCAGCGTGGTTTCCTGCACCAATCCTGCTGATTTCATGGCCAGGAAGGGGAAACTGTTGGAGAGGATAAACAGGATCAGGGCCGTCAGCGTCAACGCCAGGGACCGTTCAATACTGTTGGGCCGATGTCGGCTGAGTACCGCACCGCAACGAGCGCAGAGACAGGTCGCCCTGCCCGGTTCACCGGGAAGGCGGTTGAGCAGGTCACAATCCGGGCAGGCGACCACAATGGACGAAGCATCCTTACATAACGCGGCCATCTTGGGCATATCTGCGTTTTGCTGCGGCATACTCATCGTTCGTCCTGCCATAAATAAAATTTTTCACGCGGCAATGTATGCACTCCTTCAGACAGGCTGATCCGAGACAGGGGCAGAGGCCTCTGCGGTGGAGAGGTGTGCCGCCCAGCTGGCCATTGTGCCCCTGCCCCGAGCACCTGTTACCAAAAGGCGTAGCCGATACCGATACCGCCAAGCCATTGGGTCGAATTGCCGCGCTGATCGACAATCGGGCTGTCGGCAGGATCGCCGCTGATGACGGACCCGCGCACCCCGGCGCTCACGATCCAGTTTTTATTGAGGTAGACGATGCCGCCTAGGACAACGTAATACTCATTCAGCCCCCCATCGGCGGTGAAAAACGGCAACCCGGAACTGCCGACGTTGTCCGCATTCACCCCAAAATAATGGTCGGCATAATCGTCATCCTGGTAAGAGGCGCCGATGCTGACATTGAGATCAACCGGTTTGGCCACCGGCACCCAGTAGCGGGCACTGACGTTCGCGCGAAAGCCGTCGCTCTCATCCCCCACATCCTGATACAGTTTCAACCCCACGATGAAACGGTTCCGCCGGTCTTCAGACAGGGTCCAGACGATATCGGCAAAGGCTCCAACCTCCACCGTGTCGTCAATTTCCTGCATCCGGCTCACCAGCGCGTCGTCCACATCCTCATCACGGCCGAAATGATAGTTCACTAGGGGACCGACACGAAACATTTCATCGTCGAGCACATTGACGGTCAGTTCGTTGGCCAGCAACTGGACATACCGTTCCTGCCCCTTCAGAGTATAGCGAAAAAACGGCGCAAAGCCGAAGTCGTATTCGTCGGAGCCTCGGTAGTCGGGCATGGTCCCGACGCCCAGTCCGATCACGGCAGGCACGTTTTCAATATCCAACTCAAGCATTCCCGATGCCGAGGCGCTTGAACAAGTGAGTATTCCCGGCATCATGGCCAAGGCGACCACCAGCCCCAGTCTCCTCTTCTTTTTTTGCATTTGCATCTCTTCTTTTTTACCCGCCATGGCAACAGTCGGTTTTTATTGGTTCAATTCCTTGCCGTGCGCCTTATCCAGGGTGAACCGTAACCGCTTTGCCCAAAACTCAAAGGCCTCTTTGGTTGCAGCAAGCTTGGAAAAACCACTTAACTTGGAACCGTTGAAGGTGTCGATTCCGGCCGCAAGGCGTTCGCCTGTGATGGAATCCAGAAACTCGACTTCCATGCTGGCCCCGCCGACACCGGAATGGGCGCCTGTCGTTCCTTTTCTAACCACATCGATAGCCAGCCCCACCGGCAAGACCGTGGCCATGCCGCTGAGGGCGGGATTGCTGGTCTCGATATCGGTGAGCGCCAGCCTGACCCGGAGCACATCTTTCCCCGGTTCGGTGACCAGGGGATATGCCGTACCCAGGGCCTCAAAAACAGCACGATGAAAACTGTCGGACAATTCTTTCAGTTCACTTGCATGAATCCCGTACTTGGCAACATCCTTTTTGAGAAAAAACTGCGCTTCATCGAGCATGACCCGGTGATATTGACGGAAATCGGCTCCTGGTTTGATGTAAACCTGATCAATCCCATCCCCTGGTCCGGGTTGGAATTGGGGATAGGTGCCGAGAAAACCCGATGGTGCCGATTTGGGTGTGGCCGCGCAGCCAGCGAGCAGGCCGCTGACGAACAAGACGACGGCGATGGTGACGAGATCTCTGATACGCATGGCTTCTCCTGGTCAATGACGCAAAGCATAAAATTATTTTTCCGGATAAATCCGGGTGATCTTGCTTCCCTGGATCCCCAGGCCGGCCATCAACCCTTTCTGATTGAAGAAGAAGGCATACACCCCGGATTGTGCGGTGGTGGTGGAAAACGAGCGGGCGAACCCTTCGTCGACAACCACGATGTTCGGGCCGACCCCAAGTTCCCAACCGTCACTGCTCCTCAGATACTGTAGGTCCTCATTGGAAAGAAAAAACAACGCATATCCAAACGACTGCGCTCCGGCCTGCAGGCCGTAGGAAGCGGCCAGCGAGCGATAATAACCGGTTGTCTTACCGCCGACACGCAACGCTCCTTCACCGTACTGTCCGCCGATAATAAACCCTCCTTTGATGATATTGGGGAAAACGAGTATCCCCTTGGCAATACCTGCCACCCTCCTCGCCACCGGTGTGGTCTGGTAGAGTTTGTTCAATGCATTGTTGACGTCACGATCAATTTCTGCCGCGGTATCGGCCAAGACGAATTGTGGAACCACAAAAAGAAGGGCAAGAACCAGCCCCCATTGCAACCACATCGCTTTTCGTGATCGTCCGACTTGCCCCCCTCTGCTATCGATACTCATGAATGTGCTCCTTGAAAGAACAAGTAGGGTTATGCGGCTCCTGCAACAAGCTTAAGTGCATGTTGTTATGCCGCTGATCCGGCATCGGATCATCATTTTCCTTTTACCTTTATTTCAACGACTTCCAGATATTTGATCGCAATCTTGTCTCCCACTTTTACCTTGTCGAGGTAGTCAGGATTCTCAACATGTACCGTGGCAATGGAGCCGTCCGCCATTTTCAGGGTGGCGGTGTCATTCGCTTTATCCAGTTCCAAAATTTCGGCGGTCACAATCGTTTCGTTCACCTCCAACCCGCCAGGCTTTGATCCCGGTTCGGCTCGAGCCTGATAGGAGCTGCTTTCATTGCTCACCTCACCGGGCTCGGCCATCCGTACTTCCAGTGTCTCCGAATAGGAAATCTCGACCCGATCGCCTTTCCGCACCTGTGGCAGGTTGACCGCCTCCTCGCCCACATGGACTGTAAAGAGTCGCCCTTCCAGGCTGCGCAGGGTCACCATCCTGTCCTTGAGATTGACCTTTTCCACCATGGCGACTGTCTGCACGGTATTGGTTCGCTCGACATCAAGATTGGACGGTTGTTCTTTCTTGGCACAGGCGAATACAGCCACCGACAACATCAAAATAACGACCAGGCTTAACAACCTCCTCATGCTTCCCTCCTTTTGTCAATTATGGAACACAGCAAATAGTCACTCTCCACGCTATCATCCTTTCCGCTGTTAAGACCAACTGCGCCTGCAAAAGTTCCCGACATCGTCGTCATGGTTTGGATGGTACAGAGGTGTCCTGCGCGGCCTTTGGTCCCCAGCCTCCGCCAATCGCCTTGTACAGGTTGACCAGGGATTGATGCAGAGCCCCCTGGGTCTGGGTATAGGCCAGTTCGGCATTGAAGAGGCTCCGTTCCGCATCCAGGACCGCCAGGTAGTCGGCATATCCGTTTTCATAGCGCATACGGGCGATGCTCGAATATTGGCGCAAGGATTCAACCTGGCTCTTTTGTGCGGCCAACTGTTTTGTGGTCTGCTGCTGCGCGACCAGGGCATCGTTGACTTCGCGGAAACCGTTCTGTACCGCCTGTTGGTATGCCAGCAAGGCTTGCTGCTGGACTGCCTCGGCTGCCCGCACGCTGCCGGCAATCTTTCCGGCGGTAAAAATCGGCAGGGTAATCGGTGCGCTATACTGCCAGACCTTGGAAGGCCCCTTGAAGAGATCGTCAAGCTCGCCGCTGGCGGAACCGAAGGCGCCTGTCAAGGAGATGGAGGGGAAATAGGCTGCTTTGGCCACTCCGATCTGGGCATTGGCGGCGATCAGATTCTGCTCGGCTTGGCGGATATCCGGCCGCTGCTCCAGCAAATTCGACGGCAGACCGGCTGCTACGGGGGGAACGACCAACTGGTCGATATTTCGTCCCCGGACGATGGAGCCGGGGTTGCGGCCGAGAAGAACACACAATCCGTTTTCCTGCTGCACGACCGCCTGCTCAAGACTGGGGATACTGGCCAGGGCTTCGTCATACTGGGAGCGGTTCTGGCTCAGTTCAAGATCCGAAATCAAGCCGCCACGGAAGCGTTCCTGGAAGATGCGATACGAGTTTCCTCGGCTGTGCGCGGTGTTGCGGCTGATCTCCAACTGCCGATCCAAACTGCGAAGATTGATATAGGCGCTGGCGACGTTGCTCACCAGGGTAAGGATCACCGCCTGCCGCCCCTCCTCACTGGCGAGGAGCTGCGCTTTTGCCGCCTCGGTGCTGCGACGGAGTTTGCCCCAGAGGTCAATTTCCCAGCTGGCATTGAGAGAGGCGGAAAAGTTATCGGTGGTGGGTTTGTAGGTCGGGGAGAGACGGTTATCCCCCAACTCGGTGACCCGTTGCCGGCTATATTCGGCTCCAGCGCCTATCTGGGGGAAGAGGTCGGCGCGGACCATGCCAAAACGACCGGCAAATTCGTCAATGCGGGCCGTAGCGATCAACAAGTCCTTGTTTTCTCGGAGCGCATTGACGATTAATTCGTTGAGTACCGGATCGTGGAATTGCTGCCACCAATCGGTTGCCGCCGTTTCTTTGGCTTCCCGCACACTGACCTGCCATGCCGCCGGGCTTTCAATGGCCGGCCGCCGGTAGTCGGGGCCCAGGGTACAACTGCACATCAAGAGCAACCCGGCAAGAACTCCCCCAAGACTACGCATCATGCTTCCTCCCTTGATCGTCACCGGACTGCACGGGAACATCGATTGCCGGAATTCCTCCGGGCTGGCCAGTACGATGGCCCAGTTTTTCGACCACATAAAAACAGACGGGAATCAGGAATATACCGATACAAGTCGCCACAATCATGCCGCCGATGACGGCATTGCCCATGACCTGGCGTGAGATGGCACCGGCTCCCGAAGCGATGGCCAGGGGCACACAACCGAGGATGAAGGCAAAGGACGTCATGAGGATGGGCCGCAAACGCAGTTTCGCGCCCTCCAGGGTGGCCTCCAAAAGCGGCCTCCCTTTTTCGTATTCCAGTTTGGCAAACTCGACGATGAGGATGGCATTCTTGGCCGACAGGCCAATCAGCATGACCAAGCCGATCTGGGCATAGACGTTGTTTTCCTGACCGCGGAGCAACAGGGCGCCAAAGGCGCCCGCCACGGCCAATGGCGTGCACAGGAGCACGGAAAAGGGGAGAGACCAACTCTCGTATTGGGCGGCAAGAATGAGGAAGACGCACAGGAGGGAAAACCCGAAGATGGCCACCGGGGAGACACCCTTTTGTGCCTGCCATTCCTGAAAGCTCATCCCCATATAGTCATACCCCATTTCCGAGGGCATGGTTTCGGCAAAGACCTGTTCCAGGGCCTGCATCACCTGGGCGGAGCTGTATCCAGGGGCGGCGGATGCATTGATCTGGGCGGCCCGATAGAGATTGTAACGCATGGTGAATTCGGGACCGCTGATGTGCTTCACCGTGGTCAGAGCTGAGAGGGGGACTGATTTTCCGTCCTTGTTGCGCACGTAAAACTGACCAATATTGTCGATATTGGCCCGGAAATCCCCCTCCGCCTGGACATAGACCTGCCATTGCCTACCAAATTTATTGAAATAATTGACAAAACCACTTCCCATAAAACTCTTCAGCGTCTGGTAGACATCTGCGACATTCACCCCCTGCTTCAGCGCCTTGTCTTGATCGACATCAATGTACAACTGGGGCACGGTGGGGCGAAAGGTGGTCGATACGCTGGCCAACTCCGGCCGTTTTCTCGCCGCTTCGACAAAGGTCTTCACGTTCGCAGCGAGAAAATCGAGGTCCTTGCCCGCCCGGTCCTCAAGGAGAAAGGTCACCCCCCCCGAGGTACCGATACCGGGAATGGCCGGGGGAGAAAAGGCAAAGCCTATGGCGCCGCTGAGGCTGGCGAGTTTTTTGTTGAGCGTTTGCTTGATTGCCTCGTACTGCACGCCCGGTGCCTTGCGCTCCGCCCAATCTTCCAGGGTGATGAAGAAGAAGGAGCTGTAGGTGTTGGTGACCTGGCTGAGCATGCTGTAGCCGATAACCGAGGTGCAGTACTTTATCCCCGGGGTCTCCATGATCAGTTTTTCCGCCCGCTGGGTCAAATCGCGGGTACGCTGGAGCGAGGCGGCATCGGGAAGCTGCAGTCCGGCAAAGATATACCCCTGATCCTCCTCGGGAAGAAATCCAGTGGGTACGGCCTTTCCGAAAAAACCGGTAAGGACAACCATCCCCACCAAAAAAAGCAGGCTGATCAAGCTCTTGTGCACCGCCACGCGGCACAGGCCGACATAGCTGTTGGTCGCCCGACCAAAAAACCGGTTGAACCAGTCATAAAACATCTGCAACGGCCCGCGGCCCCGGACCTTGGGCTTCAAAAGCATCGCACACAAGGCCGGCGACAGGGTCAGGGCATTGAAGGCGGATATAATGACCGACAGGGCAATGGTGAGGGCGAACTGCTGATAGAGTCGTCCGGTAATGCCGGGGATGAAGGCAGTGGGCACAAAGACCGCCGCAAGAATGATGGCGATGGCGATAACCGGACCCGACACCTCCTCCATGGCCTTGAAGGTGGCCTCCTTGGGCGACAGGCCATGATCGATGTGGTGCTCGACCGCCTCCACCACGACAATGGCATCGTCGACCACCAGGCCAATGGCCAGCACCAGGCCGAACAGGGACAGGGTATTGATCGAAAAACCGAACAGGGGGAAAAACATGAAGGTGCCCACCAGGGAGACCGGCACCGCCAGGAGCGGAATCAGGGTGGCCCGCCAGCCCTGAAGGAAGATGAAGACCACGAAGATGACCAGAATCAGGGCTTCAAACAAAGTGTGTTCGATCTCCTTGATTCCCTCGGTGACCGCCAGGGTGGTATCGAGACTGACCACGTAATCAAGGTCCGGCGGAAACCGCTTCTTCAGCTCTTCCATCATATTCCGGGCGCCTTTCGCAGCCTCGACCGCATTACTTCCGGGCATCTGATAGAGGGCGATCAGGGCGCTGGGCTTGCCGTTGAGTCGTCCTTCCAGGCTGTAGGTCTGTGCCCCCAACTCGATCCGGGCCACATCGCTCACTCGGACAATGGAACCGTCGGGATTGGCGCGTAGGACCACGCGTGCGAAGTCTTCCTCCGATTCCAACCGCCCTTTGGCCCGCACTGCATAGGTGAACTCCTGTCCCGCAGGCACCGGTTCAGAGCCGACCTGTCCGGCCGGATTGACCGTATTTTGGGCGTTGATGGCGCTTATGATCTCGGGGATGGTGATATTGAGCTTTGCCAGTTGATCGGGCTTGACCCACATTCGCATCGCGTATTTGCCGGCACCAAAAACGGTCACGCTGGCAATGCCATTGATCCGGGTCATCTGGTCATTGATGTTGATATAACAGTAATTGGCGAGAAAAACGTTGTCGTAGGTGCCGTTGGGTGAATAGAGACCGAACATGATCAAGGGCGAGGAGGTCGATTTCTCGACCTTGACGCCGAAATTACGCACATCGCTTGGCAACTGTGCCTCAGCCTGGCCCTTGCGCATCTGGGCCAACAACTGATCGGTGTTGGCATCGCTCTTGATGTCGAAGTTGACCGTCAACTTTGTTTCGCCGTTGTTGGCGTTGATCGAGTACATGTAGTTCATGTTGTCCACCCCTGACATCTCCTGCTCGAGAGGGGTAGCAACCGACTGTTCCAGAGTCAGGGCGTCGGCACCGGTATAGGTGGTGGAGACCTTGATCTCCGGCGGGACGATATTCGGGAACTGGGCTGTGGGCAGTCCGCTCATGGACACCAGGCCGACAATGACCATAAGTATCGACAGAACCATGGCCACGATGGGACGATTGATAAAAAATTTGGCCATGGTACCTACCTCTTCTCAGAGGGAGCGGAGGAGGCCGCAGGAGGCGCCGAGGGGGAAAAGGGTTTCGCCGTGACCGTCATGCCGTTGCGGACCTTTTGCACCCCTTCAACCACGACCTGTTCCCCTGGCTTGAGCCCCTGGGAAATGATCCAGTCACTGCCGATACGTTCTCCCACAGCAACCATACGAACCTCGATGGTGTTGTCAGCGCCGACAACAGCCACCATGTATTTGCCCTGCACTTCACTGACCGCACGCTGCGGGATCAGCAAGGCACCGTGTTCCATCCGTACCGTGGCTCGAATGCGGCCATATTGTCCTGGACGAAGCCTGTTTTCGCTATTGGGAAAGAGAGCACCGATTTTCAAGGTGCCGGTGGTGGGATCGATTTGACGATCCACTATAGCCAGATGTCCCTGGTGAGGATAGAGGCTGCCATCGGCGAGGATGAGCTCTAACGGCAGATCAGCCGCTGATTTTTCTGAGGCTGTCGCCCTAAGATATTCCTGTTCGCTGATGTTGACGTAAACCTTGATCGGATCGAGCCTTGAAACCGAGGTCAACTCCTCCTGACTGTTGGGGCCAACCAGGTTCCCCAGTTGGGTCTTGGCTATGCCGGCAACACCGTCCACAGGCGAGGTCACCTTGGTGAAGTCCAGATCTAACTGCGCCGCCTCAACTGCTGACTGTGCCGCTTCCACCGCAGCTCGGTTGGAGAGTTCCAAGCCGATGGCGTCATCCAAATCCTTCTGGCTCACCGCATTTTTCTGCGCCAGTGGCCGCACCCGAGCCAGATTGGCTTTCGACGTTTCATGGCGGGCTTTTTGCTGGGAGAGCTGTGCTTTTGCCTTGTTGAGCCCTGCCTGGAAGGGACGCGGATCGATTTCGAACAAAATCTGTCCTTTTCGAACAAACTCCCCCTCACGATAATTCTGGCGTATGAGGTATCCTGTCACCTGGGGACGAATGGAGGCGTTGACCATCCCATCAAGAACGCCGATCCACTCCTTTTTGACCGGCACATCCCGCTGCATCACCGCCATGGTTTCCACCACCGGGGCCATCGCAGCCGCCTTTTGCTCCTCTTTTTTACAGCCACTGACAGACAACGCGGTGCACAAACAAACGACCAGGGCACACAGGCCGGCGCGAGAGCGGGCCACACCTGAATTTCTGACTAGCATCTCATTTCCTAACATCGGCGTCTCCCAATGAACCTCTTCTGATAGGGGCGACTCACCACTGGAAATCACCCTTTGAACCACGGTCCTTGCCCCTTTCACATGCAGTTGCTCTTTGTAACAGCCGCAAGGTGTCCGGGATCAATCCGAATCACCGACTTTCCTGCCCGACAAACGAACCCGCCCGATAACCTCGAACCCTCCGAAAATATCCCCTTGGAAAAACTCTATTTTCGGAGATATCCGCGAAAGCTCCATGGCCTCCAAGATCCGGCAGTATCCCGGGGAACGCAGATGCGCTTCAAAGGATTCGCGGGAATACCAGCGTTCCTGATAGTGGATTGCCTGTTGCTCCCCCTTTTCGATCAGGACATGACAGTCCGCGCACCCTGGATTGGTCGCAATCAATCCATGCATAGAATCGAGGAGATCAATGACCTTCGCTTCCTCGTCGGGTTGGGGATATATGGTGATAAATGAAAGAATCATGAACTCGAACAAGCAGATTCCGGTCCAATTTCCAGCAACGGGAACATTCTCCCAAAGCAACTGGAAATACACGGGTTCGAGGCAGCAAATGTGGATACGACGGCAATTGTCTTCAGGCAAAGGGTGATATAGCGTCTTTTGGGGGGGCGATATTTCGTCCTTTTGGGGACGAAGATGAAATTCAGAAAAAAAGCATTGTCGTTCTCGCAAAAAGGCCCGAGAACGACGTTTCGAGCTTCGCAAGTTGCTGATTTCACAATGCGCCACATTGCGGCTTTTGACTTTTTACGAAGCCATCAGCATTGATGAAAACGGAAAAAATCTCCAACAAGGAGAAACTCCTCTCATGTGCATATCATCGCACCTCTTGGCGATGGTTGATCGCTAACTTGCGCATGCGGGAGTACAGGGTCGAGGGATGCAGACCGAGAAGTTCCGCGGCCCCGCCGCTCCCTTTCACCCTGCCTCGTGTTGCCTGAAGAATGGTGACGATATGTGCCCGTTCGACTTCTTCCAGAGTGAGCAATGAAGAGGGAGATTGAGCAAACGTGGGCAGATCAAGGTGCGATAGATCCAGGGAGGAACCGGTTGAGGTGATCATGGCGCGTTCAATGACATTGCGCAACTCGCGAACATTACCCGGCCAGGAATAGCTGGTGAGGATCGCCATGTCCTCCTTGCGAATCGCTGTGATCTTCCGTCCCATTTTCTGTCCGAATTCATTGACGAACTTCCAGGTCAGCAGTGCGATATCTTCGGCACGTTCCCGCAGGGGTGGAACATGGATGGGGAAGATATTCAACCGGTAATAGAGGTCCTGGCGAAAACGCCCATGCTCCACCTCTCCCCAGAGATTTCGATTGGTGGCCGCGATTATGCGGACATTGCTGGTGATTTTTGTCGGGCTGCCGAGACGCTCGAAGGCCCCGTCCTGGAGAACCCGCAGCAGTTTCGCCTGGGTTTCTAGCGGCATCTCCGCAATCTCATCGAGAAACAAGGTGGATTGGTGCGCCAACTCAAATCGGCCGACCTGTCGGCTGACGGCACCGGTGTAGGCCCCCTTTTCCCGACCAAACAGTTCACTTTCGATCAATGCGGACGGCAGAGCCGCGCAGTTGACCGTAATCATCAACCGGGAACTGCGGTCGCTCAATCGGTGGAGTGCCTGGGCGATCAATTCCTTCCCCGTACCGGTCTCTCCCTGAATCAAAACCGTACTCTCGGTTTTCGCCACCTGGTCAATCAAAGTTTGAATTTTCTGCATGCCACTGCTGCGCCCCAGGGATCCCGATGGCTGCTCGCAGCCCCCGGCATCATTGCGCAACAGCAAATTTTCCTGTTCGAGGCGTTCGCGCAAACGATCGATCTCCGCTACCTGCTCAACAAGCTTGCGTTCCATCTCCTTACGTACGGTGATATCGGCCACGACCCCCATCAATCGCCAGTCTCCCTCATCGTCCCGGTACTGGACCCGTCCCCTGAAAGCCATCCAGCGGAGAGGATGCTCTGCGTCTGAAGCACGAAATTCGACCCGCGTTTCCCCCCCCGACTCTTCAGCCTCCTTGACGGCTTCAGCAAGCTGACGGCGGTCTGCCACATCAATTTTCTCCAGGAATCCTGCGATGGTCAGCTGTTCGTTCTCAGCGAAGCAAAAGAGTTCCCTCGCCTTTTTGGAAAACCACAACCTCCCTGTTTTCGGGTCCATCTCCCAAAAACCGACCCCAGCCGCAGTGGCGGCCATTTCCAGGCGGGTCTGGGAAATTTCCAGTGCCCTGGTGACGTTGCGCCGTTCAAGGGCATGAACGAAGATCTCGCCCAAGACACGCAAATCGGTGATCAAGGATGCCGGCCAATCACATTCTTCGGCAAAAGAGTGCACCACCATAATATGACGAACCTCCTGGCCGACGAAGAGCGGGATGTTCAGCGCCGATCGCATCCCCAGGAAGGCAAACGCCTCCCTGTCCAGGATCGCACTCACCGGGAGGGTATCAATGGTGGGCTGAGAGACAGTCTTTCCCAAAACCACCAGTTGGTGATGGGTCCAGGGAAACAACTCCGCCAGGTTCACTTCCGTGGAGACCATGGGGATTCCCGCCTGGTACCAGGCATGCGCGACAACGACACGACCGCTATCGGGGCAAACCTTGAGAAGCCCACCACGCTCCAGCCCCAGGGACTGCAAAATCTCCTGCAACGACAGATTGATGATGGTGTCCAGCGAATCGGTCGGAGCCTTCAAGACACGGGCTGAGACCAAGGGAAGCATTTCCCCCACTGTGCCAAGACGGGTCGATAACCTGTCCACATACCGGCCAATGTTCTGGTAACTGTTCGCTTGCTTGCTCTCCACCCCAATGAGCAGATCATCATACGGCAGTAATTTTTCGTCCATGAGATCTCATGCTGGCAAGAAAGGAATCAAAAACTATCTGTTGAGGAATTCCAGCCCATATTTTTTTTACACTATCAACGAGTGAATACCATAAATAATTATCCCCTTCATATGACAGAAAAAAAGAAAACGGCGAATCCGCCATGGGATCCGCCGTCTTGCAACGTTTTTTCAACCGACCAGAATATGCGTGCAGAACAGCACAAAACGATCGTTCACATCTCTATTGCAGAAACATCGGTCACTTCAGTTCATTGCTGCATAAAGAGCTGATGGTACTCGCCCAACCCTTCCTTGTCCAGATCCTCTAGCGGAACAAAGCGAAGGGCAGCGGAGTTGATGCAGTAACGCAGACCGGTGGGGGCGGGACCATCGTCAAACACATGGCCCAGATGGGAGTCGGCTCCCTTGCTGCGCACCTCGGTGCGGGTCATGAACAGGCTGCGGTCCACATGTTCGACAATATTGGTGGGAACCAGCGGCCGGGTAAAGCTGGGCCAACCGGTGCCGGAATCGAACTTGTCGGTGGAGCTGAACAGGGGTTCCCCGGAAACGATATCCACGTAGATGCCCGGTTTCTTGTTGTTCCAGTAGAGGTTGTCAAAGGGCGGTTCGGTCCCCTCTTCCTGGGTCACCTTGTACTGCAGCGGGGTGAGGCGCGACTTTAAATCCGCCTTGTCCTTCCCTTTGGATTTGACATTTTTCCAGGTCTTTTCGAGAAAGACATCCCGTCCGGAATTGGTGCGATAGAAATGATAACGAATGGGATTCTTGCTGTAGTAATCCTGGTGATACTCCTCGGCCGGATAAAAGGTTGTTGCCGGCAGAATCGGGGTGACGATGGGATCGTGGAACACGCCGCTCTTGGCCAGTGCCTCCTTGGAGGCCTCGGCCTCACGGCGTTGCTCCTCGTCCAGATAAAAAATGGCGGTGGTGTAGGCGTGACCGCGGTCGACGAACTGACCGCCTGCATCGGTGGGATCGACCTGGTGCCAATAGGTCTCGAGCAATTGTTTGTAGCTGACCACCTTGGGGTCATAAACGATGCGCACAACTTCAATATGGCCGCCACGGGCATAGTTTTCATAGGTGGGATTTTTGGTGGTGCCGCCGGAATAGCCGGATTCCACCGCAAAAACACCGTCAAGCTGCTCAAAGGGTTTTTCCATGCACCAGAAACAGCCGCCGGCAAAGACAGCCTGCTTGGCTTCGACAGACACTGTGGTTGTTTTTTCCATTTTCGCCACCGCCTTATGATCAGTTATCGCCCAGACCGAGACCAAGCCAACGGCCAAGGTGGCCAGGGTTACAAGTTGCAGAGAATTCATAATGCCTCCCGGGAAGCACTGCTTCCCCTCATGGTCTATCAGTCAAATATACTTGGCTCTCCCCCACCGTTCTTGCAGCGTTTTGGGAAAGAGGCCCTGCGAGCCACGGTTGCTTCGAACACCCATCCTGGGGAAACGGTGGCAGGGGAAGCCAAGAATCTGTCTCACCTCGGCTCAGCCGTCGTCTCCATCATCGGCTTGTCCATGGTCATGCCATCATGGGAGTCTTCCATGGCTCCCCCGATGCTGGGGCTCTCCTGCATCGCCCCTTGAGGATGCATGTTCTCCATAGTTATTGCTGGTTCCTTGGAGTTATGGGTACAGGCCGCAGTCAGGGTAAGGAATACTGTTGTGGCGATTACTGCGAAGGTCAATGGCTTCATGATGTCCTCCATTGTGGTTGTTCTCTTTTTTCTCTTCCTCTTGCCTTCAACAGTACAACAGCACTGTAAAGAATGGATAAAGGCGGATTAAAGAGCGGGTAAAGATGCGGCTGCCCCATATCGGGGCAACCATAACGAAGGATGATCAGAATTTTGGAAGATGAAACCAGACGCAGGTACGGCCCGGCTCGCTTTCCGCGCCGATCCGGCCGCCCTGGGCATCGATGAGCTGTTTGCAGATGGCCAGACCGATCCCAAAGCCACCGGCTTGACGGCTGCGGGAACGGTCGGTGCGGAAAAAACGTTCGAAGGTAAAAGGCAGATCAGCCGGTGCAATGCCCGGCCCGGAGTTGGTAAAGGAAAACAGGATATGGGCCACCTCTTCCCTGATCGCCAGTTCCACCCAGCCCTGCTCCGGGGTATGCTGAAGGCAGTTCTCGAGCAGATTGCGCAGGACCTGGAGGAGCTTGTCCCGATCAGCGAGCAAGGGAGGGGTCATGGAAAAATCGGTGTGAACCTGAATCGCCTTTTCACTGAAGCGAAGGGTGTAGAGTACAAGCATCTGTCGCAACTCATGGACCGGATCGATGGGGCCGCGGCTGAGCACGATTTCGGCGGCATCGGCCCGTGCCAACTGCTGCAGGTTTTCCACCAGCTTGAGCAGATGCAGGCTCTCCTGGTGGAGCATGGTCAGCGTTTCGGGGTGGGCGGGCAGGACCTGATCCTTCATCCCCTCAAGATAACCGCAGAGGTTGGTCAGAGGCGTGCGCAGTTCATGGGCCAGATCCGCGACCATATTCTTCCTGAGCTGCTCCACCCGGGCCAGGCTGTCGGCCATATGGTTGAAGGCCCGGCCCAGATCGCCGACCTCATCCCGGGTGGCGACTTCAATTCTCGGGGAAAAATCACCGGTGGCAATCCGCTCGCTCACCCGCGCCATCTGCGACAGGGGCCGCAAAACGCGGCGGGTGAGCAGGAAGCTCAGGACCACCGCCACGCCCAGGGCGACCAGGCTGGCCCAGAGGAGAGAGTGGTGTATCGAGGTGAGAAACATGGCATGGATCTCGGTGGGCTCGATCGCGTATTGATGCATCAGATCCATGAAGTAGGTGGCTGCCAGATGGTCGATGGCCCACCAAATGACTGCCAAAATCACCAAAATCACCGGCACGGAGTTGACCAGCAGCAGTTTCCACAGCAACCGGTGCTTCATGGCCAGGTCCTACTCGGCAAAGCGGTAGCCGAAACCGCGCACGGTGAAGATATATTCGGGTTTGGCGGGATTTTGCTCGATCTTCTGCCGCAGCTTGCCGATATGGACATCGATCACCCGTTCGATCACGCTCTCGCCGTCCTCGTAAAAACGGGCGAGGAGTTCCTCTCGACTGAAGACCCGGCCAGGCGAACTCATCAGGGCAAGCAGCAGTTTGTACTCGCTGCCGGTGAGTTCGATCGTTTTGCCGGCCAGACTCACCTTATGCTTTTCGTCATCAAAGACCAGGTCGCCATGTTTGAGCAGCTTGGCTGTTCCTGGTACACGGGGCCGAACCCGGCGCAGGATGGCCTTGACCCGTTCCACCAGCTCGCGGGGACTGAAGGGCTTGACCACATAGTCGTCGGCGCCGATGGAAAGCCCCATCACCCGATCGATCTCCTCCTCGCGGGCGGTGAGCATGAGGATGGGAACCTCCGAAGTTCGGCGGATACGGCGGCAGATTTCCCAGCCATCTACCCGGGGCAGCATGATATCGAGGATGACGAAACAAAACGCCTCGCGGCCAAAGAGCTGCAGGGCCGCCTGGCCATCAGCGGCAATGCGGGTGGCAAAGCCTTCCCGCTCCAGGTAGGTGCGCACCAGGTTGGCGGTGTTGGGATCGTCTTCCGCGATGAGTATGGTTCCGGGTTCGTTCACGCTGCAAGGCCTCAGTTATGGTCGCCGGGGCTGCGCCTCAGCTCTTGCGAGAATCCTTGATGTACATCACCTTGTTATTGTTGCGCATCTCGACATCAAACAGTTCGCTGACACGAATGAGCTCGCTCAATTTGCGGTAGCCGTAGTTGATCGGGGAAAAGGAGGCGGTATTGGAGATGTACTGGCCGACCCGGCCGAGGTTGGCCCAGCCGTCCTCGCCGGCGGTCTGGTCGGCGGCGTTGCGCAGGAGTTTGACCAGGGCCGCATCGCCGCGCAGTTCGTTGCGCGATTTTTTGCGGTCGTGGGAGGTATTGTCCTCGGATTCATCGTTCTCGGCCGAGGGCAGGAGGTTTTCGGTGTAGATGAACTGGGAGCAGGCATTGACAAAGGGCGGCGGGGTTTTCTTTTCACCGAAGCCATACACCGTGACCCCGTTGGTGAGGATGCGCATCACCAGGGGGGTGAAGTCGGAATCGCTGGTCATGAGCGCAAAGGCATCCAACTGCTGGGTGTAGAGCAGGTCCATGGCATCGATGATCATCGCCGCATCGGTGGCGTTCTTTCCCTGGGTATAGGCGAATTGCTGGATCGGTTGGATGGCAAAGGGGTGGAGCTGTTCCTCCCAGCCCTTGAGATGCGGTGTCTTCCAGTTGCCGTAGGCCCGGCGGATGTTGGTCACCCCGTATTTGGCCAGCTCGTTGAGCACCCCGTCCACGGCCTGATAACTGGCATTGTCGCAATCGATCAACAGCGCAATTTTTCTATCCTTTTCCATTGGATCACCTCAGAGCGACGTCGAGAATCATCATGGTGGCAAGATCGGTCGGATCATGGGCAACGAGTTTACGACGCAGGCCGATTGCGACAACTCCTTCCCGGCAGGGGCCTCCCCAAGAGCCGTTCGAAATAATGGATCACCTCACAGTACCTGTCCAAATCGATACCGGTTTCCAGGCCCATGCCGGCAAAAAGCTGCACCGCATCTTCGGTGGCAACGTTGCCCGCCGCACCTTCCACACAGGGACAACCGCCCAAGCCGCCGGCGGCAACATCGAAGATGCGGACTCCGGCCTCGTAAGCGGCGTAGAGATTGACCAATCCCAGACCGGTGGTATCGTGGCAATGCAACGACAGCGCAACCTGCGGCACAACCGCATTTATTCGCCGCACCAGATTGCGTACCTGTACCGGTCCCGCCATGCCGGTGGTATCGGCCAAATTGATCTCCGCGGCCCCGGCCTCGGCCAGGCGTACGGCCGCCGCAACCACCGTCTCTTCGGGGATGGCCCCTTCATCGACACAACCAAAGGCGCACATCAAGCCGGCCCGGACCTGGATCCCCTCACCGGCAGCCAACTGCACCAGCCCGGTCATCGCCTCCAGGGCATCGGCAGCAGGACGTCCGGCATTTTTGCGGCTATGGCTGTCGGAAACGGAAACCGACATGCTCAGATGGTTCAAACCGCTGCGCGCAGCCCGCTCCAAGCCCTTTTCATTGAGCACAAGGGCGGTGCAGAGAATATCCGGATACTGCTGCCGCACCAGGGAAACCAAGACATCGGTGTTGGCCACCTGCGGCACAGCCCGCGGGTTGACAAAACTGCCCACCTGCAGTCTTTGAATTCCGGCCTCGGCCAACAGGCGGACCACCTCCATCTTCTCCGAGAGGCTGAAAAGCCGGTCTTCGGCCTGCAGCCCATCCCGCAGGCACTCTTCTTCCAATGTTACCCGCATGGGGTTCTCCTTTGTGATGCACGATGTTCCCAGCTGCCACCGATTACCATGACTGTTTTGCAACCCAAGGCATGGATGAAAAGTTGCAGCCCCTCCAAAAAGTAGGGAAAAGGCTCCCCACAGGTCAAACTGAGGGGATAATAGCATGGGATCAATGAAGAAGCGAATGCAATAGCGCAAAAAATCCGTGGGCCAACAGAGAGTTAGCCATAAAAAAGGATAAGGAGCTGCCGCAGTCCTGCTCAAGCCAGCTTTTGCTGGATCAATGCCTTTATTGCACTCCGGTCATCGCCAGAAGCGACCTGCAACTCCTGCTCGCTCAAACGGCGAAGCTCAACGGTCTTTTTTCGGGTAGTTTTCAGATCGGTGAGGTTGGTGTCGGAAAAGAAGCCGACAGCGCGGTGCAAGATCCCCTTCTCGTTCTGAAAGGATATTTCACCAAAGCCTTCGTAGGGTTCATCTCCATGCAGGGGGTGCCATCCCTTCCAATAATAGAACAGCTTATGTTCGCTCGCGTTGACGCAGGAGGCAATACTCTCCCACAAGGCCACCAGCTCACCATCGGTGTGAAAAGCCCTGCCCTTCATCTTTACGGTGCCGCTCGCCTCGTCCGCACAAACCTCCACCAGACTAAGGGCCGAGGCATCCTCGGGGATGATCCACTCCCACCAATAACCGACAATTTGACCACAAAAGGCGGCTGTCGGGAGTGCTTCCCCTTCCTGCCGGCTAACGATGCCGCGTAACAGTGCCTCGGGTTTTCGATAGGCAAAAAACGACACCACCGATATCAGCAGGCCGATGACCGCAAGCATTGCCGCCATGGCCAGAAGCTGGGTCGAGCCGGTGTGTTGCAGGGCGATGGCACCGAAGACCGCTTCTGCCACCAGTACAATGAGGACAAAAAAACCGAGGTAGGTTTTGACCGCACTGATAATATCCCCCCAACCGGTTGCGCTTGTCCCCTTCGGTTCCGAAGCCATGGTGATCCTCCTGATGGTGACGGCTCACGGGTGGAAAGAATCAGCAATGGATTGCATACCGATCTATTTTCTCCCGCAGTCGCCCGCTGAGGTACGGACTCGCCTCTGCCAATGTTTCCATAATATGCACGGCCTCGGCCCGATACCGCTGAATTTTTTCAACATCCCAATAAGCGGGCGGAGGTTGCAGGTTGGTGATTCGATCCGCCAGCTTGACCATCCATACTTCCCGGGGCTGTTCGAGAATGCAGGCCAGGCTCTCCTGCATCTGCGCCTCCTTCCCAGGAAGCTTCTTGTCCTTGGTCAGCGCGAGTACACCGCGGGCGATCTCGCTTCCGAAGGATTGCTCCAGGTCCGCAAAGGTCGTTGCGGTATCCTCGAGCGTGTCGTGGAGAAGGGCACAGGCCACCAGCAGATCGGGGGTGGTCACCGCTTCACCGGCAGCAAGGGCCGCCGTCGCCTCCATGGCCACCAGCCCCACATGGTTGACGTAGGCAAGTGCCGTTCCCGGGACCAGCTGGCCCTGGTGGGCTGCACAGGCAAAATTCCAGGCTTGGATGTAGAGTTCCTGGCTCCAACAGGTCATAGCTCTGTATCCTCCGTCGTTATAATGGGCGCCTTACGCCTCATCCGCCAACCGAGCCAAGCCCGAGGTCAGCTGCATCAGCCGCTGCCCCTCTTCCAAGCCATCGATGAAGCGCCGGGGAATGTTGGTTATGCCCACCTGGGCACCGCACAGGGCTCCGGTGAGAATGGCCCGGGCCTGGTTCTGACCGCCACCGTTGACCGCATGCAGTACCCCTGATTCGAAATCATCGTTGAAGCGGGCTGCCAGGTAATAGGCCGAAGGGAGAATGTGGTAGATGGCACAGGGCATGCCATAAACCAGCGAGACCTTCCAGGCCGGTTCAATGACGATATCGGGATCCTTGGCTGCTCGGGCAATGAAAGACGGGGTCAGCAGGGCATCGGGCGAGGCGAACCGTCCGGCGCGGGATTGTTCCGGTTCGCCCGGCTTGGGTGGTTTGAGATTGTCCTGGGTCACGGCATGAAAGGGCAGCTCTCCGCTTTTGACCAATCCCATCAAGGTAGTGGAGATCGAGCCATCCAGGGGGTCGCCGCAGACCAGCCTGGCCAAAACCGCCGCGTAGGCCAGGGTCATGGCCACCACCATATCGTCGTTCTGGGTCAACAGGGTATTCTGGACCACGGTTTTCGCCAGCTCCGCCGGTTGCTTGGCATAGCGCACCGCCAGGGCAAGGATGCGCTCTATGGCCTCGGTGGTGTCCGCCTTGCCGCCGGTCTGTTCCCAGCTCACCCCGCCCAGTTCCCGCTTGCGCCAGGCCTCGCGGATAGATTGGCTGGTATAGCCGCCAGGGCCGCTGTAGGGGGAACCGTCCAGTTGGGCAAACAGCCTCTCTTCAAGATAGAGGCAAAAATCACCGTGGTCGTACTCCCCCTCACGCACCAGGGATTCCACCATCAGCTTGAGGATGTAGCCGGCCTGGGAAAGCTGCCCGGCCTTGCATCCCTCATGGTATCGGCCCGCCTTGGGGTCGGTGTAGTCACTTATCCAGTCGCCGTAATCGCGGTGCATCTCCTCCAGATCATAGTACCAATGAGGCCCCAAGGCCAACGCATCGCCAATAAAGGCCCCCATCAGGGCGCCCTGCGCTCTTTCCTGCAAACCTATCTGGGTCATAATTCCCTCCCCGCATGCTTGTCGTTCTCGTACAAAATACTGGGAACGACGTTTCGACCTTCGTCACGTACTCTTTTCACAATGCGTGACTTCTAGAACTGTCATTTTTTATGAAGACATCACGTTTGCCATTCTCGTAAAAAACCTCGCGAACGACGTTTCCAGCTTCGTAACCCACCGATTTCATGAAACGTGATTTCCAGGTTTTTGACTATTTACGATGCCATCATGTTTGATGACCTCGTAAAAAGTCAAACCGCCCAATCCGCTCGAAAAGAAGCGACTGGTTGAAAGTTTGTGCCTTCGTGAGTTCTTGTTGAGAAGTCTTCCCGAAAAAGTTCTTTGAAATATGTTTGGAAAGCCAAAGAGAAAAAAATAGGCTGTAAAAGGACGTCATTGGGCTGGTTTTCTCGCCCCAGTGCCTGCTGGCCCGCAATATGTTCAAGCCGATGGCCTTCATGAAGGCGGCAAACCGCACTGCTTTCATGCCACGAACCCGGAGATGTTTGACACCGGTGCGCCGGTCGAATTCCGACATGGTCGCCTCAACGCCGGCCCGGTACCGGTACTTCTCCCTGAACTCCGGGCTTTCTTCTTCCTGTCGCCGTCGGGCCAGGCGGATATCCTTGTCGGTGTAGCGGTAGTAATAGCCCTTTTTTCCGATGGAGACGGGGCACCGGTCAAACGAGGAGCAGTTCTGACAAACAGCGATGGGGAAGAGTGCGCTGTAGCCGGATTTTGATTTCTTCACCGTGTCGGGTGCCGTGACCTGGGGGCAGGTGAGAACCTTGCCCTGGTCATCAAGGGTGAATTCGGTCAGGTTGAACTTCTTCTGATTGCCCGGCATGACCGGGGAGATGACTGCCACCTGATGCTCCTGCAGGGCCGCTTCACAATTGCTGTCGCTGCCGTAGAGGGAATCGGCCAGCATTTGCTGCGGCAGCATCGCCTTCTGCTCCAGTTGGGCCAAGGCGGGCAGGAGGGCATTGGCATCATGCTGATCCGCGGATTCCACCGCCACCTGCGTGATCAGGGATGGTCCACGCTCATCGGTGGTAGTGTAGTTTTCCACCAACTGCACCTGATACCCTTGGCCTTTATGACTGCTGTAGCCGGCATCCGCATCGGAGGGGTTTTGCAGTGAATCGGAGGGCACCTCCTTGTTCGGCCGGGCCACGGCTTTCTTGCCAGAATCGGCGGTGGTGTCTTCCTCGATGACACACTGTTCGGCGAACAACCGGCTCAGCAGTTTGAAGCTCTGCATGGTGCTGACCTCGTCCACGGCGGCAAAACGCTCGGTCAAGAGCAGCACATCCGCAGCCAACTGATCAAGGGTGCGGGTGGACTCGGTGGGTTTGACCATGGCGAACAAAGACGCCTGCGATTTGCTCAGATACCGTTGGGTCAACTCCGTGTCGAGTTGATCAAAGTGTTCCCGGTGGTGTCGCTTCAGGTTGACGAGGAACTTCTTGATCGTTTTGGTGAACAACCCGATACGACCCAGATTGCGCATGTTGGATTTGACATGCACCGAGTCCATGCGCTGCTTATTCATATCGGCCTTGAGCAACTTGGCCAGGATGCCCAGGGAGGCATCAAATATCTCGGCATAGCTCGCATCCGAGGCCAGGTGATCGCGCATGGTCCAGAGCGTTTTGTGGCTGAGGTATACAGCCGCGTCGGAGCACGAGGTGATGTTGAGGGCATAGTGCCACTGGATATTGAAACAGAACTGCTCAACCGCCTCCTGATCAGTACAATCATGCATTTGCTGGAGGATCATCACCCCCATCATGGCATACAGTTCCTTGGTGGGTCGGCCATTGTAGTCATGATAATGGTGGCGCAGGGACTCCACCGGGAGTTCAGGCAGGATATGCTTCTGAAAAAGACCTGCCCATGAGTTATCCAGGAGGGCGCGTCGTTTGGGTCCCAAATGGGCCCATGGGTCGAGGATGTTGAGCTGTTTGTGGTTTTTCACGTGAAACATTATCTCGTCTCGCATTTAATTGATATTATGCAAATATATTAACAGAATGCGAGAAAAATGACAATGGTAATCCAGACGTTAATCCTGGAAAATTAACCAGTTAAATAGAAATACTTTTTACGACGCCATCATGTTTCAAACTAGAAAAAAAGTAGATCTCTTTTCATTATACCGAAGGTCAATGGAAGCTGTGAGCTCTATTCGCAAAGAACACGGCTCTTTTCACCTTGTTCTCCCTGGTCGCCGCAACATTTTTTTCCGGATCGCCTAGATCCTGCCCTCCTGATTGATTTTCCCGGGAAAGGCTCAGCTCTAGGATGGAATTTCACTCAAATAGTGGTAAAATGTTTAATTATGTTCAGCAGCAATCGGACTCTTCCGGATTTACTTAGAAAACAAAAGGATTCCATCTGAAACAATCCGATATCTATCGACAGAGATCCACATCGATTCCCCTGGGAGGAGTACGATGCGCTTATTTTTTATGAGCTCCATTCGTCGTAGCCTGATCATCCTTGTTCTGTTCGCCGTTTTGCCTTCCCTGGCCATTCTCCTCTCTTCCGGACGGGAGCTCCGGGGGAGAGTGGTCGACGATGTCAAAGACTACACCCTCCGCCAGGTGAAATCGATGACCGCACACCACGAACGGGTGGTGGACAATGCCCGTTTACTGTTGATGGCCCTGGCGAAATCCTCGGAAGTACGGAATCTCGATACCAACGCCTGCAAAACAATCCTGGCCGATATTCAGGCCGGCAACAGCACCTATGTCTCACTCTCCCTTGTGGATATGCAGGGCAATATTCTGGTGAGCGTGCCGGAGAAAAGGGAAGCCCAAAACAATCAATCCACTTTTTTTCAACAGATCACCCGTTCAACCACGTTTTCAGTCGGCGAATATTCCTTCTTGCCTGGTCAGCGTCGGGTGGCCGTTCAGTTCGGTCAACCCATCCTTAGTGCCAACAAGCAAATGGTTGGTGCACTGGTCGCGGAATTTGATGTCAATTACTTTGGGGCCATATTTTACGATCTGCACCTCCCGGAGCACTCCGTCTTTACCTTGACCGATTCTAAGGGAATGCGCCTAACCCGATTTCCCGAGTCGGAAAAATACACCTGGGTGGCCGACCTGCCGCAGATGGTCCTCAAGATGTCCGGCGCAGAGAAAGAAGGCACCTTTCTCGAGACCGGCGTCGATGGAGTGAACCGCCTTTACGGGTTCAAACGCATCCCTCTCCAAGGGACGGCTTCTTCCTCGCTGATGCTTCGCCTGGGCATTCCGGTCGATCAGGCACTGTCCGAAGCACGGTCCGTTACCCTGCGCAACATTACCCTCCTCATCCTGGCCACAATCCTGGCCCTGGTCACGGCGTGGTTCGTTGCCGAGTTTACCCTTCTGCGTCGGTTGGCGGCCTTGATGTTTGCCACCGGCAAACTCAAACAAGGCGATCTGACCATACGCACCGGCATGTCAGCTGAAGCGGGAGAGCTTGGCGCTCTGGGAGCCGCCTTTGACGCCATGGCCGAGGACCTTGAGCAAAAAGAGCGGGCGCGCACCCAGGCCGAGGAGGAATTGCGCAGCCTCAACGAAGAATTGGAGGATCGGGTTGAGCGACGAACCGCCGAATTAGCCAGCGCCAATTCCAACCTGCAGCAGACCCTGGACGATCTGCAACGAACTCAGAAGCAGCTGGTCATGTCGGAAAAATTGGCGGCGTTGGGGGAACTTGTTGCCGGAGTGGCCCATGAGATCAACACACCGGTGGGGGTCGCCCTTTCGGCCGGCTCGACTCTGGCGGAAAAGAGCAAGACCTTGAACGAGTTGTACACCCAGGGCGAGATGAAACGTTCCGATCTGAGTCAATACCTCAGCGATGTTCAGGAAGGCACGGACATGGTCCTGATGAACCTGGGAAGGGCCTCCGAATTGATCCGTAGCTTTAAAATGGTGGCCGCTGACCAGGTCTCTGAAAATAAGCGCCCGTTCAACGTGAAAGGGTATATTGACGAAATTCTGCTCAGCCTGCGCCCCAAACTGAAAAAGACACCGCATACGGTCGTGGTCGACTGCGCGCCGGATGTACTCATCGAAAGCTACCCTGGAGCCTTTTCCCAGATTTTGACCAACTTCATCGTCAACTCCCTCGTCCATGGTTTTACGGCGGAACAGGCCGGCGAGATTCATATTGGGGTGCACAAAACAGATGCATCACTGGAACTTGTGTACAGCGACAACGGCAGGGGTATGGCACCGGAGGTGCGGGATCGTATCTTTGAACCATTTTTCACCACCGCCCGCAGCCAAGGGTCGACCGGCCTTGGGCTGCACATCGTGTTCAACATCGTCACCCGTACCCTGCAGGGAAGCATCACCTGCGAGAGCACACCTGGCAAGGGAACCACCTTCAAACTGACCATGCCCGTTTAACGAGGAAGGAAGATGCCGGACAACGACGAAATTCTCTTCAAGGATGAAGTACCGGAGGCCACCCAAGAGAACGTGAATGCTCCGGTGAGCCGTCAAGAGACCTGGAAAATTCTCATCGTGGATGATGACGCCGATGTGCACAGCGTCACCACCTACATGATCAAGGGAATGGATTACCTTGGTCGACCGTTTGAATTTTTCCATGCCTACAGCGGGATGGAGGCCAGGGCAATACTCCGCAACCACACCGACATTGCGGTCATCCTTTTGGATGTGGTCATGGAGACCGAGGACAGCGGCCTGCAATTGGTTCATTATATTCGTGAGGAGCTGCAAAACCGAGCGGTGCGCATCGTCCTGAGAACCGGTCAGCCGGGCAAGGCGCCGGCGGCCAAGGTAATCGTTGAATACGATATCAACGACTACAAGGAAAAAACCGAACTCACCCTGGACAAGATGCTGGTGGCGGTCATTTCCGCGCTCCGCAGCTACAACTTCATCACCACCATCGAAAATAACCGCAAAGGACTGAAAAAGATCATCGAAGCCTCTTCGGATATTTTCGAACGGCAATCCCTGCAAAAACTGGGGAGCGGTATTCTTGCGCAACTCGCCTCCATCCTCCAGTTCCACGATGCCGACCTGGACAATCCCGCATCAGGACTGACCGCCGCGCAGATCAGAGGAGAGTCCGTTATCCTCGCAGCTATAGGTGCCTTTGGCCAATACGTGGATTGCCCCATCACAGAGGTCGACACCGAACTGGTGCATACGGCACTGCAACTGGCCCAGTCCCAGTCCCATGGGTTTTATTGCCAAGGAGGACGGTGCGCCTGGTATTTCAAGAGCCGGACGGGTGCGGAAAATTTCCTCTATTTCGAGATTCCCAAGGAGATCGAAGAAACCGATCACGACCTGCTGGAACTCTTCTTCACCAACGTCGCCCTGGCCTTTGACAATCTCTTTCTCAACAAGGGCATTGAAGACACGCAGAAAGAAATAATCTTTCAGATCGCCGAGACCATGGAATGCCGCTCGGCCGAGACCGGGAGCCATGTGCGGCGGGTCGCGGAATACACCCATCTGCTGGCAATCAAATACGGATTGGGAGAGGATGAGGCGGAAATGCTCAAACTTGCCTCCACCCCCCCATGATCTTGGAAAAATCGGTATACCCGACGCCATCCTCAACAAACCCGGCCCCTTGTCACCCGATGAATACACTATCATCAAAACGCACGTCTACCGAGGCTATGAGCTTTTGATAAAGTCCTCCAGCCCCATTATCCGGGCGGCAGCACATATTGTCCTTGAGCACCACGAGCGATGGGATGGCCAAGGTTATCCGCAGGGACTCCAGGGTGAAGAGATTCATATCTATGGCCGCATCATTGGGGTGGCGGACGTTTTCGATGCCCTATCGAACAAACGAGTCTACCACGAGGCTTGGACCTGGGATGCGGTATTCACGCACTTCCGCGAGCAAAGGGGAAAACATTTCGATCCCCTTTTGGTGGATATTCTTCTCGAGAACCAGGAGGAATTCAAGGCTATCTGGAAGAGGTACAACTCGCCCGCCCCCAACCAGGGTTTGATGGATGGGATAAGATAACAGGCTTTGCGTGCTCTCTAACCTCTCCTCGGTCTTTGGCCCAGGATCTCTTGCCCCTTGTTGACTGCACCCTGAGCACCGTCCTCTTCATGGGCGACAAAGATCAGCTTTTCAGTATCGAATCCGGCGGACTTAGCCTTGTTGAGGAGTTGCTGCAGCAATTTTTCGGGCAGGCTCGGGCTGCGGGAAAGAATCCACAGGTAGGATCTGTCCGGACCGCAGACCAGTGCATGACGGTAATGTGCATGGTCGAGTTCGAAGACGACATAGGCCCCATAAAAAGGGCCAAAAAACGAAACCTTGAGAAATCCCTGATCAGTTCGCTTAACAAAATACGCCCTTCCCTCGGCCTTTTTCCAGGCTTTGGCCGCCTCGGAAAATCCGCGATTTATCACTCGTACGCCGCCATCCGCACGCAAACTGTAAGTGGCGCTCACATTGCACAGGCCCCGTTCAAAAGAGTGGTCCAGGCGGGCAATTTCGTACCATGTACCCAGATACCGGCTCAGATCGAATTTTTCCACCGGTTGTATCTGTTCGGGAATACGCACGCAACCGATCAGGAGGAGTAAAAGCAACGAAAGGAGTTTTTTCATGAGCAAAGGGCGATGATACTTACCAAGAACAGTTACACCTGATCACCTCTCCCCAAACAGGGGGGAACACCTCTTCTTCTCTCCCAAGGAGAAGCCTGATTACTCTTTACCATCCGACCACCGCACCAACAATGGCAAAAACGGGGAGAAATTCGGCAGGAAAAATAATGGGCTTGCCAACCCCCTCATCTTGTCAGCTTCGATCCGCCTCTCTGTCTGATCCCGGCACACCTCCTGCAGCCCTGTAGCAAAAACCAACAAAACTGCGGTATAAACACCACACTTATGTGGTGTTTATGTGGCAAAACATGCGCAGATGCAGCATAACCGTAGCAGAGGTAGTGAATGCAATTCCGGTACAGAGAAGGTGAAACATGGATAAGGAAGCCGAACGGATAGCGCTGTACGTCCAGCGCTACAAACTGCTGCGCGAGATCGGAGAGCTTCAGGTCGAACCCATGGCCGATGAGATCGCCTTTCTCACCCGCTGCTGCAGGCTGCTGCTCCAGGATCCGGAGTATTGCCTGATCTGGGTCGGTCGCGAGGAAAAGGATGGCAAACTCGCCCCGATCACCACCGTGGTCCAGGAAGGCTTGCCGGCGCAGCAGTGCAAGGACCTGATCCAACAGCTGGTCAGCACCGACTCGATCACCCTCACCGCAGCCCGGGCACTGACCGCCTCCATGCCGATCACCACTGAACTCAAGCTCGCCCACGGCACCGACCAGCCCCCGCTGACCACCCTTGCCACAATCACCGGCAGCCGCGTCTGCGGTTCCTGGCCCCTGGTCCATGACCAGGAAAATTATGGCGTGCTCACCATTCACTCCCTCCGTGAACAGGGGCTCTCCGGCATAGAGCTCGACTTTATCGCCAATGTGGTGGCCACGATTTCGCGTGCCCTCTACCTGCGCCATACCTCCCGTCACCTGCGCATGGAACAGGACTTCAACTGCGAGATCGTGCAGACCGTCCAGGCGCTCCTGGTCTCCCTCTCCCACTGCGGCGAAATCCTCTCCTTCAACCCGACCGCAGAGGCGGTCACCGGCTACAGCCAGGCCGAGGTCAAGGGGCGTTTCTGGGTGGACGTTCTCATCAGCCCGGAAAATCGGGTGGAAAGCCAGAACCAGTTTTCACGGGTCCTCAAAGGCAACCAGGTGGAGATGAATTTTCAGGCCGAACTCGAAACCCGCGCCGGCGAACGGCGAATCATCGAATGGCATGGTTCGGTCCGCCCGGACATCGAGCAGGGCCGGGTCGGCCTGGTGCTCTTCGGCATCGACATCACCGGCCGGATGGCTGCGGACCGGGCACTCAACCATGCTCTGGCCAAATGGGAGAACATCTTTGTGGCGGTGCAGGATCCCGCCCTGATCGTCTCCGAAAAGGGCATCATCCTCGATGTCAATCCGGCGCTGGTGGCCTCCGCCAGAAGGCCGCGTGCAGAGATCATCGGCCACGGGGTTTGCGAGATCTTGCATGGCGGCAGACGGGCGGGAGCGATCTGCCCCCTGGAGGTCCTGCTCGGCCAGAAGAAGAGCCGCATCTTCGAGACCGAACTGCGCGGGCTGGGCGGCAACTACCTGCTCACCGTCAATCCGCTGAAGCAGGACGAAGGCAACTATGGGGCCGCCCTGCTCCTGGCCCGTGACCTCACCGAAGAGCAGCAGATGAAGGCCGAGGCGGTCCGAGCCGCCCAGCTGGCCTCGGTCGGAGAGTTGGCTGCCGGTGTGGCCCACGAGATCAACAACCCGATCAACGGCATCATCAACTATGCCCAGATCCTGATCGATGCCAACCAGATCACCGACCCGGCCCACTTCCTCCACAACATCATCAAGGAGGGACGCCGCATCGCCGGGATCACCAAGAATCTCCTCGACTTCTCCCGCAAGGGGGATGAGTCGCCGGAACCGGTCGACCTCCCGGACCTGATGCGTCGCTGTATCGAGCTCATCCAGCATCAATACCTGATCAACGGCATCGCCATATCCGAGGAATATGAGCAAAACCTGCCCCAGGTCTACTGCAATCCGCAGCAGATGCAACAGGTTTTTCTCAATGTTTTCAGCAATGCCCGCTACGCCCTCAACGAGCGTTATCCCACCATGCACATGGATAAACGGATCACCATCGAGGCGCATATCAGGGAGCGTGACGGCAAAACCTGGGTTCGCATCGCCATCACCGATTACGGCACCGGCATCGAGCACGACCTGATGGACCGGTTGATGGACCCCTTCTTCTCCACCAAATCCAAGGGAGAGGGCACGGGCCTGGGACTCAGCATCAGCCACAGCCTGATCCGTGAAAACAACGGCCACCTGCGCATCAAGAGCGAATGGGGCAAATGGACCACGGTTATCGTTGAACTGCCGACAGAAGAAAGGAGTGGAACCTAAATGCCTGAACAAAGCAAATTTATCAGCCAAATTGCCGTACTCTTTATCGTCACCGCGATCCTCCTCTTGATGATGGACCGGCAGATGCTGATCGGCCCGGAAGATCTGAGCCAATGGCCCTTTGCGGTCCTGTCACTGGTGGTGCTGGCCGGTCTTTTCGGTGTGGTGGCCTATCTCACCAACGGCCGCATGCGCCAGTTGACCCAGGATCGGGAAACCCTCAGCCAACAGCTGGCCGAGGCCAACCTGGAACTGACCCAGACCACAAACGACCTGGAAGCGCGGGTCGAAAGGCGCACCTTCGAGATCAGCGTGGCCAACGCCTCGCTGAACCGCGAGATTGCCGAGCGCATGCAGGCCGAGGCGGAGACCAAACGGATCAAGCGGCAGATGGAGCTGATCCTGGAATCCGCCGGCGAGGGCATCTTCGGCCTCGATGTCGAGGGCAACCTTACCTTTGTCAACAAGGCCGCCTCGCAGATGCTGGGCTGGGAGCCCGACGACCTGGTCGGCCAGGCGCACCACGCCATCATCCACCATACCCGGGCCGACGGAACCGCCTATCCGGTGGACGAATGTCCCATCCACCAGGCCTACCGCGACGGCAAGATCCATTTCGGCGACGACGAGGTCTTCTGGAAACGGGACGGCTCGAGCTTTCAGGTGGAATACATCAGCACCCCCATTCTGGAAAGCCGGCGCCTGACCGGGGCGGTGGTGGTCTTCCGCGACCTGGCCGCCTTTCGCAAACCGCTCACCCAAGACTTGACCGAGGGAGGTGTATCGTGAACACGCCGCAACAGGGGACTGCCATCCTGGTGATCGACGACGAGGAGAGCCTGCGCAACACCTTTCAGTTTTTCCTCCAGAATCAGGGATACGGACCGGTGCACACCGCCTCCTCCTTTGAGGAGGCCCTGCAAGCCCTAGCAAAACAACCCTATGACCTGATCATCAGCGACATCGTTCTCGGCGGCAACACCGGCATCGACATACTCAAACGGGTACGGGAGATGGGGCTTTCCTGCCCCATGGTGATGATCACCGGCTACCCCACGGTGGAGACCGCGGCCGAAGCGGTTCGCCTCGGCGCCTTTGACTATATCCCCAAACCTGTCGACAAGGAGGCCCTGCTCAAGACCGCACGTATAGCCCTGCGCCAGCACCAACTGGAACAGGGGCAACGACGGGCGGAACAGGAGCGGGAAAAATACCGGGCCTTTCTTGAAACCGTGTTCAAGAGCGTGACCGACGCCATCGTCACCGTGGACCAGAACCTGGCGATCCAGGAGGTCAATCCAGCCGCCCGCCTCCTGCTCAGTGAACTGCAACCGGGCCTCTTGGAGCAGGGGTCGCTCATCCCCTTCTGCAGCCAGGAGGCCTGCGCCTCCTTAAAAAAAGAACTGCTGCGGGTGCTGAAGACCGGCCAGGAAGCCAATGCCCAGCTCTTTGAATGCCGCAATGCGGAGCAGCGCAAGAAGCTGCTCAGTGCCGCTGTGGCACCACTCAAGGATGGGGCCGGCGGTGCGGAGGGGGCGGTGCTGGTCATTCGCGACCTGACCACACCGGAGAGCGCAGGCTCAAGTCGACGGCAGCATTTTCACCGTTTTCTCGGCAGCAGCGATGCCATGCAGTCGGTCTACACCCTGATCGAAAACGTGGGACGGGTCGACTTGACGGTCCTGATCACCGGCGAATCCGGCACAGGCAAGGAGCTTGCCGCCGAGGCCCTGCACCAGGAGAGCCATCGCCGCAATCGGCCGCTGGTTAAGGTGGACTGCACCGCCATACCCGAATCGCTTCTGGAGAGTGAACTGTTCGGCCATCGCAAGGGCTCCTTCACCGGTGCCGACCGCGACCGCATGGGCCGAATTCTCCAGGCCGACGGCGGCACCCTCTTTCTCGACGAAATCGGCGACATTTCGCCGATGATGCAACTCCGCCTGTTACGGTTTCTCCAGGAATCCACCTTCTATCCCGTGGGCCAGGATACGCCGATTCGGGTCGATGTGCGGGTTTTGGCCGCCACCAATGTCGATCTCAAGGAAAAGGTCCGGGCCGGTGAATTCCGTGAAGACCTTTACTTTCGCCTGCGGGTGATCGACGTTATCCTGCCGCCGCTGCGTGAACGCGGCAATGACGTACTCCTGCTCACCAACTATTTTATCGATAAAATCGCGGCCAAGGTCGGCAAACAGTTCGGCGGCATCTCTGACCAGGCCAAACAACTGCTTTTGGTCTATCCCTGGCCCGGCAACGTGCGTGAACTCGAACATGTGATAGAACGGGCCTGCGTCCTCTGCCAGGGCACGACCCTTGCCGCCGATCAACTGCCGCCGGAAATTCGACAGTACAGACGACAGCAGGAAATTGAGCAGCCCTCTATTGTGCCCGAGAGCGGAACGGCCACCGCAGCCGCGGTCCCCTTGCCCGACCAGGATCTTTCCCCCAGCGAACGCATCATTGAGGCCTTGCGGAAATCAGGCGGCAACAAGGCCAAGGCCGCGCGCATCCTCGGCATCGACCGCACCACTCTCTACCGTAAACTGCGGGAGCTCCAGCTCGATCTCTCCCAGCTCGATCTCTAACCCCCTTCTCACCACAGAAGTGTTGCAACAACTCTGTTGCATCGCAACGCTTCTGTGGTGATTCCAAATCCCCCCCACCAACAGAGCCCTCCGTTCAACCAACAAAAGCAACCACTTAAATTCAGCACATAATTAACAAGATAACTTATTTATTACCAATCGACCTCACCAGCTCCGAGGTGGCACTTCCCATGCAAATGTCCGTAGCCAAGTGGATAGGTATACTGCTCACCCCTTGGACAGGACCGCATGGAACAGACGGAGCACCAACAACAACTCTCCCTACTGCAGACCTTTGATCAATGCTTTCCCACCGAGGAAGATTGCATCAATTTCCTCTTTCCGCTGCGATGGCCGGAGGGATTCACCTGCCCATTCTGCCGGACCCAGCATCCGCAGATAACGCCCAGGCGCTACCCGGTCTGCCCGCATTGCGGCAACCGCAGTTCGCTCACCACCGGCACCCTGATGCACGGCGCCAAAAAACCACTGCGCGACTGGCTGCTCACCATCTGGTGGTTCAGCGCCGCTCCCTTTGACGTCAGCGCCAAGGAGCTGCAACGGCTGCTCGGCCTCTCCTGCTACCAGACCGCCTGGACCTGGCTGCAAAAGCTGCGCTTGGCCATGGGCCAGGCCGACAGCGCCCCCTGCAAGGGCGTGGTTGAGATCATCTGCGACACCGTCGCACCGGCCTACGAGAGAAAGGAACGGGCCCAGGTGCTGACAGCGGCAGAAATTGTTCTTTCGCTCAACATCACCGGCCGCATCCGCATGCGCCACATAGAGCGGCTCAACTCCGACACCCTGGTGCTCTTTCTCAAGGATTCGGTCCAGCCCACATCCACCCTGCTCACCGCCGACAAACGCATTCTCGAACACCTGACCGGGGTGGGGTCCTATAATCTGGCCCCGGCCCAACCGTCTCCCTCTTCGGCCCAACCGAGCCGGACCCAGGAGCTTAACCGCAGCTTCGAAACCTGCCTCCACACCGTCCATCGCGGCGGGGTCAAGGTCAAGCATCTCCAACTCTATCTCGATGAATTCTGCTTCCGCAACAACGCCTCCATGCTGCCCGACCAGCAGGCGGTGTTCCAGGCACTGCTGAGCGGTGTGCTCGCGGAATCGATCAACGACTACCGTCGGGTCGTCCAGTCCGGTGCCGCCCTCCAGGGGCGGCAGACCAAAGGGAGGTCGCTATGAGAAACCCAGTGCAACTCGGCCTCTGGCTGTTGACCCTCACCGCGGTGGCGGTGTTTGGGTACAACGTCTACCTGCGGGAGAACACCCCGCCCGAGCGGTCCTACACGGATTTTTTCAATGACCTCAAGCAGGACAACATCAACTCCGTCCACTTTCACGGACAGATGCTGACCGGGACAGACAGTGCCGGACGCCCCTTTGGCACTTTTGTCCCGGACGTGGCCGCGATCACCCCGCTTTTGATCGAGCACAAGGTGGTCGTCACCGGCGAGGCGGTGCTGGCCTCGGAGGGTTCGGCACTCCTCAAGACCCTCCTCCCCCTCGTGTTGATCTTCGGGGGCTGGCTGATTTTCAGCAAGAAATCGCTCAAATCGGAATTTGCCTCCGGTGGCAAAGGGTCGCGTTTTACCCCGATCAAGGGCGAACGGATTACCTTCGAAGATGTCGCCGGTATCACCGAGGCCAAGGAAGAACTGCAGGAAATCGTCGAATTTCTGAAAAACCCGGAAAAGTACAGCCGTCTCGGCGGCCGCATCCCCAAGGGCGTGCTGCTCCAGGGCTCACCGGGAACCGGCAAGACTTTACTCGCCAGGGCCATTGCCGGCGAGGCCTCGGTCTCCTTCTTTTCCATCGGCGGCTCCGACTTTGTCGAAATGTTTGCCGGCGTGGGTGCCTCGCGGGTGCGCGAACTCTTTGCCGAGGCCAAGAAAAGCACGCCCTGCCTGATCTTCATCGACGAGATCGATGCCATCGGCGGACGTCGTTCCGGCGGCCAGTCCGGAGGTTCCAGCGACGAGCGTGAACAGACCCTCAACGCCCTGTTGGTGGAGATGGACGGGTTCGGCACCGAGGACACGGTTATCATGATCGCGGCCACCAACCGTCCCGACATCCTCGATCCCGCCCTGCTCCGACCCGGTCGATTCGACCGCCGCATCACCATCTCCCTGCCGGACGTCAAAGGCAGACTGAAGATCCTCGAGGTCCATACACGCAAGATTGTGAGTGCAGCCGGCCTTGACCTCGAAGCCGTTGCCCGTTCCATCCCCGGTTTCAGCGGGGCCGAAATCGCCAACCTGGTCAACGAGGCAGCCCTCAATGCTGCCCGTGAAAACAAGGACGCAGTCTCCATGGAGGACTTTGAGCTGGCCAAGGACAAGATCGTCATGGGCCTGGAACGACGTTCCATCGTGGTCAGCGAAAAGGACCGCCGCGTCACCGCGTATCACGAGGCAGGGCATGCCATCGTCGGCATGATGCTTGAGGAGACCGATCCCCTGCACAAGATCACCATCATTCCCCGCGGCCGCGCCATGGGCCTGACCCAGCAGGTTCCGCTCGACGACCGCATGACCTACTCCCGCGAATATCTGTTGAACCGCATTGCCATTCTCATGGGCGGGCGCGCGGCTGAAGAGGTGGTGTTCGGCCGCCTGACCACCGGGGCAAGCAACGACATCGACCATGCCACCGAAATCGCCACCCGCCTGGTCTGCGAGTGGGGCATGAGCCCGAATATCGGCCCCATCGCCTACCGCCGCACGAGCGAGAATTTTCTCGGTGACGGCGGCCAGTCCAAGCCACACAGCGAGATGATTGCCCAATCCATTGATACCGAAATCAAGCAGCTGATCGGCGGATGCCATGACCAGGCAATTGACCTGTTGAAAAAGCACAACCGGTTTCTCCATAAATTCGCCGAGGCCCTGCTCCTCTACGAAACCATGGATGCCGAGCAAGTGGACATTGTCTATCGCAGTTACCTGAAAGAACGCGAGCTTGAACGCTTATTGACGGAAAACGGAGGAAAGCATGCAAATGCGAACAATCATCAACCAACGGAGGTTCACCCATGATCATTAACCCCAAGGCCGTGCTTGCAGCCGCGATTGTGCTGCTGGCCGGGACGCTGCCCACCCCCGGCCTGGCATTGGAGCAACTCGATGCACCGGAAACGGTGACCATCGATGCCCTGGCCAACCTGTATAAACCGGTGGAGTTCAGTCACAAGCGGCACTCGCAGCTTGCCCGCTGCAAGGACTGCCACCACCATACCACCGGCCAGCAGGATATGGATCCCAACTGTATCCGCTGCCATGCCCATTCCCCGGAAAAAGCGGTTGTTTCCTGCAAAGACTGCCATACCAAACAGCAGTTTTACCCCGAGCAGGTCACCGCCATGGACAACCCCAATCTCTATCATATCGACAAACCCGGACTCAAAGGCGCCTATCACCTGAACTGCCTGCCCTGTCACGTGAAGAAAAATGCCCCGTCCAGCTGCGAAGGCTGCCATGCCATGACAGATGCCGGCAAACAGATGTTCCGGGTCGATATCAAAGGCAAGGCCGAAGGATCCAAACATCACGAATAAGCAAGCATTTAACCATAGAGGGAACATCGTATGAAAACTTTGATCAACCGGAGAAAGTTTCTGCAGGGCAGCATCGCCGCTTCTGCTGCGGCAACGGTCTCCCTGGCTCAGAAATCACAGGCCGCCACCTTTGAAGGCTACCCCAACTCCATGGGTGTGTTGGTCGATCTGTCTCGTTGCGTCGGTTGTCGCAGCTGTGAGGCCGCCTGCAACAAGGAGCAGAACCTGCCCGCACCGGAAAAACCGTTTAACGATTTTTCCGTCTTCGACGAGATCCACCACGGTCAGAAACGGCGTACCGATGAAACACGCTATACCGTGGTCAACCGCTATGACGTCCCGGGCATGGATCATCCCCTGTTCCGCAAGATCCAGTGCAACCACTGCCAGGAACCGGCCTGCCTGACCTCCTGCTTTGTCAACGCCTACACCAAAACCCCTGAAGGCGCGGTTATCTACAACGCCGATGTCTGCGTCGGCTGCCGGACCTGCATGATCGCCTGCCCGTTCTACATTCCGACCTTCCGTTATTCCAGCGCCTTCCGACCGCGGATCATGAAATGCATCTTCTGCTACGACACCCGCCTGAGCAAGGGCAAGCCGCCGGCATGCGTCGAAGCCTGCCCGCAGGAGGCGCTGACCTTTGGCCGCCGCACCGATGTCCTGGAGATGGGTCGGCAGCGCATTCGCGAGAATCCAGGTACTTACCAAGATCATATCTACGGCGAGCACGAGGCCGGTGGCA
Organism: uncultured Desulfobulbus sp.; assembly: GCF_963665445.1. Lineage (GTDB taxonomy): Bacteria > Desulfobacterota > Desulfobulbia > Desulfobulbales > Desulfobulbaceae > Desulfobulbus. The sequence goes on along the minus strand of NZ_OY762276.1, from coordinate 4,656,484 downwards.
CCGCCTGGATGTATATCTCACCTGCCCCCTTCGACAAGGTGGGCATGGACACCACCGTACCCAAGGAGCCGATTCTCAACTTCGTCAAGGACTTCCTGTCGATCGTCCCCATGGTCCTGACCATCTGGCCAGCCCTCTTTACCGGGATTCACCTGTTGGCGACACGCAAGGACAAACTGGAACAAAGCAAAAAAACCGAGGGGGAGGTCTGAACCATGTTCACTTTCAGCAACAACAAGCAGGAAATTCCCATTGCCTCCCATCTCCGACCCGATGGGAGCCAGTGGACCATCAAGGAAAAACTCTGGCTCGGCTTAAGCCGCGAAGAATACAAGGCGCAGATGTTCAGAAACCCGGTCAACTGGGTCCTGTTCATCATCTTTGCCGTCGGCGTCCCGCTGCTGCTCCAGCGTTATTTGTTCGGTCTGGACACGGTGACCCATGCCTCCGACGATTACCCCTGGGGCCTGTTCCTGGGTTTCGGCCTTTTTGGCATGGTTCCCCTTTCAGCCTCCGGCTTTCTTCTCGGGACCACGGTTGAGATCTTCGGCCGCAAGGATTTCGTGCCCATTGAACGCCTCGCCCTGCTCAACGGCCTGCTCGGCTACTTCTTTGCAGTGGTTTATCTCGAGGTCGACCTGGGGATGCCCTGGAGGCTTTACTATCCGATGTTCGTCTCCCTGGGGCCAGCTGCGGTCCTCTTCCTCGTTGCCTGGCACGTCGCCACCTATCTTTCGGTGCAGATTGCCGAGGTCAGCTCCGCCTATTTTGAGTGGGTCGGTTATCTCAAGGGGAAACGGTTCATCAAGTCGATTGCCATCGGCCTGACCGTTTCCGGTATCATCCTCTCGACCCTGCACCAGGGAGCTCTGGGTGCGCTCTTTACCTACGCGCCGTCAAAGGTGCACCCCCTCTGGCTCTCCACCAACTTTCAATGGATTCACTTTTTCAGCTCGGCCATCTTTGCCGGCCTGTCCATGGTGATTGTCTCCTCCACCCTGTGTAAAAGCTTCATGGCCTGGCGCTGCGACAACCGTTTTCTGGATAACGTCGACCGTTGCACCATCGGCCTGGGCAAGGGCTGCGCCTATGCCCTGATCACTTACCTGGTGATCAAACTGGTTGGTGTTGCCCATGACAACGAGTGGGCCTACCTGCTCACCGGCTGGGGTCAGTATTTTCTCCTTGAGATGGGCATCGCGGTTGTCCTGCCGATGTGCCTCTTTGCCTACGGTGTTAAGCATCACTTGGTGGGCATGATACGCTTTGCCGCCCTGATCAGTGTGCTGGGCGTGGTCTGGAACCGACTCAACACCGCCATCATCTGCTTCAACTGGAAGTTGTATCAGGAGATTCCCCACTGGAAGGAGGTCTGGATCACGGTTATGATCTTTGCCCTCTATTTTATTACCTATCGATTCATCCTCTACCGTCTGCCCATTCTCTATGAATGGAAGGGCGAGAAGTAACGATTTGTATTGTCCCTGCTTGCAGTAATCAAACATGGATGGTCGGGTTGAGAACTTTTTCAACAACGACCAACATGATACGTGCGAAAACGGATCCCATCCCGCCCTCTTTCCTGGAGGGGATCCGTTTTTCCCGTGGAGGTAGAGCGTGACCGACCCCAGCAACCGGCGTACATCCCCCCAGGGGCCCTGGCATAATTGGCCCCTGCAACGCATCTTTCAAACCATAACCGGCCTGGTCCTGGTCTTTTTCACCGTAGTCCTGATCCTTGGAGTCCGCCAGTACCTGCTCTACAATCAATGCCGTCAGGCGGTGGCTGCCAGTGACCGGCTGTTGTTTCAATTCACCACCATCAAGGATCATCTCAATGAATCCCTGGTCAAAGGCCAGGAGATCAATCTACGCAACTTAAGCGATGAACTGCAGCTCCTGGATAAGGAGGTCAATCACCTCTCCTCCGATATCCTTGTTCCCGAAGGACTCAAACCGACCTTGCCCTCCAGAGTTGACCTGATCGGCCTCGAGGTACAACTCCGCTCCATTCAGGAACAGTCCGAAGGAAAAGACCGGGAGACCGTGTCCCTTGTCCGTGCGCTGAGCGGTATCAACCTCGGCCTGCAACAGTTCCGTTTCGGCCTGGGCGACCATACTCAGCGGATTCTTCTCGGTCTGCACAAAATTATCGCCGGCGCCCTCGGGCTGATCGTGGTGCTTTCCTGCACCCTGCTCTATCTGCTCAACCAGTCCCTGACTGCGCCGCTGTTGGCCCTTTGCCGAGTATCCGGCCTGGAACAGGGAGAACGCTGTTCTATTGCCGCCCTGGCAACGCAGATTACACATCTCCAGGAGCAGGCCAGTGCTCCATCGGCCACGCCGGCAACCATCGAACCGGAAGCCCTTCCCCTGAAGGCGCACCGCTTTCGCAGCACCGCGCTGGGCGTGGTGGGGACCGAATTGGCCAGCGAGTTGACCAATCGTCTCAACGGCATTCTCAACTACACCCAAACCCTGTTGGACGTCGAAGGCAAGGAACAGGGGCCGCAACTTCGGGGGGACATCCTGCCCCTGCTCCTCCACGAGGAAAAAAAGGCGGCAGAACTGGTGAGTATTGTCCAACGGATCGGTCACTGGCAGCCTGTCCGGCCTTCGAGCCTATCCCTGGAGCGGCTGTTCAGCCAACTGACCCTGCTTTTGGAAAAAATTTTACGAGCGGAATCCATTAGCCTAGAGCTCCCCACGGACAACCGCTTTGAAGCCCTGGTTCCCGCCGGGGACCTGTGGCTGGTTATGCTGACCCTGATCAATCAAGGCAGACATGCACTGCAACAGAACAGGGCTGATGCCAATACCGCAAAACTGATCAGCATCAGTGTCGAACTCACGGACCAGCAGGACCGGATCCGCCTGTGGCTGAGCAACAGTAGCGGCACCTGGCTGGAAGGCGACAACACCCTCTGGCCGGATCGCCCCTTCTGCACACAACTGTTGCAACAGCACCAGGCTACGCTCCAGGAGCACCCCAAGGGAGCGCAGATTAGACTCAGCTTGGAAATCCCCTGCCGCAATTCTGCAGCCTAAGCCCCGGATCTTTCCCTTCCATTTACTCAACGCTCCTGTTGCATCGCGGGGCCACAGCGCCTCGATTGCTACAGGAGCCCTCTCCCCTGCGAACTATTACCGTTGCACCGCCACACCTATCTCACTGGAGGCGCAACAGAACTGCTCCAGCCACTACAGCCATGCCACACATGCGCAACGCAGCTGTGGCGCTGCACACCGCATACCACATTAATGTGGTACATCAGCGTCTCAAGAACCCCCTCCTCATTGAAAAAATTTTTTATTTAATTTCAACAAATTAAACATAAATAAGTTTCTTTTTCCCTTCATTTTTTCTCTTTGGCACCGAAGATGCTTTCCCTAAGGTAAAAGAACACATCGCCAGTCGATCATCCCACCCAAGGAGGACACCATGACAACACAAGTTATCAACAAAACCGAGACCAAGACCGATGTCGCCCAGGAAACCTCCAAGTTCACCGTTCGCATCGTGATGACCATGGCTGCACTGATCGGACTATGGGCTGTTGCCTGCCTGATCGGTGGATTGGCCAGCGGCGGCATTGGCAACCTGATCCAGGGATACATCAGCGCAATCATCGGCCACTAATTTCACTGAAGAAACTCTACGAAAAAAAGGAGTCCAACAATGTCTGAAAAAGCAAGCAGCAAGAAAGCGTCCACCATCATCCTCGCCTTTGGTTCTCTAGTCGTACTCTGGGTCGCCGCCGCCTTTGTCGGCGCCCTGCACCAGGCCAACTGGCAGGTCGGCGAACTGGCCCGCCAGTACATGCTGGCCACCGGTATGATGAAGCCGATGCACACCTTGGTTGATTTCTACACCCACATCAAAGGCATCGAATACCTGATCTGCGTCGCCTTCTTTGTCGCCTTTCCAATCTTCTTCAAATACGTCAACAAGGAGAAGCGCCCGGTCACGGTACAAAAGTAAACTTGACTCACCCCACACCCGGCCGGCCTCCCCCGCACGGCCGGGTCTCTATTCAACTCCACTTGCAAGGCAATGCAGGTGGAGTTGTTTATTTTGAAGGACAAACAGGATATGATAACTCTGTTTTTCCCCCACCTCTTAGGCCGCTTAGAGAGGAGCCCAGCCCGATTTGTTCGATTAATCGGAATTTTAGAAATAAGGCAGGGGGGATTATCGATTGAAAAAAAAACGACTAAAAAAACACGTAATACCAACGCATTATTGCCAACAATAACGTGAAAACTCGACCTTACTTAGATAAAAGTTTTCGAATTTTCGAATAAGCGAGGCCTATTTTTATACATACTCAGGGAAAAATTTGAGCATGGAGCTGAAGTATCCGCTTTTCCCAAATCAGAAACAACATTTTTCATATAATAACAGATAGTTAATCAATTGTATTTTAACAACCATCAAAGGAACATTTTTTGCATTACAAATAAGAGATTTTAAATTTTCCATTATCCAAATCTAAAAATGGAGGGGACATGAAAAAATTAATCGTATTTTTAGCATGCTTTTTTTTGACGGGAATTTTGAGCAACGCGAATGCAGTTTCTTATTTTTATAACGGTTCTGAATATCAAGTAACATCTAGCTCCAAGAATTGGGCAGGTGCTGAAAGTGAAGCTGAATCCTGGGGCGGATATTTAGTCACGATAAATGATGCCTCAGAGCAAAATTGGCTGACCACAACATTTGGTTTAAGGACCTATTATTGGATTGGATATACCGATCAAGATGAAGAAGGTACCTGGGAATGGATTTCAGGTTCAACCGCAACCTATACTTACTGGAATAGCGGTGAGCCCAATCAAGCCGGCAATGAGGATTATGCTGTTCTGAACTGGGACCAAAGCACGGGGGAATGGAATGATTGGTCTGGTGCAAACTGTATACTCGGCATCATGGAACGCTCTGCTAACAATGCCGTGCCAGAACCCACCACTATGCTTCTTTTCGGGACTGGTATCGCCGGATTGGCTGCATTCGGCAGAAGAAAAACAGATTAATCGTCCGAAATATTGTCGTTCTCGTTAAAAGGCCCGAGAACGACGTTTCGAGCTTGGCAAGTTGTTGATTTCACGATGAGCAACATTTAGGCTTTTGACTTTTTACGAAGCCATCAATATTGAAAAGTGATAGGTGGAACCGAACGGTTTCGCCTATTTTTTTCCAAGTCTGATTTCAGTGAATCAAACAGGTTGGATTTATCTCTGCAATCCTGCCCCCCAACACAGCCCATCCCCTGACCGATTACCGGCGGGGGATTTTTTAAGCCACGCGAGGATGATTTCGCATCCCCCGCAACAGGGGAATAAAAATGCGCCTTTCCAAAAGGTGTCGGTTACGCCAGGGCAGGAGCCGTTCTTGAGGCTTGCTGCATGAACGACATCCATGGGAGACTTTATATATCATTCTCCCCAATTAACCTCTCCCTCCGCTCAAGAAAGCAAAAACAGCCCCCTTCACCAACTCCTTCCTATACTGTTCAAATGAACAGCAGATGACAAACGGCCTCCGGTAGTTAAACATTCTCCCGCGTCTCTTCCGACGCCCCCCTGACTCCCGGATATCTTCGTGGTCAAAAAAAAAGGAAAACTCGATTCCGAAGTACCATCGGCCTTGGCAAGGGCTGCGCCTATGCCTTGATCACCTACCTGGTGATCAAACTGGTCACTGTTGCCCATGACAACGAGTGGGCCTACCTGCTCACCGGCTGGGGTCAGTATTCTCTCCTCGAGAGATGGGCATCGCGGCTGTCCTGCCGATGTGCCTCTTTGCCTACGGTGTTAAGCATCACTTATGGGCATAGTACGTTTTCCGCCCTGATCAGTGTGCTGGGCGTGGTCTGGAACCGGCTCAACACCGCCATCATCTGCTTTAACTGGAAGTTGTATCAGGATATTCTCCACTGGAAGCATCAATGTGGATCCCTCGGATCAGCTGGACCAGATCGCTCCTTCTGCCCACAACTGTTGCAACAGCACCAGGCTACGCTCCAGGAGCGCCCAAAGGGAGCGCAGATTCGACTCAGCTTGGAAATCCCCTGCCGCAATTCTGCAGCCTAAGCCCCAGCTCTCCCCCTTCCATTTACTCAACGCTCCTGTTGCATCTCGGGGCCACAGCGCCTCGATTGCTACAGGAGCGCTTTCCTTTGCGAACTGTTACCGTTGCACCGCCACACCTATCTCACTGGAGGCGCAACAGAACTGCCTCCAGCCGCCACAGCCATGCCACGCATGCGCAACGCAGCTGTGGCGCCGCACACCGCATACCACACTAACGTGGCACATCAACGTCACAAGAAAATTTTCCTCATTGAAAAACTTTTTTAATTAATTTCAATAAATTAAATATAAATTAGTTTCTTTTTTCCTTCTATTTTCTCTTTGGCACCGAAGATGCTTTCCTTAAGGGAAAAGAATACATCGCCAGTCGATCATCCCACCCAAGGAGGACACCATGACAACACAAGTTATCAACAAAACCGAGACCAAGACCGATGTCGCCCAGGAAACCTCCAAGTTCACCGTTCGCATCGTGATGACCATGGCTGCACTGATCGGAGTATGGGCTGTTGCCTGCCTGATCGGCGGATTGGCCAGCGGCGGCATTGGCAACCTGATCCAGGGATACATCAGCGCAATCATCGGCCACTAATTTCACTGAAGAAACTCTACGAAAAAAAGGAGTCCAACAATGTCTGAAAAAGCAAGCAGCAAGAAAGCGTCCACCATCATCCTCGCCTTTGGTTCTCTGGTCGTACTCTGGGTCGCCGCCGCCTTTGTCGGCGCCCTGCATCAGGCCAACTGGCAGGTCGGCGAACTGGCCCGCCAGTACATGCTGGCCACCGGTATGATGAAGCCGATGCACACTTTGGTTGATTTCTACACCCACATCAAAGGTATCGAATATCTGATCTGTGTCGCCTTCTTTGTCGCCTTTCCAATCTTCTTCAAGTACGTCAACAAGGAGAAGCTCCCGGTCACGGTACAAAAGTAAACTTGACTCACCCCACACCTGCCCCCCCCCCGCACGGCCGGGTCTCTATTCAGCTCCACTTGCAAGGCAACGCAGGTGGGGCTGAGTTGTCTACATTCTCCTTGAAAGCCAAGCTCGAAACGTTGTTCCTGGGCATCTAACGAGAACTGTGGTGGCCACGACATCCTGAACCTTGACGCACCGTACGCTGTTAATCACCTTAAAAAAGCAAGGGGAACCGCCCCTATTAGGCACTGAAGCAACACTTCAATGCTATTGTCTCGTTGACCAAACTTCCGCCTCCTAACGCCCTATTCCCATGCGGCTTTCCTATCCAGAGGTGCTAAAAACTGCCGTGTCCCCTTGACCTGCTTACCCCGGATCTTCCGCTCTTCCATCCCCCCCTTTGGCGCATTGCCAATCTGTCACCAATCCCTTTGTTTTCGAAGAAGAAAAGATACGCAGCCCTTGGTGTTCATTTACACATTGTTTCCATATTACTTCCACATTGGCAGAGTATGGTCACCACATTGAAAAATAGCATCGTGGTGCGTCGATCTTCGCCACCGCACGCCAACAAGATGACGCCAACCGGCTACCCCAAAAAATGGAGACTGTACAATGGAAAAGGAAAAACGAACCTCGGCCCACAGATGGATGCGCATACTGCATCGGGATATCGGATTTTTTGTCGTGGGGTTGACCGTCATATACTGCATCAGCGGCGTGATGCTGACCTTGCGCACCACCGATTTTCTCAAGAGCGAGACCTTTATCGAGAAGACCATCGATAGCGGCTTAAACGCTGGCCAGCTCAACCGCGCCCTGCACCTCAGAGATATGAAGGTCGTCAGCGAAAATGAGCATGAAATTGTTTTCATCAATGGAACGTACATTAAAGACACCGGTGCAGCGTCCTACACCAGCATGGAGATTCCCTCGATCTTGCGCGCGTTCAACGGCTTGCACACCGTCTCCGCCAACGATTCCCGCTGTTGGTTCACGGTCGTCTATGCCCTTGCCCTGATGTTCCTGGCTGTCTCCTCATTCTGGATGTATAGGCCGGAAAACAAGAATTTCAAGCGAGGGATTATTCTCTCGGCGGTGGGCGTATCGGCCGCCATCGGCCTCATCCTGGTCTAACCTTTGCTTACATGGGCAAACGACGCATGAGACAGAAAGTTACATCTCTTATGTTTATTGCCGCTCTGGGGATGACCGGTATCCTGCCCGGAGCGCTCAACGCGGCATTCCCCAAGACACCTCTCCAAGAGGCTCCTGTCGCACCCGGCCCGCAGCAAAGCACCTGGGACAGGACCTACGGCGGCGCGGACAAAAGCTATGACAGCGAGCTGCTGCGGCTGCGGGAGGCGATTGCGCCCCGGTTTCAAACCCTGCAATTTGCCGACAAGGTGACCGGCAAGACCATGGTCTACAATCTCTATGTACCGAAAAATTACGATGCGAAAGCCACCTATCCCCTGATCCTGTTCATGGCTGATGGCAGCACCACCGGCAAGGGCGCGCAGGCACAGCTGAAACAGGGCTACGGCGGTATCATCTGGGCCACGGAGGAGAGTCAGGCGCAGCGTCCCTGTTTCGTCCTCGTTCCCGCCTACCAGGGGCCTGAAAACACGGTCAACGATCAATGGCAGGTCTCGGACGAGGTGGACCTGACCCTGCGGCTGCTGGAATCGGTGGTGGCCCGTTACAACATCGACCGAAACCGGCTCTACACCACCGGTCAGTCAATGGGCGGGATGATGTCGTTTTACTTCAACGCCACCCATCCTGACCTGTTTGCCGCCTCCATCTTTGTCGGCAGTCAGTGGGATATCAAGGTCCTCGCCCCGCTGGCCGAGAAAAAATTCTTCTATATTGTCTCCGCCGGCGATCCCAAGGCCTCGAAGGGGATGGAGGAACTGGGCGCAATGCTTAAGGCCAAGGGGGTTGGTTACGGAGCAACCGAGTTTTCCGCCAAACTGACCCTTGCCCAGCAGAACAGCATGATCCAACATCTTCTTAGAGAGGTCCATCCGATCAATTTTGTCCAGTTCACCCAAGGAACCGTTCTGCCGGCGGGTCTCCATGATCGCGGCGGGGAGCATCTCTATTCCTTTGATTATGCCTACAAACTGGATGCAGTGCGCAACTGGCTCTTCCAGCAGAGCAAGGACAGCAAGGCCCAGCAGTTGTTTCAACAAGGTAGGAGTAGCCAAAATGAGCAGCAGGCCTTCAGCTCTTTTCTCCAGTCCGCCGAACTTGGTTATGGACCGGCGCAAGATCAGGTAGGCGAGGCCTATGAAAAGGGCCGGGGAGTTGCCAAGGACATTCATTCAGCCATCAGCTGGTATAGCAAGGCAGCCGCCTAGGGCGATGAGCGCTCCATGCTCAATCTCGGCATGCTCTCCCTCAACGGTACAGGGGTTACGCCCGATTACGCCAGGGCGCGCGAACTCTTCACTACGGGCTGGCGGCTGGGCAACATGAAGGCCCCCCGCTACCTGGGCATCATGCAGGAGGAGGGAATAGGGGGGACAGTTGATTATGAGGCAGCATTCCACTACTACCAGGAAGCCGCTCAGGCAGGCGACATCACGGCCAAGGCACGGATTGGTTGGCTCTATGAGCGGGGCCTGGGCGTAGAACAAAGTTACACCAATGCCCTGCACTGGTATCTGCAGGCCGCCCCCTCCGTGGAGGAGGCGGCGAAAAATGTGCATCCCCGGGTTCTGGCGCTGGTTCGCCTGGGATCTTTGTATGAGAAAGGCCTGGGTGTACCACGTGATACCAACCAAGCCATTGCCTGGTACCGGGTTGCGGCCAAGGACAATAATGCGGAGGCCAGGGAGGCCCTGCAACGTCTATCGTCGCAGGCAGGCAAATGAGCTGCCCCCCCCGGTTGGGTTGGTCGTTGTTGATCCATGGGGCCGCGCCCTTGCTTCTCATCCCAACCCACTTCACCAGCGGTCGCTTGACCGCTCCCTAGCCAACTCAGCGAGGCGGTCGCTTGGCATCCCGAAACCAGTCACGCACGGCGGCCATCTGTTTGCTCTGCGATGCCGGGGCGTGCCGGCGGCAACTGGCGTATTCCTCGCTGTCCGGCTCCGCCCCCCAACGGATCTCCACGCAATCGTTGGGGTTGTAGCCCATCTCAAAGGCAGGCTTGCGCTCCAGTACATCGGCGATGGTCAACTCCCAAGGCTCGCCGTCGCTGCGGGTGTACTGAATGGTGGTTTCCTGGATGCGCCGTTGGTGCAACTGTTCGACCTCCGCCTTCATCTGCCGGGCTTCCTTGGCCGTAAGCCGGAACAAATCCGGGTATGTCACCAGTTTATCCGGAAAATTGAGCAGCACATTCATGGCGATGATCAGGCGCATATCGCGTGAGGGCGTGGAGTAATCCTCCCAGGGGCCGACGGTTTCAAAGATGGCCGCCCCCGGGGGCATGGCGATGGTGGAACCACCCTTGCGAAAGTAGGCCTCGCCATTGTCCACCGACTTGACCCGCGTTTGCAACTGCTCCACCAGGGCGGCCAGGGTGGCCTCATAGGCCTGTCTGGGGTCCAGGCCTCGCGGATTGATGAGCATGAACAGGTGGGCGTAAAACTCCGCCGGGACAAACTCGGCCTGCTCCAGGGAAAAATTGGACAACTCACCGTTTTTCAGCAACCGGTTGCCGTCGAGGGGACGGAAAGTTTTAAATCCCGGTCCGGCACTGGGGATCTGGGCAAACAAAAAGGTCCCCTCCCAGAACCGTTTACGGGCAATCGAGTTGTCGGGCTGTGCATCCACGGCAAAGAGGAGACCGGGCGAGTTCACGGTCTGCTCAACCCACTTGCTCAACACCATCGTATGACCGTACGGGTCGGCATAGATGGTCCCAGGCCAGAGTTGCTCGCGTTGCAGCGGAACGGGATAAAAATCGGTTTCCTCGCTGGCCAGTCCGGTGCGGCCATTGCCGGACTGCACTGCGTTCATCACCTTCAGATTCGAGGTTTTAAAGGCGGCCTGGGAGGCCACCCTGCCGACAAAATCGGTGTTGATGACAGCGGCATCACAGTTGGGCGGCTTGGTGGACGTACCGCGGTTACAGAAGCGATAGCTAAACGGCAGGCCGAGCTTCCAGGAAAAATAGCTGCGAAGAAAATAGGGGAAATCAGCACAATCCGGATTGGCAGGCAAGTTGTCATCTTCCCGCATCCCCAGACCATTATGGAGAAAATTACGATCCGGATCGCGCAGCACCGGTTCCAGGGAGGGAAAGGAGATGTCCTCATTTACCTCGCCGTCAAACATCCGCTCGATCCAGGCCGCATAGAAGGCTTCATGGGCCTCGTCCCATTGTCCGGGTTCGCGGGTATCGCTGCCCAAGGTCAGTTCGCGGCAGGCCATGGTCCAACCGATGGTCTGGGCCTCGACCTGATGGCGACCGCTGTCTACAAACTCGATCTCCGCCCAGGCCGACCAGGGCAGACCGCCGCTGTTGTTGGTCAACGGTAGGTCACGGGTCTCGCCCTGGGGACCGGTCACCTGGATCTCGGTGATCGGCGCCTCGGTGGACACCGCCATGATGCGCACTGGTACACCGGGCTTAAGCAACTGTGGGGTTATCCAGATGTGGGTATGCTCCCCCTGCGCACATTCATCAGCCAAACCGGGCCGGATAAACACCCCCAACCACACCATCAGCACCAGAACGATCGTCTTTTTCACGGCTCATTCTCCTTGGAACGGGGTATAGTGACAAAAAATTACGATGAGCGGAGCGACAGGGTGAGGCAATCTCCCGGCCGGTCCCCCCTCGTTGCAAAGAGGATAATACCATGAGCCGAGTGCAACGCAACGCCCTGTTTGCCATCCTCCTGGCGGCGATCACTGCCGTAAATCTGTCCCAGTGTTTGGAACGGAATCGGAACCCCGCAACCAATGCTGATCAGAACGCAGGTTACCAAGGAGGTACAGAGGTGCCTCTCCTCGAGGACCTGCGCACCATCCCCCAAGACCTTACTGCCCTGGCCAACGCCTTTACCGCAACGCTCGACAGCAAGCAGGAGGCGCAGCTCCGCCGCCAGTTCCAGGATCAGTATTTTTCCCCATGGACCGAGGCCACCCCCCGATTTTCCGCGGAATTGATCGAGGAACGCTACCGACAATTCGCCGCCGGAACCTGGTACGGAGAGAACCGGCAACGGGTCGAGCCGGAACGGTTGCGCCGTCTGGTGGCCTTGACCGATTGGGCCCACTTTCCCTCGATACACCGGCCGGGGGTAGTGGTCAAGCCATCCCTGCTCCGCATCCTGCCCTCCATACGGCCGTTGTACGAGAGCCCGGATGATTTTCCCTTTGACCACCTCCAGTTTGCGGAGATCAAGCCCCAGGAACCGGCGCGCATCCTCCACACAAGCCTGGATGGCGCCTGGATCTACCTGGAAACATCCACCGTCAGCGGCTGGGTGAAGCCGGACGCGGTGGGCTTTGTCGGCAACGATGCGCAGCAGCGGTTGCGCCACATCGCCCCCCTGGTGATTGTCCGCGATTTTGCCACGGTGCGCACCGAAGGGGGCAAAGTGCTCGCCCAGGCGAAGATCGGCACCCTGTACCCGCTGGTCGCGGAGGAGGCCGATCATTGGCTGGTGGAGGCAGCGACGGCCGATGCCGATCAACAGGCAATCTTCACCAGGGCGCGCATTGCCAAGGAAGATGCCCGCCCCCATCCCCTCCACTTCACCCCCGCAAATCTTGCCCTGATAGGCAATGAGTTGCTCAAGACCCCGTACGGCTGGGGCGAAGTGTTCCGCGACCGCGACTGCTCCGCCTCCATGCGCGATTTTTTCCTCAGCTTCGGCTTGTGGCTGCCACGAAACTCCCACCAGCAGATTAACAGCGGTCCCTTCCTGCCCCTGGCCGGACTCTCCGCCAGCGACAAGGAACGCACCATCCGCGAGCAGGGGATCCCTTTCCGCACCCTGCTCTATTTAACCGGCCACATCATGCTCTACGTCGGCCCCGCCGAGGGCAAAACACTCGTCCTCCATACCATCTGGGGCCAGCGCTATACCAATAGCGATGGAGCGAACAAGAAACTCATCATCGGCAGGACAGTTGTCAGCAGCCTTGAATTGGGCAAGGAATTGCCCTTGACCAAGGGCACCCTGCTCGAGCGGCTGGAAGGAATGCTCGTTCTGCCGACAGCACCAGAGCTGGCCGGGAAGCAACAGCCCGCAGATGCGGAAGAGACAACCGAGGAGCCGCGGTGATCCGCCATCGTCTTTCCTGGCTGCCGGTGCGTTTTAAAAGCAAGCTTTCCCTCCAGACGCAGGTGTTCCAGTTTGGAACCATGGATTTTCGAAAAGTTCCGTTGCCAAGTCATGCAATTTCGGGATAGTCTCAAGCTAATCAGCACATTACCCCCACCCGCCAAAGAGGCGGGGTTCTCCCCCTTGCTGCGGACAAAAAAAGCACTGGATGGGGATCAGCCCCTTTCATTGCCGACGACACTGACCAAGGCGTTGCGATGCCGTGAATACAGCTCTCCCGTTTTCTACCATTGCGGTCACCTTTATCGGTGGCTTGGCCATGTTCCTCTATGGCATCAGCACCATGAGCGACGGCATGAAAAAGTTGTCCGGCGAACGTATTCGTACGCTGATGACGGCCCTCACCGCAAACCGCTTTTCCGGTCTTTTTGTGGGGGCGTTCGCCACCATGGTCGTGCAGTCAAGCAGCGCAATCATGGTCATGCTGGTCAGCTTGGTCCAGGCCCAGATGGTGACCTACACCCAGGTCGTGGGCGTCATCCTCGGCGCTGAGATCGGCACCACCTTCACCGCCCAGCTCATCGCCTTTAAACTCGAAGACTATGCACTGTTGCTGTTCGCCTTTGGCCTCTTCCTCAAACTCCTTGGAAGAACCGCCGGAATGCGCCAATGGGGAGAAGCCATCGCCGGTTTTGGTCTGCTGTTTTTCGGCATGCAGTTGATGTCCGAGGCCATGGCCCCACTGCGCAGCTATCCCCCCCTGCTGTCCCTGCTCCACCAACTGGAAAATCCGCTGATCAGTGTCGCTGTGGGGCTTTGCGTGACGGCGGTCATTCAGAGCAGCAGCGCCTTTGTCGGAATCATCATTGTGCTCGCGCAACAGAACAGCCTGAGCCTGGAAGCCAGCATTCCCTTGATGTTTGGTTCGAACATCGGCACCTGCATCACCGGCGCAATCGCCAGCATCGGTACCTTTCGTGCCGCACGGCGCGTGTCCCTGGCACAGATCCTGATCAATGCCTGCAGCGTCCTTTTTTTTCTCTTCTGGATTCCCGAAGCGGTCCAACTCGTGCGCATGCTCTCTCCGGGTGCCGATCTGCCGCGCCAGATCGCCAATGCCCACACCCTGTACAACGTGTTGATGGCCCTTTTCTTCCTCCCCCTGCTGCCGGCTGTTTCCCGCCTGGTCCTCTTGCTGCTGCCGGACAACCCGGAAGAGCAACGGCTCATCCCCGCCGTGTGGTATCTTCGATCCTCGGCACTGCAACCCCCTTCCATGGCATTGGGTTTGGTCCGCGCCGAGATGGCGCGGATGAATACCATCCTCGGCCGTATGCTCGAGGGAGTCATCCCCTCGCTCACCGGGGAGGCCCCTGCCTGTGACAGTATTTTCCCCAAGCTGTCCCCTGTTCAGGCCATCCATATGCGTGAAAACAAGATCGATTTCCTCGAAAGCCGGGTGACCGAATTTCTGTTCAAGGCGGTCGAACAACAGCTCAGTGAACGGGAATCGAAGGAGGCCTTTGCGCTCATGGAGATCGTGAAAATTCAGGAGGCCATAGGTGACGTGATCGAGGTCAAACTGCTGGGTCTGCTTGTGCAGAAAAAGGCCTTGAAACTCGATTTGACCGAGGAGGGAAAAAAAGAAATTGTCGGTCTGCACACCCATATCCTCAAGGAGAACGAGTTGTTGACCAATGCCTTGCGGGAGATGGATGCGCAACAGGCAGCCTCTTTGCTTGGGGAGGAGGACCATTTTTTTCGCCTTGAACGGGATGTGGAATTCCGCCATATGGAACGGGTGGTCCACAAGGTTCCCGCATCCCGGCATACCCATGCGCTCCACATGGAGATCATGGATGGACTGCGGCAGATACACGAGTACAATGCCGCCATTGCCCGGACAATCCATGCCCTTTCGCCCGAGCAAAGTTCTGTTTGAAAGCAGTCCCGTTTTTTTTGGGGGGAAAATTCTCGTAGCCGACTGCATTTATTGGATTGACCGGTTCCAAAGAAAAAAATATATTCGCCGATTATCAATCACCTCGGCCAATTTCCACAAACAAACATGACGCGCATTCATCGCAAGAAGGTACGGCGCAAGAGCAACGTGCAAGGTGTGGATTGAACCAGGTCAACTCGCAAAAATCCGAGCAACGAAACGCAATGCATCTCATCAACAGTCTGCAACATGGTACGGGACATCATTTCCGCGGCTTTTTGCGAGAACACGCATGTTGAACACGCCAGCCATCCAGATCATCGTCAAGATCCGCAAACTTTCAAGATCACTCGATAAATACTCGAAATATCTTGACAACAAATACCATGTCACCCTGCCGCAGCTGCTCTGTTTGGGGGAGATGTACGTCAACGGCAGCACTACCCTCACCGACCTGACGCGCAAGCTCAACATGAACAACTCCGCCATGACCGGTATTGTCGACCGGTTGGAGAACAAGGGGCTCTTGCAACGCATTCGCAAAAGCGGTGATCGGCGCACAGTCTATATAGACTTCACCGAAACCGGCCGTGAATATGCCGGCCAACTGCTCCAGGTTCTGGAGACCGACTCCTTTTTCGACGCCAACAAGATCAGCCTTGCAAAGCTTGCTGACATCACCCTTGCCCTGGATCAGATCATCAGCTCGCTCGATCCGGAGGTCAAAAAGATCGAACTGCCGGGCTAACCCCGGCCCTGGACTCCTCCATAAAAAAAGGGAATTCTCCCACCCAGTTGTGTAGGAAAATTCCCTTTTTGAAGTCCTCAGCCAGCACGAAGAGCCGCATTCGCGGCCCCGCGGCTTGGTCCTGCTTATTTTTTGTCGTTCTCGTAAAAAGCCTCGAGAACGACGTTTCGAGCTCCGTAACATACTGATTTCACAATATGTGAATTTGAGGTTGCTGGCTTTTTACGAAGCCATCACTTTTTCAGCATCGCTTCAATCTTGGCCCAGTTGGCCTCGACGTACTTTGCCGCACTTTTGCGCGGATCCATGCCCTTCTTGTTGTCCACCAGGACGCTATCCAAAGGCAGTTGTTTCCAATCGATCTTGTTGAAGAAGGCAAACAGCTCGGGATCGTCCTTTTCCAGATCCTTGCGCACGATGGTGTTGATGGTCTCCTCGCCACCAAAGATGCCGTCCGGATCGGCGAGAATTTTCAACTTCCACTGGCCAAACATCCAGTGGGGCTGCCATCCGGGAATGACGATCCACTGCTTCTGCTTGATCGCCTGCTCCAGGCTGGCCACCATGATCGCGTCGCTGCCGCTGATATACTTGAATGTTCCCAGGCCGGAAATGTTCTCAGCGATGGCCTTCTCAATGGATTTGGACATCCCCGCACCGGGATCGATGCCGACGATCCTGCCGTCAAAATCCTTGAGATGGGCCGCCATCTCGGCCACGGAGTTGATCGTGACATAGTCCGGCACGACAAAGCCCAACTTGGCGCCGGTGTAGTTCGGCCCCAAATCAACGATCTTGTCCTTGTATTGGGCATAGAGATCGGCATGGGTCACCGGCAGCCAGGCACAGAGCAAAGCATCCGAATCGCCGCTGGCCACCGAGGCCCACATGGCGGCATTGGCAACGGACTGCAGCTTGACCTTGTAGCCCTCTTTTTTGAGAATTTCCCCGGCAACATGGGTGATGGCCACGGCCCGGGCCCATTCCACGTAGGCCAGACGGGCCTTTTTCGCCGCCAGGGCGGAACCGGCCAGGAAGCAGCTTGCCGCGACAAGCGCGGTACAGATTTTCAAGAGACGTTTCATCCTTTCCTCCGAAATTTAGCCAAATTGATATTTTGCGTGGTTCGATCGAGGATCATGGCGATGATCACCACCGCGATCCCCGCTTCGAAACCACGTCCCATCCACAGACGTTGAATAGCGCGCCATACCTCGCCGCCCAGACCGCCGGCGCCGATCATGGCCGCGATCACCACCATGGACAGCGACAGCATGATGGTCTGATTGATGCCCGCCATGATGGTTGGGGCAGCCAGGGGCAGCTGCAGCTTGAACAATTTCTGCCCGGTGGTCGAACCAAAGGCATCCGCGGCCTCGATCAGGTTTTCCGGCACCTGCTGAATCCCCAGGCAGGTCATGCGGATCGACGGCGGCATGGCAAAGACCATGGTGGTGAAGATCGCCGCCACCGGCCCAAGGCCGAAAAAGGGTATGGCGGGAATGAGATAGACAAAGGCCGGCATGGTCTGCATGAAATCGAGAACCGGCATCACCACCTTGCGCACCAGGGGAAACAGGGCCGAGAGGACGCCGAAGGGCACGCCGACCAGAACCGAAAAACAGGTGGAGATGAGCACCAGGGCCAGGGTGGAAACCGTGGCCTCCCACAGACCGAGGTTCCAGATAAGCCCCAAACCCAGCAGGGTTCCCAGGGCCACCTTACGGTTGGAAATTGCCCAGGCCGCCAGGGCGAGGACGAAAATCACCGCCCAGGGCGGAACGTACATCACCCACTCGACAAAAAGATCCAGCCCCGCCTCGATCAAGGAGGAAACAAAGTGGGTGAGAAAGGCAATGTGGTTAGTGAGGAATTCGATGACCTGCTCGATCCACTCACCAATCGGCAACTTACTGATTTCCATTGGTTCCTCCAAAATCGGCAATGCCCGAGAGGAGCGATCCCCTCTTGACGATGCCCAGTAACCTGTTCTCCTCGTTGACCACGGCAATGGGATACTTCTTGACCGGAAAGAGGCAGCTGACGTTGTCGTCCGGATGGACCGTGGTCACCTCGCGGTCAATGACGTGCTCAAGGGTGGTCTCCCCCCGCTTGATGGCCGCGGTCACCGCTTCCACCTCAACCTGGCCGATGAGCTTGCGATCCTTGCCCACCACCATCAGGCGCGAAAGCCCCTCCTCGTGCATCTTGTGGATGACCGTCTTGGGACCGTCCTTGGGATGGGTAATGCTGATGGCCTTGCGCATGACCTTGGACACGGTCAACACCTTGGTGATATCCACATCCTGGACAAACTTCTCCACATAGTCGTTGGCAGGATTGGTGAGGATCTCTTCCGGTGTTCCGAGCTGAACCGCCCGGCCATCCTTCATGATGATGATCCGATCCCCGAGCTTGAGCGCCTCGTCCAGGTCGTGGGTGATGAAGATGATGGTCTTGCCGACCCGATCCTGGAGGGCGAGCAGTTCGTCCTGCATCTCGCGCTTGATCAGGGGGTCGAGGGCGCTGAAGGCCTCGTCCATCAACAGCACGTCCGCCCCAGAGGCCAGGGCCCGGGCCAGACCGACGCGTTGCTGCATGCCGCCGCTGAGGTTTTCCGGACGGTATCCCTCCCAGCCGGATAATCCGACCAGCTCAATGGCCTGCCGTGCCTTTTCCGCCCGTTCGGCCTGGGGCACGCCCTGAATCTCCAGGCCGTATTCGACATTTTTCTGCACCGTTCGATGGGGAAAGAGGGCGAAATTCTGAAAAACCATGCCTACTTTCTCCATTCGCAACAGCCGCAAGTCATGTTCGTTCAACTTGGTGACATCGATTCCATCGATCTCCACCGTCCCGGCGGTCGGTTCAATCAGTCGATTGAGACAACGCACCAGAGTGGATTTGCCGCTTCCGGACAGACCCATGATGACTAAGATTTCCGCAGCGCCTACCTCAAAACTGACGTCGTTAACTCCCAGGGCCAGCTTGTAACGGGACATGATTTCTTCCTTGCCCATGCCCTTTCTGGCCGCATCAACGCCCTTTTCCGGGTTGGCGCCAAAAACTTTATAGAGATTTTTCACCCGTAGTTTCACAATGGCTCCCGGTTCAACTTTTTTGGTCTTTATTTGCATGCATAAACATTTACTATATGAAACATCAATGCAACAAACAACCCCGTTGGCGCATTTTCCCGAGAAAAGCATCAGGGAAAACGCCAAAAAACACGGGGAGCACACATAGAAAAAAATATAAATTTCCGAATAGTTATAGCCAGAATCGCCCCCAGCAATGGCCACACACCCCGGTAAAGGGAAAAAATCGAAAATCAGTGCAGCACGTCCTTCGTCAAGCTAAGGCCCGTTGGTTGCCGTTGTCATTTTTGGGGAGCCACCTTATAGTGGGAGCATGGCTTTCCTCGTTCCCGGCCCGTCAATGATACCCACCCCCTTGGCTTTAACTGCAACCAACTCACAGTCATGCGCTCTGTCCTTGTCCTCCTCTCCCTGATTTTCCTGACGATCCTGCCGGTCAAATCCGCGCAAAGCCGTTCACAGGAAGAGCAGCTCATTACGCCCTATGCGGCAAACCTCCTTGATTTGATCAACAACTACCGGCGCTATTACAACCTGCCACCTCTTCACTTCGATGCACGCCTCAACCATCTGGCCCGCAAGCACAGCTTTGACATGTTTCGCCACAAGCGGATGAGTCATCAGGGGTTTCAAGACCGTTTTCGCCGTTCGGGTCGGCGCCTGTGCGTTGAAAACGTGGGCTGGAACTACAACACGCCGATCAAACAGTTCGATGCCTGGCGTCACTCCCGCGGTCATGACGAGAATATGCTCCATGAACAGATCCGCTCTGCCGGGATCGCCCAGGTCGGCACCTACGTCACCTTCTTTGCCTGCCGTTAGGAGCGGCCATTCTATCCGCCAGCCCGTGCGGACCCACCTGCCTCAGGGGTATTTCATTGTAATTGGCCCTATCTTTTTGTGTGCAAATCCGATATATACCTGCCTGCGTTCCGGTTCGAGGCCGAACAGCATCTTTTGGAGGAAACGGGTGCGATCCCCGTGCTGTCCCGCAACTGTGATTCCGCCCGGGCGGATAAGCCAGACACTCCCAGTCAACGTGAGTCTTCGTGGAATAAGACAACGGCGCCGCCTCACGGCACTGAATAACCGTGGTCTCACGTTTCACTCTGCAAATGCAACCCTGCCGCGGCAGCTGTTGATTGTCCGGCAACTATCTGAGGTGCTTGTATGGGACGTGTAATCCTGGTCACCGGTGGAGCGAGAAGCGGCAAAAGTAGTTTTGCCGAAGAATTGGTTACGGGGCTGGGCCAAGAAATCGCCTATATCGCCACGGCCCGCGCCTTTGATGCGGAGATGGAGGATCGGATAGCCAAGCATCGTCTGCAGCGCCCCTCCTCCTGGCAGACCTTTGAATCCCCCACCGATCCGTCCCAGGTGGTTGCCGCCCAGGGCAATCGGGTCGACGCCCTGCTTCTGGACTGCCTGACGGTGATGATCACCAACCGTATCCTGGCCCACGCCATCGATTGGGATCCTCCGCAGGTTGCGCAACTCAATGAAATCGAAGCAGATATCCTCAGTGAAATTCAGGCGTTGCTCACCATCACCGCGGAGAGCAGCGCCGATCTGGTGGCGGTCAGCAACGAGGTAGGCTACGGCATCGTCCCGATTTCGCCGCTGTCGCGTTTTTTCCGCGACTGCGCCGGACGGGTCAACCAGCGCATGGCCGCCGCCGCCGATGAGGTCTATCTGGTGGTTGCCGGGATCCCGGTTCGCATCAAGGGAGGTCCCCGGTGAAATCACTCATTCTCATGATCCAGTTCATGACCCGCTTTCCCATCCCCCTGTCGGTCGAGTTCACGGCCGACCATTTTGTCCAAGGCATGAAGTGGATGCCCTTGGTCGGCCTGCTGGCCGCACTGCCCGGGGCCCTGGTTTTCGCCCTGGCCGATACCTGGCTGAGTCGGGATGTCGCGGCCCTGTTTTCGGTGATCATGCTGATTACCGTCACCGGCGGGCTCCATCTCGACGGCATCGCCGATACCGCCGACGGACTGTTCAGCTACCGCAGCCGGGAACGGATGCTGGAAATCATGCGCGATTCCACCCTGGGCACCAACGGCGTCATCGCCCTTTCCCTGACCATTTTGCTCAAGGTCACCCTCCTGGCCGATACACCCGGCCAGGGTGCGCTGTTCGCGGTGCTCGCCACCCCGGTGCTCGGCCGGACCGCCCTCACCTGGCATTCGGCCAGCGCCCGCTATGCCCGCGAGGTGCGTGGCATCGGCGATTATGTCAACCAGATGGGGATCACCCAGGCCCTGGCCGCAAGCGCGCTCTCCTTCGGCATTACCCTGCTGTTGCTCGCCCTCTTTGGCGTACGCGGCGCTATCATTCCGGCAGTGGCCATGCTGTTGCTGCTGCCGTCGATCGCTCTGGCCACCGGGTTCGCCCTCTACCTTAAGAAGCGCCTGGGCGGCATCACCGGCGACACCATCGGGGCAAGCATTGAACTCTCCGAAATGCTTAGCTATCTCGTCATTCTCCTCGTGTGGAAATATCTCCTATGAAGATCACCAAACTCTACCTCATCCGTCACGGCGAAACCGAAGCCAACAAGACCGGCGTGCTCATGGGCAGCACCAACACCCCGCTCAACGATCAGGGCCGTCAACAGGCGATGCTGCTTCGCGACCGCACCACCGCCCTGGAAGTCGACTCGATCTTTGCCAGCCCGCTTTCCCGGGCCGTGGAGACCGCGTCCATCGTCTTTGGCGAAAAGGCGCCGATCATCACCGACACCAGTCTCCAGGAATTTCACTTCGGCGAGTGGGAAGGCATGCATTTTTCCGAAATATCCACACAGTACCCGGAGATCTGGCAGATGTGGCTCACCGACTGGGAGCAGACCCATATCCCCGGCGGCGAGGCCTTTGCCGCGTTCAAACACCGGGTGATCAGCGTGGTCGAGGAGATTGTCCGCTACAACGAGGGCAAGCGGGTGGCCGTAGTCTCCCACGGCGGCTGCATCCGCTCGCTCCTGGCCCATTTTTTCTGCGATTCGGTGTCCAAGGGATACTGGAAATTCAAGGTCGACAACGCCACCCTCACCGAGATCGAGTTCATGGGTGACCTGCCGATCATGATTCGCTTCAACTACCGCTAGGAGATCCCATGCAACTGCTGGAAAAGACAATTGCCGCCATTCGCCCCACCGACACCAAAGCAATGGCCGAGGCGCAGCGGGAAGTCGACTACTGCCTCAAACCCCCGGGCAGCCTGGGCAAGCTGGAGGATATCGTCCGCCAGATCGCCTCCATCACCGGCAAGGTGCACAACGAGATCAACAAGAAGGCGATCATCGTGATGATGGCCGATAACGGGGTCTACACCGAAGGGGTCGCCATGTATCCCCAGGACGTGACCCGCATCGGCGCCGATTTCGTCACCTCGGGCAGAATGGGGGTGAATTTCCTCGCCAATTACGCCAAGGCCGATATCATGGCCGTCGATATCGGCATCCAGGTCGATGTCGATCTGCCCAAGGTGATCAACCGCAAAATCCGCTACGGCACGGCCAACTTCCTCAAGGAACCGGCCATGACCCGGGAGGAGGCGGTTCAATCGATCGAGGTGGGGATCGAAATCGCCAACCAGGCCATTGACGAAGGGTATGACCTACTGGGAACAGGGGAGATCGGCATCGGCAACACCACCGCCTCCAGCGCGGTGCTCTACGGGTTCACCGAGGCACCGATCGACCGGGTGGTGGGACGGGGAGCGGGATTGACCGACGAGGCCTTTGAACGCAAGAAGGCGGTGGTCAAACAGGCGGTGGAACTGCACCGCCCCAACCCCAAGGATGCCCTGGACGTACTGTCCAAGGTGGGCAGCCTGGATATCGGCGGCATGGCGGGGGTCTATCTGGCCTGTGCCGCGCGCAGGGTGCCGGTGGTCACCGACGGCTTGATCTCCAACGTGGCCGCACTGACCGCCATTCGCCTCAAACCGGAGACGGTGCAGTACATGATCCCCTCGCACATCTCCTTTGAGCCGGGGGCCAAACTGCTCAAGGAGATCACCGGCCTGGAGCCGATGCTGGACATGAACATGCGCCTGGGCGAGGGCACCGGCTGCGCCCTGGTCTTTTCGATCATCGAGGCGGCACTGCGCATGATCGAGGAAATGGGCACCTTTGCCGCTTTGGGGAAATCACGCGATGAAATTGGGGACCACATCATGGCTTACCGGGGAAAATTTCCTCGATAGGAACAATTTCAACAACAAACAAAAAAAGCCGCCCTTCAATGACAAATAAAGGCGGCTTTACAAATATCTCCCAACAATGGGCCTAGTGGGAGAAGAGGCATTATCTTTGAATAGCGAGATCGCCCGCATCACTTATGACAGTTTCCATCTCCTCAAGATGAACAAACCGGCAAGAGCGGAAGCCAAACAAAGAGCAGAACTTGGCACAGGCACCGGTGCAAGCTTCTGTTCATAGGTGATTGTTAACGATGCCGCCTCATAACCTTTTGTGTTTTCGAGACTTGCAAAGCCAACCCAGCCAAAGGCTTGTTGAATAACAGCAACAATAGTTAAATATGCAGAGTCTGGATCGGACAAAATCTCATTGACGAGGTCAACATCAAGTGCAACACTGAGAGAGTCTCCAACTTTTGGTAAAGAGCCTGATATATAGGTAACACTGGACAACAAACAAGTTGTATTTGTATAATCTTCCAATGAAACAATACCGTCACCAGAGGATCCATAAAAATTAATAGTAGTAGGAGCAAAGATACCTTCGAATCGACTTACCGAGAGATTGAGAGAAGCATATAATATTGTTATATCATCAGGAATGCCACTGAGATCAAACTCAAAAATTCCCTTTGTTTTATGACCTGAGGTATACATATCAATATCGCCGCTAGAAGTATCCACATCATCGGCCCAATTTATGTCCCCGTCAGCGGCAACAACCTCTTGGATACTTGAAGAAGCAAAGACCGGTTGAGTCAATGCAATAAAAATTAGTACAACACAGGCTAGCAGCCCCCCCCTTCCTTTTACCATCATGCCCCTCACAATTTTTTTTATTTATGTTACACCTAACCAACCAAGAGGCATCTCCACTTAACAGGGATACCCTTTTGGCAATCCTCAATAGCTCTGTACGAAAACAATAAAATGCACCATTTTTTATTCAATTAATACGCCAGACTAACAACAAATGATCCCATTGATAATACCCCAACTCGTCTCATCGACCTTGTCCTTCACCATTAAACTGTATTACCGTCATTTTTAAGCAATATCGTATTATTATGAGGCCCCCTGAATGAAGCTTTTTCCACCCGCAGAGAAACTACGCTCCATGAGTTCGCAAACATGCCGACACCAATTTCCTCATTCTTGAATTTTTCCGAACACATGAACTTCAAAAGCTTTGCAGCACAACTCCTTCGGCTCAGCAATCCAGAATTCCTCCGCTCCGGAATTCTGGAAATTTTCAATAAAAACAGACAAATGAATAGGAAAAATCCAGCACTCGCTGACAAAGCCGAGGGATTGACCTTGGCACATTACTTGATGCGATGAAATTGGGGACCACATCATGGCTTACCGGGGAAAATTTCCTCGATAACGCCCGCCTGGTGGAAGGCAGGGCCGACTTTCTCGAACTGCTGGTCTACACCTGGGATGCGGCCTGGCAGGCCAAGGTCAGCCGGTGGCTGGAAGGGTTGGCCGGAATCGATCTCGAGTACACCGTGCATCTGCCCACGGACACCGTGGCCAATGCCCTGGATGCGGCCCGTTTTTTTGCGGCGAGCGGCTTTCCCCTGCTCAACATGACCCTCCATCCACTGCCCGGCTGGCAGGAGGTAGCGTGGCCGGAACTGATGGCCATGGAAAACCTGACCAACCGGGTGGAGTTTCATCCCCGCTTCACCTTTGACCTCACCCACAGCCTGCTCGGCCAGGCCCTGCCGGACCACTATCATCCGCACATTGTCGAGCTGCACCTCTCCGGCACCGACGGCGAGCGTGACCACCTCCCCATGGACGCTCGGACCCTTGCGTTGGCACGGCCGCTGCTGCAGGAGGAGCGTCTGGTCTGTTTCGAGATCTTCGATCCGGACGATGCCCTGGCTGCGGTGGAAATGGTCCGCCACATCGCCCCGTCAGACTGAGGACGTTTCCATCGCCAACTGCTCGCGAAAAAAGGCGGGGGCCAGTTTGTCGATCAGGGACTCGTCCACCCAGGGCAGACCATCCTCGACAAAACCGACATGGCCGCCATGGGCTTGGATGGCCAGCTGCACCCCGGGACCGACCTGCTCCGGCCTGGGCACGTTCTGGGGATACATGAAGGGGTCATCCAGGCTATGAAGAATCAGGGTGGGGACGGTGATTGCCTTGAGGTAATGAATGGAACTGCAGCGGCGGTAGTAGTCGTCAGCCCCGGCAAAGCCGTTGAGCGGGGCGGTGATCGCCTGATCGTATTGCCACAGGGTATGAATCCGGTCCAGATCCACCGTGAGCGGCGACGGCTTGTGAGCGAATTTACGGATATAGGACCGTTTCAGCCGGTTCATCAGATAGCGCTGATAGATCCGTGATGGCCCGGTTTCCAGCCGTTTGGCCGCATCTCCAAGCACAAAGGGGACAGAGACCGCCATTGCCGTTTTCACCAAGGCCCGCTCACCGTTCAATCCCAGGTAGCGCAGCAGGAGATTCCCCCCCAGGGAAAAACCGATGGCCGCGGAAACCGGCCGGCCGCTCTCCTGCAGCAGCGACAACACCTCGGCCAAATCCTCGGCCGCGCCGGAATGATAGGTACGGGAGAGGCGGTTGGGTTCACCGGAGCAGCCCCGCAGGTACATGAACACCGGTTGAAACCCGGACCGCGCCAGGGTCGAGAGCACCGGCAGGGCATAGTGGGAGCGCAGGTTGCCTTCCAGGCCGTGCAGCATGAGCACGATCGGCCCCTTTGCCCCCTGTACCCATTCCAGGTCGATGAAATCCCCGTCAGCCAGTTCCAGCCGCTCAGTTTTGAGCAAGAGTTGCGGACGCCTGCGGAAAAATTTCGGCCACAGGGTCTGCAGGTGGGGATTTCTGAGCCATCTGGGCGGGGAAAGAGGCGATGCGTGAAATCGTGGTAGTCCTTCGATGTGGTCTTTTGCTTCCATCACTTTGTTCTTGTTCTCTTTTTTCCCATTGCCGTCCCGAACCATTCCTGGTACCAATCAAGGGTTACCCACGGTGTCATCCGTGAACATACCCACGAGCGGGCATGGTCGTTCCGACCCGCCCAGGTCGATTCTTTGTTTATCCAGGAGGAGGTCAGTATGGCAAATTTTCTTTTTGTACTTCGGGACAATGACTTCGAGAAAGCGACACGCTGTTTTCAGTTCGCCAAGATCGCCCACTCCAAGGGGCACAAGGTCAACCTTTTTTTCATCGACAGCGGTGTTGACTGGGCAATGAAGGACAAAGACGGCAGCGAAAAAACCGTGACCGGCGACTGCGTCAACGATTACCTGCCCTATCTGGTGGAAAACGAGGTGCAGGCCGGCATCTGCACCCCCTGTGCAAAAAATCGCCAGCTCGACGAGGCCAAATTCCATACCAACATGGCTCTCGACGGTGGGCCGCACCTGATCGACATGGCTGCCGAGGCCAAGGTCTTCAACTTCTAAGAAAGACAGCTTCCGTCAAAAAGCCGGTGACCAGGTCACCGGCTTTTTTTATTTTTTGATAACCACCAAAGCTCAGCTTGAAAAGGGGAGATCTCTCCCTTTGGTCGAGATGACGCCCGGGTGGTGCGACACTCCTCGGAACGCCCCGCAATTTCGATGTCAACCCGAGCGAATGCGAGGGATCTCAAAATCAGAGACTGGAACTGAGGTTCAATGGAAATCTAAAAAAAGCCGAGGCTTGGCGGCACCGGCTTTTTTTATTCTGCAAACAGATGATAAAAGATATCCGACATATACACCACTCCGACCAGGCGGCCATTCTCCACCACCGAGATACGGCGGAGGTTGTTTTTGATCAAGCGGTCAAGAACCGACATCAGCGGCTCATCCGGAGGCACGCTCATCAGGTTGTCGTTCATGATATGGACCACCTTCTTGTGCTTGATCTCATCAATGAATCCGTCGAGATCACCGGTCCAGTTCACCTCGTTGCCATCGATGCCGTAGTTGAGATAGGAGGGCCGCAGGTGGTAGAGGATGTAGTACATGCTGATCGTCCCCACCAGGCCGTTGTCATAGTCAACGACCATCAGGCTGACCGTCTTGTGACCGGTGGGCCGTACCTTGGCACTGAGAATCTTCTTGATCGCCAGTTCCACAGGAGCGTCCATGTAGATGGTATCAAAATTTTTCGTCATGATGTCGCGGGCGAACAGTTGCATGCATCGTCTCCTTTACGCAAACGGATAGGTAAGTGGACTTATTTCAGGCTGTCTTGCAAAGGGCAAAACGGACATTGCAACCAATCTCACCGATATTGCCCCTTCTTTACAGTGGTTTTCTCTACCACATTTATATTACAGTTGACCACGTTAATTCTTTTGACCTTGTAAAAACTCAATCGGGCGTACAACACCTCTGAAAAACCGGATGCAACGCGCGGCCCGGAACATTGCTTCCCCTTTTTGCACATATATATCACTGTCGCTGCACAATCCATCAGAACGTCGTCCTCCGCCGAGGCAGTTGTCTGCTTCTGCGCCCGCTCCTCTATCCTTGTACCTCCCGGCAATAATTCTTTTCTTGCAGCTCGCCCGGTAAGATCAGCTCGCATCACGGAAAAGCGCACCTGAAAACAGGGGCTTTTTGGATCCTCTTCACCGTTGATCAACAGAAAACCAATCACTAACAATTTGACTTTAACTGAAATTTGTGTAAGTAGAGGGTGCTGAATTCTCGTCAGTGGTCTCATTCCCCCAACGTTCTGTTGGGTTTTAAGAACAAATATTTGGCAGAAGGAGGTTTCAATTGATAGGGTTAGAAGCGATTTCACACCACAATGGCTGGGTCGCTGCTGCGACTGGTGCCTGTATCGTTTTTTGCGGACTGAGCACGCTTTCTTTTATCATCTCCCAATTGCACAAACTGGTCGGCCTGCTTGATCGGCCCCCAAAAATCAAGGTAGAGGTCCCACCTGAAGAGAAACCCATTCTCCCACCGCCTCCCGAATGCCCTACCGATCTCACCCTCACCCTCACCCGTTTCCAACCCCTGATCGAAGAACTGGATCCCGAATTTGAACTGGCCGAACTCTATGTTCTCGCCAAAAAATATCACCTTCCCCACCCGCATCTTTCCATCCGCTGCATGATCGAATCGGGCAAACTGCACCCGTTGGGCGAAGGTATTTTCCGCTTCATCGCTTAAATCCGACCAGAAACGAGAGAAAGGGGAGACTTTACATGGATTTATTTCTTCAATTTTTGAACAACACCGGCTTCGGCCTTGCCGACTACCGCAACCTGATCATGATTGTCGTGGGTTGCTTCCTGGTGTACCTCGCCATCGCCAAAAAATACGAGCCCTTGCTGCTTTTGCCCATCGGCTTTGGCGTCATCCTCGGCAACATCCCGTTTTTCAAGGGCTTCGGCATCGGCATCTACGAGGCGAACAGCGTCCTCCATTACCTCTATTTCGGCGTCACCAGCGGTGTCTATCCGTCGATCATCTTCCTTGGCCTGGGAGCCATGACCGACTTTTCCTTCCTGTTGGCCAACCCCAAGCTGATGCTGCTCGGCGCCGCCGCCCAGATGGGTATCTTTTTCACCTATCTCAGTGCGCTCGCCCTGGGCTTTACACCTCCTGAAGCTTCCTCCATCGGCATCATCGGCGGTGCCGACGGCCCGACCTCGATCTTCCTCACCGCCAAACTGGCCCCGCATCTCATCGGACCGGTGGCCATTGCAGCCTACTCCTACATGGCCCTGATCCCGATCATCCAGCCGCCGATCATGAAACTGTTGATCAGCAAGAAAGAGATGCTGATCCGGATGCCGGATATGCGCGAAGTCTCCAAAAAGGAACTGATCATCTTCCCGGTCGTGGGCATGATCCTCTGCACCTTCCTCGCCCCGGCCTCCATCCCTCTGCTCGGGCCCTTCTTCTTCGGTAACATCATGAAAGAGAGCGGCGTGGTCGACCGTCTGGCCAATACAGCCCGTAACGCCATCATCGACACCGCCACCATCCTCGTCGGTCTGACCGTCGGCGCCTCGACCCAGGGCGATGTGTTCCTCAATGCCAAATCCGTGGGCATCTTTGCCCTCGGCGCCATCGCCTTCAGCATTGCCACCGCCTCCGGCCTACTCTTTGCCAAATTCATGAACCTCTTTCTCAAGGAGAAGATCAATCCCCTCCTCGGCGCATCCGGTGTCTCCGCCGTCCCCGGTTCGGCCCGAGAAGTCCACATGATGGGGCTCAAAGCCGACCCGACCAACTTCCTGTTGATGCACGCCATGGCCTGCAACTCCTCGGGCGTTATCGGCTCCGCGGTCTGCGCCGGTATCCTTTGGAGCTTCCTCATGGGATAGGTTGGATCTTTCCCTGAATTTGTGGTACACGCCCAAGGGGCAACGGGAATCATTCCCGTTGCCCCTTATTTTTTTAGAGACGAATCACCTAGTTCTATGCTAAATTAGTTTTCTTGTGATCATCGGGCACCCCTACTCAACTCGAGAATTCCGCCCGCTCTTCCACCGCTTTCTACGCGTCGCAACGCTACCAAAGCGGTCATGCCATCCGGGGACATCGACCACCGACACTTTCTGCCGGGACAAAGGTCGACGGACTACAGACCAACAACCGTGAATCTGACCGACCTCTCTTCTGCGGCACGGGAAGGTTCCGCCATGAGGTAATGGGATCATATGGATACACAATACCAGGCAACCTTGGAAACTCTAGAACGGCTGCGGGCGGAATCCGTTTCCGCCGGCGGGGAAAAACAATTTGAGACGCAGCATAAGAAGGGCAAACTGACCGCCCGCGAACGGCTGGATCTATTGCTCGACGACGGCTCTTTTGAAGAGTTCGATGTGCTCAAAATCAGCCGGGGTTCGAGCCTTGGAGGAGAAAAGAGTTATCTTGGTGACGGTGTCATTACCGGCCACGGCTCCATCGATGGCCGCGAGGTTTTTGTCTTCAGCCAGGACTTCACCGTGCTCGGCGGCTCGCTCGGCGAAGCCCATGCCCAGAAGATCTGCAAGGTCATGGACCTGGCCATGAAGGTGGGGGCGCCCATCATCGGACTCAGCGACTCCGGCGGCGCCCGCATTCAGGAAGGTGTGGATGCCCTGGCCTCCTACGGAGAAATCTTTCACCGCAACGTCCGCTCCTCGGGGGTAATCCCGCAGATCTCCTGCATCATGGGGCCCTGTGCCGGCGGCGCGGTCTACAGCCCCTCGATCACCGACTTCGTGTTCATGGTGGAGGACTCCTCCTACATGTTCGTCACCGGCCCCAGCGTGGTCAAGACCGTGACCCACCAGGAGATCACCTCCGAGGATCTCGGCGGCGCCAGTGTGCATTCCAGCAAGAGCGGCGTGGCCCACTTCACCGTGCCCAACGACGTGCTTGCCCTGCGCGAGGTTCGGCGGCTGATCAGCTACCTGCCATCGAACAACAAACTGCGCGCTCCCATTCTCGACCTCAGCGATGCACCCGACCGCACCGATCCGGCCCTGGACTTCCTCGTGCCGACCAACTCCACCCAAACCTACGACATGAACGTCCTGATCCACTCGATCCTCGATGGTGCGGAGTTCATGGAGGTCCATGCCGGATTTGCGCGCAACATCATCTGCGGCTTCGGCCGTCTTGGCGGGCAGACCGTTGGCCTGGTGGCCAATCAGCCGGCGGTGCTCGCCGGTGTTCTCGACAACGACGCCTCCTTCAAGGCCGGACGGTTCGTTCGCTTCTGCGATGCCTTCAACATTCCGCTGATCTCCCTGGTCGACGTCCCCGGTTTCATGCCCGGACCGGATCAGGAGCATGGCGGCATCATCCGCCACGGCGCAAAGCTGCTCTACGCATTTACCGAGGCCACGGTCCCGCGCATTTCCATCATCATCCGCAAGGCCTACGGCGGCGCCTACCTGGTCATGAACTCCAAACATATCCACTGCGACGTCAACTATGCCTGGCCCACCGCCGAGATCGCGGTCATGGGCCCCAAAGGTGCGGCCGAGGTCATCCATCGTCGGGAAATCGCCGACGCAGAGGACCCGGAAGCCGTACTCAACGTGAAGATGGAAGAGTATCGCCAAACCTTTGCCAACCCCTTCCTGGCCGCCCAGCGGGGCTATATCGACGACGTCATCTTCCCCCGGGATACGCGCTCGCATCTCATCCGTACCCTGCAGATGCTCGACAGCAAGAAGACCAAAGGCCCGGATCGCAAACACGGCAACATTCCCCTGTGAGCAAGGCTATGTGTGTCGTTTCCGGCGAAAGCCGCAACAACGACGTTTCCAGCTTCGTAACCCGCAGCTTCTGTGATGCGAAACTTATCGGTTTCTGACCTTTTGCGAGGATATCATGTTTGATAAAATTCTCATCGCCAATCGCGGCGAAATTGCCATACGTATCATCCGTACCTGCAACCGCATGGGCATCAACACGGTCGCGGTCTATTCCGATGCCGACAGCCGCAGCCTCCACCGCCACCTGGCCGACGAGGCGGTGTATATCGGCGAGTCGCCGTCGCAGAAGTCCTATCTCGACATCAGCAAGATCATCGCCGCCGCCAAGAAGACCGGGGCCCAGGCCATCCATCCCGGCTATGGCTTTCTCTCGGAAAAGGCCGACTTTGCCCAGGCGATCAGGGACGCCGGCCTGGTGCTGATCGGGCCGCCGGTGGAGGCGATCGATGTCATGGGCGACAAGATCACCTCCAAGGAGTTGGCCAAGAATGCCGGTGTACCGGTTATCCCCGGCCATATCGAGGCGATCAAGGACGAGCAGGAGGCCATTGCCATTGCCGCTGAGATCGGCTACCCGATCCTGCTGAAACCCGCGGCCGGCGGTGGCGGCAAGGGCATGCGCATTGTCCGCAAGCCCGAGGAGATGAAGGAGGCCCTGGCTGCCAGCCGTAAGGAAACGCAGAAGGCCTTCAACGATACCCGCGTTTTCGTCGAGCGCTATATCGAGCAGCCCCGCCATATCGAGATCCAGGTCCTGGCGGACAACCACGGCAACGTGGTCCATCTGGGCGAACGCGAGTGTTCCATCCAGCGCCGCTACCAGAAGGTGATCGAGGAATCGCCCTCTCCGGCGGTCTCCCCGGATCTGCGCGAACGCATGGGCAAGGCCGCCTGCGATCTGGCCCGCAAGGCCAACTACACCAATGCCGGCACCGTGGAATTCGTCCTCGATTCCCAACAGAATTTCTACTTTCTGGAGATGAACACCCGGCTTCAGGTGGAGCATCCGGTGACCGAGATGGTCACCGGCCTGGACCTGGTGGAATGGCAGCTGCGCATCGCCAGCGGCGAGGTCCTGCCCTTTGACCAGAAAGGGATCCGTTTCAACGGTTGGGCCATCGAAGCGCGCATCTGCGCCGAGGACCCAGAGCGGGGCTTCATCCCCTCCACCGGCATGATCACCCGCTACTATGCCCCCAAAGGGACCGGTATCCGGGTTGATTCCGGGGTCAACATCGGCGGCAAGATCGATGTCTTCTACGACTCCATGCTGGCCAAGGTCATCTGCCACGGCAAGACCAGGGAAGATGCCCGCCGTGCCTTGATCGAGGCGCTCAACGGCTATCACATCGAAGGCGTCTCCACCAATATCGACTTTGCCACCAGCGTCCTCTGCCTGCCCGAGTTTGCCGAGGGCAACCTGAGTACCGGATTTATCGAACAGCATTTCGATGGCGGCAAGTCCAAACGCTCGCCGGCGATCCACTCCCTGCGCCTGGCCGCCCTGGTGGCCACCCTGATTTACCATACCCGTGAGGTCGCGGTTCGGGAGTCGATGCGGCACATGGTCTCCAACATCGGCGGCGAACGAAAACAGGTCCGTTTCCCCCAGTACATGGTGCGTTGCGAGGATGACCACTTCAACGTCGCCCTGGAAAACCCGCCGATCTCCGGCGAGCTCTGCACCATTCGCGTCGACGGCAACCTCTACCAGGTGGAAATCCCCTTCTTCGAATTTTTCCGCCGCCGCCTGAAACTGGTGATCAACGGCCAAGTCTACCGGTTCCGCATCCAGTTCGACAAGTCCTTCATGTGGGTGTCTTTCAACGGCATGTCGCGGCTCTTTGAGGTCTACACCCCCAAGGAGTGGGCGATGATGAGCTACATGCCGGAGAAGGCCAGCAGCGCCCTCAACAATGTACTGCTCTGCCCCATGCCGGGACTGGTGGTCGATGTGATGGCGCAAAAGGGGGAACGCGTCTTCCGCGGCCAGAACCTGGTCATCCTCGAATCGATGAAGATGGAAAGCGGCGTCGGCTCCCCCATCGACGGCGTGATCTCCGAGATCAAGGTCGAGAAGGGCCAGGCCGTGGAGGCCGATCAGGTCCTGATCAAATTCGAGTAGTTTTTTGCGGCAACTCCCGGATGCCGCTCGCCGGCATCCGGGGGGGCCCTCTTCTCACCAACAGTTGTCGTTTTTTCCAGGACATCGACGATCACGGCTTGACTTCACCGAGCACGGCAGGTACCATTGGCCGCACATTGGTTCAGGTGTCCGTTCATGACGGATGAAAAGGGAATCCGGTTTAAGGCCGGAACGGGCCCACCGCTGTAACCGGGGACAAATTCCGCATCATGCCACTGTGTAAACGGGAAGGCGCGGAAGGAGGAAGAACCGGGAGTCAGAAGACCTGCCTGAACAGCAGCCCCGTCCAGTACGGCGACTTGACCGGGCAAGAGATTCCAGTGGCAAACAAGGGACATCCTGGATCATGCAACATGGTCCGGGATTTTTTTGTTTTCCGGCCGCCGACAATGGCTGCGGGCGGCCTGTCAGCCGCACCGCATGGTGCTGTATTGCGACACTGGAGGACTGCGGGTGCAACAAAGCGAGGCAATAATTCTGGCCATGTTCGGGACCACGGTGGAGTCGGCCCTGGAGGATCTGCTGGCCATCCAACGTGCAGTCAACACGGCCTATCCGCAGACCCCGGTCAGGATTGCGTTCACCTCCAATCAGATCCGCCGCATCTGGCACAAACGGGCCGCGGACCCGGCCTATCTCAGCCAGCACCCTGAAATCCCCCAAGAGATTCTCAAGGTGCAGGGGATACTCGCCACCATCGCCAACCTGCAGGACCGCGGTTATGTCCGCCAGGTGGTTCAGCCCACCCATATCGCCCCCGCGGAAGAATTCCACGACCTTGCCGCCTATGTCCGCGGCCTCCGTTCCATCCGCACCATGAAGCCGCGTTGGCAACCCTTCCAAGCCATCGCTTTGGGACGGCCCCTGCTGGGGACCTACAGCCTCAAGCACGCCTACGCCGACGATATCCGCATTGCCGCCGAGGTCCTGGCCGCGGATGCCGAGCTGGCCCGCAGCCATGGCGCAGCCCTGGTATACATGGGCCATGGCAACCACTATTTCCCCTCGGGCGGGCTCTACCTCGAATTTGCCGCCCGCATGCGCGAGCTCTATCCCGATGTCCTCACCCTGATCGGCACGGTCGAGGGATTTCCCGACCTGGACGACGTCATGGAGAGCCTGCGCCAGCACACGATCACCAAGGTCCTGCTCAAGCCCTTTCTCATTGTCGCCGGAGACCATGCGGTCAACGATCTGGTCGGCGAAGAGGAGGATTCCTGGCAATCGATTCTCCAGGGTGCAGGCTTTGACGTCCTGGCCGAGGTCCGCGGTCTTGGGCCCCAGGTCGCGCCAATCTTTGTCCAGCATGCGGCCCAGGCAGCCGCCGAGGCAGGTGTGGAGTTGCGCTGATGGCTTTTGACCGTCGCACCATGCTGTTCCTGCCCCTGATCGCTGCACTGGTGTTTACCATTGCCCTTTCGGCCACCCTGGGATTTCTCCAGGTCTCCATCCCCGATGTGTTTGCCATTCTCTGGTCCAAACTGATTGCCCAGGGACAGCCAGCCCACCTGGACCCGGTTGCGGCGACCGTGGTGGCCGATGTGCGCATGCCGCGCATCCTCTGCTCCGTGCTGGTGGGCGGCCTTTTGGGGGTGAGCGGCGCCGTTTTTCAGGCCATCCTCCTCAACCCCCTGGCCGATTCCTATACCCTGGGCATCTCCACCGGAGCGGCCTTTGGCGCCTCGCTGGTGATCGTGCTGCAGATCTTCGGCCTCACCCTGCCCGCCGGAGCCTCGATTCCCATCTTTGCCTTTTTGGGCGGCGTTGCCACCCTGGCGGTTGTCCTCTACCTGGCCGTCGGCGATCGCAGTCTCTCCTCCACCAGCCTCATTCTGGCGGGGGTCATTGTTGCCGCGATTCTCTCGGCTGCCATCGGCTTTCTCAAATTTCTCGCCGATGAACAGGTCGGGCTGATCATCTTCTGGCTCATGGGCAGCCTGGCCGGGGCCTCCTGGAGCAGTATCGGCCTGTTGGTGCCCGCTGCCCTGCTCGGCACCCTGGTGGCGATGTATTACAGCCGCGACCTCAACATCATGGCCACCGGCGACCGGGCCGCCACCTCCCTTGGTATCAACACCGTGCGATTGCGGACCATCCTGCTGACCGTCTCCACCCTGATGACCGCCCTGGCGGTTTCGGTGTCGGGCATCATCGGTTTTGTCGGCCTGATCGTACCCCATATGCTCCGCCATCTGGTCGGGCCGGACAACCGGCTGTTGATCCCCCTTTCGTTTTTCACCGGCGGCCTGCTGTTGCTGATCGCCGATACCCTTACCCGGGCAATTCTCCCGGTGGAGGTGCCGATCGGCGTGTTGACCGCCCTGTTGGGCGGACCTTTTTTCTGTATCCTCTTCAAGCGACGGCAACAGGATGGCAAGAGTGATTTCTGAGCATGCAGATCTCCTTTGGCGGCTTGAGGATGTCTGTTTTCAATACAACGGGACTCCGGTCCTGAACGAGGTCAACCTTGAACTCAAGCGCGGCTCGTGCTACGGCATCCTCGGTCCCAACGGCAGCGGCAAGACCACCCTGCTCGACCTCATGGGAGGGCTGCTGCAGCCCAACTCCGGCACCATTGCGTTTCTTGGCCAATCGCTGCAGGCCTGGCCCAAGAAGCAGCTGGCCAGGTTGCTCGCCCTGGTTCCCCAGGATTTCATGGTCCGCTTCGGCTATTCGGTGCGCGAGGTGGTGGAGATGGGCCTCCATCCCCATCTGCACCGGTTTGCCGCTCCCAATGCAGAGGAACAGTTCCTGATCGATGAGTCCCTGAGGCTGACCGGCATCGCCCATCTCGAAAACCGCTCGGTCACCCGGCTCTCCGGCGGCGAAAAACAGCGCGTGGCCGTGGCCCGCGCCATTGCCCAGAAACCGCAGGTCCTGCTCCTGGACGAGGCCACCTCCAACCTCGATATTCATCACAGCCTGGAAATACTCCACCTGATCCGCAACCGCTTTGAAACCCGGGACCTGCAGGTGGTGTCGGTGATGCACGATCTCAACCTGGCCTCCTTTTTCTGCGACCAGCTGATCTTTCTCAAAAACGGATCGATCGTCTGCCAAGGCCCCACCGATGAGGTGCTCACCCCGGAAAACATCGCGGCGGTCTACGGCGTGGAAGCCGAAGTCCGCCCCAATCCCTTTACCAACTGCCGACAGGTCAGCTTTCGCCTGCCGCACAACCCCTAATCGTTGACACCCTTTCATGCGACTTTCATCCCTTCTTTCCGCATTGTGCCTGGTTCTTCTCGGCGCCGCCCTGGCCTCGGCCGCCTCACTGACCGACAGCGAGAACAAAACCGTCGTCTTTAACAAACCCTTTGCGCGCATTATCTCGCTCTATCCGGCCCACACCACCAACCTGATCGAACTCGGCCTGAACAGGGAGATCGTGGCCTGCAGTCCCGGCGACCGACAGCTCTCCGGTTGCCCCAAGATCCGTTTCCAGGACGATCCAGAACGCTTGCTGGCGCTCAAACCGGATTTGGTGCTCATCCGCCCGATGATCAGCCGCAGCTATCCCAACCTGGTGCGCATCCTGGAAAAAAACGGCGTTCGCGTGGTTTCCCTCCAACCCACCGAGGCCTCGGAACTCTTTCAGTACTGGCGGGACCTGGGTCGGCTCACCGGTCATGAACAGCAGGCCGAGAACATGGTGGCAACCTTTAACACCCGCCTGGCGGCCATCACCAACTCCCTGCGTCTCATCCCCCAGGATCGGCGCAAACGGGTCTATTTCGAGGCCATCCACCGCCAGATGAAGACCTTTGCCCCCACCTCCATGGCCATGTTCGTCCTGGAATCGGCGGGCGGGGTCAACGTGGCCACCGATGCCGACCGGATGCGCGAGACCAACATCGCCGCCTACGGCAAGGAACGGATCCTGGCCAAGGCGGACAAAATAGATCTCTACCTAGCCCAGAGCGGACGGATGAACCCGATCAGCGTGGATGACATCCTCCATGAACCCGGCTTCTCGGTGATCAAGGCGGTCCACGAGGGCCAGGTCTTCCTCGTCTCCGAGGAGATGGTTTCCCGACCGACCCTGGAGCTGCTCGACGGCATAGCCTTTGTCAAGTCGCTGCTCTATCCCGACTATGCTCAGGAAGGGGTTTCCCGGTTATGAGTTTTCCGGCCCTGCTCATCGCCGGCACCCATTCGGGGTGCGGCAAGACCACCCTCACCCTGGGGGTGATGGCGGCTCTTGCGCGTCGCGGCCTGGCGATCCAGCCTTTCAAGTGCGGCCCGGACTTCATCGATCCGAGCCTGCACCGGATGGTGACCGGCCGCGTCTCGCGCAATCTGGATGTACGCATGTGCGGGGCTGACTTCGTGCGGCACAGCTTTCACAAAAACGGGGCAGGCTGCGATTGTGCGGTGGTCGAAGGGGTGATGGGCCTTTTTGACGGCGGCGAGGGCTCGGCGGCCCATCTGGCCAAGACCCTCGACCTGCCGACCATCCTGGTGATCGATGTCCGCTCGGCGGCCGAGAGCGTGGCCGCGGTGGCCCACGGTTTCGCCACCCTGGATCCGGGATTGCGGCTCTCGGGCATCATCTGCAACCGGGTCGGCTCGGACAAGCACCGGCAGATGATCGCCGAGGCCGTCAGTGCCCACTGCGACCTGCCGCTCATCGGCTTTCTCCCCCGCAACGAGGCGGTGTCGATTCCCTCGCGCCACCTCGGCCTGCACATGGGCGAGGAACACCCGCTCAAAGGCGCAGGCCTGGAGCAGTTGATCGATCTGATCGAAAACCACCTGGATCTGGACCTGCTGCTCAAGATCGCCGGACAACGAATTGCCGTGGCCGAACCGACGCCCATCCCCCTGGTGGAAGGCGGTTCACCGGTGCGCATCGGGGTGGCCCGCGATGGAGCTTTTTGCTTCTACTACGAGGACAACCTCGACCTGCTCGTTGAGGCCGGCGCGGAACTGCTCTTCTTCAGCCCCCTGCACGAATCCGCCTTGCCGCCCCGGCTCGATGGCCTCTATCTCGGCGGCGGCTACCCGGAACTGCATGCGCAGGCGCTCAGCGGCAACAGCGGTCTGCGGGAGGAGATCCGTCGTTTCGCCGAGGCGGGCAAGCCGGTGTACGCGGAATGCGGCGGCTTCATGTATCTCTGTCACTCGATCACCGATCAGGACGGGGCCCGTTTTCCCATGGTCGGACTCTACCCCTTTTCCGCCCGCATGCAGCCCCGCCTGCGCAGCTTGGGCTATCGCCAGCCCCTGGTGGAGCACGACTGCCTGCTGGCCGCCCGCGGCACGGTCCTCCACGGCCATGAATTTCACTACTCCACCATTGAGAACGCCGACACCTTTCCTGCCGCCTACCATCTGGCCGACGGTCGCAGTGAAGGTTTTCTCCACCACAATACCCTGGCAGGCTACATCCACCTGCACTGGGGGCGGACACCGCAGGTGGCTGCCCGTTTTGTCCAGGCCTGCCGCCAACCACGCTGAGAGCACCCATGGTCACCCTGCAACAGATCGCTCCTGAAGAAATCGAAGCCGAGAGTTTCCGTATCATTGAACGCGAACTCGGCCCCACCCCATTCAGCCCGGAAGAGTTTGCCGTGGTTCGCCGCTCCATCCATGCCACCGGCGACTTCAGCTTTGCCGAAAACATCCGTTTTCATCCCCAGGCCATAGCCGCGGGTCTGAGCGCCCTGCGCAGCGGCAAAAACATCCTGATCGATGTCAACATGGGGGCAAGCGGTATCTCCAAGGGATTGCTCAAGCGATTTGGCGGTCAGGTCATCTGCAAGGTCGCGGACGAGGCGACCGTGGCCAAGGCCAAGGCCGAGGGCACCACCCGTTCGGATGCGGCCATGGCGCTCAGCGTTGCCGACAATATCGGCATCGTGGCCGTGGGCAACGCCCCGACCGCGCTGTTGAAGGTCATGGAGCTGATCGAACAGGGGCGCTTTGCCCCGGATCTGGTGATCGGCGTGCCGGTCGGCTTTGTCAACGCGGCCGAGTCCAAGGATCTGCTGGCGCAGAAACAGTACCCGTTCATCACCGCCCTCGGCCGCAAGGGCGGCACCCCGGTGGCGGTGGCCATGGTCAACGCCCTCCTGCGCCTGGCCTGAACCATCGATGGCACAACCCAGCGACAGACCGCTGCGCAGCGGCTACACCACCGGTGCCTGTGCGGCAGCAGCGGCCAAGGCAGCGGTGCGCCGTCTGCATGGACTCATTGACGAGTCGGTGGAAATTTCCTTCCCGGACGGTTCCCGTCACCGCTTTGCCCTGTGCCGGGTCCAACTGACCCAAGATGGCGGTGCCATGGCCACGGTGGTCAAGGATGCGGGCGATGATCCGGATGTGACCAATGGGGCCGAGATCGGGGCCGAAGTGCACCTGCTCGCAACCCCGGCCGCGGAACAAATCGTCCTGGTCAACGGGCCGGGAGTCGGCAAGGTGACCAAACCCGGACTACCGGTCCCCGTGGGTGAGCCGGCCATCAATCCGGTGCCGCGAAAAATGATTCACCAGGCGGTGACGGAAGCCCTTGGAGAGTGCGAGCAGCCCGCCTCCTCCCTGGAAGTGCGCATCTTCGTCCGTGATGGCGAGGTGCTGGCGGAAAAGACCCTCAACAAACGGCTGGGTGTCATTGGCGGGTTGTCGATTCTCGGCACCACGGGCATTGTCCGCCCGATCTCGGCCAAGGCCTGGACCGACACCATCGAGGCCTCGATGCAGGTGGCGCGGGCAGCGGGTTTGAACGAGGTCATTCTCTCCACCGGACGGACCTCGGAGGCAGCGGTGCAACGGCTCCTGGGACTGCCCGAGGAATCCCAGGTGATGATGGGCGACTACCTCCACTACGCCCTGGAGGCGGCCGGACGTCACGGATTTACCCGCATTCACCTGGCGGAGATGTGGGCCAAGCTGGTCAAGGCAGCCCTGGCCGTGCCCCAGACCCATGTGCGCAACGGTGCCCTGGAAACTCACCAGGCCGCGGACCTGCTCGCTGGCCTGGGTCTGGACACGACAACCTCCAGGCAGCTGCATCAGGCCAATACGGCCCGGGAAATTTACGAGTACCTCATCACCATGGGCCGCAGCGATCTGGTCGCCGCTGTCAGCCGGAAGGCCAAGGCCCAGGCCGAAGCGTGGTCCGGCCTGCCGGTTCGGGTCTACCTGGTGAGCTCGGAACAAGGAGTGGTCCATGTCACGGATTGAATTGATCGGTATCAGCGGCCAGTCGCTCTCCAGCGAACAGTGGCCGCTGTTGCGGCGCTGTACAACCATTGCCGTTTCCCGGCGCCACCGTCCCCTGCTGAACGGACTGCTGCATCCCCTGATCGATATCGCCCCGGTTGCCGCCATGATCAACCAGGTTGAGGCCGCCCTGCGTGACGGCGACGTGGCGGTGCTGGCCAGCGGCGACCCGCTCTTTTACGGTATCGGCAGCACCCTGATCAAACACTTCGGCCCGGAGCGGATTCGCATTCATCCGGCGCTGTCGGCGGTGCAACTGGCCTGCGCCCGTTTCCGCATCACCTGGGACGACCTCACCCTGATCAGTCTCCACGGCAGAAAGCTGGAGGATATCCCCGGCCGCCTTCTCCGCCACCCCAAGGTCATGCTGTTCACCGACAGCCGCAATTCGCCGAATGCGATCGCGTCCAGCGTGCTGGCCACGCTTGCGGCCTGTGAGGATCATGAACGCATAGCCCATATGCGCATTCGGGTGGCGGAGAACCTGGGGCTCGCCGATGAGCGGATCAGTCAGGGAAATTTGCGTGAGATAGCGGGCCGAACCTTTTCCCCGTTGAACATGATGTTGATCGAGCAGAGCCTGCCGCTCCGGCCGAATTTTTCCTTCGGCTTAAAGGAGGAAGAAATCCGCCATTCCCGCGGCCTGATCACCAAGAATGAGGTTCGCGCTGCCACCCTCCATCAGCTGCGCCTGCCTCCGCAGGGCATCCTCTGGGATATCGGCGGCGGCTCCGGCTCCGTCTCGCTGGAGGCGGCCCGCCTCTGTCCGCAACTCTCGATCTACACCATCGAAAAGAAGGCAGAGGAGCAGGCCAATATCCGCGCCAACATCCGCACCTTCGGCACCTACAGCATGCATCTGGTCGTGGGGGAGGCCCCCGAAGCCTTGGCTGGCCTGCCCACCCCGGACCGCATCTTTATCGGTGGCAGCGGCAAACGGCTGGAGGTCATCCTCGAGGCGGCGGTGGCCCGCTTGCCCCCAGGCGGCCGCATCGTGGTCAACGCCGTCTTGGAGCAAACCCAAACCACTGCCTTGGCCTGTCTGCAACAGCTGGGGCTGACAGTGGCAAGCAGTACCTTGGCCGTAACTCGCTGTTCCTCACCAGGGAGCGATCCCCAAGCGTTCAACCCCATAACCCTTATCACAGGCGACAAATGAGCAGTGAATATCTTTCACCAGGGACCGGGCATCTCTACCTGGTCGGTGTTGGCCCCGGCGATCCCGAACTGATGACCTACAAGGCCGTGCGTATTCTCAGCAAGGCCAAGGTATGGGCCGTCCCCTCAGCCAAGGCCAATGGCCTGAGTAGTGCCCAGCAGATAGCCGGGCAAATGGTCCCGGACAATGGCCGCACCATCCTCCACCTCCATTTCCTCATGAAAAAGGTGTACCTCGGCCAGGATACCGACGATCAGCAGCTCAGTGCCTGGCGCAAGGCCGCCGACGAGGTCATCCACCACCTTGACCAGGGCGAGGACGTGGCCTTTCCCACCCTGGGCGATGCCACCCTCTACTCCACCGCCTTCTACCTCCTGGCCATCATTCAAGAACAGCGGCCCGACATTCACGTGACCGTGGTCCCAGGTATCACCGCCATGGCCGCCTGCGCCGCCTCCCAGTCAACCCCGCTCGCCCTGGGGGATGATGTGCTGGTGGTGGTGCCCGCCGCCTTTGAGGACGAACGGTTGCGCGGCATTCTCATCAACCTGGACGCGGTGGTGCTGATGAAGGTCGCCAAGCGTATCGATGAGCTCGTTGCCCTGATCGAGGAACTGGGGCTGATCGACTCGGCGGTGCTGATCGAACGCTCCGGCATGCCCGAAGAGCGGGTCTTCACCGATATCCGCGAGGCCAGAGGACTGAAACTGCACTATTTTTCGACCATGCTCATCCGCAAAAAAAAGGTACAGGTAAAAAATGGAATGCAAACAATCGCAGCCTGAAGCAGGACGTTCTCCGGTTGTCTTTCTCGGTGCGGGTCCCGGCGACCCGGAACTGATCACCCTCAAGGGTCGCCGCCTGCTCGATGAGGCCGATGTAGTGGTCTATGCCGGTAGTCTGGTCAACGCCGCCCTGCTCGACGGGATCAAGGCCGTCTGCCACGACTCGGCCAGTCTGGATCTCGAGGCGATCATGGACCTGCTTGCCCAGGGGTATCAGCGCGGACACAAGGTGGTCCGGCTCCATACCGGCGATCCGGCCATCTACGGCGCCATTCGCGAGCAGATGCAGTGGCTCGATGGTCGCCGGATCCCCTATGAGGTGGTACCCGGGGTCAGTTCCGCCTTTGCCAGTGCGGCCGCGCTTAAGGCCGAGTTGACAGTACCCGAGGTGACCCAGACCGTGATCTTTACCCGCCAGGCCGGACGGACGCCGGTGCCGGAGCGGGAATCGCTGCGCAACCTGGCCAGCATCCAGGCGAGTATGTGCATCTTCCTCAGCGTCTCCATGATCGAGGCCGTGGTTTCGGACCTGATCGAAGGCGGTTATCCGCCCGAAACCCCCATTGCCGTGGTGGAAAAGGCCAGTTGGCCGGATCAACAGATCGTTCGCGGCACCCTTGCCGACATTGCCGAGACGATCAAGACCTCCGCAATCCGCAAGACGGCCATGATCGTGGTCGGCCCGGCCCTTGGTCAGGAGAGCACCATCGCCTCCAAGCTCTACGATGCCGATTTCCGCCACGAGTACCGCTGAACCGGGCGCTGCGTGCAAACCGCGCGTAGCCATCCTGGCCCTGAGCCAGGGCGGATCGAAGCTCGGCCGGAGGCTGGCGGACGAGCTGCAGGCGGATTTCTTCGCCTGCAAGGGGCGCCTTGCCCAGGTCATGGCCGAGGTTTGGCCGGGGTACAGCCGCATTGTCTGCATCATGGCCACCGGCATCGTTGTGCGCACCATCGCCCCCTTGCTGACCGATAAATACCGAGATCCGGCAGTGGTTGTCTGCGATGAGCTGGGCCGCTTTGTCATCTCGCTGATCTCGGGCCACCTGGGCGGCGCCAATGTACTGGCCCATGAGGTCGCAGCCGTCACCGGCGGCCAGGCCGTGCTCACCACGGCCTCGGATGTGCTCGGCAGGACAGCGCTCGACCTCTGGTGCCGCGACCACGGCCTCAGCCCGGTCGACAAGGCCGGTTTTACCCGGGCCATGGCCCGGCTGGTGGATCGGGGTTCGCTGACCCTGTGGAGCCGCTTTCCCCTTGGCCCGCTGCCCCCGGACTTGCTGCCGGTTGCAGACCGGCAGACAGCCGACCTGGTGATCGATTACCGCATTGCCGACGATATTCGGGGAACCCAGGTGGTGCCCAAGGCACTGGTGGTCGGCATTGGCTGCAATCGGGGCACTCCGGCACAAACCATTGCCAAGGCGGTCCAGGCCACCTGCGAGCAACATCAGCTGCACCCCAAGGCCATTGCCCGGCTGGCCTCGATCGATCTCAAGCAGGATGAGGTCGGCCTGCTCGCCTATGGTGCCGAAACCGGGTTGGACATCACTTTTTACAGCAAGGACC
This sequence comes from uncultured Desulfobulbus sp., assembly GCF_963665445.1. Classification (GTDB taxonomy): domain Bacteria; phylum Desulfobacterota; class Desulfobulbia; order Desulfobulbales; family Desulfobulbaceae; genus Desulfobulbus. Next base: position 4,612,138 of record NZ_OY762276.1, on the reverse strand, counting down.
AACTCAACGGTGTGGCGGAAGTATCCACCTCCGAGGCGGTGCTGCGGGCCACCGGCGCCAAGGGCGTCGCAGAACCGGCGGCACTGCTCTGCGCCGGGGTTGGCGCGCGCCTGCTGGTCCCGAAAATGAAATGGATCGATACCACCACCGCGGTTGCGGAGATGGCCGATCCCCTGACAACAACTTCACAAGGAACGCTGCAACAATGACAACAGGACAGGACAGTGCAACCGGCTCTCTGACAGTGGTGGGGCTTGGCCCCGGCGCAACCGATCTCATGGCTCCCCGAGCGCTCGCGGCACTCACCCAGGCGGAGATCGTGGTCGGATACCGCACCTATCTCGACCTGGTCCGCGACTGCCTCAATCCTGAGAGCGAGGTGATCTCTTCCTCGATGATGCAGGAGATCGACCGCTGCCGCAAGGCCCTGCAACTGGCCGAGGAAGGCAAACGGGTGGCCCTGGTCTGCGGCGGCGATCCCGGCATCTACGCCATGGCAGGGTTGGTATACGAGTTGGCCCAGGCGGAAGAGAGCGCGGTTCCAATCGATATCATCCCCGGTATCGCCGCACTCAACTCCTGTGCCGCCATTCTCGGCGCCCCCCTGATGCACGATTTTGCCGCAATCAGCCTCTCCGACCTGATGACCCCCTGGGAGTTGATCGAGCGTCGATTGGAGGCGGTGGCTCCTGCGGACTTCGTGGTGGTGATCTACAATCCCAAATCCAAGAAACGCACCGACCAGATCGTTCGTGCCCGCGAGATCATGCTCGAGCACCGCTCACCCGATACCCCGGTGGGTATCGTCAGCGGTGCCACCCGCGAGCATGAGATGGTCCGCCTGACCACCTTAGGGACAATGCTTGATGAGGAAATCGGCATGCAGACCACGGTCATCATCGGTAACTCGCAAACCTTTTTCTGGCGCGACAAGATGATCACCCCTCGCGGCTACAGCAAGAAGTACGGGTTGGAATAACGGGTTCGCCAACACCAGCCTCTCTCTGTTGCAAGGAGACAGTGCAGCGGACAGCTGCTCTGTCTCCCCCTGTCCCTCCATGTCCCGACGGGACACTCCTTCCTTCCCTGCGCAGATTTTCATCGCAAACTCAAGACTGCCAGGCTCCTATCAGGTCTTTGCCGTGGCGTGTCCCCTTCCCGTCGTGGTAATTTGCCCTCTCCACTGCAGAGGGATCGCATCACTCATTCCCCCTAAAAAAAGTGAGCACGGCAATGACAGACAACGAATACTTTTTTGAGGAAGGCTGCTTCATTCTCGAACTGCACAACACCCCCGGGGACCCGGCGGTATCGGTGGCCCGTGCCCGAGTGCGACCGGGGGAGACCACCCATTGGCATGCACTGGCCGGGATTCACGAACGGTATCTCATTCTTGAAGGCGAGGGAATGGCCGAAATCGGTGAAGCGGCACCGTTCAAGGTGGGGCCGGGGGACACGGTACAGATCCCTCCGGGCCATCGCCAACGGATCAGCAACAGTGGCGCAATTGACCTCATCTTTCTTGCGGTCTGTACGCCTCGTTTCGTGCCCGAGGCCTATACAGATTTGGAAACGGACTAACCCACAGTGGTTGTACGCTTGCCGGGTCCGTAGACCAGTCCGAAGAGAATCAGCGCCACCAATATGATCCCGCCGGTGAGATAAAAACCAAGCTGAAAACCGTGTTCACTGATCACCCATCCCATGCCGACGGCACAGAGCCACATCCCCAGATAGACACTGGTGTTGTAGCAGCCCATGGCCACCCCCCGCATCTGCGCAGGGACGGCATCAACAATCAGGGCACAGATCACGGTAAAGGCAATGCCCATGCTCAGGCCCATACACGCCGCCACACAGAGCAGAGAGACCAGCTTGGTACACAGGCCAAAGGCGGCATTGGAGAGCGCAAAGAAAAACATGCCGCCAAGGACGAGGACACGGCGATCCTCTATCCGATCGCAAAACCAACCGGCAGGAATACGGGCAATGGCGTTGGTCAGGGCCTGGACGGCGCAGACGCCCCCAACCGCCATCGTGGGTAATCCCAGGTTGCGGACATAGAGGGGGACAAAGGAAATAAACAGGCCAAAGCCCATACAGCCGCCGACGGTCATCAACAGCGTGCCCAGTAAACGGCGATTATGCCGCAGTTGCCACAGTGTCGCCCCAAAGCCCCCTGTGTACCCTGAGCGGCGGTGGTGACCTGGCGGCTCAGGCAGCAGAAAAAAGGCCCCGAGCATCATCAGGGCAATGAGAGAACCGGAGCAGACAAAGACCATTCTCAGACCGAACGCCCCCCCAAAAAAGCCACCGGCTGCCGGTCCGAGGGTCATGCCGCTGTACAGGGCCATGGTGTACCAGCCAAAGGCGTTGCCCAAGGCCTCCGGTGGAGTGATATCCGCCACATACGACATCAAGGTCGGGGTGACCGCCGCCATTCCCACCCCGAATAAAAGGTAGATCGCCCCCATCTGCAGGGGCGTCTGACTGATGGCGAGCAACAGGGAGGAGCAGGCAAGGAACAGCAGGCCAATCAACAGGGGACGGCGACGCCCTATCCTGTCAGAAAGCAGGCCGGAAGGGATGGAAAGCAGGCCCGCCATGCACATGAAGGTGCTGTTGATCCAACCGACCTCGACCGTATTGGCCCCCATGGATACGGCAAAAAGGGGCACGATCGGGATGCGCATAAAGGAACCCAGGAAACAGAAAAAAGCGAGGATACAGACAGTCAATAACAGACGACCGGCTGAAGGAATGTTCTTGAACATAGGAAAACCGTGCACGACAAAGCCGTCCTCCGGGCAAGGACCTGGAGGACGGCTTCAATGAAAAACGAAACGAATAAAAAAAATTGAAAGAAGACCTGCGGGGCTTTTTTGACTATCGCTCCAAGAGAACGATCTCCTCAGCCAAACAAAGCGAGTTCAGCCGCGCGTTCGCGTACCCGCTTCATAGAGGCTGCGTGCTCCTGAACATCATTGACCCCACGCAGGCCGCCGAAGACGAGGGGCTCAAGGGTCTTGAACCCCAAAAAAGCAAACATCTGGTTCACCATCGTAAAATAGGGGGCAAACTTCGTGGTATCGGGCTGGCCTTGGGTATAGAGGCAAAGCATGCGCTGGCCATTCAGCCAGGAGGTATAATCGGGTTTCAACACCGGCATCAACCGGTCGGTGAACAGCTTGGCCTGAGCGGTCATCTGCCACATGTACACCGGTGAGGCGAGGACGACCAGATCGCTTGCAAAGACCTCCGCCAAAATGGGCTCCATATCGTCCTTGAGGGCGCATTGCCGCTCCTTTCCCGGTTGCCTGCAACTGTAACAGGCCTGACAGCCTCTCATCTGAAGGCTGTTGAGGTGATAACTGGTGGTGCGTGCGCCGAGCGCTTCAGCCTCGTTGAGTAAGGCACTCAGCAGTTGACTCGAATTCCCGTTGGTTCTCGGGCTGCCATGAATACCAAGAATCTTCATATCCTTGCTCCTGTTCAAGCCTCTCTCTGTTGTTTGCGTCCCTTGGAATCAATCAGGGGGTGCGCATCCTGCACAACCTCAGCGAGGAAGGCCTCTTTTTCCATAAAAAAAACCTGCATCCCTATCGGACAACAGGTAACGATGACGACTTTTCCCCTGACATGCAACGAACAAAGGCTGATCTATCCTGCCTGCTCGAGCTCTACGCTTCAATGGAGGCTAAACAGCATCCGGACGATATTTCGGCCCTCCTCACGCAAAGAGTGCACTTCGTCAGCCAGGTTTCGCATACAAAATACCCCCAAACCGCCAACTTTGCGATGCGCAAGATCGACATCCACCTCAGGACTCGGTAACGAATCCAGATCAAAGGGCTGGCCGGCGTCAGCTATTTCCACCATAAAACGACCATTTTCCTCATCGCATCGAACCCAGACATCCCCTGGGCCGTTTGCATAGGCATGGTGGCAAATATTCACGAAAGCCTCTTCCAATGCAATCAACACCCGGGTGACGCGGGTGGCTGACAGACCACCCCTGGAGGCCTGCTCTTCGACGAAATCAAGCAACTGCGGAAGATTTTCCACAATGGCGGCAAGTTGTAAGATTTCAAGCTTCATAAACGATTTCAGGATGATCGTTCCTGTGAAGAGTACCGAAAAGAGACTGTTATGCCGGCAAGCACTTGGTTGTGAAGCTCTGCAAAATACATCGGAAAAATATTCACGCCCTTCCATCTCTTGCTATACAATGGGCATACTGTACGATACTCCGGATGTCCAGCCTAAGCAATGATGACAACCAATTCCTCTCCCCAGCGAATGAGCCTTCCAGCAAGATATTCCGAAAGCCTGCCTTCCATCGCCGATGCGCAAACCATCCGGTGTGTCGTCACCCCCACCGAGGCGGACGCGGTTGCTGCATTTTTGCTCCAACCCAATCTATTCGGCACCCCTCTCACCCCCGGGGAGCGCGAGGATTTTCAACATGCGCCCCATGTTACCCTGACCCGTGAAGATCTCATTTTCTGGTATATTCCGGATGGCCCTCGAACAGTTGCCGCGACCGTGGGCATCCGCCACAACGTCAACCGAACCGGCATCTATCAGATCATCGCCTTTGCCGTCCATCAAAACCATCGCCACCGGGGATTCGGCCGCAATCTGCTGAATCACGCCCTTGACTATATTCGTGAGATCAAAGGTCGCGGGTTGCTGTTTGACACCTCGGCGCACGAGTCCTATCTCCCCATGCAGCACCTGCTTCTGGCAATGCAGTTCCTGTTGGTTGGCAGGTTTCCCGATTTCTATTACCCCGGCGAGGATACCCTCTGGTACTACCGCGCCGTTGAACCGCGCCCGTAAAGCCTATGGACCGATCCCGTCTTGTTCCGATACTGCTCTTTGCCCTCTTTCTCGGCCTTGGTATTCTCCTGGTCAGTCAGTGGCGGAGTCTGCCGGAGGCATTCTCCATCAAAAGTACGGTCTCCTTTGACAAGCTCTCCAAGGCGGTCCATGGGGCCGATGGTTCCTATGCGGTGGTCTATCAATCCAACAAACGTATCGCCAGGCTCGATGCACGGGGTAACCTGCTCTACCTGCTTCGTCCGTGCTCCTTTGCGGAACAGGGGTTCTCCTTTGCCAACGAGATTGCCCTGGGGCCCGACGGACGGTTGTTCGTCTCCAGCACCTATATCGACCCCAACACCCTGACCGTCAACCGGGAGGCCATCATCAGCTTTTCGGCCAATGGGCGATATGAAAAGATCCTTTTTTCCCTGGATCATGACCCGGAACAATATATCGACAACATCGGCCTGATTCGGGGACTGATGTGGACACAGGCGGGACTTCGTTTCTGCATCGCCCAGGATGGGGAGATCCGCAGCTCCCTGATTGATCCGATTACAGGACAAGTACGCTCTCAGACATCCACCCCGTCCATCGTGGATAGCGAACAGATCCTCTACGCAGCAATCTCCGAGGATGGCGAGAAGCTGGCCTTCACCACCGCCTCAACCGAAATTTATACCGCCAACCCCGGGCAGCCTCCGGTCAAGCAGTATGACGGACGTGACATCGAAGAGGTCTCCATTCCCTCGGATATCCATTTCGCGGATGGCGCCCTCTATTTTTCCGATGTAGGCCGGGACGGCGTGATGCGCTTTTCCCCAAACGATGGCAAAGTCACCCCTGTCTTCAACGCAGCCATTGCCAAGAGCCGGGGCTACCATGACGTTTTCTTCGAGTGCAAGAGCTTTCAGGTGGAGGCGGGCTGCCTCACCCTGGCCAACAACGGTAAACTCGTCTCCGTGTCGACAACCACCGAGCGGCCGATTCTTGTCATCCCCCAGGCACAAGGGGGCCTGCTGTTTTGGGGCAAACGGATCGCGCTCTGGCTGCAGTTGGCCCTTTTCTCGACGCTGACCTTTTCTTTGCTTCGCATGGCCGTTGCCCATGCCACGCCCAAGGGGCTGGAGAACGCGCGGAGAACGGCCATGGTCGCGCTCATGGTTGGAACTGCGGTCGGCATCACCGCCTACATGTTCTTTCAGGACCTGAACCAACGCTTCGATGAGGAAGCCGAACACAACCTCCAAGGCTATCTCGAGGTTGGCCGCCTGGTCATTGATCCCGCGACCGTTGACCGGATTCGCCATGTCCAGGATTACATGAATAGGGATTACCAGGCCCTTCTCCACCAGTTGCGCCAGACCATCACCCGCGAAGGCAACATCGCGGCCAGCACCTATGCCGGCATTTACAAGATCCATGGCAACAAACTGGTGGCGCTGGCCTACCATGACGGGCTCAGGGGTATTTTCTACCCCTACGACTACCAGTACGACAAATCCATCTACGCCAAGATCGCCGCCTCGGATCGGACCACCATCGACCAGATGGTGGACATGTACGGCGTCTGGCTCATCGGCGTCATGCCCCTGCATGACGGAGCGGGTGAGCTGATCGGTTTTCTCGAGGTCGGCATAGATCAATCCGCCCACCAGGAAGCCAACTGGGGCATGCTGAAATCGACGCTGGTCAATCTTTCCATGGTCCTGTTCGTGCTGGTCTTTATCTTTTCCGAGATTGGCTGTTTCAGTTCAACCCTGTTTGAACGATCCCGGACCGCCGCCTCTCAGGCGCCCTGGATTTACGATGAAGGTGCCCTGCGGTTGCTCTCCTTTCTCGGCCTGACCGGCGTGTTTCTCTCCGCTTCTTTTCTGCCGCTCTACTCCAAGTTGCTGGCGCACCCCATGGGCCCCCTTCCCCTGAACCTGGTCGTCAGCCTGCCCATGGTGGTCGAAACATTGGTCGGTGCGCTTTCGGCCATGCTCTACGGTCATCTGCGCCTTCGTTTGGGCTTGAAGCACGACATCATCCTCGGCAGCATGGTCGTAGCCGGGGGTATGGCGGTGACCGCGGCGACCTCGAGCTTCAACGGCCTCATGCTTGGCCGGGCCACGGTCGGTCTGGGCATGGGCCTGCTGATGGTCGCCTTTCGTACCTATTTCCTCGTTGAACAAGATGAGGAGCGGCAAAATTCAGGCATTGTCGCCCTCACCGTCGGGGTTACCGCCGGCATCAATGTGGGTTCGGTTTCCGGGGGTATGCTTGCGGATCAGTTCGGCATGGAAACAGTGTTCTGGACGCAGGCCGCCCTGCTCGCACTCACCGCTTTGTTGACCCTGTTGCTGCTTCGCAACCGCCACCGCCCCCAGCCTCCGCCCCAAAAGGCGATTTCTCTGCCCACCTTTCTTCGCGAAAAAACCGTGTTCGCCTTCTTTTTCTTTGCCTTTCTCCCCATCACCGCCTGCGGGTTCTTTCTCGGCTTTCTCTTTCCCCTGTTTGCCGAAAGCAAGGGACTGAGTGCAAACGAAATAAGTCTGGCCTTCATGCTCTTCGGCATGGGCAGTGTCTACCTGGGCCCCGCACTCACCAGACTGACGACCTTCCTTTTCGGGGTGCGTGGGGCTATCGTCGCCGGTGGCATGATCATGGCCTGCGGCCTGTTGCTGTTCGCCTCCTTCCAAACTCTGGTTACGGCCCATATCACGGTTATTCTCTTCGGCTTGACCGACAGCTTCCTTTTCAACCAGGGAATTGCCTATTTCACGGCCCTGCCGAGCGTGCAACGGTTGGGCGAGGATAAGGCCATGGGGGTCTACAGTGTGTTTGAATCCAGTGGCGAGGCCCTGGGGCCGATGGCCTTTGGCCTGGCGATGAGCATGAGCCTCGGTGCCGGTGTCAGCGCCATTGCCCTGCTCCTTGCCGCCGGAACAGGGCTGTTTCTCATGTTCAGCCGTCCACCTCAAGGAGCGCAATTATGAGTCTAATGACCTGGTATCGCCGACAAAATGTTCATCGTAAAATCTTTATCCTTTTTTTTGCGATCACCCTGCTCTCCTCATCGGCATTCACTCTTTACGGCTTTGTCCAGAGCAGTCGTGCCATCGTCAATGAGATCGACAAGCGGCTGCTCATTGCCGCCCTCACCATGGAACAACTGCTGCCTCAGGACTACTTGAGCCGTGCGGTCGGCCCGACGAGCATCAGCAATGCTGAATTTCAACGGAACCTGTTGCGCCTCAACCAATTCCTTAAAAATGTTGACGCCACCTACCTCTATGCTCTGTACAAGGTGGATGGCAAATACCATTTCATTGCCGCCGCCGACTTTGCCTTGGAAACCAAGTATTGGGATGTGTACCAACAGCCCGCGCCCAATATTTTGTTGATCGAGAAAAACTGGCGCACCTCTATCTCCACCACCGATGACCCCGAATACGGCATGCTCCGTTCCGTGGTCATTCCCTACACCGACAAGAACGGTCGCCGCATCATCATTGGCGCCGATATCCATGCCCATGAAGTCGAGGTTCTCAAACAACATGCATTTTTTCATTTTCTCGTTATGGGCGGAGCGAGCTTTCTCCTCTCCATCCTGTTCAGCTACACTGCCAGTCGAACCATTACCCTGCCCCTGACCCGACTCTCCAGCTTCACCCGCTCTCTGGCGGAACACGATTTTTCCGCCGCTATTCGTCTGGATCCTTCCCTGTTTCCCGATCAGAAAAAAACCAGGGCGGAAACAGCCCTGCTGGCCTATGATTTTGATTTGATGCAACGCCGGCTGGAGGCGCACATCGAGCAACTCAAGCAGACGCAAAGCGCACGGGAACGGGCAGAGAGCGAATTGCGTATCGCCGGCCAGCTCCAGGCGACCTTTCTCCCCCCACCCCTGACGCTAGAGAGCTTCAATCATCGGGTCGAGCTGCAGGCGATGACGAAAACCGCTAAACAGGCAGGAGGCGACCTTTACGACTATTTTGCCCTTGATGACACCCATCTTCTTTTTGCCATTGGCGATGTGTCCGGCAAGGGCATGCCTGCGGCTATCTTCATGTCCGTCGTGGTGGTGCTGCTGCGCTCCATCGCCAAACAGACAAGCAATCCTGCGGAGATCATTCAGCGGGTCAACGACGACCTGGCGGAACGCAATGAAAGCTGCACCTTCGTCACCCTGTTTGTCGGCATCCTCAATACCGAGACCGGAGGTATCCGCTTTGCCAACGGTGGCCACAATCCACCGCGGTTGATCACCGCAGAGGGTGAGGTGATCCCCCTGGAAATTGCCCCCAACCTTGTCCTCGGAGTCATGCCGGAACAAACCTTCACCGGGGAGGAACTCGCCCTCATGCCCGGTGACGGCCTTTTTCTCTACTCCGATGGTATTACCGAAGCCTTTAATGCCACAGACGATCTGTACACGGTTGGGCGTCTTGATCACTGCCTGAAGACACTGCCCCCCCAATCCCCGGTCGATAAACTCGTCAAGACTGTGGTCGACGATGTTGCGGCCTTCAGTGGTGACGGGATCCAGGCCGACGACATGACGATTCTCAGCCTGCGCTATTGGGGAAAACGCCTCTGAACCACTGCCTTAAGGGGAAAAAAGGCCCATAAAACCGTTTGATGGCAGCGCCAAAAACAGCTTCTCCGGGACCAATATTTTTCGATTAGTTCACTAAAATTAAATCATTTTTTCTTTGCCAATTCTTTTTTTTAACCGACAATACTTTTCAGTGAGGGCGCAAGGTCAGTTACCCTCAAGGATCGCCTGCATGTATGTAAAAATGAGCTTTCCCCCTCTCTTTTTCAACACAGGGCCGTATGACCATTTTCCCTCGCAAACAGTACACAATTTTTTTCAAGGAGGCGCAGCAACGCCTCAGAACCGTATGCGCCTCCCCATGTTGCCTGTTGGCGCTTTTCCTTCTCATTCCCCTCCTGCTTCCAGCCTGTTCTGGGAGCAGCCCCGAGCCCCAACCGGACTGGTCTCTGGCGGAAAATGGTGTTCGCCTCACCTTTCGCGCCGATAAGCGCGTCAACTTCTATGACGGGCAAGCGCATTCCGTGGCGGTTGCCGTCTACCAGTTGGCTGAACCCAACGGATTCAGCCAACTGATCACCTATCCCGCCGGTGTGCAGCAGATACTGATCGCAAGCAAAGAGCTCCCTCCCAGCCTTGCCTCGGATCAGTTTTTTCTTCAGCCCGGTGAGACCGTCGAAAAAGTCTACGACCGGGCCGAGGGGGCCAAATGGCTGATCCTCGCGGCCGGGCTCTATACCGCCTCTCCCCAACAAACCGCACTCCTTGCAAAAATTCCCTTCGAAGTCGAGCGCAGCTGGCTCACCTTCTCCAAAACAGCCGTCATTCCACCCTATTTCAAGACGGTACTCTTGACAACAAACGAACTGAAACTGGAAACCAGCCCGGAATGAATCAACAAACTCGACCCATCCTCTGGCACCAGGGACTGTTCCTGCAGCCACAGCACCTGCAACAGCTTGACCTTGGTTTTCAAGAACAAGTAGCCGCTCTGCAACAGCAGCTCCCCTACGGCTGGGGTCTTGAAAAGATCCAGATCAACGACAATGCTCTCCTGGAAAGGGTGCTTGACATTCAGCAATGCCATCTGGTGTTTCCCGATGGCACACGGGTTCAATGTCCCGGAAACGGCCAGCTGCCGGCGAGATCCTTCCGTTCACTCCCCCTCGATGAGAGCGAAGGAAACCCGGTCACCCTGTACCTCGGGCTTCGACGATGGAAAACAGGAACACCCAATGTGACCACTGCCGCCGCAACCACCGATTTGCAGCACAGTGAGAGCCGCTATCTTTGCGCGATCGATCCGGTGGAAACCTCCGATATCCATCTCTCCGGTCCCCCGGCCCAAATTCGCTATCTTGATCATCTGGTCAAAATTTTTTGGGAAGAGGAGATCGCCGATAACGGCGACTACATGTTTCTCCCTGTCCTGCAGATACGACTCGACGGCAATGAGGTGCGTGTGGTTCAGGGCTACATCCCGCCGACAATCGCCCTGACAAGCAGCGAAGAATTACTGCACCTGCTCAAGGATATCCGTGAACAGCTCTTGTCCCGAATCCGCATCTTTGAATCCTACAAACTCTCAGGCGGTATTCAATCTCCGGATTTCGAAGCCCATTTCCTGCCCCATTTGCTGGTTCTGACCACACTCAATCGCTTCCTGCCCGAGCTGGTCCATCTGTTGGAAACGCCGCAGATCCATCCGTGGCCTGCCTACGGCTACCTCCGCCGTCTGGTGGGGGCGCTCAGTTCCTTTTCCGAGCGGATCAATGTCCTGGGACAACTCAAGGATGGGAAAACACTCCTCCCGCCCTATGATCACCTCAACCTCAGCGGCTGTTTCCATGCCGCCCACCAGCTGATCGAAGAATTGCTCAATGAGATACTGATCGGAGGCGGCAACTACCTCACCCTCACCCGCAAGGACAACGCACTCTTCAGCGTTGAAATTCCGGCCGAAGACTTCGATCCGGGCAATTTCTTCACCCTGGTCATCGGCAGTCATGCACCGGCACAGGAAATGCTCGAATCGTTCCAGACAGCCGCCAAAATCGGCGGCCCGGAGGATATCCCCAACCTGGTGGCGAGGGCCCTGCCCGGTGTACCGTACCGCCACCGTCTGGCACCACCGCCGGGAATGCCGCGACGGGGAGATTCCTCCTATTTCAAACTCGATCATAACAACCGCCAATGGCTCGGCGTACGCAACAGCCGAACCCTCTGTGTGTACTGGGATGACGCCCCGGAAGACACGGTTATTGAACTGGTCATTTCCAGGGGCTAAACCATGACGGGTCCATCCTTTGCCCCTGCCCTGCTTGATCACTACACCGAACTGGTCGCGACGGTGCTCTACCTGGGGCGCGCCCCGGAGAGAGCTCCGGATATAGACCGAATGGCGGCATTATTGGAGCAACTGCTGAAGCGATCCCAAACCCGGGCAAATAAAAACGGCCTCACCGAGGAGCGATGGCTCGCAGGACTCTATCCGGTGGTCGCCTGGATTGACGAGCAGCTGCTGAATATGGACTGGCCGGGGAAACGCTTTTGGGCAGGAAGAAGTCTGCAGCGAAAACTGTATCAAACCACCCTGGCTGGCCGAGATTTTTTTGTCCGTCTGGACAAGCTTCCTGCAGACGACCGCCCGTTGCGCGAGGTCTATGACCTCTGCCTGGCTCTGGGATTTCGCGGGCAATACTTTGATCCCGAAGATACGGACCGGTTACGCGACATCACGCACAAAAACCTGCAGGCAATGCAACTCGACTTGCCGCTGCAACTCCCTGATCCCCTTTTCGCCGACAGCGAGTCAAAGGTTGTTTTCAAAGGAGTACAGGGATACCACCCGGACAATCCGGTCATCCAGGGACTGCTCTGGTTGTTGCCGGCGCTCCTCCTTCTGGGGCTCTATTTTGCCCTGCGCGGAAGCCTGCCCGCTGCAGGATAACCCCATAATGAGATCAAAGCCTGTTTGCTGACTGAAAACTGATGCTCAAAAAATTCCTCAAATTTTTCCTCATCATCCTGCTCCTGGCTGCGGTGGCCGCACTGCTGTTCTGGGCCACCCTCCGCTGGCAACTCCCCTGGTGGGTCGGCCCAAGCCTGTGTGCCGGTTGCCTCGGCCTATGGGTGGCCTTTCGCGTAGGCAAGCGGCTTTTCATCCGCTACCGGCAAAAAGGGTTGGTGGCCCATGTGGTCGCCTCGACACCGGAACCGATGGCGGAGTTGGGTGATGGGCAAAATAGGGAACAGTCCCTGCGCAACCATTGGGCCAAGGCCCTGTCCGACCTTAAAAACTCAACCCTACGCGCCATCGGCAGCCCGACCCGGGTCATGCCCTGGTTCCTGATCCTTGGTGAATCAAGGGACGGCAAAACCTCTGCCATCAAGCAGTCGCACACCAGTTCCCCTCTGACCGATATCGAGGCCTCGGCCGAAAAACAGGGAACACGTAACTGCGACTGGTGGTTCTGCGATCAGGCGGTGGTGCTCGATACAGCCGGTCGTTATTCCATCCCTCTCAACGAGAGCCAAGATCGTCGGGAATGGGAGGTTTTTCTTGAACTCCTGTTAAAAACCAGAAAAAAAAAGGCGCTCCAGGGAGTGATTGTGGCTGTTGCCGCCAACCGGCTGCTCACGGAAGACGGCGCCAGCCTCACCCGCAAAGGCCAGATGATTCGCCAACGACTCAATCAACTGATGCGTCTGACGGGTTTCCGCCTCCCGGTCTACCTCCTGGTGACCAAAATGGACCTGGTCCATGGGTTCAGCGATTTTTTCCAGTGCCTCAGCGACGTTCAGGCAGAGGAAACCATGGGCACAACCAACGACAGCCCCGACCGTCCTTACCAGGATATCCTCAATAACGCCTTTGACCAGCTGGGCACGCGCCTCCACGACCTGCGGCAGATACTGGTCCATGAAATCGACATGGGCCAATATCCGGGCGCAGTTCTTTTTCCCTATGAATTTCAGCTATTACGAAACCCATTGGCGCAATTCTGCCAAGGTCTGTTCGCCTTTGACCGCTACCTCGAAACACCTTTTCTCCGTGGGTTTTATTTCTCAAGCAGCCAACAAAAGGGGCTCCCGCAGTCTCCCTTTCTTTCACTGATCGACGGCGTCATTCCCACCTCCGTGTCGGCAGCACTTCCGCAGGCCAGCCATGACTGATCATCAACCTCCAAAAAATCGAGCAGGACGGGAACAAGGGCGGGGCTTTTTTCTCCACAGCCTCTTCCAGCAACGTCTGCCCCAGGATCGTCATATTCAGCTGCCGCTGCTTGCCCGCCTGATCAACCTGCGACAACTGCGTCGCCTGGGCCTGGCCGCCTGGTATCTGCTGGCGATCGGACTGGCCGGATGGCTCGGATTTACCTACGTGCAGAATGTTCGTGTGTTGGAAAACGGTCCGATACCCAGCAAGGAAATGGTGACCGAGGCGGGATTCACCGATCCCCTGCCGGAATTGCAGAAGTTGCATGACAGCATCATAGAGGCCGAGCAGAAAAACCGGACCCTGATCATCAGCCGCTTCGGCTTCGATCAATCCAAGGCCTATGAAGAGCAGCTCAAAACCCGCTTTGCGGATCTGTTTGGCCAAACCCTGCTCCGTATGGAGCCCATCGCCCTCGGGTATTGGCGGCAAAATCTCAACCATTTCAGTGCCCGGCAAAAACAGCTCTATGCCCAATTCCTGCTCGGGCAGTGGCAAATCAACAGCAATCGTATCAAAAACGATACCCAATCCCTGCAGCAGTATGCCCGTTTGACCGATCCACTCTGGTCGCTGCTCTTTCCCAAGGCGGCGCAGATACCGGTGGGGCCGCTGTATCTCGCCTATCAGCGATGGCAGGGGATTGCCCTGCCGACCCCACTGGCGGCCGATTATTCCCAGGCCATGACCGATCTGCTCTCCCGTATCCGCTCCCAGGAGGCGGACTGGCTTTGGGCGGCTCCGGCAGTGAGCGCAGAAGCGGTGGCCATCGAGGACTTCTGGATCGATTTCCCCCAAGCGGGCTGGATCGAAGTGCCCGGCGGCCTGACCTTGCAGGGACGCACCGAGGCGGAATCCTTTCTCAACCAGATCCTGCTGCCGCTTGCCCAAGGGGACGCGAAAAAGACGCAGGATCTCTTTTGGCAAAACTACTGGCAACAGTTCTTCACCGCCTGGGAACGTTTCACCAGCGAGCTTCTCGAACAGGGCCGCATCCTCTCCGAATCCCCGGGCAATATTGTCGCCGCAGGGCCGGTACTCCGCCAGGATGGGCCCTACTGGCGTCTTTTTACCCGCTTTGCCGATGAGATGAAAGGTCTGCCTGATTCACAGAACCGGCCGGCCTGGGTGCGGCAGTGGCAAATTCTTTCCACCGCCTGGGACAGTTTCATCCTCCAGCAGAACCGTAAAACCGGCGGCGTGACTGACAAGATCAGCGCCCTGGCGACCCAGGTCGTCCACAGCGGCGAGGAACTGGCCGGTCAACGGATCAATCTTGCGGTCTCTACCCGCGAACAGCTGGCCCAACTCTTTGCCAGCTACCTTGCCGATCTGGCAGCCCTCTCCCCGGTAACCGTCTCCCGTGAGGATCGAGTCGATCAGTTCGGCAGGTTTTTCCGTGGCCTGCAGCAGGGGGAGACCTCCACCTTCTACACCGCCTATGCCGACTACCGCAAACTGGTAAGCTTGGAGAGTGACGGCGCCGAGGATACCCTCAGCAGCAGGCTCATCTTTGCCCCTCTGGCCTTTATCGCTCAGGTGGCTTTGGGCGAGGCAACCACCATTTTGCAACAGAACTGGACCGAAACGGTCATCGCGCCCCTGGGAACGGGCCACACCGCCAACCAGATGGGCCAACTCTTTTCCCAGGCCGACAGTCCGGTGCCCAAGTTTATCGCCGGTCCGGCAGCCCCCTTTCTCGAGGCAAGCACCAGCGGCTACCGGCCACGTAAAGGATATGGCATGAGTCTACCCTTTCGCCCGGATTTCCTTGCCTTTCTTTTTAATGGCACCCGTGCCAGCAAAAATACCTTCAAATCGTTCACCGTGACCCTGGCTACGCGGCCGATGAACGTCAATTCAGAATCCACCATCCATCCCTTTGCCAGCAAAATCAGTCTACAATGCGCGGACAAAGAGTTTGTCCTCGACAACTGGAACTATGCCAGCCAGGCGGAGTTCACCTGGTCGCCCGCAAGCTGCGGCGACGTGGTCCTGAGCCTCCAGTTTCCCGCCGGGATCAGTCTGAACAAGCGCTATGCCGGCCCCCTGGGATTCCCCAAATTTCTCAACGATTTCAGTGACGGCAGCCAGACCTTTGCCCTCAGCGACTTTTCCGGCGACAGCGGGCCGCTTAAAGAACAGAAGCTCAGTACCGTCACCCTTGCCTACCGGGTCAGCGGTGCACCGGACGTACGCTCCTGGTTGACAAGTGTACCACCGACCATTCCCCAGGAAATATTCAATCAACCATCGGTTCAGGCCTCGATGCCGCCGATTGCCGACAGAAGATCGGAGCAACTGAGTGCATTGGATCAGGAATCCGACACTATTTTTATCATCCCACGCCCCCTGCTGCGCAATTATTTCCTGGGCCTGAAATCGCCGGAGCCACAGCCGACAGGGCAACCCTTGCTCCCCGGTGACACCGGAGAAGACTGGATTCGCCAACAGTCGCCACAAACCTTCACCATCCAGCTGCTGAGCCAACGATCCTCCCGGAGCCTGGACGATCTTATCGTGAAATATCCGGCCCTGGAGCTCCACTGGTACCGAACCACCGGCAAACGATGGTATGTCCTCATCAGCGGCGCCTTTCCCACCAAAGAAGAGGCCCTGGAGGCCCGCAAGCGGTTGCCGACGGAACTGAGTCGTTATGCACCACTGATCAAATCCTTTGCAACCGTTCAGGCAGAATTGGGCCCAGCGGTCCCTCCGGCAAAACCCACCCAACATCAATAGAGAGAACCGCATCCATGCCCTTTACCGATCTTGGAAAAACCCCGATTGCAGAGAATGCTCCGGCCGGTGCTGACGTCAGTGGCGAGCCGCTCTACGAGGAACTCTCGGCCGAGATCAAAAAACTCTCTTCGCCCACGGCGGAGGGGGGGATCGACTGGCAGAGGATCGAACAGCTGGCCAGTGAGATCCTGGCCACCAAGTCCAAACACCTGCTCGTTGCCTGTTGCTTTGCCATCGCCCGCCAGCATACGGCAGGCTGGCACGGCTATGCCGAAGGCGCTTCCGTGCTTCGCGACCTGCTCCTGACCTACTGGGACAGCTGTTTCCCGGTCAAAAAACGTATGCGTGGACGCAAAAACGCCCTGGCCTGGTGGCAAGAAATGACCGATGGCCTGATCAAGACCAGTACCGGGGAAGAGTGGTCGGCCGACGAACGGGCAGCCCTGCTGACAACCCTTGAGGAGATTGATCGTTTTCTCGGCGAGAATATGGAGGATGCTCCTATTCTCCGCCCGACCGTCCAGGCGCTAGCCGGCCATATCACCGAGCCTCCGGTTGCGGAGCCGCAACAGCCACCTCCTGCATCCGCCTCCTCAACCCCGCAGGCACAACCTGCGGCCGCGGCACCGGCCCCGATCTCGCGCCCTCGGCAGGAGGCAGTTCCAGCGCCTTCGGAGGAACTGCCCCCGGAGAAAAATCTCGCCCTTGCCTGCGATTTTCTCCGCCTCGTCTCCACCCAATATTTGCAAAGCGATCCCTGTCATCCCCTGGCCTTTCGCCTCAACCGTATCATCGCCTGGTTTCCCCTGGACAGCTTACCTCTGGCCGATAACGGCACCACTATGGTGCCGCCGCCCGACAGCTACAAAATCACCGCCCTGCAAAACCTTGCCGCCAGCAACAACTGGGCGGATCTCCTCGACACTGCGGAACAACAGGTCACCCAATATCTCTTCTGGCTTGACCTGCAGCGCCATGTTGCCACGGCCCTGGAGCGACTCGGACGCGACCTCGCCCGCGACGGTGTCGTCTCCGAGACCCGGTTGCTGATCAAACGCCTTCCGGGTCTCGAGAAGCTGGCCTTCAGCGATGGCACCCCCTTTGCAGACGCCGCCACCCGCGACTGGCTCAAAGAATTGGAGAAAGGCGGACAGACCGGAGGCGGGCAGACCGCGGCAGCGGATCAGGCAGGGGATACAATGGCCAAGTTGGTCAATAAGGCCCAGGCCCTGGCAACAGGCAACAAGCTGGGCGAGGCGCTGCAGTCCCTGCAGCAGGGCTCGGAAACCGCCAAGGGCGGTCGCAGCCGCCTCCAGTGGGCCATGGCCACCTGCCGCCTGCTCTGCCGCAGTCAGCACCCTCTGCTTGCCGCCCCCTTTGCAACAACGCTGCTTGAGCAGCTGGACCGGCATGGGCTCGAGCAATGGGAACCCTCACTGGCGGAAGAGGTGCTGGTTACGGTGCATCAGGTGCTGCGCCTGCAGGAAAGGGATGAACAGGGGCTCGAGCGTATGCAGGCGATCCTGGGCCGGTTAACCGTATTGAACCCAGCTCGAGCCCTGGATCTCGTGTAATCCATAACATTTTTGCACGGCTGTCGGTGGGCAGTCACAACTCTTGACCAAAGGAGAACAGTACTATGGCAAAGGAAGGATCAGTTGCTCCGAAAGAGCGTGTCAATGTGGTGTACCGCCCGGCAATCGGCGATGCCCAGCAGGAAGTCGAACTGCCCCTGAAGATTCTCGTCATGGGGGATTTCACCCAACAGGAAGATGAGCGAATGATTGAGGACCGCAAGGCCATCAACGTCGACAAAGACAACTTCAACGAGGTCCTCAAGGCCCACAACCTCAAACTGCAGGCCAATGTCGCCAACAAACTGGCCGAGGAAGAGGATGCGGTGATGAGCCTTGATCTTGATTTCAAAAATCTGGCGGATTTCGAACCCGATGCCGTTTTACAAAAAGTTCCGGAGCTGAAAAAGCTCTACGAACTGCGTGAAGCCCTCAAGGCAATCAAGGGCCCCCTGGGCAATATTCCGGATTTCAAAAAGAAACTGAGCCAGCTGGTTGCCGATGACGGCGCGCGTGAAAAACTGCTCAAAGAACTGGGCATAGAGTAACCCCGGTACAATCAAAGAGGACGAATATGGCAGAACAACAACAGGACGTGCAGCAAACCGCAGCCGCGGAAACCGATTCCCAGGCCTCACTGCTTGATGAGATCGTACAGGCCACCAATCTCAAACCGGCCGACGATGGCTATCAACTGACCAAACAGGGGGTGCAGGCCTTTATCGACCAGTTGCTCAAACCGGAGATGGCCGGTGCCAAGATCTCCCAGGGGCTGGTCGATGAGATGATCGCCGAAATCGATCGCAAGCTCAGCCTGCAGATGAGTGAAATTCTCCACAACGAGCAGTTCCAGGCCCTGGAGCGCTCCTGGCGCTCTCTCAAGTATCTGGTGGATCACACCGATTTTCGCGAGAACATCAAAATCGAGATGCTCAACGCCGGCAAGCAGGACCTGCTCGATGACTTTGAAGATGCCCCGGAAATCACCAAGTCGGGCCTGTATAAACTGGCCTACACCGAAGAGTTCGGTCAGTTCGGCGGCCAGCCCTACGGCATGATGGTGGGCGACTTCGAATTCGGATACGGCCCCCAGGACATTCAGCTGCTGCAATCGCTGAGCAGCATCGCCTCAATGGCCCATGCCCCCTTTGTCGCCGCCGCTTCAGCGGGTATGTTTGGCCAGACGGATTTTGCCACCCTGCCCAATCTCAAGGATCTCAAATCCATCTTCGAGATGCCGCAGTACACCAAATGGCAGTCCTTCCGCGAGAGCGAGGATTCGCGCAATGTCGCCCTGGCCCTGCCCCACTTCTTATTGCGCCTGCCCTACAGTGCCGAAACCAAGCCGGCCAAGAGCTTTGACTTCAAGGAGGACGTTTCCGACAGCAACAACCGCTACCTCTGGGGCAATGCGGCCTTCACTTTTGCCGCCCGCGTCACCGACAGTTTTGCCAAGTACCGCATGTCGGCCAACATCATAGGGCCGCAGGGCGGTGGAGCGGTGGAGGATCTGCCGCTCTATCAGTACGAGGCCATGGGCGAGTTGCAGACCAAAATCCCCACCGAGGTCCAGATTTCGGATCGCCGGGAATTCGAGCTGGCCGAAGAGGGCTTCATGGCCCTGACCATGCGCAAGGGGAGCGACAATGCCGCCTTTTTCTCGGCCAACTCGGTGCAGAAAGCAAAAAATTTCGGCAACACCCCCGAGGGCAAGCAGGCCGAACTCAACTACAAACTCGGCACTCAGTTGCCCTATAACTTCGTGGTCAGCCGCCTGGCCCACTATATCAAGGTCATCCAGCGGGAGAACATCGGTACCTGGAAAAACCGCGGCCAACTCGAGGATGAACTCAACAAGTGGATCTCCCAGTACGTCTCCGATCAGGAAAACCCGAGCGCGGGCGTCCGCAGCCGCAGGCCGCTGCGCAAGGCCCTGATCTCGGTGAATGATGTCGAGGGAGAACCCGGTTGGTACAAGGTCTCCATGGCAGTGCAACCGCACTTCAAATACATGGGAGCGTCCTTCACCCTCTCCCTGGTCGGCAAACTTGATAAATCGTAAGAGCAACGCACCACGGCACAAAAATGTAGAGATGTTGTCCGGCACCCCCAACAAAAAAAAGGAGATTTCACCATGGCAATGACATCGTATTTATCGCTTGAAGGCAACAATCAGGGAAATATTGAGGGAGATTGCACCCAGAAGGGACATGAAAACTGGATCCTTGTCTACGGGTATGAGTGGGACATGGAAATCCCCAGAGATACCCACACGGGCCTCGCCACCGGCCAGCGCATTCATCACCCGCTTAAAATAACCAAAAAATTAGATCCAAGCAGTCCATTGCTGGCACAGGCATGCGCTACCGGTGAACGCATGAAAACCTGGGAACTGGATTTCATTCGCATTAACGAAAAAGGGCAGGAAGAACTCTACTATACCATAACCTTGGAAAACGCCATCATTGTGGCCATCCATCACGAGAAACCGTTGACCTTCCTTGACCAAAACAAGCCCTACCACGACATGGAAGAGGTCTCTTTCACCTACGAAAAGATTACCTGGAGCCATAAGGTTGCCAACAAGGAAGCCGTCGACGACTGGAAAAATCCTGTAAGCGCGTAAATCCACTGACCGGGGCAGCGGTTCCGCCGCTGCCCCGGCACTGAGCCATGATCATTTTTCGAGAACGTCTTTTAGAACATCTGATGCGCGTCGGCCAGACAGGGGAAGAGGGCCTGCCCTGCTCTTCCGCCCAGGAGCTGTCGTCGATCATGCTCCATCTGCAAAAGCTGCTCAACACCCGGCAGGGCAGCGTGCAGATCTCGCCCGAATACGGCATGCCGGACATGAACAGCAGCCATGACGACTCCATCATCGAGACCGGTCGACGCATGGAACAACTGCTCACCCGGGTGATCGAGCGGTTTGAGCCGCGGCTGACCAACGTCCGGGTCCATATGGAACAGAAGGATGGCGTGCTCCTTGAGCTCAAATTCAAACTCGAGGCCTCGCTCAGTCGGCAACCCGAGATACCGGTCGTTTTTGAAACGGTGATCAAATCCAATGGCAATATTACGATTCACTAGTCGGCGACAGCTTCACTCTCCCCAGGCGGATTGACCTTGGCAAATCGTTATTATCAGGAACAATTACACAATCTCCGGGAACTGGCCAAAGAGTTCTCCCGGACCCATCCAGCAGTGGCCCCCTTTCTCGCCGGCGAATCACGCGACCCGGATGTGGAGCGGCTGCTTGAAGGGGTGGCCTTTCTCACCGGCCTGGTCAGCGAGCGGATTGACGACGAGGTTCCCGAACTGATCCATAGCCTGAGCTCGGTGCTCTTCCCGCATCACCTCTGCCCTATTCCGTCGCTGGCAATTGTCGTATTCACCCCCAAGCCAAGCCTGATGGAAACGATGCGGGTTCCCCGGGGGACCTTCCTCGACAGTCGCCCGATCGATGGGGAACCCTGCCGGTTTCAAACCTGCTTTGATCTTGACGTGCATCCGCTGCGCATTGTTCGCAGCACCTCCCGCCAGCGCAGCGCCACCGCCTCCACCATCGAACTCGAATGCGAACTGCTCAATATCGAGCTGGGTCAGTGGCAGCCGAAGCAGTTTCTGCTCTATCTCGGGGGCGCCTTTGCCAACGCAAGCCAGCTCCTCTTTCACCTCACCCGCAACCTGCGCCAAATCGCCCTCATCCCGCAAAAAGGAGGCACACCGGCCCTGCTCCCCCCCAGTGCCCTGCGGCCCTTCGGCATGACCGATGAAAGTGATCTCTTCCCCTATCCGCGACGGGTCTTTTCCGGATTTCAGCGCCTTCAGGAGTATCTCGCCCTGCCGCAAAAAAACCTCTTCCTCCAATTGGACGGCTGGGAGCAATGGCAGCAACGGGGCAAGGGCAGCCGATTTCAGATTCACTTCGAGCTGGGCGGCCTCAACGAGGACCATCCCCTGCCGCCGCTGCAGGACGACAGTTTCATCCTCGGGGCCACACCGGTGGTCAACCTCTTCTCCCTGGACGCGGAACCGGTACCGCTTACGCTCAGTACCCCCCGGGTGCGTATCAACCCCTCGCAGCGCAAGTCGAGCAACTTCTCGGTCTACAGCATAGACCGCGTTGTCGGCTTCACCCGGGGAACGGTGCAGCAACGGACCTATCGCCCCATCGACAACTTTGCCAAGCTCGAGCAGGAGGTCCCGGTCTACCAGGTCATCCAACGCATCTCGCCGGTCCACGGGCAGGTCGAAACCTTTCTTGACTTCAGTTATCCCGGCAACGCGCTCCTGCAGACCGACGAAACCCTGGCCGTGGATCTGACCTGCACCAACGGTCGTCTGCCTGAGCAGTTGCTGCTTGGTGATATCAACCGGGAAACCTCCACCAGCCCCGGTTTGTTGTCCTTTCAAAACATCACCGCGCCAACCCTGCACATCGATCCCCCCATTGCCCAGGGGACCTTGTGGAAGCTCATTTCCCACCTCTCCCTCAACCTGACCTCCCTGGGAACGGTTGAAGGCGTGCGTGCGCTGCTGGAGAATTATCTCAGCATGCACGAACGCGACAACCAGAAGGTCACCGCTATGCGTAAGCGCCTGGAAGGGTTGGAGGAAATGACCATTACCCCGATAGATCGCGTTGTCCGCGGCATTATGCTCCGTGGCCAGGAGATCACGCTCAAGCTCAGATGCTCCAACTTTTCCAATGTCGGCGACCTCTGCCTGTTCGGGTCGGTCCTTGACCTCTTTCTTGGCGAATACAGCGGGCTGAACTGCTTTACCGAACTGGTCCTGATTGACATTGACTCAGGGGAGGAATTCCGATGGCCCACCCGCCTCGGCAACAGATCACTGATCTGAGCGACCAACTGCTGAAAGAGGCGCATCGCTTCCCTTTTCAGCAGGCGATCCGTCTTCTCCACCAGATTCTGCGGCTCGAGGCTGGCGCGCAGCTCAGCGAGGCAGAGCTTGACCATGCCGTCCGTTGTCGGCCTGAACTGTCGCTGGCCTTTGCCCCGGCTGATGTCGCCGCCATCGAGCAGGTGGCCGATGATCCCAAACGATACCTGCTGACCCTCACCTTTCTCGGCCTCTACGGCGCCTCCTCACCCCTGCCCACCTTTTACACCGAGGATCTGCTGGAGGAATGGCGTGAAGGCCAGGACCTCTGCCGCCGGTTCTTTGATCTGATCAATCAGAACCTCTACACCCTGCTGTTTCGTGGCTGGGCCAAATATCAGCTGGCTTACCAGGTCCACGAGAACCAGAACGAACAGACCTGCGAACATCTCTTTGCCCTGTTCGGCCTGCCGGAGAAGCTGTGGCGCGCACAGTTGCGCCAGCCCTACAACCTGTTGCGCTATATCGGCCTGACCACCCAGAACCCGCGTTCCGCCGCAGGGTTACAGGCGATGCTCCGTGATTACCTGGAAAACGACGCCATTGAAGTCCAACAGTGTGTCCAACGGAAAGTCCCCATCCCCGAACAGCAACGGCTCCTCCTGGGCAAACAGGGGTGCCGCCTGGGTGAGGAAAGCTTCCTCGGCCTGGAAATGGAAGAACGCAGTTCCAAATTTCGCCTCTGCATCACTGCGGTCAACGGTGCGCAGTTCCACAGCCTGTTGCCCGACCAACCCACCTTTGCCGAGGTAGTCGAGCTGGTCCACCTGTACGTCACCAGCCCCCTGGTGTGGGATCTGCGACTCTCCCTGCCGCCGGAATCAGTGCAATCGACAACCCTTGGCGGTGGCACTGCCGGCAGCTGGGCCCAGCTGGGTTGGAATACCTGGCTCAGCAGCGAAGAGGCCCCACTTACGCCTGAACAAACCAGTGTCTGCCTCATGGGGCCCCCAATCGGCGCCCAGCGGCACTGCCACTTTACCCGTCCGTTTGCCCAAGGAGGATTGACGCATGCTGAAGGTTGATATCAAATCCCTGTTGTTACGTCTCAACCCCTACCTGACTAACAACCTGCAGGCAGCGGCCGGCCTGAGTGTGTCCAGGACCCACTACGAGGTGACGGTCGAGCATCTCTTTGTCAAACTGCTCGATGACCTGCAAAGCGACTGGGGCCTGATTCTGGGGGCCTTTGACATCGATATCGGTCGCCTGCGCCGGGCCCTGGAAGCCGTTCTCGACGAATACAAAGGCGGCAACTCCGGAAAACCCGCCTTCAGCCCGATATTGCTCGAGTTGCTCCAGGATGCCTGGCTGATCAGTTCGGTCGACCTCCAGGAACGCACCATCCGCTCCGGCGCACTGCTGCTGGCCTTTCTCGCCAAACCGGTGGCCTTTGGCGACAGCGGCTATATCGAGGTGCTCAAAGGGATCGGCCGGGAACAGCTGCTCCAGGATTTCTGGACCATCACCAAGGCCTCCAGCGAAAAATCCGCGCCGGCTTCCGGTGCCACTGCCGGTGCAGAGGGCAGCCAGGCCCGGTCCGGCGACAGCTTCATTGCCCGCTTCTGCAACAACTTCACCCAGAAAGCGCGTGACGGCAAGATCGACCCGGTCTTTGGCCGCGATCCCGAGATCCGCCAGATGGTGGACATTCTCGCCCGGCGGCGCAAGAACAATCCCATCTGCGTCGGCGAACCCGGCGTGGGCAAGACCGCGGTGGTCGAGGGGTTGGCCCTGCGGATTGTCAACGACGATATCCCGGAGGTGCTCAAGGATAATATCCTCCTGGAACTGGACATGGGCCTGCTCGAGGCCGGAGCCGGGATGAAGGGAGAATTCGAGAACCGACTACGGGGCGTGATCAGCGAGATCAAGGCCTCGGAAAAGCCGATCATCCTTTTCATCGACGAGGCCCACACCCTGATCGGCGCCGGTGGCAGCGCCGGCGGCTCGGATGCGGCCAACCTGCTCAAACCGGCCCTGGCCCGGGGGGAGCTGCGCACCGTGGCCGCGACCACCTGGTCGGAATACAAAAAATACTTTGAAAAGGATCCGGCCCTGGCCCGTCGTTTTCAGCCGGTCAAACTCGATCCGCCCAATGTGGACAACACCATCCTCATTCTCCGCGGCCTCAAGGAAAGCTATGAGAAAACGCATCAGGTGATTGTGCGTGACGATGCGGCCAGGGCGGCGGCCGAATTGTCCGACCGTTACATCACAGGTCGTTTCCTTCCGGACAAAGCCATTGACCTGATGGACACCGCCTGTGCACGGGTCAAGATCAATCTCAGCTCCAAACCGGCCGAACTCGAGGATCTTGAACGCCAGGCCCAGGCGGCCGAGCGCAGCAAGAAGGCCCTGGATCGCGACCGAATCAACGGGGTAAGCGTGGATGAGGATGCCTATGCCGCCATGGTGGCAACCATCGAACAGGCCACCACCGAGTCGGAAACCTTGCGTCAGCGCTGGCAGACGATCCAGGAGGTGGCCAACAGCGCCATTGCACTTCGCCGGAAAATCCGCGAACTCGTCGACGACCCGGCCGGCTCCAAGGAGGACAAGGCGCTGGTCCAGGAGCAGTTGGATGCCACCCAGCGTAACCTAACCGAACTCCAGGGCGATAGCCCCCTGATCCACATCGAGGTCAGCCCGGATATCGTCGCCAAGGTGGTCTCGGACTGGACCGGTATCCCCTTGGGAAAAATGCTCCGCGACGAGGCCGCAACCATGCTTGCGCTGGAAGAGCGGCTGCAGGCCCGGATCAAGGGGCAGAATCACGCCCTCGAGGCCCTGGGCGAGGTCCTGCGCAGCGCCAAGGCCGGCATCAAGAATCCCAACCAGCCCCTGGGCGTCTTTCTCTTTGTCGGCCCCAGCGGCGTGGGCAAGACCGAGTCGGCCCTGGCCCTGGCCGACCTGATCTTCGGCAGCGAAAAGAACACGGTGACCATCAACATGTCGGAGTTTCAGGAATCCCACACCAGCAGTCGCCTGATAGGCTCGCCGCCCGGCTACGTGGGCTACGGCGAGGGCGGCATGCTCACCGAGGCGGTGCGGCAGAAACCCTACTCGGTGGTCCTCTTGGATGAGGTGGAAAAGGCGCATCTGGATGTGATGGAGCTCTTTTACCAGGTCTTTGACAAGGGCGTGATGACCGATGGCGAGGGCAAGGAGATCAACTTCCGCAACACGGTGATCATCCTCACCAGCAACCTGGCCTCGGACGTCATTCAGGAGATGACCGCCGGCAGCGAAGGCATGGCGAGTGATACCATCACTGCCGCCATCCGCCCGATTCTCTCCAACCACTTCAAACCGGCCCTGCTGGCCCGCATGACCATTGTCCCCTTCTTCAGCCTGGGTGCCGACGCCCTCAAGGGCATTGTCGATCTCAAGCTCAAACGGGTGCAGAAGACCCTGTGGGACAACAACAAGATCACCCTCAACTACAGCGGCCCGGTCACGGATGCGATCACCGCCCGCTGCACCGAGGTGGAGACCGGGGCCCGCAACATCGAGTACATTCTCAATGCCAATGTCCTGCCTTCGCTTTCGCGGACCATTCTCGATCACCTCAGCAGCGGCGAGATGCTCAGCGCGGTGCACCTCGATGTCGGCGACGACGGCGGTTTTGTCTATCGGTTCGGCGAGGAGGGTGCGGCATGAAACAGGTCTGGATCACAAGTCTTGACAAGAACCCGCAGGTCATCAGCCCCCTGTTGGCCCTGGCCAAACAGTACGGTCTGGCCGCCGACGGTCATTTTTTCACCGATGATCCGGCCAAACTGGCCTGGCAACCGCCGCTGGAAAAATTGCTCGCCCCGGCAGTGAGCCTGTGGATCATTGTCGGCGGCCAGGAGCCGCCCGCTGCCAGTGTCGGCTACGGCCTGAGCCTGCTCGTGCTCAGCCTGGGCCAACGGAGGGAACCTCCCCCCATGCTCTGGCTCGATCCCAGCGGCACGCGCACCAGCGACCAACTGCCCACGCTCCTGCAGAATGTCTCGGTCGTGCCGTTGCAGGCGCCCACGCTCGGCGCAAAGATCGTGGCCGCCGCCAACCGCCCTGCGGCTTCACCGGTGGCGGCACCCTACCGCATGGCGGTCCACGCCAATGAAGGCTACGGCACCTGGCTGGAGATCGGGCCCGTTTCCGAGGAGTGGGATGGCGCCATGCTCGGCCTTGCCGGCGAAGGGCGGATCGTCTTTCAGGGGGTCGGCCCTGCCGGCCTGCTGCCGCAAAAAACCGTGCTGGAATATCCCCAGCAGGGGCTGACCCTGCAATTGGGCGACCAGGAATACACCGCCTGGGCCGTCCGCAACCGAATCACCACGGACACTTCGTACTACGTGAAAATAGACGGGGTGCCGGAGGCACTCCTGTTCGGCCCCTATGCCGCCGATGAGGAGGCCGAGGTCTTTGTTGTCCAGATGGGTTGCACCCCCTAAACCCCTTGAGGCGCGCCATGGCTGAAAAAATCACCAAAATTGCAGTGCTGGCCCCCTTTGCCGCCGGTATGGGCCGGCAACCGGGACGCTTTGCTCACGTTTGCCAGGACCTTGCCCCAGCGCTTGAGGTCTTTGGCCGGGACTGCGTCCTCGAAGTCCCGCCTACCCTGGTTCCCGAGGGGAGAGTCA
The DNA here is from genome assembly GCF_963665445.1 of uncultured Desulfobulbus sp. Taxonomy (GTDB): domain Bacteria; phylum Desulfobacterota; class Desulfobulbia; order Desulfobulbales; family Desulfobulbaceae; genus Desulfobulbus. The sequence goes on along the minus strand of NZ_OY762276.1, from coordinate 4,584,697 downwards.
GTGTTCCCCTTGTCCCCCCGGACGGACTCACTGCGGCAACCTGGTTTCCCCGGCTCCGCCAGCACTGCCGAGATCATGCCGGTGGGGAAGAGATGCCTCCGTCCGCACCGGCACCGGCATCGAGCGCACCGAAACCTGCCGCCTCGCCCCTCGATGATCTTCTCGATATGGTCGCCCTGCCTGAGCAATCAATGCCCCGGGCAGGCGAATCTTGGCAAACACAGCAAAATCCTGAAACCGCCCTGCTCAACCATATCCTCCAGCATCCCGATTTTCAGGGGCGCTGCGCTGCCTGGCAGGGGTTGAGCTGGGTCCAGGCCCTGGCCGGCGGTGCCGTGCACTGGCTGCTGGTGGATTTCGCTCCCGCCGACTGCCCCGAGGCGTTGCAAGAGCTTGCGGAACTGCTCCTTGCTGAGGAACCCGAGTTACTGGTCGCAGACCTGCCCCTGACCAATACCCCACGCGATCAGCAAGCCCTGGCCGCCCTGGCCGAAATCGGCGACCAACTACTCGCCCCCGTCCTCAGTTGGTTGGCCAGCCCCTTTTGGGGGATCAGGAACTGGCAGGAGATTGACCGCCTTGCCTACCTCCCCACCCTGCTCAATCAGCCGCAATACGGCAAGTGGCGCGCGCTCTGCCACCGCGACGAGGCCCGCCTCCTCTGGACCGGAGTGGGCCGTGTTGCCCTTGTCCAGGAGTCTGAACAGGCCCTTCCGCCGCACACAACCGAACCCCTCTGGCTCTCACCGGCCTGGGCGCTCACGGCGCTCATCCTCAACCAGCAGAAAGACACCGGCCTGCCCTACCCCCTTGCCGGAGGACGGATCGCGCCGCCGACCGCCACCACCTTTGTCCTGGAAGCCCGCTTTGATGAAGACCGCTGCCTCCAGTTCCTCGATGCCCATCAGGCCCCGCTCATCGGCAACACGAGTTCTATAACCTTTGCCGGACTGCCGCTCTCCGACGGTAGCAGCCTTGATCTGCAACTCCTGCTCCGCTCCCTCCTTGGCTGGCTTTTCAGTCTTGATCCCGGCCACTATGGGGCGGAAGAGCTGCAGGCCAGGCTCAGATCGCTGTGGAAAGCGGCCGGAATAGAAGCCCCGGCAGCAATCGATTTTACCGTCGAGCAGGACAACCTCTTCCTCTCCATCCGACCGCTTGCCGCACTCTCAGCCGCAGGAGGGGATATCACCCTGCAACTGCCCTGGAACGATACACAATCATCCGAGAGAGCCAAGGGAGCCTGATCCATGAAATTCTTAACCGAAAATCGATTCAGTTTCGTCTCCGCAGGCCTTGCCCCGGCAACCTTTGGCGTAGTCCATTTTTCCGGCAGAGAGGCGATCTCGGCCCTCTTTGAGTTCAACATCACCCTGGTCACCGATGATCCGAATCTTGATCTCGATAGGATATTACTCGGACCGGCAACCTTTTCCATTCATCGGCCCAACGACCAGCAGGTCGACTTTACCGGCATTCTCAGCCAGTTTGAACAGCTCCATGCCTTTAACGAGTGCATCTTTTATCGAGCCCAGTTACGCCCCCGCCTGTGGTGGCTGACCCTGACCCATCATAATCAGGTCTGCCTCAACCTCCCGGTCGTGTCTTCGCCTTCGAGTTCGCCGCAGGCGAGCCTGATTGGACGCATCCTCATCGATGGCGGTCTCACCGCACTGGATTTTGCCTTCCGTAACCAAAAGACCTACGCCCCCCAGGACTATGTCTGCCAGTACGATGAATCGCATTACGCCTTTTTTTGCCGCTGGCTGGAACGGGAAGGGTTGTATTATTTCTTTGAACAGACAGATGGCGTGGACAAGGTGGTGATCACCGATTCCATGATCAGCCAGATGGATTTCCCCCAAGAAGGGAATCTGATCTATGCCCCCCCTTCCGGCCTGGAAGGACACCATCAGGATGAGGTGATCACCAACCTCATCTGCCGCCAAAAAATGCTGCCGCAGAAGGTCCTCCTTCGTGACCACAACTATGAGCGCCCCAGTCTGGAACTCACCGGTACGGCGATGGTCGATCCGCAGGGACGTGGAGAAAGCTATCTCTATGGAGAGTATTTCAGGACGCCGGAAGAAGGCAACCGGCTGGCCAAGATATATGCAGAGTCCCTCTTCTGCCGCAAGCGTGAATTTATCGGCGAGAGTACGGTCCCCTTCATGATGCCGGGCTATACCTTCTCTCTGACAAACCATTACCGTGATGATTTTAATCGCAAATATCTGGTCTGCGAGGTCCACCACGAGGGTAACCAGACCGGCTATCTCATCTCCGGGTTGCAACGTGCGCTGTCAGATGTGGAGCAGGCTGTCTCCTACCGCAATACCTTTGTGGCCATTCCGGCTGAGGTCCAGTACCGCGCCGAACGGGTCACCGCCAAACCCCGCATCTCCGGAACCCTGCATGCCGTGGTCGACGCCGAGGGCAGCGGCGAATACGCCGAACTCGACGATCAGGGGCGCTACAAGGTTCGGCTGCCCTTTGATATCAATGAGGAACATAGGGCCGGCAAGGCCTCTTGTTTCCTGCGCATGGCCCAGCCCTATGCCGGTCCCAAACGGGGGATGCATTTCCCCCTGCCCAAGGGCACCGAGGTGCTGTTGACCTTTATAGGCGGCGATCCCGACCGGCCGGTGATCGCCTCTGCGGTGCCCAACCCGGAGACACCGAGCCCCTCGACCGCCAAGAACCAGACGGAGTCGGTTATCCAGACCGGAGGGGACAATAAAATCCGCATCGAGGACAAAAAAGGGAAAGAGCGCATTATCATGCAGAGCCCCACGGCCAATTCTTGGTTCCGCATCGGGGCACCCAATGATCCGTTAACAACGATAAATGAAACCGCTGGAGACGGTATTCGCATCCACTCCGAACATGATTTATGGATGGAAGCACAGCAGCAATATGGGGAATATCGTTGTGGAAAAAACGCCGACGCACCAAAGAAAGATAGCAGTTCAAATATTCCATTAACCGGAGACTTACTCGACCATTTCACAAACACTGATGAATACAACCCAACCAATCTTTTCAACCGTCACACTGGCGATTCAGAGGATTGGAGTACCGTGCTAAACAATGCACATATTAAAGTATCAAGTCTCGATACGGTTAAAACACAAGAAGGAAATATTTATGACTTTGGTGGCTACTGGAATTATAATTTAGGAAATAGTTATGCAGAGTTTCATATTAATCAAAAATCAAATCTAAATGTACAAAATAAATATTTATGGCCACAAGATCAAGAAACTACAACTGATGATTTTAGCCCATGGAGCGGTGCTCTGGTAGGAGGTGGAATAATTGGTGGAACGTTATTGTTTGTTGGTTCAACAATGGGTGCATGTGCATTGGCACTAGGAGAATCAATATCAGGAGCAACTTTCGCTACATTTAGCAGCATTAGCCTTGCCGTAACAGCAGCATCTTCTGGATTAGGCGCTTTTTTTACATCAGGAGAGTCATTCCAAGGAAACATTGGAGACGTTATCAATAAACCAGGTGATGGAAAGATTACAACCTGGTTTGGCAAGGTCGGAAGCAGCTTCAAAAATATTGATTCATCTACAGGTAAACCAACAAGTGATTGCATATATGAGCAAGACAGGGACACTTCTGCAAAAGAAGGACCGATGCATACGGACACTACATGGGTTGAAAAAAAAATTGGCGACAGTTACAGCTACACCAGGGGGAATGAAATTTCAATTAAAGTCGGGAACTCCGAAAACCATACCAGAGGAGACATTTACGAATTTCAATATGGTGGAACCCGTGAGTCAACAAGGTTCAGCGATTCTGGAAAAAAAATGGCCTGGGAAAAAGCTGGAAAAGGAGATTCCCAAGAGGCCCACTGGGATCCCGTTTCCGGCCTCATAAATACCTATGAGTATAAAAATCATGGCTGGTTCTCCTTTTCCGCAAATTTTGCTTTAGTTCCAAGAATCAAATTCTCCACGAGTCTATCCAGTCTAGTTGCCGATGTCTCTTTGAGCGCCGGCGGTAGAATTTCCGTAAATGCATCTGCATCACTGGCGATGGACGTGAATGTTTCCACCGGAATTTACGTAAAAATGGATGCCAAGCGAGGCCTTGAAGCTTCCCTGAATGAAGTAACGGGATGGTCAGGGTTTAAGACAATCGGGCTCGAGGCACAGAAGGATGCGGCGGTCAAGGCTAAGGTTCAAGAATTAATGCTTGCGCAAGCTGAAAGCAAGATCGGAGCCGAAAATCTTGCCCTCATTAAAAGGGAACTCAAACTCCACTCTAGTAGTCTTAGTTTCGAACAAGGCTTTAACATATTCGCCGGATAATCATGAAATCAATAAGACCATTACAGATTGGGATCAATCAGCAAACATTTGAACAGAGTGGGCGATTTTATTTTGTTGTTTCGGCGTCTCTTGGCTTGGATCTCGAGACGAATGACGCATTGTTAGAGTTTGACTATTTACCTTCAATTTTGCAATCAGTTGACTCCTTTTGCTCCCTTGATATGGGCAAGCCAAAGCTACATGGGGAATTTTTATCAACCGGCAATTTCTGCCCACAAGGCGGAAAACAAACACGTGGCGGCGAGGTAAATATCAGGCTTGGCCCCCTGAACAAAAGGCTTCTGGTTTTTGGCCCAAGGAGATGGGAGCGAGGACTTCCCACGCAACCAGAATATATACATCGCGTACCGATACAATATTCTTATGCCTTTGGCGGCCCTGGATATGTATGCAATCCTGAAGGAATGGGGTTTAACGATGGCATGCTCCCCTTACTGGAACTTCCAGACGACATGATTCGCGCACCTGGAGACACCCCAGAACCAGCCGGATTTTCCCCCATAGGACAAACCCTACCAAAGAGAACCTGCTATCAAGGTACGTATAACAAGAATTATCTTAGAGATTATTTTCCCGGTTTTCCAGGTGACTTTAACTGGGAATATTTTCAATGTGCACCCAAAGATCAGAGACTAGATGGATTTTGGCGCGGCGATGAATCTTATGAGATCAGAAACATGCACCCTGATCGCCCCCTGATCACAGGAGACCTTCCCGGATTTTCAGTTCGTTGTTTTATTCAGCACTCCAAATTTGATGAAATGATGGATTTTACTGAGATACCTTTGAATTTGGATACGATTTGGTTCTTTCCAGAAAAATTATTGTGTTTGCAAATCTGGCGTGGCGTTATTGAAGTGGCCAATGAAGAAGCTAATGAAGTAAAATCCTTGCTTGCTGCCTATGAAAATCGAGGCAACCAGATTCGAAGCACGGAGTATTATCGACACGCATTCGAAAGACGTGCAACCGAGAACGATCCCCTGCTACACCATCTAAATACAGATGACTTGATTCCACCGGGAACAAAATGCGCGATGGAAATTTTCCAAGAGAGAGCGCTCAAGGAAGGGGGAAAAAAGGAATTCGAAAAAAATCTCAACAAAAAAGTAAATACGATTCAAGCGATGGTGTCAGAAAAAATTGAAGAAATTCAAAATATTTCAGAAAAACAAATGGAGAATTTAAATATTAACAATGAAGAAAAATTTAATATAAAAGATTTACTAGACAAAAACATCAACAATGAACAAGAAACAAACAAATTGAATAATAGGCTAGAAAAAATAATCCCTGGAATAACCAGCGGAGACATAAAAAAAATAGAACTTAAAAAATTTTCTTTTGATAAAATTGATCAGATAATGGATGAAATTGATTCTTTTATAAAAGAAAAAAACAATGACACACTTAATGAAATTGAAAATATTAAATATAAAATTAACTCAGAAAGTAAAAAACTATCAGTTGACGGGTTATCCGAACTCCAGGAGCAGGCAAGAGTTCAATTTCAAGATGCAATGAATTCTATAAATAACATTGGAGTCTCTGCTGAACAAATTGATAAGTTACCACGTTTATCTGTAGCCGAAATATTGAATAACATTAATAAAATATCACCCCTTATAGCTGATGCGTCACAGCATATCCTCGGAATGAAAGAGGCTGGTGTTGAAACCGGACCTATTGAAGAGGTTGAGAAACAGCTCCACAGTATTTTGGAAACGCAAAATTATGATATCGAGAAAAATTTGAAGAAGGCAGAGGCCGATTTCAAGGGAATGTATCTTATGGGAGCCCATTTCATGAAGAATGGATTGCCGCCTCATGGAGATACTATCGAAGTGGTTAAAGCGCGGTTTCTTCGAATGTTTGCAACGATGGGGAATCTAAGTAATTTGGATTGGGCATGCATCGACCTCCACGGAGAGATTCTTGATGGGATTGATCTCAGCGGTTGTTTTCTTGAACAAGTCGATTTTTCTGGTGCGAGTCTCAAGGGAGCAAATCTCTCAGGGGCTATTCTTGCTCGGGGAATTTTGATCGATACAAACTTGACAGGGGCCAACCTCGAAGGGGCTAACATCGGCGCAGCCAAGGCACACCGAGCCAATTTTGCCAATGCCAATCTGAAGGGAGCAAAACTCTCCAGGGGGGATTTCACTGGGGCCGACTTCAGCGGAGCCAACCTGGAAGAAATCGAGTCTCTGGAAATTATCATTAATCAGGCCATCTTTGACCATGCCACGATGCATCAGATGAAATTTATCGAACGTACGATCAAAGGGACGACTTTTAAAGGGGCCCAGATGGAGACGGCGGTATTTTACAACTGCTCCCTGGATGAGGTCGATTGTTCAGGGGCGACCTTGCCGAAATCAGTCTGGGCGGATTGCGCCCTGGAAAAAGTCTGTTTTGACGGGGCCGACATTTCCTCCAACTGTTTCGTGGCGACTGATGAGGGAAAATCGACCCTGAAAAAACTCAGTCTCGCTGGTGCCTGCCTGAACCGCAGCACCTTCATGAACCTCGACATGCAATTCACCAACTTTTCCAAGGCTACTATGGAAGGTGCCCTGTTCAATGGTTCTGATCTCTCTGGCGCTGATTTGACCAACGTCAACGCCAAGCAGGCCCAGTTCCGGAAAACAAACCTCAACGGGGCCAAACTCGACAACATCAATCTGGCCGAAGGCTCGCTCGCCAAGGCGCAACTCACCAATGCTTCCTTCCGGGGGGCCAACCTCTATGCCGTGGATTGCCTCCGCTGCCAGGTGGGCAAGACCGATTTCACTCACGCCAACCTTGAGTCGACCCTGCTTGAAAACGGAGTGCCGCAATGACAGGGGAAGAACTGAGCCGACAGGTCAAGTCAGGCGAGTTTTTTGCTCAGGAAGATTTTTCCGGCCTCGATTGCCGGGGGCATGATTTTTCCGGGGGCCTCTTCAATGAGGTGTGTTTTGACGGCTGTGATTTTAGCGGTGCTGACCTGCGCGAAGCGACGTTCAATACCTGCAGCTTCCACCAGGCAAAGTTTGCCACGGCCAACCTGAAGGAGAGCAACTTTGTCAAGTCGAACCTGGCCGAATGTGTTTTCGATGCCTCGGAGATGGACTTCACCAAGTTCCTCGGGTGTGACCTGGCTAAGGCTAGTTTCGCAGGGACCAGTATGGTAACCGGGGCGTTTACCAACAGTAATCTGAGCGGAGTTTCTCTGACGGGAACGACTCTAGAGACGACGGTGTTTTTCGAATGTAACCTGACCGCGACCGACTTCACATCGGCTAGGTTGAACAAGGCCATCTTCTTCGACTCGCAGTTTCAAGAGAATATCTTCAGCCAAGCAACCATCCTGCTCTCCTGTTTTTTTAAAGCAAGCCTGAACAAAGTTGACTTCAGCGGACTCGATCTCTCCCAGATCCAGTTTGTCGAGTGCAACTTGTGTGCATGCCTGTTCAACAACTGCCAGCTGAAACAGGGGGGCTTCATGCGGGCAAACCTTGAAGGTTCCGAGTTTAACGGCGCGAATCTGGAGTTGGCCAACTTCTACGAGGCTAATCTGCTCGGTGCCCGCATGCAGAACGCCAATCTGGCGCAGGCGAGCTTGCAGAAGGCGACGCTTTCCGGCGTTGATTTCAGTTCAGCCAACCTAGAGATGGCACAGATGTCGGAGGTCATGGCAAAACTCTCTATCTTTGCCGGAGCCAATCTGCAGTATGCCGACCTGGCGCATGCGCAATTGGAACAAGCCGATTTCAGCAATGCCAGTCTCATGCAGGCCAATTTGCATCAGGTCAATGCGGCCCAGGTGATCTGGACCGGATCGACCAAGGCACTGGCCAAGGCCGAGGACAAAAAACGAAAAAAATCCGAAGCATGGAGTCCATCATGAATGCTACCGTTGGTAAAGTGATCCCCCTTGTGCAAAAATCTGCCGCCAAAGCCCATCACGCCCTTATTTCCAGGGTAAACGGCCGTGAGGTAGCGGTGGTGATCAATGGCGAGCCGTGCCAGGCCCGGGTCGCCTTCAGTTGCCTGGTGCAGCCGCTCCCCGGAGATGAGGTGCTCTGCAGTAGCGATGGGGGCGGCAAGTGGTTCGTCCTCGCCATCCTCGAGCGCTCCGGGAATCAGGACATGCTGCTCAACTTCCCGGGCAGGATGATGCTGAAATCCGAGTCCGCAACCGTAGCGACGCAGGGGAACCTGAATTTTTTCTCCGAGCGGGAGATTCACAAGAGTGGCGAAGCGGTGGTCGACATTAAGGAGGTGACGGCCTGTGGCGAGACACTGCAGGCAACTTATGAGACATTCCGGATGGTCAGCCAGTTGATCAACACCATGGCGCGCAACGTGTTTGTGCGGGTGAAGAATTATGTCCGCCAGACAGAGGACCACGACCAGATAAAGGCTGGACAGCTCTCAAGGAAGGTCGAGGGACTCTATTGCATGGATTCAACGCATACGATCATGGTGTCCAAAAAAGATACCAAGATCGACGGCGAGCGAATTCATATGGGATAAATTTTGTCATGCTTGCAAAAAAACTCGAGAATGACTATTCAAACATCACAACTTACTGATTTTTAGAAAAATTCATTCTAAAACATCGACTTTTTACGAGTCCATAACGTTTCACCCCAAAGGAGAGAAAGATGTTTGCAAATTGTTCTTTGTCCGGGATGCAGTTTGGATTCCCCGATGTCTGCTTAACTCCGACACCGGTAGGGCCAGTACCGATCCCGTACCCGAACCTGGCGGAGTTACCGATGGCACTTCCTCCGTCAACATCCCTCAACCATTTCATCTCCATGATGCCGGCGCATAACATGGGAACCACCGTGCCCATGAGCATGGGGGACAATGCCGGTGTTGTGGGAGGAGTAGCCTCCGGGATGATGATGGGGCAAGCGCGCACCACCATGGGCTCGGTGAAAGTGTTTACCGGCGGTATGCCATCCTCTAAATGGCTCTCACCTGCTCTACAGAACATGACCAACTGCCCGACCGGGATGACCCTCGTCCCGTCGCAGTTCAAGGTCATGATCATGTCCTAACTAAAATGAGCAACCAGCAACAATGAGCCCACAATGACGACAAACGCAGAAAATAATACGACTCATCAGCGTCCATCAGAGAGCGAGGAAGAACACCGGATCCAGTTCCATCTGCCGACGGATCTGGAATACGTGTATCGTGATGTCTTTAACGTCTATGCGGGACGGGGGGATGTGGTGATCGAGATGGGCAACCTGCACCGATCCATGCCCGGTCATGCCACCATCTCCAATCGGATCGTGGTGTCGGTGAGCAATGCCTATGTCCTGGTGCAGACCCTGCAGCAGGCACTGCAAGGTGCTCAGGAGCAGCTACAGCAACAACTGCAACAACAGGCGCGGAAGTAACATTACCAGGACATTAACTGAAAATGTTGGCCTCCGCCTCCGCAAGGGTGGAAAAAAACAGCATGTAATTTTTAAAGCCGACCATGCTGATTATCTCCTCGACCGTCTCCTGCAGGTTGCACAGGGCCAGTTGGCCCTCACCATAGAGGTGCTTGGCCAGGAGAATCAGCACCCGCAGGCCGGCGCTGCTCAGATAGGGCACATCGGCCAGATCGAGAATGATGTACTGCATACCACCATCAAGCAGGCCCATGAGGTGGTCTTCGATATCCTGGGAGGTCAGGGCATCGATGCGCCCGGCGATGGTGACAACCACAAACCCGTCTTTCTCTTCGGTGCGAATCTCCATCTCTTTTCTGCTCGGCTTCACTGCGTTGATAAGCTCGTCTAAGGGGAAGAAGACCAAACCCGCCCCATGCGATAAACGGCTTAACTGTAACGTATTCCTCCCTCAAAAACAAGCAAGGCTCACCTGTGGTGGCAGGTGAGCCTTGCTTGTTCCTCCGCGCCGATCTTCCGATCGAATTCAGTGATCAAGAAAATTCAGCAACTCGTGAATACCGCTGTTGACCAGGGCGCTGGTGTGGAAGAAGGTCTTGACGCCCGCCGCCTTAAGGAATTTCTCGGCGCGGGCAAGGTCGCTCTCTGCCTGGTCGGTTTTGGTGACGATGCCGATCACCGGCTTGGTGAACATGGCGGCGAACCTGGGGGGGAAGATATTGTGCTTGCGGGTCGCATCCTGGACAAAACCGATCACATCCGCCTTGCTCGCCGACACCAGCAGGGCGGAGTAGTACATCCGGTTTTCGGCAAACTCGCCCGGGGTGTCGACCACAAAGCCGCGAAACCTGACCGCCTGGGTTTTCAGATAGGAGATTCCTTCCCCATGAAGGGCCTGGGTCAAGGTGGTTTTTCCCGCGCCGGTCTGGCCGACGAACATGATCCGCTTCATCAGATCAACTCTTTAAGCACGTCCGGGGTCGCGGCCGGAATAATCACCCGATTGACCAACAGGCCGGTGGGTTGAATAACGTTCACCGCCGCATCCACTGCCGCCTGGATGGCTGCGGTGTCGCCCAGGGCAAGAAAATAGCCCTTGCCGCCAATGGCCATGGACACATGGACCCTGAGCAGGACGATCTCGGCGGCCTTGGCCGCGGCATCGGCGGCCTCGATGATCGGGGTGGCGGCAAAGGTCTCGACAATGCCCAGAGACCGGTAGGCGGAGGCCGAGGCATCGACGGTCCCGGCAAGGGCGGCAAACACCTGGGGATCGACGTTGGCAATGTTGAGGTCTTCAATGAGGAAACCACCCGCCTTGGCCTTGCCGGCCTCGAGCGCGGCCTCGACCGCCGAAACCGAGCCGCCGATAACGATGATAAACTTGCCGGAACAGATGGTCCGGCCGATGAGAATTCGGACATCGGCCGCCTTGAGCATGGCGTCCTCCGCTTCGTAACCGGCGGCAATGCTGGAGAGTTCAAGTATGCCTATGGAATGGGACATGGAATCATCCTTGGTTAAATCGTTTATACATTCAGCAGGGAACAAAGGTGATGGAGCTTTCGTCGACTACACTGACCTGCCCGGCGAGCGGGGCGTGAATATCACAGCCCAAGGCCTCACCGACCGTTGCGACCACCTGCCCCGGCGCAACCATGTCACCGACCGCGACCACCGGCGTTGCCGGCGCGCCGATGTGTTGCCGCAGAAGCAGGCGCAGCTCTCTGGGCGCAAACCGGTGGTCATCGAGTTCGCCGCTGTCAGGGAAAATGTCGAGTTGCAGCATCCTTTTGAGCCGCTTGGAGGGCGTTTTGCGATATCCGGCCAGGGGATGTCCCTCGGTGGCAAGCTCTCCCTTGTACTGCAACTTTGCGGCAAGGGCGGCTGCACGGTGGTTGATGCAGACCTGGGAGGGGTATAAACCCTCCGGGCAGGAGACAAAGGTGCAGAGGTTGCACTGGCAGCAGTAGAGGGCGTGGGTCTGGATCTCCTTCTCCCCTGCCCCGGCGGTGTGAAACACCAGCGAACGCATGGCCTTGTGCGGCTGCACCGGGTGCCCCAACAGGTAGCGCGGGCAGAGCTCGGTGCAGATGGAGCACTGGTCGCAGGCCGCCTTGCCGATCCTATTGACCCGTTCTTCGCTGGCCTTGATCCGGTATTTTTCGACCAGCACATGATCGCTGGGGAAAACCAGCAACCCGGCGGTGGTCTTGGTGACCGGCTGGGAGAGATCATCGACGATTCTGCCCATCATCGGACCGCCTTCGATCACTGTGTACTGTCGCAGGGTCGGCCGGGCATAGTCGAGAATCTCCGCAAAGGAGATACCCAGAGGTACCTCCAGGGTGCAGCGGTGCTCGACCGCCCCGCCCACATTGAGAAATTTCGTGGTCACCGGCCGATCCGCTCCGATGTTGTAGAGCGATTCCACATTGCTGACCACGATCCCCCGGGAGATGGGCAAGGCCCCCGGCGCAATGATGATGCCGGTGGTTTCCCTAATCAGGGTCAGCTCATCCCCTGCGGGGTAGAAATCATCCACCTCACAGATCTCGACACCTTGGGGAAGGCTTTCCCGCAGATGGGCAATGAGGGCGGCGTGCTTGCGCTTGATGCCGATGATGCCCCGCTTTGCCCCGACCGCCTCCATCATGGTGGAGAGTCCCTTGAAAAAGAGCCCGGTATATTGCCACAGGAGCTGTTTATCCTTGTGCAGCAGGGGCTCGCATTCGGCCGCGTTGACCACCACCGTTTCCGCCTGGGACTGCGCCTTGACATAGGTGGGGAAACCGGCGCCACCGGCACCGACCACCCCAATTGCTTTGATCCGTTGGACTGTGTTCATAGTTGATCTCCGCTCCTGCTGTTCACGCACCACGGGGCCATGAAAGCGGCGGTACGCTCCCTGTTATTGCTCTTCCCAGTTGGCGGGGTAGGTGACATAGATAAACCTGGCATACTCGGGGGCGGAAAACTCGATGGCGGTATTTTTGGGGATGAGGACCAACTCGCCCTTATTGGCCGTGATTTTCTTGCCGTTGACGATGATCGTCAGGCTCCCTTCGAGTACGATATCGATCTCATCGTAGTTCAGGGTCCAGGCAAAGGTGGATGCCTCCATTTCCATGACCCCGCAGCCGAGGCGCGGACTCTCCTTGGTGGTGAAGACGTCTTTGAGCAGGACCTTGTCGCCCGCCTTGCCGGTATCAAAGGGCTCCGGACGGACGGTAGCCACCTTGACCGCGGTCACGCCGGAGAGCGGTTCCGTTTCACATTGAAAGCCAGGTTCGGCCTGAGGGAACGGCATGGCCGCCAGATTCCTGGTGACCACTTCCCGGACAATTTTCTCGATGAGTTCTTGAGTAATCTGCATAATAACGCCTCTCTGTCCGCTCAATGCGCCTGGCCATTGAGCCGGGCCATGACATCAAGGGTGATTTTCTGTAGAGTCTGGGGATCGTCGATGCCGTACTCCCGGCGGAGCAGTTTGACCACGGCCTGCACCAGCAGGGCGCTGGAATCCGGCTGCCCGCCCGGTTGACCCTTTGTCTCGGAAGAATCCGCGCCGACGGTTTTTTGCGCATGCTCCGGCTCCGGTTCCCGTCCCTGTACCGTGCGCTGATACTCGATCCTGATGCCGCGTCTGCTCAAGACATCCTTGGCGCTCGGGGCCAGGATCATATCCGCCCCAACCACTATTCGTTGCTGATCCGCCTCGAGATATTGGTCATAATTCCGGGCGTTAATCAGTGTTTTTGCCATTGTTCACTCTCCACGAAAATTTTCATTCAATCCGGTTGCATGCCCGTGAGGGCAGTGGCGGTTGCCGGTTCCGGACGAGCGATCACACTCTGATCGACCAGATCCCTGCCCAAGGAGTGCGAAGCGGCAGCCACCGCCTCGTTGACATCGGCCAGTGTGCCGGCAAAGACGAGCAAGGACTTGCCGTTGATCCCCTGGGCAAGGGCGAGACGGGCCAGGCAAACCTCGGCCCGCTTGAGCGCCGCATCGGCCGCGGCAATGCCGGAGGCCGAACGTCGGCTCTCCACCAGGCCAAGGGCCTGCCCCCTTGGGGGAAGCAGCCGGGTATGCAGGGCTGCGATCACCTGGGGATGGATGCGCGACAGTACAAAGGAGGCAATCACGCCCGCATCCTGGGCAACCGCGCCGACGGCGGCCTCCACCTCGGAGCGCTCGCCGGAAATGCGGATCAGAAAACGGCCGGAACAGATGGGCGTAGCCTTGACGACCTCGACCTCGGCCTTTTTGAGCATCAGATCGAGCATCCGCGCCCCACCGGCAATGGTCCGGGTCTCCACCAGCCCCAGGGTATCCATGTGCTCGTTCACCAATTTCCTCAGTAGGTGGCCAGATCAGGACTTGGGAATATCGACCTGATCGATGATGCCGACTATGGAGGCATCGACCGGCACCCCACTCTTGCCCATTGCCTGCCGGGCCGAGGAGCCGGTGGTCACCAGCACGGTCTCGCCCACCCCCGCGCCGACATGATCCGCTGCCACCAGACAGGGCCGGGTTTCGCCGCTCACCGGATCGATGGGCAGCACCACCATCAGTTTCAGCCCGTTGAGGCTCTCCTCTTTGCGGGTTGCCCAAACATTGCCTACAACATTGCCAACGATCATACATCAACCTCCAGCCAACTTTTAGTCGGCAAAATCCGGATCAATTCTGCAGCAGAGTAATGCCCTTTGCGCGGGCCAAATCCCGGGCAAGCCCGGTGACAATGGTCCGCTTGCCGGTGTGAATGCACCGCACCCCATCCCGGGCCATCTGCTCGACATCCTTTTCGGTGAGGAGATGGCCGCGATGGTTGCTGACAGCGGGCCGTACTCCCCTCCGTTCCACCAAGCCAAAGGCTTCCAACTGCTCTTGATAGGAGCAATACAGGTTCCACAGGGCAGACGGGGCCGTCTCCTCATAGGCCCTGTAGGCAAACTCAAGGACCTCGACCCGGTGCCCGGCGAGCAGCAGCTGCAGGACGAGACAGCCGATTTTCCCGTTTCCCCGGCCGACAACCAGGTCCGCCATGGCCTCCAGGGAAAGCATGGGCAGGATAAAGCCCTGATACTCCTGCACGGCCTCAAAATTCCATGGCTCTGGCCAATCATCCAACGAGCAGATGCGCGCCCCGGCAGGGAGGCTGCGGGCGATGCACAACGCATCGATATGCTGCCGTTCCGCAAGAATCAAATACTTCGGTCCGGTTGCATCCACCGTGCCGCCTTTTGCCTCGCTGAGCACCCGGCGGACAATGGATTCAATGAAGGCGCTGTCCATCATGATCGCTCTCCTCGAACGCCACCAGGGGTTCTCGCACCAGGGTGCAAAAGGATCCAGGACCGCAGCCGCAGCCGTTGGCCTCGTCGGCATCGATATGCAGGGCGAGGCGGAAACTCTCGTGTACGCGGATGAGCACGTCGCGAAATACAGCCGGACGCCTGCCGTGCATGTTGACCGCCACCAGGTCGCGATCCCGAACGCGAAGGCGGCGGGCATCCTCCGGCGACATGTGGATATGGCGGCCGGCAACGATGACCCCCATCTCCAGGGCAATGATCGTCCTTTTCGAGGAGAGCAATATCCCCGGTGTGCCGAGAATATCGCCCGACTGGCGGATGGGCACATCCAGACCGAGTAGACGGGCATCGGTCAGGGAAATTTCCACCTGCGAGCTTTCCCGGGAGGGACCGAGCACGGCGACATTGTCGAGCACGCCCTTCAAGCCGATCAAGCGCACCCGCTCCTTGCACAAGAACTGTCCCGGTTGGGACAGTTCCCGATCCGGCGTCAGGGGAGCGCCGTAGAGCGCAATCGCATCGTCCTTGGAGAGATGCGCGTGGCGGGCGGAGATCTCCACCGGGATGGCAATTTCCTCCTGCTGCGGCGCGAACGTTTCAGGCCCGGCCGCCTGTAGGTGGGCCAGGGCATCCAACACATTTTGAGCTATAGCTTCGCGATCAATCTGTTGCATTGAGGTATGCCTTTTTCGTGTCCTGTTGCCTGTTGTAATATCCGGCCTGCTCCCGAATCATCAGGATGTACATCGCCGAACTCATGCGGTTGAGGGCCTGCAGTATATCCGTGCGGCCGGTGGTGAATTCCTGCCTGAACGCCGCCACGCCCAAGGTCTCGACTTCCCGCACCCGGCTGCGCAGGTCGTTGAGCGCAAGAAGCACCGGCCCCATGGACACCGCAGGGGTAATGTGGCCAATCCCGTAATATTTCTTGGGATGATGCGACTGCTGCCGTAGCTCCTCCGGGCTCAGATCAAGGACCGTGGATTGTTCCAGTGGCCGTTCGAGGACATCCACCTTCATGATTTCCCGGCACCATTCCAGCAACTCCCCGAGATCAGCGGTCAGCGCCGCCAATTTTTTCTCCTCTGCCAGTCCCTGCACCAGGAGCATGGCCGACTGCAGGCTGTCCAGCTTGCCGCGAAAGATAATCCGCGGATGATCCTTGGGGATCAGCCGGTTGCCGCAGAGATGGGTCATGTGCTCCGGCTTTTCCGCAAACCCGCCCCCATCCAGGGCAGAGACATAACGGCTGTCCTGCCTTTGGTCCGAAGAATTCGTGGACTGAGGCTCCGGTGCGGAGAGGGGTTGCTCCGGAGCCTCGGGGGAGACGATCTTGATCTGGCGTTCGTTGAGAAAGCTGGCGGCTGAAGGTGTCAAAATCTGCCCCGGTTCAAGCCGGAAACCGGCCAGTCCGTTTTTCCTGGACAGATCCCGAAGGGTTGCTTCGGTGACGACCTTCATGATCTCAGCCTTCCAGCTTCGGCAGAATCATTTCCACATCGCTGTGGGGGCGCGGGATAACATGGACCGAGACCAGCTCGCCCACCCGGTCGGCGGCTGCCGCACCGGCATCGGTGGCCGCCTTGACCGCGCCGACATCGCCGCGAACAATCACCGTGACCAGCCCGGACCCGACGGTGGTCTTGCCCATCAGGGTCACATTTGCCGCCTTGACCATGGCATCGGCGGCCTCAACCGCACCGACAAAACCACGGGTTTCCACCATTCCTAATGCATTCAGTGATGACATATTGCGTCCTCTTCTCTCAGTTGATGGCCTGTTGGGGCCGATTATAAGTTTTCTGTTCTTCCGAAGGTTTATCTACTTGCAAGTTGCGCCAGCACCAGCTCGGTAATGCGTTGGACCTCATCCTCCAGGACCTGGGCGGAAACCGCAGAACAGGCTGGCGCTTGCTGCGGTGCCACTGCATAGGCGCCCGAATCGTAGGCCAGGTGGCGGATGTTGAGCAGGTGCAGGGGGCCGACATTGTCGGAGGTGGAGCTCCCGCCCACCGTGCCGCAGCCCAGGGTAAAGGACGGCGGCAGGTTGGTGCTGATGCCCACCGCGCCCTGGGTGGAGGGCGTATTGACCAATAGGCGTGATACCGGTTTTTTCAGGGCGAATTCGCGAATGACCGCCTCATCTTCGGAATGGATGGCCAGGGAATGACCGATACCGCCGTTTTGCAACAGCGCATGGCACAGGTCGCAGGCCTCCTGCCAGGTTTCCACCACGTAATAGCCGATCAGCGCGGTCAATTTTTCCTTGGAAAAGGGATACTGCGGCCCCACCCCTTTTTCCCGGTAGGCCAGCACCTTGGTGCCCGCGGGAATATCGATCCCCGCCTGGGCGGCCAGGTACTGGGCATCGCGACCGACAATGGCCGGATTCATGCCGCCGCCGGGACGCTCCATGATGGGCTTCATTTGGGCAGCCTGCTCTTCGCTGAGGAAGTAGCCGCCCTGGGCAACAAACTCCCTGGCGACCTGTGCCTCAATGATCGACTCGGTGACGATTGCCTGCTCCGAGGCGCAGACCGTGCCGTTGTCAAAGGTCTTGGAGGCAAGAATCTTGGAGATCGCCCCTTTGATGTCCGCACTGCGCTCGATAAAGGCAGGGACGTTGCCCGCGCCCACGCCCAGGGCCGGGGTGCCGGAACTGTAGGCCGCCTTGACCATGGCCGGACCGCCGGTGGCGAGGATCAAATCCGCCTGGCGCATCAACTCCCCTGTCCCCTGAATGGTGGGAATGCTCATCATCGAAACCAGGTCCACCGGCGCGCCCTGGTCGCGCAGCGCCTCCTGAATGACCTCGATGGTGGCGCCGATACATTTGAGCGCCGAGGGATGGGGGCTGAACACCACCGCGTTCCCGGCCTTCAGTGAGATGATCGCCTTGTAGAAGGTGGTTGAGGTCGGATTTGTCGAGGGCACCAGCGCGGCAATGACCCCTGCCGGGGTGGCAATATCAAGCAGCTTGCGTTCGTTATCCTCGTTGACGATGCCGATGGTTTTCATGGGCGCGATGTGGGCCAGGAGATCCCGGGTTGCCAGCAGGTTTTTCGCCTTTTTATCGGCCCATTTGCCGAACCCGGTCTCTTCCACCGCCATCTTGGCCAGTTCCTCGGCATGCTTGATGCCGTTTTCGGCCACAGCCCGGACCAGGTCGTCCACCTTCTGCTGGGAGAGCTGGGCAAGAAAGGCCTGGGCTTTCCGTGCGCCCCGCACCAGGGAGCGCGCTTCCTGCAGGGAAAGCAAATCTTTATCCACCATTGTTTCCTCTTATTCTTGGGTCTTGAGCTCTTGCGAGTAGATCAGCAAGAGTTCGATCAGTTCTTCTTTACGGGCAAACTTGATCTTCTGCCGCGACAGGGGGAAGCCCTCGATCGACCTGGCCAGTCGCCGCAGCCGGGTGACGGCTATGGCCTGCAACGCTGCTGCCTCGACCGTTTTTTTCGATTCTCCCGCAGAGATTCCGGGCCCTTTCTCGGTCCAGGCAGGCTCTGGTTTGTCCACCAGTTGCGCCACGTCATCGCCGGTGCGGGCAATGACCGTGTGGGAATGCACAGGGCCCAGCTTGCCGGCGACCATGCACGCGGTCTCGACCGCCACCTGGACCGCAGAGACATCGCCCTGCATCTTGACGCTCACCAGGCCGCTGCCGATGTATTCCAGGCCGATCAGCCGCACCTCTGCGGTCTTGACCGCAGCATCGGCCGCCGCAATCGCCGGAACCAGGCCAAGGGTTTCCACCATGCCCAACGATGCATGCGCCTCCATGGCGATCAGGTCATCAGAGGCCATGCGGCCGGGCGGCAACGGAGAGCACCGCCTCGGCAAAGGCATCGCAGGCCGCCTTGCAGGCCGACTGGCTGCCGGTGAGCAGGCCGCCGCCGAAGTTGGTTTCCGTGGGCGGGCCGTAGAAGGTGACCATGCGCACATCCGCCGCCTTCAGCGCCGCATCCAGGGAGAACATCGCCTCCAGGGGCGGGGCCACCAAATAAGCGAGAGCCTCCCCCTCGGCAATACCGGCGTTCTTGGAGAGAAAAGAGCCGGTGCGGGATATGCAGTGGGCGAAGTAGGCAATGGAATCATCCTCATTGGCCGAATAAAAGCTGGCCTCGTGCTCCACATAGTGGACGGCTGCGTCGATCCCGGCCCGCACCTCCGCCGGGTCCGGCCCGGAGAGAATGCCGATAAATTCACCGGCCAGCTTGGTCGAGGCATTGGCCGCACCGCCGTAAAAGGACTTGGCATAGGCCACGTTGACCGCCGCCTTCTTGGTGGCCTCGTCCAGGGCGCTGTAGCCGACATCGTCGCAGTCGGTGGTGATCATGCCGATGCTGCGATGGCCTGGAACAAGACCGAGTTCTCTGATCAGCTCGCTGTCCACATTGGGCAGGATGCGTACACTGAGGACATTGGCGCGTAGAGCGTCACCTTTCATATCTCTCTCCTAGAGTTTCAGATTCAGGCCGGAGGCCTTCTGATCGAGCATCTTTTTGACCACCCCGGCGATGTGGGCGCCGGCCTCGACCGCGGGCGTGCCGCCCTTATGGATGTTGGAGATAACCGTGCGGTTGGACTCCGGCTGCGCTGTGCTCGCCTGATAGGCCATGTAGCAGGACATGCTCTCGCCCGTGGCCAGCCCCGGTCGCTCGCCGATGAGCAGCACCGTGACCTCGGGGGTGATCAGCTCGGAGATGACATCCATGGAGGGCACGCGGCCATAGCGGAGAAAAAAGAGGGGGTTGGCCGCAATCCCCATGGTGCTCAGCCCCTGGACAAGGGCCCGATAGGTGTCCATGCTATTGGTCTCCACCGCAGTCGAACTCAGGCCGTCGGCGATATAGATCTGGACCTTGGCGTTCTTGGGGCAGATCTGTTGCAGTTTGGCGGCCTGATCCTCCGGAATCTTGCGCCCCAAATCAGGACGGGTGAGAAACTCGTCCTTGTCGCGGCAGCAGCTCTGGATGGTTTCAACGCCGATGGACTGGAGAAACTCCTCCGACACGTTGTTGAACACCGCATCCTGTGCCACCGCATGATCGGCACGAAAACGCAGCAGGGAACGGGTCAGGGGCCGAGGACCGGCATGCCATATCCCCAACCGTGCCGGGGTGGTCTCTTTAAGCTTGAGGTACATCTCCCGATTCTTGGGCTGCGGGACAAGCAGTTGCTTGCGCAGGTCGACGGCGGCCAGATCTGCAAGGGCGCAGTCCTCTGGTGCTGCTGCACTCACCCCCTGCGGGCCGACAGCCATGGTGCCGCTCTCAGCCGCATTGGGGGCAGCATTGCGTGGATTGGGACCTGCCGCATCCAGATTGAGGTTCTTGATCACCTCATCGATTATGGTCTTGATCTGTTGTTCAGAAATCACAGTGAGTCTCCGTTAGAGGCGTGCTCTTGTTAGCGAATGAAGGCCGAGGCGTCGCCGGCCAGGGGGCCGAGGCGTCCGTTTGCAAGAAAACCCATCTTCTCCAGCCACTGTTCGAACTCCGCCACAGGACGCAGCCGGAGGACCTGCCGGAGACTGGCGGCATCATGGAAGCCGGTGCACTGGTAGTTGAGCATGATGTCGTCGCCCTGGGGGATGCCCATGAAATAGGTGCAGCCTGCGGAGGCGAGGAGAACGGCCAGGTTTTCGATATCGTTCTGGTCGGTTTTCATGTGGTTGGTGTAGCAGGCATCCACGCCCATGGGCAGGCCGGTGAGTTTGCCCATGAAATGGTCTTCGAGCCCGGCCCGGGTGACCTGCTTGGCGTCATAGAGGTATTCCGGGCCGATGAACCCGACCACGGTGTTCACCAGGAAGGGGGCAAATTTCTTGGCAAATCCGTAGCACCGGGCCTCCATGGTGACCTGATCCACCCCGTGGTGGGCATCAGAGGAGAGCTCCGAGCCCTGGCCGGTCTCGAAGTAGAGCACGTTGGGGCCGGTGGAGGTCCCTTCCCGCAGCACCAGATCACGCGCTTCGGCCATCAGGGCCGCATCCAGGCCAAAGGCGCGGTTGCCCTTTTCCGATCCGGCAATGGATTGGAAGATCAGATCCGCGGGTGCTCCCTGACGGACCGCGTCCATCTGGGTGGTCACATGGGCCAGGACGCAGATCTGAGTGGGAACCTGGTAGGTTTCCTTGATCTCCTGGAACATGCGCAGGATGGTGGAAACCGAGTCCACGGTGTCGCTCACCGGGTTGAGGCCGATGACCGCGTCGCCCACCCCGTAGCTCAACCCCTCAAAGGTGGAGATGCGGATGCCGTCCGGATCATCGGTGGTATGGTTGGGCTGGAGACGGAACCCGAGCGTCCCTTTCCTGCCGATGGTGGTATTGCAGTGCGCGGTCACCTCGATCTTCGAGGCGGCGTAGACCAGATCGAGGTTGGACATGAGCTTGGTGACGCCCGCGACCATCTCCGAGGTGAGGCCCCGGGAGACACGGCGAATGGCACAGCTGTCGGCCTGGTCGGACAGAATCCACTCGCGGAACTCCGCCAGGGTCCAGTTTCTGATCCCGCTGTAGATCTTCTCGTTCACCTGATCCTGGATGATGCGGGTGACCTCGTCCTCCTCGTAGGGCACGGCCGGGTGCTCGCGCAGGTCAGCCAAGGTGAGATTGCTCAAGACCTCCTTGGCGGCAATCATCTCGGTCAGGGAAGAGGCTGCAAGCCCTGCCAACTGGTCACCGGACTTTTCCTCGTTGGCCTTGGCCATGACGTCGTTGACGTCGTTGAAGGAGTAGACGGTGCCAAACAGTTTTGTTTTTAATCGCATGATGTGGTCCTTAACCTTTACGTTTGCAGTACTTAATATCCCAGGGCCAGCGTCTTGACGATGACCGGGACGACATTCCCATGGGCGATGGAACTGCCGATATCGATATAGTCGCCGTGCTCCACTGCCACTGCGTCGATGCAGACGATCTGCCGCTCCCGGCCGGTCTGCACGATCAAGGCCTGCCCCAGGGCCTTGGCGAGATCGTTTTCCACCACCACGACCAGGGGATCTTGCGGTTTGAGGACCGCGGACATGCCCCGGATAATGGCCGCAGCCAGGGCTTGAATGTCATCAAAGCCAGGTGCCTTGGGCCCCTTGAAGGCCAGGGCGGGCACCTGCTGCTCACCTTTCAGGGCAAACCAGTCGAGCTTGCGGGCAATGAGTCCCTCCCAGCGCGCAAAAGGCTGTGCCTCGTCCTCGGGCGAGAGTTTCAGCACCGGTACATTCTGCAGCGGCAGGGCCTTTTCGGCGAAGGTGATGGTGGAGCCGCTGATGCTGGTGGTATGCGAGCCCGCGCCCACCACCGTGGCCCGGATGGTATGGTCTGCCTGGAGGACGGTAAACCTCGCAGGAAGGGCCGAATTGATGAGAGCCCGGCCCAGATAGATGCCCATATCGCCGAATTGAAAGGGATCAACAGGGGGGGCTTTCTCCTCCTGCTGCATGCACTCGGCCACACCTCCGGAAAAGGTGAGGTAATCGATGCGATAGTCCAGGGAGAGCAGCTTGTCGGTGGCCATCTGTCCGGTGAGTTCGGTCTGTTCGCGACAGCCAAGCACCTGCTCAAGAATCCCGGCCATGCCTGCGGCCAACCGCTTGATCTCCTGTGCTGACAGCAACTGGCCTTCATGCAACGGTATCCCCAGATCCGTAGCCAGCAGTTTCGCCTTGGTTGAGGCGTAGGCGACCTTGCCCCCGTCGGTGAACCTGACCAGGCGACCACCGATATCCATGCAAGCAGTATCGATGACCTCGCCCCCCTGAAAGACGGCAATGTTGGTTGTGCCGCCGCCGATATCGAGATTGGCGACCACCGCCCCCCTCTCCCTTGAAAGGACATCGGCATGTGCGCCCTTGCCGGCAATGATGCCCTCCAGGGCCGGTCCGGCGGTGGCAACGACAAATTCACCGGCCAGACCGGAAAGGGTGGTCAACACCTCGGCTGCGTTGGATTTTCGCGCCGTTTCCCCGGTGATGATCACCGCGCCGGTGCCGACCTGGGCAGGCAAAATCCCGGCTCGCGCATATTCCGCCTCGACAATCTGCCGAACCCTGACACCGTCGATCTCGGTGGCGGCGATGAGCGGTGTCTGGTGAATGTCGCTGGTGAAAATGACCTCCTTGGCCATGATCCTGATTTTAGGGACCGAGAAGCAGGAGGCCATATTCTTCAGGGTCAGACGGCTGAACACCAACTGGGTTGTCGATGTGCCGATGTCTATGCCCACGCTTAAGAGAGTGTCTTCCATATTCCCCATGCCTCGCTCTGCACCTGTCGGCCTGGGCAATCCCCAGGACCTACAACAAAAAAAGCCTTCATGCAAAAGGGAACAGTTCTCCCCTTTGGATGAAGGCTTCGTTGCCTACCGTATGTTTCGTACGCCGTTGGACGAAACGATGGTCAGTTTTTATTCTCCGCATCTGCGGAGATCCATGGCTGTACCGGCCAAAATGACCGGGCATCTTACTCGTTAATTACGACAGTGACCTGTCTCCCGCTGGCGCTCCATCACTGGGCGCCGCAATAGAGGGTATTGGTCACAAAATCAAAAAACACCCTTGTCCCCTTGGGCCCCGAATCGACATGGAGGGTGCCGCCCAGCTTGTCCGTCACCAGTTGCTTGACGATGGTCGATCCCAGGGAATTACTGCCGACAATTTTACTCTCATCGTAGCCGATGCCATCGTCGGTGATGCTGATGTTGGAGCAGGTCTTGCCCTTGACGATCTCGACGACAATCAGCCCCTGCTCCCGCCCTTCAAAGGCGTATTTGATGCTGTTTTGAATGATCTCATTGACCACCAGGCCGATTGAGGTGGCGATATCCGAGTTGGTCTTGATGACATCACCCACGACCCGTATGCGCAGATCGAGATTGGTGGATAGGCTGTG
Source organism: uncultured Desulfobulbus sp. (assembly GCF_963665445.1). Lineage (GTDB taxonomy): Bacteria > Desulfobacterota > Desulfobulbia > Desulfobulbales > Desulfobulbaceae > Desulfobulbus. The sequence continues at coordinate 4,560,732 of NZ_OY762276.1, read as the reverse complement.
CTGGGTCACGCTGGCAAGAATGCGTTTGACCATCTCCAGCAGATCGACATCATCCATGCCGTTCTGGGCCAGGATTTCATGGGTTGCGGCAATGGACAGTACCCTGCTGATACTTTTGCTGAACGCCTGTTTGGCCGTGGCATCGTTGATACGACGTGATTGCAGGCGCAGCAGACTGGCAATGGTCTGCAGATTGTTCTTGACCCGATGATGTATTTCCTGCAGCGCGACTGATTTCAAAATCAGCTCTTTTTCTTTTTGCATGACGGCTGTTTCATCAGTCATCAACATAACAGCTCCCGTTGGCGTGGTGTTATTCACACTGTACATGGGGGTATATTTAATATTCAGCACCAGACCGGCAACGTTTATTCCAGGTGAAATGATCTGCGGTTGTTCGAGAATATCTTCAAAAAAGATATTTTCCAAAGCCAAGTCTGAAAAATGCAGCTCTTCCAACGGCCCCATATAGCCGAGTTTTTTGTAAATCGCCTGGGCGACCGGATTGGTGAACACGCAGAGCCCGTCCCGGTTGAAGAGGAGTATCCCATCGGTCACATGATAGGGGATGCCCTGTTCCCGCGAGAGCATGGACATCAGGGTCTCCGCCAGCTGTTCCGTGGTTTTGGAAAGAACGGAAATGTGCTGCTTGGCCTGCACCGCCTTGGTCACGTCGGTTTCCGCGATCAGACAGGCGACAACCTCGCCCTGTTTGTTTTTGATGGGCGAGACGTTTTGGCGCACATCCCTGTTTTCCTGCGTTTTCGCCAGCATGTCCTGGGTCGGCATGCCCACGTCCAGGGTGCGCAGGGCTGCCGGTTCATTGACCCGGTAGGCGAACTCGCCGACGACGGAATGACGGTACAGGGTTTTGCCGCTGGAGGGCCTGGCCTGGGCGACGACAATGGCCACGTCTTTACTGCGCGTTTTACAGTCAATGAAGACATCGGAATGCATCAGGTCGGCCACCGTGCCAAGCGTGCGGGCGACCTCCTGAATGCAGAGGACATCTTCCTCGCCAAGGGTCGTATGCTCCCGGCACAGGCGCCCGATCATGTCGTTTTCTGTTCCAGCCATGGACTCACTGATGATTGAGCAGAATGATCTCTGCAATATCCTGCATGGGCCGTCTCTTATCCATGCCCAGCTTTCTGATCATCTGAAAGGCCTCTTCCTCGCCGATATTGTGTTCTTTCATGAGGACGCCCTTGGCCTTTTCGATAAGGGCCCGGGCCTCGAGCCGTTTCTTGGTCTGATCGATTTCTAGCTGTTTCTGGGCCAGTTCCTCACCTCGGGCAATCCCGACCTCGATCATGGGAATCAGGGACTCTTCCTTGATCGGCTTGACCACATAGCCGACCACGCCGGCCGTCTTGGCCTGGTCGACAAACTCCATGCTGCTGTAGGCGGTCAACAGGAGTATGGATTTGGCATGCTGCTCTTCATGGATGATCCGGGCAGCCTTCAAGCCGTCCAGCAGGGGCATCTTGATATCCAGCAGCACCACATCCGGCTTTAATGTGCGACACAACTCTATGGCGTCAAAGCCGTCGGTCGCCTCGCCGACCACCTCGTATCCGGCGTGGATCAGGATTTCCCGTAAATCCATGCGAGTGATGGGTTCATCATCAGCTATGACAATCCTGTATCCCATGGTGCATTATCCTCTACGCAGTCAGAGCTTAAGATCTGGTGATGGGGACAACGGTGAAGTGCAGGTTGGCGGCAACGTAATCTCTCACCTCATCAATGGCGGCCTCGACGCTGGCAACGTCGCCGGTCATGACCAGCGAGCCGCCGAAACGATCGAGAAAGGCCAGGCCCACATCCGCGGCCTTGGTGGCGATGTCCGCAGCAATGATGACGGCTTCCCCCGGGGTAATGGTCAGGATACCGATGGCGTCACAGTTGCCTTCGATGCCGATGTGCTCGCAGACGATTTCCCGTGGGCGGGCGATCACATGGGCCAGGGTCAGCTGGGTGCCCGGTACATATTCTTGAATAAACCGTTGTTTTTCTTCCTCCATGGGAGCCGCCTCTCTTTTCTCCCGTACCCGCTGATTCTAGGGATACGTTTCGATTTACACGATTACCAACGAAACTCAGCTTAAAGAGATGAGGTTCAATGGTAATTATATACATCTATAGGGTGTCTTGGTATCCAGGTCAAGCCGGGCTCGCAGCTCCTGCGAACCCGGCAAAAACTTCGTTAATTCCCGTTAGTTCAACCCCTCTTCAGCAGCCGATATAGCGGCGAATTCCTCTTCCGGTGCATTGGCGATCAGATGACGGCGGCTGTAGAGGACGAAGTAGAGGAGAAACACTCCATAGATTAGTGCGGCCACACAGGTCATCTTGGCATTGGCGAGAAAACAGGCCACAAAGGCGAAGCAACCGAGAATGACGCTCACCCCCGAGGTGAATTTGCCGCCTGGGGTTCTGTAGGGACGCTTGAGATCCGGCTCCTTGATCCGCAACGCAAAATGGGAGGCGGTCATGAGCACATAGGAAATCGAGGCACCGAACACGGCGATAACCAGCAGACTGTCGCCGTCAACCACCAGGGACAGGAGAAAACCGAGCACGCCGATGGCCAACAGGGCCACGTAGGGGGTTTTCCTGGTTCCGGTCAGGGAGAGGAAGGTGGGGAGGTAGCCGGCGCGGGAAAGGGCAAAAAACTGGCGGGAAGCCCCGTAAATCAAGGAGAAGAAGCTGGCCACCAGACCTGCCAGGCCGACGACGTTGATCATCCGGGAAACAAAGGTGGGGCCACCATAGGCGTTGGGCGACTGAATGGCGCCAATCAGGGGATCGGCGGCATCCTTGATCAGGTTGGCCGAAGAGCCGGCCGGGCCGAACACGAGGATGAGTGAGGCAAAAATCAGCAGCATCACCATGGCGGTGATGATCGCCTTGGGCATATCCTTGGTGGGATCTTCGCACTCCTCGGCTGCCAGCGGAATACCTTCAACCCCGAGGAAGAACCACATGCCGAAAGGCAGGGCCGCCCACACCCCCATCCAGCCATGGGGCAGGAAGGAGGAGGCTCCGGCAGTACCCTGGGCAGGCGCGATGTCAAACAGGTTGGCCGGGTTGTAGTGGGGAATCATGGAGATGATAAAGGCGGCCAGAGCGGCAACGGCAATGACGGTGATAATCATGCACAGGGTCAGGGCCTCGCCCACGCCGAAAAGATGCACGCCGACAAAGAGCACGTAAAAGAGCAACTTGGTCACCCAGGTGCCGCCCAGCACGATGCTGACCACATCCTGCATACCCGCCGGGATATAGCCGATCAGGGAGCCGTCAGGGCCAAACAGGGAGGTGCAGTAGCCGGCAATAAAACAGACGATTGCCGCCGGTGCGATGCAGTACTCAAAGAGAATGCCGACACCGGTCATGTAGCCGCCCAGCGGACCAAAGGCCCTGCGCGCAAAGCCATAGCCGCCACCGGCAGAGGGAATGATGGTGGAGAGTTCCGCTTCAGAGAGGACCATAGAGGTATACATCACCGCCATGAGCACGGTGGCAACGAGCAACCCGCCCCATCCAGCCTTCTCTATACCAAAATTCCAGCCGGCAAAATCGCCGGATATAACATACGCCACCCCAAGAAAGGAGAGCAGAATCCAGCCTGCCGCCCCCTTCTTCAGTTCGCGCTGTTCAAAATAGTTTTCCCTAGTGGCTGCGATAGCCACGCTCTGAACTTTTTGACCTGCCATGTTTTTCCTTTCGGTAAATTTTCCTTGGGCAACCCCCCGGCATTTCCGAGGGACACCAGCAGTTTGATGGTTCCAGCTACAAACGAAGGCCTTCTGGGTCGCGGACCGGTCAACATCACGAGCAAGAAGGTTTCATGCACAGCACATGATCCACTCGCCAGACGAAATGGCGAGATGAACGCATGCGGCATGGACACCGAAGTGCCAAAGAAAAATGCTCTCAGAGCACATTCGAACAACCCTGGCTGATCTGTTCCAGGGTTGGGGTTCGAAAACGGGAAAGCCCAAGCGTTGGACACAACGCCCTGCCGATACTCCCAGTCCCGGCACAAGGCAAAAAAAAAGCTTGCAGCCAATAGTCCCATCGGGAGTATCAGACAGCAAGCCTCATTGTTTGCATTGTCACCGTACGCCGTTGTACGGTTACAGTCTTTTATTTGCAACGCCAACTAGCACACTTTTCGTAATTGGGCAAGAGTTTTTTTTTGCAACGCTCCTGAGGATCAACCTTTCAGGGAAGCAGATTCAAAAGGCCCTCATCGAACGCGCTCTTTAATCATATCTTTTTTCCATCCCCCAGGAATGATGAGAATTTTTTATACGCGGTTTTCCGCATTCCTTTCCCCTCCGCGGGACAGGGGCAACCTTTCTTTGCAATCTGTACCATGAAGATGTCGTTCTCGCAAAAAGGCCCGAGAACGACGTTTCGAGCTTCGCAAGTTGCTGATTTCACCATGCGTGACATTCAGGCTTTTGACTTTTTACGAAGCCATCAAGATTGTGTCATCTCTTCGGCAGCGAGAGAGGGAGCTCCTCTACACGCGCCATTCCCACCTGCCGATGTTCCGTAAGTATTCCCCCTGCCCAAAGATTGCGCTCGGATGGCGGAACAATCCCTCGGCTGGAAAGGATTGATGCAAAAACACCAGGAAAGTATCCGACGTCAATAGACGGGGAACCCACCTCTATTGCCAAATCACTCATTATAGAACCCAATACTGTGCTTTTTCTGGTTTGATCCAGCGCACCCCGCCACGCGGGTCTTCTACATCGCCGAGATATCGGGGAATCAAGTGAATATGCAGATGCATAACGGTCTGTCCGGCGGCCTCGCCATCATTGATCCCGATGTTGAACCCATCGGGATTATGGATTTTTTTGATCAACTGCTGCAATTTTGCAAGCAGATCGAGAAAGGAAAGCTGCTCATCAAGAGTCGTCTCAAAGAAGGAGGATATATGACGCTTGGGGAGAATCAGGCAATGTCCGGGAGTAACGGGGAAGGCGTCATGAAGAGCAAAGGCCCTCTCATTTTCGAGAATTCTCTGCATGTTCTTGGCATCACAAAAAGGACAGGTCATTTGTCTTCTCCTCGGAGTAACTGTTCAGCGTTTGTTGCAATCCCCCCGTCCCCGATCTGCGGAAACGGCCCGCAATTTCGATGGCATCCCGAACGAATGAGAGGGATCTCGTCTTTGTTTCCCTTGAGCTGAAGTTCAGTGGTCATCAGTTTTTGTTTTGATCTCAACAAGCAGGTTCAGGCGAAAAATTGCAATTTAAATTGGAATCCAACAGCGCCTTCTTGAAAGTATAGAAAAAATTCACGGACTGCTTGACCAGCAAAATCCTCCAGGAAATCCAGGAGCCCCCCCTGATGACTGCTCAAAATCAGCTGGTTGCCCTCATCTGCGCGCTTAAAAAATGGGCGTACAGCCAAAGCGCTTTCATCATGGTCACCTCTCGGGGAGGATGCGTACCCGAGCCGTATGCGCGATTCACCTGGCCCGCCTTGCATCCACCGCCATTGAGCTTTCTCATTGGATGGCAAGCAAAAATAAGCTATCTTTCTTCCCAACAACGCTTTTTACTGTGATTACCGCCAGGTAACCAGAACAACCTATTCAACCAGGAATTGCCCATCCATTGGAAATACTCGTCTTTCAAAGAGTTCCAATCCTCTGATACCATTTGATTGGTGTGCGAAAATTGATGGCTTCGTAAAAAGTCAAAAGCCTGAATGTCACGCATCGTGAAATCGGCAACTTACGAAGCTCGAAACGTCGTTCTCGGGCCTTTTTACGAGAACGACAAAATTGAGTAGTTGCAATGATGCTGGCCTTGGAAAACAGCTCGTTACAAAAAGCGAAACGTTGTTCTCGCAGCCTTCTTCAAGAACGGCGAAGATCATAAACGGTTCAACAGGTTAGTGAGGCACAAATTTTCCCTATGAGTGAGCAATGAGGAGTGAATCAACCAGAGGCAAGCATGGGGCCGATGACTACAAGTTCGCGCAAACTATTCTGAACTCCATTTCTGCCCATGTTGCCATTTTGGACGACGCTGGATTTATCCTGGAAACGAATAAAGCGTGGAGACTTTTTGCCCAACAGAATGCTCTTCATCCGTTTTCGGAAAATCGGGCAGTGAACTATCTCGAAATATGCGATAACGCGGGCGATGCGACCGCTGGCGAATCAAGTAATGTCGCGCAAGGTATCCGCGATGTCATCGCAGGAAAAATCGATGAGTTTGTCTTGGATTATCCCTGTCATTCACCAGAAGAGCGCCGTTGGTTTTCCATGAAGGTCACACGGGCGGTTGATTCCGATCCCGTTCGGGTGGTCGTCGCCCACGAAAATATAACCAGACTCAAACTGGCCGAAGAGGCAAGCCGCCAAAGCGCAGAGGACTTGCAATTAGAAAAAGTAAATCTTGAGGAAGCCAATACCGCGTTAAAAGTCCTGCTCAAACGACGAGAGCTAGACCGAAAAGAAATGGAGCTCAAAGTGGTCGAAAACGTGAACCAGCTCATTGCCCCCGTGGTGAACCAACTTGCCACTCAGGACATTTCACCCGATGCCCACCAACTGCTTGCCACGCTGCAGACCCGCCTCTCCGAACTGACCAAACCCTTTTTGCAGAGGATGACAGCGATTGCCTCAAGGCTGACACCACAGGAGATCGAGATCGCAGCCCTGATTCGTGAAGGAAAAAACAGTCAAGAAATTGCCGATCGACTCCATCTCAGCATCACAACCATCCATTTTCACAGAAGAAACCTGAGAAAGAAGTTGAATATCAACAAAAAAGGCATCAATTTACAGACCTTTCTCATCAGCCTGCAGCAGTGAGAGGTTTTCCCCATCAGCAAACCGTTAGCCAGCCCTTATTGAAGATTTATTTTTTAGGGATTATCTTAAATGCATCCTGATTGAAGAATCATTTTTTTAAGGAGGTCACCATGCTGTGCTCATTTGCAAACAATGTCGAAGAACCCATCCTGAAAAAAATCAACGAGTTGGAAAAGGATCTTGGCAAGACCTTCCTCGCCTTCCAGTGCCACGACGTAAAAACCACCATGCTGACAGCTGCAGAGCTCAATAAAGTTCAGCAAATGGAAAAAGAACTTGGTCTGTCACTGATAGCAGTCGAGAATTAACCCCAACACAGCCCTTGGCTGTTGTTGGCAGAACTTGCAATACAAGGGGTATTGGCTGAAGAGTCATGCCCCTTTTTTCTTTCAACAACCTTCTCCAACGAACCTGCCGTTCATTGGCTCGACATTTGAACAACCATATCCACTGAATCGCCCTTTACCACGGTCTCCCTCTCGCGCATCCGTTTGGTCATCCGATACCCTTGGATGCCACATCTGTGATCAAGGCAACTTTGTTGAGATGTGGCCCCTTTTCTTTTTTTGCCGGGTCGCATTGCTCAGCGACGACATGTCTATTTTTAGGACCCAGTCTTTTTCCTCTCTCGGGTACACTGAATCCCAAAGAATCGAAACCCATGGAGTTTAACTGAAATTTATCAATTTACTTATTCATTTCAAAACAAATCCGTTGTAATTATTCTCTATATTCACTTGAACAGCCGTATAACGACGAGGGGATTGAAATGAACCCGATATTCCATGCAGTTGTTCTCAACCTTCACCAACCTTCTGGGAATCTCCAGTTCCTGTATCATTACAACAACTGGGAAGCAAAGGAGATCCTTTTCGCGCTTGACCGGATCCCCCGCTCGCTCTGGCCATACAGCGATAGAGCCCGAGTCCATTTATCGGTATCCGGCACCCTCCTTGAAACACTGGCTGACCCACAATTCCAGGCCGAAGTCTATGGTACAATCGATTGCGGATCGTTCCTCTGGCACCTGCAGAACGAGCGGATCTTTGAGATTCTCGGCACGGCCTTTTACCATCCGGTGTTGCCTCTTATCCCACCAGCGGACAGGGACGAACAGATCAAGCGCTGGCTTGGGATTGGACGGCATCTTTTCTGGCGCCCCCATTTCAACGGATTCTGGCCCCCGGAAATGGGTTTTTCCATGGAGATCATTCCGCTGCTGAAGAGACACGGGTACAATTACGTGTTAGTCGACAGTGAAAATATCAGGCCCGTTGATCCCATGAGCTGGCAGGAACTGCGCTACCGACCGCATCTGGCCAGGTACGGCGAGGATGAAATCATTGTCGTGGTGCGTGACCGTGACCTGTCCAATGCGCAGGAAAGCGGCATGGATTACGATTGGTTCTATCGGGAGGTGCAGCAACGGACCCAATGGTGTGATTTCCCGCCACTTGTCACGACATGCACCGACGGTGACAATGGCGGCTGGTTCCGCAATGTCAATCTCCAGGCCAATTTCTGGGGCTCTTTTTATCCGGAGCTCCTGGGCCATACCCAGGCAGGCAGTGGAAATATCCATCCAGCCTTTATCACCGATTATATTCATCAATTCGGCGTGCACGGCTATGTCGAGATTGAATCGGCCGCATGGAATACCGGCTGGCATCATGGGAAGGATTTTGTCCAATGGACAGGTTCCCTGGCACAAAAGGACGCCATTGCGAGGGTTGAGTTGACGAGTACGGCGATACGTCAAACCCAGAGTGAACTCTCAGCTGCAAACACCTCCGAACAATATCCTGCCTGTTCTGAGCTCGAAAACGCTCTTTGGCATATGCTGCGCGCTGAAACGAGCTGTAATTTTTTCTGGGGTGAGGCATGGGTCCATAAATGCCATGAAGATCTCGACACAGCATGGTCGTTTCTGCACAGAGCCAGGAAGGGTTAAGGACTGCGTCTCTCTGCAGTGAAAAAGCATCTTCCCATAATCTGTTGAACCATTTGCATCCTACCATCTCATTTTTTACAAAGGTGAACCTAAGCTCTCCATTGATTTCCTGTGTACGCAAAAAGACAGCTTATCCTTTAAAGGAAAATTTTGGGCCAGGCTGCTCGCACTGCCCTCTTTATTTATCTTGTATTGACTTTTTCCAATAAACATGGCCATGTTCAATCCATGTTTATTCGACAAAGCAAATAATGCAACGTCGTCTCAGGAGCCCCCTATTTCACCTCCACCTGGTTGCCGATGAGTGCTTTACGGCAAAGTTATGCAGCCACCCTCCTCTCAACAGAGGGAGGATAAGGAGACGACGACCAACGAGCACTCGATGCCGTTTCGAGCAGAAGTCTATAGGCATTGCCGCCGGCCTCGACAAACCTCGAACCAGCAAGGGCCACGATAGACCGGTGCGCATCTGCCGCCTGATCGCCTAATCCCATGGTAACGGTCAGCACCGCTGTATCGAACTGATCCACGATGTCAGTGACGCCATGGTCATGGGCCTGACATGGGGCCGGTGTTCCGCAGCCTCAAATCCGAATCGAGCCTGCGCCCGGTCGACCGAACCAAGCCCTACTGCACCATCTCAAGACGCTGAACATCAGGGCAGCAACGAGAGTGGAAATCGCTACGCGGCATCCTTGCACTCCAACAGCAACCGCCACTTTTAAGCCAGCGCAATGGCGTAACTAGCTGATGTTCATAATTATATTTTCACAAAAGTTACGTTTGACGGCTTCGCACAAATGCAACTAAACTGACATTCACCTCTCGTGAAATCAGTGAGTTACGAAGCCCGAAACGTCGTTTTCAAGGCTGCCTACGAAAACGACAAACTCAGGCTAACCCTCTTAAACGAGTGTGTATCATGTATATAATAATGATTTCTGCAGAATGTGCTCCGGTTGCCAAAGTCGGCGGCTTGGCAGATGTGGTGTTCGGATTAAGCCGGGAATTGTCAATTCGCGGCAATGCGGTTGAGATCATTCTGCCTAAATATGACTGCATGCGATATGACCATATCTGGGGGCTGCAACTGACCCATGAAAATCTGTGGGTGCCATGGTTCAACTATTTCGTTCACTGCAGCGTCTATTTTGGTTTTGTTCACGGGCTGAAATGTTTTTTCATTGAACCTCATTGCAAGGAGAATTTTTTCAATCGCGGCTCCTACTACGGCTTTCCGGATGAAGCCCTGCGCATGGCCTTTTTTACCAAGGCGGCCATGGAGTTTATGCTCAAGACAAACAAGCGACCGGACATCATTCATTCGCATGACTGGCAAACCGCCTTAGCTCCTGTACTGCTCTATGAAATATACCAGCATATTGGCATGCAAAACTGCCGCGCCATGCACACAATTCATAATTTCAAACACCAGGGTATTGCCGGAAAAAATATCCTCTGGTTTACCGGCCTGGGAAAGCCGGAATATTATTACGACCTGAACAGGCTCAAAGATGACTTCAACCCGAGCGCGATCAATTTCACCAAGGGGGCCATCGTATATGCCAACTTTACCTCCACGGTCTCACCGAGATACGCATGGGAGGTTAGGCACAGCGATCAAGGCTATGGACTCGGGCATATCCTCCATATACATCAGCACAAATTTGGCGGCATCCTCAACGGCCTTGACTACGACATGTGGAACCCGGAAACAGATCCACATATACCCGCCCACTACAATCACGACAGCATTGAAAATAAGTATGCCAATAAAGAGGCGTTGCGGGAGCGGTTGTGGCTGGAAAAATCATACAAGCCGCTGATAGCCTACGTTGGCAGGCTCGACGGGCAAAAAGGGGTCCATCTGATCAGGCACGCCCTGCTCTATGCCATCAACCATGGCGCCCAGTTCGTCATGCTCGGCTCAAGCCCTGAAGCCGGTATCAATAACGATTTCTGGGATCTCAAGCACATGCTCAATGACAACGTCGACTGTCACCTTGAGATCGGCTACAACGAGGAGCTCGCTCATCTCATCTACGCCGGTGCCGACATGATTGTCGTACCGAGTATTTTTGAACCCTGTGGCCTGACGCAGGTGATCGCTCTACGATACGGCACGGTGCCCATCGTGAGAGCTGTGGGAGGCCTGCTTGATACGGTTTTCGACCGTGACTATTCGGACAAACCAGAAGAAGAGCGCAATGGGTACGTTTTCCACGAGGCTGATTTTCAGGGAATAGAATCGGCCCTTGTACGCGCCATCGGGCTTTGGAACCACCACCCGGAAGAATTCAAAAAATTGATGTTAAACGGTATTCAATATGACTATTCCTGGAACATCCCGGGGCAGAACTACTTGAAAACCTATGAATGGATTAGGCATAAATAGAAGGAGTGCCGCCTGACGGACCAAGGGTCCGCTGCTCTGGCAAAAAGTTTGGCTCACATAGAACGGTTGCTCGTAAGGAACAAATACATACTGGCACAAATTCGGCAACAAAACAGGATAAGAGCATGAGTGACTTAGCAGAATACATTGACCAGTGGCCCAACATCGCAGGCTCGGAATCTCTCATTGAGGAGTCGATAGATGCATCACAAAAACATCCCGCATATTTTGGCAAAACCAATATTGATTTGAGTGCGGTGAAGAGCGCGTACGCCATTGCCCTGCATATGCATCAACCCCTCATCCCTGCAGGTGGGGATGATTTGGGGACAGCAGCAATCATCAGCAATCTGCAGTATATGATGGAACACCAGGGGATCGGTGACAACCACAATGCGTCGGTGTTTCATCAATGCTACAAGAGAATGGGGAAATTCATTCCCCAGCTCGTCCACGAAGGCAAATCCCCGCGGGTGATGCTCGAATATTCCGGCACCCTCTTGCACGGTTTGCGCAAAATGGGCCTTGATGATGTATTCGACGCCCTGAAAACCATTACCTGCAATCCCGAATATCTGCATTGTGTCGAGTGGCTCGGGGCCCCTTGGGGCCATGCTGTCGCGCCCTCTACCCCGGTGCAGGATTATCGCCTCCATATCAAAGCCTGGCAGCACCATTTTGCGGCTATCTTCGGCCTTGAGGCACTGGGACGGGTGCGCGGCTTTTCCCCCTCGGAAATGGCACTGCCCAATCATCCTGACATTGCCTATGCATTCGTGAAATCCCTGCGGGATTGCGGCTATCAGTGGGTGCTCGTCCAGGAGCACACCATTGAGACCCCTGAAACCGGCTGGGGGCCGGAACAGAAACATCTGCCGCATCGACTTGTCTGCACCAATTCCGAAGGGAAAACGGCAAGCATCATTGCGATTATTAAAACCCAGGGCAGCGATACGAAATTGGTGGGCCAAATGCAGCCCTATTATGAGGCAAAAGGGCTCTCGCGCTGTCAGTTGGCAGGGAAAGCAGTGCCGCCACTGGTGAGCCAGATCGCCGATGGCGAAAACGGCGGTGTCATGATGAATGAATTCCCCAATAAGTATTTCGAGGCTGTGCGTGAATGTTCCGGCACCGACACCCCGATCATGAATGGCACGGAATATCTCGAACATCTCTTCGCCCTCGGGATCAGTGAAAGCGATCTACCTGTTGTCCAACCGCTTTTTCAGAAACTTATCTGGGATCAGTTCAGCCCGGGAGATGGCGCTGAAAAGCTTGAACAGGTTATCGAAAAGGTGAAGCGCGAAAACCATCAGTTCCACATGGAAGGAGGGAGCTGGACCAACAATATTTCTTGGGTCCAGGGGTATGACGACCTCCTCAAACCCATGGAGGAAGTGAGTGCCCTTTTCTACAAAAAGGTCCTGGAGCCCGGCATGCCGACCGATGAAAATCGGTACAGAAACGCCTTGTTTCATCTGCTGAGCTCGCAAACTAGCTGTTATCGTTACTGGGGCGAAGGGATCTGGCCCGATTATGGCAGAGAGATCTGCCGGCGCCTCCATGACATCCTCACCTATGATTATTGATTTCCTTCGGACAACAATTACAAAAGGGCAAGTCGAGAGGCTCATGAATATACAATCAAAAACAGCGACACCTTCTGAATGGTTTACCGATTACGATAAATATCTCATCGGCGAAGGAACTCACGAGCGAGCCTTTGAAAAACTGGGGGCGCATATCATGAGCGTCAATGGTGAGTCAGGGGTGAATTTCGCCGTCTGGGCACCGAGTGCGCGCCAGGTTTCTGTCATCGGCGAATTCAATGGATGGGATGGCGGCAGCCACCCCATGTATTCCAGCGACAGCGGTATCTGGACGCTTTTTGTGCCGCACTTGGAAAAATTCACTATCTATAAATACCGAATAGAGGCAAAGAGTGGCCAGTTTTTCGACAAGGCCGATCCCTATGGATTCGCCATGGAGGAAAGGCCGCGGACAGGCTCGGTGGTTTGGGATTTAAGCAGCTATCAGTGGAATGACCAGCTGTGGCTGCAGGAACGCAGCAGCAGGCAGGCACTGGATAAGCCGATTTCATTCTATGAGGTCCATGCAGGATCCTGGCGCAAAGTACATGATGAAAATTGGGGCCTGCGTTATCTCAGCTATCGAGAACTGGCCGATCAACTCATCCCCTACGTCAAAGATATGGGATTTACCCATATTGAATTGCTTCCCATCTCCGAACACCCGCTTGATGCCTCCTGGGGGTACCAGGTGCTGGGCTTTTTTGCACCGACCAGTCGTTTTGGCACCCCGGATGACTTCATGTATTTTGTCGACCAGTGTCATCAGCATAAAATCGGTGTTATCCTCGACTGGGTGCCTGCACATTTTCCCAAGGATGGCGCCGGGCTCAATTATTTTGACGGCACCCATCTCTATTCCCATGCAGACCCGAGGCAGGGAGAGCATCAGGATTGGGGGACGCAGATATTCAATTACGACCGTAACGAGGTGCGTTCCTTTTTGATTTCCAATGCCCTGTTCTGGCTCGAAAAATATCATATCGACGGCTTACGGGTCGATGCGGTCGCCTCCATTCTCTACCTTGATTACTCCCGCAAGGAGGGGGAATGGATCCCCAATCAGTATGGTGGACGGGAAAACCTCGGTGCGATCAGCTTTCTCAAGAAAATGAATGAAGTCGTCCATGGCACCCATCCGGGCGTTTTGACCATTGCGGAAGAGTCGACCGCCTGGCCCATGGTGTCGAGACCAACCTACATGGGTGGACTGGGATTCAGCCTCAAATGGAAAATGGGGTGGATGAACGACACACTCCGCTATATGAGCAAGGAGCCAATCCACCGGCGTTATCATCATAACGACATGACCTTTGGCATGCTCTACGCCTTTCACGAAAATTACGTATTGCCCCTGTCCCATGATGAGGTCGTGCACGGTAAAAAATCCCTGCTCGATAGAATGAGCGGGTACGAGTGGCAAAAATTCGCCAATCTGCGCGCCTATTACAGTTATATGTGGACGTATCCGGGCAAGAAACTGTTATTCATGGGAAGCGAGTTCGGTCAATGGCAGGAATGGGATTTTGAAAAAGGAGTGGAATGGTATGCCCTTTCCGCGGTTAATCACCAAGGGGTGCAGCAATTGGTCAAGGATTTGAACCAGTTGTACAGGCGTGAGCCGTCTCTTTACGAGAATGACTTCAACTGGTCGGGATTTCAATGGATCGATGCCAATGACAATGAAAACAGCGTCTATTCCTATATTCGCTATGCTGTCACCAGTGAGGATTTCATCGTGGTGGTCTGCAATTTCACTCCGGTCATCCGTGAAAATTATCGCATTGGGGTGCCAAAGACCGGCACATACGCAGAAATACTCAACAGCGATTCGCACTATTATCAGGGGAGCAACCAAGGCAATGTATTCCCCATCAAGACCGAAGACGTTTCCTGCCATGGATTTGCCCAATCAGTCCTGCTGACATTGCCGCCGTTGGCAACCATCATTCTGAAACGAAAGGAGGGACTCCGGGCGAGCGAATCTTCTTCAGAAGGCTAACCCCATTGGGAGCATCCGATAGTTTTGCAGCCACGTTATTCGTGTGCGGATCACCACGCTCTGTAAGGGCAGGAGAAATATCCCCTAGCAGCCCCATAAGCTTTTCCTTTGAGCGCATCAAAGCCGACATTTAGGAAAGCAGAAAAAGAAAAAGCCCAGTATTAACTGGGCTTTCAATACATCCATCGACTGATTCGGATGTTATAAATGGTGCCGAAGGCGAGACTCGAACTCGCACGACCGTGGGCCACTACCCCCTCAAGATAGCGTGTCTACCAATTCCACCACTTCGGCAATATTTCTATTTTTACTTCTGCGGAGCCGCTGCAGGCTCGGCGACCGGCTGTTCAGCCGGCATAGGAACAGCAACTGGCGCCTGCTGGGCAGGGATCTGCTGTTCCACCTTCACATCGCTCATGACCGACCCGGTACTCTTGTTGGTCGACAGATAGGCCAGAGTGATGGAAGTACCCATGAAAACAATGGCAGCAAAGGTCGTTATCTTGTTCAACAGGGGAACAGGACCCTCGGTGCCAAACACCGAATTATTTGAGCCACCAAAGGAAGCCCCGATATCTGCACCTTTTCCATGCTGCAACAACACAATGCAGATTAAAAAGAAACAGACAATTACGTGAGCTACAATTAATATAGTGGTCATTGAAATTTTATTATTCGGTCAAACGATTCGGCCTTTAATGCGGCCCCACCGACCAACGCGCCATCAATATCAGGCTGCGCCATCAGGTCGTCAATATTTTCAGGTTTAACCGAGCCACCATACAGTATTCTCACTGCCATGGCAATATTTTTTTCAAATATATCTCCAAGAAGTTGGCGAACAAAGGCGTGCGCCTCCTGGGCCTGCTCATTGGTTGCCGTCTTTCCGGTGCCGATGGCCCAAACCGGTTCATAGGCAATCACCACCTGCGCCATCTGGTCACCGCTCACTCCGGCCAGACCTTGTCGAACCTGGGCTTCGAGCACGGCAAAGGTTTTCCCCGCTTCTCGTTCGGCAAGGGTTTCGCCAATGCAGAGGATGGGCAAAATAGCACCATTTAAGGCACCATGCAAGCGTCTATTGATCATGGCGTTATCTTCGCCGAAAATATGGCGACGCTCGGAATGACCAATAATGGCAACAGCCACCCCGAGATCGCCCAACATCGGTGCGGAGATTTCGCCAGTAAAGGCCCCCTCTTTTTCCCAGGCAATATTCTGTGCGCCGACAAGCACTTTTGAACCTTGTACCGCCGTGCAGACCGCGGCCAGGGATGTGAATGCCGGGGCGATCATGACATCCCGATCCGTACAGGCCTGGCATGAGGCAGCGACAGCCTGAGCGAGGCTCACGGCCTCTTCCCGGGTCAGATGCATCTTCCAATTTCCGGCAATCAACGGACGCCTTTGCATAGAAACCTCCTTTGAAGAGATGGTTGTTCCGGTACCTGGAGTTCTGTGAGTATGCCGATTACCCCAGGGCCTCGATCCCCGGCAGGCTCTTCCCTTCCATGAGCTGGAGGAAGGCGCCGCCGCCGGTGGACATATAACTGATGTTCGCCGACTCGCCGGAGATGGCAATGGCCGCATTGGAGTCGCCACCGCCGGTGACGCTCAGCGCATGCGATGCCGCCACCGCATGGGCAAGGGCCATGGTGCCGCGGGAAAAGGCATCCATCTCAAAGGCGCCCATGGGGCCGTTCCAGACGATGGTCTTGGCATCGGCAAGGACCTCGCAAAAACAGATCACCGAGGCCGGTCCGATATCAAGAGCCATCCAGTTCTCCGGGATATCCTGAATGGTGACCTGTTTGCTGACTGCATCCGGAGCAAAGGTATCGGCAGCGATCACATCCACCGGCAGGTAGACCTTGACCTTTTTATCCTTGGCCTGCTTGAGCAACTCATCCGCGGTCTCCAGCAGATCGTCCTCGACCTTTGAAGCACCGACCGCATACCCCTGACTTTTCAAAAAGGTGTTGGCCATGGCGCCGCCGATGATCATCTTGTCAACCCGCTCGAGCATATTGCGCAGGGCCTCGAGCTTGCCGGAGACCTTGGCGCCGCCGACGATGGCCACCAACGGCCGCTGGGGAGTATCGATGCAGCGATGAAAATACTCAATTTCCTTTTGCAGCAGGAAACCGGCACCCTTCTCCTCCACACAGGCGGTTACTCCGGCCACCGAGGCATGGGCCCTGTGCGATACGGCAAAGGCATCGTTGATATAGACTTCGGCCAAGGAGGCCAATTGGCGGGAAAACTCGGGATCGTTCTTCTGCTCCTGGGGATGAAAACGGAGGTTCTCGAGCATGAGGATCTGACCGTTTTCCAGCTGAGCCACGGCCGCACTCACTTCCGGGCCCACACAGTCGGAGGCCAGCGGAACCGGTTGGCCGAGCAGTTTGGCCAGATAGGCAGCCACCGGAGCCAGGGAAAATTTGTCCACCCGCTCGCCTTTGGGCCGCCCCATATGGGTGCAGATGATGATTTTCGCCTCCTGCTCCAGTAGATAGGTAAGCGTCGGCAAAACCGTGCGGATGCGCAGATCGTCGGTGATTTCACCGGCCTCGTTCATGGGCACATTGAAATCCACCCGGATCAGCACCCGTTTTCCTTTCAATTCAATATCTCTCAGCGTTTTCATGCCCTACCTCATGTGACGCAATCAGGTCCCGATGCATAAGCAGTGCGTCTTCGACTGGTTGCCGATAATATTTTTTTCGTCGTCCCACCTGGGAAAAACCTCTCTTTGCATACAATTGCCGGGCAGCATCGTTGGAAGCACGAACCTCCAGCAGACAACGGGTGCAACCGGCTGCAATCAGCCCAGTCCATGCCTGCTGCAGCAACGCCCCCCCTATTCCCTGGCGGCGCTCTTCAGGCCGGACCACCAGATGGAGCAGTTCGCATTCAGGGGCGCAGGTGCGAAAGAAGGCGTAGCCAATCACCCCCCCTTCTCGCTCAGCAACCCAGCCGTGGCCGTTCTCCGCCTTGAATTCAGCCTCTACCTGGTTGCCGTTCCAGGGGGCGGCCATGGCCCCCTGCTCTATCTCGACAATGACATCCAGGTCACTGGCCCGAATCGGACGAATCTCAGACCATGCGTTCTGCAACGGAAACCGTCAACTCGCCCAACATATTGGTATAACTTCCCAATTCATTGTCGTACCAGCCGTAGATCACAGCCTGGGTGACCGGCACCTCGATCACCGGGGGAACCGAACCCGGCTCAAAACGGCAGTTGGGAATATTCTGCAGGTTGACCCGAATCGAGGCGGTGCGGGTGTGGATCTCGGTGGACTCGATCACGGTTGCCGCACGGGGCATGCCGATGATGTCGGAGGAAACGTTCTGCTCATCGGAGAACACCAGATACGGGCTGGTTTTGCTGTACTCTTCATAGATGGAATTGAGCAGGCTGCGCTTGATCGGATTGTCCAACTCATCCTGCAGGTTAAGCACCAGGACGATCAGGGAACCGGTGGAGGTCGGAATACGCACCGACTCGGCAATGAACCCGATCGACTTCATCTCGGGAATAACCAGGCCAAGCGCCTTGGCCGCGCCGGTGGTGGTGAGGATGATGTTGTTGAGGATCGAACGGTTCTTGCGCAGATCGGTGGCGCCGGTGCCGGGCAGGCGATCGAGGACCTGCTGTGAGCCGGTGGCGGCATGCACGGTGACCATGGAGGCGGAGAGCATCCGATCGGCCCCGAAGTGATCGAGCAGCGGCTTGATCATGTAGGAAAGGCAGGTGGTGGTACAGGAGGCGGCGGAGATGATGTTGTGGCGTGACGGATTGTAATCATCATCGTTGATGCCCATGACGGTGGTCACCGCATCATCGGGCATATCCAGCCCCTTGGCTTTGATCTTGAACGGAGCCGAAACCAGGACCTTCTCCGCACCGGCCTGGAGGTGGCCGCGAACAGATCCCCTGGCCTCGGAGGCATCGGCGGTCGGATCCTTGAACACGCCGGTACTGTCGACCACCAACCGAACCTGATTGCCCTGCCAGTCGATATCCTTGGGATTACGCGCCTCACGCAAAAAGGTGACCGGGGTGCCGTTGATGGTCATGGTCCCTTTTTCCTCGTTGAGGTTTTCGATGACCCGTCCCCCCTTGTTGCCGTGCAGATAGGTGCTCAGCCGGCCGTAGGAGGAATCCTTCTCAATGGAAGCAGCAATATCGTGCAATCCGGAACCGACCTGCCGGCCCAGATTGACCACGATTTCCGAAAAATACTGTCGGGAAACATGGTGCCACAGGGTGAGTTTGCCGATTCGTCCAAGACCATTGAGCCCGAGTTTCATATGGGATTCTCCTTTGCGATTGGATTATGGGAGAGAACTTGTTATATGCTGTAAGATGCCAAACAGAAAAAGCTGAAGCCCAAAGGGTGCAACCCTCCATTTGTGCCCAACCAGCAGATAGAACATAACGACTGTTATTTTGTGCGCGCTGCGCCATTTTTCCTTCCATGCTGAGGAAGGATTTACTCGCAACGTGTTGAACTCAGTAAACTACTCTACTTGTACGGGAATTGCCAGTCCTGCGCCGCTTCTCTGACAATTTTCCCGATTTACTTGTTCTTCAAGAAGATACCGTTAGGGCTTGCGTCTCTCACCCTTTTTCCCATGTTGCTCTCAGAATCCTGTCGACAGGCCACCCTGATCAAACGCTACAAGCGATTTCTCGCCGACGTCACCTTACAAGACGGCACGACCTTGACCGTCCACTGCCCCAATTCCGGTTCCATGCGCGGCTGCGCAACTTCCGGAAGTCCGGTTATTATCAGCCGCTCCGACAACCTCAAGCGCAAGTACGCATGGAGCCTGGAGATGGTGCAGGAGCAAGGGGTGTGGATCGGCATCCATACCGGTCGCACCAACAACCTGGTGCATGAGGCCCTGCGCGAGGGCGTTATCACAGATTTCGGTACAATTACCCATATTACCCCCGAGGTGAAAGTCTCGGAGAAGAGCAGGCTCGACTTTTGTATTGAAAGCGAACAGGGCACGACCTATCTTGAAGTGAAAAACTGTTCCCTGGCCGAAAACGGTATCGCCTACTTTCCCGATGCAATCACCAGCCGTGGCGCAAAACATATCCAGGAACTGGTGCAACTCGTCAAGGCAGGCTTTGGCGCCGCAGTACTGTTTTGCGTTCAGCGAAGCGATGCCTCTCTGTGCAAACCAGCCGCCCACATCGATGCGGTCTATGCGAAAACCGTTGCCTGGGGCGCAGAACGGGGCGTTCGTTTTTTAGCCTATCAGGCTGAGGTCACGCCTGTGGAAATTCGCATTTGCCGACCTCTCCCCTTTTCCATTCACTAATTTTTTTGCCTCATGAATACTCGACAAGCAGTGGTGCTGCTCAGCGGCGGCCTCGATTCAACCACGGTCCTGGCCATTGCCCGGTCCCAGGGATTCACCTGCAACTGCCTTAGCTTCCGATACGGCCAACGACAGGATATCGAGTTGGAACGCGCCCGGGCCATTGCCAAGAAGGCCGGGGTCGCACGCCATTTGGTGCTGCGGGTGGACCTGGATGCCATTGGCGGCTCAGCGCTGACCGCCGACATCGAAGTCCCCAAGGACCGCCCCTACGGCGAGATGGAAAAAGAGATCCCAGTGACCTACGTTCCCGGACGCAACATTCTCTTTCTCGCCCATGCCCTCTCCTGGGCCGAAGTTTTGGGGGCTTCGGATATTTTCCTGGGGATCAATGCCGTTGATTACAGCGGTTATCCGGATTGCCGCCCGGAGTTTCTCCTGGCCTTTGCCACCATGGCCAACCTCGGCACCAAGGCCGGCTCAACCGGCAAGGAATTCCGGTTCCATGCACCGTTGATTCAACTGAGTAAAAGAGAGATCATCCTCAAGGGGATGGAACTGGGGGTGGATTACAGCCAGACGCACAGCTGCTACGACCCTATCGAGGGCAAGGCCTGTGGCCGCTGTGATGCCTGCCGCCTGCGCTTGCAGGGGTTTGCCGAGGCCGGCCTGAGCGATCCGGCCCCGTATGCGGAGTGAGCGAACGACCTGGTCCGGGAAGACTCAGGTGAGGATATTGTAACGAATATCTCCGCCGACCATGGTCATCACCGCCCGCCCCTGCAGCTTCCAGCCGAGAAAGGGGGTATTTTTGCTTTTGGAGACCACCTGCTCGGCATTGTAGACGAACTCGCGCTGCGGATCGATCAGGGTCAGATCGGCCGGGGCCCCGCAAGCGAGCGAGCCGCCGGGCAAACCGAGAATACGGGCCGGATTGGCCGACATCAGCTCAATCAGACGAACGGCATCGATCACCTTATCGCGCACCAGGGCCAGGCCAAGCGGCAACGAGGTTTCCAGGCCGATGATGCCGTTTGCCGCCACATCAAACTCCACCTCTTTCTCGAGAATGGAATGCGGCGCATGGTCGGTGGCAATGGCATCCAGAGTACCATCCGCCAGCGCCGCGCAAATGGCTTCTCGGTCAGCCGCCGAGCGCAGGGGCGGGTTCATCTTGGTATTGGTGTCGTAGCCGATCACCGCTTCGTCGGTGAGGGTAAAATAATGGGGTGCGGTCTCGGCGGTCACCTTGACGCCCCGAGCCTTGGCCGCACGAATCAAATCAAGGGACATGGCCGTGCTCACGTGGGCGATGTGCACCCGGGTGCCGGTGAATTCGGCCAGGGCAATCTCGCGGTAGACCATGATCGACTCGGCGGCGGTGGGAATCCCCTTCAGCCCCAGCTGGGTGGAAACAGGGCCCTCGTTCATCACCCCGCTGCTGAGCGAGGCCTCCTCGCTGTGCGAGATCACAGGCAGGTCGAAATCCGAAGCGTACTCCAGAGCCCGCCGCATCAGCTGGCTGTCGCGCACCGGATACCCATCGTCGGTCACGGCCACCGCTCCGGCGGACTTCATTTCGCCAAACTCCGCCAGCTGGTGGCCTTCGCTTGCAAGACTGATCGCCCCCACCGGATAGACCCGCACTGCGGCCTCGGCGGCCCTGGCCCGAATCATCGCGGTGATGGTGGCATTGTCATTGACCGGCTTGGTATTGGGCATACAGGCAACAGCGGTAAAACCACCGCTGGCCGCCGCTCGGGCACCGGAGACAATATCTTCCTTATATTCCTCACCCGGCTCCCGCAGATGGACATGCATGTCGATCAGCCCAGGAACAACCCAGCAGCCGCTGGCATCAATGACCGGGGTGTTCGCAGGGACCGGTTGGTCCGCATCTGCAATAACCCCGTCAAGAATCAGCAGATCACCGCTGCGGTCGATCTTATTGACCGGATCGATAATGCGGCCGTTGGTAATGCGCCAGGAAGTGCTCATCGATTTCTCGCCTCAATGGTTACAACGGTTTTGCATGGCCAGGCACACTCCTTACGAGTTGCCCATGACCAGATAAAGAAGGGCCATACGGACGGCCACGCCATTGGTGACCTGGTCAAGGATGACGGACTGAGGACCGTCGGCGACATCGGGATTGAGTTCCACCCCGCGGTTGACCGGCCCGGGGTGCATCACCAGGGCATCCGGCTTGGCCAGGGAGAGAATCTTCCGCGAGACACCGAACTGACGCGCATATTCGCGCAGGGACGGCAACAAGGGATCGTTTTGCCGCTCCCGCTGAATACGCAGGGTCATGACCACGTCGGCATCGCGGACAGCCTCCTCCAGCGACGGACTGACAATGGCGCCCAACTGATCGACCCCCTTGGGCACCAGGGTTGCCGGTCCGTAGAGATGGACCTCGGAGCCCATGCGGGTAAAACCGATCACATCCGAACGAGCCACCCGACTGTGGGCAATATCACCGACAATGGCGATTTTGAGCCCACTCAAGGTGCCCCGATGCTCCTTGACCGTCATCATGTCCAGCAAACCTTGGGACGGATGCTCGTGCGCACCGTCGCCGGCATTGACCACCGCCGCCTGCACATGCTTGCTTAAAAGCAGCGGCGCCCCGGAACAGGCGTGCCGGATGATGATGATATCCGGATGCATGGCCGAGATGTTGCGGGCGGTATCGACCAAGGTCTCCCCCTTGGTGGTGCTGCTGGTGGAAGGGCTGATGTTGAAGGTATCGGCACTCATCCGTTTGGCAGCCACCTCAAAGGAGAGGCGGGTACGGGTGGAGGGCTCGAAAAAGAGATTGATGATGGTGTGGCCGCGCAGGGTGGGGACCTTCTTGATCGGCCGTGCGGAAATTTCCTTGAACGAGTCTGCCGTATTGAGAATATGGGTAATATCCTCTGCAGACAATTGCTCAATGCCCAGGATATGGCGGTGCGCAAAATAGTAGCCGGTTGCCATGGTGCCTCCGGTGATCAATGAACGATATCGCCAATCCGGCCCCAACGAATGGAACGAAGCCGGTCCAATGAAAGCAGGGGGAGTTGCACGTCCCAGGACCAGTAGACAGCCCAGGCCTTGCCGCGGACCGCGCGGAGGTCGACAAACCCCCAAAAGCGGCCGTCGTACGAATTGTCCCGGTTGTCGCCCATGCAAAAAATCTGGTGGGCCGGCACCTTGACCGGACCGAAATTATCGCGGGGATCCAGGGAACCGGGATGAATCAGGGGGTCGGTAAAGACACCGTGCTTATCCTCAAAGGGCTTGCCATTGATGAAAATCTTTTTTTCGCGGATCTCCACCGTATCGCCGGCAACGGCAATCACCCGCTTGATGTAGTCAAGCGACGGATCTTTGGGATACTGAAAGACGACGATGTCGTTGGGCTTGGGATCGCTGATCGGTATGAGCGTGGTGCCGGTGAAGGGCATTTTCACCCCATAGATGAACTTGCTCACCAGAATGTGATCACCGATTTGCAGTGTGGGCAACATCGACCCTGAGGGGATCTTGAATGCCTGAACAATAAAGGTGCGGATGAAGAGGGCCAGGAGGACGGCAATGACAATTGCCTCAATGTTCTCCCGAACTGCGGATTTTTTTGTCTGCTGGGATTGAATTGCCACGGAAGAGCCTGTAAGTGAAGGGCGGGGTTGAAAAATTTGGCCAAGGCTACCCTATGCATGGAGAAAATTCAAGCAGGTTTTATCCATGGGATCCAGCAAAACCTTTTGTGGATGCCCCTCTTATCACGGTATAATTGGCTATTTAAAACAAGTCCAATACCTTATCCCCTTTCTTCAATCAAGGAATCCCCATGCGAAGACTGCTTGCCCTTATCGCCCTTGGCCTGAGCGCTGTGCTTGGCGGTTGTGGCGGCCATGCGCCTCAACTGGCCACAGACACCACCCCTCACCCAAAACCCATCACCCTCACCCTGCTCCACATCAACGACCACCACTCCCACCTCGATGCGGAATCCGCCAGCCTGCAACTGGATACCGGCAAACACCGGGAAACGATTTTGGTGGAGCGGGGGGGCTTCCCCCGGGTGACCGCGGCCATGCGGGAACTCTCGGCCAAGGCGAACAATGTATTGAAGATCCACAGCGGCGATGCCTCCACCGGCGATCTCTACTTCACCCTCACCGAAGGCGAGGCCGATGCGCAACTGATGAACACGGTCTGCTTCGACAGTTTCACCCTGGGAAATCACGAGTTCGACAACACCGATGCAGGCATCAAAAAACTGATGGGCTTTCTCCACAGCGGATCCTGTCACACCCCTATGCTCAGCGCCAATGTCCGCTTCGGTGCCGATTCCCCCATGTTCGGAGCAAAACCGCCTGAGGCTATTCTCCCTTCCATCGTGGTTGAACGTGATGGCGAAAAGATCGGCATTATCGGCCTGACCGTGGCCGGCAAGACCAAGCATTCCTCACGCCCCAATCCGGACACCACCTTTCTCGGCGAGGCCGAGACCGCGCAACAAGAAATCGATCGCCTGCAGGCACTGGGGGTGAACAAGATCATTCTCTCCACCCATATCGGCTATGCCAAGGACCAGGCCCTGGCGAAAAGACTCAGCGGGGTCGATGTCATCGTCGGCGGCGACTCCCACTCGCTGCTCGGTCCGGCAACGTTGACCCAATACGGCCTGACGCCTGAAGGCCCCTACCCGACTCGAACCACCGACCGTGACGGCAAACCGGTCTGCATTACCCAGGCCTGGCAGTACGGCGCCGTGGTCGGCGAACTCAAGGTCGACTTTGATCGCCAGGGAGTGGTGCAACACTGCGACGGCACCCCCTGGATGCTGATCGGCAACAACTTCAACCACAAGGATCATTCAGCGCTCAGCGCGGGGGAAAGGGCTGCGGTGCAGGCGGACATCGCAGACAGCCGGGTGCTCAGAATCACTCAGCCCGATCCCAGGGCTACCGCTCAACTGGCCCCGTATAAACGGGCTAAGGAAGCCCTGGGGGCCAAGGTGGTGGCCTCGACCAAGGAAAATCTCTGCCTGCGACGGGTGCCCGGCAGTAAACGCGATGCCTCGCGCTCCACCCTCGGCGACGTCTGCAACAAGAACAGCCGGGTCAATGCCCATGGGGGCGATATGCAGCAGATTGTGGCCGAGGCCTTTTACCAGCAAGGCAAGAAATATTTTGCAGCGGACCTGTCCCTGCAAAATGGCGGCGGTGTACGGGTCGACCTGCCACCGGGGCCGATTACGGTCAAGGATGTGTACACCGTGTTGCCCTTCAAGAACACCCTGGTCCAACTCAACGCCACCGGCCAGGAGATCAAGGACGCCCTGGAAGATGCTGTGGACGGCGTGGTTGGGCCGGCACTGAATACGGGTTGCTACCCCTACGCCGGCGGTCTCCGCTGGAACCTGAATCTGAATCAGCCCAAAGGCAAACGACTTTCTCAACTGGAAATTCGTGCGGCAGACGGCAGCTACCGTCCCTTTGACCTGAATAAAACCTACCGGGTGGCGACGATTTCCTTTCTGGCCGACGGCAACGATTCCTTCACCAGCCTGAAAAAGATCTCCGGCGAGCGTCGAATCGATGTCGGCCTCGACTATGCCGACGCATTTCTGCAGTATATAGAGAATCTCCCGGGCAAGGAGAAGGTCGTGCAACCGCTGCCGACAACCGATTATTCCACTCAGGTCTTCCTCGATACACCCTGAGTGTACAGCCCCAGGGACCACCTCTTTCTTCTTCCTTGTGAGCACTATGCCAAACCTGGTAGGACAAATAGCGTCCTACCAGTGGCAAATTTCACAGCTGAATTTGAGTGGTAATCATATAAAAAATATGACTACAGTGACCGCTGCATACAAAATATTTATATCATTTCAGTGTATTAACCAGAAAACGAATCTAACAAAGTAGAATTACTCAGATGCCCTTTTCGCTACTCCTTGTCTTAAGCATAGCCAGCATGCCGCGGACAGCACTGTAATAAGGTTCGTCATTCCCGGCAGCCTTGGCCAGGACATAGGCCCCTTGGAGAATACCTGCGATGGAGGCAGCCGTATCTACAACGTTAAGGCATGGTGCAAACTCTCCACTTTCCTGACCTTGGGCAATGACTTTAGCCAAACGTTGCCGCAACCAGCTAAAGGTATGATTCACCGGGCGGTGCAGATCTGCACTGGCGACGATTTCCGGATCTGCGGTCAACCGTCCCAACTGACAGCCATGCAGGACATGGCGATCCTGCATAAGAAAGGCCTCGATCCGCCCATAGGCAGTTCCTGGTCCAGTCAATTTGTCCTCGGCAAAAGACTTGATCTGTTCGGCACAACGCTCAATCGCGGCCAGGGCCAGATCCGACTTGCCGCTGAAATGATGGTACATGCTGCCCTGCCCTACTCCGGCCCGCTGCTGAATCGCCTTAGGGCTCGTGCCTACATATCCCCTTTCCCACAATAACGCCTGGGTACTTCTGATTAATCGTTCACGTGCATCCATTCAAATAATCGCCTTTTTCCATTCATCCTGGATGAGAGGTTTCAAGTCCTATTCCCGCTGGACCAAAACAAAATGACTAGGAGCCGTAGACAAGGTCCGTACGTACAGTACTGCGAGCAGGATGAGGCAAGAATGATCAACGAGCCTCATCCTGTTTGATCTTTTGGGGGACCCGGAAAAATTACTTATGGCATATGCTACACTTGATGGCTTCGTAAAAAGCCAAAAGCCTGAATGTCACGCATCGTGAAATCAGCAACTTGCGAAGCTCGAAACGTCGTTCTCGGGCCTTTTTACGAGAACGACACACTTAGCAAGCTTGGGATCTTTTTCCTTGTGACAGGTTTTGCATTGCTTGTGTGCTGCCTTCATAAAAGTATCAGCTAAGCGGACATAGAACCTTCTTTTGCATTGTGGCAGGTTTCTCATTTTTCAATTTTTTGCCCCTCAACATAGGTAACCTTTTTTCCTTCCGCATCCTTACTGTGGTGGTGTTGCTTCCACGGCTCCAACCCAAGGGCCGGGCAGGTCTTTCACCCATGCTCTCAACGATGATCGATCAGAGTTAACCATACCTTGATCGACCATTCGCCCGTCAATGGTTTTGATGCTATAAGCAATCATCTTCTTATGAAGATCCAGACCGATAAAGTAGTATGTGGCCATTGAAACCTCCCTGTGGCGTATTTTGGGCGAGCTGGTTATCGCCCCAACAGTCCTCTAAGCATGATACTCACATGGAGGTTTCTTCCGTTGGAGGGGACTTATGCATTCAAACAAAAAGACCCTACGAACATCATCTGTATGCCTGTGGTATATTTTTGCATACCTCGACATTGTGCGAAATTCTCGATATTCAAAATATACAATGCAGCATAAATCATGCCTTCACGACACGAATACGTGTTACAACCAGTTTTTTTAACAATACAGCACTTGATTATGTAGTATTTTTATAGTCATGTACCACCGGCAGAGCCGGTGGCTTGAATTGTGAACCGCTCAAAGCGGTTGAAAACCTGGAGCCACCTAAAGGTGGCTACCTATTCAAACAAATTGAGTTGATCCATTCGTTTGTCTTCTTTTTCCTGGTGTTGGATATATACCCTTACAGCCTCTTCATCCTTACCAACTGTAGATACGTAATAACCTCGTGCCCAAAAATTCTGCCCAACAAAATTCTTCTTTCTACCTTGAAAGTTACGGGCAATTTGAATTGCGCTTTTTCCTTTGATAAAGCCCACTATCTGGGACACCGAGTATTTGGGTGGAATCGAAAGCAAGATATGGACATGATCTGGCATCAAATCCTCTTCGATCACTGTGCATTCTTTCTGTCTGGCCAATTCTCGAAATATTTTACCCAAATATTTCCGCAAGTCTCCGAAGATCGATTTCTTACGGTACTTCGGTATCCAGATGACGTGATACTTGCAATCCCACTTGGTGTGGCTTAGGCTTTGTTCGTCGTACATGGGGAGTCTCCTTTTCTTGAACTTTGAGCGGTTCTAAAAAGCGAGACTTCCCATTTATCCCGTAACTGTCAAACTTTGGGAGTCCACCGGCAGAACCGGTGGTTTACCTATTTATTATTATTAGATACGAATAGACACAATTTCTGCCTAGCTGATCTCATTATATCATCTTGTTCCCCTGCCCCCCTCTCCACGGTTAAATATATATTCCCACTCCATCCTTGGCATTGCGCCCCCAAGGAACACGCACACTACGCTTCCTCAGCAAGCAGCTATTACCCTGAAAAATTGGCGTAAATTACGAGTGAGCCAATCTCCCTGTCAGTAGATGACGCCTCGTCAAGGGAGTCCCTATACTCCTAGGGTCCCTTTTATACTGATTGCATTCCTGCAATCTATTCTTTCACTCGCTTGCGCACTCCTCATACAACAAACTTAAAATCACACGCTCACACTGACAGGACAAATGGCTGAATTAGCATTTAAAAAAAATCAACTCCAAGCTGTCGAAAAACATTACAGACTTCACTAGGCACGCTTGATGCTTTAGAGGAAATGAAGCGCACACGGCGATTCCTGGCCCCAAGTGCGATGAACCGTTACGGGTTCGATTGGGACAATAGTCAGGAAGAAAAGTACTCAGGGTATATCAGTGGGATATACCTGATCATATTACTGGAAAGGAGGCACGCAATGAGTCAATGGTTAATTTTTCTAGCAGTAATTCCTTTATCTTCTCTACACTTAACAAAAAATTTTAACATGAAAAACAGGTGGATGTGGAACGGCATGGCCTTCGGTTTGGTGGTTGCGCCGGTGAGCTTTGGCCTGCTTCAGATGACTTACATTCCAATCCTGGGTAAATTTGTTGGACTCATAGGGCTTATTGGTAATCTTATCCATGGATCAGTGGGGTACATTTGTTTACTCGGGAGCGGGATGCTTGAGCTCAACACCATGATGACTGGACCTCAACTCTGCCTGGTCAATTTGGTAAACGGGATTATATTTGCTTATGCGTACGGAATAATAGGACATTCCATAGATGAAAAACTGACACAAGCGATGCCAAAATTCCTGTCATGGCCACCTGATGCTAATGCGGCCTGACCTGATAGAAAAAGAGAAATTGTAATTTGATACAAACATCATTGCTGGGGGCATGAAGCAATAGAGCAGCATAAATAGTCCCAGCCACCTCGTTATGATCGCATCGTTTTTTCACTCAAGCCCCCTCAAACGGTTGTGTGAATAAACGATGCGATATTCTTTTCTATCACCGGCATTTTCACACATCCCCCTCTCCCTCTCCCTCTCCCCAACGATCACCTTTCCTCAATAAAATGGCATTTCAGTATGTTACCGAACCAGTCATGAGCAAGGTTTTCACTGGGTCAAGGAACCATGCCTCCTCCATAACAATCCGATTCTCCATTATTGCTCCATCACCCAGAGCATTTTCAATACAATTAAGTCGCAAGTACATCCTCGATAAAATCAGGTAGAACCATTTTTTTGGGAAATTTAGCAGACTACAGAGCACTTATCTCTTGATTGCAAATATGCAACCTCTTCTCTAATTAGTGATTGCAGATATGCAACATGAGCTAAGGGACAAGCGCACAACTTATTGTTATTATATAATTTTTGCTTCATGGCACATTTAGTGCAAAGAAATCTTGGAGTTTTTTCCTTAATTGAATGTCAATTATAGAGTCCGATAGATGGCAGTTATATAGACCGGTGTCAAAAATCGGGTTTTGACCGACTCAGCGTAATTGAGGAGGCTTCCGGTGTCTGGAAAACACGTAAACGGAGAACAAGTAAAATTATACAAAGAGAAACGAAGCGATGGAAAAACGCAAAGAACCGCTGCTGCTATTGCGGGAATATCAGAACGTACAGGAAGAAGAATTGAAAAAGGAACTTTCAGATTATATACAGAAAAAAAAAGACATTGGAGAACACATCCTGATGATTTCCAAGAAGTATGGGAAAATGAAATTGTACCACGATTAAAAGAAAACCAGTATCAGAATGCGACAGAATTATTCAGATATTTACAGGAAAAATACCCAGAAAAATATAGTTTAAGTAAATTGCGAACATTTCAACGTCGTATCCACGCATGGAAAAAAATGTTCGCTTCTAGTAAAAAATAGCAAAATTCAAAATAATAACGACAGTTATTTAAAATTAATTATCGGACAATATAAATGACTGAAAAAGGACA
Organism: uncultured Desulfobulbus sp.; assembly: GCF_963665445.1. Taxonomy (GTDB): domain Bacteria; phylum Desulfobacterota; class Desulfobulbia; order Desulfobulbales; family Desulfobulbaceae; genus Desulfobulbus. The sequence goes on along the minus strand of NZ_OY762276.1, from coordinate 4,530,388 downwards.
AGATAACATACATCTAATAAAATAATAGAAGAAATAATCGATAATAAAAATCTACATCAATGGAGACACAATGAAACGGGTGAGAATATTGATACGATATATGGGAGTATTCCTTTTATCTACATGCATACTTTCTCCATCTCAATTATCCGCTGTTGAAAATAGAGTCTGCCTGGAATGTCATAGCGACAAGTCTGTCACGAAAGTAAGCACTGACAACATGTTACAGATGGATATGACGAAGTCCTCATTACACATAGATGAGGAGGCATTCAAACATTCCGTCCATAATATGAATGGAGTAATGTGCGTTGATTGCCATGTTATCAAGAAACCCTATTGGGACGAAAACTTCCCCCATGCATCACCACTGCAACCTGTTCACTGTGCACGCTGCCACAAAGAGGCAGCTGTCGAGTTCGAGGAGAGCGTCCATATGGCGATGCGTACAAAAGGGATAACCATGAAGTGCTATGCATGTCATGGCTACCATAATGTGAAGAAGATGGCGTCGGCTTCTGTTCCAGAACGGATGGATTATATCTGCCTGAAGTGTCACAACCCGGACCAGACTCATGACTGGCTCCCCTCTAAGAAGTCCCATTTTGCAAACGTTGATTGCGTTGTCTGCCATTCACCCGGTGCCCCGCGACATACTCACCTGAAATTTTATGACCTGGCTACCAACACGTACTTTCAAACCGATTCTTTGATGGAAAAAATTGGAGTGAAGAGTGAAGGCTTCATGACAACAGTTGATACGGATAAAGATGGTTGCATAAATCAGGGTGAATTCGACGATCTTATGCTCAGATTGAAGTTGAAAAATATTCGTACGGTTATCCATGCTGAACTTGTTGCGGCTATAGACGCCACAGCACATAGAATAATTAATGGAGGCGCCCAAAAAGAGTGCGGGAAATGTCACTCTTCCAATTCTTCATACTTCAGAGATGTCAACATTGTATTTTCCGACCCGGACGTTGAAATAATACACCATAAGGTTGATCGTGCGGTATTGGAAAGCTATTACGTGAGCCACTTTTACCTTCTTGGTGGAACGAGAATAAAATTTCTCGATAAAATCGGACTGGTCATTGTTGGCTGTAGCGCATGTATTGTGCTTGGCCACTTATCAGTCAGGATATTCACCATTCCATGGCGCAGAAAAAACAAATTCAAAAAAGATCATTGAATTAATGAAATTACCTCCAGGGAGAAACAACATGTCTCAAAATGAAAATATGATCTACGTACATCCGGCCCCAGTGCGTATTTGGCACTGGATTAATGCAGTTGGTTTTGTCTTGCTCATTTGCACCGGCATTCAAATCCGTTATGCAGAGACCATAACCCTAATGACCTTAAATCATGCGATAACCCTACATAATTACATTGGATTAATAGTTGTCGCCAATTATTTTATCTGGTTGGCTTACTACCTCGGGTCTGGGAAAATACAAATATATATACCTGATTTTCGTGATCTTATCCCTCAAATGATTAAACAGGTACGTTACTATGGATATGGGATTTTTAAAGGTGCCCCCAATCCCCACATCATGACACCGCACAACAAATTTAATCCTCTGCAGCAACAGGCCTACCTAATAATAATGATTTTCATTGTTCCCGCGCAGATTATAACCGGAATCTACCTCTGGAGGATTGCGGGATACGAGGAATATATCAACCTGTTGGGAGGGATAAAAATAATTGACACGATCCATGTCATCCTTTCTTTCTTTTTCATTTCCTTCATCATTATTCATTGCTACCTATCAACACTCGGCAGTAGCCCTTCCGCACATTTCAAGTCAATGATCACGGGTTACGAGGAGCATCACTGAGGCAACAGGTTTTCTCACATATGGTTGCATATGAATAGCCATTCTCTAAAAATGGCAATGTTGTCACCATGGATAACTGCTTGGCAATCGATTACGCTCTGCATGGAGTTTCAAAAATGGAAACAAGTACTGTTGACAAAAGCTTCACCTCCATTTCTAATAATAGAAAAATCGGAAAAGGCGATGATCCCACTCTGGTTCGAGAACAGGCGAGGCGAGACATCCGAGACAACAGCGTGAACAATAAAAAAAAACAGCGCGAGAACCCGCAAGAAAAATGCAAGGAGACCTACGAGGATTCCCCGGATACCTTCAGCAGGAACATTCTCGAATCTATCGCTGATGGGGCTTTTACGGTAAACCATAAATTCGAGATAACCTCATTCAACCGTGCAGCTGAAATAATTACTGGATTCGATAGAAACGAGGCAATTGGCATGAAATGTTATAATGTTTTTCGTGCTAATATTTGCATCGACGACTGCGCTTTAAACAAATCAATTAAAACAGGTAAGGATATAGTTAATCAACACTACACAATTAAAGATGTTGATGGAGATGAAGTTAAGGTATCTGTCTGCACTTCTGTTTTGCGAAACAGTAAAGAAGAAATGATTGGTGGGGTTGAAACATTCAGAGATATTTCAAGCCTTTGTTGTTTGCGAAAAAAGATTACAAAAAAATATAATTTTCACAACATAATCAGTAAAAATCATAAAATTCAAAAAATTTTTTCAACCCTTCCTGCTATCTCTCAAAGTGAGAGCAATGTTTTAATAGAAGGTGAAAGCGGCTCTGGCAAAGAATTATTTGCACAGGCTATTCATAAGTTAAGCCATAAAACCGGTCCATTCGTAGCATTGAACTGCGCAGCCCTGCCTGACGATCTGCTCGAATCTGAATTATTTGGCTACAAAAAAGGAGCATTCACCGGCGCTATCAAAGACAAACCCGGTAAATTTTCATTGGCTGAAAACGGGACTATTTTCCTTGATGAAATAGGCGACATTTCCCCTGCACTTCAAGTTAAACTGCTTCGCGTTCTGCAAGAGAATGAATTTGAGCCTTTGGGCGCAACGACAACAGTGAAAACGAATGCACGTGTTATTGCTGCTACCAATAGAAATCTCAAGGAAATGATTGAGAATAATGAATTTCGCAATGACCTTTTCTTTCGTTTAAATGTCATACATATCTCCATCCCCCCGTTCAGTGAGCGTAGGGAGGATATCCCCTTACTTATCCAACATTTCATCAATAAATTCAGAAAGTTATCAAGAAAAAATATCCAGGCAGTCTGCCCTGCTGTTCTCAATGTTTTGATGCAGTATGATTTCCCCGGAAATGTACGGGAACTTGAAAATATAATTGAACATTGTTTTGTCATGTGCCGGGACACAGTCATCGATATTGAGAGTCTTCCTGAGGAAGTCCGTAAGTCAGTCATCGATACGGTTATCGAACAGGATGATACCGCTGAAGCAAACCCTCTCTCAAATGCAGAAGCAAGCACCATCATAGCGGCTCTGCATCGATATGGCGGCCATAGAAAGAAAACAGCGGATCATCTTGGTGTTGACAAAACAACCCTTTGGCGAAAAATGAAAAAATACGATATCACCTACCCACCTGTTGGTTTTAAACTAAATGAACAACAACCACCTGATAAACTGTAGGCGATCAGCCCCCAAAGCCGTCAGGCTAAGCCATGGAGCATTGATCATGCCGCACATGGTATTGCCTTCCCTTCGATTCTTAGGATAATAATGCCTTGAACGATTTCCGGAGAATAGTTTCCATGTTTTCTCTTCTCCAACATATACTTTCGGTAACTCAATCCTAGAAACTTTATTAAAAAATTGATCACAGCTTCCATTCCGTTCCAAAATGCCTCTTTGAACCGGCCAAAAGATTTTATCCAGTTTTTTAACGCTTTGTAGAAACTGAGATTTTTACCGTAAAGTCCCCGCATGAGATTATGCGTTATCCAAACATGCTCAGGAAAAAATCGACCATTTTGGAGGGGCTGGATGGTCAAACTTCGCTCCAGGATATCTGCAGGAGTGAGATTCAGCACCTCACCGACGCTCATTCCTCCTATTGCCAATGAAGGCACAATTTGTTTAGAGGTGGATATTCTCGGTACAAGCGTGCAGACAACACGAACCTTGTCGCCGCTCTTCGGGGGATGCATCTAATACGCGTGCCGAAAAACTTTGGATGCATAGAGGCCGGAAAGAAAATCCTGGGCAGCTAAGTCTAATTCGATAAACTGTACCCCGATTTTGTATCCACCATCTATCGGACAGACATGCCGCACCTGCCCCTTGCTGACCACGCGAACGGAACTGAGCACGAATCCAACTTTTATCGGCTGACCGACTTCCAATGATTTGGGAAGCCTCACCGCGGCCCCCCCGGTGCTGATATCCAGCAAGACTCCGTTATGCACCTGCTGCATGGTGGCAATTTTCACCTTGATTTCACTGACCGCGAACAACTGCCCCATATCATCCAGGTTCAAACGAACAAAAGCCCGCTGGTCCTGCACTTTGTTTTTCCCGTATTCCCAATCAATTTCCAGTCCTTCCAAGGAAGGAATCGAATCCCAATTGACCTTTTTTTCCATGGGAGACTCCTCCATCTGTGTTGCGACGCTTCTGCAGGCATCAGTCAAATTTTATACGAACAGATAAAGTTTGCACAGCCTAAATTCAATAACAATTCTCACCAGCCAAATAGCCGCTCAAGAAAACCCTCGATTCCCCGCACATCCCCGGCTGCCCCCACAGTAACCGCGAAAAGGCCGGCGCAGCGAACAGTATTGCTTGCAAAGGGCAGGGGAGATTGGCTACAAGGATGTGTGACAGCTGGAAATGGTCGCCTTGGGCTTTGATGAACTACCATGGCAGGCCAACCGCCGGTGGAGTCGCTTCATCTTCTCGCCCGGTCGCTAACACGCTATCTGGAACCGGTTGCCACAGGGGGCGCAAACCACTTCGCCGGTCCTGGCAGTTTTTTTGTCCTATTCCCGGACCATGGGTATCAGCAAACCTTTTGCAAGACGGTGGTCTCTGGCTCGCTTCAGTTGGTCAACGCCAGCAGCGATGGGCGGGGCCATCTCGAGATGAACCCGAGAGCGTTTTTTTCTTGACAAATTCAGGGGAAAAGAAGATTGACAGCGGAAAAAGTTTCAGGCTAGAATAGGGCTGCAAGAGGTACTGAAAATACTCAAAAAATGGCGGAAGTGCATGGGAATCGAACCCACCTGCCGGGGTATTCGCCCGACACACCGGATTTGAAGTCCGGGAGAGCCACCAGTGCCCTTTCCACTTCCGTTGATCAGTAATATTTAATAGTTATTCACAAAAAACACAACTGTTTGTTGGCTCCTCCACGTTGAACACTCAAACCGGGCTTTTGCCCGCAACAGCACACAGCTCGATTTTTCCATGGAATGTGAAAATTTAATTCGCCTGATTAAGGATTGGTACCTTCGGGTGAAACAAGAAACCATGGCTCCGGCCCGTATGATGCAATTTGTCGACCAGCACGTGAAAACCTGCAAGGTCTGCCAGGCGGATCTCCTCCTTGCCGACGAGGTCGAGAAGATTCGCGAGTTCGTCCTGCCGGAATCCAAAATCCCCAAAGCGATCCGCTCCGCCGACGACTCCACCCCGGATATATCTCCGGATGATGACGAGTTCGATGAGGACGAGGAGTACATCGACGACAACGACGATGATCTCGACGGCGAGGATGAAATTGACGATGAAGACGATCTCGACGATGACGATGTCATCTGATCCGCAACTGCGGGTCATCCGGGCTCCGGTGGTCTGCAGCTGCTTCTAATGCGACAGCGACGCTTGCATCCAAGAACGAGGTCATGGTTTGGCCTCGTTTTTTTGTTGATGTTCTCCATCGCCATACCCCTGCATGGTGCGGAGGTGTTGCAGGAGGCCTATCCCGCCCGCCTGGTTTCGCTCAGCCCGCTGCTGACGGAAAATATTTTCCTGCTCGGCGCCGGAGATCGACTGGTGGGCAACACGGTCTACTGTCAGCGGCCCGAGGCGGCCCGCCTGGTTGAAAAAATCGGATCGGTGCAGGAATTGAGCATCGAGAAAATCGTCAGCCTCCGTCCCGACCTGGTGCTTTCGATCAACCTCAATCCGCCGCAGCAGGTAGGGCAACTCCGTAACCTCGGCTTGCAGGTAGAGACCTTTCGCCAACCGGCCTCGTTTACTGACATCTGCCTGCAGTTTCATCGACTTGGAGACTTGCTTGGTTTAGAGCAGCAGGCCGAGGCCATCATCGCCCGGGCACAGGCCAAGGTGAATGCGGTGCAGGCGGCCGTAGGCCCGCTTCCCAAAGCAAAGGTCTTTCTTCAGGTTGGTGCCAGCCCGCTCTTTTCCTCGGTCAAGAACTCGTTCACCCATGACTTTATCGATCTGGCCGGCGGCATCAACATTGCCGGCGAGCAACGCTCCGGAACGATGAAAGTCGAACAGGTCATAGCCCTCAACCCCCAGGTGATCATCATTGCGGTGATGGGTTCGGAAGGCGGTATCGGCGCCGACCAGAAGAAACACTGGCTTGTTTTCCCCACCCTCGATGCCGTACGTGACCAGCGGGTCTATCTGCTTGATCCGGACCTGGTCTGCAGCCCTTCTCCGCTCACCTTTGCCGATACCCTGGTGACCTTTGCCCGGCTGATCCATCCGCAAACAGCCGGCAAACTTCCTGCCACCGACACACTGCCGTAAAACCGGCGTTGCTCTCGCTATAACTCTTGCAGCAGACGCAGGTGTCCATGTCCAGTCTGTTGGAAGCAGGCCCTGACCGGTGCGGTCCCCACGTGTCCAGATGTTTGTTCTCAAGAGAAAAAAACTGTGCGTTCAAGTGGAAATACATCAGGACAGGTCCAATAGCCATCCCGGGACGGTCCAGTGACCGCCACGGTCGAAACGGTCATGGGGACAGAAAGGAGACCAAGAGTTGCCCATCGGCCCGATACGGAACGATGGGCGAGAACAGGAGCAAATCAGGGAAGAGCCTTCTCGACTCTTTTGGTGCTCTCCAGGGTGGTCAGGGCTGTGGCCACCATGGTGGAGACATCGGTGAGGTTGGCCGGAAGAATCAGGGTATTGCTCTCCTTGGCCAGTTTGCCGAACTGATCAATATAACGCTTGGCCACATCCAGATTGGCCGCATCCGTACCTCCTGGAGCACTCAGGGCCTCCGCCACCTTGCGAATTCCCTCCGCGGTCGCCTCGGCCACCTTGAGAATCTCCTGCGCTTGACCTTCGGCCTCATTGATGCGCCGCATCTTTTCCCCTTCAGAACGGGCAATGGCCTCGGCCCGCTCGCCCTCGGCACGGTTGATCGTTGACTGACGCAACCCCTCGGACTTGGCAATCTCCGCCCGTTTTTCCCGCTCGGCCTTCATCTGTTTCTCCATGGCATCGAGTACGCTCCGTGGCGGCTGGATGTCCTTGATCTCATAGCGAAGCACCTTGACCCCCCAGTTCTGCGAGGCCTCGTCCAAGGCCTGCACCACCTGCTGGTTCAACGTTTCGCGGGCCTCAAAGGTATTGTCCAGGTTGATCTTGCCGATGGCCGAACGCAGGCTCGTCTGCGCAAGCTGGGCCACCGCGAAATGATAATTCTCGATGCCGTAGGCGGAGAGACGCGAGTTGACCACCTGCATGTAAAGACAACCGTCGACCTCCATGGTGACATTGTCGGCGGTAATACAGGTCTGTGCGGGGATATCGATGGATTCCTCCTTCAGGCTCCGCTTGTAGGCAACCTTGTCGAGAAAGGGAACCAGGATATGAAACCCCGCTTCCAGGGTCGTCCGATACTTTCCAAGCCGCTCGATGACGTATTCGTACTGCTGAGCCACCACCACAGCGGTTTTGAAGAGGATAATAACAACAAAGCCAACCAGGACCAGAACACCGATTAAAAAACTATCCATCACCCTTCTCCCTGTGTATCCATTGCCCCGACCTTGATGGTCAGGTTCTTTTTCTCCAATACGCGAACGATCATGCCTTTGGTCAACGGCACCTCTGCACTGGCCTGCCAAAAGGATCCGCCGTATTTCACCTTGCCGAGTGCCGGCGGCACAATATCCTCAATAACCTCGGCTGTGCCGGTCAAAGGCAGAGCAGAATCCATGGCATCCGGTTCCAGGGTCCGCCCGAGAAACACTTTTTTCAAGGTGGAACGCAACACCACCAAAAAGAAAACGCTGCTGATAAGAAAAACCAGGAGTTGGTAAGACAACTCCATCGGCCAAAGGTACAGGACCAATGCCGCACACCAGGCACCGAGTCCGAAAAAAAAGACGATCAGCCCAGGAAGCATCAACTCAAGGACCAAAAAAAACACTCCGGCCAAAAACCAGAGCAGCACCGGTGAAAGGTTCGCAAACATCATGCAGGTATCCTCCGCGTATACTCTGTATTGCAATGTATAATAGGTCAGAAACGCCGCTTTTGACGAGAGAGAATCGTGATGGCCTCGCAAAAAGCAAAAAAACTGATAATCACGTCTTGTGAAATAAGGGTGCACAAAACTCAAATATCCTTTTCGATGCTTTTTATGAGATCAACAGTTGCGGCGCGACCTCAGGCAAAAACAAAATACAAAAAATTATACAAAGGGAAATCGGCATGTTAAGATAATTCCAGGTCGTTCTCGGAACTTTTCAAGACAGGGGTGAGCCACACTGAAAAAATTTTGTACCAGCCTCTTTTACAACCGACAATGAAGCTCCAGCTGGAAACCATGGGTCGAATTTTCTCAGGATCGACTCTTTGTCATATATTTTTATTCAAAAATTTGTATATGTTCTTGTCATTATCGTCGTAGTTCCTTAAAAGTGGATTGAGTGTTGGTGGCGTACCACAGATGGCACCTTCATGAACATTCAAAATCATCGAACACAAGCGTACAAAATCAGTACGCCGAGGAATCGGGCCTTCGCTCTCGAAATCGTTGACGAGAGCGGCCGTATCGACATCAAACCGATTACAAACAACAGCCTGCGCCCATTTCACATAACTCAGTTTTGATCCAGGAAAATTTCCCATGTTGCTGTTAAGCCCATCAGGACGTGCCACCTTTTACGCTCTTTCCGCCCTGCTGCTCTCCCTCTTCCTTCCCTACGAGGGATCTTCCCTTCGTGCCGAGGAGACGCCCCCTTTGCAGCCCGCTCCCGGCCTGCAAAGCACGACGAACAACGAGCTACCTGCACCACCGCCATCCGCAACGGCAACCCCAGAACAGCAGCTGATTCAGCAGCGACTGGAACAGCTGTATTACGGCGAGCAGCCACCCACGGATCAAGAACCGCTCTATACCACGGCGTACCTCTTTGATTTGTACAGGAAGAATCATTTTGCCCCGCTGTGGACCAATGAGGAGAATATCCGCCAGCTCCTTTCCGCCATCATTGCAGGCGCAGACGAGGGATTTATTCCCGACGACTATCACCTCAAGAGCATCAGCCGATACCATTTTGAACAGCCGGAGAGTATGACGCTGGCCCAGCAGGTCGAGTACGATCTGTTGCTCTCGGATGCCTTTATTCTTCTGGGGCAGCATAAACGCTTCGGCAAGGTCGATCCGACCCAGGTCGACGAAAAGCACAATCTGGAATCCACCACGCCGCGCACATCTCCGGTGGATACTTATTTCAAGGGCATCACCACCGGCACCGTGCGGACAACGCTTGACCAGCTTTCCCCGCATCACCAGGCCTATGTGGCTCTCAAGGGAGCCTTGAGCCGTTATAAAGTCATCGCCGGTCAAGGGGGATGGCCCCAGGTCCCCCTGGGCCCCAGCCTGCGTCCGGGAATGGTGGATACACGGGTATCGTCATTACGGCACCGTCTTGCCGTGACTGGCGATTACCCGTCTCCCTGGAAGGGAAAAGGCAACCTGTATGATCCCGCGCTGGTGACGGCGGTCAAGGCGTTCCAAAAGCGTCACCATCTGGAAGCCGACGGTGTTATCGGCAAGAACACCTTGGTGGCCATGAACATTACCGCCGAGGAGCGGATTAAACAGATCCGGGTCAACCTGGAACGGACCCGCTGGATTATCCACGATCTTCCAAGCTCGAGCCTGATTGTTGATATTGCCGGGTTCACGCTGCAGTACTACCACGATAACCAGCAGGTCTGGTCCAGCAAGGTCATGGTCGGCAAGCCATATCATCAGACGCCGATTTTTCGTTCGGCCATCACCTACATCGTGCTCAATCCGACCTGGACCATAACACCGGATATCATTAAAAATGAGACCGTACCCACTATTATCAGGGATCCTGGATTTCTGGCCAAACAGAACCTGCGGGTCCTTGATCGTGAGGGCAATGAGGTTGATCCCGGACTGATTCCCTGGCAGCAGTACCGGGGCAGGTATTTTCCCTATATCATCCGTCAGAATGCGGGGCGGGACAATGCCCTGGGACTGATCAAATTCATGTTCCCCAACCCGTACCACGTCTATCTCCATGATACCCCGACAAAATCTCTCTTCGGAAGAACTCGCCGCGCATTCAGCCACGGCTGCATTCGGGTGCAGAACCCCCTTGATCTCGGACGCATGATTCTGGCAAACGATACCGGCAATCCAACGACTCCAGAGAGGATGAATCAAATCCTTGCCTCAGGCAAGACCGTTACCGTTATCCTCAAACAGCCTTTGCCGATTTATCTGATGTATCTGACAACCAACGTCAGCGACGGCAAGGTGATGTTCAAACCGGATCTTTACCAGCGGGACAACAGTATTTTTGCAGCCCTGAACGGACCGCCTTCATCACTGAAACTGACCAGCCAGGTACCGGAGGCCAAGGGGCCGGCCAACAATGAGCAGGTCCATGTCAACCCATCGGTCCGCCTGGTGCAGATCAAAGAACAAGAAAGGGAAAATGCAAATGCGCAAGATACCCTGTGAGCTCACCCTGGGAAACGGCGGCGATATTGTCGTTATGGTGGAACTTGACGACGATGGTACCCTGCGAATCCCCCGTCATGCCACCTACGGCAGCTTTCAAGAAGGCGTTTTGAGTTTCCGGGTCATGCGCCCTGAAGACCAGGCCTGTGTTCGCAGGGAAGTCTGGATAGAGTCGTAGGGAAGATTGCCTTCCCTGCCCGCTCCATTAAAAGTTTCCCCCTTAACCCGCTTCAGTCTCTGAACCCGCACACCATACGGAGGTTCTCATGTACGAGAAATCAATTTCCCTGTTCGTGGCGGTACTGACCGCCATTCTGATCAGCTGGCACCCGTGTCGAGCGCAAAACCCGCCCCTGCACCTCCTTGCCACAACCTTTCCCATCTATCAGATCACGCGGAATGTGGTCAACGGCGTGGATGGAATCGACCTTGACCTGATGATTCCCGCCGGGCTGGGCTGCCCCCATGATTACGCCCTCACCCCACAGGACATGCACAAACTGGCCAAGGCCGATCTGCTGATCATCAACGGCCTGGGCATGGAAGAATTCCTCGGTGCCCCCCTGAAAAAAGCCAATGCCCGACTGCAGGTGATCGACAGCTCCGCTGGTATTGCAGGTATCCTCCAGCAAAAGGCGGAGGACCATGACGAACACGCGGATGCCCACCATCACGAGGAACACCAGCACCATCACCACGCCGGCCCCAATCCCCACCTTTTTGCCAGTCCGCGTATGGCCGCCCTGCTTGCGGGGAACATCGCCCAGGCCCTGGCCCAGCAGAAGCCCGATGCCGCACAGGCCTTGCTGACAAACGGCAAGGCGTACAGCGAACAGTTGCAGCAGTTGGCCGATACCATGTCTCTGGCCGCCAAGGAGCTGGTCAACAGACGGATCGTCACCCAGCACGGTGTCTTTGATTATCTGGCCCGCGATATGGGCCTGGAGGTGGTCGCCGTGGTTCAGGCCCATGCGGGTCAAAGCCCCTCGGCCTCGGAAATGCTTGAGATCGTGAAAGACATCAAGGAGAAAAAGGCGGGCGCGGTCTTCACCGAGCCCCAGTATCCGGCAGCCATCGGCCAAACCCTTGCCCGTGAGGCCGGTATACAGGCCGCCCGGCTGGATCCGGTTGCCAACGGACCGGAGAATGCGCCGCTGAACTATTACCAGCAGGTCATGCAGACAAACCTCACCACCCTGGAACAGACCCTTGGCCACCGCTAATCCGCTTCCCCTCTACCAGCCGGCACCCCAGGAAGCGGAATCTGCGGTCCGCTTCGAGCAGGTAACCGTGGAAAGGGGGGGAATCTCCATCCTTGATGCCGTGACCGCCACCGTGCCCAAGGGGAGCTGTACCGCCATTATCGGGCCCAACGGAGCGGGAAAAACCACTCTGCTCATGGCCCTTTTGGGAGAAATCGGTTTTCAGGGCAAGATCACCTGGGGCAACAGCGACAAACCACCGCGAATCGGCTACGTTCCACAGCGGCTCTCCTTTGACCGGGGCATGCCGCTGACCGTCAGCGAATTCCTGGCCATGGGCTTTCAGAAAAAACCGCTCTGGCTCGGCATTGTCCCCGGTATTCACAACCGCTCCCGCGAGATCCTGGCCCAGGTGAAGGCCGAACACCTTGCCGAACGAAAGATCGGCGCCCTTTCCGGAGGCGAGCTGCAGCGGGTCCTGCTGGCCCTGGCCCTCTGTCAGGATCCCGAACTGCTGGTGCTGGACGAGCCCTCGGCCGGGGTCGATTTCCGCGGAGAGCTGATCTTCTGTGAACTGCTTGACAAACTTCGCACGAGCAAAGGATTTACCCAGTTGATGGTCAGCCATGACCTGGCCACGGTCACCCACCACGCCACCCATGTCATCTGCCTCAACCGCAAGGTCGCGGCGGAAGGTCCTCCCCGGCTGACCCTGACCGGCGAAAACCTGACCGCCATCTTCGGGATGCACATGGGGCTGGTCAGTAGCCGCTCCATGCCGGATAATCGCGCCGTCTGCTCGGCGCCCTGCTGCCAGGGAAGACGCGATGATTGATCTGACACCGGTCTACAACCTCGTCGCTCAGCTCCTGCCCTTTGACTGTCTCCAGGCGAGGTTCATGCAGCAGGCCTTCATCGGCCTGCTGCTGCTGGCTCCCATGGCCGCGGTCATGGGGATCATGGTGGTCAACTTTCGCATGGCCTTTTTTGCCGATGCGATCAGCCACTCCGCCTTTGCCGGCGTGGCCCTGGGGCTCTTGTTCGCGGTTGATCCCAACTGGACCATGCCCGCCTTCGGCCTGCTGGTGGGGCTGGGGATCATGGTGATGCAGCGAAGTTCCGGATTATCAAGCGACACCGTGATCGGGGTCTTTTTCTCGGCCATGGTGGCCTTCGGTCTGGCCATCGTCAGCCGGGACCGCTCCTTGGCGCGTGACCTGCAACGTTTTCTCTACGGCGACATTCTCACCATCAGTGACGGCCAGATTCTCTTTCTCATCCTCCTGTTCATCGGCCTGATGAGCTTTCAGGTGATCAGTTACAACCACCTGCTTTATATCGGCCTCAACCCCACCCTGGCCAAGGCCCACCGCGTTCGCGTCGCCATTCACCAATATATTTTCACCGGTTTGCTGGCCCTGATCGTAATGTTTGCGGTGCAGGCCATGGGGGTTTTGTTGGTCACCGCCCTGCTCATCGTGCCGGCGGCAGCGGCCCGCAATCTTGCACGATCCGCGGGAACCATGTTCTGGTGGGCACTCTTGATCAGCCTCACCTCATCCATCAGCGGTTTGATCCTCTCTGCCCAGGACTGGGCGCGCACTGCGACCGGAGCCACCATCATCCTCGTCGCCTGCGGATGGTTTGTGCTCAGTCTGCTGCCGGCGGCACTTCGCCGGGAACGAAAATAGCAACAACAGCACCTTGGCAAGACTGCTTTTCCATCACTAACCCGACAGGATTCCTCCTGTTTCCACCAGTAGGGAGAAACATGGATCGATTCTTTGCCCCGAGTTCTCTTGCAGTGTACGGTCTCTCCTCCAAAGCGCAGAACACGCCGCGGATTATCGTGGAAAACTGCCTGCGCTGGGGGTTTCGCGGCCGTATCTTCGGCATCAACCCGACCAGCGTCGAGACCGATGTCAGCGGGATCCGCGTCTATCGTGCCGCCTCCGAGCTGCCCCTGGTCCCCGAACTGGCGGCACTGCTCATTCCAGCCCGCTTTGTGCCCCAGGCTGTGGAGGATTGCGGCCGGGCGGACATCAAGCGGTTGGCCATTCTCTCCGGCGGGTTCAATGAATCCGGTGAAAACGGCGCCTCCCTGGCCGCCCGGGTCTGCGAGCTGGCCCACGACTACGGCATACGCTTTGTCGGCCCAAACGGCCTGACCCTGGCCGACACCGCAAGCGGCCTCTGCCTGCCTTTCGTGCCTTCCTACCCGGTTCTGCACGGCGGCTTTTCCATGATCACCCAGAGTGGCGGCCTAGGGCTTTTTTTGTGGAACCTTCTAAAAAATGAGCAGGTTGGACTGGCCAAATTTGCCAGCATCGGCAACAAGCTTGATCTGGACGAGGTCGATTTCCTCCACTACCTCGGACAGGACCCGGCCACGAAGGTCATCGGGCTCTATCTGGAGAGCATTGCCAACGGAAGACGCCTGATCGACGTTGCGCAAAAAATCGACAAACCGATCATCATCCTCAAGGCCAACACCTCCACCGCCGGCAGTCAGGCCGCCCTGAGCCATACCGCCTCGCTCAGCAACGACGAGGCGATCATCGACACCGCCTTTGAACGGGCCGGCATCATCCGCATCGATCACCTCCACGAGTTCATCACCACGACCAAGGCCTTTCTGCTGCCGCCCATGCGCGGAAAGCGGCTCATGGCGATGAGTCCGGCCGGTGGTCTGGGCGTGGCCATGGCCGATCTCTGCGAGCATCGGGGATTTGCCTTTGCCGATCCGGGGGAAACGTTTTACCGCGAACTGCAGGAGATCGCCAATGCCGGTATCATCCGCCTGTCCAACCCGCTGGACATGGGGGATATTTACCAGATCGACAAGTATCCCCTGATTTTCAGCCATGTACTCGCCAGCCCCGAGGTGGATGGCGCGATTTTTGTCAGCCAGACTCCGGCCATGCCTTCCCAGGGCAAGGATGTCTTCACCGCGATGTTCACCACCGATCTCACCCTGGAGATGACCGGCGCGGTGCGCTCCTCGGCGAAACCGCTGGCCCTTGTCCTGTACGGCGATGGCCAGCAGGTGGCCACCTTGAAGAAGCGCTGCCGAATTCCGGTGTTCAACGGACTTGAAGAGGCCATTTCCGCCCTGCATCGGCAGATGTCGTTTCATGCCCGACAGGCAGAGGGTCATTTCCAGGCGGATGAGCCCCTATTGAGGCAGCATCCTGATCGTGGCCAAGAGTGGCTCAGCCGCCACGATGGGGCCATTGGCGAAGAATCCCTCGAATTTCTCTCCCGTTATGGTCTGGTCAGCCCGCGTGCCGAGATCGCCCGTTCGCCCGAAGAGGCTGCGGGCCTGGCGGAGAGCATCGGCTTTCCGGTGGCGTTCAAGGTGATCTCTCCCCAGGGCCTGCATAAAACGGAAGTCGGAGGGGTCCTCCTCGGCATTGCCAGCCTTGAGGAGGCAGGGGAAGGCTTCCGCCAGATTCAAGCCAACCTTAAGCTCTCTGCCCCAGGGGCGCGGTTCGACGGAGTCCGTGTGACAGCCATGGCCGGGGAGGGGCATGACCTCTTTATCGGCGGACTGCAGGATCCCTCCTTCGGGCCGGTGCTCTTCTTTGGTTACGGTGGGATACTCATCGAACTGCTTGCGGATGTGGAGCGGGTCCTCTGCCCATCTTCACGCACAGAAATCCGCGAAAAACTGCAGCGGTTGCAGGCCTGGCGGCTCCTTTCCGGCATCCGCGGCCAGAAGGCCGTCAATCCCGAGCCCTTTATTGACCTGGCCTGCACCTTGAGTCAGGTTCTCGCACACAACCCGCAAATCCGCGAACTGGACATCAACCCGGTCCGGCTCTGCTTTGATGGCACACTCCTTGCTCTGGATGCACGCATGCGCGTGCAACAGATAGGGACAACGACCGCAGAGAGAAACAATTGCTCGCCTTTGGGATGACCGGTCCCGCTGCGTATTCCCCCATTTTCTGCACACCAACCCGAGAGGAGCAAAGAAAACCGTGATAAAAAAACGAGCATTGATCCTTCTGCTGGCCCTGTGCTGCCTTCCAGCCTTTGCACTGGCCAACGACGGATTCGGCGGGCTGAGCGCCACCGGCCTCCAGTTTGGCAAAACCGATCAGGTGCGCATGGTGCGGGAGGATCTCTTCATCAGCATCAAGAAAGTTGCCGTTCGCTCTCTCTTCCACAATGACGGCCCGGGAGACGTGGCCGGTGAGGTGATCTTTCCCCTGCCGCCCATTTCGCTCTATGAACTCGACAACAGCAATTTCTCCTTGGGAGAGAACCAACTGGCCTCTGCAAATCCAGTGCAGTTCACCGCGCAGATCAACGGCATGGCCATTCCGGTACGGACAGATCGCATCGCCGTTGTGGAACCGCCCTACGATCAACGTACAGAGGCCAAGGACGGCTACGATGCCCCGGGACAGGAGGTGACACGGCTGCTTGAAGGCTTTTCGCTGCCGCTCTCGCTTGACCTTGCCAAGATAAAGGGCCTGCTCGCCGGATTTGATCCGAGCACCCAAAAGCGTCTGCAGCAGCTGGGCCTGGTGGAACTTTACCCCGGTCACCCCCCCATACCGCGCTGGTCGATTATCATCCGCTATCACTGGCCGCAACGGTTTCCCGCAGGCAAGGACATGCTCATCGAGCACAGTTATGATCCGGCTCCGCCCGGCGGCATCTTCACCTGGCCGGCTGAGGAAAAGGAGCTCTATCCCTATCAGCAGGAGCTGATTCGTGACTACTGCATCGATCTCCCCACCCGCAGGGGGATCGTCAAACGGCTGCATCGCCCGGGCCGGGGGGAGATGGCCGGAACCGGCATGGCGGTGTACCTCAATTACGTGCTGACCACGGCCAACACCTGGCACGGACCGATCGGCACCTTTCACCTGACCATCGACAAGGGGGCCACAAACCGGATCCTTTCCCTCTGTATGGAGGGTATCAAAAAAACCGGTCCCACCCGCTTTGAAGTCGTGCGGCAGAATTTTCGTCCCACAAAGGACCTGCGCCTGTTATTCGTCTCCCCGCTGGAGAACTGATCAGGCCGCTCCCAGGACCTCCCGCACCTTGGCCACCAGTCCCTTGGGGGTGAAGGGTTTGGCAATGAACTGAATATTGGCATCGAGTACCCCTCGGGAGGCGATCACGTTTTCGGTGTAGCCGGACATGTAGAGCACCTTGAGGCCGGGAATCAGTTTGGCCGCCTCCTTGTAGAGCGCCTTGCCGTTCATGTTCGGCATGACCACGTCCGTCAAGAGAAGATCCAGGTTGGGTATATCCGTGTGCAACCGGTGCAGACACTCGCCACCGCTGCCGGCGGAAAAGACGGTGTACCCCACTCGGCTGAGCACGTCTACGGTCAGCTCCCGCACCATGACATTGTCTTCCACCACCATCAGGATGCCGCTGCACAGATTCTCCTCATCGGTCGACGGATCCGATTGGGGCAGTTGGCACTGACCGGGGATATCCACCGCCGGCAGGTAAATTTTAAACGTCGTCCCCTGCCCCACTTCACTGTAGACCCAGATATGCCCACCGTGTTGCTTGACAATGCCATAGGTGGTGGCCAGGCCGAGGCCGGTTCCCTCGCCTTCTTTCTTGGTGGTATAGAAGGGGTTGAAAATCTGCGTGCGCACCTCCTCGCTCATACCGCAGCCGGTATCGCTGACCGTCAACTGGACGTGGGGACCGGGCTGGACATCACTGTGACTGTCGGCGTACGCCCTATCCAGGACAACGCCCTGGGTTTCCAGGATGATCGCCCCTCCCTCGGGCATGGCATCCTGGGCATTGACCACCAAGTTCATCACCACCTGCTCGATCTGGCCCACATCCACCCGGACCGGATCCAGGGCAGGAGACAGGGCCAGGTCTATGTGAATGTCCTCGCGAATGGTTCTGCGCAGCAGGGGGACAAAGGCACGGACAACCTGATTGAGGTCGGTTATCTCCATGACCAGGGTCTGCTTGCGACCGAAGGCGAGGAGCTGCCGCACCAGATCGCGGGCGCGAAGGGCGGCATGGTTGATCGTCTCGACATAGCCGTGATGGACACTGCCCGCTTCGAGATCCGCCTGTAGGACCTCGCTGTAGCCGAGGATGGGACTGAGCAGGTTGTTGAGGTCATGGGCCACGCCGCCGGCCAGACGACCAACCGACTCCAGCTTCTGTGCCTGTAAGAGCTGCTCCTGAAGCCGTTCCCGCTGCTCTTCGGCCTGACGCCGCAGGCTGACATCCTGAACGATGGAGTACAGCCGTTTCTCACCGCCAATGAGAATCGGGCCGGAAATGACCTCCACATCGCGGAGCGACCCGTCGGCCAGCCGATGACGGAATTGAAAGGTGTGCCGCTGTTCCCTCTGGGAGTCGTCCATTGCGGACTGTACTTCCTGGAGGGGAAGCGTATTGATCTCATCGATTTTTTTGGCCAACAGTTCTTCGCGCTCCCAGCCGTAAAAGGCAACGGCCGCAGGATTGGCATCGATGATCTCGCCGCTGTTCGGATTGATCAGCAGCATGACCGCGTGGTTGTTGTGAAACAGGCTGCGATAACGGGATTCGGATTCACGAATCTCGGCCTCGCTCCGTTTCCGCTGGCTGACATCCTGAATGACGCCGAAGACCTTATTGGCCTCGGGATTGTATTCGGCCATGGAGCGAATATCGATCAGTTGTCCATCACTGGGTCGCTGAATACGAAACTCCACATCATAGGGCTGGTTGTCCTGCACCAGGGCTTTCAGCGCCAGATTCAAGCCAGTGCGATATTCGGGCAGAGGAATCCCCTGAACGGCCTCAATGGTCCAGGTTTGGCTGTTGACACCGTAAATCCGCTGTGCCGAAGGTGAGGCCCACACGGTCTTGCTGTTGAAATCAAACTCCCAGCATCCCATATCGGCCATCTCCTCAGCCCGCTCGAGCAAATGGGTCGTGCGAAGAAGACGTACCTCAGACAAGCGTTCCTCGCTTTGGTCGCGAAAGACCAACACCACCCCGGTGATCTGCCCCTGCGCGTCAAAAATGGGCGCTCCCGAATCGGCAATGGGATATTCCAGCCCATGGGGTGTACGCAGAGTGGTATGATCTGCCAGGCCGACCACCGTCCCTTCGCGCAACACCCGATACACCGGATTTTCCACCGGTTCCCGGGTTGTTTCGTTAACGATATGAAAGACGTCCTCGATCGCCCTGCCAACAGCATCATCCCTCACCCAGCCGGTGAGCACCTCGGCCACAGGATTGATCAACTGGACCCGCCCCTTGCCGTCGCAGACAATAACCCCATCGCCTACACTGAGCAAAATGGTTCGATAACGGGCCTCAGCCCTGCGACGTTCGACCTCTCCCTCCAGCGCCAGTTTATACTGCTCTTTGCGGGCATGCTGCCAGACCACAGCCAGCCCGATACTGAGCACCAGGACGGCACCGATGATCAGGCTGGTAATGTAGATCGCGTGCAGATGCCATTCAGCCAATGCCTCGGAGGCATCGATCTTGGAAATCATGAACCAGTTGCTTCCCTGGACCGGATAGCCGACGGCAAGCACCGGCACCTGGCGGTAATCCAGCCCGTCCACCACACCGTGATGCCCGCGAATGGCCATGGCCGCCGGCAGGTTGGCCAGCTGCAGAGGAATGCGCAGTTGCAGGGCGGTGTCCCGCTGGTGACGCAACTCGTTGAGAAAAAGGACCTGATCCCCATCGCGGCGCACCAGCAGGGTTTCCGCACTGCCACTTGCAACCGGCCAGCTCTGCAACATGGGGTAAAGAAAGGCGCTGGCGTCGATGCGCAGCAGGATGGTGGCAACATGCTCGACGGTGGATTGGTGAATCTGAAAAAGCGGACTGATCACCTCCTGGTGCGGCGGCTGCAGGGCTGTCTCATGGAGATCGGAGATCAGGGCCCCATGGCCGGCTACCGCCTGCTCCACCTTTGCAAGAATATCTGGATTGATGGAGCCCTTGCCGTCGGCAAGATGCAGGCGCACCTTGCCCTGAAGATCGAGCAGGAGCACATCGGAGTACTGGAAATTTTTCTGCAGGGATCGAAACCAGCCGAGAATTTGGGCGGTCTCTTCCGCTGAAGGCCGCACCAGCCACTGGGCGATAAGGTCGGCGGCAAAGGGCATGTCCACAATAACCTGGGCATCTCCCAGTCGTTCCGCCCGCCACTGCTGGATCTGATGAATTTTCAGCTGGGCGATACTTTCCAGCTGATTGATAGTTTGATCGCGGATCTGCTCACGTTCATGATCGAGAAATATGCCGCCCCCGATAAGCACTGCCACAAGCAGCACGACGTAGGTCACCAACCATCGTCGGGGAAGTGTCGACATCACTCTGTGCTCCCGGAATGATCCGCCATGGTTCATGGTAGCTCGCCTGGGAAGGCAAGGCGAGAAAGGCAGGTTCTTTGCAAAACCCAACACAACTTGAATTTTATTGGATAATCCTCACGGTAACGAACAAGACCATACCTGTCAAATTGTTTCCGGATCGATCGTCACCGCAGAATGGCTCCTGGAAAGCGATTCCGCTCCCGAAAATTCTTTGCTGAAGGGTTTGCAGCAATGAACCATAAATTCAATTTGATTCCCCCTCTCATTCTACGATACACTTTTTTTTGGAGTGGAGAAGATAAACGAACCGACTCGATAGCCCCCTCATTATAGCTCCTCTTTGATAAACTGCTGCCTTAAGGTAGATTGACCATGTTTTCATCGTGCGCCTCACCGCTGGGCTGCCGTCTTTCCCGATGGTCCATCGGGCAGAAAATCTTCATCGGCAACCTGCTGTTACTCATTCTTCCCTTTCTGGTCATCTTTGCCCTACTTTTCCGCTACACCTTCAACCAGTTCAACCAGACCATCGAGGCGGGCTTGGAGGCGACCGGGGCGGCCATCGTCGACTCCATCAAAATGTCAGTGGAGACCTCCATCTCCAACTACCTGAGGGCGGTCGGCGAAAAAAACCTGCAAATCGCCGAAAGTTATTACCAAAAACAACAACAGGGTCTGCTGAACGAGGCCCAAGCAAAGGCCGCGGTCATCAACATTTTCAAACCGCAGCATATCGGCCCCTCCGGCTATATTTACGTACTCGATTCCGAAGGCGTTCCGCAATATCACCCCCAACCCGAACTGATCGGCCTCTCCCTGCTCAAACTGGAGCGCTACAGCAAATCCTGGTTCTTTATTCGCAAGCAGGTGAGGAAAAAGGCCGGCTACATCGAGTACTCCTGGCAAAATCCCGATGAGGGTTCAATGCGGCCCAAAGCCCTGTTCATGACCTATTTCGCTCCATGGGATTGGATCATTTCGGCATGCTGCTACCGGGAGGAATTTTCCGCCATCATCGATTTCCATACCATTGAAGACCGCATCTCCACCTTTCGTTATGGGAAATCAGGATATGCCATCATCGTCACCGAAGATGGCAAGATTCTCGCTCATCCGTATCTCAGCGAGGTGCAAAAGCCGCTCTACGCCGATCGAATCCGCAAACTGCTGACAGATGTCAAATCCAACAAAGCTCGTTTAATCAACTACACCTGGAAAAACCCGGGTGACTCAGTGGAACGGCAAAAATTCCTGGTCTACAAACAAATCCCCCAGCTCGGCCTGCTTATCGGGGTCACCGCCTATAGCGACGAAGTGTATGCGGGGCTGCTCTCCACGCGGGCGATCGTCCTCCTCCTTGCCCTGGCAGCGGCCGTACTCTCCGTCGGCGTCGCCTTTCTTCTCAGCCGTCTCTTCACCCGTCCCCTACGCACCTTTGCCCAGCAGCTGGAAATACCCGCCCGGGGAAACGATTACCAGGGCGGGTGCGAAATCAGCTACCTGGTGGCACAATTTCAACGCTACATAGACGACATCCACCAAGCCAACGACAAACTCCAGAGCGAAATTCAGTTTCGCAAATCAGCGGAAAGTTTTCTCCAGATCTATAAAAAGATCTTTGACAACGCCACCGAAGGAATCGTCATCACCGATGCGGAGGGCAAAATCCTCGCAGTCAACGTGGCATTCACCACCATCACCGGCTACGAACCCCACGAGGCTATCGGCCAGAATCCACGACTGTTGAAGTCACAACAGCACGATCCCGATTTTTTTCGCCAAATGTGGTGTGCCCTGAGTAGCAAGGGGAGCTGGGAAGGGGAAATCTGGAACAAAAAAAAGGACGGCACCCTCTTCCCCGAATGGCTGACCATCAACAGCATTCGCGATACCAATAAAACAATCATTTACTATTTCGCCATGTTCTACGAGATCGGCGAATTGAAAAAACGTGAGAAGCAGATTGCCTTCATGGCCTATCACGACATTCTCACCCGGCTGCCCAACCGCGCCTTTCTTGAACATAAACTGACCAAAACCCTGGCCGAGGCCCGAGAACAGGGCGGTCGCATGGCCCTGTTCTTCATTGACTTGGACAACTTCAAGAATGTCAACGATGTCTTTGGCCATCATCAGGGCGATGACCTCCTTATCCAGGTCAGCCAGCGTTTCGTCTCGATTCTCGGCGGCAACGACACCCTGTGCCGAATCGGCAGCGACGAATTTGTCCTCCTGATGGAGAATATTGACAACGATTCCGCGATCTATCTCATGGCCAACCGAATCCAGGCGGTGCTGAAAAAGCCCTTCATGCTGGAATTCAAAAAAATTTACGTCAATACCAGCATCGGTATCTCCGTCTATCCCGGCGATGGCGAATCGGCCATGGAGATGGTCCGCAGTGCGGACATGGCCATGCACAAAGCCAAGCGCGAGGGCAAGAACCGGTATATCCTGTTCACCAAGTCGATGCACGAGGAGCTCTATGAAAAATTCCGCACCGAAAACGGCATTCGCTACGGACTGCTCAACAACGAGTTCATCGTGTACTACCAACCCAAGGTCAACATCGCCGACCGACGTACTGCCTCGCTCGAGGCGCTGATTCGCTGGAACCGCGGCGGCAAAATCATCAGTCCCGGCCTCTTCATTCCCATTGCCGAGGAAACGAGCCTCATCGACGACCTCTGCATGTTCGTTCTCGAGGCAACCTGCGGCTTTCTCCTCAAGATGCAGCAGCAGGGCGTTCTCGTCCCGGTCAGCGTCAATATTTCCCCCCGCCAGTTTCACAATGCCGATTTCGTCGACCTGGTGGAAGACCTGCTCCTGCGCTACTCCATCAAACCGCAGTACCTGGAATTCGAGATAACCGAGACCACGGCAATGACGGATGTGGAACACACCCTCAAGATCATGCATCGCCTCCGGGAAATCGGGTTTCTCTTTTCGATCGACGATTTCGGAACCGGCTACTCTTCCCTGGGTTATCTCAACAAGATGCCGGTCAGTACCTTGAAGATCGACAAGCAGTTCGTCGACGACCTTGAGGCAAACGGCGGTATCGTCGCCACCATCATCGCCATCAGTCAGCAGATGCAGCTCAATGTGGTCGCCGAGGGTGTGGAGACCGAAGAACAACTCCTCCGACTCGGCGCCATGGGCTGCCATGAGGCCCAGGGATACTACTTCTCCCGCCCGGTTTCCGATGAGGATATGCTGCGCTATCTGCTGGCGGAAATTCCATCCTGAATTCCTCCATTGGCAAAATTTGCTGTACCACCGAGGTTCATCGCTCTGCAATCAGCTGTTGCCACTTTCTCTTTTCCCATCCCCGGTTATAATGAAATCCTAACAAACGATGTGGTGCATCCGCCCCACCGGGTCGATTCTCCTCCTCAAAGATCACGCCTTCATTGCATCATTTCCGCGGAGCGCCTGCATGAGCCACACCCCCTCGCGACTATTCTTTGACAGTAACGACTACAAGTTACTCAATATTGTCAACGATGTCCTCAAACGCGCCTCCCGGCCTCAATCCCAGAGCTCGCTGATGGCGGCCTCCATGCATCCGCACGGCATCAAGGAGATGGCAGCCCCCAGCGGCCTGCGCATTGCCTATGCCATCGTCAGCCTGCTCGGCTCCCTGGAGGCCGGCAAGGCCAGGGATCGTCTGGTTGCACTGCGCAGCCTGCGGGAAGAGGTCTTCAGCTCCGCCACCACCTTTTATCACAAGAATACGGCCCGGGTCCTGATGCAGATCATGAAGGAACTGGTTCGCAGTCAGGGCAGCGAACTCAAACAGCTCAAGCTGGCCCATGACTTCCGCATGGTGTACACCGGCAAACCGAGCCTGGTGCGTCAACAGCTGAACAAGTTTCACCTGCTGGAAATGCCCGAGCAATGGAATCAATTTTCCTTTGACGACCATGTGCACGACGCCAACACCAAGGGCCGCAAATCGCCGACCCACCTGCTGATGGATGCGTGGATCAAGGGCATCCGCCAACTCACCGTGGTCTACTACAACCACGTTGATCAGGAGGTGGTGGAAGAGTTGCTGGAAGCCGGGGCGATTCTCGACATTCACGTTCGGATTGGCATTGAGCTCTCTGCCTGCTTCCGTGAAAAATTTGTTCGCTTTATCTGGGAGTTGGAAGGTTTTTTCGACAAAAACAATCTGCTCCAGTTCCTCAAGGAAACAGCCGTCCAGGAAATGATGGAACAGGGCAGAGATGTCTCCCGGTACCAGCAACGCTACGTGACCGAAGTCCTCGAGGTCTTCAACAGCCGCCATCGCCTTGTCCTTGACAAGGAGCTCGACGTTCAAAGTACCCCTCTTTCGCCAACTGACTTTCTCCGTTTTGTCGGTGCCGGGCAGCCATCGCTCCTCCATCTGGCCAAATTTATCCAGGAGCAGTACCACAGTCTCCTGGATGCCGAGGTGAGCCGAATACACCAACAACAGGTTGATAATCGCAGCAAACGGGAAGAACTGCTCCAGGCCTGCTCGGTCAAAATGCAGTCCCTTGGCCTGGAAACCATTATTCAGCGTTTTCTCCAACCGGTACGCAACCCGGAACTGCACGATCCGACCATCCCCCATGAAGAAGGTATGCCGCAGCTGCTGCAGCTGTCTCCGCCCGAACTGCTCAGCCGGCTCTCCTCGATGCATTCCAGCTCGCGGTTCACCCTGAACCTGAGCAATCTTTCCATCCAGGACACGGTGGAGTTGCTCTACCGTTGCCAGGGACGAATCACCCACATCGAGGCCTTCAACCTCAAGGACTCGGCCCATGGCATGACCGCCCTCGCCTCCGTCAAGGGAAGCGGCTTTGCCGGGGAAGCGGTCGACATCATCAGCCCGGAACGCAACTATCAGCTGATCAATGCCTTGCAGAAGGCGCTCAACGAAGACAATGTCATTGCCCTCAAACGGGTCATCCGCTCCATTATCTGGGATTTCGAGCACACCCGGGTTCTGGCGGAAAAGCAGTGTGAACGAAGCCGGAACAGGGGGGAGAGCGAGGAGAAGCAGGCCAAATGCAGACAGGAGATGGAGGCGGCCAACCAGCGGAAGATGGATCTGTTGGACATCCTCTTTGACCTGGAATCCTTTCACAACCACTACAACAAGCGCTATCTCGGTTCCCGCATCGGTTCAGGTTCCACCGGCCAGTCGCAGCTCCAGTACGGCATGGGGCTGGTCAGCCTCGACACCCTGCCTCCGCGTGCCGTTCACACCGTGCTCAAGGAGCACCAGAGGGGGCATCGCAAACTGATCCCGGTGACCGCGCGCATGATCAGCCATCGCCACCAGCGATTGTGCGAACCGGTGACCGCGACCTGGAAACAACGGTTGCAGAACCGACTTCCCTGGACCCGTTTAAAGATCTGCAGCGAATGGCAGGACTGGTCCCTTGACCGGTTCGAGATCCATCCGGGAATGGACGGCAACGTCGTGCCCCTGGGTGGTATTCGCCATGCCCCCAGGGTCGATACCAATCCAGAGCTGAATAGAAACGATGAAGGGATCGACAAACCATTTCGCTACCTGAACACCCACCTGGAAAATACGCTCAAGGTTGCCGGTGGATTCATCCCCGCCTTTCTCACCTTTGCCCTGACCAAGGACTGGTGGGTGTTGGCCTATTTCGGCGCCTTTATCTGGTTCGGCATCACCGGCGGCCGCAACATCATCCAATCCATTCTCGGCGGCGGCGGCCTCAAACGCTCCCCCCTGCTTCCGTGGAATTCCCTGGTTAGCTGGAGCCGTATCGCCGATTCCCTATTTTTCACCGGTTTCTCCGTTCCTCTACTGGATTACCTGGTCAAGACCCTGCTTCTCCAGCAGCAGTTCGGCATCACCACCTCCTCCAGCCCGATTGTGCTCTACTCGGTGATGGCCCTGGCCAACGGCATATACATCTCGACCCACAACATCATCCGCGGCCTGCCCCGCAGTGCAGCCATCGGTAACTTCTTTCGCTCGATTCTCTCCATTCCCCTGGCGATTTTCTTCAACCAGGCCCTGGCCTCCATGTTGCATTTGGCCATGGTTCCCGGCGTGGATGAGGCACTGCAGAAATGGGCGGCGGTTATCTCCAAACTGGCCTCCGACTGTGTGGCCGCCGTCATCGAGGGGTTGGCCGACCGGCAAAGTAACGTGCAAATGCGCATCGCCGACTATCAGGCCAAGATTTCCCAGCTTTTCTCGGTTTTTGCCCGTCTGGACGTCCTTTTTCCCGAGGAAGACGTGCTCGATCTGCTCCAATCGCCCAAATCCCTGATCGAAGCCATCAGCGAAGAGGCCAAGGATCTGAAAAAAGTCTTTATCATCAATGCGCTGGACCTGATGTATATCTGGATGTACAAACCACGCGCTCGCAAGGCCTTGCAAGACATCGTCCTCACCATGTCCAACGAGGAGTGGCTCATTTTCTACCGCTCCCAGCTGGTACTGAAGCGGGACCGGGAGATATCCCAGGTCTTTGTCGACGGCCTGGTGGGACGAAATTTCGCCAAAGCGCTCTCGTTTTACCTCGATCGGGCCGATACCTATCTGGTGGACATGATGGACATGGGCATGCGCCGCGACCGTCTCCTCAAAAAACAGGGGCGCCGCCACAGCGCCTAGCCCGGATCACTCGGCGCTCCCCCTGCCCGCACGGTAGGGGGAACGCTGTTTTGCCATTCTTTTTACCATCTTCTACCTGTTGCTCTTTTCATGAGATTCCCACATTTTAGTATTGACACCCGTTCTCATTTGCAATATATGAGACTAACTTAATCTTATTTATCTTCTTAAGTCTATTTATGCGATTAACTCGAGCCGCCGAATACGCCATCCGCTGCATGATCTACCTCAGCCGTCAGGGCCGGGGAGTGCTAACCAGTCGCCAGGAAATCGCCGCACAGGCCGACATCCCGATCCACTTTCTGGCAAAGATTGCCCAGGATCTGGCCAAGGCCGGGTTGATTGAAATCCGCCAGGGGGCCAAGGGGGGGTTTATTCTCAACAAAGCCCCGGAGGCCATCACCCTGCTGGAAGTGGTGGAAACCATGATCGGCGAGATCTACCTCAACGACTGCATCGCCCGCCCCAATGGATGCAAGGTCAGCTATCACTGCGCCGTGCACCGGGTCTGGCTGGATGCCCGCGAGCAGCTGCGCAACACCCTGAGAGGGGTCACCTTTGATCAGCTGATCACCGATACCTCCTGCCTCCCCTACCCCAAGGCTATGCTCGAATCCAAGCCCATTGACGCCAGCACGCACGCCCGAGGAGACCTGCAATGAACGGCAACCAGTACACACAACACAACGTGCCCCTGCGCATTCTCCATTTCTACCGAGATGGATTCAGGCAGATGACCGTGGGCCGAACCCTGTGGAAAATTATTGGAATCAAGGTATTTATTCTCTTTGCGGTTGTAAAATATTTTTTCTTTCCCGATTTCCTCGCAACTGCATTTCCAACCGATTCGCAACGGGCCGACTATGTCATGGAGCAACTGACACAGCCAGCCCAAGGTTATATACCAACCCCCCGTTAAAGGAGAGTAACTATGATTGAAAACCTGGACCTCGGCATGGTCAACTGGGCACGCGCCCAGTTTGCCCTCACCGCGATGTACCACTGGCTCTTTGTGCCCCTGACCCTGGGCATAACCTGGATCATCGCCTTTTATCACTCCATTTACGTCAAGACCGGCAGTGAAGAGTGGAAACGCCTGACCAAATTCTGGATGAAACTCTTTGGCATCAACTTTGCCATCGGCGTCGCCACCGGCATCATCATGGAATTCGAGTTCGGCACCAACTGGTCCAACTACTCCTGGATGGTCGGCGATATTTTCGGTGCCCCCCTGGCGATTGAAGGCATCTTCGCCTTCTTCATAGAGGCCACCTTCTTTGCGGTCATGTTTTTCGGCTGGAACAGGGTCTCCAAGGGATTCCACCTCTTTTCCACCTGGATGGTCGCGGTCGGCTCCAACCTCTCCGCAGTCTGGATCCTGGTGGCCAACGCCTGGATGCAGCATCCTGTCGGCCAGGCATTCAATCCCGAGACCGCCCGTTTCGAGATGCAGAACTTTGCCGAGGTGGCCTTTTCTCCCTATGCGGTCAACAAATTCGTCCATGCCACCAGTTCCTCCATGCTGATGGCCGCCCTGTTCATCATCTCTATCTCCTCCTACTACCTGCTGCGCAAGCGGCACGTGTTGATGGCCAGGCGTTCCATCGCCGTGGCCGCAGTGATCGGTCTTGTCGCCTCGGTGTTCACCATCTTCAACGGCGATGAATCCGCCTATGAAATCGCCCAGGTGCAGCCGATGAAGCTGGCCGCCTTCGAAGGTCTCTACGAGGGCGAAAGCGGTGCAGGCCTGGTGGCCTTTGGTCTCATCAACCAGGAGAAAAAGGTCTACGACACCCAGGAACCTTTTGTCGGTTTTCACGTAAAAATCCCCGGTATCCTCTCGCTGATGGCCAACCGCTCCTTTGGCTCCTTTGTTCCAGGCATGAGAGATCTGGTGTACGGCAATGCCGAACACAACATTCTGGGTGCAGCGCAGAAAATGGAGCGGGGGAAGAAAGCCATCGCCAGCCTGGATGCCTACAGACAGGCAAAAAAAGACGGCGACGATGCAGCAGCCCAGACCCAGCTGACCACCTTCAACGAGAACAAGGAGTTCCTCGGATATGGCTATCTCAACAAGCCGGAGGAGGCCGTTCCGCCGGTGGCCCTGTCCTTCAACGCCTTCCACGTGATGGTCGCCCTCGGCACCCTGTTTCCGCTGATCTTCTTCGGGTATCTCTACTATACGATGAAGGGAAAACTGGAAGAGAAGAAATGGCTCCTTGGCCTGGGTACCATTACCTACCTGCTCGGCATGATCGCCTCCCAGGCCGGCTGGGTTGTGGCCGAGGTTGGCCGCCAACCCTGGGCGATCCAGGATCTGCTGCCGGTCACCATTGCCCGCACCAACCTGACCACCGGCACGGTACAAACCACCTTTTTCATGTTCCTGATCCTCTTTACCCTGCTGCTCATTGCCGAAATCAGCATCATGGTGAAACAGATCAACATCGGACCGGAGGAAAACTAAGATGATCGAACAACTGGATTACTCAACCCTGCAGCACCTCTGGTGGCTGCTCTGTTCCGTGGTCGGGGCCCTGTTTCTCTTTCTCACCTTTGTCCAGGGCGGCCAGAGCCTGCTGTGGCAGGTGGCCAAGACCCAGACCGAAAAAGATCTGGTGATCAACTCCCTGGGGCGCAAGTGGGAGCTGACCTTCACCACTCTGGTCCTCTTCGGCGGCGCCCTGTTCGCCTCCTTTCCCAAGTTCTACTCCACCTCCTTTGGCGGCGCCTACTGGGTGTGGATCGCCATTCTCTTTACCTTTATCGTTCAGGCGGTCAGCTACGAGTATCGGCGTAAACCCTGGAACATTCTCGGCAGCCTGGTCTATGAGGGATTTCTCTTCATCAACGGTGTGGTCGGCATCCTCCTTATCGGCGCGGCGGTCGGCACCTTTTTCACCGGTTCCAACTTTCAGCTCGACTCCAACAACTTCGTCACCTGGACCCATCCCCTACGCGGGTTGGAGGCGGCACTGAGCCCCTCGCTCTCCTCGATCTTCAACATCGCCATGGGACTGTTCCTGGTGTTCAATGCCCGCACCCTCGGCGCCATGTACCTGATCAACAACATCGAGTTGGGCGAAGCCCCAGAGCTTGGTCCCCGCCTGCGCAAGGCCTGCTGGCAGAACCTGATCCTCTCCCTGCCGTTTTGTCTCATCATCGTCGGCTCCCTGCTGTTCATGCGCGGCTACGGCATCATCGACGAGCAGGGCACCATCGGCGTGGTCAGCTTCAAGTATCTGTTCAACCTGCTGGCCAATCCCTGGTTGCTGCTCCTGTTGCTTGCAGGACTGGCTCTGGTGATCTTCGGTGCCTGGAAAACCGTCAAGACCGATTCCACCACAGGTATCTGGTTTGGTGGACTGGGAACGGTTCTGGTCGGGCTTTGTGTACTGCTCCTGCCGGCGTACAACAACACGGCCTTCTACCCGTCCAAGGCGGATCTGCAGTCGAGTCTGACCATCTACAACGCCTCGTCAAGCCCCTACACCCTCAAGGTGATGACCTATGTTGCCCTGGGCATCCCTCTTGTGCTGGCCTACATCGCCTATGTGTGGTGGTCGATGAACCGCACCAAGATCAAGATCGAGGATACCGGTGATCGCGCCGCCTATTAACAATCTGTCCTTCCCGCCCTGGAAGGCTGACCACGCTTTCCAGGGTCCACTGATGCAAGAATGAGGTGCTTACTATGACGATTTTTCTCTCCATTGCCTGGGTAGCGACACTGGCCGTCTCCTTTTTCGCCGCTGTTGCCCTGCTGAAAAAACTGGACATCTATTAAATCGAAACGAACCGGTGGTGCCCTGCAATCCTTTTGCTGGCCGCCACACCCTGTTGGGCCCATGGGGAGGCGGATCCACATCCGGCCTCCCTTTCTTTTTTCTCCACAAG
The DNA here is from genome assembly GCF_963665445.1 of uncultured Desulfobulbus sp. Classification (GTDB taxonomy): domain Bacteria; phylum Desulfobacterota; class Desulfobulbia; order Desulfobulbales; family Desulfobulbaceae; genus Desulfobulbus. The sequence goes on along the minus strand of NZ_OY762276.1, from coordinate 4,499,490 downwards.
GCGCATTCTTCCCGGCCGTTTCTCGCCCCCCTCTGAAGACAGAATTCTAAGCAACTGTTCTTTTTTTGTGTTTCTGCCTCCGGAGTGGTTTATAGTGTGCCGCAACTGGCGTACATTCATCAGGATCATTGTGTATATCCAATGGCTCGGCCAGCATGGATACGCCAAGGTTTGGAAGAAGAATGTGTCTGGGCATGTGCGAAACATCGCTCTCGAGGCTTTTCCCGAAAACGGCAAGAGGTCGAGGCTGCCGTCACGAGAACAATCTGGCCCAAAAGTTTCAGCCCCCCGAATGCAAGCAGCGGAGAACAGTATGCAGCGGATCATTGTAGCCCTTCTCTTTATCCTTCTTGGCCTGCAAGGCGGCAACAGCTACGCGGCCTCAGCCAACCATCCGGCTGCGAATCTCACCCAGATCAAGGTGCTTGACCTGAAAACCGCCCAGGAGATGGCGCTCAGCGCCAATCCGAATATGGCCGCAGCTCAGGCTCGGATCGAACAGGCCAGGGCCAGGGTGCGCCAGGCTGCGGCCAGCTGGTGGCCGAGCCTGGATCTCGGTGCGGGGGCTGCACGACAGCGCCTTTCCGATTATCAGCACAACTACAATCAACAGATTGCGAACCTGTGGGGCGCTACTGTCGACCAAAACCAGGAAAACTATAGCGCCGGACTCCAGGCCACCTGGGTCCTGTTCGACGGTTTTTACCGCACCTTCAATGAGCAGCGGGCGGTCTTTGATGAACAGTCCAACGCCGCTGCCCTGACCGACAGCCAGCGTCTGCTGGTCAACTCCGTGGCCGAGGCCTTTCTCAATGCCCAACTGGCGCGGACCAAAATAGATATCGCCCAGGCTGACAAGACCTTCTACCTCCGTCAGCTCGAGGATGCGCAGAACCGCTACGATGTCGGTGCGGGCCCCTGGGGCGATGTTCTCAACATCAAGGTCCAGGTCAACTCCGCGAAAACCTCACTTATCATGGCCCAGCGGGAATTCGAGGCTGTTGGTTACGGTCTGGCTGCCCTGATGGGGCTTGACGACGCCACCCTGCCCTCCCATCTCCAGCTGCAGCCACTTGACCGCACATATCCCATAACGCCTTCCAAGGAAAACGTGGACACCCTCATCAAGGAAGCCCTGGCGGCTCGCCCGGATATACGTCAGCTGGAAATGACAGTGAAGCAGGCCGATGCCGCCAAGGGGATGGCCAAGGCACCCTTCTATCCAAAGGTCCAGGTGGCCGGTTCGCTTGATGGGGCACGGGAGGGAGATCCAGGACTGGGTGAGGATTATTTCGGCCATACCCTGGGCGTCAACATGAGTTGGAATCTCTATGCCGGCGGGGCCGACAAGGCGCGGATGATTGAAAGCGAGCAGGCGAAACGGGAAGCGGTCTATACCCTGGCCAGTTTACGCAACTCCGTGGCCGCAGAGATCCGGCAGAACCTGGCCCTGCTTGCTGCAGCGGAAGATCAGGTCCGCCTGCAGCGGGAAACCGTCAAACTTGTCCAGGAAAACCGGGATCTGGCAAAAAACGAATATGAAGCCGGAGAATCCTCGCTGGTTCGACTCAACGAGGCCCAGCGCGATCTGACCACCACCTACGGACGTTTTGCCCAGGCGCTGGTTTCCTACCAGGTGCAGAAGCAACGCCTGTTGGCGGCCACCGGACGCAACCTGGCGGACTTGAATCGTCCCAAAAAACAATGAACAAATTTGGGACAACAACCCTGGTGGTTCCGCAGTCGGCCATCGACATCAATGGCCATGTCAACAATGTCCAGTACGTTCAATGGATGCAGGACGCAGCCATGGCCCATTCGGCATCGCTGGGCTGGCCGACCGAACGTTTTCTCACCCTGGGCAAAACCTGGATCATACGCTCGCACAGCATCGAGTATTATCACTCAGCCTATGCGGGCGATCTCATAGAAGTGCACACCTGGGTCGCAAATTTTCAAAAAATTCGCTCGCTGCGAAAATACAAATTCATTCGTCCGGCAGACGGAGTGGTGCTCGCCAGCGCGGAGACACTGTTTATCTTCTGCGATCTCAACAAAGGGCGCCCGGTGACCATCCCCCCCGAGGTGGAGGTGGCCTACCCCATCGTTTCCCCGGATGAGGAACCCTAAAGCCCACCCTTTACGACAGGCGACAAGCCTCCCCGGCTCAGCGGGGCTCCGCCCCTGCGCCTGTTTCAGTTCGCCGTCAAACGGGAAAAGGTCTCCTCGCTGATATCCGGTGCCATGTAGTTGCGAAAACGGATCACACCGTGCTTGTCCGCAACAATGATGGTCGGCACACCAATGAGCTGGTACGCCTCCGTCACCTTGCCGGATCCATCGAAATAGGCCGGGTAGTGCATCTGTGTCTTGCGCGCAAAGGCCTGAGCACGCTCCACCGAATCGTTGTAGCCCACATTTACCGCCACAAATTCCATTCCGCGGCTTTGATATTTTTCGGCAAGCTGGTTGATCTTCGGCACCTCAGAACGGCAACTCGGACACCAGGATGCCCAAAAAACGAGGACCACCGGTTTACTGCCGATACTCTGGGAAAGATCGATCGCATGACCGTCAAGATCCGTGCCCTTGAATGGAATCAACTGCTGTCCTTCCTGCACCGCATACAGGGTCACAGGCAGGAGAAGAAGACAAAGAATCAGCAGGGTCTTGAATACAGCGTGTTTCATACCTGTTCTCGTTGTAAGGGTTGACATCCGTGGCAAAGATAAAGAAAGCGGGTTAGAAGAAAAGCATGCCGGCCTTGATGAAAAAGTACTCGGCCAGCCCCAGCATGAGGAAACCCATCCCTCTTTTGATATGCACCATCCAGAGTCCGGAGCGGGGAATGGAGGCGAGAAAGCTGGAAAAGGTCCCCACGGCCAACAGCAACGCCCCCATGCCGAGGGAGAAGGCAAACAGCAGCATGCCTCCGGCGGCCAGGCTGCGGGTTGAGGCGGTGTAGGCGAGCAAGGTGCCCAACACCGGCGTTGTGCAGGGGCCGGCGACCAGGGCGGAAGAGATGCCGGCGAGAAAAATGCCGCCCAAGCCCAAACGTTGCGCCCCGAGACGACCGGCATAGGAGGGTATCTGGATCACGTCCAGCATGCCGAGCCCGAACAGGAGAATGACGTTGCCCACCACGAGATAGGTCCAGGGGCTTGAGTTGATCGTGCCGAAAAATCTGCCGGTGGCAGAGGCAAACACGCCGAGGGCGGCGTAGGTCAGGGCCATGCCGACGACATAGGTCATGGAAAGGCCGAAACCGCGCCACCTTGAACCACCGATATTCGCGTGCCCGATCACACCGGCGGTGATGGGAATCATCGGATAGACACAGGGGGTGAGACTTGCCAGCACACCGCCGAGAAAGGCGATCACCACCGAGGCAATCAGCGAGGATTGCAGGTAGGTATCAAACTGGCTGAGCAGGAATTCCATGGTTACACTCTCCCTAGGCCCGGATTCTCCGTGGGCTTCCTGTGGCAAGAGCACAGAAATATGGCTGAAAAATGAGACAACCGGGCAGTTATTGAGACCGTTTCTCAAAAGAATAACCAATGCACCTGCAATGTAAAGGAGAAACCGGAAAAACAGGGAAAAAGGTCTGCGACCGGCGAAATGGCGATCCTTTCCCCCCGGGGACTGTGTCAGTCTGAGCTGACCGGCGCCGGAAGATGCGGCGCCGGTAGCGAGAATTCTTCAGCCCCCTATGCCGCTCTCCTGCCCGATCAGAGCCGCACCGAGGGCGTTGCCGACTTCACAGTACTCAGGGAAGCTGACCGTGGTTCCCAACCGCTCGGCCACAGCGGGAAGAAAGCTGCGGGCCGCCGCACCGATCCCGATCAGGGGGAGCTTGAGTTGAAACCGCACCGCGAACAGGTCGTTGTCGCGACGGTTCAAAAAAGGAACGCTCTGGTCCCCCTCCCAGACCGCCCGTCCGAGGTAGGTCAGGAGGATGGTCTCGATCGCATCCTCGGTCACCTTGACCGCCTGTCGGCAGAAATCCTCCACCTCCATACCGAACTCCGAGGCCAGCAACCGGGCTGCGGCCAGGCTGACCGATCTATCGCCGATATCCAGCCGCCCGAGAGCGTGCAGGGCATCGGTCGGGGTAAAGCCCACCAGGACGAGCCGCTGCAGATACATCAGCCGTTCCAACCGTTTTTCCAGGATAATGCCGCCGATCCCGGTTTGTTGATCGATGCGACTGGGTGAACTGGGGCCGTTGGCAGCGAGGAACCTGAGGATAGAATCGGCTGCGACGATCTCCGCATCGAGTCCTTCAACCGGTACGACCAGCTGCTCGTCCAGGCCGGTTTTCAGCCAGGTTGTCGGGTCGGGCAGGTGCGGTGTCATGGCAAGGGGCTGCACCCGCGAGCTTTTCAGCTGCAGTCGGCCATCGGCCAGGCAGACGAGATGGCTGTCGCCACCGGCGCCGGCGGTGTACATGTCCACGGCCTCGACATGGGTGCGCCACTGTCCGATCACGCACCCCTCTTTGTTCAGCAGCGGCTTGCCGTCCTTGATCAGGCAGACATCGGTGGTGGTCCCGCCGACATCCACCACCAGGGCGGTGCCCGTGTCCTCACCGGCACCGAAGCGGGCCGTGGCGGCCGGACCGCTGGCCATGGTCACCGCGGCCTGATCGACGATTTTATCCAAAGATTCCCCCCTGCCGTTACCGCAGATGATGGTCACCGGACATTCCAGCCCCACACCCGCCATGGATCGCTGAATGGAGGCGAGAAAATCGACCATCAGCGGCAGCAGTTTGGCGTGAAGGCAGGCCGTGGCCGAGCGCTCCAACATTCCCGGATGTTCGGAAACCATATGGGAGCAGAAGATCGGCTTATCGGCATCAAGCAGGGCGATGGCCTCCTTGGCCACGAGCTCGTGGGTCGGATTCTTGATCGACATGGCCCCGCAGACCGCATAACTGTCCACCTCTTTGGCCAGTCCGGGAATGGTGTCGATCAGGGTCTCGAGATCAAGCGGCTGGTCCTCTTCACCGGTGATGGCATGTCCGCCGCGGATAAAGATATTGGCCACCACCGGCAATTTGAAATGGCGCACATAGCCAAGGACGAACAGACCGACCCGGGCACCGCGCCCCTCGACCACCGCATTGGTGGCCAGGGTGGTGGAGACCGAAAGCCGCACCACCTGATCGGCCTGCACCGACTGCCGCAGCAATCCGGCCAGGGCCTTGCCCACGCCGAGGCTGAGATCATGGTGGGTGGTTCTCTCTTTATGCCAGGCAACAACCTTGCCCGATTCAATTTCCATCAGGACGGCATCGGTATAGGTGCCGCCCGTATCGATGCCGATGCTATAGGCAGTCATAGGGGCTCACAATAAAAATGCAGACAGACACAATCAATGCGCTCGGAACAAACAACGAATACACCCTGTTTAAAAAGAGATGTTCAGCAGAGAGCAAGGCCATCATGCTGGGCGCGGGAAAATAACAGAAAGTCTCGACGGCAGAGTACGCCGTCAAAGCTTTGATGGATAACACCGGCTTTGATGAAAAGCAAGCGGGGATCAGAGAAATCTGCCCAAGGGGGCCAGTATCCACTCGCAAAACCGTTCCAACCAGCGCCGACCGGCATATTCCTGGAGACCGATCCTACGCGATTTCGCCAGTTCCTCGGCAAACAGGGCGTCAATCTGATGGCCAAAGGGCTGGCTGGCAATAATGACGTTGATTTCAAAATTGCGATGAAAACTGCGCAGATCAAGATTGGCCGAACCGAGTGTGACCCAGCGGCGGTCCACCGACATCACTTTGGCATGAAGGATCGTGTCCTGACGCTCGTAAATCTCCACCCCTGCTTCCAACAGGGGTTTGAGGTAGGCGCGGCCAACGATCTTCACCACCGGCACGTCACTGATCGAGGGCAAAATAATCTGAATGCGAACCCCGCGACGGACGGCACGGAGCAATGAACGGACCACGCGCGGACCGGGCACAAAATACGGGGTGATAATCTCGATCGTCTGCTCCGCCCCGGACATGGCGATGCGAAAGGCATTGCGGATAAGCGGCCTGTTCATATGGGGCCGCCCGTTGACGATAACCACATCCGCCTCCCCCTGTTCGGCTGGGTCCCGGCAATCGGGCGGCGACAGCTCCTGCCCACTGAGCCGCTTCCAGGTGGCGGTGAAGATCCGCTGCAGTTCGCAGGCCACCGGTCCGTCGAGGCGAATGCCGACATCCCGCCAGCGGGTATAGCTGTCCCCGTAGCCTGAATATTCGTCGCCGACATTGAGTCCGCCGAGAAAGGCGCTGCAGCCGTCGATGAGCACCAGTTTTCGGTGATCGCGGATGTCGAGCAGTTGAAGCCGGGCAAAGGATGGCGGGTTGAAAGGAAGGCACTCCACCCCCGCCCGCTTGAGACGTTCCCAGTAGGATTGCGGCGTTTCAAACGATCCGACGGCATCGTAAATGAGTGAGATTTCGACGCCTCGAACGGCCGCCCTGCACAGCGCATCGGCAAAGAGCCGACCCGTGGTATCGGCCTTTATGATATAAAATTCCACGCAGATACGGGATTTGGCGCTCTCGACCGCGGCAAACAGGGCCGGAAAAAAATCACCGCCATGGGGCAGCAGATGGACGCTATTCCCGGAAAAATGTATGATTTGGCTGCGGCGCCTGATCCGATCAAGAAGTCGGGCAATGCGTAAGCGCGCCTTTGATTTATGAAAGATCGCCATCGTTTGCAATGCGAGTTTTCAGAGGATAACAGCACAATTTCTTGCAGGCAGGGCGGATCATACCCATTTTTTAGGGAACAGAAAGAAGGAATCCCCTTTTCCACCACGTCATGGGAGGAATTTTGTACCTCTCATCACTGTAGGCACTATACCTGTAGGAGAGCACAATGGAACAACAACCGATCAAAAATGAACTGATGCAGCGCTTTGAACTCGAGGTGGACGGCAAGATGGCTATCCTGGAATACAAACAGCAGGAAACGGATGTGCTTGCCTTTACCCACACCTTTGTTCCTCCGGAATTGCGGGGCCGCAACATTGCCGCGATTCTCACGCGCTTCGCCCTGGAAGACGCCCAAAGGCTGGGAAAGAAGGTGGCGCCTCTCTGTTCCTATGTCAGCGTGTTTATGGAAAGAAACAAGGAATTCAGTGAAATGCGGGCAAAGGGACCGCTCCTCTAGGCCACTTCTTTGCAGCCGTATTTTCCCTGCACACATCCCCAGGCAACTCGAGCAAGCGCTGGGATTGCCCGGTCGAGGCAGGAGCACAGGGGCTTAGCGGGCATCCTCGAGAAAGATGCGCCGCAGTTTGTAGAAGTAATCGACGCCGGACCAGACGGTCAGCACCAGGGCAACATAGAGGATGGCCAGGCCGATCTGGTGGAGTTGGGGAATGGGCAGCACGCCGAGGGGAAAGATCAGCGTACCCAAGGCGATGTACTGGATGATGGATTTCCATTTCCCCAGCCCGCTTGCGGCAACCACGATTCCAGAGGAAGAGGCCACCCCGCGAAGTCCGGTGACCACAATCTCCCGGCAAAGAATGATCAGCGCTATCCAGGCGGGCAACTCGCCTGAGGGGATGAGCATGACCAGGGCGGTGGTCACGAGCACCTTGTCAGCCAAGGGATCCATCAGCTTGCCCAGCACGGTCACCTCTTTGTACTTACGGGCGAAATAGCCGTCGATCCAGTCTGAGCCGGCAGCAATGGTAAAAACCAGCCAGGCAAAAAAGGCGACCCCCTTGGTCTGTTCGAGAAGTAAAAGCAACATCAGGCAGCCGGAGAGAATGAATCGGCTGCCTGTGATCATGTTGGGGAGGTTAAAAATTTTGGAACTGCGATTCAATTGACGGTTACCATTTGCCGGACTTTGATATTGACGGGCCGAGCCGTTCGACTGCTCTTTTTATAGGAGCGGTAATTTTCCAGAACCTTTGCCACATAATCCTGGGTTTCGGGAATGTTGGGAATATCCCCTCGGGCAGCCACTCGCCCCGGACCTGCGTTGTATGCAGCAAGACTTAATTCCACATTTCCATTAAAGTTGTCAAGCAGGTAGCGTAAATACTTGGTCCCGCCGTTAATATTCTGAGCTGGATCAAAGGGGTCGTCAACGGCGAGATCCCGGGCCGTCCCCGGCATCAGCTGCATCAGCCCCTGGGCTCCTTTGGGCGAGAGGGCATTGGGATCAAAGTTGGACTCCGCCTGGATCACCGCCTTGATCAACAGGGGATCGACCTGATGGTTCATGGCTGCCAACTGAATATAGCGGTTCAAGGTCTGGGGGGCGGAACGGAACAGCCGGCCGGTGTAGGCCGATCGGCGCAGATATCCCCGGTGGGCCAGGTTGGCGGGGGCGAGCCCACTGGTTGAACGGCGGGTAATGGTGCGAATCAGCTGATCTTCGGGTGAGGCGACACGCCTGGGCGGACGCTCGCTCAGCTTGTAGCGACCGGCCCCAGGGACATTGGTGTAATGACAAATGCCCCGGGCATCGACATAGGCGTACATCGCCGCGCCTACGGAAACCGGCAGTACAATCACCCCAAGGAGAAGAACTGTCAGAATGAGGCGGGAGATCATAGGCATCCTATCGTGTTTTTGTCATGCTCGCAAAACATGCCGAGCATGACGTTCCATGTTTCAGCCTTGGTCCTGATGGGCGCGAGTTGTCGCTGCCCGGGCTCTTATTTTTGTCGTTTTTCCCAATCAGCGAGAAACTGCTGCATACCGATATCAGTCAACGGATGCTTGGCCAACTGGGCAATGACCTTGTAGGGGATGGTGGCGATATCCGCTCCCAAAAGGGCGGACTCAACCACGTGCATCGGACTGCGGACAGAGGCAACTATGACTTCGGTAGCATAGCCGTAGTTGCGCAGTATTGTCATTATATCGGCAATCAAATCCAGACCGTTAATGGAAATATCATCCAAACGGCCGACAAAGGGGCTCACATAGGTTGCACCGGCCTTGGCCGCCAGCAGGGCCTGGGAGGCGGAAAAAATCAAGGTTACGTTGGTTTTGATACCTTCCGCACTCAGAATCTTCACCGCCTTGAGGCCTTCCTCGATCATCGGAATTTTGATGACGATGTTATCGGCGATCTTGACCAGCTCACGGGCCTCGGCGACCATGCCCTCGGCCTCCAGGCTGATGACTTCGGCACTGACCGGACCATCCACCAGGTCACAGATTTCCTTCAGGATCTCCAGAAATGGACGCGGCTCCTTGGCGACCAGGGACGGGTTGGTGGTTACACCATCGACCATGCCCAGAGCATGTGCCTTTTTAATCTCCTCAATATTGGCGGTATCGATAAAAAACTTCATAGTTCTCCTTTATCCGATTGCTCGGCAAATGTGTCACAGCAGCGTTCGCTGCAGAAATAGTAGGTCACCCCGCCTTTGCGCAGTCGCAAGGCCTGGTGTTTGGGAATCAGGACGTGGCAGACCGGGTCTTCGACCAGGACATCCTGAGGATCGTTTTCCGGAGAGGATTCCGGTGAAACAGCCGACGGTGGCCTCTTGCCGCCCCGGCGAAACATACGCCAGCCAAGATAGACGAGGAGGCCCAATATCAACAGACGAATCGGTGTCATGATTGCTCAACTCGCCACTGTCGTCGGTTGTTTGTTCTCTGCTCTCAGCATGGTGTCATTATATCCGTGGGTCGACAAATGTCTAATTGTAATATAGTTCTCTTGCAAAAAGGCTCCACCGGCCGATTGCGCGATCAGCCGTCGTTCCAGGAACCGCGCACAACCGACTGGTCTGCAAGCCTTCCCAGATGTCGCAAGGCCCATTGGCCAACGGATTCGGTAAAGGGTGACGATCCGATATCCTCGGCAATCTCCAGCAGAGGCTCGAGCACAAAACGACGCTGGCGCATCCTCGGATGCGGCACAACCAGCTCCGGATTTGCCAGCACAATGTCGTCGTAGAGGAGCAGGTCAAGGTCCAGGGTTCGATCCTGATATCCGATTTTCTGCGGATCGCGTAAGCGGCCGAACCTGGCCTCAACTGCCTGCAATCGTTCGAGGAGAACGATTGGGGGAAGAACGGTTTTGAGGATGCCGACGGCATTGACAAACCAATGGCTGCTCTCCATGTCCACCGGCTTGGACCGGTACGGCGAGGAAAGCCGCCATCCCACGATCTCCGCTCCATCCTGCAGGTCATGCCACGCATCCTGGAGAATCTGAGCGGATCGGCCCACATTGGACCCCAGCCCCAATACGGCCGTGTGCTGTTGCGTCTTCGTCACCTGGCCGACTGTTGGCATTTCGACGGAAGAAAGGGCGAATTAAAATGTGTCCAGGCCGAGGACGTCAAACATGGTGTACATCCCTTTTGGCTGTTTGACGACCCAAGCCGCGGCCAGGGCGGCGCCGCGGGCAAAATTGTCCCGGCTGGTGGCGCGGTGGGTGATCTCCAGCCGCTCACCGGCCCCGGCAAAGTAGACCGTGTGCTCGCCGACAATATCACCGCCGCGAATGGTCTGAATGCCGATCTCCCTGTCCGTGCGCTCACCGATAATGCCGTTGCGCTCCATCACCCCGACCTGGGCCAGATCGCGTCCAAGGGCGCCGGCAGCCATCTGTCCCAGTTTGAGGGCGGTGCCCGAGGGTGCGTCTTTCTTCATGCGATGGTGAGCCTCGACAATCTCCACGTCATAGGCATCGCCCAGAATACCGGCCGCCTTTTCCACCAGCTTGAACAACACGTTGACGCCGACAGCCATGTTCGGTGACTGCACGCAGGGAAAGTTTCCATCGGCAAGCCCTTTGATGGCGGCCAGTTCCTCGGCGCCCAATCCGGTGGTGCCGATCACCATGGCCACTCCATGTGCAGCCGCCACCTGGGCAAACCCCACGCTTGCCTCATGGAAGGTGAAATCAATCAGCACATCTGCCTTGTCGACAACCGATCCGATTCCCTCGGTTATGGCGACGCCGGTTTCCCCCAAACCGCTGATGGAGCCAGCATCCTTGCCGATGACTGCGCTCCCCTGCCGTTCAAAGGCCCCGACCAATTCCAGGTCCGGATGCGCCAGCACCATATGGATAATCCGCTGTCCCATTCTGCCGGCTGCTCCGGCGACAATTACCTTGGTCATGCAGTGTTCCTCAAATCGATAAAGATTGCAGCAAGCCGCAGTTTTTCATATCGCGGGTCAAACGGGCCAGACCAGCCTCGTCGATCTCGGTCATGGGCAGGCGGACCTCACCGGAGGCTATCTTGCCCATCAGCTCCAGCCCCTTTTTCGCCGGTGCCGGACTCGGATAGCAGAACATGGCGCCCATGAGATCAAAAAGTTCGTAATGCAGGGCCTTGGCCTGGGCGACCTCGCCTGCCATCGCGGCTTCGATCATTTGGGCTGTTTTCGCGGGCTCCAGGTTGGAAACCACCGAAATCACGCCCTTTCCGCCAATCATCGCAGTCGGCATGGCGGTGAAATCATCACCGGAGAGGACAATGAAATCCTTGGGACAGCATTTGATGATCTCGCTGATCTGGCTGAGGTTGCCGCTGGCCTCCTTAATGCCGACAACCTTCGGGTACGTTGCCAGACGGGCCACTGTTGCCGGCAGCATATTGGTGACGGTGCGACCGGGCACATTGTAAAGCACCATCGGAATATCCACCGCCTCGAGAATGGTGGAAAAATGGCGGAATAATCCCTCCTGGCTGGGTTTGTTGTAATAGGGAACTACGGAGAGCACAGCATCGGCCCCCGATGCCTTGGCCGACTCGGTCAACTCAATGGCTTCCAGGGTATTGTTGGCCCCGGTTCCGGCAATGACCGGTACCCGGCCGGCTACGGTCTGCACCGTGAGTTCGATCACCCGTTTATGCTCGGCAAAGCTCAGGGTGGCCGATTCACCGGTGGTTCCGCAGGGCACTATGCCGTGGATACCGCCTGCAATCTGAAATTCAATCAGATCTACCAGCCCCTGCTCATCCACGTGTCCGTTTCGCATGGGGGTGATCAATGCGGTTATCGCTCCCTCAAATCGCTCCATCGTTGTTCTCCTCGAAATAGCTTTCTCCCCATGGGGAGATGTCTCCCGCCCAGGAACACATTCCCGGCCGGTTAATCCAACAGGGCCTCCGCTGTCAGCTCGCCCTTGTATATCAGGTTGGCCGGCCCCTTGAGGACCACCTGGTCCACCTGGTCCACCTTGCCCCCCTTGAACTGCACGGTGAGGGCGATCCCTCCGGCGGTGACCATGGCCACCGGGGAGCCGGCCATCCCCCTGGCGGCTGCAATCAAGGCACCGGCGACAACCCCGGTACCGCAGGCCATGGTCTCATCCTCGACCCCGCGCTCATAGGTACGAATGCGAAAACCCTCGGCGCTCTGGCCGACAAAGTTGACGTTGGTGCCAGCCGGAGCAAAAGCCGGATGGAACCGCAACTCGCGCCCCAGACCGACCACATCGGTGGCATCGATATCATCGACAAAGATGACCGCATGCGGCACCCCTGTATCCACGCTGTGGACCATGAACAGTTGCCCCGCCACCTCGATTTGGCGATCAAAACGAAAGGAATGGGGTGGGGTCATACCGATGGTTGCGTGGGTATCGGAGACCGCGGCATCAATGATTCCCGCCAGGGTTTCAAAACGCATTCGTGCCGCAGCAATGCCATGCATATAGGCAAAGCGGGCCACACAGCGGGCACCGTTGCCGCACATCTCCGCCTCTGAACCATCGGCATTGAAAAAACGCCACTTGAAATCCACCTTGGTCGAGGGTTCGATCAGGAACAGGCCATCCGCGCCCACGGAAAATTTTCGCCGGCAGACCCTGCGGGCAAACTCCGCCTTGAAGTCCTCGGGGATTATCGGGCTGCGGTGGTCGATGATAATAAAATCGTTCCCCGCACCGCTCATTTTCCAAAATGGAATGGGCAGGCTTATCTGCTCCATGGACCGTTCTCCTTGCACACCAATTTATTCAGCCCGAACCTCGACTGAACGTCCGCTCTCATTGGCAGGATTTTGGGTATCGATACTACTCACCGAATACAAGACAGTCCCGCCCGGAACCGTTTTATCGACAAACAGGGTGTAGGGCAGGTTCACCTCACCAACACGCACGGGCTCGTTCCCCGGGATGTGACGATAAATACGATAACCCGCCAGATCCTCTGCCCGTACCTCGTCCCAGTACACCTTGACGCCAATCTCGGTACGCAGGGCGGAAACCCCGGTCGGTACGGGTGGAGGCGTATGATCGGTGGGGTTGGCCACGACCTCCTCGCTCAACCCACTGTTGACGACCCCATGCCGGTACGAGCTTTGCGCCTGCACCTGGTAGCGATAACTCCTGCCGTTGGTTACCGCCTGATCACTATAGCTAGTCGCCGTGACCGGCGCACCGTAGGTTTCCATCGCGCCCCCGTCAACCCCACGATACAGCTGATAACGGATAGGGACGCTACCGGAGGTGCCGTCTTTGCGTTGGGTGACCGGTTGCCACTGCAGCACGTTCTTGCCATCACCACTGACGACACTCAGCCCCTGCGGCGCCATGGGTGGCGTCTGCCAGAGAAAGGAGACCTCGTTGGAATCCTGGGATTGGCGCCACCAGCCGCTCTTGCTGCGCACCTTGAAAGAGTAGAGGTTGCCCGGTCTGAGATCATGGACCTCGTAGATGACGGTCTTACTGCTTCCCGCGACCACCGAACCACCGGGAACGTCGATGGCGGTCCGGTAGGGCACCGGGCAGGTCGGGCAAAACTCGCTTTCGGGAATTTCCGCCTGGAAGAGCTCAAACCCGTCGATCTGCTCAACCGGATCACCGGACACCGTTTTCCGGGGATAACTCCAGCTCAAGGTCGCGCCCTGATCGTTGAGTTCAACCCGCAAATCGACAACTGCTTGGGGAAGAACGCTCTCTGGCGGTACCGGATCATCCTTGAATCCACAGCCTGTACCCGCGAGAACAGCAACTGTTGCCAGCGCCAGCGCTGCCTTGATCATCCGTTCTCCCCTGTTCATCACGCCATTCCCAGTTGTTGTTCCACCCGCGCGAGCGATTCCTCGACCCGGACCCGGGCCGTACCGCCCACGGAAAGTCGAGAGTTGATCGAGCCGTCCACGGAAAGGACCGAAAAGATATCGGCCTCGATCAACGCGGAGTGCTGCTGCAGCTCGGCAAGGCTGAGATCGACGAGCTCGCAGTCGCGTTCCTGGCAGACGGCGACAATCCGCCCGACCACGCCATGCGCCTGGCGAAAGGGCATGTTGCGCTTGACCAGATAATCCGCCAGATCGGTGGCGGTCATGAAGCCGCCAATGGTGGCCTCCCGCAGCCGCTCGACGTTGAACTCGGTGTTATCGAGCAACTCCGCGGTGATCGACAGACTGGCCTTGACCGTATCCAGTCCATCGAAGACCTGCTCCTTGTCCTCCTGGAGATCGCGGTTGTAGGTCAGCGGCAGCCCCTTCATCGTCATCAGAAGCGACATCAGCGCGCCGGTGACCCGGCCAGTCTTGCCACGCATCAATTCGGGGATATCCGGATTCTTTTTCTGCGGCATGATCGAGGATCCGGTGCAGTAGCGATCGCCGATACGAACAAACTCAAACTCTTTGGAGGACCAGAGGACCAACTCCTCGGAAAGCCGGCTGAGATGGATCTGGACCAGGTTGAGACAGAACAGCATCTCCAGGGCAAAATCGCGATCGCCGCTGGTGTCCATGGAGTTGGCGGAGACCCCGGCAAAGCCAAGCTCATCAGCGACGAATTGGCGATCGATGGGTAAACCGGTGCCAGCCATGGCAGCCGCGCCCAGCGGCAGGATGTTGATCCGCTCGCGGCACCCCTGCAGACGATCGCGATCGCGCTGAAACATCTCCACGTAGGCCAGCAGGTGGTGGGAGAGGAGCACCGGCTGCGCCCGCTGCATGTGGGTGTAGCCGGGCATGACCGTGCCCAGGTATTTGCGGGCAGTGCGGGCAAAGGCCTTCTGCACCTCGGCTAGCAGGGTATCCAGGGTGTCGGCCTCGTCGCGGAGGTAGAGGCGGAAATCGAGGTTGACCTGATCGTTGCGGCTGCGGGCGGTGTGCAGTTTTGCCCCTGCAGCGCCGATACGATCGGTCAGCGCCTTTTCGATGTTCATGTGGATGTCTTCAAGCTCGGGCTTGAAGACAAACTCGCCCCGGTCGATCTCGGCCTCGATTTCGCTCAAGCCGACAATGATGGCCTCGCACTCCTCGTCCGTGATCAGCCCCTGCTTGGCCAGCATGCGCGCATGCGCCTTGGAGCCCATGACGTCATGGTGATAGAGGCGCGAGTCATACTGGATGGACGCACTGTAGGCCTCAACCGAAGCGGCGGTCGCTTCGGCAAAGCGACCGCCCCACATCTTGTCTGATTTTTGTTGTCCAGCCACGCTTACTTGTTCCGTTGGTAGGCTTGAATGCGCAGGCGCAGGGCGTTCAACCGAATAAATCCGGTGGCGTCCGCCTGATTGTAGACCTCATCCTCTTCAAAGGTGGCAAAGGACTCGGAGTAGAGCGAGTTGGCCGACTTCCGCCCCACCGGGATGCAGTTGCCCTTGTAGAGCTTGAGGCGGACGGTACCGTTGACCGTGGTCTGGGTCTCGTCCATGGTCTTCTGCAACAGCTGCATCTCCGGGGAGAACCAGAAACCGTTGTAGATCAACTGCGAATAGCGCGGCACCAGGGAGTCGCGGATGGCCAGCACCTCGCGATCCAGGGTGATGGTCTCCAGGTCACGATGGGCGGCGCGGAGGATCGTGCCGCCGGGGGTCTCGTAGACGCCGCGGGACTTCATGCCCACGAACCGGTTCTCCACCATATCCAGACGGCCGATACCGTTGGCCCCGCCCAAGGTGTTGAGCTTGGTCATCAGGGCGACCGGGCTCAGCCGCTCGCCATCGATGGCCACCGGGGTCCCCTGCTCGAAATCGATTTCGATGTAGGTGGGGCTGTCCGGCGCCTTTTCCGGGGAAACGGTCAGCTTGAACATGTCCTCATCCGGCTCGTTCCACGGGTCCTCGAGGATGCCGCCCTCAAAGCTGATATGAAGCAGGTTCTCGTCCGAGCTGTAGGGATTTTTTTTGGTCACCGGCACCGGAATGTTGTTCTCCTGGGCAAAGGCCACCAACTTGGCCCGCGAGTTCAGATCCCAAATACGCCAGGGGGCGATGATGGTCAGCTTGGGATTGAGCGCCATGTAGCTCAGCTCGAACCGGACCTGATCGTTGCCCTTGCCGGTGGCCCCGTGGCTCACCGCGTCGGCACCCTCCTCCATGGCAATGCGCACCTGCTCCTTGGCGATCAGCGGCCGGGCCAGCGAGGTACCCAGGAGGTAGGATCCCTCGTAGATGGCATTGGCGCGGAAGGCAGGGAAGATGTAGTCGCGGACAAACTCCTCGCGTAGATCGGAGACCACAACCTTCTCCGCACCGGTGGCCAAGCCCTTGGCACGAACCGCGTCCCAGTCCTCCTTCTGGCCGATATCGGCTGAATAGGCAATGACCGAGCAGCCGTATTCATTGGCCAGCCATTTGAGAATAACCGAGGTATCCAACCCGCCGGAATAGGCGAGCACTATCTTGTTGATCGACATAATTCCACTCTGTGATCCCAGGGGGATCGTCTGTAGTTATTTATTTCTTTGCGCCGAGAATGAAATGCTCCAGAATCGCGGCGTGGATATGCATTTTATTTTCCGCCTGATCAAAGATCACGCTTTGCGGCCCCTCGAGCACCTCTTCGGTGACCTCCTCGCCCCGGTGGGCGGGCAGGCAGTGCATGACGATGGCATCCTTGTCGGCCTTGGCCAACAGGGCGGAATCCAACTGATAATTCTTAAACAGGCCCAGACGGGTTTCCTGCTCCGACTCCTGGCCCATGGAGGCCCAGACATCGACATTGATCACGTCCGCCCCCTGGACGGCGGTGGCGGGATCCTGGCCGAGGCTGATTGCCTGCGGAGATCGGGCCAGGGCGGCATCAAGGATGGTCTTGTTGGGGGCAAATCCCTCGGGACAGGCGAGACTCAGCGGAAATCCGAAGACCGAGGCCGCCTCGATCCAGGAGTTGGCCATGTTGTTGCCGTCGCCGACCCAGGCTGTTTTCACGTTTTCCAGGGTACCCTTCTTTTCCACCACGGTCATCATGTCACTGAGCACCTGGCAGGGATGATGCAAATCGGTCAGGGCATTGATCACCGGCACGTCGGAATACTTGGACAGCTCTTCCACCACCTCCTGGCCAAAGGTGCGCACCACGATCGCGTCCACATACCGGGCCAGGACCCGCGCGGTATCCTTGAGCGGTTCTCCACGGCCCAACTGCGATTCCTTGGCGGACATGAAAATAACCTGGCCGCCCAGGCCGTACATGGCGGCTTCAAACGAAACCCGGGTACGGGTCGAGGGTTTTTCAAAAAGGAGACAGATCTTGCAGCTGGCAAGCTGCTGATGGCGTACGCCCTGCCTTGCTTCCGCCTTTAACACAAGCGCCCGGTCAATGAGGGCGCGCAATTCTTCGCGAGTGAAATCGCCTAATGCCAACAGGTGTTTCTTCATCGTACTTTTCCCTGGTAATCCGGAAACGACAACGATGTCATGCTCTCCAGGTGCACATGCCCGATTCTACCGCTGTCTCTCCAGGTAAAAAAAATAATTGATACAAAAAAAGAGGTCGTTTGCAAAGGGATTTTGCCAGCAGGCAGCCAATTGCAGGCAAAGACGAGAAAAGAAGGATTAGAGGATACCGGCAACAGCCTTATCGAGAAAGAGGGCGGAGAGGAGAATTTTCAGGCCGATGAGAATCAAAATTGCCCCACCGGCCACCTCGACCCGACTGCCCCAGCGCCTACCTGCGCGCGTTCCGAGAAAAAGGCCGAGCACGGTAAAACCGCAGGCAACCAGCCCGATGACCAGGGCCGGAAACCAGACCACCACATCGAGCATGGCCAGGGTGATACCGACCGCCAGGGCATCGATACTGGTGGCCACCGACAGCCCGACCATGGTCAGGCCCCGGCTGGGATCGTTGTTGCGCTCCCGGTCTTCGTCCCCGTAAAGCGCCTCGTACATCATCCGCCCCCCGATGTAGAGCAAGAGAGTAAAGGCGATCCAGTGGCTCCAGGCGGCGACAAAGGACTGCACGGTCAGGCCGGCAAGCCAGCCGATCACCGGCATCAACGCCTGGAACAGGCCGAAATGGAAGGCCAGGCGGAAACAGGGACGAAAACTCAGTGGATGGAGGACCGCACCGGCGGCCAGGGCCACGGCAAAGGCGTCCATTGCCAGGGCCACGGCCACCGCGATCAGGGAAAGCGCATCCATGGAAAGATCACCACATCAGCTCAACAATTACAGGGTCTCAAATACGCTGCAGAGCTTCTCCACCACCGCATCGATCTCCTCCGTGCTGACAATGAGCGGCGGCACGAAACGCAGCACCTTGTTGCCGGCAAAGTTGATCAAAGCCCCTTGGGAAAACATACGCTGCACGATCTCCATGCCCATCTCGATACCACGATCGGTCAGCACCAGGCCAAGGAGCAGACCGCGGCCGCGCACACCGGTAGCCAACTGCGGATATTTCTCGGCGACCGTCTGCAGTTTGCCGACAAAGTAGCGGCTTTTTTCCTGTACCGCCTCCATGAAGCCATCGGCAAGCATGATCTTCATAACCTCGACCGCGGCAGCCGCAGCCACCGGGTTGCCGCCAAAGGTGGAGGCATGGGTGCCCGCGACCAGGGAGGCTGCGATCTTCTCGGTGGTCAACATGGCACCGATGGGCAGGCCGTTGCCCAGGGCCTTGGCCAGGGTCATGATATCCGGGGTCACGCCCAACTGCTCGTGGGCAAAGAGGGTTCCGGTCCGGCCAAGCCCGGTCTGCACCTCATCAAAGATCAATAGCAGGCCATGCTTGTCGCAGAGGGCGCGAATCGCCGCCAGATACTCCGCCTCCAGGGGACGCACCCCACTCTCTCCCTGCAGCGGTTCGCAGAGGATGGCGCAGGTCTGGGGCGTAATCAGCTGTTCAATGGTCGCGGGGTCGCCGAATTCGGCGTGGACAAAGCCCTGGGGCAGCGGCTCAAAGCCATGATGAAACTTGGGCTGGCCGGTGGCGGCCACCGTGGCCAGGGTCCGCCCATGGAAGGAGCCCGACAGGGAGATGATCTCATACTTGCCCGGCCCGCTGTGAATGCGCGCGAGCTTGATCGCGGCCTCATTGGCCTCGGCCCCTGAGTTACCCATGAACACCCGGTCGGCAAAGCTGTTGCTGACCAGGAGTTCCGCAAGCTCGATCTGCGGCTTGGTGTGGAACAGGTTGGAGACATGCACCAGCGATCCCGCCTGGCGGCAGATGGCCTCCGTCACCGCCGGATGGCAATGCCCCAGGGAACAGACGGCAATACCTGCGAGAAAATCGAGATACTCTGTTCCGTCGGCATCCCAGAGCCGACATCCGCTACCTTTGACCATGGCCGCTGGAAATCGGTTGTAGGTGCCGATAAACACTGAATTGCCCCGATCCGCCCAGTCTTGATTGCTCATGCCACTAACTCCGTTCCAATTCCTTTGCGAGTGAAAATTTCCAACAATATGGCGTGTTCCTGCCGTCCGTCGATGATATGCGCCTTGGCCACGCCGCCGTCCAGGGCCGATTTGCAGCAGTTGACCTTGGGAATCATGCCGCCCTTGATCACCCCGGATTCTATCAGGGAGTCGATCTGGTCGCGGCTGATGGTGGAGATCAATCCGCCGTTTTCGTCTTTGACCCCTTCGACATCGGTCAGCAGCATCAGTTTGACCGCATTGAGCTCGGCGGCAATGGCACCGGCAACGAGATCGGCATTGATGTTGAAGGCTTGACCGTCCTCGCCCACGCCCACCGGGGCAATGACCGGGATGAAATCCTTCTGATCAAGGGCGGTGAGAATCTCCGGATTCACCTGGGTGACTTCGCCCACGCGACCGATATCGATCAACTCCGGCGGACGATCCTCGCTGGTCGGCTTGCCCTTGATGGTCAGCTTGCGCGCCTGCACCAGATCGCCGTCACGGCCGGAGAGACCGACCGCCTTGCCGCCGCAGTGATTGATCAAACCGACGATCTCCTTGTTGACCTTGCCCACCAGGACCATCTCGACCACATCCATGGTCTCGCCGTCGGTGACCCGCATCCCCTGGACATAGGAGGGGGTGATCTGCATCTTTTCCAGAAAACGGTTGATCTGCGGCCCGCCGCCGTGGACGATGACCGGATTGATCCCGATATATTTCATCAAGATGACATCAAGGGCAAAGTTGCGCTTGAGCGTCTCGTCGACCATGGCATGGCCGCCATATTTGATGACCACAGTTTTTTCCCGAAATTCGCTGATATAGGGCAGCGACTCCACCAACACCTTGGCCTTGGCTATCTCGTCTCTCATCATAGGTATCTGACCTCATTCCAACCGTTGGAACCCTCTTGTTTGTCTAAGGCGATCCATTGTACATCTGCTTCCCTTCCCTGTAAACTCCTGCGTTTCTTTCGCGGAAAAAGGCTGGCCTGCAAGGGCCCAAGGCTCTTTACTTTTGCGGGATAACCAAGTACTATCCACCATTCTTGCAAAAAATAAACCCGAAAAACCAAGCGTTCATTTTTCCCTTGCATTCCTGAGGAGATGACCATGGAGCACGGATCAGGCGTTCTCGGACGGATGCTGCACCTGCTTATCATCATGTCACTTGCATTGCTGACACCGGCCGTTGCCGCTGAGAAGGCGGAGCAACCGATCAGCATTGAAGCTAACCGTATGGTATCGCAAGAAAAAAACAACACGGTCATCTTTCAGGGCAAGGTCGATGCCCGCCAGGGCACCCTGACCATTCGCGCCGATGAAATGACCGTGTATTACAGCACCAACAAACCACAGACCGCCGGGGCGCAAGCAGACAAGCCGACCAGCAAGGTGGAGAAACTGATCTGCAAAAACAACGTCAAGGTCAGCCAGGGCGATTGGCTGGGCACAGGCGATCGCATGGACTATTTTGCCCCTGAGCGCAAGGTGATCCTCAGCGGCAACGCCAAGGCCTGGCAGGGCCGGAACATGGTCGCCGGCAAGACCATCACCTACTTTCTGGACCAGAAACGGTCGGTGGTGGAGCAGGACAGGAGCGCAAATGGACGCGTCCGCGCTGTTATCCATCCGGAGTCCCAAAAATAACCATGGGCAAAAGCGCATTGCTTGAAACCAGCGGCCTGATCAAGGAGTACCGCAACAGACGGGTGGTCGACCAGGTCAGCCTGCAGGTTCCCAGCTCTTCGGTGGTCGGCCTGCTTGGTCCCAACGGGGCGGGCAAGACAACCACCTTTTACTCCATTGTCGGTTTCATTCGCCCCACCAAGGGATCGATTCTCCTCGACGGCGAGGAGATCACCGGGCTGCCGATTCACAAGCGGGCCTCAAGGGGCATCACTTATCTGGCCCAGGAACCTTCGGTGTTCAAGAAGCTGACTGTGGAGGAGAACATTCGCATCGTTCTCGAGCCGCTCGGACTTCCCCGCAGGGAAATCAACAGCCGAATCGAGGAATTGATGGCGGAACTCAAACTGGAGTACCTGGCCGGCAACAAGGGCCACGGACTTTCCGGTGGAGAACGCCGCCGGGTGGAGATCATGCGGGCCCTGGCCACCAGGCCCAGATTCATCCTCCTGGATGAACCCTTTGCCGGGGTCGACCCGCTTTCGGTGGCGGATCTGCAGGGTATCATCCGCGACCTCAAGGACAAGGGACTGGGGGTGTTGATTTCCGATCATAATGTCCGCGAAACCTTGCAGGTCTGTGACTTCGCCTATATTATGAACAGCGGTCAAATCCTGACCAGCGGTGCCGCCGAGGACATCATTCAAAGCGCGGTCGCACGCAAAATGTATCTTGGCGATAATTTTCACATGTAAGTAGGGACAGGCAGGCAATTCGGCAGTAACGTATCAACTCGAACAGACGGGACAGACGGACCAATGGCTCTTGAACTCAGACAAAACCTGAAGCTGGCGCAAAAACTGGTGATGACACCGCAACTGCGTCAAGCCATCAAGCTGCTTCAGCTTGGCCGTCTTGAGCTCACCGAGGCACTTCAGGCCGAAATCGAGCAAAATCCCATGCTTGAGGAGACACCAAGCCTCCAGGAGCAGACGGGTAACCCCGAAGCGCTCAATGCCGAAGAAAGTACCGGCCAAGACGAGGCCAGCTTTACCGACCGGGTCAAGGGTGACGATCCCTCCACCGTGGCGGAGATCAACTGGGAAGATTACACCAACAGTTTTGACTCCGACTTCTCCTTTTCCCACGAAACACCACCGGCCGACGCACCGTCGCAATTCGATTTCATCTCCGCCACTCCGGGACTGGATTCCTATCTGTTGTGGCAGTTGACCCACCTGGATCTCAACGAGAAGGATGCGGACCTCACCCAATTCATCGTCTGCAACCTCGATGGCCACGGCTTTCTCGAGGCATCCATTGCCGACATCTGTGCCTACGGCGACTGCAGCGAGGAGGAGGCCGAGGGTTGCCTGCGGATTGTCCAAAGTCTCGACCCGGCCGGCGTGGCGGCTCGCGACATTCGCGAATCGCTCCTGCTTCAACTCGACCGGCTCGATTACTACGACACCCTCCCCTACCAGATCGTCGAACACCACATGGATCTGCTGCAGTCGCGCAACTATGCGCAAATCGCCCGGGAAACCGGCTCTCCGGTCAAAAAGGTGATGGAGGCGGTGGCGGTCATCCAGGAACTGACGCCCTATCCGGGCAACGAGTTCAGCAACGAACAGACCAACTACGTGGTCCCGGATGTGTATGTCTACAAGATTGACGGCGAATTCGTGATTCAGCTCAACGATGAAGGTTTGCCCAACCTGCAGCTCTCCGGCGACTATCAGCAGTTGCTCAAGCAAAAGGGCAGCCTGAGCAGTGAATCCCGCGGTTACCTGCGTGAGAGCAAACGCAATGCCGAATGGTTCATCAAGTCGATCGAGCAGCGTCAGCGGACCATCTACCGGGTCATGGAAAGCCTGCTCAAATTCCAGCGCGATTTCTTTGAATCCGGTCCGGCAGCGATGAAACCGTTGATCCTGCGGGATGTGGCCGAGGATATCGGCATGCACGAATCAACCGTCAGCCGCGTCACCTCCAACAAGTATGTGCACTGCCCCCAGGGCATCTACGAGCTCAAGTATTTCTTCAGCACCGCCGTGCCCAATGCCGACGGCGACACCGTTGCCGCCGAGGCCATAAAAACCCGTATCCGCCAACTGATCAACAGCGAAAATCCGACCAAACCGCTCAGTGACAACAAGATCTCCGAACTGCTCGAAAAGGAGAATATCTCCGTTGCCCGCAGAACCGTGGCCAAGTACCGGGAGCAGATGAAGATCCTTCCGGTCAAACACCGGCGCCAAACCGCGTGACCCAGGTAGGCGGATTCATGCCCCAATTGACAAGCGACGCTATCATTTTGGATATGAAGGCCGCCACCAAGGAGGGGGCCTTACGGGAGTTGGCAGGGCTGGCCGCCACGCAATGCGGCCGGTTTACCGAAGAGGTGCTCTATAAAATTTTGCTGGAACGGGAGGCCGTGGGCTCCACCGGCGTGGGCAACGGGGTGGCCATCCCCCACGGGAAGGTTGAAGGGCTGGACGACATTCTGCTCTGCTTCGGCCGAAGCAAGGCGGGTATCGATTTCAATGCCATCGACAAACGCGATGTGTATCTGTTCATGTTGATGATCTCCCCTTCCGGCAAGGGGGGGGAATACCTGCAGGCCCTGGCCAGGGTCAGCCGAATCCTCAAGCAGAGCCGCAATCGTCAGCGACTCTTTGATTACACCAGCCGCGACGAGATCGTCGCTCTTTTCGCGACTGATCCCGGAACGATCTAACCAGATCGCACCGGGAATTGCCGCATCGTGCAGCCTCAGCTGCTGCGAATCATCTCCGCAATCTGGAAGGCCATTTCCAGGGCCTGCTCGGCGTTGAGCCGTGGATCGCAGGTCGTCAGATAACGCTGGCCGAGCTGCGCATCGGAAAGCTGACGTGCGCCACCGATGCACTCGGTGACATCATCACCGGTGAGCTCGAAGTGCACCCCGCCCGGAACCGTGCCCTCGACCCAGTGCAATTCAAAGAAGCAACGCAGTTCGGAAAGGATGTTGTCGAAATCGCGGGTTTTGTGGCCGGATTCCGCCTTAAAGGTATTGGCATGCATCGGATCGCAGGTCCAGAGTACCTGCTGACCGGATTTCTTCACCGCCCGCAGCAGCGGCGGCAGGTATTTTTCAATGTTCTTGTAGCCGAAACGGGTGATGAGGGTGATCCGACCCGGCTCGTTCTCCGGGTTGAGCCGTTCGATGATACTGAGGATATTGTCCACATCGTAATTTGGCCCGACCTTCATTCCCAGAGGATTGCGTACACCGCGGAGGAATTCGATATGCGCCCCGTCCAGCTGACGAGTCCGGTCGCCGATCCACAACATGTGCGCTGAACAGTCATACCAGCCACCGGTGATGGAATCCTCCCGGGTCAACGCCTGCTCGTAGCCGAGAAACAGGGCCTCGTGCGAGGTGAAGAACTGGACCTCTTTCAAGCGCGGAATATCGGTCTCGATACCGATGGTCTCCATGAACTTGATCGCATTGGAAATCTGCTTGGCCATACGTTCATAGGAACGGCCCATGGGCGACTGTTTGACAAACTCCTGGTTCCAGGCCTGGACCCGATGGAGCGAACCAAAGCCGCCACGGGTGAAGGCGCGCAGCAGATTGAGGGTCGAAGCCGACAGGTAGTAGCCCTTGAGCATCCGCTCCGGATCGGGAATACGTGCCGCGGCATCCGGCTCGGCGGAATTGGCCATATCGCCGCGGTAGCTGGGAATCTCTATTCCATTGACCTTTTCCATATCCGCAGAACGCGGCTTGGCATATTGGCCGGCGATACGCCCCACCTTGACCACCGGCTTGTTCCCGGCATAGGTCAGGACAACCGCCATCTGCAGCAAAACTTTCAGGGTTTCGCGGATATTGGGTGCGGTACAGCGGGAAAACTCCTCGGAACAGTCGCCACCTTGGAGCAAAAAGGCCTCCCCCTTGACCGCCTTGGCGAGCATCGACTTCAAATCCCTGATTTCACCGGCAAAAACCAGCGGGGGCAATTGAGAAATCGTCTGCACGATTTCATCAAATTTCTCCTTGTCCGGCCACTTGGGTTGCTGCAGGGCAGGGAAATTGTGCCAACTCGTCTTGCTCCAGTCGCTTGTTTTCTCCATGTTTATCATTCGGGTAGAGGTTTATCGGCGATTCGCCAGCACTGTTGCGTGGTGGCGCGTGGTGCTGTTACTTGGGCTGAGGACTGCAACTGGTGCCAAAGCAGCAAACATCCAGGTCAAAAACATTCAGTATCCGCAGGGCCTGATCCCGCTTTTCCGGATCGGTAAAGGGCTCGAAGGCAGCCTGCTGCCTGTAGGCCTCGGCCTGCTGCCTGGTGGGGATACAATCCATCCCTGTGGCCAGGACCTTGCCCTGCGCCGTCTCCAGCAGTTCAGCATCCCGACCGTTGGTCACCACGGCCAGGGGAATGCGATACTGTGGATCCAGGATTCGCGCCGCGGCAATGGCGGCTTTTTCCCGGGTGACCAGGGAACCTGGTCCATAGCGGAGAATAAATACCCGTTTCCCCGCAAGGGATACGGTCAGTTCAATGGTGGTGACCACCCGATTGGCGTATTCGGAAACGATGCGCAGCCGCGGTTCCAGCTCCTCCTTGCGATAGCCCAGCTGTTCAACCAGCAGGCGGGCAAGATCCTGACGAACCCGCTCATCATCGGTATCCGGTAAAATTTCTCCGGTGAGAAAATCTTCCAGCTCACCGTAGACGATATGGTGTCCTGAGGTATCAACCATGGCAGACCTAAAAATCGTTGCAAGCGCGTTTGTCGTTTCTGGAGCAGGCAGCGGAGACGATATTCCAATAAGCTAATCGTGGGGCGGAAACACATCGGCGGGAACAACAGAAGGACAGTAATCCTGCGGTGATGATGTCGGCTTGTCCCCCCTCGACGATTGGCCGCAACTCCACCTGGGGCAATTGAGTGACCAGCAACAGGGAGACTTAAGTAATCGTTAAACGATAATTTTGTCAATCACCAATTTGGTCTGACAAGTACCGCCGCCCCATTGACCGCAACAACCAGGAAAGACTCGCTGTCACCTTGCAATCAGGGTATGATAGATTTTGCAAATTTCCCTGTGAGCGCCTCTCACCCAATTTTTCCTCTATGCAACCATGACGACCGGCAACACCCCAGACAGTCCCAGCCAATGGCTGAAAGTTTCTTTTTTTTGTCCGCTCGAACTCCTTGAATCGGCATCCGATCTGCTGGGAGTCCTCAGTGGCACCGGAGTTGAACAGAGCCCGGAAACCGAGGCCGGCGCCACCATCAGCGGCTTTTTCCAACTCGGAGAACCCACCGGGGAGCCGCCCCCCCCCCTAACCGCAGATGCGGTCACGGCCGAGGTGACATCCCAGCTCAAAGATCTTTTCGCGCTCTACAATGCGGCTACGCCCACACTGACCACCGCCCTCATGGCCGATGAAGACTGGGCCACGAGTTGGCAACAGTTTTTCAAGCCCTTTGCCATCGTGCCCAACCTGGTGATTAAACCCTCCTGGGAGACATATGTCCCCCAGGAGGGGGAGCAGGTCATCGAAATGGATCCGGGCATGGCCTTCGGTACCGGCCAGCACGCCTCCACCCGCATGGCACTGGCCCTGATTCAGGAAAGTATGGCCAAGGGCAACACCGACGCTGCACTGGATGTGGGGACAGGTACAGGCATCCTCGCCATGGCAGCGGTCCTCTTCGGGGCCAGCCGGGCGGTCGCCATCGACAACGATCTGGATGCGGTGCGGGTGGCCCGAGAAAATATTGCGCTCAATGGACTGGCAGACAAAATCGAGGTCAGCACCACCCCGGTGGAACAGGTGCCATCGACCTTCCCCCTGGTGATCGCCAACATCGTTCATGACGTGCTGATCGAGATGGCGCAGACGCTCACCAGACTGACCACTTTGGAGGGGCATCTGGTGCTGGCCGGCATCTTGAGTGGCGACCAGGAGGCAAATATCATCCGCGAGTATACAGCACTGGGCTTTTCCCTGCTCAATCGCCAATACCAGGATGAGTGGGTGGCTCTACAGTTTCAGCGTACTTAAGCAGGACAACCACGCCCACATACACACTGCCTGTTCAACAAAAAATGCCACTCTCGCTCAAGCGGGAGTGGCATTTTTGTCGGCGTGGAAGGCTTCCTGCCCACCTTGCCTCTCAGAGTTTATGCGGTTTGATTAATCGACACCTGGGCATCGCCCAGCATCATGGTGAAAAGATCCCCGGTATTGGATGCCCCCATGGCCGACATTGCCATATAGGTCTCCATGGCAACGGCGGTCAGGTTCGAGCCTTCGGAGGGTGGAGCACCTTCTGGGCGATTATCCTCCATGGCAGCTACGGCCTCGTCAGTGGTGAACGAACCATCGCCATCCTCGTCATAATCTGTGACAAAATCATCCGCTTCCAGGGATGATCCCGTGGCCTCGTTAATGAAGCTGACGATACCTTCTGCCTCGTCAGCACTGATGGTGCCATCTCCGTTGGCATCGAGCGAGCTGACAAGTTCTTCCTCAAAAGACCCCATACCACCGGGAGGAGGCGGCGGTGCTCCCCCTTCGGGACGATTGGCCTCCATGGCAGCGACTGCATCATCAGTGGAGAGCGAGCCATCGCCGTCTTCATCATACTCCGTGATAACATCCTCCGTGTTCAGGTCTGCTCCCGTGGCTTCGTTTATGAAATCAACGATCTTGCTCACATCATCCGAATCGAGGGTGCCGCTTGCTGCACTGTCAAGCGCCTTGACAAAATCTTCCTCAAAGGAGCCCATACCACCGCCTGGGGGAGGAGGCCCCTGGGGCGCATTGGCCTCCAAGGCACTGAGCGCTTCCTCCTCGCTCAGGCTGCCGTCGCCATCGGAGTCGTAGGTTGAAAGGAATTCACTGAGATCGTCCGAAACACCCGTTACCCCAGTAATTGTGTCTGCCAGACTTTGAATTTCCGTACTGGTGTCCAGACTACCGCTGCTGTCCGTATCCAGTTTGGAAATCAGTTGGGCCATGTCCGGTTTTTCCTTGGCAGCAGACGCCCCCCCATTCTCTGAAGGGCCCCGCGTCTGCATGTTGGACATCATCTGCGTGATGGGGTAGCCGTTCAGGCTACTGCCTATACCGATGACTGACATAATACACCTCCTTAAGACGTATTAGCTGCCCACTCCTTCCTTCTACGGCATCCCGCCTGGCAGGAAATCGGGGGCAAACATATTTTTCCCCGTGCGCATCGGGGGCTACCTCTCACATCGTCGTGAACAAAGAGGCTATTTATGCTCATTGGGTTGGAAGAAGGTAACGATGCGCAACAGTTGAACACCTCTCTGTCAAGCATGCCCAATGTTGCCTGCGCTTTCCCTATCCACGTCAACCGCGTAATCGGGTAAGATTGCAGTACGCGCTTCCTCATTCCCAAAGCGGCCAAAAATCTTTTTGATTCCGGTTACGGATTATATCGGTATATTAAGGAGTTTTACCCGTTAACACTCAGACAATAATTGTAAACTTCTGTAAATCACCTAACCACTATTCAAACAGAGGCTTTAAGGTGGTCGATCGAAAAAGACAATCACACTCACTCTAACGGACGTACCAATGAACATCCTGATAATTGACGACGACACCGAGCTTTGCGACCTGCTGAAAACCTACCTGGAGCAGGAGGAATTTGATGTAACTTCCATCAACGACGCCAAGGATGGACTTGCAGCCGCCCTCAGCGGAGGATATGCCTTCCTTATCCTCGATGTCATGCTGCCCGGATTCAGCGGATTTGATCTTTTGCGACAGCTCCGCCGCACCTCGGCCATGCCGGTCATCATGTTGACCGCCCGGGGGGACGAGGTCGACCGCATCGTCGGCCTTGAAATGGGGGCGGACGACTACCTGCCCAAACCCTTCAACCCGCGCGAGCTGGTGGCGCGCATCCGGGCGATCCAGCGGCGGGGAGAAAACGGCCTGGGCCGGAAAACGGGTACACCGGAAAAAATCGTTGCCGACGACCTTGCCATCGATATTGGCACACGCACGGTTTATCAAAACGAGGCTGAGGTCACCTTGACCGCAGTCGAATTTTCCCTCCTGTATGCCCTGATCAAGCGCATCGGCCAGGTGGTCAACCGTGAGGATCTGGCCCAGGAGGTGCTTGGCCGCAAACTGGAGATGTTTGACCGCTCCATTGACGTCCACATCAGCAGTCTACGTAAGAAACTGGGCCATCACATCAACGGCGTGGAACGGATCAAGACCATTCGCAGTGTCGGTTATATGTATTCCTGTACAGCCGCCACAGCCTGATTTTCATGCGATCTATTTTCTTTCGCCTGCTGCTCAGCTTTTTTCTCACCATTCTCCTCACCGGACTGATCAGCGGTCTGGTGATGTTTTCCATCTCTCGCCGCTCGGTCGATTCGTTTCGCCATAATTTCCAGCAGCAGTTGCAAAACAACATCGCCCGCTCCATGGTGCTCATGGGCCAGGCCGCCTATGTCATGCGTCAGCACCGGGGCAACGCCGCCTTTGTCAATTACATCGATGAGATTGAGGCATCCATGCGGACCAAGCTCTACCTTCGCATCGATGGCATTGTTTACCCCAAATCACCGCCCCTGAATCAAGACCTGCTCTTCCAACTGGACAGAACCGACTTCAGCCACCACCCGTTCATCGATGATGACGGCAGGAAACTGATTGTGGCTCAAGAGCTTTTATCGCCGGAGGGTAAGGTATATCAGGTTATCGGCCTCCACCGATTGGGCCCGCCACCAGGTATGAATAGCCCCCCACCAGGCATGGATCGTCCGCCTCCCCCTGGTATCGGGCCCACGAGGGATATGCCGCCCCCTCCCCGCCGCCAAAACGAGCGCTCTTTCTGGTCGTTTTGGGTTGGCGATAAGGGTGTGCGTTTGTTGGTCTTCCTCCCGGTTGCAGGCATTATCTGCTACCTGCTGGCGCGTTCGTTCAGTTCCCCCCTGGGCCGCCTCCGCCGCATCAGCCGCCAGATTGCCGCCGGCGATCTCTCGGCCAGGGTTGGTGCCAGCCTGGGCAAACCGGGCAACGAAATCGGCGACTTGGCCCGGGATTTCGACCATATGGCCGAACGCATGGAAGGACTGGTCAACGGCCAGAAACGTCTGCTTTTAGATATCTCCCATGAGCTGCGTTCCCCACTGGCCCGACTGAACCTGGCGCTTGAGCTGGCCAAAAAACGCTTTAATGCAGATGAGGACGACATCCTGGCCCGCATAGGCCGGGAATCGGAGCGACTCAATACGCTGATCGGCCAGCTGCTCACCCTGACCCGTAGCGAGGCCTTTACCATCAATCAGGATACGCCAGCGGTGGATCTGCCCCTGTTGATCGCAGAAATTGCCGAGGATGTGAGCTTTGAAACCAGCGGCCAACAGAAAAGCGTCAAGGTGCTCGATATGGAGCCCCTTGCGGTGATCGGCTCCCAGGAACTGCTCCACCAGGCCATTGAAAATGTGGTCCGTAACGCCGCCTATTACACCCGCCCCACAACAGAGGTCAACGTACGCCTCTTCAGTACCACCGATGAGGCCGCCTCGGTGTGGGCCGTCGTTCAGGTGTGGGACCATGGCCCGGGAGTGCCTGAAGAGGCGATCCCGCATCTCAAGGATCCCTTTTTCCGCGTGGCCGAGGCCAGGGACCGAAACACCGGTGGCACCGGCCTGGGGCTGGCCATCGCCCATCAGGTGGTCCAACAGCATGGCGGGCGAATCACCATCCGCAACCGCCATAATCAACACGGGCTCATTGTCGAGATTCATTTGCCTCACCCGGGAGGGGCCGCATAGATTTTTCTCCGCGAAGATGACGTCAAAGTGCAACTTTTTATTGACGCCCCGGCGACTCTATGCTATTTAGCCATTCTCGAAATGACGCGGACGGTTGGCGACAAACGCCGGGTCAGCAATAAGCTTTATTCCTCGGTAGCTCAGTCGGTAGAGCAGGTGGCTGTTAACCACCCTGTCGGCGGTTCGAGTCCGTCCCGGGGAGCCAGTTATATGAAAGGGTTAGACGTTTACTCGTCTAACCCTTTTTTTGTTTGCCCGGCACGGCAGATAAACCCAGCACACCTTGGCCTCACCCCGACCAGGGGGAAACTATCCGAATCCCAGGTAACCGCAGCCCCCGAGGGCCTTGCTGACAGATGATTCCGTAGTAGTGCAGAAGTTCACGCCGATAAAAGCTGCAACGGTGTGGAGGAGAAACGGGAGGGTGATTCACGGCGTGTTCGCGTGGACTCATGCATGCCATAAATCATAGAAGTTGCGAAATTTGCGCACTGCAGCCTTGGCGTAAAGTCTTGATTTTACAGAATATTACACCATAAAAATCAATCGTACCCCCCTATAACAGGCTAGATTTATTATCCCCTCCTCTTCGGTAAGCATCGGGGAGACAACGCGTAGCTTCTGTCCGGTACATGACGATTATCGTGGAGACAAGCAGCGCTTTCTCATATTTTTTGTGTGCCCAGCGCCAAATCGAAAAACATCAATCGCGCTCTCGGGCCGGAGAGTAACGTGAACTCGACCCGGTTCGGGCCGTTGCGCAATAAGACCGCCGGCACTTGCCACGCGCGCATCTCGTTGGGCTTGCCGAGCATCTGCGGGTACGGGATCGGATACGGTTCAGACACATCGCTTGTCGATGAAAGTTCCACGCCGTTGATACGCGCCTTCCAACGGCTCTCACCGAGCGAAGCTTCTCCCTGGACACGAAGTCTCCCCGCAACCTTGATCGGCGCAAGATCGAGGGTGAATGCCACTGTCTGGCCAACCCCGAGTTTTCGCGGCAGCAGGTGCCCCTTCACAAACGGCGGCCGCCAACCGGGTGCGAGGAACCAATGCTGCGCTTGACGTGCCAGCCACGTGCGATCGCCAAGATGTGGTAGAATCTGGAATGGCGGTTCGCTGAATGGGCCACGGCCTTGACCACCATGTTCTCGATAATAGGCAAAATTGAACAAACTCACGCCATCGGCGCCGCGCGCGTAGGCGAGATGTGCAGCAGTATACATTTCTTCCGGCGTCGCACGTCGGAACGGAGCTACGTCGTAGCCTTTCACGCCAACGGGACGTCGCCCGGTCCAAGTCGTATGGCACATCTCAAGGTACAGCGCCGCCTCCGGCACCAGCTTGCGGATGACGGCGAGGTCAGTCTGTTGAACCGTGTAGTAGCTTGCCGACAAATTCACCATGTCCAGTCCGGCCGCGAACATCGCCGGCAAGTCAATCCCGAGGGCGTCGTGCGTGGCGAGATAACACGGCACACGAGCGCAGAGCCAGCGTTGCGGACCGAGTGCTGCGCGCACGTCGCGCACAAAATTGGTCATGATGGTACGTCGTTGCGCACTGGTGGTCTGATCGAGACGGAAGTAACTGTAGATCCGCATGAAGTCCATTTCAAAACCATCGAAGTCGTAGTTCGCGCACAACTCGCGGATGATAGCGAGCTTGTGGGCTGGGACTTCGGGAATGGCCCAGTTCAACACGCGTTGTTGCGTCTTTGTCATATTGGGACCAATGCGCCAGTCAAGATGATCGGCAAAGAACCGGCTGACCCAGATCGATCCTGGGTCTTCGACATGATGCGCATCATTCATGCGTAATGAGATAAACGGTGCCTGACCTCTCATACGACAGCGGTCAATGAACACCCGCACCATGTCGCCTCCGGCGAGCATGTACCTGCCAAAGGAGTCCGGCGCTTTACCTGAACGCTTCTCGTACCACCGGTAATGTTCTTCGGCTGGATAAACTTTACTCTTCCACCATGGAATCCAGCCAAGTCCCGGTTGCAAGAGATGCGCATCCACGCCCGCCACCTCGTCCACAGTTGCCTCCAGCATCGCGGAACGGAATGGCTCTCGTTTCTTGTGCCATGGACTGACGCACGAGACAATGTTCGTCGTGTCGTTGCTATAAAGAACTCGAAAAGGGGCCTTGCGTCGCACAGGGGGGGGCGACCATAACCCGGCGCCAAACAACAATGCGCTTCCCGCGGTCTGGCAAAACTCTCGCCGGTTCATCGGAACCACCGACGGTTTTTGTTCCCGATACCGACAAACTCTTCGGTCGAGGTTTGCGCCCCCTCTGAGATCTCCAAGTCACACATCCCAGCAAGAATGCAGTTAACACCGTTCTCGCAGACGTACTCGAACACATTGTGCAGTGAAATGGCACAGGCAGCCATTAACTGTTGCATTGCCCCACTGAAGACCGGAGTTTCCTTGCTCACCTTGGGATCGGGGACGACGATCAAAAGCATCGGGTCGCCACAGCCGCAAAAGTCTTGGCGCAAGCGTATGACGGCCTCATCGTGGTGTATCATGAACGCTCGTTGATACCGCGTGCGCGCTTCCGCTGCGGTTGCCATCACCTGGTCCGCGCCCTTGCAGTGGCGCGAGAGGTTGCGAACAGACTGCAGGCCATGTGCGTGGTCGTGATGGGTAATGATATTCGCGCCGAAAGGCAAACGAGCAATCTCCAACCTCCCTATTCGACTTGTTGCTACCGGCGGGATCGTCGGCCAGGAAGTTTTCCCCAAAGGAGCTGCTGTTGAGAACAGTTCCCAAACCATCTCGTAGAAGTAAATCCATGGTTTCATAAGGAGCTCTGGAGTTCGGAGTTTTAGCCCGGCGTGGTGACGGGCCGGTTGTTTGGGGCATTCAAGAAAAAAATTGACCTAGATGCAAAAATGCGGAAACTGGATTTTCCCTAGAAAGCCCGGCTTTCAAAAGATACAATTTCACTCTTCTAGAGACCACCTTGGGTAACAAGGGATATGGCTGTATCTCTAGCCCTTGTTTGAATGTATCACATTTCCAGCCGGGGCTCTACCGGTACGGTACGTTCCAACCCTTTTCAAGCTGCTGATCGGTGCCGCGCTCCCCAAACCGGGTTGTGAACGGGGCTTGGCTGGCGATCAGACCGCTGCGCAGTTGAAGCGCCTCTGGACAACAAATGGCGCCACGAAGGCAAGTGGTCCTAGTCGCCCTTGGGGTACAGATGCCCCAGATGGCGGTTCCCTTCTTTCCCAACTGGCCTGGTCTCTTTCATCGACGTCATTATCGTCTACCGGGCTTCCCGGAAGGTGCCGGGAAGCGGGATCTATCACCAGCACGGCAGTTTGCCCCCTTTTCCTCCACCGTTGCCCGTCAAAACCGGGCAGTCCCCCTCCGTTCAAAACGCTCTTTTCGCCTTCGCCCCCTCACAATCCTTAAGCGATGACAAGACGCCGCAAAAGACCTATCATGGAACATCCTGCGCGGAAAACGCGTCCGAGGTCAACGAACGGCAGTCGAGCTCAGCGCTTACTTCCTTTACCCCTGTCCGGGTGACAGGGGCTGGCCGCACCTCTCTTGAGACGGGATAAACACCTCGGCAGGATACCCCTGAAAGCAGATTGTATCGGATGGAGACTTCTACGTTCCTGACAACCAGCAGATGCAATCGAAACATCGACTGACAGCAATGGGTGCACAGGCCCAGGAGTAATCAATGAAAATTACCATCGCCGGAACAGGCTACGTCGGCTTATCCAATGCAGTACTGCTCGCCCAGCACAACGAAGTGGTCGCTCTCGACATCAACCCGGAAAAAGTGGCGATGCTCAATCGCAGGCTATCGCCGATCGAGGATGGGGACATCGAGGACTTTCTCCAAAACAAACCATTGAATTTTCGGGCGACCCTGGATAGGCAAGAGGCCTATGAGGAGGCAAATTATGTCATCATCGCCACCCCGACGGATTATGACCCGGAGAACAACTCTTTCAATACCAGTTCAATTGAGTCGGTCATCCGTGACATCATTGCCATCAACCCGCACGCGGTGATGGTAATCAAATCGACCATCCCCGTCGGCTACACCCTGAAGACTCGACAAGCCTTTGCCACCGACAATCTCATTTTTTCACCGGAGTTTCTTCGGGAAGGAAAGGCGCTGTACGACAATCTCCATCCATCGAGAATTATTATCGGCGAATGCTCCCCTCGCGCTGAAACCTTTGCAAATCTTCTCAAACAGGGGGCGATCAAGCAAGATATCCCCACCCTTTTTACCGGCAGCACAGAGGCCGAGGCCATCAAGCTTTTCGCCAACACCTACTTGGCCATGCGTGTCGCCTATTTCAATGAGTTGGATACCTATTCTGTTCAACATGGATTGGATACCAAGGCCATCATCGAAGGGGTCGGCCTTGACCCACGCATTGGCACCCATTACAACAACCCGAGTTTTGGCTACGGCGGCTACTGTTTACCCAAGGACACGAAACAGCTGCTGGCCAATTACCAATTGGTGCCGCAAAACCTCATTCAAGCCATTGTCAATTCCAATACTACCCGAAAGGATTTCATTGCTGAAAGTATTGTGAAGAAGAACCCTTCCGTGGTTGGCGTTTACCGACTCATCATGAAGGAGGGCTCGGACAACTTCAGGTCATCCAGCATTCAGGGCGTCATGAAACGGATAAAAGCCAAGGGTATTCCCGTGGTGGTCTTCGAGCCCAATCTCAAGGAGGAAAGTTTTTTCAACTCGCCTGTCATCAAAGATTTCGAAACATTCAAGCGGCAAGCCGATGTTATCGTGGCCAACAGAATGAGTGCTGAACTGCTCGACGTGCAGGACAAGGTGTTTACCAGGGATCTTTTCCGCACGGATTTCTGATCACAAATCCTGTCGTGGTTTTGCCTGGTTGCGGGTGCTGTTTGGTGCTTGAACAGTGCCCGCTTCCCCTTCCCATCCCTGCGGTGTTTTTCCGCCACCACTGCGGCCACTACTGAATTTTTTGATTGTCCTTGCACCTGCATGGGTGTCCCAATCTGACGCAACAATAAACATCAACCACCGTGACAATTACCTGCAACAGCAGTATCAATCCGGGGGTGATCTTGTAGGCTAGATTCCCGAAAACACACCAATACAATCCAGGAGAAACGAATGTGGGCATCATTTGACGGCTGGAAATTTCTTGCCGGACTGGGCATTTTTTTATTTGGCATGTTCATGATGGAGGAGTCGATCAAACTCATCGCCGGCCGCTCCTTTAAAATTCTCATCCGCCGCTGCACCGAAAGCCGCCTCAAGGGACTTTTGACCGGTTTTGTCACCACCGCCATCCTCCAGTCGAGTTCGGCCGTCTCCCTGATGGTGCTGGCCTTTGTCGGCGCAGGCCTGATGTCGCTTGCCAACGCGGTGGCCGTGCTCATGGGCGCGATGGTGGGGACGACCTGCACCGCCTGGATCGTCGCCCTGGTGGGCTTCAAGCTGAAAATCGATGTCTTTGCCCTGCCGCTGATCGGCATCGGCGGGCTCGGGCTCATCTTTTTTTCCAACTCCACCCGCTACGTCAACCTCAGTAAGCTCCTGGTTGCCTTCGGTTTTCTCTTCCACGGTCTGGATTACATGAAAACCAGCGTGGAGGCCTTTGCCGGAGCAGTCGACCTCTCGCTCATGCCGGATCTGGGGTTATGGATTTATGTGCTGGTCGGCACCATCCTGACCGCGGCCATGCAGTCGAGTTCAGCCACCATCGCCATCGTCCTCACCACCCTCTTCTCCGGCATCATCGATTTCCAGGAAGGGGCTGCCCTGGTGATCGGCGCCAACGTCGGCACCACGGTGACCGTCTTGCTCGGTGCCATCGGCGGCATTCCAGCCAAAAAAAAGACGGCCACCAGCTCCCTGCTTTTCAATACCATCACCGGCTGCATCGTCTTCCCCCTGATTCCGCTTATGACCTGGATCTCCCAGGATTTCTTTGACCTCGCCAGCAACCCGGTGATGGGCATCGCCCTGTTTCACTCCCTGTTCAACCTCCTTGGTGTGTTGATCTTTTTCCCGTGGATTTCCGGCCAGGTCCGCCTGCTGAACGCCTTTTTTCCTGAACAACAAGCCCTGCCCACCTTGTACATCCACAACACCTCGCCCAAGGTACCGGAGGCGGCGCTGGCCGCCCTGCGCAACGAAGTCCTGCACCAACTGCTGCTCTCGATTCGCTACCTGGGCAAGCGCTACGGCCTGCACACACCTCAAGGCAGCGCAGGTGAGGCGACCGAAGAGAAGCAGGCCACGCGGCGCCTCACCCACGGAGACCTGGAATACCTGCACGCGGAAATTTTTACCTTTTACGCCCAGATCCAGGCCGAATCCATCGCCCCAGAGGAAGCGGCACTGCTTGAGCCGATCATTCGCTCCAGCCGCAGCATGATGAACGTGGTCCGCAACCTCTATGACCTGCGCGCAGATATCGATGAGATCGGCCAGGAGGACAATGCCTTTCTCGTCGAGGCCCATGCGGAGGTTCTGGCCCGGCTGAGCCATCTCTGGCAGGCCATCGAACAGGTGGCGAGCGAACCCCGGCCCGAGATGCAGGTCGAAGAACTCCAGTTGTTGTTTCAGGAGGTCGAAAATGCGGACAAAGGTTTTATCCGCGCAAGCGCCGGTGCGGTTTCCCGAAGAGAGATTCGCGAACAGGACGTGACCAAGCTGTTGATGATCAACCGTCTGCTGACCCAATCAAGCCGCATGGTCGTCCTCAGCCTGCGGAACCTGGTACCGCTGACCGTTGCCGATCCAGCCCCAGCACAGCCGCCGACACCGCCCCAGCCCTGATCAGAGGAAAACACTCTCCCGGCGACGGTGCAGCGGGCCCCTTGCGGAACAAGTCGCGCATTCTCAGTTGGACAAATTCCGCCAAATCTATTATATAGATGATACAAATTCCGCAAATGGGCCGGATTCCGGCCCATTTTTTTTTGCCCCGCCCCCCTGGGCGATCGGCAGCTTGAACAACTTGTTCCAAACGGTACCCACGTGAGCAGTCAACACCGTAAAGAGATCGAAAAACGAAGAACCTTCGGCATCATCAGCCATCCCGATGCCGGTAAGACCACCCTCACCGAGAAGCTGCTGCTCTTTGGCGGCGCCATCCAGATGGCCGGTGCGGTCAAGTCGCGCAAAACCTCTGTCCATGCCACCAGTGACTGGATGGCGATCGAGAAGGAACGCGGCATATCGGTCACCACCTCGGTGATGAAATTCAATTACCGCGATTACGAGATCAACCTGCTCGACACCCCCGGTCATCAGGACTTCTCCGAAGATACCTACCGGGTGCTGACCGCGGTGGACTCGGCCCTGATGGTGATCGATTCCGCCAAGGGGGTCGAAACCCAGACCACCAAGTTGATGGAGGTCTGCCGCATGCGCAACACACCGATCATTACCTTCATCAACAAACTGGACCGAGACGGACTCGAGCCACTGGACATCCTCGCCGACATCGAAGACAAGCTGCAGATAGAATGCGTGCCGCTGTCCTGGCCGATCGGTATGGGCAAAGGCTTCAAGGGCGTCTACGACCTGCACCGCAAGCAGATCACCCTCTTTACCCCCAGCCAGGACACCCGCCCGGAAGACAACGTTGTGGTCAAAGATCTGGCTGATCCCAAACTCGACGCCCTGGTGGGCACGTTTGCCGCCGACAAGCTACGCGAGGATATTGAACTACTGCAGGGGGCAGCCAACCCCTTTGATTACGAGCAGTACCTCAAGGCCGGACAGACCCCGGTCTTTTTCGGCAGTGCGATCAACAACTTCGGTGTGCGCGAACTGCTTGACGCCTTTGTCGAGCTCTCTCCCGCGCCGGGTCCGCGGGCAACCACCACCCGCATGGTCGATCCCGAGGAAGAGACCTTCAGCGGCTTTACCTTTAAGATCCAGGCCAACATGGATCCGGCCCACCGCGACCGCATCGCCTTTTTCCGCATTTGCTCGGGCAAGTTCACTCGGGGAATGAAGGTCCTCCACCACCGGCTGGGCAAGGAGATCAACCTGAGCAACGCCACCGTGTTCATGGCTCAGGAACGCTCCCATGTGGACGAGGCCTATCCCGGTGACATCATCGGTATCCACAACCACGGCACGATCAAGATCGGCGACACCTTCACCGACAAGGAAGAGCTTAAGTTCACCGGCATTCCCAACTTTGCCCCCGAACATTTCCGCCGGGTGGTGTTGCGCAACCCGCTCAAGATGAAGCAGCTGCAGAAGGGGCTGTTGCAGATGGCAGAGGAAGGCGCGGTGCAGGTCTTCCGGCCGATGGTGGGCAACGAGTATATTCTTGGCGCGGTGGGCGTGCTTCAGTTCGAGGTCACCATGACCCGGCTGAAGGACGAATACGGGGTTGAGGCCACCTATGAGCCGCTCAGCTACACCCTGGCGCGCTGGGTCACCAGTGAAAACAAGCAGCAGATGCGAGAGTTCGAGAAAAAATACCAGTTCAACCTTGCCCTGGATGCCGAAGGACATCTCTCCTACCTGGCCGAGGGGAGCTGGCGCCTGTCACACACTCAGGAACTCTTCCCGGAGATCGAATTCCACAAGACACGGGAATCGGTCTAACGACGCATTGGCCCGACAGCACTCCGACACCACCCTGCTCCTGATACATCCGCCGCTGGCCAAGGCGGCCGAGCCACCGGCGGGGATCACTGCCCTGGCCGGATGCCTGCGCCGCCACGGCTACGCCTGCGCCCAGGTGGATGCCAATCTCGAGGCCCAGTTGTGGTTGATCGACCGTGCCCATAGCCCGACGGACACCTGGTCGACACGCGCCCATAAAAACCGGAAGAACAACCTTGCCGCCCTGCGCCGGCCTGCCACCTACACCAACGTCGATCGTTACCAACGGGCGGTCCGCGACACGAACCGGGTTCTCGAGTTGGCGGCCGCAAGCCAACCGGAGTTGTCCCTCAACCTGGCCAACTACGAGGACAGCCAGCTTGATCCCCTGGCAAGCGCGGCTCTGTGCAAGGCGGCAAGACAGTATCAGGACAACCTCTTTTTCCCCTGGTTCAGGGAACGACTCGCCCCGAGAATCGAGGCTGTCTCCCCACACTATATCGGCATTTCCCTGTGCTACCTCAGCCAGGCCCTGTGCACCTTCAGCCTGATCGGCTTCCTCCGCAGCCATTTTCCGCAGATCCAGCTCATTCTCGGCGGGGGGCTGATCACTTCCTGGATGAGCCAACCGGGGTGGCACAATCCCTTCGCCCACCTGGTCGACCACTGCATTGCCGGCCCCGGTGAGGTTCCTCTGCTGCAACTGCTCGGCCACACAGGTGTGCATGAGATAAGCGCTCCCGACTATTCGGACCTGCCGCTTGCCGACTACCTAGCCCCGGGGACGATCCTCCCCTATTCGGCGTCACGGGGCTGTTACTGGAACAAGTGCACCTTTTGTCCGGAACCAGCCGAGCAAAGCCGTTACCGTCCCCTGCCACCGGACATTGTGGTGGCCCATCTGCACAAACTTTGCCGACAAACCGACGCAACCCTGATCCACCTGCTCGACAATGCGGTCAGCCCGGCACTGATGGAAAAACTCTGTGACCAGGCTCCCGGTGTTCCCTGGTATGGGTTTGTCCGCTTTGATAAGCAACTGGCGGATCCCGAATTCTGCCGCCGACTGCGGCTCTCCGGTTGCGTCCTGCTCAAACTGGGCCTGGAGTCCGGATCGCAACAGGTGCTCGACGCCATGTACAAGGGCATCAGCCTCTCCCTGGTGGAACGGGTTTTTGCCGCACTCGAGGAGGCGGGCATCGCCACCTATGTGTACCTACTGTTCGGCACCCCCACGGAATCGATAACCGAGGCCCGCCAGACCCTGGATTTCACCCTGCGTCACCACCAGGCGATCACCTTCCTCAATCTGGCCATCTTCAACATGCCGATGGGCAGTAGTGAGGCACAGCGTCTTGCGGGCAGGACGTTTTCCAGCGGCGATCTCTCCCTTTACCAGGATTTTGTCCATCCCCGGGGCTGGGATCGACGCTCCATCCGCAGCTTTCTCGACCGGGAATTCAAGCGGCAACCGCAGATCAGCGCCATTCTTCAGCGCGATCCGCCCTTTTTCACCTCCAACCATGCCGCTTTTTTTACGGCCAATTTCTCTTGGCATCCCGGTGAAGGCGGGTAAAATCTCCCTAACGATTGTACTTTGCAGCGGAAAAATTTCGTTGTTAATGCTAGGTTTACATTAATTTTCTCCTTGTTTTTCTTCCCCTGCCGACCTTTCGGCTCGGAACTTCAGATAGAAAGGACACCCCCATGGCAACTCTTGTAACCCAACTCCATCGTCAGCTCAAATCCGACTTTGCCTACTGCTTCAACATCGAATCCAGCCGTCCGCTGGAGGCCGAGGAGATGGAACGGTTGCGGCTGATCCTTGCCGATGGTTTTCTCGTGGAAACCGTTACCATTGAACCGCGGCTCAAGGGCGCGCGTGTGGTGGAAGTCGGTCCCCGGCTCAACTTTGCCACGGCCTGGTCCTCGAACATGGTCTCCATCTGCCGGGCCGTTGGCCTGGACGTCGTGACCCGGGTGGAGCGCTCCCGACGCTATTTGGTGCCCGAGGATACGGACATGGACACCTTCATCGCCAACAACCATGACCGCATGACCGAATGCGTTTACGAGCATCCGCTGACCACCTTTGAAACCGGCATCACACCGGAACCGGTCTACGAGGTCGATCTCAAGACCAAGGGGCCCGACGGCCTCTTGGAGATCCCCGGCATCTCCATGGATGAGTGGGACCGGGAGCTCTACTACAACTACTTTGTCAAACGCTGTGACCGCAACCCGACCATCGTCGAGATCATGGATCTCAACAATGCCAACTCCGAGCACTCCCGCCACGGTTTTTTCCGCGGCAAGCAGGTAATCGACGGACAGGACTACGACAAAACCCTGTTCAAGGTGGTCACCGATACCCTGGCTGCCAACCCCAAGGGAAGCAAGATCGCCTTCAAGGACAACTCCAGTGCGGTTGAAGGGTTCACCCTCACAACCCTGCTGCCGGAGCAACCGGGTGGCCCTTCAGCACTGAAAGAGGCGACTGTTTGCTATCATCCCCTGCTCACCGCCGAGACCCACAACTTTCCCACCGGTGTCGCCCCCTTTCCGGGTGCGGAAACTGGCACCGGCGGTCGCATTCGCGATGTCCAAGGTACCGGGCGCGGTGGCTTTGTCATGGCCGGGACTGCTGGTTACTGTGTGGCCAATCTCCATATTCCCGACTATCCGCTTGGCTGGGAGAACGACTACGCCTGCCCCGACAGCCTGGCACCGGCGCTGGAAATCGAGATCGAGGCCAGCAACGGCGCCTCCGACTACGGCAACAAATTCGGCGAGCCCCTGATTCAGGGCTTTACCCGCTCCTTTGACCTGCGCCTGGAGAACGGCGAGCGCTGGGGCTTTTTGAAGCCGATCATGTTCACCGCCGGTATCGGCCAGATCGATGACCGTCACACCGAAAAAAAGGACGCCACAAAGGGCATGCTCATTGTCCAGGTGGGTGGGCCGGCCTACCGGGTCGGCTTTGGCGGCGGTGCAGCCTCCTCGATGATGCAGGGAGAGAACGAGTCCAAGCTCGATTTCGATGCGGTCCAACGCGGCGACGCCGAGATGGAGCAAAAGATGAACCGGGTGCTGCGCGCCTGCAACGAGATGGGCGATTTGAGCCTGATCGATGTCATCCATGACCAGGGCGCCGGTGGTCCGGCCAACGTGCT
The DNA here is from genome assembly GCF_963665445.1 of uncultured Desulfobulbus sp. Lineage (GTDB taxonomy): Bacteria > Desulfobacterota > Desulfobulbia > Desulfobulbales > Desulfobulbaceae > Desulfobulbus. The sequence continues at coordinate 4,456,660 of NZ_OY762276.1, read as the reverse complement.
CAAGGAGTTGGTGGAGCATGCCGGTGGCCGGGTTGAGATCCGCAATATCCGTGTCGGCGACCCGACCATGTCGGTGCTGGAGATCTACGTTGCCGAGTACCAGGAGCGGGTCGGCCTGCTGATCAGCCCGGAGAATATCGAGAAGTTTCAGCAGATATGTGCGCGGGAAAAGGTGGCCTGCGAGGTTCTGGGCGAGGTGACCGGCGATCTGAAGTTCGTGGTCCATGACAGCGAGAACGACACCAACCCGGTTGACATCGACATCCCGGAGCTGCTCGGTAACATTCCGCAAAAGACATTCACCGACACCCGGACACGCCCCGCTCTGTCCCCCTTTGCCCCTCCCAAGGGCATGGATGTGCGCGAGGCGCTCAATCGGGTGCTGCGCCTGGTCTCGGTGGGCTCCAAACGGTTCCTGACCAACAAGGTCGACCGGGCGGTGACCGGCTTGATTGCGCAACAGCAGTGCTGCGGGCCACTGCAACTGACCGTGGCCGATGTGGCGGTGGTGGCGCAGAGCCATTTCGGCCATACCGGGATTGCCTCCGCCATTGGCGAACAGCCGATCAAGATGCTGGTCAATCCGGCGGCCGGTGCGCGCATGGCCGTGGGTGAGTCCCTGACCAACCTGGTCTGGGCCAAGATCGAGGATCTGGAGCAGGTGAAGTGCTCGGCAAACTGGATGTGGGCACCAAAACTTATAGGCGAAGGCGCTGCCCTGCGAGATGCGGCCGAGGCCATGGCCGAGGCCATGATCGCGGTGGGGATCGCGGTGGACGGCGGCAAGGACAGCCTGTCCATGGCGGCCAAGGTCGGCGACGAGGTGGTCAAATCACCCCGCGAACTGGTCATATCCCTCTACGCCGCCATGGGCGACATTCGCAAGAAGGTCACCCCGGACATCAAGGAGCCCGGCTCGGTGCTGCTGCTGGTTGACCTCGCAGGCGGCAAGAACAGGCTCGGCGGCAGTGCCCTGGCCCAAACCTGCGCCCAGATCGGCGATGAGGTCCCGGACATGGACAACCCGGCCCAGGTCAAGGAGGCCTTTGCCGCGGTCCAGTCGCTGATCGATCAGGAGATCATTTTGGCGGGTCATGACCGCAGCGATGGCGGCCTGATCACCACCCTGTTGGAGATGGCCTTTGCCGGCAACTGCGGCCTGAACCTTGCACTGAACGGTTCCGACACCATCCTTGAAACCCTGTTCGCCGAAGAGCTGGGCCTGGTGATCGAATGCCGCTGGACGCACCTGGCCCAGGTCAAGGAGCGCTTTGAGCGGCACAAAATCCCCTGTTCGGTCCTGGGATCTTCCCAGGTGAAAAAGGCGATCACTGTGCAATTCAACGGCGAGTTGGTGCTGGATGACTCCATGGTACTGCTGCGCCAGTGGTGGGAGGAAACCAGCTATCAGCTCGAACGGTTGCAGATGAACCCCGAATATGCGGATGCGGAAAAATTCAACACCCTGGATCGCAAAGGCCCTGAATACAACCTCAGCTTTCAACCGGCGCCGACTGCGCCAGCCATCCTGCAGAAGTCGGACAAACCCAAGGTGATCATTCTCCGCGATGAGGGGTCCAACTCGGATCGGGAGATGAGTTCCGCCTTTTACAGTGCCGGTTTCGAGCCTTGGGACATCACCATGACCGACCTTTTGGCGGGTCGGGTCGACTTGACCAAATTTCGCGGCATCGCGGCGGTGGGCGGCTTTTCCTATGCCGACGTTCCCGAGAGCGCCAAGGGCTGGGCCGCGACCATCCGCTTCAACGAGCGGCTCCAGGCCCAGTTCCACGAGTTTTACAACCGAGCGGATACCTTTACCTTAGGGATTTGCAACGGCTGCCAGCTGTTCGGCCTGCTGGGCTGGGTGCCGTGGCTGGGCATCGAGGCCGAGCACCAGCCCCGGTTCATCCATAACCTCAGCGGTCGTTTCGAATCCCGCTGGACCACGGTGAAGGTACTGCCGAGCAAATCCATCCTGTTGCAGGGCATGGAGGATCTGGTGTTCGGCATCCATGTGGATCACGGTGAAGGTTTCCTTCATTTTCCGGACGAGTCCATCCGCCAGCGCGTTTGGACCGAGCAGATGGCCGCAGTGGTCTACGTGGACGACGAGGGCAAGGCCACCGAGGCCTATCCCTTCAACCCCAATGGATCGCCCGGCGGACTCACCGGTCTCTGCTCACCGGACGGTCGCCATCTGGCCATGATGCCGCACCCGGAACGCACCTTCCTCACCTGGCAGGCCCACTATGTACCGGAATCGATGAAATCCCTGCCGGTCAGCCCCTGGCTGCGGATGTTCCAGAACGCCTATGACTGGTGTATGAAATAGGTTTGGAGAAAACTTTGAAGAAAAAGGACCGTCAAAACTGACGGTCCTTCATAAGTTCCCGCACTGCGGCCAGGCATTGAGGGGTATCCACCCCCGGTCCCACAGGCGGCACTTCAAAGACACGAATGCGAAATCCGGCGGCAAGCAATCGCAGTTGCTCCAACTTTTCTGCCTGCTCCATCATCGGCTGAGGCAAGCCGGCATAGAGCTCGAGCACTTCACGCCTGTAGGCATAGATCCCCACATGCTTGTAGTAACAGGCGGTTTCTTGGCTGCGATTGTAGGGAATGGGAGAACGACTGAAATAGAGAGCATCTCCGGTGGCGGAAACGACGACCTTGACGAGGTGCGGGTTGTCTGCCTCAGCCGCTGGAAGGCAATGACAAAGCGTTCCGACCTGGACGGAGGAGTCCGCTAGCATTCCCTGGGCCAATTTACTGATATCCTCCGACCGCACCAGAGGTTCGTCGCACTGGAGGTTGATATAAATATCCGCCTCCAGCGCTTGCATCACCTCGGTCAGACGATCCGTGCCCGAAGGGTGGTGGTCCGAGGTCATGACAGACCTGCCACCAAAGGCCTGCACAGCCTCCATGACCCGGTTATCATCGGTAGCGACGACGACCGTTTCGACCTCGGGCACAAGCAATGCCCGCTCGTACACATGTTGCACCATGGGCTTGCCATGAATTTCCGCCAAGGGCTTTCCCGGCAAGCGGGTAGAACCGTAGCGAGCTGGTATAACTATAATAATACGCCTATTCATCAGAAGTACCTTACATGAGCGATATTCCGCCCCGAATGGGTCAATACATGTCGAGCACGGTGAAAAAACTTACGTTCGCCTGAAGAGATACCAGAGTAATTCGTTTCAATAAAACTATTTTTTGCAACCATTCATCGTCTTCCAAAAAATTGGACAGTTTTCTCGGACAATTTCTTGCTAGAGCAAGGTGACTTAGAGAAGCGTCGAAACGAACCGTGATAACAAGGATTTGCAGAATAGCATGCACCGCTCTCAATCCACGTGATACTTAGGGTGAAGATTCTCACGGAAGGAACCATTAACCGACGGTCTCCACCGGTTCCGGTACACCACCAACGCAAGAACCTTGGGAGAGCTTGCGTCCCGAAACGAACTTGATTTCGAGGCTGCATTTAAACTACCCAAATATTAAATTTGCTGATATGCTTAACAAATTGAGAAAAACTCATCTGCTAAATTGGGGGCATTTGAGATTCTGATTAATACCCTTAGGGGACCGTAATGCTGCATCGCAGATATGCCAGGCTGTTCCACCTGGTTCAAATATCTATAGCTGTATTCTTTCCGTTTATTTTCCTTTCCGCTTGCACTTTCCAAGGTCCCTTTGTTCAGCCGACTGCCGAAACAGAAAGGTCTGCCCAGGAAAGTCTTTTGCTGAAAAAAGTTGGTCAATTAAAACAGGGAGACACGATCAAACTTGACGATCCCGCTTACGGTGGAACGCTGAAGGCCACGGTGCTCGACAGCTACTACTCCGCAGCCGCTGTCGATTGCAAGCGATTACTTGTGGAAACAACGTCTGCAAGCTGGCAACTGCTGGTCTGTCGCGATCCGCAGGGGAGTGGGTGGTCGGCCGTACCCCAGAGCAACAACTAGCCGCCGCCATGAACAGTTCTTTTCAACAGGCCCTCAGGGTGCAACGGCGGGTGGTCTGGGCTCTGATGCTCCGCGAATCCAAGACCCTGTTTGGTAAACACAAGCTCGGCTATCTCTGGGCGGTTATTCAGGCGGCATTCAACATCTCGGTCTTCTGGGGCATCCGTGAGATCGCCGGATTCCAGGCTCCGCACGGTATGTCAACGCCAGTCTTCCTCCTCGGCGGCTTCGTTCCATGGTACATTTTCAGTAACGGCGTTACCAATGGCTTGCACGCAATTGCCGGGAACCGGACCTTGCTTAACTACCCTCAAGTTTTCCCCCTCGACCTGCTACTGGCCAGGATTCTTCTCCAAGGCGCCATGCAGACCTTGGTGCTGGTGGTGCTGTTGATCGCCTCGTACTGCATTGGCCAGAAGGTAGCCATTGAAAGCCCCCATGCCATATTCAGCGCCCTATTGCTGGCCCTGACCATGGGGTTAGGAGGCGGTGCGGCCTGCTCCGCGTTCAATCTGATCTGGCCGGTGACCGAACAACTGGTGCCAATGGTGCTACGGCTCCTGTTCTTCACCTCCGGACTGTTCTTCTCCGTGATCGATCTCCCTGTGGCCTCCCAGAAGGTTCTCTCCTTCAATCCACTGACCCATATCATCGAGATGACTCGCCAGGGATTTGTTTCCGGCTACGGAGAACAGTTCATCTCCTTCCCCTATGTAGCGAGCGTCGCTCTGGTGTTTCTGACCATTGGTTTGCTGCTGGAACGCTACTCGCGACGCTACCTGGACCGGTTGCTATGATAGAGTTGGTTGATCTTTGCAAGTATTACCGGGTGGGTCGAGGCAAAAAAACGATCCTGAACAACGTCAACGCCCGCATCGAACCGGGACGGAACCTCGGCATTCTGGGTCAGAATGGCGCCGGTAAATCGACCCTGTTGCGTCTGCTCGGTGGTGCGGAATTGCCAACCAGCGGCCAAATTTGTCGACATGGCCGGGTTTCCTGGCCAATCGGTTTTAGCGGCGGCTTCCACGGCAGTCTCTCGGGTCGGGAGAACCTCAGATTTATCTGCCGAATCTACGACGTCTGCATCAAGACGGTCACAGACTTTGTGGAGGATTTCTCCGAGTTGGGGGCGTACATGGACATGCCGATCAATACCTATTCGTCAGGTATGAAATCAAAACTGGCCTTCGGCCTCTCCATGGCGATCAATTTCGACTATTACCTGATCGATGAGGTAACAGCGGTCGGTGACGCGAACTTCAAGAAAAAATCGAAGGCTGAGTTCGAGCGACGCAAGGATCATTCAACGCTTCTGGTTGTTTCGCACTCTATCAGCACCATCCGCGAACACTGCGATGCTGCCGCCGTCCTCCACGAGGGAAATCTTTGTTTATACGACGATATGGAAGAAGCAATAGCCTTCTACGAGGCATTGCCGGCGACGAAACACTAGGAAAATGGTGATGACGAAGGCTCAACTGAGATGGTTATTGTTTGTTGCTCTGCCGATGCTGGTCGTGTTGGTTTATTTCGGGTTTTGGGCCAGCGACATGTACGTTTCCGAAACACGCTTCTCCCTGCGTAGCCAGGAAGGCACCGGTTCATCGGAACTGTTGTCATTTTTGGGACAATCCTCCGGAGGCACCGCGGCAGATGCCCATGTGGTCGAGGAATACATCGGCTCATACGAGTTGCTCGCCCTGCTTGATGAGCAGCTGCATCTCAAGGCTCACTATCAGAACCCACAAGCTGATTTTTTTTCCCGATTGCAGCGGGAGCCGACTCGAGAAGAGTTTACTGAGTACTTTCAGCGTCAAGTCAAAATCAGCTTCGACCAGGTCTCCGGAATTTTGAAACTTCAAGTCAGAGCCTTTGATCCGCAAACTTCACAAAACATCTGCCAGGCGATTCTTGCCCAAAGCGAGGAGCTGGTCAACCGCCTGCGGGAGCGCGCAATCGAAGACAGCCTCTCTTTATCACGGACCGAGATCGACCGGGCTGAACAGCGTTTGTCTCGCTCCAGAAACAAATTACAGCAGTTTCGGATGGCTCACAACCTGCTCGACCCTGCGGCAGAGGCCGGCAAGGTAGAGGGCCTGGTGGCCGAACTGGAAGGAGCGGCGGTTAAAGTTCGCGCCGAGTTGGCTGAGACACACTCCTACATGCGGGAAGATAGCGCCAAAATGGTCGGATTGAAGGCGCGGCTGCACGCCCTGGAAGGACAGATAGACACAGAGAAAAAACGTCTGGCGGGCCGGGGGAAGGACACCGTCAACAATCTGGCCGCTGAGTACGAGCAACTCAAAATCGAGCACGAATTCTCCCAAAAGGAACTTGTCGTGGCGATGCAGGCCCTGGAAGCGGCGCGTATCCGGGCCGAAAACAAGAGTCGTTACCTGGTGGCCTTTGTCCATCCGACCCTGCCGGATGAACCGCTTTGGCCGCGGCGAGGCTATGCTATTGGGGTCAGTTTCGTAGGGATACTGTTGTTGTTTGGAATGGGATCGCTGATAGTTGCGGCGATTAAGGAACATGCCGGATTCTGATATGAAGATACGCACTTATCTATCGATAACTCTTTTGCTCGTGTTTGCTCTTCCTGTACTGGCTGATGCAGCAACCCAAGTGCAGGACAAAGTTGATTCTCTATCGCAGCCACAGGAGAAAAACGCCCTCACTGTCAATAAGGCTGGCTTGGCTCCTTATGGTGCAGAGCTGTTCCAGGGTAAATTTGCCCAGGGATATTTCGATGGCCGCGACGACGATTACCTTATCCTGCCGGGTGACAGGGTGAGACTGCAGCTCTGGGGCGCCCAGTCCTTCGACGGCGTCTTGGAGGTGGATGCCCGTGGCAATCTGTTTCTGCCGGAGATCGGCCCGGTCAAGGTCGATGGGATGCGTCACGCCAACCTGGAGGGCGCTATTCGTGAAAAAGTTCGCTCGGTTTTTACCCGGAACGTAGAGGTCTATGTAAACCTGCTGAAACCGCAGCCCGTGGCCGTGTTCGTTTCCGGATTTGTCGCCCAACCTGGACGCTATGCTGGCGGACCGACCGATTCTGTGCTCTATTTTCTCGACCTGGCGGGTGGGATCGACCCCGATCGAGGCAGTTATCGCGATGTCAGGGTATTACGCCGGGGGAAGATAATTGCCCGAATCGACCTCTATCCTTTCCTCCGCGAGGGACAGCTGCCCGCTGTACGTCTTGAGGATAGCGACGTTCTGCTGGTCGGTCAACGAGGCCCGAGTATCGCCGTTGAGGGCCAAGTGCGACACTCAGCTTCGTTCGAGTTCCAGAATAAGGAAATGCTCAATGGCGAGCAGCTGCTGGCACTCATCAACCCGGAGAACAAGGCCTCCCATGCCAGCGTTGTCGGCACCCGCCGCGGTGCTCCTTACAACGTCTATCTACCGATCAGCGATTTTTTAAAACTCAAGTTGGTGGATGGTGACCTCGTCCGTCTGCATGCTGACATCCCCGGCAAAACCATTATGGTTGCGGCAACCGGGGCGATTGTCGGCGCCTCCCGTTATCCAATCAATAAAAATACCCGCCTGCACGATCTCCTGCTCCAGATTGCAGTCGAACCCGAGCTGGCGAACCTCCATGGTATCCATATCAAGCGCAAAAGTGTAGCGGTGCAGCAGAAAAAAGCTTTGCATGATGCTCTCCAGCGTTTGGAGCAAAATTCGCTGACTGTCTCCTCCTCCAGTGTTGATGAAGCAAACATCAGAATGCGTGAGGGGGAGCTGATCGCCAAGTTTGTCCAGAAGGCTCGCCAAATTGAACCGGAAGGCACGGTCGTGGTTTGTCATGGCGACAAGGTAGCGAATATCTACCTGGAGAATGGCGACGAAATTATCATTCCAGCCAAGAGTGACGTCGTCTTAATCAGTGGTGAAGTGGTGATGCCGCAGGCGGTCGTCTGGTCGTCTGAACTTGATGTTGAAGGCTATGTCAATAGTGCAGGCGGCTATTCCGAACGGGCAGACAAACATGGTCCGCTTGTCGTCAAGCCGAACGGGGCCGTGATGTCGGCCAAGGAAACGACGATTGCCCCAGGTGACCAAATATTGGTACTCCCTGGTATCGATAGCAAAAATCTGCCGATGTTTAAGGATATGACGCAAATTTTGTACCAGATCGCGATTGCTGCCAAGGTGGCATTGGATCTGTAAAAGGAGGGAATGTTGTGAACAAAGTTATTGTTGTCGGCCACCCATTGTCTGGCTATGGGGACGTTATTCAGTTGCTTTTTGATTGCGGGATGTCATCCGCTCTGCCATCGCGCCAGGAAGGGCTTACCCCACAGGAAATCGATTGCATGCTTTGCAAGGCGCATGGAATTTCGCCATTGAACGTCGGGTCTCTCGAGAATCACGCCTATGATCAGATCGAAATCGGTGCTGTCTGGAATGGCATGGTGCTGGACTTGATGCGCGGCAACTTGGAGCAACAATTCTGGGGCTGGGCTGATCCCCAGGCGATCTATCTGCTCAATTATTGGAAAACGATTGATCCGAAGATTGCCTTTATTCTGGTATATAACCATCCGCGTACAGCCCTGATCAAAGATACTGTTGAATCGGACTCAGGCTCCACTCCCCAGGAAGGAATCGACCTGGTATCCTGGAAGGCCTACAATGATGCTCTTCTCCATTTTTATCAACGCAACGCGGAGCGTTGCCTGCTTGTTCATGTCGAACAGGTTCGTGCGTCGGTCAACAGTTACCTGCAGCAGCTCAGAACCCGGATTGATGCTCCGATCGGGAAAATCCAAGATTCGAGCCTTCTCCAGGGAAAGACCGAATTAAGCGAAAAAAAGGAGCCAAAAGATGTTTCGGAGGCGAGTGCGAACTCTCAGAATCAAACAGATTTGGTTGCCTTTACAGGAACGTCAGATCCTCTTGAGATTTTTTTGGCAGATGAGCTGATTCAGCAATTCCCAGAGGCTTTAGAGCTCTACGAGGAATTGCAGGCAATCGCAACTCTGCCATATAGCCGTAGCTTCTCGCCCCAAAACAGTGCATTTCTGGCATGGCAGAACTTTTCCCGCCTCCAACGTGAAAGCCTGCAGTTTGCTGAGCAAACTCAAGTTTTGAAATCTACACTTGATAAGTTGCAGCATGATAAAGACAAGGCTTTGCACCTGCAAAATGCGACACAACAAGAAAATGAATTATTGTTGATTCAGCTACATAAAATTCAGGATGATTTTGAGCGATCTTTTTTAAAAGCTCAGGATGACCTGAAAAAAATTCAGAAGCTTGAGCTGATAGAAAAAAAATCAACAGAGCAATTTCTCGAGTTAAAACAAAAAAATAATGAGCTGGAACAATATGCTTTAAAGAATCAAGATTATCTGAAAAAAATTCAAGAGCTAGATCAAGTTAAGAAAAAATTCGCAGAGCAATCTATTGAGTTAAAAAAGAAAGAAAATGAATTAGTAAAATACTCCCTGAAGGATCAAGATTTCCTGAAAAAAGTTCAAGAACTAGAGCAGATCAAGAAAAAACTTATAGAGCAATCCATTGAATTAAAACAGCAGAAAGAAATACAGAACGAGTTAAGAGAAAAACTTCAAAAAAAAGAACAGGAATTCAATAAAATTCGCGCAAAACAAATAGACTCTTTACATGAAATACAACAGGAAAACAACCTCCTATTGCTTCAGCTACATCAGGTCCAGGAAAAATTAGAGTGGTCTTTTTTAGAAAATGCAGAATTGAAAAAAAATCAGCAGCCCATTTACTATGGTGCAGCCGAACGGGTTAAAGGAGAATTATCCTATAAGATTGGTGCAGCCATAATAGAGCGGAGTCGTAAAGGGTGGCCACTACTTTTTCTCCCCTTTTCCATGTGGAGTCTCGCCAGGGATTATCGAAAAACGCCCCCCCAACAGGATAAAAACCAGCCACCTCTGCCAGAGTATCGAGACTATCCAAAGGCTCAGAAGGCAATGCAACACCTGTCTTACCGATTAGGGAAGACATGGCTCAAACACTGCCGAACCCCATGGGGGTTTCTCATTATGCCCTTTGCGCTCTTAAAGACCGATAGAGAATTTCAGCAATATAAAAAACAATAGCGGTTGATTATGCCACCTATTAAGATGATGTCGCAGAGCTACCTTTCTTGCCTTCAAGATATTTTCCCTGTAAAGGGAGTTGTGATTGTCGGAGCTGGTAATGGATGCGGGCAATGGGTCAAACTGCTCAATGAATTGGCCATTGCATCGGCCATACTCATTGAAGCTGATTCGTTTAGCTATCGTCAGCTTCAAGCTGCTCATCAAAATAATCCTGGATGGCAGGTTATTAATCAAGTTGTTGCTGAAGTCGATGAAGAGGTAACGTTTCATGTCGTAGCCAACAGGGCTGAGAGCAGTTTATTGCCGCCTGAACTGTTACGCGAGTTGTGGCCAAATATCAAAAAAACCGATGAGTTTAGCAATAAGGCTACAACACTTAAAACTTTATGCACTGAAAATTCGTTCAAGGCTAACTATTTGATCGTCGATTGCTTACCGAGTTTGAAAATTCTGCGCAGTGCCTCGCATCTTTTAGCTGATTTTGATGTCATCATACCACGCATGGTGCTCAATCAAGCAGTTTTATCTGGAGCCGATGCTGGACAGCATGAAATAGATACCTTCCTCCAGGAGAAAAACTATCGCTGTATAAAGGTAGAGCAGGAACGTCATTCAGATTTGGGACATGGTTTGTTTGTCCGAGATTATTCACACTTGGCGCAGGAGAAACAGAAAAATATCACCCAGCTCAAAAGGCAGCGGGACGAGCAGGTAAAGCTGGCGACCGATCGACAGGCCGAGATAGAGCGCTTGAAAAAGGCATCCGCAGAACTCGAGCGCCTGGACAAGGAGCGACAGCAGCTGATCGGACAACTCAGCACGCAAAGGGATGAGCAGGTAAAACTGGCCACCGAGCGACAGGCCGAGATAGAGCGCTTGAAAAAGGCATCCGCAGAACTCGAGCGCCTGGACAAGGAGCGACAGCAGCTGATCGGACAACTCAGCACGCAAAGGGATGAGCAGGTAAAACTGGCCACCGAGCGACAGGCCGAGATAGAGCGCTTGAAAAAGGCACGCGCGGAACTCGAGCGCCTGGACAAGGAGCGACAGCAGCTGATCGGACAACTCAGCACGCAAAGGGATGAGCAGGTAAAACTGGCGACCGATCGACAGGCCGAGATAGAGCGCTTGAAAAAGGCATCCGCAGAACTCGAGCGCCTGGACAAGGAGCGACAGCAGCTGATCGGACAACTCAGCACGCAAAGGGATGAGCAGGTAAAACTGGCCACCGAGCGACAGGCCGAGATAGAGCGCTTGAAAAAGGCACGCGCGGAACTCGAGCGCCTAGACAAGGAGCGACAGCAGCTGATCGGACAACTCAGCACGCAAAGGGATGAGCAGGTAAAACTGGCCACCGAGCGACAGGCCGAGATAGTCCGTTTGAAGAAAGTCCACGAGGACCAGGAACGTCTGACAAAGGATTGCAAGGCACAGATTGAAGGGTTCAAGGCCAAGCTTGAACAGAAAGAAAATGCTTTGATGAAGGCAGAAGATCAATCTGTACATCTTGCGCAACGACAGAGTTTGATCGATGAAGAGCTAGTGAAGGCAGAAGCTCAGCTTGAGCTGATTAAAGATGTCCTGCTTCGTAAAAAGGAGTTCTAGGAAGTATACTGTGCGTACGCTGAATAAAGGTTTTATCGACAACAAAAGTCTTGAACCAACCCCATTTCGACAAACTCCCAGTTAAGCGGGTCTCCCCCCGACAGCGGTGACCGATGCCAACAAAGACAAAATCAGCAAAATCACGCAACCGTTATCCCTGGCGAATTCAAACATGGAGCCGACAATCAACCAGTGCGGTCGAAGCCCCCTTCGAATTGAAGAAGCAGCTTGGCGAGCAGGCAGAGGATTCGACGATCATAAAAAAGGTCGTAGCGTACTTCGAGGTCTCGTACCTCGATTACCTGCCAGGAGTCTGAAGTGAAGTACGCCTATATTGAAAACCACACTGGCGAGTTCACGACCGTTATCATGTATCGGTCGGGTACCGAGAGCATCCCGGATGCAGTTATCATTCCTAAGGGGCTGTTCGCAAATAACTTGGACAAAATTGCGCTCAGGTTTGGGGCAGATTTGGTTGTGGCGACCAGTGCAAAACCGCAGGCGTAGCGGTGCTACGTCGAGGATTTTGCGATTGAGCCGAAGCCAAAGATGGCCCGAAGATGAGATGAAAGATGTTCAAGTTATTTGCTGACAGCCCCTAAGGTCAACGAAACCAACAACCGTCGACAAGAGAGCAAAATCGCCATCTTCTCGAAATAAGAGTCACTACCGCCTTCTCTGCTCGCAAGGAGCTCGCAGGATGGCCAAAGCTCTTCCTTGACCTCAGGGATCAAGGGTACAAACGATAACAGAAAAACTGTGGCAGCGAGTATCAAACCGCAGAGCTTACAGGCCAAGAATTTGAAAGCTATCACAAACTCGAGGCACAATTTGCTGGTCACGCCGAAGCTTTTGCTCCAGGATTTCAACTCATATTTTCCCATTCAAAAATGGGTTTACGATATCACTTACCTCAGGACAAGCGATGGCTTGTTGTACCTTACTGTAGTCATTAATCTTTTCTCGGTAATCGTGGCGGACGGCACCATATCTGCGCGTATTACAGCTGGCTTAATCTGCCAGGCTTTGATCATGGGGCTCCGGCGCGGAAAGACGCCTCAGGTGGTGATTGCTCACTCCAATCGAGTGTGGTCACAATACTGTTCAGCCAAGTACTAGCCCCTGCTTGCAAAACACTCGCTCACACGTAGCATGAGCGTGAAAGCCACCTGTTATCATTGAAGTCGACTACAATCGAACCCGTCGATACAACGAAAATGGCGATATCAGCCAGCTTGGCGTTTGAGCCCCTAAAAATAGCGTAAAACAATGTCCTTTTTTTGCGGACGGATCATCACCCTCATTTTGAAAACCGAAATCAACCGATTGAGGATGGCCTTGTGCCTGATATGACAGATCGAGAGACAAAACTAGCTGCAGAGGATGAAGAACTGACGCTGTCCCAGCTTAAAACTCTTTGGCAGTTCGGAGAATGGCAAAGATTGGTGGCTCTCGATATAGAAACATTTCGCCATAAGCCTGAGCGGGACCGATTTGCTCTTTTGGTTGCCAGTGCCCATCAACAGTTGGATAATTATGACAAAACCAGAGAATATTTGCGTTTGGCTCTCGATTGGGAGTGCCCTGTTAAAACCGTCGCTCAAGTTCTCATTGCTGGAGTATACAACACGTTAGCTCGGGTAGCTTTTTTAAAACAGGATAAAGCCCATATAAAAAGCTATTTTGAGGCGTCTGTCGCTGCAATTGAAACAAACGATCTAGAGCAGTTGAGTTATGTCCGTATGCTGCGGGAAACTGCAAAATTCAATTTTTCACCTCACCAATTTATTGACCAGCAGCCCACGAAAAAAAATGAAATTATTAGCTCTGTAACGATACGGGAGAAGAACCATCCCGAACTTAGGGAAAATACAAACGAGAATTTCTTGTCTAAGGAACTGCCCCTCTCTGATCTTGTGGATATCGGTTGCTTCTGCGGAATGTTCGACAAATGCCTTGAGTATCTTAACACGAATATGCTCGGCGACCTTGATGCCTTGAAACAAAAGGGTATCAGAGAAATTAGAAAAAATAGAAAAATAACATCAGAACGAGTTCTCAGTGATCTAATAATTCAAGACGGGAGTTTGCTCGGATTGGGTAATGGTTTACGATTTTTGCGACCTTTCGATGTTCCGATATTAATTCGAGAGATATTGATAGATGAATCTTACAGGTTCAAATCAATGAATGAATATCCGTTAATTATTGATTGCGGGGCCAACTTTGGCCTGTCAGTGTATTATTTTAAAAGTATATTTCCTAAATCAAAGATTATAGCATTTGAACCAAACCCAGACCTTTATTCTATACTTTTAGATAATATAAAAATTAATGATTGGGATGATGTTGAAGTATTCCCTTTTGCTCTATCGAATACTAATGAAAAAACAAAGTTTTTTATCCCTGAAAAAATGCCCATGGGTGGAAGCCTCAAGACTCGACTTGTAAAAAATAGAAATGATATAAAAATATGTGAGGTAAACTGTGTTCGTCTAAATAGTTATATAGAAAGAGAAGTCGATTTTTTAAAGCTTGATATAGAAGGATCAGAGCTAGAAGTGCTTAATGACTGCGAAAAAAATCTATCAAATGTAAAATTTATTTTTTGTGAATTTCATTTTGGCGACGGACTATCAAATGACAGGTTACCACAACTTTTATCAGTTCTGAGTCAAGCTGGGTTTAAATATACTGTTAATGGAAGTCTATGGAATTCTTCTTTAAGCAAATACAATGATTACTTTCTTGCAGCAACTTCTGGAAAATCATTGAATATTTATGCGACACGCAATTGATTAATAAAAAATAAATGATGGTCATGCGCACTAGCACACCTGCAATATGTTTTAGTTATCATATTATGAAGACAAATTGAGAGATTAATAATTTTTAAACAGGAGAAATGAATGATTATTGCAATGATCCCTGCACGCATGGGAAGCCAACGCCTCAAGAAAAAAAATCTTCGTGAACTCCACGGAGTTCCGTTGATTACCAGAGCGATTCGCAAATGTAAAGAAGCTCAAGTATTCGATGAGATATGGGTTAACTCTGAAAACATCCAGTTCGGAGAAATTGCAGCGCTTGAGGAGGTCGGGTTTCATCAGCGTCCAGAAGCGCTTGGAAATAATCAGGCGACGAGTGAGCAGTATATAGCTGAGTTCCTTGAAAAGCATCCTTGTGACTTTGTGGTGCAAGTTCACAGCATCGCCCCTCTCTTGACTGTTCAAGATGTGCGCGGATTCGTAACGGCTTTAGAATCTGATGCTGTCGATTGCTTGCTTTCAACTGACAATATCCAGATTGAATGCGCCTATCAGGGGAAGCCGGTTAATTTCACGTTTAGCGAAAAGACAAACTCGCAGGATCTCCAACCTGTACAGCGTTTGTCTTGGAGTATCACGGCATGGCGGCGCAGCACCTATCTGGCAGCTGTCCATGCAGGGCAATGTGCAACGTATTCAGGACGGATTGGCTTCCATCCTATCACTCATTTGGCCGGTCACATTATTAAGACAGAAGAAGACCTGCAAATAGCCGAGGCACTTTTGCCGTTGATCTCTCGATAAACTGCAGCAAATTCAGACCACAATTTCAATATCGACGACTGACTGGGAGAGGCGAGGGAAAACCTCCCTCAGCATGCTCCCTGCACGCAACATCTTGAGGCTCCATGATGGGCGACTATTTACCATTAGCTAAAAAAGCGGCAGCTGCAGCAGTGCAGATATTACGCAAAGATTTCTTGCGAGATGCCAAGATCACGCAAAATCAGGGGAAGGATATAAAAACTCAAGCAGATATTGCTGCCCAAAAAAAGATATTAGAACTGCTGTCTCCCAGTGGTATCGAGGTTCTTGCCGAAGAGGAGAGAGAAGGAGATGCGTCCCTGACAAATATGAGCGGCCCTCTGTGGCTTGTAGACCCCTTGGACGGAACTTTAAATTTTTCTCGTGGTTTTGCCATGTCCGCAGTGTCAATAGCATTGTGGGAAAACAATAAGCCACGGCTTGGAATCATACACGATATTTTTCATGATCGTGTGTACGTTGGCGAAGTCGGTAAGGGTGCCTGGTATGATGATCAAAAAATCAAGGTATCATCGGTTGACACTCTTTCTGCAGCAGTTTTAGCGACAGGGTTTCCAAGTGGCCGTTCATACGACAGCGATTCGTTGATGGCTGTCGTTCAGGCCGTGCAGAAGTATAAAAAAGTGCGCATGTTGGGATCCGCTGCCCTTATGCTCGCTCATGTGGCGGCCGGGATTTTCGATGTCTACGAGGAGGAGGATATTTACCTTTGGGATGTCGCAGCCGGAGTTGCCTTAGTCGAGGCTGCAGGAGGGAGTGTCGCCATGAAGCCGGGATCTGCCCCCTTGAAGTATCATGTTCGGGCCAGTAACGGCAAAATTTCATTCAGCTAAAGGAGCAGTTAGATGTTGATTTACAAAGCTACGAATACCCTGGAGGGCTACCTGCCTCCTCTTGACTACACCAAGGATCAAAACGCCGCTGAAATTTTTCTCGTCGGTGGCAAGAAATTCGTGTTGGCCGAGTTCCCCAACCTGAAAGGAATCTTCAAGACCGGCGTCGGCACTGATAATCTGCCCTTTGATGAAGCAAAGCAGCGTGGTGTCGCGATTTCCCTACCTTCAGAGTCGACTTGCAATATCATTTTTGAAGAGACCGCCGCTTTTTCCTGCCATCTGATTTTAACGGGGCTTTATGCTGAAAATGGGGATTGGAATGCATGGAAGAAGGTAGATCGACCACAACTTGCAACGCGCAAACTACTCGTGATTGGCGCTGGCAGGATTGGGAAGCGAGTGTGTGAGAAGATGCAACCTTTTATGCAGGTAGACAGCTTTGATATTGCCCATAATGCAGTTTCTGAACTTGATACCAAGATAAAAACAGCAGACTGTATCAGTCTCCATGTACCACTCACTGATTCTACGCGGGAGATGTTCAACAAGGAACGGTTGGCATTAATGCCAGACGGTGCACTATTGGTCAATACAGCTCGTGGACCCGTCATAGACGAAGACGCGCTGTATCAGGAACTACTGTCGGGACGATTAAGGGCAGCCTGTGATGTGTTCTGGCATGAACCATATCGTGGGCGGCTCGCTGAATTACCCGAAGACCGATTCATTCGAACGCCACATATTTCCAGTACCTGTCGTGAGTTTTTACAGGGGACAGCGAACGATTTTATTGATTTTATGCAAACAATCGAAGGCTCAAAATAATAGATCGAGGGATGACAATGATAAATTGCGGGATTATCGGCTACGGAAAAATGGGGAAGATACGAGCCAAGGCGATTGAAGCGTCGGGGATCGGGAAAGTGGTTGTGGTCTACGATACAGTTATGACCGAAAGCACACCCTACAAGAGAGCCGAGTCAGCGGAATCTGTTTACTTGTCAAAGGATGTAGACGCTGTATTCGTCTGCACTCCAAATTTTCTCATCCCCGAACTGTGCATAGCATCCTTGCAGGCCGGAAAACATGTGTTTTCAGAAAAACCTCCTGGATTTAATGCTTCTCAGGTCAAGGATGTGATGCTGGCTGAACAGCAGAACCCGAAGTGCAAGTTGATGTATGGCTTCAATCACCGCCATCACAAAAGTATCGTACGAATGAAACAAATCGTCGATGAGAAAGAACTCGGCAAAGTGCTCTGGATGCGAGGCCGATACGGTAAAGAAGTCGACGAAGCGTATTTTGAAGGATGGCGAGCAAAACCTGAGCTGGCTGGAGGTGGTATCTTGTTGGATCAGGGAATTCACATGGTCGATTTGATGCTGTACTTTGGAGGACCATTTGACGACGTTTCCGCTTTCGTCTCCAACCTGTATTGGAAGATTGATGGTATCGAAGATAATGTTTTTGCCATTCTTCGAAACAAAACCACAGGAATATGCGCTTCTGTCCACTCAACGATGACTCAATGGCGCTATCTATTTTCTATTGAAGTCTTTCTCGAAGGCGGGGCGCTGATATTGAATGGACTTAAAACTTCCTCAGGCGCCTATGGAAACGAGATCCTTTCGATAAAACGAAATCCCAGTTACTTGCGTGACGGCCGCTATGAGTTTGAAGAACAAATCACCTATCATATCGACACTTCCTGGCAATCAGAGATTGATCATTTTTTTGAATGTATAAATGCTGATAGCCCTATAACCTATGGAACGAGTCAAGATGCATTCAATGTAATGCAACTTCTCGATCGTATATACGCCTGTAATTAAACAACGGGAGTCGCAAACCATGGAAACAATAATGCAACTTACTGAGTCAGATGAAATCGCACTATCGAGTTACTTCAGCAAGTATCGAACGGCTCTCTTGGAAACAGATATCATTCCAAGCTTGCTTGCCTTTAGGGATCTTTGCCTCGATATAAAAAAGAAGGGTAAAAAACTAATTTTTGCTGGCAATGGCGCAAGTGCATCAATAGCGAGTCAAGCGGCAACTGATTACACACAGCATGCAGGTGTACGAACGATTGCGCTAAACGATCATAATTTAATCACAGCCTTTGGGAATGACTACGGCTATGAAAATTGGGTTGCAAAGGCGCTCGAGGCTTATGCCGATCCCGGTGATGTTGCGGTGTTGATCAGTTCCAGCGGATCCTCACCCAATATTGTCAATGCCGCCAAATACGCGCGTGAAAATAATATCAAGTGTGTAACCTTTTCAGGCTTTTCCGCAGATAATCCTTTGAGAAAACAGGGAGAATTGAATCTCTGGCTGGACAGCAACATCTATAATATTATTGAAAACACCCACATGATCTGGGTTTTGCTTGTTGCGACATTGATCGAAAACAACGATGGAGATGACAACTTCCTGAGAAGGTCATTGGAGACCATTGAACAACAGTTGACAGCCAAGGAACACTGGCCTGAACTTGTTGGCTTACGCGATCTCTGCAGCAAGGTTCATGAAAGGGGAGGCAAAGTCATTTTTGCTGGGAATGGGAGCAGCTCTTCTATTGCTAGCCATGCCGCAACTGACTTTACCAAGCAGAGCCGTATTCGTACCGTAGCATTCAACGATCATAACTTGCTGACTGCCTTTGGAAATGATTACGGTCAAGAGAATTGGGTTTACAGAAGCCTGGAAGCTTATGCTGACCCGAAAGATGCCGTTGTATTGATAAGCTCGAGCGGCAGATCTGCAAATATTTTAAAGGCGGCTGACTATTCCGTAAAAAACAATTTCCCCCTTGTTACATTCAGCGCTTTTGATACAGACAATCCATTGTCTAAATACGGTCAGATCAATTTCTGGGCAGATACGAGGAACTGCAGCCTGGCTACAGGACTACACTCCGCCTGGATTTTCACTGTTGCCGACATGTTTACAGATATTTTTCAATCTGAGAAATGACGTGTATTCTAGTGGGATCTGCCTGCAGAACTTGATCCGGTAGCCACGGATAAGACATGTGGGCATGAGGGAGGAAATTTGGGTTCCCTGTCAATTTGTGTGGATTTGTTTTTTTCACGGATCAAATCCACACAAATAAAGAAAATGCAGCTAGTCATCGATAAGTACCGATCAGGTTACTTTTTTAAGGAGCATTTCGAATTTTTCTGCATACTTCTTGGATCAAAGTGAATAGCGGTTTTTTTGGATTGTGCCAGGCCATCAATTATTATGTCTCCTATCAATGACCCGTTCGTTTTCCTCGGAGTTTTCGTTAATTTGGCCCCTCAATTAAAAATATCGTAATGTTTTCTTCCTGTCTCCCTCCTCAGTTATTGTCAGGAAATGAACAAGCGCTAAAATTAAGATCGACTTTTTATCCACCTAAACTACTAGGTTCTATTGGCCTCGATAGGAATGAGGCTTGGAATGAAGAGTTGTAAGGCTTACATCGATTTTTAAGAAGGCTAATATATTATACTGATACCTTTTAAAATTTTTTATAATTATATTGGCATTAATTGATCTAATCATTAATTGGTGGAGACTTAGCATTACATGAAATTGATTACGGTTGTAGTACCAGTATTTAGAGTGCGTGATTACCTTAAAGAATGTGTTGATAGCATCCTAAGACAAAGTTACAATAATTTTGAACTAATTATCGTTGACGATCATGATGACCAAGATTCTATAAATGTCATTTCTGAATATATTAAAACTGATAATCGAATTTCATGTATCCGTCATAAAGAAAATAAAGGGCTTGGACCTGCACGAAATACAGGAATACAAGCAGCGAAAGGGGAATATATCGTATTTATCGATAGCGATGACTTTGTTCATAAAGAGTACCTGCGATTTCTTCACGAAGCATTTGAAAAGGATGTGGACATTGTCCAATGCGGAATACAAAATGTTTCCGATAATGGCGATTTGGAAGGAAACCCGTTTTGTCGTGCACAGGGACTTGTTACAGGCCAGTGTGAAAATTCACTGTTTGGAGGCCCCCTGCGAGTTAGCGGATCAGCCTGGAATAAAATGTATCGCACAGAATTGTTTCAAAAGAATAAAATTCAATACCCCGCAATAATTTTCGAGGATGTTCCAACAACTTATGCGTTACTTCGTTCAAGCCGGAAGGTTAAGTGCATATCAGATGCACTGTATTACTACCGCATTCGCCCAGGCTCAATAACCCAGGCAAATACTCCTGAGAAAATATGCAGATTTATTCAAGGATTAACGGATGCACAGAATAATATCGAGGGACAGCTTTTAGGATTACCCAGCGAGGATGTTTTTTTACAAAACTACACAGTCTATTTGAGAAATCAATATTATAAAGCATTAAGACTATGCAGATCCGTGGAAGATGAAAATGATGCAGCTGCAGTATGGGAACGAATATACAATGCTATATACCAAGATAAATGCAGCAGAATAAATCAATTGTGGAAATCACCATTTTCAATCAAATGGAGCAAGCAAAATAAAAATCCGACAAGCAAAAGAGAACAAATTTTAATTTTTGCAGGAGAATTAAATTCTGATAAATTTAAAAACATCATAAAAGTAATAGCTGATGATCTATTTGAAAAGTTTGATGTAATGATATGCACAACATCTGAGTATAGACACTTTTATCAAAGCGATGATTTTCCTGTTATCCATCAGATAAAAGGTGATCCAACTAGTTCTACTAAAAAATATGTTAACGATAAGATGGAGATAGAAACAATCCACCCTCAATTTCTTACAGATATCAAAAACAAACTGGACATTTTTACAGAAAACGAATCAAAGAAAGTACATTTACTCACAAAAAATAGAACCTATTTTAACCAAATACTCGACCGGATGAAGCCTGACAGGGTTTTGATATGGTCGCAGTTTACTCCATATTCTCTTTTGTTTTATTCCTGCGCTTACGCCCATGGCGTCAGGTCATTTAGTTACATTGAATACGGTGTCCTCCCCGGGACGCTTGATTACGACCTCAGAGGGCAGTTGACAGAATGCTCATACCTAACAGATAGTAACCATATTTCAGCCTCAAAAAATATTGGCTCTTTTAGGACAGACGTAGAGAAACTCTTACGTCACATACGCCGTGATGCACTGACAAGAAAAGTGCGTCGCGATCCACCGTCCGCTGCTGAATTCGCTAACCTAATCAAAAAAATTCGTTCTGAAAAACGACTTAAAATACTATTTTTACCTGAAAATGAATTAGGCAGCCCGACCAGTACGCTATATGGTGAAAAATATTATAAAGATAAAGTATTCCCTTACGAAGCACCTTCTCAGATTATTGAGTTCCTTAACGATCTTGGCACAAAAAGAGGATTTTCCTTTTTCATCAAACCTCACCCATATTCAAAAAAATTCAATAAATCCAAGGGATTGCCCAATGTAACCCTCGTTAATAAAAAAATTCATATTTTAGATGTAATTCCTCATTTTGATGTCATTTTGACCACCATCTCACAAAGTGCGTATGAATCACTCATTCGAGAAATACCAGTTGTAGTAACTGGAGATTTTCCCTTGGCACGATCGGGTGCCGTTGTGTGGGCAAAAACTGCAGAAACACTCGGCGATGCGATCACTGAAGCTCATAAAAGAGGCTTTGATTCGAGCATACGCGAATCTTTTATTTTACACATAGCTTCAATGCTCCAAAAAAGCTACGCGTTACCTACCTCTGAAGAATATTTTTCAGGGGTCGAAACAATTGATTCGTTAGCGCAGTTCGAATCTACTCGTTTAAATGGAATAGATAATATACCCAAAATTTCACCGGTAGATACCTTGGACAGGGAGGGGCCTTTGCCTAATAAAGTGAAAACATTAAAAGAAGCTAACGAGTTGTTCCGCGCAGGCGAATACAGTGCTGCCAAAGCAGCTTATGAAACAATTTTGGTAGAAAGAAATGAACTAAAGGATATTGTGCAATCGAACTTAAAATTAATTGATATTCGACTAAGGAATAATAATGAAAATAAGATTAGTGTAACAAGCAATACTTCAAAAACGATAAATTCTAGCATTAACAATAAAGATAAACATGCAAATTCAAACAGTTCTTTCGACAATCTACTTGCTAAATCAAAACTTAATATATCTCCTGACGATATATTAAAATCGGTAGACTTGATAAAAAAAAGGCATTTAGGGAAAAGCCCTGCTTCAGATCTATCACACCCAAATAATTTACGAAATTTAAAAACATTTATTTATAAATATGTAATGTATGATTTTTTTAAGGATAATCTTCTCACTTTTAAAAATAAACACCGAGGAAAACGATGTTTTGTTGTCGGCAATGGTCCCAGTCTTAACCAGATTGACATGAAAAAACTGAAAAACGAAATTACCCTTGGAAGTAATAGAGTTTTTCTTGGTTTTAAAGAGTGGGGTTATTCCTTTAAATATTGGATGTGCCAGGACTTGACGCTAATCGATCAGGTTGTTGAAGAGATTCGAAATTTGCCAAGTCAAATGAATAAATTTATCATTTCTGATAGATTCATGACATTTGAAACTGTTGAAAATATGTATCCTTTTTACATACAGCATTTTCCGAATATAAAAGAATTCCCTAAATTTTCAAATGATATACAGTGTTTTTATGAAGGCTGGACTGTTACCTACGCCCTTATACAAATGGCTGTATATTTAGGATGTACTGAAATTTATCTTGTCGGAGTCGACCATAGTTATAATTTGACCAAAGATAACTACACTAAAGATGGAAAACACTGGAACGATCCATCAGGAAGGAATCATTTTACAAAAAATTATACAAATGCTGCAAAAGGGCAAAAATGGGCACTTCCAGAACCTGAGCGTATGGAAAAGGCATATAGTTGTGCCAAAGAATACTGCGACAAAAATGGTATTAAAATATTGAACGCTTCACCTGGAACATGTCTCAGTGTATTTCCAAAAATTTCTTTCGATTCAATTTTTTAATTAATTTTAAGGAGATTTACAATGTCAATAAAGGGATACGATAGATGGGCTCAAGGATTACATTTAAATGGTGGATCTCACCGCGAATTAGATGCTTGTACTAGATTACTAGCTAATCAAGTAATTGATATTCACCATACTCCTAAATATAAAATCGCTCGAGATTCTAAAATTTTCACTATAGGTTCCTGCTTTGCCAGAAGTATTGAAAGTGCATTTAACGTAAGGGGATACAACGTCTCGAGCCATGGACTGAATCTCCCTGAAAATACTTATGCTGGCGGTCCCGCAGAAACAGTACTTACTAAATTCAATACGCTATCCATGCTCAATGAGCTACAGGAAGTTTTTAATTATGTAAAACTACCAGACGATGGGCTTATTGAAATTAAAGAAGGGCAATTTTGGAATCCCCAATTGCATCGTGTTTTCCCATTACCAAAAGATGTCGCTCTTGAAATGAAGCATACTGTTCAACATAAAGTTGAGCAGATTGCCTATTCAGATTTAATAATCATTACTTTAGGACTCACCGATTACTGGTATGATAACCATCTAGGCATAGCTTTAAATGATACCCCAAAAGACCTAGGGCATCCTAAGCGATCTGGTCGATTTGAGTTTAAAAGCATGACTTACATGGAAACTTTCAATTCTTTGAAAAAACTCGTAGAAATTATTTTTCAGGTGTCTCAAGCTACTCCAAAAATTATACTTACAGTCTCTCCGGTACCACTTTTAAGGACTTTTACCGAGAAGGACATTATCGTCGCAAATCATCTTGCAAAATCAAAACTAAGAACAGTAGCTCAGGAAATTTGCGATACCTATGACTCCATAGATTATTTTCCTAGTTATGAAATAGTCTCCTACACCAGAAGAGAATTAGCCTGGAAACATGATCAACGACATGTAGAAGGTAAAGTCGTAACAGAAATAATTAAACGTTTTATCGATTTGTATGTTGAGAAATAATTTCTCATAGAGGAAGAACGGGTGTATCCGGAACTTATGGTAAATTGTTTTTAAAATACTTCATGTAGACCGCAGCCTGGTGAACCAACCCTATAGGCAAGGCGGCGGATCCTTTGAATTCCATAACTAACGGATGCACCCCAAGGAAAAATATAAATTTCCTATAGAATTTAGGATTGACCTCTAGCCTACAACTGACAATTTTTGCCACTATACGATTTTAATCCAACTCAAAATATTACCATTCAGATAGATTGGAGACGTTTCACCTAGAACCGATTTTTCCTCAACCAAAAGCGGACGGAACTATCTGCAATGGGTCATCAGGGCAAACAGGCGCGTCTCCCTTCACCACCCTGAAAGACCTTTGACAACAGGGATCAATTGTCAAACGCCCTCATCAAACTTCGCATCCGAAGCATATGAAATGCAAACATTCTTCGCTTTTACTTGACGACAACACGCCGACTGCTCAAGTTCTATGCATTTTGTGCAAAAAAGATGAAACATGGTACATCATCACAGATTGGGCAATCGCTCCAACACAACCTCTGCGGCACAGTCGAGACAATGGCGCATTTCAGTGAGTTTTCTAAATTTTTGCGATTATCTGGGCTTGAAGAAGTTATGGCCTCTTCCTGTCAGGATGAGAAAGTAATTTTATATATCGATTATTGTCGGGTCCGTGATAAATACCATTTTTTATCGAAGTTTGCCTCTTCTGTTCTTCCCTATCATCTATATCTTATAGATGGCACAGAAATCGAGAAAAACTCTATTTTCAACTGCTGCAACCTGACTAGGGTAACCCCTCCTCCAGAAATTTATTACCAAAGGAACTTCCGCTTTGGATCTTTTTCAAATGAAGAGGTATTTTTTGCCCGCGAAGACCTTGAAAACATCATCACCCTTTACAAACTCCACATACAACAAATCTACGATTACGTGGATATCAATATTATCAAGAATTGTATAAAAACTACTTATCTCTTCTCGTTATTAACTATTCGTCTGCTTAAACCAAAAATTATTATCATTTGGAATCAGTTTCACCCTCTTTCTCAAACTGCGACTATCGCCGCCCGCCAGTCAGGAGTTCCTGTATGCTTTACAGAATACGGTGTCCTCCCGGAAACCGTGAATTTTGATATTCTTGGTCAAATGGGAGAAAGTTCGATAGCCCGGCACCCACAGAAGTTTAATTCTCTGCCCATCTCTCAAAAGGATCTCGATAATTCCACCATAGCCCTCGATTATTACTTCAAAACGGGAATTAACCGGAGGGCACAGAATAGGTACGGTGAAATTAGCGAAAAAATCATTATGTTAGCCAACGGTCGACCGATTATTTTTTATGCAGGTCACAACGACCTTGCCGCTGGGATGTTCCCTTACAAAGAGACATCCCATGATTTCCATTCACCAAATTTTAAATCTTCCACAGAAGCAGCTCAGGAAATTTTTCGGTTAGCAGATGATAACGGATGGTTTGTCCTTTACAAACCTCATCCATTTTATAGCAAAGACAAAATCGGGCAACTCCCTTCACATGTGCTCAAAATTGAAGATGGCAACATCAACGAGTGTATCGATGCGGCAGATGTAGTTTGCACCGTTCTTTCTCAAGTATCCTATATCTCTCAAATTAGAAACAAACCAACGGTACTCCTTGGCTATAATCAAATGCGAGGATCTGGTGCAACTTATGAAGCCTTCGTTAAAAATGAAATTTCATTACAAATAAATCAAGCATTAAAGTTTGGGATTTCTTCTTCTCAAAAACAAGCTTGGAAAGAACATGTTGCTCGTCTTCTAAAATATTATCTATATTCTTTTAACATCAATAATGATTTTTCGCCAATTACCTATCAATCTGCAGACATCCTCTCTCACAAATTTAAAACTATGATTACTTACAATATATTCTCTGATTTTGGACCGGCTGGATTATTGCGGTCCATCGTTTGATTGGTTCAGAATGCATGTGTCTTGATATGTTTACTAGAGCGCTGACGAAAGCTTCATAAAAAATCACCTCGTTCACTGCGACCAAATTTTAAAAATTTTTCTCAAGTAGTGTTGCCGTAAACATTTGTAGGAGAAGGAAAAAAATGGAAATTATTCGTCTAAAATCGTTCAAGATATTTTTATTCTAAGAATCGTAGAAGAACTAATACCATGTGCGGCATGATCAACGCCGCCATGGCACATGCCTGACGGCTATGGAGTAGAGCGCTTGAGAGTAGCATATTTCTGGAGTCAACTTTTATGAACAACCAAGATGAAATTGCATTATACAATATCATTAAGAATGCAATTAAACAAATTAAAGTAAAGGTCGTAAGTTTCGACATTTTTGACACATTACTTGTTCGACCCACATGTTCACCTACAGATTTATTTTATTTAGTCGAAAACCGTATAAAGTGTAATAAAAATCTTCCAGATATACCATTTAAAGATGTACGAATAACTGCAGAAAAAATTGCTCGCAATGAACTGAAATTAAAATTTCCTTTCTATGAAGACATAACTATCGATGAGATTTATGAAAAAATATCTGAAATTTACGACATTGATCATGATACATGCAATCAGTTTAAGAATTTAGAAATTGAAGTTGAACTAAAATACTTAACTTCACGTTCTTACATAAAAAGTTTATACGATTTAGCATTGAATTGTGGTAAAAAAATTATAGCACTTTCTGATGTATATCTACCAGCTACGGTAATCATCAAAGCATTAAAACAAAATGGTTACTCTCATATCGACAGATATTTTATTTCATCAGAAACTCGACTTACAAAAGCATCTGGAAATCTATACACTCATGTATTGAATGAATTAAATTTGCAAAAATATGAAATTATTCACATAGGTGATAACTTCTTAGCTGATTTCAAAAAAGCGAAACAAAGTAAAATAGAAGCATTTCATATCCCTAAACGTTACGAGCATATGCTCAAAAACCGAATTGATTGGTCATTATGGAGGGACAGAATTGATGTCGCCGAACCGTCTTATCGCCTTTTGGAAGGGTTAATACAAAACGAAATCTTTGATACATTGCCTCAAGAAGGCTGGAACAAGGACTCTCTTTTCAACGGGAGCCCGTATATTTTAGGATATTATGGAGTTGGCCCATTTTTACTCGCTCTTGGTTTATGGCTTATAAGGGATGCTTGCAAAAAAAGGTATGATATTTTAGGATTTATAGCTCGCGATGGGTATTTACCGAATATTGTCTACGAGATGCTTCGACCATATTACCCAAATGCACCACAATCACTTTACTTTAGAATTTCACGTTCTGTATGCTATCCATTCTATGCTCATAATAAAGCTTCTTTGATGCATAGTGATAAAGAATTATATTTTGAACGAACTCTCTCTTCAAGAAAAATATTAGAAAATCGGTTATTTTGCTCTATCGATGGTGAATTTGAAAATTTTTTGATCAAACAAGGTATTGATTTAGAAGCACCGTGCCATAATTTTTACAATTTAATGAAAGCTGCTGCTGACTATGGTCTGGAGGCATTCAAAGGATTAGAGCAGCATCGAAAATTTGCCACAGAATATTACCATAAAATATTTGATAGATACGATAAAATTGCTTTATTTGATTGTGGATACTCTGGGAGAACCCAAAGAATATTAGCTGATATGCTTAATCAAGAACTTGATGCGTACTACATCGCTTCTTTCGAAAGTATCCACTCTCTTGATGATACAAAATTGTCATATTACAATTTTCTTTGTGAACCATTCAATCGGTGGATTAAGAACTCAAATTTTATAACATTTCTACTGGAAATATTCATTTCTGAAAATACAACAGGCTCAATAATCGGTTTTAATAATATTGAAAATGAAATACAACCTGTCCTTGAATCATCTGAATTATTGAGTGATGCAGATAAGCATGTAATTGATAATATCCAACATGGGGCTCTTGATTTTATCCGGGTAGCTTTAGCTACATTTGGCAGTGACATAAGATTTTTACAAATCACACCAGCCACAGCTACCCGAGTATTATCGCAATTCATGACCAATCCTCATCCGATTGATGCGCGTATATTCGATCAAATGAATTTTACCAATGGCATCACAGGGGAAGCAGGGCCGATCATTGGCACGACCGAAAAGGAATCGAAATGGAAAGAGGGCTTTCACGCTCTCCACTCTAAGTCAAAAAAATTTCTTCCTTCAACACTTCCCAGTTGGTCCAAGGTCGAAATCACCGGCAAAAAGGTCTATTATAACGGGCGAGAAATTTCAGCTCGCATAAGTTCAATGCGAGTAATTCCTCGTGATGACTTCATTGAGGCTGTCTCTCTCATGGCATCAGGTACCGTTGATTTTGAACTGAAAATCCGGTGCCGCCAAATTGTTCGCGAGAGGTCAAAGTGGCTGGCTGCTGCAACTTTACTCAAACATTCAGGTGGAGTCTGGAGCTCACAGTTATGCTGGACTGATAAACTGTATGCCCAGATCCGCCTTTGGTTGAGACGCTAGTATACCAGTACTCGTCACAGTTGAATATTTTAACAGTGTTTCGAGCCATCTGCCGTAAATCACCTACAACCTAGAGCCTCCTCCTCATTGGATCCATTTTGAGGTTATCCGGGTGCACGAGTCTGCCGAGCTCAACGATCTGCCATGAGTCGTTTACGCCCCTATGGTTCACAAACCATCGCCTATAAAAATTACGCTTGATAACATATAGTTACAACATCAATGATTTTTTTTGATCATTTGTTGTTCTCGTTGGTTATGAAATTGTTGTCGATTTCGACAAGTTGTCTATGATGGCGGGCAGTTTTTTCATTGGGTTGCTGCTTTCCATCTCTTTTTTCCCAGTACAACGTTATCCTGCAATGACTACGTCTAAAAAAATTACGGGAAATCTCCTTGTTTTTTCGCGGGGCATCAGACGAATCCCGCATGGGGAAAAATTCGCCGAGGAGTTCGGCCAATGGGTATTCAAACGCCGAGCAAAGTTCGATGCGGTGGTCGGTTGGGGGCACAAACCAACAGCCGAGAAGGCGAGGCAGTTTGCTTCCAAAAACAAACTTCCCTACATTGCTTTGGAAGATGGATTTCTCCGTTCTATTCAACTAGGCCGGGACGGTGAAATGCCGTTGAGCCTAGTGGTCGATCCTGTGGGGATTTACTATGATGCCCGCCAACCATCGCAACTCGAGCAATGGTTGGAGGAAGGATGCTGGTCTGACCAACCTTTTCTCGAGCGAGCCCGACACGTTCGTGCACTGGTGCGAGAGGAGCGTCTCAGTAAGTACAATAACGCACCGGAGAAGAAGCTTTGGCCGGATGATGGTATAGGACGAATCCTGGTGATCGACCAAACCTACGGCGATATGTCGGTGACCGGGGCCATGGCGGATGCGAGCTCCTTTCAAAATATGCTCCAGGCCGCTCTGGATGAAAATCCTCATGCGCAGATTATCGTCAAAACCCACCCCGATGTGTTGGCAGGCCACCGCAAAGGCTACCTGGGGTCAATACCCGATTCCCCCCGGATTCAACCGCTGACCGACCATGTCAACCCGTGGTCAGTACTCGATGGTGTGAGCAAGGTGTACACTGTGAGCAGCCTGTTGGGCTTCGAGGCACTGCTGGCCGATAAAACGGTGCGATGTTTCGGAATGCCTTTTTATGCAGGTTGGGGTTTGACCATGGATGAACAGGCGTGTTCCCGTCGCTCGCGCCGCTGCTCTCTTGATGAACTTTTCGCCACTGCCTACTTGAAGTATGCCCGTTATGTCGATCCGATCACGGGCCAGCGCTGCCAGATTGAAGATATCATCACGCTCTTGTCCGATCGACGTCGACACTGGTTGCTGACGCAGGGGAAGACCGTTTGCAGCGGCATGGCTCCCTGGAAACGAAAATTTCTTCCAACCTTTCTCTCACAGGAAAAAAAAGCGGTCAGATTTGCAAAGGATGCGAAAACGGCTCTTGAGCAGGCACAGGCAAGCAAAGAACGCTGGGCTCTGTGGGCTTCGAAAGAAACGGAGCAACTGCGTTCCCGGGCGAAAGAACAACAGGTGCCAATGCTGCGCGTGGAGGATGCATTCCTGCGTTCGGTCGGTTTGGGGTCGGACTTGGTTCGTCCCGGGTCGCTGGCTCTCGACGACGAGGGGATATATTACGACGGTTTTCACCCCAGCCGGCTGGAAACCTTGCTCCGTGAGACCCTTTACAGCGAGCGGCTGCTGAAACGAGCCGAATCGTTACATGCACATATCTTGCAGCACGGCTTGACCAAATACAATGTCGGCAATGCGGGTGAAATCACTTTTCCACACAAAGACAAGTCCCTGATCCTGGTGCCGGGTCAGGTTGAGGACGATGCCTCGGTTCTGCGCGGCTCCCCGGAGATCAGGACCAATCTTGCCCTGCTGCGTGCCGCCAGAATGGCGCGACCGGACGAATATATCGTATATAAGCCGCATCCCGATGTACTGGTGGGCAATCGTCTTGGCAAGATAGACCCAACTGAAGCGTATCGCTACTGTGATGAAATCGTAACCGATCTTTCGATGAACAGCTTGCTGGCCGTGGTCGACGAGGTTCATACAATGACCTCGCTCAGCGGTTTTGAGGCCCTGCTGCGCGGCTGCAAGGTCGCTACCTACGGCCTCCCCTTTTACGCTGGATGGGGGTTGACCAAGGATCGCCTGACTTGCCCGCGACGCGGTCGGCAGCTGAGTCTGACGGAACTCATTGCCGGAACCCTGATCCTCTACCCCACCTATGTCGATCCCTCCACAGGCCAGATCTGCACGGTGGAACACCTACTCAACTGGCTGACGGCAAACAAACATCATCAGCAGAAGGCCGGCCTCAAAACACGGCTGATCCGATGCTATCAGCGCCTGGAAAAAAAGATACTGTCTATGAACAAATAGTTTTATACCCTTTAATCCGCAACCATCGGTAAAGCGGGTTGTTGGCAAGACTGAAGCGATTGATTGTGAATACGAGACGGAGAGCCCTTCAATGATCCATGACAAGCTAGAAAACTGGAAACTATATTTTTCTTCCCCCTCTTGGGAGACTGTATTTGCATATCTGCAGAGTCTTTCAGCAGAGACCGAGCTTGTTGAGAAGGTTCAGCTCCAAGGGGAAAAGATATATGCCAGGGTAATGCGTTATCCAACCTGCACGGCCAATGAATCCGTCTTGGAGACGCATGATGAATATGTCGATATTCAGATGTCGTTGTCTGGTTGCGAGGCGATCGAATGGTTTGACCGATCAACCCTGCAAGTAAAAACACCTTATAATTCGGAGCTGGATTTCACCTTATATCATCTACCGGCTACATCATGTCTGCACGTGAACAATTTCCCCGGATATTTCACAGTGTTGTTTCCTGAAGATGCACACATGCCAATGTTGAGAGTTTTTGATGAGGGTGGGGAAGTCAAAAAAGTAGTCGTTAAGATTCATCGCAGCCTGGTGTGACTTGGGGCGACACGTTCTCCAATTTTGTTTCCGCCGCATTGAGTGCGTTTGATGAGCCGAAAGCGTTGTTTTCTCCTTTTGCAGGGTGTTTGCTCGCCCTTTTTTTACCGCCTTGGCCAGGCTCTTCGCGCGGCAGGACACCAGGTCCATAAGATACATTTTAACGCCGGTGACTGGCTTTATTGGCCGGGGCAACCCTCCTGGACCTTTCGGGGTCCGGTTGCCGATCTGAGCGCATTTCTGGCAGACAAATACCGAAGGCAAGGAATTACCGATCAGGTGCTGTTTGGCGACTGTCGGCCAATCCACCGCCCGGCCATCGAATTGGCTGCTGATTATGACGTACGCACCCATGTCATTGAAGAAGGGTATTTTCGTCCTTACTGGGTGAGCATTGAACGAAACGGAGTGAACGGGTATTCCTCCTTGCCCAAGGATCCGGATTGGTATCGGGAGGTCGCCAAAACACTCCCGGAATACCGCCAGGGGCGCTCCTTTGCCTATTCATTCAACATTCGCGCCTTCCACGATGTGGCCTACCATTTGGCCGGTTTCTACAATCCGCTGTTCTTTCCCGGCTATCGGACCCATGCTCCGGTTACCGCTCCAATCGAATATCTTGGATATATAAAACGGTTGCCAACGCTTCGCTTTCATCGCAAACGCGATGACCAACTGCTACTGACCATCCTGCGCAAGGGTATCCCCTATTACCTGTTCCCCCTACAGCTCAGCAGTGATGCACAAATCCGCTATCACTCCCCCTTTGCCGATATGACAGAAGCGCTGGAGCATATCATGCGCTCCTTTGCCCTGCATGCTCCTGGAAACACCGCTCTGATCATCAAGAATCATCCCCTTGATGCCGGCCTTGCCCATTACCCCACCATCCTCACTCGGCTCACCAGGCAATTTGGCCTCGCAGGAAGAATCTATTATATGGAAACGGGAAATTTACCAGAACTGCTCAACCATGCGGCCGGGACCGTGACCGTGAACAGTACCGTGGGCATGTCCGCGCTTGCACGCCGCTGTCCGACGATTGCCCTGAGCAAACCGATTTATAACATTGCGGGGTTAACCTTTCAGGGATCTCTGGATGCCTTCTGGAGCAACCTGGAAAAACCAATCGGGACCTTGTTCCGCAGCTTTCGCAACACCGTCATCCATACCACCCAGGTCAACGGCGGTCTCTATTCAAGCGGGGGGATCGAGATGCTCGCCGCCAATACGGTGCCACGACTTGAGGCAACACGATCTCCGCTGGAGGAACTGTTATGAGTGCTTTTGGCCTCCCCAAAATCATCCTGATAACCGGTGCCACCGGTGGCATTGGCAGTGCCTTGGCCGAGGCCTATGCATCCCCTGGACAAACCTTGCTCCTTCAGGGGAGAAAGGAAAGCCGCTTAGCCGAGGTGGCCGATGGCTGCCGCCAACGCGGAGCACAGGTCGTCACCCAGGTGTTTGATGTGCGGAATGTGGAGGAGCTGCGCGATTGGATTGCGGAAATCTCTCAGGAGCAAGCCATTGACCTGGCCATTCCCGCTGCCGGCGTCAATGCCAACATCGGTCCTTCTGGGCAGGGCGAAACCTGGGAGCAGATCTCCAGCCTGATAGAAATCAACGTCCTGGCCGCCATGGCGGTGGTGGATGCGGTGCTGCCATCGATGCGGCAGCGTCGGTGCGGACAAATCGCCCTATTCAGCTCCCTGGCCGCCTATTACGGTCTGCCGCTCACCCCGAGCTACAGCGCGAGCAAGGCCGCAATCAAGGCGTACGGGGAGGCGCTGCGCGGATGGCTCGCCCCGGAAGGCGTCCGGGTCAATGTGATCATGCCCGGCTATGTGGAGTCGAAAATGTGCAATGAGATGCCCGGCCCCAAACCTTTTCTCTGGCGACCGGAGCGGGCCGCCCGTGTCATCAAGCGGGGACTGGCCCGCAACCAGGCCCGCATCAGCTTTCCCTTTCCGCTCAATCTCGGCACCTGGTATCTTTCGGTGGCGCCGGCAGCCATTTCTGAGCGCATTCTGCGCCTGTTGGGTTATGGCGGCTGAATCTTTCATCGCCGCGGTCTGGCTGCCCATTCTTACAGGTTTGCTCGCCTCCTTTCCCATCGAGGCCCTGGTCAAACCGGGAGTGGCAGGTCCATGGCGACGTCCGCTTTCCTCCCTGGCACTGCACTGCGGTTTGTGGCTGGCTGTGTATAGTTTTGAACTTGCCGTCTTTCAGAGGCCCTGGTTTGCCGCCTTTGTGGCGCTCTCGTTTCTGGTCATCCTGGTTCTGGTGAATAACGCCAAGTTCGATTCCCTGCATGAACCATTTTTTGCCCAGGATTTTGAGTATTTTCTCGATACCATTCGCTTTCCCCGGCTGTATCTGCCCTTTTTCGGTATCGCCAAGGCCATTGGCGCAACCATCATCGTCGTCTCCGCCATTGCCTTGGGATTGTATCTCGAGCTACCGCTGACCGCCGCCCTGCCCTGGTCCGTTTTTCTTGCCGGCATCGCGGTTCTGTCGGCCATCACCAGCGGTCTTTTGTACTGGGGCGTCAAGGCCTCCCCTCCGATGACCTGGGACCCGATCGAGGATATCCGGTCCCATGGATTTCTCGGCAGCATGTTGCCCTACATCACTGCTGAGCGAACCGATCCCAGGCTTGTCCCGCCGCTTAAAAATATCGGACCAGCGACAAGAAACGTCAGTCCCCTTCCCCACCTGGTTGCGGTCCAGAGCGAATCCTATTTCGATCCCAGGGGTTGGTGTTCCCTGATTCGACCCGATCTTCTCGGACAGATCGATACCCTGAAGGACGCAGCTGCGATCCACGGTCAGCTGCGCGTTCCGGCCTGGGGGGCGAATACCGTGCGGACCGAGTTCGCTGTTCTCTCCGGACTCAGCCCCGCACAGATTGGGGTGCACCGATTCAATCCCTATCGCAAACTCGCCGCCTGGTCTCCCTTCACCCTGGCCACCCTGCTGCAATCGCATGGCTACAAAACGATCTGCATCCACCCCTACCCGGCCGAGTTTTACAAGCGGAACAAAATATTCCCCCTGTTCGGCTTTGATCAGTTCATTGATATCCAGAGCTTTGCAAGCAATGAAAAAAGTGGCCCCTATATCGGCGACCTTACCCTGGGGGAGACAATCTGCGCTGAACTGCGCCGCTCAACCAATCAGCCGGTCTTTCTCTTTGTCATCACCATGGAGAATCACGGTCCGTTGCACTGGGAAAAACCCTTTGCCCACGAATGCAATCAGTATTGCACGCAAGCTCTTCCCCAGGGCTGCGATGACCTGCTCATCTACCTGCGTCACCTGCGCAATGCCGACACGATGGCAGGAATGATCGCCCAAGCTCTGCAATCTCTTGAGAGGAAGGCCTGGCTCTGTTGGTACGGCGATCACGTTCCCATTATGCCGGCGGTGTACAGGACCTTCGGCAATCCGAGCGGTGAAACCGATTACTTTCTCTGGTCAAACAGGGAGGAACAAAGGGTGGGGCAACACATGGATCTACGGGCGGAGCAACTGGCCGTGCAGCTGCTTGCAAAGATGGGCCTTATGGAGCAACAAGGGGACCTCCCTGCTCCAAGGCGACCCGAAATCGCTCGGCAAAACGCATGAGCGGGGCGCCATCGATCACATCGTGATCCGCGCCGAGATTGAGCTGGAGGAGGTGGCGTTCGACCGGTTTTCCGTCGACAACCTGCCACCCCTGTTCCAGGGAGCCGATCGACAGGGTCAGGCTCATCGGGGTGATCGGCAAAACCACTGCTGAGCCCTGGACGTGCATTCCCATGGAGGTGATCCCCACTGTGCCGGCCAACTGTTTGAAGGCATAGGGGTCGCGGCGCAGATACCACCAGACCAGACGGCGCAGCAACCGGGGCAGAGTGAAAAAAAAATGCTCAAGCCGGGACAGTGGCCCATGCTCCCCCAGCTTCGCGATCTTTGCCCGGCGAAGGGATTGATCGATCTCCTGCACATCCTTGTGATTGGCGCCGCGGATGATATGGACTACCGGCAGAAGTCGCCCCTCGATCTCCCGCTCGACCATCATCGCCAGATCGACCTCATCAAAGATGACGATCTTTTTCCGTCCTAAACGGTAGGCCTGCAGGGATCGATCCGCATCGATAGTCGCGGCAAAGACCTGGGACACACAGGCGGTGAGGGTTGGCCTGGCTGCACCGTTCTTGCGCAAGCGCTCCAGTTCCTCCCACAGCGTGGTGATATCGACCCTGAGCAGGAGATTGATGATGTTTTTCCGACGGCCCTCGGCCATAATGTCGAGGATCGCATTGCGCAGCGTCGGATACTCCGCAACCTCACCGGCAGCGGGCGGTTTTTTCAACTCGCGGAGCAGTTGCGCCCATAACGAGGCCTGTTGTGCCATCTCGCCCCTTACAACCGGTCCAGTTCCTCGATCAGGACCTGAATCGTTTCCCTGATCTGGGCCTCGGTATGCCTGCAGCAGACAAAAAACCTGATCCTGGCCGCCTTTTCCGGTACCGCCGGATAGAGGATGGGGAGGGCATTGATGCCCCGTGCAAACAGGGCCGCCGAGAGCCGGGCCGCCCTGATGGAACTCCCGGTGATCACCGGAATGACGGCCAGCCCCTCGCTGGTGCCGATATCTATCCCTGCCTCCCTGGCCAGTTGCAAAAAGAGTTGTCCGTTGCGTTGCAGGGCCTGCACCCGTTCGGGCTCGCGCTGCATGATCTCAAGCGCCTTGAGGGAGGCAGCTGCCAGCGGCGGCGACATGCCCACGGAATAGAGAAAGCCGGGGACAAGGAACTTGAGATGCTCGATCAGGGCGGTTTCCCCGGCAATGTAGCCCCCGCATCCGGCCAGGGTCTTGCTCAAAGTCCCCATCCAGATATCCACATCCCTGCCGTCCACTCCGAAATGATCGCGAATTCCCCCACCGTTCTTTCCCATCACGCCGAGGGAGTGGGCCTCATCCACCATGAGAAAGGCCCTGTATTTCTTTTTCAACTCGATATAGCGGGGTAAGTCGGGAAAATCACCATCCATGCTGTAGATCCCCTCAACCACGATCAGCACCCGCTCGAAATGGTGCCGTTGTTCGGTCAACTGGGTTTCCAGGGACTGCCAGTCGTTATGGGCGAAGGGGAGACGGCGGGCACCCGACAGGGCAATCCCCTGGAGAATGCTGTTGTGCACCAGCTCATCATGAAGGATGAGATCCCGAGGGCCGAACAGGTAGCCGATGGTGGTGACGTTGGTGGCATGGCCACTGACCAGGACGATGGCATCATCAACCTCGTAAAATCTGGCCAGTGCCTGCTCCAGCTGGCGGTGTACCGGTCGTTCCCCGGAGACCAGCCGGCTGGCCGACACCGAGGTGCCGTAGCGATCAATAGCTCTTTTCGCCGCAGTACTGACCTCAGCATCCCCGGAAAGATCGAGATAGTTGTAACTGGCGTAATTAACGAACAGCCTGTCCTTGATCGTGGTCGTTGCCCCGGCCACGCCGGAATGCGGCCTGAAAAAGGGGTTGTCGATCCCCATTCGAGCCGCCCCACCGTTGATGATGCGGATCTGCTGATATCCCGGATGCAGGCTGAATTTGTAGAACTGCTCAGGAATCTTCTCGGGCGTTGCTTCCCCGCGAACAGGTGCGACCGACTCGTCGCTCTGCTCCGCCCGCCGCAGCTTCCGTTCAAGGGCCTGCTGAATGAGCTTATCCTTGATCTGGGCCGTCAGGCCCGGCTGTTTCCTAATTGGCATCGGTTTGAATGATCCGTGTGGTTGGGCCCCCCTCACCTTCCTGGAGGTCTTGGGCCAATTCCTCGATATTGAGTGCCGTCGCCTCGCTGCCATGCTGACCGGAGAGATGTTGCACCTGAGCGAGCATCTCCTGCTCGGCGGCCCCCTCCTCTTTCGCTTCACCTCCCCGCAGCTGTTCGATGATGTACTCGCTCAGCTTGGCAATGGTCGGGTTCTGGCTGAGGATCAGGACCGGCAGGCGCACGCCGAAGCGCGACTCCAGGGCCCCGACCAGCTCGACTCCCATGAGGGAATCAAGGCCCATGTCATACATCGAGCGTGAGGGATCGAGCTTGTCCGGGGACATACGCAGGATCTCCGCCACCTCGGCCTTGAGCATGTCGATGCAGACCTGCTGCAACTCTTCATCGGAGAGTTCCTCCAGCAGGCGCTGCATGGAATCCGCATCCCCCTCGCCCTTGTCCCCCTTGCCGCTTCGCGCCAGCTCAGTGAACTTGGGACTGGACGCGCTGGGAAGAAAACGGGACAAGGCAGCCCAGTCGATTTCCATCACCCCAAGACCGGAACGATTGGAAAGCAGCAACTCCTCGAGAATGGCCAGGGCCGCTGCAGACTGGATGGTCGATCCGCCCATCCGCCCCTGGAGGGCCTCACGGATCTCGGTGTTGCGGGCGAGAAAGCCGACGTCGTCAATGGCACCCCAGCGGACGCAGGTCGCCGGAAGTCCGGCCGAACGCCGATTTTCGGCAAGGGACTCGAGAGCGGCATTGGCCGCCACGTAGTTGCCCTGGCCCGGATTGCCGAACAGGGTCGTGGCCGAGGAAAAGAGGATAAAGAAATCGAGACCCATTTTCCCGGTGAGCTGATGGAGGTGGTAGGCCCCAAGTACCTTGGGCAGCAGCACCTTGCGTATCTGGTTGCCGTCCATGGTGCGGATCAATCCGTCTTCAATCACCGTGGCTGCATGGACAATGCCCTTCAACGGCCACATGGAGGCATTTATTTCCGCCATGAGCGCCTGCATGGCCGTCAAATCGGTCACGTCGCAGGCCCTGGCCCAGACGACAACCCCCTGCCGGGCAAACGCGGCAAGGGCCGCCTTGGCCTCATCGGAGACCGGGCCGCTGCGGCTGATCAGCACCAGGTGACGGGCGCCCCGCTCCACCAGCCAGCGTGCGGTGCGCAGGCCGAACCCACCCAGACCGCCGGTCACGAGATAGGTGCCGGTTTCCGGGAGGATGAGCCTTTGCCGGGTAACCGGTTTCGGCCGTTCCACCTGGCTGATGCCGTTGCGATAGGTGAGCACAATTTTGCCGATATGCCGCGCCTGCTGCATATAGCGGAAGGCATCGACGATCTCTTCCGCCTCAAAGGTGTGATAGGGCAAGGGATGGAGGATGCCATCGCTGAACAGGTCCATCACCTCGGCAAACAGACGCCTGGTCAGCTCGGGACGGGCCAGCATCAGTTGATCGGTATCGATACCGAAATAACTGATATTGTTCCTGAAGGGACGCAGACCGATCTTGGTGTTCTCGTAAAAATCCCGTTTGCCGAGTTCCAGGAAGCGGCCAAAGGGTTTGAGAATACGAAAATTGCGGCTGACCGCTTCGCCCGCAAGCGAATTCAGGACCACATCCACGCCCTGGCCCTGGGTGACCTCCATGATTTCATCGGCATAGGCAAGGGTGCGTGAATCAAAGATATGATCCACCCCGAGCAGACGGAGGAAATCCCGTTTTTCCCGGGAACCGGCAGTGACAAAGATTTCCGCGCCCATCCATTTGGCGATCTGCACCGCGGCAATGCCCACGCCGCCGGCTGCGCAATGAATCAGCAATCGCTCACCGGGCTCGAGTTGAGCCAGGTAATGCAGGGCGTAGTAGACGGT
Source organism: uncultured Desulfobulbus sp. (assembly GCF_963665445.1). Classification (GTDB taxonomy): domain Bacteria; phylum Desulfobacterota; class Desulfobulbia; order Desulfobulbales; family Desulfobulbaceae; genus Desulfobulbus. The sequence goes on along the minus strand of NZ_OY762276.1, from coordinate 4,417,435 downwards.
GAAAAAGGTGCAGGGAATGGTGGCAGCCGCCTCAAAGGAAATCCCAGGCGGCAGGTGGGTAATGGCACTTGCCTTGGTGATCACCCTATCGGCAAAGCAGGAAGGGCCGAAACCGACCACCTTGTCTCCTGGGGCGAAGGTGGTCTCCCTCTCGCCAACGCGGAGAACCACACCGGAGAACTCCAGGCCGAGTGTCGGACCGGCAAATCCGTTTTCAATGGCCTCTTCGGAAAGGAGGCCAAGGGTAAACATCAGGTCGCGGAAATTGAGTCCGGTCGCCTGCACCTCGACTTCGACCTCATCATCCGCCAGGAGCACCCGCGGCTGCTCCCGCCAGCGTAAGTTCCCTACTTTCCCGGCAAAGGAAAAGTCGAGCCGCACAAGCCCCCGTTCGTCCCGCTCGTCGATCTCACCCGCCATTTGACGGGGTTCAAACGCCAAACGGGGAACAAAGCGTCCGCCCTGGGCGGTGAGGTGCACCTCCAGCTCGTCATCCGGGAGATCGAATTCCCGGACCAAGGCGGCGATCCCTTCCGGAGTATCGAGCCGTTCCAGATCGACCAGGCGAACCTGCAGATCAAGGGCCTCATTCACCAGGGTTCGCCCGAACCCCCACAGCGAGCCATCGCAACAGCAGAGGGCATCCTCGGCTGGGGCTGCAGCATCACCGACACCGCAGGTGACCAGCCAGCAGTTAGTCTGGGTGGAACTTCTCTCGCAGGCCTGGAGGATATGCGCCGCCAGGGTGCAACGAGCTGCCTGTCGCTCGACCTCCTCCTCCACAGACAGGCTGATCTGTGGAGGCGCGATCCCCGCCAAATGGACAATGCCGTCGAGCTGACCGTACAACCCCGTGGTTTCCGTCAGCAGGGCTTGCAGGCCCGGTACATCTTCGGCATCTGACACAACCACCATGTCGCCCTTGGTCTGCAGCCCGGCAGCAAGTTTGTCGGCCAACTGCGCCGATGGGCCACCACGATCGATCAGCAGAATCCAGCTCCGCGGCCCATCCTGGCCCGTAATCTGCATTGGCGGCAACAGACCTTCCGCGGGTTGGGCCAGAAGCATATACGGACCGGCCAAGGTGTCGGAGGAGAAGGTCAGCTGGGAGACATGGGCAAACTGCAGTTTCTGCAGATGCTGCATCCAGAATTGGGCGCTGATTTGTCGAGACCTGTTGGAATCATCATCAAAAAAATTCCAGTACTCAGGTCGGCCGCCGTAAAGAAAATCAATCCATCGGGCCGGATGGAGGCCGATGATCAGCAACGAGCCGCCGGGAACCAGACAGGACCGGGCATACTCCAAGGCCGTGGTCGCTTCCGCCAGAGTTGTAAAATCAAGGGTCAGGACAACGAGATGTGCCATCCTCGCCGATTTCGCAGTCTCACCGTCCCTGTGCAGGGCAGTGAGCTGCAGCCGTGGATACCGTTCCTGGAGCTGGGAGCCCTCGACTTCGAAGTCGGGCGCAACGCCGACAAAGGTGAGATCGCAGCACTGCGGATCCATCACCGCCTGCAGATCGCCTGCATAGGAGGGGACACGCTGCCCGATCTCCACAACCCCCAGGCGGGCCCCCTTGGGCAGTTGCCGCACGGCCTGGCCAATGAGCTGCCGCAGGGCCTGTCCCAGTTTCTGTTTTCCTTCCCCACTCAGCACCTGACAGATCAACGCCGCCATCGATGCTTTTCGGGAAAAAATTTCATGGGCAGCCAGTTCTCCCTGAATCAATTCGGCAAGATGCATGCCGATCTGCCCCACACCATGCACGAGGGCAAACGAATCGGGATAATCGGCAACCATACTATTCCAGATATCCTTTGCCGAAACCTGCTCCTCGCCATCGACCGGAATCCCATAACCGGTTGCTGTTTTGGTCAGCATTTGATCCGCCAAGCCCTGGTGGAGAAGAGACTGAACAAAGGGATCCAGTTCAGCGCGAAGCGAACCCCACTCTTGAATGCACTGCTGCTCGATCATCCCCTGCTCATCGGCAAGTTGGCGAAACGCCTCAGCGCACCACTGACTGCACAAAACATCCAAGAGCGGATCAACCTCCTGGCTATAGCGGCGAAACGGGCCGGAAAGCGCCACCCGGGCCGCCACATCGGCAAAGACCTCCCTTACCCGGGTCAAGGACAGCAAGGGCTGTTCAGCAACCGTATCAATCAACGGTCTTGGTTCCCAATGTTCCGTCAGCAGCTGCAGCCGATCCGATGCACCTTTATGGAGACGGATCCTGCGGAAACGAGCCTCCTTCACCACGGCCACGACCTGCTGTTCACTGTCAAACAAGGTGAAATCGGCACAGAGGGATTGCTCGGTAAAGCGACGCAGGCTCACCAGGGCCAGGGTGGGTGCACCTCCACTCTTGCGGAACACAATCCGCCCGATCCGTACCGGAATGAAGGTGATGCCTTCATGCAAGGCCACCCGTTCCCGCATCAACTGAATAATCAGCTGAAAGGCGCAGTCCAACACCGCGGGATGAAGATGCATCTGCGGATTTTCATTGTTCAGCACCTCCGGAACCCGGAGCACGGCGAGCACCGACTGCTGCTCGCTCACCCAGCCATGCTCGATGCATTGAAAGGCGGGGCCATAGTCCAGACCAACGATTTTGGTCAGACGCAGATGGCTGTCGCCGGTGAAATCCGGTTGGTGCAGGGGAATGTGCGGATACTCCAGCGTAAGCGGCAGATGCCCCGGCTCCTGGAGAATACGGCACACGCAGTGGCTGGTCCAGGGGTCATCGCTCCCCAGAGAACGGCCGACGACCGTGGTGCTGCCATCCTTGCCTTGAACCTGGATACGGACCAACTGGGAACGATCGTTCTCAAGGATCAGCGGGGAACGAATTTCCAGGTCCTCGATTTCAAGAAATTCGCCTCCCAGCCAGGCATGGGCTGCGGCCAGGGCCAGTTCCGCATAGCCGGTACCCGGAAATACGGTTGCGTCCCCGACCACATGGTCGCCCAAAAACGGCAGCAGCTTGGTATCCAGCTGATTTTCCCAACAGAGTTCCTGCTGCCGCAACTGATAGCCCAAAAGTGGATGCACCTTGTGGCGATCAAGGGTGCCATGGGCCTCAGGCGTTTGCGTATGCCAATACCTCTCCCGCTGCCAGGGGTAGTTGGGCAGTTGAAGGAAAGGATAGGACGATGCGAAAAACCGGGACCAATCGACCGGACTGCCGGCAATGAGCACCTGTGCACTGGCCTCGCGCACTCGCAGAGGATCATCATCACCGCGTTTGAGCGTGGGGATGACCTGCCCCTCGCTGCCGCCTGCCTTGATGCAGTCATTGAGATAACTGCGCAAAACCGCATGGGGGCCGATTTCGACGAACACATTGATGCCCTCGGCCTGCATCGCCTCGATGGCCTGTTGAAACAGTACCGGCCGGCGAATATTCAGCCACCAGTATTTCGCGCCCAACTCGGCACCGTCAATGGGCTTGCCGGTCACGGTGGAATACATGGCAAGCCTGCCGCCCTTCGGACGAAGGGCGGCCAGGGCTTCGTACACACCCGTTTCCGTGGGATCCATGGCCGGACTGTGGAAGGCATAATCCAGGTCGAGCCGGCGATGGAAAATCTCGCGCCGTTCCAGCTCGGCCTCCACGAGGCTCAGCGCCTCCGGAGCACCGGCCAGGGTCGCCCCGCGATAGCTGTTGCTTCCCGCCAGGGCAAGCGTTTCCGCAAGCCCAAGAGATTGGAGCAACTCCGCGGTTTCTTCTCCCCCGAGCCCGATCGCGGTCATCTGCCCCTGGCCTTTGGTCGTTCCCTGCAGGCGGCTGCGATGAAAAATCACCGTCACCGCCGACTGCAGATCCAAGATACCGGCTGCCCAGGCGGCGGCAACCTCACCCACACTGTGCCCGGCAACGGCCACGGGGACAATGCCGTCACGCTCAAGCATACGGGTGACGCCAACCTGGATGGCAAACAGGGCCGGCTGGGCAATTTCCGTGTACTGGTAGCGATCTTCGCCATTGTTTCCTGCCAGTTCATCAGCGAGGGAGAAGCCGGACAGGGGCTTGAACAGGGTGTCGATCTCGGCAATGGTGGCCTGGAAAAGTGGATCCGCCAGCAGCCGGCTTCCCATTCCGGCCCACTGGGAGCCGTTTCCGGAATAAATGAAGGCCGCACCGGAGGCGTTGTCCAGCCCGGTTCCGCTGTAGAGTCCGGCCCCTGTTCCACCATGGGCCGCGGCATCGAGCAGAGAACCGATCTCCGCACTGTCAGTTCCCCAGAAAATTGCCCTTTGGGGAAGCTGTTCACGGCGAAATGCAGCGTTATAGGCAATGGCCGGGTAGTCCTGGGGATGTTCCTGTACCAGTTTGGCGTAGGCGGCGGCCAACTGGGGGAGCGCCTCCCGGTCGCGCGAGGAGAGCACCAGCGGTGGACAAGGTTCCTGGTGTGCGGGTGATGCTGCGGCTGCTTGATCGGGTTGGGTCTGCAGGATCACGTGGGCATTGGCCCCGCCAAAACCAAAGGAGTTGACCCCTATGGTCAGTTGTCCCTCTGTCTTCAAAGGCCTGGGTTCGGTAACGATATCGATATTGAGACGCTTGCAATCAATGTTGGGGTTGATGCGCTCCATGCCGACCGAGGCCGGAATACTCCGGTGCTGCAGACAGGTGATGGCCTTGACCAACCCTGCCACGCCGGAAGCCGCCTCCAGGTGCCCAAGGTTGCCTTTGACCGACCCGATAGGGAGTGGTCCGGCAGCTCGGCTCATGCCCAGGGCCTCACCGATGGCTCTCGCCTCGACCGGATCACCGACTGCGGTTCCGGTACCATGGGCCTCGAGGTAGTCGAGACTATCGGCTGCTATGCCGGCATCGCTATATACCTGTCGCAGGAGTTCGGCCTGTCGTTTGGGGCTGGGGACAGTGAGCCCGGTTTTCCGACCGTCGGCATTGACCGCACTCGCCGCCACCACCGCCAGAATGGGATCGCCGTCAGCTACGGCCTGCTCGTACTCTTTGAGGAAAAAAATGCCGCCGCCCTCGGAACGAACGTAGCCATCGGCAGAGGCATCGAATACGTTGCAACGGCCCCGGGGAGAAAGCATGGTGGCCTTGGAAAAGGTCAGGAACCCATAGGGATGAAGATGCAGACTCACCCCCCCGGTCAGTGCCTGGGCACATTCTCCGGAAATGATGGAGTTGCAGGCCTGGTGAAAGGCCACCAGGGCGGATGAGCAGGCGGTGTCGATCGCCATGCTTGGACCGCAGAGATCAAACACATAGGAAATACGATTGGCGGCAATGCTTGCGGTATTGCCGGTGGCCACCGCCCCCTCAATGCTATTGAGATCGTCGGCCAGGCGATAGGAATAGTCGGCACTGGCAATGCCGATGAACACCCCGCACCGGCTCCCCTTTAAGGAAGAGGGGCAAATGCCGCCGTTTTCCAGGGATTCCCAGCTCATTTCCAGAAGCAACCGCTGCTGGGGGTCCATCACCGTTGCTTCCCGCGGCGATATACCGAAAAAATGGGCATCGAACCCGGTGACATCGCCGATCGAGCCGGCGGCAAAGGTATAGCTGGTGCCGGGATGATTTTTTTGGGGATGAAAAAATGATTCTTGCGCCCATCGCTCCGCCTGGACCTCGGTGACGAGATTGCGTCCAGCCAGCAGATCTTCCCAGAAACCCGCAGTGGTTGTTCCCGGAAAACGAAAGGCGTAACTGATTACAGCAACGCGACGTGTCATGTATTTTTTAGCTGAATTATATATATTCCGGTATTGATCACCATACCGGCAACTGGATTGAAGTTATGTGCCTTTTTTACGAACTCAGGTTGTATCTTTTTGCGGCAGATATACGCGGCGCATTCTACTCCGTTTCTTGAAAAAGCAGAGTATTTCTTTTGCTCATTTTGACAAGTTCGTAAAAAGTCAAGAATCTGAAAATCATGTAGCGTAAAATCAGTTGGTTATGAATCACGAAACGTCATTCTCAGGGCATTTTAGGGGAATGACAATTGTCTTTTTGCGCCGGCACATGAAACGAACAACCTGAACGGAGAGTGAAGACTCAAGTGGACGATACATGCTGAGACTCGAACGGATGACCTGTTGTGCGGACTTCTCTTTAATGGTACCGTGAACCCAAACCTCCGCATCGATACCGCAGCAGTTTTATACTGTATCGAATTATCAGCCTTTTTACATCATTAATTTCAAATGACTTCCTTCAGCCCCCCCCTTTCGCCAACCCCATTTTTCCTCCACGGCCTTGATTCCTCCATCCAGGGCACCAAGGCCCGTTGGTTTCGTCAGCACTTTCCGCAGGTGCAGATGGTGAATTATGATGGAACATTGAGCCAGCGCCTCACCCAGTTGGAACGGCAAGTCGAGGGCCTGCACCAGCTCATCCTGGTCGGGTCAAGTTTCGGCGGGCTGATGGCCACCTGCTTTGCGATTGCTCACCCCGAGCGCTGCCGAAGGCTGGTTCTGCTGGCGCCGGCCCTCAACTTCGGCGAGTACCGGCCGCCAGAGAAGAAAATTGCCGTGCCGACCCTGCTGGTCATGGGCCGGCACGACACCGTCTGTCCGCCCGACTTGGTGCGGCCCCGGGCGGAGGCAGCCTTCAACAACCTCGAGGTTCGTCTCGAGGACGATGATCACATGCTGCATACCTGCTTTCCCACCCTCGATTGGCCATCCCTGCTTACTTAAAAGCTGGTTGCGGCTGAGACGGCCTTTCCGTGGCCTTTTCCTGCCTGGCCAGCAACTCGCTCATCTCCACCAGCCGGTAAAACTCGGCCCGATAACCCTCGTTATCCGGGCCGCGGCCCTCACGGGCCAGCCGAAGACATTTTTCCCAGGTGAAATCGCCCAGGTGTTGCGAGTGGGTCAGGAGCATCCCGTAACCGGCAACGGCGGCGGCAAAACGGAAGTCCGCCGAACCCTGTTTTTCAGCGGCGCCCACGGCCAGTGAAATCTGCTCGGAACTGGTTTTTCCCTGCGTTTTGTAGCGAAGCTTGACCGTCATCAGCTCATCACTGCCATCAACGGCGGTGGCCTGCACCTGCTGATATTTGAGTGGGTCGAGTTGGGGAATCGCCTTATGCCCTGCGGGAATCAACTCATAGAGCGCGGTGACCCGGTGACCGACACCGACCTCCCCTGCATCCTTGGTGTCATCCTTGAAATCCTCATCGGCGAGGGCACGATTCTCATAGCCGATCAGCCGATAGGCGCCAACTTGTGCCGGATTAAACTCAACCTGAATCTTGACATCGTTGGCCAAGGCGAACAGCGTCCCGCTCATTTCCTTCACCAGCACCTTTTTCGCCTCGAGCAGGCTATCGATATAGGCGTAGTTGCCATTCCCCTTGTTGGCGAGAATCTCCATGGTATCATCATGATAGTTGCCCATGCCAAAGCCGAGCACGGTCAGGTAGACACCTCCTTTTCGCTCCTGTTCGATCAGGCGGGCAAGCTCATCCCGGCTGGTGACGCCGACGTTGAAGTCCCCGTCCGAGGCGAGGATAACCCGATTGTTGCCGCCGGGAATAAATACGCGGCAGGCCAAGTCATAGGCCGTACGGATGCCGCTGGAGACGTGGGTCGAACCACCGGCCCGCAATCGGTCGATGGCGGCAAGGATCTCTTTTTGCCGATCGCCGGGCGTCGGCTGCAGGACCACGCTGTCCGAACCGGCATAGACCACCATGGTCACCCGATCTCGGCTTCCCAACTGGCGGACCAGCAGGGGCAGCGCCTGCTGCAACAGGGGCAGTTTGTTGCCCGCCTGCATGGAGCCGGAAACATCGACCAAAAACACGAGATTGGACGGCGGCAACTTATCGGCACTCAAATCCCTGGCCTTGAGACCGATGCGGGCCAAAAGGTAATCCGTGTGAAAGGGGCTGGGACCGATCTCGGCACTGAGGCTAAAGGGGCTGTTGTCGGTTGGCTCGGGGTAATTATAGGAAAAATAGTTGACCATCTCTTCAATGCGAACCGCGCCCACCGGCGGCAGCTGGCCATCATTGACAAAACGGCGAACATTGGCATAACTGGCGGTGTCCACATCGATACTGAAGGTGGAAAGCGGATCATGGCTCACATTGATAAATCCATTTTCCTGCACCGCATTATACGATTCCCGATTCCAATTCGGTGGCGATTGGGGCCAAGGGTTCAAAAAATTCTGGAGATGCTGCATCCGTGGAACAGCGCCGACCGACTCCATCGCAAGAGGCGCGGGCCGCGGCGCGGTGTTCATGGCCTTCTCCGACATCTGCCTGGACGCTTTGTCCCGGGCCTGCAACTCATCAACTTTTTGTTTGTTTTCCTGATTACCTGAAGTGCATCCGGCCATAATTAGCAAAGCCAGCAGTATGGTGATCTTTTTCCCCTGCATAATGAAACTCCTTTCTTGAGTATGGAAACTGGTCAAGGCGGTCTCTCCGCCTCATTTACTCCTCTAGACGGTTTCCTTGAGCGGATGTGTCGCCGAAAATGATGGACTCGTAAAAAGTCAAAACACTGAAAGTTACACACAGTGAAAACAGTATGTTACGAATCTCGAAACGTCGTTCTCGCGGCTTTTTACAAGAATGACGAAAATGCAGAGGCAACTTTTTTTCTCAATGCATCAGCATTGTAACGAGTGAAAACGCGCATGGCAAATCAGCAGACCATGACCCCATCCCCCTCCTGGCAACAGAAAGCTCTCGCCCATTGGCCGATGATCAATCGTCTTGCCGGACGCCGCTTTCCGCAGGAAGAACTGGCCGAAGAAGCAGCCCTCTATGTCATGGATAAACTCGCGGAAAACGATTGGCAGCGCCTGCAGTCTTTTGGCGGGCAGTCTTCTTTGGCCACCTATCTGGCCTCGGTGACCTTGCGGCTTTTGGAAGATTTTTCCCGATCGCGTTTCGGTCGCATCAAGGCACCGTTATGGGTGCGACGCCTCGGGGGCATCTGGGCCAGTCTTTTTCGCCTGCTCTGCCTGGAGCGGTACAGTCCAACCGAGGCGTTGGAAATCCTGACCTCCCGCCAGGGCTGTTCCATGGCCACTGCCGAGCAGGCCGCCGACGAACTCCTGGCGGCAATTCCCAACTGCGGAAGTTATCGTGGCGAGCAGACAGAACTCCCCGACGATATTCCGGCTCACGATCCTGACAACCAGGGTTCTCAGCCCGAGCAGGCCTTGGAGCACGAGGAGAGGGAACAGTGGCTGACTGTGCTGGCACACCTTCTCTTTGGCGACCAAAATACACAGGAACAAACACTGCCTCTGACACAGCTCCTTGAGGTGAAGATCTGTTTGCAGCCACGCGAGCGGCTGTTACTCAAACTCTGTTTTCGCGATGGAATGGCGGTTGCGGAAGCAGGGCGGCTGCTCGGCTGGAACAGGCATCAGGTTCACGGTCGGCTGCGCCGCTTGCTGCACCGGTTGCGCCAGGACTTCACCGACGCCGGCCTGGAGAAGGAACTGCAGCAAATTTTAGATATATAATGCCGACACATCAACCGGCCGGGACCGTCTCTCTAATTCAACTGCAGCTTTTTTTGACCTTATGCACATGGCCAATCCACAACACCTCTCCAAACGACACAAACAGCAGCAGCGCTTAGCCTGGCTCGCCATGCTCGCCGATCACTCTCTTTCTCCCGAGCAATGCCTCAGCGACCAAACCATGGCGGCCCTGGTGGAGGGGAATCTGACGCCGCAGGAGAAGGAGAGCGCACTGACGCATCTGGCCGTCTGCGATCAGTGCACATCGCTCTGGGTGCAACTCGATCACATCCGGCAAAGTCAACAACATCCCCAAGCGAAAAACAGGGTGACCCGACTTTTTTCGCGACCCAAGGTGCTGGCAGCGGTGGGCTCAGTCCTCGCTGTCGCCGCCAGCATTGCCGTCTTTGTCACCATTGCCCTGCAACCGGGCAAGCATACCCTGCACCTTTTCTTCGATCCGGTAAAACAGGAAGCAGCTCCTCCCAGTCCGAAAGAGGCACCTTCAACGGAACCCGAGATGATCGCACCGGCCTCTCCTGTGTTGGAAAAGCCCCATGGCATCGAGCCGCGCCGGGAGTCGGAGGACAAGGCCGAGAAATTTGAGCAGTTGCAGGAGATGGGCAAACAGATCCACTCTTTTGCCTCTTCTGCCAACAGGACGGTCCCACGCTCGGCACCACCTCAACAGGTCACGGTCGCACCGCAAAAGAATACAGACCAGGAACAGCAACAGTTTGGGGCAAAGAGCGCCCTGGATACCTCGATAGCGGATCTTTCGCTTGAGCACTGGCTGCAGATGATTCGCGAGGGGTGTCAACCGCAACAGAGAACCGATTTTTTCCCTGCAGCACTCCGCTACGGCCGTCAACTGCTGGCCCCCACGTCTTCCGTGGCCCTTTCTCCCGTTCTGCGGGAAAAACTGGAAACCATCCTCAAGGAGCTGGAAAATCGGAAAAACAGATCACCCCATGATCGATGCCTGGCCATGCTCAAGGTCATCGACCAGCTCGAACAGGCACACACTCTCAAACCAGAACCCCGTTAACACCTATTTTTATGCAACTTATCGACATCCCTTCCAGGCCGGATTACCCCAGGGGCACGGGTACCTCATAATCGGCCCTCTGTACGGAAATCTGTACGACACCTGGAACAACTCCCTTCATCGCTGATTCAGCCGTCAGCATTTTCTTCCCGAAACCGACTGAGATCAAGGCCGTATTTATTGATCTTGTCGTAGAGGCTTTTCCGGGAAATTCCCATCACCTGATGGGCCGCACTCACCTGCCCTCCCACCTTGCGCAGTACCTGTTCCACATAGCACCGTTCCTGCTGTTCCATATACTCTTTCCACGGCAGACAAGTGGTTTCGTCATCAATCGGTTCTACCTCAGGAAGGATCTGTCCCGGTTCCTGGCCGCCCAACACGCAGTAACGGCGGACAAAATTTCGCAGTTCACGGATATTGCCCGGCCAGTCCTGCTGCATCAAATGGTGGATCAACTCGGGCCTGCAGGGGCGTGTCTCGCCCCCTTGGCCACCACAGTACTCGTTCCAGAAGTAATCCACCAACAGGGGAATATCCTCCCTTCGCTCCCGGAGGGGCGGCAGGTGCACCGGCAAAACATTGAGACGAAAGAAGAGATCCTGACGAAACGTGCCTTTGTCGATCTCCGCCTCCAGATCACGGTTGGTGGCGGCAATGATCCGTGCCCGTAAGGGGACAACGGCATTGCTGCCGACCCGGGAGAAGGTGCGGTCTTCCAGGACCCGCAGCAGTTTGGACTGCAGTTGTGCAGGCATGGAGCAGATCTCATCGAGGAAAAGCGTGCCCTCACCGGCATACTCGAACTTGCCCACCTTGCGCTGGATGGCTCCGGTAAAGGCCCCCTTTTCGTGGCCAAAAAGCTCGGATTCGATCATCTCCGAGGGTATGGCGCCCATATTGACCGCCACATAGGGGGCTGCGCAGCGCCATCCGATATCATGGATAGCCCGGGCCACCAGCTCCTTGCCGGTTCCTGTTTCACCGACAATCAACACCGGATCGCTCTCCTTGGCCACCGCCTCGATCAGGTTGTAGAGGCCAAGCATGGCCGGATGACTGCCGACCAGCCCGTAAAAGCGGGATCGTCCCTCACGGGTGGCAATGAGTTGTTGTTCAAGACGCCGGTTTTCCAGCACCAGCTGACGCCGTTCGATGGCCCGCGACAGGGTGGCCAGGATGATGTCCTCGTCGACGGGCTTTTGCAGGAAATTATAGGCCCCCTTCTTGACCGCCTCCACGGCCATGGATATGTCGCCGTGTCCGGTGATGAGGATCACCGGCAGGTCCGGATCCTTTTCGAGAATGTGTTCCAGCAACTCCATCCCGTCCATCTCCGGCATGCGAATATCGGCCAGGACCGCCAAAAAGGAGTGGGCGTCCAGACTGCTCAACGCCTCGACCGGATTGCCGAAGGTCTGTACCGCATACCCGTTGAGTACCAGGGTCTGCTTGATGGCGGCCAACAGGTAGATGTCGTCATCCACCACCAGGATTTCGGGACGGGGAAGGGGCTCCTCGGTCATGCCTGCGCTCCTTGTGCGGTCTCTTGCCGCTGCAGCTGGGGGATGTAGACGGAAAAACGCGCCCCCTTGCCGGGCTCGCTCTCCACCTCGATGTAGCCGGAAAAGCCGCGCACTATCCGGTCGACAATGGACAGTCCAAGCCCCATGCCGGTGCCGACCTCGCGGGTGGTAAAGAAGGGATCAAAAATTTTTTTCTGCAGATCTTCGGCAATCCCTTCACCATTGTCGGCCACCGTGACCAGGACATAGGGTTCATTGAGCATGGTGGTCAAATTGAGACAGGTGGTGATACGGCTGGTGATGGTGAGCCGTGGGACCACCACCCGTCCCATGGCCTGAATCGCGTTCTGTACCAGATTGAGAAAGACCTGCTCCAAGCGAACTTCCACCCCCATCACTTCGCAGGGTTGCGGTGCCAGCTGGAGATCGAGATGAATCTCGCTGAGGCGGAGCTGCGCCTCGAGAAACTTGATGATCTTGCGGATAATCTCGTTGAGATCAATGGGTGAGCGCTCCTCGTCGACCTTACGGCCAAAGCTGCGCATGGTGGCAATGATCGAGGAGGCCTTGTTGACCCGGTCAATAATGATCTGCAGGTTTTCCCGCATCATCTCGCTGTGGTCTCCGGGCGTATCAAGGGCCTTGAGGCAGTTGCGGGCGAAGAGCAGGATGGCGTTGAGCGGCTGGGTCAGTTCGTGGCCGATTCCGGCGGCCATCTCGCCGAGACTGGCCAGGCGGCTGGAGTGGATCAGTTGCTTCTGCCCCTCCTGCATCTGCGCCATCAACTCAAAAAACTCGCTGCAGTCGGTACAAATCAGCATATGCAACACCCGACCGTTCTGGGTGACATGGGTCGAACCGCGCATTTTCACAGGGAGGAGGTCACCCTTTTTGCTGCGTAGTTGGGCCTCCATCTCGGCAAACTCGTCACGCCGCAGGACTTTCTTTATTTCCTGGGCCTTTTCCGCAGAGAAGAGTTGTTCGAGAGCGAGTGGCTGCTCGGTTAGCGGCGGGTACCCGCTGCGTTCCAGGAACTCGCGGTTGGTCTGAATCACCTGGAAATCCTTGTCCAGCAGGAGGAAAAACTCGCTGAGTCCGGTGAGAATCCGTTCGGTGAAAAAACGGGTCGCCTCCATCTCTTCGTGCTTTTTCAGGACCCGTATGACCAGATCCTGGCGTTGCTGCTCTAGGATCTTGATTGTCTTCTGCTCCATGACCACCTCCCTGTCACCAATCTTGCACAGAGAGTACCGAAGCCGTCCGTTTCTGTCACCGTTTTTATACGCAAGATTAACTATAGAATTCCAACGAGTTAAAAGATCAATCCACCCCAGCTGTCACCTCTTCTACACAACTTGAGGCCAAGTCCTGGTACGACTTGTTTTACGATAGATGTAACCTCTTGTTTTCATGATATTTTATAATTTCTTTTTTCACCTCCAATCTGGTCCTTTTTCTGCTCATGCTCTGGCGGAACACATCAATTCTTCAACGCATGAGCCGGCCCCATGGACCACAGTCTCAAAAACATGCTTTCCCCCAAGAACCTGGAGTACCTGACGCTTGATCAGGCCGCTTCCATCTGTTGCGTATCAACACAACGGTTTGGGAAATGGATTGAGCAGGGGTTGATTCCGGTGATCGACACCGAGGAAAACAGGTTGATCCGCGCCTGCGACCTGATTCAGCACCTGATCCGCCACAATATCCGTATCCCCGAACGCCTCCTGCCGGGCAACAGCAAAAAGATCCTGTTCATCCTTCTCGACAAGGATCTGCCCGGCCCCATGGCCAACAACCTCATCTGGACCTTGTACCGGTTGCGGCAGCACCCTTCATTTATTGTTGATTTCATCGAATACGACAGCACCACCGAACTGAAGGTGATCACCTTTGGTCCGGATATCATCTACCTCTTGAAAGGCAACGGAGACGCCCAGACCTTTGTGCAAAAGCTGCATCAGATGCTGACCAGGGAAATTCCGATACACCGATTTCCCCTGGATCAGGCCATCAATTTCAACACCCTGCTCAACCTCTGAGGACGGACGCCATGGCCGATAAACAACGCCACTACCAGAATCTCACCAGGCTCTTGGCCATCGGGTTCTTCTTGTGCGGCATAATTCCCATCCTCATTATTGCCACCACCTCGATCTACAACTCCAAGCAGGTGTCAATCCAGGATCTGGAGCTGACCGCCAGCCAGGTGGTGCAGCACCGCCAGGATGTGATCAACAACTTCCTCAAGCACCAGGTCGACCTCCTCACCACCCTGATCAGCCTCTATCCCCAGGAATATCTCCAGAACCAACCCCACCTTGATCAGCTTTTCCTCGCCATCAGCGGTGCTGGCGGCATGGTCGACCTGCAACTGATTGACACCAATGGCCAGCAGTTGGCCTATGTCGGCCCCTATCGCGAGCAGGTCACAGGCAAAAACTACCAGGAACAGCCCTGGTTTTCGGAAGTGTTGGTGCGTGGTGCACACGTCAGCGATGTCTTCAGCGGTTACCGCAAGCTCCCCCACTTCGTGGTGGCCCTGACCGATCCACTCAAACACTATGTGCTACGCACCACCATTAATTCCAGCGTATTCAACTCCCTGTTGCACAGCGCCCAGATCGGCGAACACGGCGATGTGTTCATCGTCAACAAACACGGTGAGCTCCAGACACCAAGCCTGCAGGGCAACCTGACCGCTCTGCCGGAGCAGGAGATGCGGCTGGTGCGCAACCACTCAACCCCGGAACTGGTGCAGGAAGGGGACACCCTCTATGCCACCACCTGGCTCAACAACGATACCTGGATGCTGATGCTCAAGGTGCACATTCCGGACATGCTCGGGCCCTATTACCAGCATCTCAACCGCACCCTGGTGATCATCGTGGTCACTGCCACCCTGTTCTTTGTCATTGCCATCTTTCTCAGCCGGTTCATCGTGGCCCATGTGGCCAAGGCCGACCGCGAGGCCACGGCCATAGACCAACAGATGGCCCATATCGAGAAGATGGCCAATATCGGTCGGTTGGCCGCTGGCGTGGCCCATGAGATCAACAACCCGCTGCAGATGATTCTCGCACAGGCGGGCTGGATCGAGGAACTGCTGCCCGAGGAAGACCCGGCCACGCTCAAGAACATGAAGGAATACCAGCAGACGATCAAGAAGATCAAACACCATGTGCAGCGAGCCGCCACCATCACCCACCGGTTGCTCGGCTTTGCCCGCAAGATCAATGCGGAACAGGAGCAGGTGCAGATCAACGAGGTGGTGGAGGAGACCCTCTCCTTTCTCGAGAAAGAAGCCAAGCACAACAACATCGCGGTCGACCTCAAACTGGATCCGCAGCTCCCCACCACCATGACCGAAGGCCACCGGCTGCAGCAGATCCTGTTGAACCTGATCGACAACGCCCTTGATGCCATTGGACACGACGGCAAGGTGACCATTACCACCAGCCAGGTAGGTCAGGACATTGCGATTCAGATTGCCGACAATGGCCCAGGGATTCCTCCCGAGGTCATGAAACGGATCTGGGATCCCTTTTTCACCACCAAGGAACAGGGCAAGGGGACCGGGCTCGGCCTGGCCATCAGCCAGAACATCATTCGCACCCTGGGTGGCTCCCTAGACGTTGAAAGCAAAACCGGCGAGGGCACTGCCTTCACCGTAAAAGTACCCATCAAGAGCATACAACAGGACAAATAACGGAGAGAAACAATGGCACGCTATGACGTACTCATCGTCGACGACGAACAGGATTTCCGCGAAATCATGATCAAGAAACTGAGCAAGCAGGATCTCCACTGCGACAGCGCTCCTGACGGCGCCACTGCCCTGGAGATGATCAAGGCCAAGAACTACGACGTGGTCCTGCTGGATGTGAAGATGCCGGGAATGGATGGCATCGAAACCCTGCGCGAAATCAAAAACATCGCACCGATGGTCGAGGTGGTGATGCTCACCGGGCATGCCTCGGTGGAATCAGGGATCAACGGGATTAAGTACGGGGCCTTTGACTACCTGATGAAACCGATGGAAACCGACATTCTGCTGGAAAAACTGGATGCCGCCTACGAGCGCAAACGCATCCAGCAGGAAAAAATCGAAATGGCCCAAATCAAAAGAAATATGGTCCTGCCAAGCTGAGGGGGCAGGATCTTATTGATACAAAGACAACTTTAATTATTAACAACAAGGAGATCGCAATGAAATTTTTCCGTCAGCTCAACCAGTTCATGGTGGCGGGCGCCAAGGCCCATGCACGGTGGGAATTGGAGATGTCCACGAACATCCTCAAGGACCGAAAACGCCTCATGGTTTTGGGACTCATGCTCTTGCCTGCAATCATTGGCGGGGTCTGTTTCGCCGATGATATCGGCAATGCCCTTCCCCACTTCATCGGCGGTAAATCGGCCTATGGTCCTTCGCATTACACCAACCTCATCTTCGGCGCCTCGATTCTGGTCGGCGTCTGCGCCGGCCTGATCACCGGTTGTATCGGCGCGGGCGGCGGCTTCATCATTGCTCCGGCACTGATGAGCGCCGGCGTCAAGGGTATCCTTGCAGTCGGTACCGACCTGTTTCACATCTTTGCCAAGGCGATCATGGGCTCCGTGCTCCATCGCAAACTCGGCAACATCTCCGTTGGCCTGGCCGTCTGGTTCCTTATCGGCTCCATCGGCGGCTCCACCCTGGGCGGTTATATCAACCGTTCCATCTATGACAAAAACCCGGTGCTGAGCGACACCTTCATCACCATCATCTACGTGATCATTCTGAGCTTTCTGGCCTTCTATGCCATGACCGACTGGCTCAAGGCGCGTAAAAAAACCGTGACTGTTGAAGCCGGCGCCAAAAAAATGGGCGAAGAGATCCCGCCCATGGGCAAACGCATTCAATCCATCACCCTGCCACCGATGATCACCTTTGACGAGGGCATCACCCCCGGTGGCCGCAAGATCTCCTTCATCTTCCTGGTCATCAGCGGTTTCATCGTCGGTATGGCGGCTGCGATCATGGGCGTGGGCGGCGGCTTCCTCACCTTCCCCATGTTCGTCTACGGTCTGGGCGTTTCCTCCATGACCACCGTTGGTACCGATATCTTCCAGATCGTGTTCACCGCTGGGTACGGTGCCATCGGTCAGTACGCGATCTACGGCTTTATCTTCTACACCCTGGCCATGGGGATGCTGCTCGGTTCCCTGATCGGTATCCAGATCGGTTCCATCGTCACCAAGGTTGTTCCCGGTATCACCATCCGCGGTTTCTATGCCTTTACCGTAACAGCCGGTTTCATCAACCGCGCCTGTGCCCTGCCGACAAAGCTAACCAAGATGGGCTATATCAAGGTCGACAAAGGTGTTCTGGACATCTGCGATTGGATCGGCAACGTCGGCTTCTTCGGTATCATCATCGTCTTCGCGATCTGGGTATTCTGGTGTTTTTTCACTAACCTCAACGTCCTGAAAGCCGAGGAGGCTCATTAATCATGGTAAGCTCAACACAACTCAAGGCACGCGCATTTGTTCTGCTTGCATCCTTCTTCGCGGTTCTCGTTGCCATCTTCATGCCTCTCTTCCCGGGGGTGCATGGCGGTAAGATCAATGGTTTGGATTATCTCGATAACTTCTTCAACCAGTTGTCCAAGGGGTCTGCCTATTATATTGACAAACAGTTGAAAAAGGTCGAAAAGTACGCTGGTCAGGAATTTTCCACCAGCATGAAGATGAAATCCGCCGATGAAGCCGCCACCGTGGCAAAACTTTTTACCACCAACAATATTCCGGCCGAGGTGGATGACGTCAAAGTGAAGGTCAAGGGCGACTTCGGTGCCATGCTGACCATCATGCTCAACGATGCCGACCTGATGTACAAAAACGATGGCAAGACAATCTCCTCCAAGTACGGTGTCGACGAACGCAAGGCCCTCATCAGCTGGTACAATGCGCTCACCGCCATGGAAAAAGACCTGACCAAGGCCGAAAAATTCGAGCAGGCCCAGGTGGTCAAAAGTGCCATGACCAAGGCGGTTGAACCGGCCTACAACTACTACAAGGTTGAGGCAAAATCGGTCAAAGCGGAGATGGTGCTCCTGATCGCGTCGCTGGCCTTCTACGTGATCTATACCATGTGGTACGGTTTCGGCCTGCTCTTCCTCTTTGAAGGCATCGGCATCAAGCTCGAACATTGATCGCCTGATCGTTCTTTCTCACCATGCTGCAGTGGAGGCCACTCTGCTGCAGCATTTCTATTGGGTACTGCCATGATGAAAAATCTGTTGACCAGTATCAAAGATCTCCTCGGTATTTCCACTGTCCCCACTCTGAGTACCGAGGAGCTGCAAAGCCTCTTCAGAACGAAGTATCGCTGCTTCCGCGAACTGCTGACCGCCAACAACAACGCGCTCGAGGCCATGGCCGAACTGGAGACCGCCCTGCGCGACGGCCGCACCTTTTCCATGACCTTTATCCGCTCCAAGTCGACCGTGGTCACGGTCAACATCTACAAGATGGTGCAGAACCTGCGTAAGATGGCCGATGGCGGTTATGTCAACCTGGAGACCTCCTTCAACCGCATTCAGGAACAGATCGACGCCATCATCGACAAGGAGCTCATTCTCCCCGAGGGCGACTGGTTCATCCCCCTGGTTCGGGTCAACCGCTCTCTGGTGGAACTGACTGGCGAGAAGATGGCCAACCTCGGCGAGGCCGGAACCCTGCCAGGAATTACCATTCCGCCCGGTTTTGCAGTGACCTCCTCCGCCAGCCGCCTCTTTTACCTGGAAAATAACGTCTATCCCGAGATCAACCGTCTTTTTCAGCAGACGGATGCTCGGGATCTGGAGGATATGCTCAACAAAAGCACAGAGGTGCAGCAGTTGATCATCAACAGCCCTCTACCCACGGAACTGGAACGGCAGCTCTATGCCCATTTCGACCAGCTGCTGGAAATCGCCGGCAGGGATGTCAAGCTGGCGGTCCGCTCCAGCGCCCTGGGCGAGGACCTTGGCCGGGCCTCGTTTGCCGGTCTCTACCACACCGAGCTTTTTGTTGACCGGGAAAACCTTGTCCATGCCTACAAGAAAGTCCTGGCCTCCAAATATTCCCCCCAGGCCATGACCTACCGTCTGGCCAAGGGCTATCGCCACGAGGATATCGTGATGTGCGTGGGCTGCCTGGCGATGATCGAGGCCACGATCAGCGGCATCTGCTACTCCCAGTCCATCAGCGGCCGGATCGGCACACTCGATATCTTCTTCTCCTCAGGCATGGCTAAGGGCATTGTCGACGGGACCAAAAAGACCAATCATTACACCGTGGAGCGCCAGGCTCCCCATCGCATCGTCGAACAGAGCTTTGCCCCGGACCAAATCGGAACGCCGCTGAGCGAGCCACAGGCCACCGAGCTCGCCGCAATCAGCATGAAGCTGGAACACCATTTCGGCTCGTCCCAGGATATCGAGTGGTCCATCGATGCGTCCGGCCAAATCTATGTGCTGCAGAGTCGACCGATCTCGGTCCACCTCTCGACCGGGGAACAGGGCGAGGCCAAGGTCTTTGCCGACGAACGGCTGCTCCTCCAGGGCGGGGTGACCGGTTGTACCGGCGTGGGCTGCGGCCCGGTCTTCATCGTCCGCACCCATGAGGACATGGTCAACTTTCCACGAAAATCGATCCTGGTGGTGGAGCACCCCCTGCCCGAGTGGGCACCGCTGTTGAAACGGGCCGCAGCCATGGTGGCGGAAACCGGGAGTGAGGCCGGGCATTTGGCCACCATTTCCCGTGAATTCAGCCTGCCCTCGCTGCTGTCACTGGACAACGCGGTGCAAACGCTCAGTAACGGGGAAATCGTAACCGTGGATGCCCGCAACCGCGCCATCTATAAAGGTCGGATCGAAGAATTGCTTGCCCAGCAGGCCGAGAAACGCCCCAACCCCATGGACGGCAGCCCGGTACAACAGACCTTGATTGAGGCGCTCAAACTCATCTCCCCCCTAACCCTGACAGACCCGGCCTCGGTCTATTTCCGGGGCAGTCATTGCGCCACCATGCATGACATCACCCGCTTCTGCCACGAGAAGTCGGTGGTGGAGATGTTCGATTTCGGTAAACGGTATCATTTCGACCAGGGGGCCGCTAAACGGCTGGTGGACAACATGCCGCTTGAGTGGTGGGTGATCAACCTCTCCGACGGTTTTGCGCCCGAGTTTGACCCGGTCAACAAGTTCATCAACATCAGCGAGGTGGTCTCGACGCCGATGCTCGCCATCTGGCAGGGGATGCACGCTTATCCCTGGGACGGACCGCCTTCGGTGAGCATGCGCGGCATGGGGTCCATTGTCTTTCAGTCGGCCATGAATCCGGCCCTGGATCCGGCGGTGGCCTCGGCGCTGAACCAGAAAAATTATTTCCTGGTTTCCCGCAATTACTGCAATCTCAGTGTGCGCCTTGGATACCACTATGCTATGATTGAGGCGTTCATCAGCAGCCTGCGAACCGAGCGGTATGTCACCTTCCGTTTCAAGGGTGGGGCTGCGGACGAAACCCGTCGCGTCGGTCGGATCGAACTGCTCGCAGAGATCCTGTCACGGTTTGATTTTCGGGTGGAACTTACCGGTGATGCTCTGGCGGCGCGGGTGGAAAAACGGACGCAAAAATTTCTCTTCAGCCGGTTGAAGGTGCTGGGGTATCTGACCATCCACACCCGCCAGATTGACATGGTGATGGCCGATCCCCAACAATACCAGCGCTACCGACAGAAATTCATCCAAGAAATTGAGGAAATGTTGAGCCATGACAAATGAGCGTGCCTTCAAACTCGATGCGGCCCTGAAGATTCACTTGCTGTTGGTCGACGATGAACCGGAATTCAAGGAGATCATTCTCAAACGGATGACCCGCATGGGGGTACAGCTCAGTTTGGCCGACTGCTGCGCGAGCGCTTTGGAAACCCTGGAGACGGAGCCGATCGACGTGATCATCATGGATGTGAGCATGCCAGGCCTGGACGGTATCCAATGCCTGAAAAAGGTCAAGGAGCGCTGGCCCCTGGTGGAGGTGATCATTCTCACCGGTCATGCCTCGGTCAAATCCGGGATCGAGGGCATGCAGAGCGGCGCCTTTGACTACTGTCTCAAGCCGATCGATGTGCTTGAGTTGCTCGAGAAAGTCGAACTCGCGGCACAAAAGGCGCTGATTAACAAAGAAAGTCTCTAATCCCAATACCCAAGCACACTTATCTATGCAACACTTTATTTTTCTGAAAAAATCTCTCCTTCCTTTTCTTTTCGGTCTGCTGTTGACCGGCTGTATTTCTGCCGGCAAGGATTTCAATACCCACATGGTGCCGCAGATCCAACTGCACCAGACCACCCGTGCCCAGATCGAACAGATGTTCGGACGACCCTGGCGTACCGGAGTGGAGGATGGTCGCCCGACCTGGAGCTATGGCACCTATAAAACCGGCCTCGGCGACACCCTGAGCCGAGATCTGGTGATTCGCTTCGACGTTGACGGGACGGTCGCTTCCTACACGTTCAACTCGAATTATCCTGAGGATCAACAGCTGTAATGCATCGCAGGGGGGAAACAGGATGCTCCTGTTTCCGCCCCTTTTCCTCCCTTTCCCCGCCCTTCTTTCTCGCTCTCCAACTGACCAATTTCGTCCTGCACTGCCTATTGTATGCCCCCTCATGCACACTACGTTTGGCAGTGTTACCTCTGCTTCACAATAATCTGTTCCATATATGAACTATCCCGGTTGATCACATACCAATACTTCCCCCTTCGTACGTCCATTCCTCTCGGCTAGGGCAACATTTTCCCGATACACCAAATCCCAATTTTTTCCACTTTGCTGACACAACCGCTCCTGTCCGACGGGAAGCAAGAGACTCTTGGAAAGGAGGTTTTCTCAACCGAGTTTTTGTTGAGGGAAAATTATGTATGTAAGAAATATCTTCAACAGCATATTACCAATATATCAAAAAAAATGGAGTGATCATAGAACACTGGTCCGTCCTTGGACGACAGTATTTACAAGCCTCTCAAATCTTGCTTGCATTCTGGCGCCGAACACCTGCGGCAACCATTATTTCTTAGAGGAACAAACGCGGGTTAAGCGTAGCTGAACATGTTTTTCCGCTGGCGTGAGGTACCACAATTTCGTGGTATACAATCACCAGAGACGATTAATTGTGGCACGTCATCCCCCATCCTCACAAGCCACATAAACACCTATTTTCAGCAACTTAAACTGAAAAATCATTCTCATCTGTTACCCAGAGCATACATCACCTCTCAATTGATCTCGGCACATCCAGAGCAGCCCCTCAACAGCATACATTTTAAGATCTTGAAATAAAAGAAAAAGTAATAAAGCCCTTCAGGTCATCGCCGAACCGGACCCATTTTTGCCTAATTAAAGGCAAAGGTTGCACAAGCGTTTCGCGTCAATGGAGAGGACCATGGCAGACGAGCTGAAAACACATCTTCATCCCGAAGATCTCGAATATCTGAATTTTGCGCAGGCAGCCGCGATCTGTTCGATATCCGAGGAGCGACTTGCACGCTGGGTCGACAAAGGCATGCTCCCGGTGATTTCGGCCAATGCTACCTTGCTGATACGCTCCCAGGACCTGATCCAGCATCTCATCCGCCATAACATCCGTATCCCGGATCGGCTGCTCCAAGGCACCATCAAAAAAATTCTGTTCATTCTCATGGAGGCAGAGGTTTCTCCGGAGATGACCCGCGACATCATCTGGGCCCTCTATCGGCAACGGGAGCACTCAGACTATATCTTCGACTTCATCCAGAACGATGCAAACACGGAGTTGAAGATCATCACCTTTGATCCGGATGCCATCTTTCTCCTGCAAAACAGCAGTGTCCCGACAAGCGAGATCCAGCACTGCATCAATGCCCTGTTAGAACGTACAATCCCGGTCCACTGGTTTCCGGTGGATCAGGCCATCGACATCGAAACCCTGCTCAATCCCTGAGGACGTGGACCATGGCCGATAAACATCAACACTATCAGAACCTCACCAAACTGCTGGCCCTGGGATTCTTTATCTGCGGCATCATTCCCATCCTCATTATCGCCACCACCTCGATCTACAACTCCAAGCAGGTCGCGATCAAGGACCTGGAGCTGACCGCCAGCCAGGTGGCGCAGCATCGCCAGGATGTGATCAACAATTTCCTCAAACACCAGGTCGATCTCCTCACCACCCTGATCAGTCTTTATCCCCAGGCATACCTCGAGGATCAAAGCCACCTCAATCAGTTGTTCCTGGCCATCAGCGGTTCCGGAGGCATGGTCGATCTGCAGCTGATCGATACCAACGGTGAACAAAGGGCCTATGTCGGTCCCTATCGGGAACAGGTCACCGGCAAAAATTACAGGAATCAACCCTGGTTTTCGGAAGTGTTGGTGCGTGGCGCACACGTCAGCGACATCTTCAGCGGCTACCGCAAGCTCCCCCACTTCGTGGTGGCCCTGACCGATCCACTCAAACGCTATGTGCTACGCACCACCATTAATTCCAGCGTGTTCAACTCGCTTCTGCACAGTGCCCAGATCGGCGAACACGGCGACGTTTTCATCGTCAACAAATCGGGCGAACTGCAAACCCCGAGCCTCCAGGGCAACCTGACCGTCCTGTCGGAGCAGGAGATGCGGCTGGTCCGCCATCACTCCCCCCCGGAACTGGTCCATGAGGGGGACACCCTCTACGCCACCACCTGGCTCAACAACGGGACCTGGATGCTGATGCTCAAGGTGCGTATCCCGGACATGCTCGGCCCCTATTACCAGCATCTCAACCGGACCCTGATAATCATCGTCATCACCGCCACCCTGTTCTTCATCATCGCCGTCTTTCTCAGCCGCTTCATCGTCGCCCATGTGGCCAAGGCCGACCGTGAGGCTGCCGCCATGGACCAGCAGATGGCCCATATCGAAAAGATGGCTAACATCGGCCGGCTGGCAGCTGGAGTGGCTCACGAAATCAACAATCCCCTGCAGATGATCCTCGCCCAGGCGGGCTGGATCGAAGAACTGCTGACCGAGGAAGACCCGGCCACGCTCAAGAATCTGGAGGAGTACCAGCAGACGATCAAGAAGATCAAACACCACGTGCAGCGTGCCGCCACCATCACCCACCGCTTGCTCGGCTTCGCGCGCAAGATCAGCGCCGAACAGGAACAGGTTCAGATCAACGACATCGTCCATGAAACGCTCTCTTTCCTTGAAAAGGAAGCCAAGCACAACAACATCAAAATCGATCTCCAACTCGATCCGCAGCTCCCCCCCACCATGACCGAGGGCCACCGCCTGCAGCAGATCCTGTTGAACCTGATCGACAACGCTCTCGATGCCGTCGGCCACGACGGCACGGTGGAGATTATCACCTCCTGCACCCCTCAGCAGATCTCCGTTCAAGTCGCGGACAACGGGCCCGGGATCCCCCCGGAGGTGATGAAGAAAATCTGGGATCCCTTTTTCACCACCAAGGAACAAGGCAAGGGGACCGGCCTGGGCCTGTCCATCAGCCAAAACATAATTCGCACACTGGGAGGGACTATTGAAGCAGAGAATCGACAAGGGGGAGGAACCGTTTTTACCGTTACCCTGCCCATTCGCTCAGTCAAACAGGAAGGATAAGGAGAGAAGGCATGACCCGTTATGACATTTTACTGGTGGATGACGAACAGGACTTTCGCGAGATCATGGTCAAAAAACTCAGCAAGCGTGACCTCAGCTGCGACAGTGCCCAGGACGGCGCCACTGCCCTGGAGAAGATCAAGGCCAAGGCCTACGACGTGGTTCTGTTGGATGTGAAGATGCCCGGCATGGACGGCATCGAGACCCTGCGGGAAATCAAAAAACTCGCGCCGCTCACCGAAGTGGTCATGCTCACCGGCCACGCCTCGGTGGAATCAGGGATCAATGGGATCAAATTCGGCGCCTTTGATTACCTGATGAAGCCCATAGACACGGAACCGCTGATGGAAAAGCTCGATGCCGCCTACGAGCGCAAGCGGATTCAGCAGGAAAAAATTGAGACGGCACAGATCAAGAGGGATATGGCGCTGCCGAGTTGAGGGGGCCGCGTCGTTTTGAACATCGAGAGAATCGAGGGTTATTTCAAAAAAAGGAGATCACAATGAAATTCTTCCGTCAGCTGAACCAATTCATGGTCGCCGGGGCCAAGGCCCAGGCACAATGGGAATTGGAGATGTCTACCAATATCCTCAAAAGTCGTAAAAGACTGCTGGTACTCGGTCTGCTGTTGTTGCCGGTCATTATCGGCGGCATCTGTTTTGCCGAGGATATCGGCAATGGACTGCCCAACTTCTTGGGTGGTAAATCGGCCTATGGCCCCTCACATTACTCAAACATGGTCTTCGGCGCCTCCATCCTGGTCGGACTCTGCGCCGGTCTGATCACCGGCTGTATCGGCGCCGGTGGCGGTTTCATCATCGCTCCCGCCCTGATGAGTGTCGGCGTCAAGGGTATTCTCGCGGTCGGTACCGACCTGTTCCACATCTTTGCCAAGGCCATCATGGGCTCGGTGCTCCATCGCAAGATGGGCAACATCTCCGTAGGGTTGGCGGTTACCTTTCTCGTCGGCGCCATCTCCGGTTCCACCGTGGGCGGATATATCAACCGTTACCTCTATGACAAAAACCCGGTGCTCAGTGATGCCTTCATCACCACCATCTATGTAATCATGCTCGGTTTCCTGGCCTTTTACGCCCTGGCCGACTGGGCCAAGACCGCCCGCAAGAACACCGCCCCCGCCAAGGAGGCCGGTGCAAAGAAATTGGCCGAAGAGATCCCCCCCGTCGGTCAGGCCCTGCAGAAGATCAACATCCCGCCGATGCTCACCTTTGACGAGGGCGTTACCCCCGGTGGCCGCCGCATTTCCGCCATCTTCCTCGTGATCTGTGGTTTCATCGTCGGCCTGACCGCCGCCATCATGGGTGTGGGAGGCGGCTTCCTCACCTTCCCCATGTTCGTCTACGGTCTGGGCGTTTCCTCCATGACCACCGTTGGTACCGATATCTTCCAGATCGTGTTCACCGCAGGGTATGCCTCGATCAGCCAGTATGCGATCTACGGCTTTATCTTCTATACCCTGGCCATGGGTATGCTGCTTGGTTCACTGATCGGTATCCAGATCGGTTCCATCGTCACCAAGGTCGTGCATGGCACTACCATCCGCGCCTTTTATGCGGTCACCGTCAGTGCCGGTTTCTTCAACCGTGCCTGCGCCCTGCCCGCCAAACTGACCAAGATGGGCTACATGAAGATTGGTCCCGATACCCTCAAAATTTTGGACACCATCGGCACCATCGGCTTCTTCGTGATCATCATCATCTTCGCCACCTGGGTCTTCTACAGCTTTTTCTCAAACCTCAACGTTCTGCGTACAGAGGAGGCACACTGATATGGCTACTACATCCGCACAATATCGCACACGCGCAATCCTTTTGCTCATCCCCTTTTTCCTGGTCTTCGCAGCGATCTTTATGCCCTGGTATCCGGGGGCCAAAGGCGGCAAGGTAAACGGCCTGGATTATCTGGACAACTTCTTCAACGAACTGTCCAAGGGCTCGGCCTACTATGTTGATCGGCAAAAAGAGAAGGTGGCCAAGTACAACGGCCAGAATTTTGCAAACACCATGTCCATGAAATCCGAGGACGAAGCGGCCACCACTGCGAACCTGTTCAACACCAACAAGATTCCGGCCACAATCGAGGGCACCAAGGTTTCCGTGAGTGGCGATTTCGGGGCCATGCTCACCGTGATGCTCGAAGATGCTGACCTGATGTACAAAAACGATGGTGCGGCCATTGCCCAAAAATATGGGATCAATGAGCGCAAGGTGATGAACAGTTGGTATAAGTCACTGGGAGCAATGGAAAAAGACCTGAACAAAGCCAAGGAGTTTGAAAAGGCCAAGGCGGTCAAAAACGCCATGACCAAGGCCATCGAGCCCGCCTACAACTACTACGGCGTTCAGGCCAAACCGGTGAAAAGCGAGGTCCTGTTGCTGGTCTTTGCCCTGGCCTTCTACGTGATCTACACCGTCTGGTACGGGTTTGGTGTGCTCTTCCTCTTCGAGGGCATCGGTATTCGTCTGGAGCACTGAGCCATCCATCCTGAATACCATCTTGAGCCGCGGCGGGACCTCCTGCCGCGGCTTTACTTTTGCAAAAGGGCACTATCCATGCTCAGAAACGGAAAGGCGGTGGACCGGAGAATGGCTTTGCTTTACAGTGAATAACGAACCGATTGATTGGGGGATACGCTGTTCATGAAAATTCGACTCCACAAACAGGCCCGAACCACCCCGGCAATTCGTGCGGAGATTCAGTCATCCGATCTTTCCGAACGGGTTTTGGCGGAAAAATACGGCATAAGCCGTTCCACGGTGCGTAAATGGAAAAATCGCCAATCCGTGGAGGACAACTCCCACCGTCCTCTGACCATACACACGGTGCTCAAACCTGGGGACGAACTGGCGGTGGTCGCTCTGCGCCTGCTGCTTTTTCTGCCCTTGGACGATCTTCTCCTGGTGACGCGTGTCTTTGTGCAACCAGCCATTTCCCGCTCCGCCCTTGATCGCTGCCTCAGACGATACGGTATCTCCAAACTCTCCGGCATGGTGCAGCAATGCGGTCAATACCGCCACTCCCCGCCCCCTCCCGGAGTCTTGAGCATAGCAGCCATCGACCTGTCCCCTCTGCTGAAGGCTGCCCAACCCCATATTCTGTACCTTGCCGTTGATCTGCCCACGCGCTGGCTCTATGCAGAAATACGATCTTCCCACACAGCAACCGCTTTCCTGCACAACCTGCTCAAAAAAATCCCCTTTACCGTCCATACCATCCATACGCCGGCAACACCGGAGTTCAGCATTCCAGGGTCCGAACATCAGCCGCAGCAAAGCGGAGAGGGGCAACATCCCTTTGACCTTCTCTGCAATCACTACCACCTTGTGCATCACTTGCACGATCCCCACCAGGCAGCAACGCTCCTTGAAAACTGCCCTTCATTCCTTGAAACCCTCCGCGCCTCCCCATATCATGGCTCCCTCGGCCAGGTCCGGGAAATAGTGGCGGATTTCTGCGCATTCTTTAACGCCGAGCTTCCTCTCAAATGTCTCCACCACCGCTCCCCCTTGCAGACCCTCCACGATTGGCAGACCGCGTTGTCCAACTGCGGGGAACAAACGCTCTCAGCCCCGTCGGCTGAGCAACATCCCTCGTCTCGCAATCTGCACCGCAGTTCTGAAGCGGAAGAGCTGTTTCGACTGCGCCATGCAAATCACTGTCTCCGCCTGGAACAGGCACTACTCAAGGCAGGCAGGACGAACTGACGAAGAGCCACCCGAACCACAGAGGAGATCCCTATGGAACACGAGCAGGAATTGATCGAACAGTCCATTACTCTTGCTGAAAAATGGCAAAACCGGGCCAACGAACTGCTGACCAGGCAGGAACGAAGACTGCAAAGA
The DNA here is from genome assembly GCF_963665445.1 of uncultured Desulfobulbus sp. Lineage (GTDB taxonomy): Bacteria > Desulfobacterota > Desulfobulbia > Desulfobulbales > Desulfobulbaceae > Desulfobulbus. Next base: position 4,388,838 of record NZ_OY762276.1, on the reverse strand, counting down.
CAACTGCGTCAGTTACTGGTGCATCCCATGGACAAGGTCCTCCTGAGCCAGTTGATTGATCAAAGCTTTCGTTCGCACAACTCCCGCCGGGTTGCCGATCAGCTGCGGGCACTGCTGAGGGAGTATGGGGCTCCGGAATTCCTCAATCGAGTCGAACGCGTTTTTCTTGCTCTGTTGCAAACAGTGGACAAACGGTTGTCGGCCCCCCTCATCCCTTTACTAATCGATCAGATGCGTCGATTGAGCAGCAGGCTCATCATTGCCGGGGAAACAGAACCCTTGCATCGCCACCTGCAACAACGCCGTTCTCAAGGGGTTCGCATGAACATCAACCACCTGGGAGAGTCGGTGTTAGGCGAACAGGAGGCTGCTCATCGGCTGGCAACCTATAGCAAGGATCTGCAGGATCCGGATATCGAGTATATCTCGATTAAAATCTCAACGCTTTCCTCGCAGATCAACTCTCTTGCCTTTGCCGAGACAGTGTCTACCCTCAAAGATCGGCTCTCCACCCTTTATCGTGTTGCCCAAGAACACGTCTTTGTTCGCCCGGATGGGGAAACTGTCCCCAAATTCATCAATCTCGATATGGAGGAGTTCCGCGATCTCGCCATTACCTTTCAGGCCTTTGTCGAAACACTCGGCCAAGAGGAGTTCCGCAACTGTTCCGCCGGAATCGTGCTCCAGGCCTACCTTCCGGAGAGTTACGCCATCCAGCAACAACTCACCAAGTGGGCCAGGGAACGCCTGGCCAGCGGCGGTGCGCCGATCAAACTGCGAATCGTCAAAGGGGCGAACATGGAGATGGAGAAACTGGACTCCATCTTGAACAATTGGCCTCTGGCTCCCTTTGACACCAAGGAGGCGGTGGATGCCAACTACAAACGGATGGTGGAGTATGGCATGCGGCCGGAACACATCACCGCTGTCCATCTCGGCATTGCCTCGCACAACCTTTTTGAGCTCGCCTACGCCGCCACCCTGGCCAAAGCCCGGGAGGTAACCCCTTTTTTCTGCTTCGAGATGCTCGAGGGGATGGCCGATCATATCCGGCGGGCATTGCAGGAGGATGGAGGCGATGTGTTGCTGTATGCGCCGGTTGCCTGCAAGGATGAATTCATCAACGCCATCGCCTACCTGATTCGCAGGCTTGACGAAAACACGGCAGCGGAGAATTTTCTCCGCCATGCCCCGGAACTCTCGGTCGGATCCAGCGAATGGCAGATGCTCAAAGCTGGATTTCTCCGCTCCTGCACACTGCAGCACAGTCTTTCCTCCCTGCCCCATCGCAGCCAGGACAGAGCAAACGAGCACTGTTCAGAAAACCTGTCACCGGCGAGCAGCAATCTGTTTATCAACGAGGCGGACACCGACTGGTCCCTGCCGGCCAACCGCCAATGGGCGGAACAGATCCGCCGCACTTGGATGAAAAATCAAGGAGATGCCCCGCTCGAAATACCGCTGGTCATCGATGGAATACGTACCTTCCAGGACCGCGAAACCGTGATCTGCAAGGATCCCAACCAGCAGGGGGTGATAGTCGGCCGCTACGCCCTGGCCAACGAGGAAGATGCGCGCCAGGCGCTGGTCGCGGCAACGGCGGATGGTGATGGATGGCGAAGCTCATCCGCCCGTGATCGCCAGGCGGTTCTTTCCCAGGTGGCTGTGGAGCTGCGCAAAAGCCGAGGAGATCTCATCGGTGCGGCCGCCGCCAATACCGGCAAGATCTTTACCGAGGCCGATGTCGAGGTCTCCGAGTCCATTGATTTTGCAGAATTTTATCCGCATGCAACCCGGCACTATGCGCAGATGGCCAATCTGTGCATCAGCGGGCGAGGCGTGGTTGTGGTGATCGCACCCTGGAACTTCCCCATCGCCATTCCCTGCGGCGGCATCACCGCCGCTTTGGCCGCCGGCAACACCGTCATCTTCAAGCCATCATCGGATGCGGTCCTCACCGCCTGGATGCTGTGCCAATGTTTCTGGCGAGCCGGTGTTTCGCAAAGGACACTGCAATTCATGCCCTGCTCGGGAAGCGACGTCGGCCCCTTGCTGACCGCTAGTCCGCAGGTGGACAACGTCATTCTCACCGGAGGCACCGAGACCGGCCTGCGTATCCTTCAAGAATCCCCAGGGGTATTTCTCGCGGCCGAGACCGGCGGGAAAAACGCGACCATCGTCACCGAAATGGCGGATCGCGATCAGGCGATCAAAAACGTTCTCCTCTCCGCCTTCAGCAATGGCGGCCAGAAATGCAGCGCCACCTCGCTGCTCATCCTGGAACAGTCGGTGTACCAGGATCAACAGTTCAGACGGCAGCTCATCGATGCCGCCCAAAGCCTTGCGGTTGGCTCCGCCTGGAACTTTACCAACAAAATAGGCCCACTCATCCGGCCGCCATCGGGTGAACTGCTGCAGGCACTGACCAGCCTGGAACCCGGTGAAGAATGGGCCCTGCAGCCCCGCGCCCTGCCCGACAATCCCCATTGCTGGACACCGGGAATCAAATATGGCGTACAGCCCGGCTCCAGCACTCACTTGACCGAATTCTTTGGTCCCCTTCTCGGCGTCATGCCGGCCAACAACCTGAACCATGCCATCGAGTTGGCCAACCACAGCGGCTATGGACTGACCAGCGGCCTGGAAAGTCTGGATGAACGGGAACAACTCCATTGGAAAGAGAAGATTTTCGCCGGCAACCTCTACATCAATCGCGGCACCACCGGGGCGGTCGTCCTTCGGCAGCCTTTCGGCGGATTCGGCAAATCCTCGCTTGGCAGCGGCATCAAAGCGGGAAGCCCGGAGTATGTCTCCCAATTCCTCCATTTCGAAGAGGTAGAGCCACCGCAACAGTGGCCCCTGCAAGGCCAGCACCGAATCCTCATCCTGCTTGCTGAATGGCGCCTACTCCCCCATGGGAAGATTGCCTCCGAGGTGGCTGCTGCACTTAAGCCGCTTCTCTCTGCCGCTCACAGTTATTTGCATCAGATGGAGACCTATTTTGGCGTGGAGCACGATTATTTTTGCCTCCGCGGCCAGGATAACCGCATTCGCTTTCTTCCGGTGGATAACTGCATCATTCGTCTCCATGAAGCAGACACTTGCTTTGAGACCCTGGCCCGTATCATCGCGGCAACCATGGCTGGTTGTCATGCGGTTCTCTCCATACCGCAGGAATTAAAAAACCCTCTGGTGCAGTTTCTCAGAGGCCATCAAGGCCGACAACTCCTTGGCGACATTGCCTTGGTGGACGAAGATGAGCAAACCCTGGCTAATCGCCTGACATTCTCCGAGCGGATTCGCTACGCGGGCGCTGATCGGGTCTCGACAACCATTTTGCAGGCAGCCGCGCAAAAAGGAGTCACAATCCAGCGAAGTCCGGTGTATATGGAGGGGCGACTTGAACTTCTCCATTATCTTCGGCAACAGACCGTCTGCCACAATTACCATCGCTACGGCAATCTTGGCAAACGGGCACTGGATGGACCCTGACAACTCCCCTGGAATGAACGGCAGCTTATGTCCCGCCAAGCAAAAGCCTATCTCTGTACCCTCCTCGCGGTTACCTTTTGGAGCACTGCGGCCTCCGCCTTTAAATGTGCTCTGCAAACGGTTGCTCCGCATACTCTGCTGCTCTTTGCCAGCGCCATTTCCACCCTGGTCTTACTCCTCGTCCTCCTGGTCCAGGGGAAGGTACGGCATATCCCGCAGATTCCCCCAAAAAGCCTGCTGCGCTCGCTTGTTCTGGGGATCATCAACCCCTTTTTGTATTACCTGATCTTGTTCAAGGCCTACGCGCTCCTCCCGGGACAAATTGCCATGGCGCTCAACTATGGCTGGCCTCTGGTGCTGACCCTCCTCTCGGTGCCCCTTATGAAACAGCGCTTGAGCGGCAGGCAACTGCTGGCGTTGCTCCTCAGTTTCTTCGGGGCGGTGATGATCGCCACCCAGGGAAAAATGACCCATATTGGTGATGTGAGCCAATATGGGGTAATGCTTGCCGCTTTCTCGACCCTTATCTGGGCCCTGTTCTGGCTGTTCAATGCCCGAGATGGTTCTGATCCGGCAATCAAGCTCTTTCTCAGCTTTTGCTCCGGGTTGCTCTGTATCCTGATCTTTTCACTCCTGGCCGGTCCGATCCCGTGGCCGCCGATGCCTGCCTGGATTCCGCTTATCTATATCGCCCTCTTCGAGATGAGCCTGAGCTTTATCCTTTGGCTGACAGCCCTGCAACACACCAACTCCACCGCCTCAATCGGCAACCTGATGTATCTCACCCCTTTTCTTTCCCTGCTCTGCCTCCATTTTTTTATTGGTGAGCAGATTCAGCAGGCAACCTTTATCGGCCTCAGCGTCATTATCGGCTCCATTCTGTACCAGTCGTACGGAGTCCAGCGGACAAAATAAAACCCCCGACATCTGGGATGCCGGGGGCTGGGAGAAAGAAGAAGCGGTGGTTCGGCTACTTGGCTGCCTGCACCGGTTTTTCCACGGGAAGCGGCACATGGTAGACGGTGTAGGCGAAATCATCCATGAGCGAACCAACAGCCTTTTCAATGGCCGTTTCAAACAGGGCATCATACTGGTAGTCGGCAAAGAAGGATTTCGGTGCAACCTGAACGTTCACCCGGTTGGTCCAGACCACGTTGCCGGTATAGGCATCCTGCACCCAGATCCGTAACTGCACCACGGCCTGAGGGCTATCACCAAAGTTCATCATACTCTGCCAATCGGAATCCAGGGATTCCGTCCTGTCGTAGTTCTGAGGCATGGCCTTTCCAAGCAGGACATTTTTCGTTCCACCGACAAAGAAAGGCAGAACCCCTTTCTTCCAGATTGCCCCCGAGGGATCCAGACGATCCTTGTACTGAATGATACGGCCGCGCACGATATAGTCTGCTGAAAAATGACGGCCAATTTTGACAATTTCCTGACTATTCAGACCATGGGTGAGCGCATCGTCACCCTCATCCGAACTCATATCGGAGCGTTGCGCATAATCGATGTACTCTTGCAGGGTTGCCTTCATCGCCGGAGACCACTCCTTCCCCATCTCATATTCCAACGATTTGGTACGTTGAGGATTGTAGGCGACGACGTTAATGATGCCCTGCTGCGCCAGATACTGAAACACATCTTCCTGTACAGGCAGCTGGAACCCTAACTCGACAAAATGATCAATGATGCTCTCATTGACAAACATATTTCTGCGAAACGCTGACTCAAGATTGTTGGCGTGGGTGTAATCGGCAAAAGGCAAAATGACCGCTGTACTCTCCTTGCCAACCATCAGTCTTGACTCGGGGGGCACCTTCAGAGACTTGTTCACCGTCGTTCCACAACCACTGAAAGTGAGAGCTAATGCGCAAATCAGTAAATGGCGCCAGAATTTCATACTCTTTCTCCTAGATTGATCCGCATGTTTTGAGGGCTTCGCAGCAAGAACACTGATCAGCAAGTTTTTCATCCGCGGCTACTGACGAAGCTCGCAACATCATTCCTGTCCGTATAACGAGGATGATACTTTTGTGGGTTAAATGATTCTCGGCGTAAGCAGGATGACCAACTCACGCTTCTGGATGGTTTTCTCTTCATAGCCAAAGAGGTATTTCAGCACCGGTATGTCGCCTACAACGGGGGCAAAACTCCCGGTCTGTCCTTCGGTACTGTCGATCAGACCGCCGATAATCAGCATCTCGCCGTTGTGGACTTCAACCATGGTCGACATCTCGCGCACCTTGACCTTGGGCAAGCCGAGGGACATCGCGGTATCGCCTTCGCCAATGGTCGTCATGGGAATATCACCGTCACTATCGAGGTTTTCCAGGTCGGTGGTTATCGGGGTGAGATGCAAGATGACCCGCTGGTCATCCAGAACCGAGGCCATGACTCCCAGGGCAATTCCCTGGACAACGTTGCCTGTTTCGGCCGTGTAGGTAATATCACCGGTATCGCCGTCTTTTTCCCGGGTTACCGACTTGATGTAGGCCACATCCTTGCCGACACTGATCAAGGCCGGTTGGCCGTTGAGGACGGTAATTTTCGGGTTGGCGAGAACATGGGTATCGCCCTGCTGCTTGAGGGCGTTGAGGAACACGTCAAAGCCCAGGTCGCTGATGGAGACACGGCTGACAAAGGTGCTGGCATAGGTGCCGGGCGTGTTGGCGTGGGGATAGACCTGACCGGCATCACCGAAGGAGAAGGTGGTAGAAAGCGATTTATCGCCACCTAAGAGATCATCCCAATTCAAACCGATCTTGGAGTTATCCTGAAGATAGACCTCGATAATTTTGGCCTCGATATTGACCTGCTGGTACATGGATCTTTTCAGATTACTGATGTAATTATCCACGGTCCTTAACAGACTTGGCTTGGCGGTAACCGTTATAAGGCCAATATTTTTATCGATGACATAGTATCCGCCGTCCTTGGCATAGTTGGCGGCAGAGGTATGGGGGCCTTTTCTCGAAGAGGCGGCCGCTGGGGCGGGCGCTGGGGCATTTGCCCCCTTGGCGGCTACGTCAGGCGTAGCGGCAGTGCGGGCAGCGTTTGCAGCTTCCACTGAAGCTTGTATTTCCTGGCGTTCCTCGGCCGCTATCTGCAGGATTTTCTTTAAGTTGGTCTCAATGCTTTCCCAGACATTGAAATTATTTTCCGGGCTGGTGATTTTCACCGTACCTTCGGCTCCTGAGGCTGCGTCCTTGTTGGAGAGGAAGTTACCGCCCACGTTGGTGGAATAGCCGCCTTTCATCGCCGGAATACCGATCTGATACACCTTGGTCGCCTTGTTGCGGATAACGATCGTCTTACCGTTGATCTCGTGGAAATAGTCGGCCTGACGCAGGAGGTTGGCAATGGCGTCAAAGAAATTGTCGGAGGCCGCTATGTCGACATCGACCAGGGTTGTCTGGTCAACATCACTGGCCCAACTCACTGTCATCCCTTTGAGACTTGCCAAACGCTTCATGACTTCCACGAGCATCAACGGTCCGCCGGTTGAACGAATGGTGGCACCGACCTTGATCTGGTAGTCTTCCCCCTCCTCACCAAGAAGGGGGGCGCTCTTTGTATCCAGGGCGGCAACATAGCTGGGCGACTGAAACCGTACCGGCAATTGGGCAGGCTTTACCGGAGGAGCCGCCGCAATCGGCGTGACCACGGATTTTTTTGAGGCGTCTCCATCCGAATGTGCCCCTTTCTTGGCACCACAAGAAACGAGAGCCGGCACCGTTAGGGCGAGACAGATGACTCCAAAAAACTTATTTATTCTCATAGACTATTCCTCAAACGGTTCTTTAGAGCATAGATTTTAATAATTGGATTTCAGTGGTACCCGTCCTTGAATGTATTTGGCCAAATCGGGCGGAACTCTGAAACCAGAGGTCATAATCGCCCGATACAGCCTGTTCGCCTCGCTCGTATTCCCCATCTTGTCGGAAATTCGTGCCGCGGCGATCATGGAATCAAGATTTTTCCCGTACAGACGGTCGTGTTGACTTAACAACGAAAGCGCCTTGGCATAGGCTCTATGCTCTTCCTTGAAGGCCGCATAATTCAACAGTGCCTCCTCCATGGGTTTTGCGCCCTGAACACTGCGGGCAAAAAACTGGTCCGCCTGGGAGGTATCCTGCATGTTGGCAGAGGCTATACCGGCATGTAACAGTGCAACCTGATTTTTCGAGTCCACTTTCAGTGTCCGCTGGGCAAAGTACATGGCTTTGGCATTCTGCTGCAGTCGAACCAGGTAGAGCGCAGAAATTTTGTTGGCAAGTCGCACATTATCCGGCCACTTGTCCAGCGCCTTCTCGTACAGTGCTGCCGCGGTTTCGAAATCCTCGCGTTTTTCCGCCTGCTGGCCCTTGGCGATAAATCCCTTTGCCTCGACAACCTCTGCCGATTGCCGCTCCTGCTGTTGAATGACCAGGGACTCCTTTTCGATGACCGCGGAATCGGCCTCGAAACTCAGGTTATTCTCCGCCTGCTCCGGCCATTTGAAACCTTTGCCCTTGGGGTAGATGACAAGGGTATTAAACCGCTCTTCCTTTTCCAATCCTTTGAGATTGAGAATAATGTCGAGGGCAAAATCCCAGGGAACATCCTCGAGCACAAGAGTAAGAGCCCCCTGAACCGATTCATCGACCACGATATTGACACCGCTGACCTGGCGCAGAAAGTTGAACACATTGTGCAGATCCATCTTTTGAAATTCTACCGAAATACGCTCTTTATTGTATCCAGAGAAATTAAAGGCATCCTGCATCTGCTGTTCACGGGCCTGGGGGGAAATTTTTGCTTCCAGGGGATTGATTTCCGGCAGTTGGCTTTCGATGTCACGGTGTTGACCGATAATCTTGGAAACCTGGTCCTTCCCCGCAGCCTCTTTGACCGTAACTTCCAGGCCATTGTCCTTTTCGCTGATCGAATACGGAAACAGCGTGTCGCTTGCTGAAGCGAATGTAAAGCGTAATCCGGTGCCTCTTCGGGCGACCAGAACCTGAGCCACGGCTGAATCGACTGATTTGGCTGTTAACAGTTGCTCACTGGCCCCGGCCTGATCGACATCGACAATCAACTGCGGGTTCTGCATCGCATTCTTTGCCGTGGTCTCCTTGTGAAAACCGCTGATCTTCTGATCGAACCCCAGCTGAATGCTGGTCTGGTTTTTCGATTTGCGAACGTTTATGCCGGTGAACTGCGCCTGGGGAGCGACCGTGGAGGTGAGGGTGGAGCCAGCAGGAACACTCAGTTCGTCTTTACTTTCGATGGAGATGACGGTTTCAACACCTTCCTGCTTGGAGGAAAAGGAAACCAGGTCTGGCACGTACAGTTCAAAACGGGTAATGACCGGGTTGGTCCCCGCCACCTTGGTGGTGGCTACCCGAAACGGCATATTCCCCGGGACAATGAAGTTGTCGGCAACAACGGCGTCGGCAACATCGACGACCACACGTTGGGGTTTGGGCAACTCATACACTGAAGAAACAAAGGGTTGAGCCCCCTTCAACCGGACCTCGGTCTGCTTTCCGTTTACCTGTGACTCCAGGGAGACAAGTTGATTGACTTCAGCTGCGGCAGAGGCCGCGTGCATGGAAATCAAACAGAAAACAAGAAACAGGATAATCCCTGAGGATACCGGTGATTTTTTTGAACCATTGGTTGAAAAAGGATGAAGCATGATTACCTGTCCCCCTCTTTATTCAATCTCATCGCCACAGTGGTTTTAATCTCTTTCCCGGAACGAGTCCTCGCTGTTTCTTCAATAAGGACCTGATCTGGGGTGATCTGGGTTACAATGCCTCTTTTTCCAATCAACGTTCCGACCTTGAGCACATACCCCTTTCTTGACTGATCCTCCACGAAGGCGAGTTCTTCGACGGATGAGTGCAAAATTCCCACCAAATTGAGCTGCCCGGGTTCAAACAGTTGCATTCCCGACAGGCCTGTATTTTCGTCCACTATTTCATTGGGGTCAGGACCTGCGGCCGTTGTTGCGGCCTGCTTGGACACGAACGGCTTAAACGGATCAGCACGCCCCTCAACAGAATAGGCGTACGAATCTGATCGTTCAAGGATTCCCGCTTGAATAAGGCGCTCTGTATCAGAAATCTCCGCACAGCTCATACTGGCTAAACAGAAGGAGAAAAATGCCGAAACGAGCAAACACGTGTTCAATAATTTGTTCCGCATAATCAGCTACAGTGAAAGGTGAAGAGATCGTTCATATCACCGGCTCAACGCCGCTTTTTTGTATTCTGCTTCGGCGGTTCGAGCTTTTTGTTGGTGAAGCGATAGGTCAGTAAGCGACAGGAAGAAGTGAGCAATATCTCTCCGCCGTCGAGGTTGACTTGCTCTGTTCGTATATTGTTCACAGTGACAATACGCTCCAATTTGCTGACCCGGTCTAAAAACAACCCCAAGTTATGATAGGGCCCTCTAATTTTTATATCTATTGGGATTTCAGCGTAAAAATCTTTCGGAACCTCGCCGCCGGGAACAAACGAGAGAAAATCCAAACCAGAATGCTTGCCTAAGTCAGAGATATTTCGGAGCAGGTCCGGGATTTCCTGGCTTTTGGGGAGAAGCACTGCAGTCAATTCAAAAGCCTCTTTTGCCTTTTTTAATTCCTCCTGATGCTTGGGGAGATCACGGGCTATTTTTCTCACCCGCTTTAACTCGGTAGAGGACTTTTCAATCTCGACTTTCAGTTTATCCACCTGCTCCATGTTGGGGCGGAAGAGAAAAAAATAAAAAAGCACAATGGGGAGTAAAAAGATAACGCCAAGAACGATCAATTTATTCTTCTTTTCAAATGGAATAAACTTCTCGTCTATAAATTGGTCAAACTTTGTTTTTTGCACTCCTGCAACCATGAGAAAGACCTTATAAATTACTTTTTATCAGAGGCAGTATCTTTTTTATCATCGAATCCGACGACACAGGAAATACTAAATGATTTTAGATTTCTCTCTGCATATCTATCCATTGTGGTATTGACCAAATGAACATTTTTGATGAAGTCAGACAATTCAAGATCATCCATATATTTGGCAATGGTCTGATCATCTAACGCCATCCCTGCTAACGATAACTGTGAAGAGGACTGACTCAGAGATTTCAACCAAAGACGATTGGAAGGTGTATTTAGGGCTATTTCATCCAGGACGTGAACAGTGAGCGAGGATTCCTGCTTGAGCTTTTTTATGACCGATATTCTTGTTTCAAGAACTTTTCTCTCTTCATCGATCTTGTTGATTTGATTGACAATGTTTTGATATCTTTTCTTTTCATTTTGAATTTGACTATTTTGTCCATTCAAGTCTGAGATTATACTCCCTTGATACCAAGCAATTGCACTCAAAATGAATAAAAGCCCCAAAAAGGCAAAGGAAGAGAGAGCGATCTGCTTCTTTGCCTGGGCTCTTTTTCGTATTTCCCGTACAGGAAGTAAATTGATCTGTATCATAGTATTGTCAGATAGTTGATTGACGGATAGCCAGCCCGGCAGCAATCGCCATTTCAGGGCCAATCAATTGAATATACGATGGATCGAATTTATTGTGATCGTATGTCATCTTCTCAAAAGGATTGAACGAGTACACCTTCAGCCCCGTCTCTTGGTGAATGTAGTCGACCAAACCGTTCACCTTGGAACCGCCACCACTGAGAACGAGTGATTGCAAGGGTTTATCAGGATTATTTGCAAAATAGAGGTCAATCGCTTTTTTTATCTCCAATACCCACTGGGTACAGGTTTGGTTGAAAATCCTGAATACATTCTCATTATCTTCAGGAGCGGGAACGGCTCCGATCTTAATTTTTTCAGCAACATCAAACTCAACATCCAAAGAATTGGCCAACTGCTCTGTCAGCTGATCACTGCCAACAACAATATCCCTTGCAAGTACCGACACGCCCTCCGAGATAATGTTGATATTCATTTTCGAGGCACCAATATCAACAAGCGCCACATTTTCAAGCCCCCCGGAAATTGTTTCCCAAATATTTTCCAAGGCAAATCCATCGACATCGACAAGAACGGTCTTCAACTTAAGCTCGGCAAGCATGCCAAGATAATCATTGATGACTTCTTTTTTTGCGGCAACAAGCATAATATCGATACGATCAGAAGCCTCCTTTCTCGATGGAAGCTGCTGATAGTCAAGATAAACTTCATCAATATCAAAAGGGATATACTGCTCAGCTTCAGATTTTATATATGCATCCAATGCAGTATCATCCATTTTTTCTAAACTTATTTTTTTTACAATGACAGAATATCCCGAAATAGATATTCCTATTCGATAATTTTTAATTTTAAGATTTTTAAACAAACCTGAGATTGCATTTTTAACCTCATCAGGTTCCTGCAAAACACCATCTTCCACTGCTCCTGGTGGAAGATTTGCACTCCCCAAGGCTAAGAGTTTATAACTGAGGCCTGTTTTTTGAAGTTGACAGATTTTTACGGCATGGGAACCAATGTCAACACCGACTATGAGGTGATCTTTTTTTGCCATTGTTCGTCTTTTTTTGGGTAAGATGCGGCGATGAAGGGGAACTAGTAAAAATTATACGACTTTTTCCACCTGGCTACTATTAAGCACATAAATTAAACCCTTTGTCAAGCCACGAACTGTTTTCCCCTGATATTTATCATCTTATCGGTCATCCCCTAGTTTTGTTTACGGTTCCCGGTGGGAACGTTTTTTCCCCCGCCGCCTCTTTTGGAGATTGCTCTCACTTTACCAACTTGCCAAAAGCCACCAAAAAAGTTAGGAAATGTGTGATTAATTTCATGTTCAGGCTTCGTCCAACTATTGCTCCAGCGTAAACGTCTTATGAGTGCATCAATTTCTCAGTCCAATACCGCATCAGCCATCCTGCTTATTCATTGCCCGGACAACAAGGGTATTATCGCCAACGTCAGTGAATTTATTTACAAAAACAATGGCAACATCACCTACCTCGACCAGCATGTCGACACCCACCGAAAAGTGTTTTTCATGCGCATCGAATGGGAACTGGTCGACTTCACCATCCCCGATGAAAAAATTGGAGAGTATTTCGAAATCCTCATCGCCAGAAAATATGACATGAAATGGCAACTGCATTTTTCCCACGAGTTGCCGCGAATGGCTATTTTCGTCTCCAAAATGCCACACTGCCTCTATGATATCCTCTCCCGCTGGAAATCAAATGAATTAGAAGTCGATATTCCGCTTATCATCAGCAATCACAAGGATCTCGAACCGGTCGCCCAACAGTTTGGCATCGATTTTTATCACTTTGAGATCAATCGGAGCAACAAGGCTGAACAGGAGCAGGCGCAACTGCAACTCCTAGCCGAGCACAATGTGGAATTCATCGTGCTCGCCCGGTACATGCAGATTTTATCGGATGATTTCATTCAGTATTACAGCAATAAAATCATCAATATTCATCACTCGTTCCTCCCTGCCTTTCCCGGGGCCAAACCTTATCATTCCGCCTTTGAACGGGGCGTCAAGGTGATAGGCGCCACCAGCCATTACGTGACCGCCGAACTGGATGCCGGCCCGATCATCGCCCAGGACATTATTCGCGTCAGCCATGCCGACTCCATCGCGGATCTCATTCGCAAGGGACGGGACCTGGAAAAAGTCATCCTCTCCCGTTCGATCTGGCATCATCTGCAACGGCAAATTCTTGTCTTTCAAAATCGAACCATCGTCTTCACCTGATTAGTGCATGTCTGCCATTTCCGCACCAGCAGACGGCGCTTCCATTTCAAAGAGATGAAACTCCAAACTGGCTTCGTAGATGAAAAAGCTGCCTATGTATCGGCCAGGATCATCGGGGAGCTCGGTGTTGGTCGTGTAAATGCCAAGATATCTCTCGCGTGGCGGCATATCAGGGTCTACCAGGACCCAGAGCATCGGGGCATTGTCGGCATTGGCGTGCACGCTAAGAATCTGCCCGCCAAAGGGGATCTGCACCGACTGGAGACGATTGGGGGTGAGTTCAAATTTCCAAATAGTTTTCATCGGCCACTCCTTGTCGCTTCTGTTATCAATCGATCTCTGCAAACAATTTCAGTTTGTTGGGGAAACACGACTCTTTTACCGTCGATCTCTCTCTGGCGCAACTTCTCCCGTATCGACGCACGACAATGCCAGCAAATTACCGAGATCTGGCTTGCAGAATTTGAATATTCTGTTATCTCTGCGTAAGTTTTTTTCGTCTCCCAAGAACGGTTCTTCTTTTTTTTGCGCCTTCCGTTCCCAGATTTTCTTTATATCAGGATAACTTATGAATTTTCCAATCGATTTATCCGCCTACCAGCCGCTTCGCTTCTCTCTTGACCAAGAGACCCTGGATGCCGAGCAAAAGGCTATCCTACAAAAAAACATCAACCTGGTGCGTGACTCCATTGTTTTTTTCACAGCTCTCGCCAATACCAAGGGGTTGGGCGGTCATACCGGTGGCGCCTACGACATCGTTCCCGAACTGCTCATAGCCGATGGTTTCATGAAGGGCAGCGATTCCACTGTCCCGGTGTACTTCGACGAGGCCGGCCATCGTGTTGCCATCCAATACATCATGGCCGTGCTCAACGGGTACAAGCAACCGGAAACACTGCTCCACTACCGCGAGTTCAAACAGGGATTGTACGGACATCCCGAACGGCACGAAGAAGAGGGTGTTTTCTTCAGCTCCGGACGATTAGGCCATATGTGGAGTTATGTCAACGGCGTCGCCGAAGCCAATCCCGGCAAGACCGTCTTTATGTTCGGCAGCGATGGATCCCAGCAGGAGGGCGACGATGCCGAGGCCGCCCGCTATGCGGTTGCCCGCAAACTCAACCAGACCCTGCTGCTTGACGACAACGATGTGACCATAGCCGGACACCCCACCGAATACATGCAGGGTTATGACCTGGTCAACACCCTTTCCGGACAGGGACTTGCGGTGCAAAGCTGCAACGGTGAGGATATCGATGCCCTCTATCGCTGCATCCGTCAGGCGATCACCACCGAGGGCCCGGCAGCGGTTGTCATCCGCCGCAAGATGGCTGTTGGCGTTGCCGGTATTGAAGGCTTGCCCAAGGGGCATGACGTCATTCCGGTCAACCTTGCTGTCGATTACCTGACCGCCAAGGGGCACGCCGCTGCGGTGGCCATGCTGGAGCAGAAACCCGAAAAAGCAGCCAAGACCGACTACAAGGGCAGTACTCCCGAGCAGGCGAAAAATCGCGATGAGTTCGGCAAAATCATCTGTGAAATCCTCCAGGGCATGGAAAAACCGGAAGATAAGGTCATCGTGGTTGATTCAGACCTTGAAGGCTCCTGCGGGCTGCACCACATCCGCAAGAATTTCCCCGCTGTCTACGTCCATGGCGGCATCATGGAACGCAACAACTACTCCGTTGCCGCCGGTTTCGGTTCCGTCCCCGGCAAACAGGGCATCTTTGGCACCTTTGCCGCCTTTCAGGAGATGGTGATCTCCGAAATCACCATGGCGCGGCTCAACCAGGCCAATGTCCTGGCCCACTTCTCCCACTCGGGAGTGGATGACATGGCCGACAACACCTGCCATTTCGGGATCAACAACTTCTTTGCCGACAACGGCCTGGCCGAGCACGATCAAACAAAGCTCTATTTTCCGGCCGATGCTTTGCAATTAAAGGCTGTATTGACTAAAATTTTTCATGATCCGGGCCTCCGCTTCGTCTTTTCCACCCGCTCCGGCACCCCCTTCATCCTCAACGAGCAGGGTGAGAAGTTTTATGGCGAGGGCTACACCTTCAAACGGGATCAGGACGAGGTCATTCGTGAGGGCAAGGACGGCTATATCATCAGCTACGGTGAGATGCTCTATCGCTGCCTCCACGTGGTCGAGTTGCTCAAGGAGCAGGGAATCAACCTCGGCCTGATCAACAAACCGGTACTGAACGTGATTGACGAAGCCACCCTGGCCAAAGTCGGGGCAAGCCCTATGGCCCTGGTGGTGGAAACCCAAAACAGCAAGACCGGCTTGGGCATCCGGTACGGCAGCTGGCTGCTCGAACGCGGCTTTACCCCGAAATTCGGCTCCATGGGCACCTGGAAAGACGGCATGGGCGGGCTCTCCGAACAGATCCCCTACCAAGGAATGAGTTCCGAAGCCATTCAGGAAAAAGTGAAACTGCTGCTTGGCAAGTAAGCCAGTCTCTTCGCCACGGCAAAAAAAAACCGGAGCAGCCTTCCAGCGCTCCGGTTTTTTTTATGTCGTGTTCGCCTCCCATCAACGGCTGAGGCGAATGACTGCAGATATGCTTACAGATCCTGGGGCCTGACGATCTCCCCCTTCTCCGCCTTGAGTTTAAGTAAGGCTTCCTTCTGTTCCGCATACACGGCAAAGAGTCGCTCAGATGTCCCCGCTTCCTTGCGCCACGCCTCTTCCTGGAGATCGATCCGTGCTATCACGTTGTCGATATAGAGGGAAAACTGCATGGTGTAGAGGGATTCCGGATATTCTTTATTGATCTTCTCGTTAAACAGCTTTTTCAGATCCGCATATTTGGGAATCATGCCGATGGGGGTCTCGATGGCCTCGACATCGCCATGGGTATAGAGCTCAAGCCACCCCAACCAGACGTGGACATCGCGCTTCTCGCCAAGCAGGCCGCTGCCGCTTCCTCCACGGGCCTCATGGGTGAGAAAGTAATTCAACCCGGACATGATCGGTTTATGGCTCATGCGGGAGTTGCCGTAAAAGTTGAGCTGGGCATCGAGATAGTCGGCCAGATTTCCGGCAACAAAGGGGGTGTTGGCCCAGGGTTGACGGTTGACCCCGGTGGCGCCGATCTCGGCCGCGGTCGCCTTGGAGACGATGGACGCGCCAATGGCCACACCGGCATCCATGTTCTTGGCCACCCAGATCGGCGGCATGGTGTTGCTGTCACGTCCGGAATAGGTGATGACCTCAATCACCAAGCCATTGGGATCACCATTGGCAGCCTTG
Source organism: uncultured Desulfobulbus sp. (assembly GCF_963665445.1). GTDB lineage: Bacteria > Desulfobacterota > Desulfobulbia > Desulfobulbales > Desulfobulbaceae > Desulfobulbus. Next base: position 4,372,356 of record NZ_OY762276.1, on the reverse strand, counting down.
TTGTGATTGGCGATATTCTCCGCGCGCAGAGTACAGCGCGAGTTGGGGTGGGACATGGGGACTTTGGGCATGTCCGGGGTCCATTCTCCCTGAAAGTTCACCCCTTTTTCCGGCACGGGATCGCCGTCGCCTACCCAGCGCGGTTTGCCCTGTCCATCAACCAGGATATTGGAGAAGATGACCTCTGATCCCGGCTGGCGCAGACATTTCATCAGGTAGGGGTCTCCCTCCTGGTTCACGTCCTCGATGATTCCGAAGATGCCGATCTCCGGATTAACGGCCCGAAGGGTGCCATCATCGCCGATCCACATCTGGGCCAGGTCATCACCGACAAAATCGCTGCCCACCATGGCCGTTGTGGTTTTGCCGCAACCAGAGGGGGCCGCACCGGCAAAAAAGGTCTTACGGCCTCCGGGACCGGTCATTCCGGTGATGAACATATGCTCGGAAAGTTCCTCGCCATTGTATTTGTACATAGCGCAGTCCGAGGCAAAACGATGGTTGCCCTTTTTCATCAACAGGGTGTTGCCGGCATAGGTGCAGAAGGTGGAAAAGGTGGTCTGCCAGCTGCGATCCATGTAGATGCGTGCTTTGGGAATGTCTTCCGAACGGTTGGTGCCTTCGGAATGGACGTTGGTGAAGAACTCGCCCCGACGAATGACCTCGGCATCGAAATCGGCATAACAGTTGCGATACAACAGCTCTGCCGAATGCATGACGTAGGTGGAGCTGGATATTTCAATCGCCGGGATGGATGCCTTGGCGCCGACCGGCCCACGGCTGTAAAAGCCAACGAACATGGTCAGCCCCTTCATGATGCCGCGCATATTTTCCTGCATGTAGGCATGCGACTGGTCACGCAACTCTTTTTTGGCCAGGGAGGAAACCTGCTCTCCCTCATTGGCGATGTAGAGCGTCTGTTTGACCATGCGGCCCTGGTCTTCCGGAAGATCAAAATGGACGGTATGCCCGTCAATGGCCAGTTTCTTCTCTTCACCCTTTTCCAGGCTCAATTGACGGACAAAGGCTTTGTCCTCTTCACTACCTGTGTGAATATAGACAACCTCCGGCTCACACATGGCAATGGCGTTTGCAACTTTCAGCAGCGCCTCTTCGTTGGTGATCTTGGCAAGACGAGCACGATGCTCGCCGGTCAACCGCTGCTCGAACAGCTGGCTGGCTTCGCCGATGGTCCTTACACCGCCAACCGCTGATAAAATATCAACGCCCTTCTTAAACTCCAACATCCTGCCTCCGTGGAAAATCTCTCTCTCTGCACTGAATAATTTTTATGGGGAACTGTCAAGGACAGTTGTTTACAAGTTTGTAAACTACGTTATTTAGCTCGATTTTTGAGAATTGGCAAACAGGAATGAACAATTATTCATTTTTTTCTCGATTAAAAGAAAAACAGAGGAAAAAAACAAGGGAAGGATAGGAGAATGAAACGGTGGGGCACGAAATTATAGCAGATATGTCGATCTATTCTGTGCCTCTTTGAGCCCCCGATCCATGGGAGCAATCCCCTCCTTGGATCGGGGCACGGAAGAGCATACACGCAAACGGTTTAGCGGATATCGCGAAGATCGATTATTTCCATTTTGTGATTTCTATCGGGATTTTCCGGTGACGGCCCCTCGGTCTGGATGATACAGCTCCCCTTGAGCTGAAAACGCACCGCATACTCCCGGGCGACATCGGTCCAATCGGTGGGATGATGGATCTCATACAGGGGAAAGACCCCGGAGGAAAAAAGGAGTTCCCGGCAAGTCTGTTTGTTGGAACTCACCGCCACAATCCAGGTGGGCAGCTTGTAACGGGCCAGGCGTCGCGCAGTCAGTCCGCTGTCGGTGGGGGTCAAGATGGCAGCCACGGTGTCGTTCTGGCTGACAATGGCACTCACGCTGGAGGCGATATAATCGACTTCGCGGATCTCACAAAAAATCGGATGTTCCGGCATCTTGGTGTAGCTGTGCTTGGTCCGGTGCGGCTCGGTGGCCAGGGCAATCTGCACCAGCATCTTGACCGCCTCCAGCGGATAGCGGCCCAGAGCGGACTCCTCGGAAAGCATCACGCAGTCAGTGCCGTCGAGGATGGCATTGGCCACGTCGGTGGCCTCGGCCCGGGTCGGCCTGCGGTTGTTGATCATCGACTCCAACATCTGGGTGGCGGTGATCACCGGTTTGCCAAAAAGGTTGGCGCGGGCAGTGATCATCTTCTGCATCACCGCAATCTCCTCGATTGGCAACTCCACGCCCAGATCGCCGCGGGCAACCATCACCCCGTCGGCAGCCTCCATGATCTCGTCGATCTTGTCGAGGATCGAAGCCCGTTCGATCTTGGCAATGACAAAAGGGTGATAGCCCATCTCCTCTGCCGCCCGGCGCACGGCATGGATATCGTCGGCGCTGTTGACAAAGGACTGGCTGATCGCATCCACGCCCTGTTCCAGGGCAAAACGCATACACTCCCGGTCATGCGCGGTAAAGGCGGAGATCCCCAAATCAATACCCGGCAGATTCAGCCCCTTCTTGGAGCGTAGGCGACCGCCCACCACCACCCGGCAGTGCACCTGCACCCCATCTATGGCCTCCACCTGCACCTGGATGAGTCCGTCGTTGATAAAAAGCAGATCACCCGGTCGTACCGCCTTGGGCAGCTCCTTTAAAGTGACCGAAACCAGCTCCTTGGTGCCTATCACCTCGTCTGTGGTCAGGCTGAACGGATCGCCGATCTTCAGCTCGACCGGTTCCTCTTCCAGCGAGCCGATGCGGATTTTCGGCCCCGGCAGATCGGCCATGATCGCCACCGGTCGGCCCACTTTCTCGACCGCGGCACGAATGCGGCCAATCACCTCACCGTGATCGCGAAAATCGCCGTGGGAAAAGTTGAGCCGGGCAATGGTCATCCCGGCCTCGAGCATCTTTTCGAGCATTTCCGGAGAGTCGGAGGCAGGGCCGATGGTACAGACAATCTTGGTTTTACATTTAGGCAAAACAGGAGCATTGAACATAGGTTCACCACATGGAAAATGTTGCCTTTACAAGCGTTGCATGAGATCACTGATCGATTGATCCATATTGTCGCGAAGTCGTTCGTCGATCGGCACGGCATTGCCCTCGCCATCGATCTTGACGTAGACCATGCGGGTCGAACAGACGGTTTCTTCCAACTCTTTTTCAAAATCAAACCGTCTCGCCTCGACATCGAGGGTAATCGAGGTCCTGCCCACCTTGTAGACCCGGGCGTAAATCCGTACATGGTGGCTGATTTTCACCGGGCGTCTGAACAGGACCTCTTCCATCTTGAGGGTCACCATGGCCGGCGCGCGGCAGAGATAGCCGGCAAAAGCCGCTCCCGCCTCATCCAGCCAGGAGAGCATGGTCCCGCCAAACAGGTTTCCGTTCAGGCCTATTTCACTGGTTCGACAAATCTTGGTGGCCACGTAGTGCATGGAGCAGCTCCTCTCTTGAAGGTTTGATCCAACATTCTCACTCTACCTGCTGGATATTGGCAAACGGTTTTCCTTTGATAAGGATTGTCCCTGTTGCGTGATAACGGGCAGCATGTTGCACTGCTCGGTGGTGCAGGGTATCATCTGCGCACAGGGGACACCATTGATGCAAATCATTCTCATCCTAGCACAAATAGGCAACCGGTGAAAAAAGAACAACGAATCTTTGTCTGTGGACAATGCGGTTTTGAGAGCCGCAAATGGCTGGGCCGCTGTCCCGACTGCGGAGCCTGGGACAGCCTGAGCGAGCAGCAACAACTGCAACCAACACGCCTTGGGCGCAAGGCGGCCAGCGCGCAGCCGCTGACCGCCGCAGTTGCGGAAGAAAACACCCGTTTGCTTACCAATATCAGCGAGATGGACCGGGTGCTCGGCGGCGGCATCGTTCCGGGATCCCTGGTCCTGATCGGCGGCGATCCGGGGATCGGCAAATCGACCCTGATCCTGCAGTTGCTCTCCTCACTGGCGGCGCAGCAACAATCCACCCTCTACGTCACCGGCGAGGAGTCGGTGCGGCAGATCCGAATGCGCGCCGACCGGCTGGGTATCCATGAGGAGGCCATCTCGGTCTCCACCGAAAACTGCGTCGAGGCCATCGTCGATCTTGCCCTTTCGATGCGGCCTGCCCTCTTGGCGGTGGATTCGATCCAGACGGTCTACAGCGAGGAGGTCGGCTCGGCCCCGGGTTCGGTGACCCAGGTGCGCGAATCCACCGCCCGCTTGCTCACCCTGGCCAAGGCCAATCACCTGCCCATTGTCCTCATCGGCCATGTAACCAAAGACGGCGCCATTGCCGGTCCACGTGTGCTTGAGCACATGGTGGATACGGTGCTCTACTTCGAGGGCGATCGTGGCCAGGTCTTTCGTATATTACGGACGGTGAAGAACCGTTTTGGCTCCACCAACGAGATCGGTGTCTTTGAGATGAAGGAGAGCGGTCTGGCAGGGGTGGACAACCCCTCGGCCCTGTTTCTTGCCGAGCGTCCGGTGAATGTGCCGGGGTCGGTGGTGCTGCCCAGCGTCGAGGGCACCCGGCCGATCCTGGTCGAGGTGCAGGCATTGGTGAGCCGTTCCAGCCTGGGAACGGCACGAAGAACCGCCATTGGCGCCGATCCACAGCGCCTTGCCCTGCTCACCGCGGTTCTGGAAAAAAAACTGGGGGTGACCCTCTTTGATCACGATATCTTTCTCAATATTGCCGGAGGCATCCGCATCGTGGAACCGGCGCTGGATCTGGGCGTGGTGGCGGCCCTGTTGTCCAGCTTCCTTGAAAAACCGATCAATCCTTCGACCGTTGTCTGCGGCGAGGTCGGCCTGGCAGGCGAGGTCCGTGCCGTGGGCCAGACGGAGTTACGGCTGCGCGAGGCTGCACGTCTCGGCTTTACCACCTTTCTTATGCCCGAGTCCTCCAGCAAACAGCTGCAGAAGAAGGCGGGAAAGGATATTCAACTGCTCCCCATCCGCACGGTTGCCGACCTGGCAGAGCAGCTCTTTCGTCCCTGAGCGGACTCAGCGGCGATAGATCCGCACCTCCAGCCCCGGGGTGTTCTGCAGCTGATTCCAGCGCCCCTGGGCAATATGGACCTTGGCCTGCATTTCCGCGCGGGTGCGGAAGGGACGCTGTTCGACAATGGCATCGGCCAGGGCTTCCCCTATTCCAGAGAGGGTCAGCAATTCGCTGCGCGACATTTCGTTGAGATAGACAATCCGTTTGGGGATGGGACGGGTGGCGTAATGATCAAGCGTCGTGTCGATTCGATTGTCCACCGTATGCCGCGCCACCGGACCGCCGGCCGTTCCATCGGACCGGATCTCATGGGCCGCGCAGTCCAGGGCCACCGGGATGGCCTGTTCGCCCTCGATGATATCCGCCTTATCCGTGGCGTCCTGACCTCCCTGATCGCGAAAATAGGCGATATCGGCAGCTCGAGCCTGCTGCCCGTAACGGGCGGTTACCACAAAGTTGACCGTCTTCAGGTTCCTTGCGCGCGCCTGGTCAGGGGTGGGCTCATTGTACGGCCCCTCGCTGCCGTTGACCGCCAATTTCACAAATTTCTCAAACCTATTTTTGTGATCGCTGTTGGCCGCCTGGGTCAGCGGTGTCAGGTTGTTCCAGGTACTGCCCGGCCCGCCGAGGTTATCGTTGAGCAGGTGCCCCTTGATGTAATACACCCCCTGCCCCTGCTTGCGCTTGCTCACCTTGCCCCAGAGGGGATTGCCCATCTCGCCGCTGGAGGGCGAACTGCCGTTGTTGTGCAGCGGGGTGAGGCGCACCACGCTGGCCGAAGCGCCGAAACCGTTCACCTGGCTGCCATAGACCGGATCGGTGGAGCGGGTGATATCCATGGGCATGAAGCGGGCGGTTGCGTCGGCCAGGCGTCCGAGCAGGCCGTCGATGATATCGGCGTGGTTGACGGTGGTCGGCGTGCTCCCGGCCGCACCGGGTGTGGCATTGTCCCGGCTGGCGGTGGCGATGGCGGTATCGACCTGGGTCGCGATCTCGACCGCCTGATTCTTGTCGGACTGTTTGTCAGGGGCGACAGTCACGCTGCGGATAAAATCGGCATAGGGGGTGGGGGGCGAGGCGATCATGATGCGGGCGCTGCGACCGCTGCCCTGAATGTAGACACTGTGCCGACTGCCGCCGGCTTGAAAATTGCGGCGGGCCCGCCACCAATCGCGCAAGCGGCCAATGCCCCGCCCCACAGCGGCGGTTCCCCTGCGCACCAGATCCAGGATCGACCGGCCCAGACGCAGGGCGCGATCGATGAGCCAGTCGATGGCCCGGTCCACCCGGCCACGCAGTCCGCCGAGAATTTCCCGCAGCCGCTGCGACAGTCTACCCAGCCCAGCCTGGTTGGCGAGAAAGCCGATGGCAATGGGCAGGGCACCGGCCAGGGCGCGCTCGACAAAGCCGGCGGCCTTGCCGATCGCTCCGCGGGCAATCCCGGCAATGCCATCCAGCACCTGGGCAACAATCTCAAGCATCTGCCGCAGATACTGCATAAAGGATTCGATGGCGCGGTAAATGGCGATCAGGGCGTTGATCACCGGCATGATTCCGGTCACGTCGAGAAGCGACACAAGCCAGCGGGCCGCCCAGCCGATCACCCGCTCGGTGATGAATCCGACCACGCCCTCGACCACACTGTCCCAGAGGCTGGTGAGCCGCTCGCTCAACTCTCGCCACAACCCGGCCGGCCCCTCGTTGATCAGGGTGGCGATAAAGGACCAGACCCCGGTGGCCAGAGAGAGCATGGACCGCAACCGGGCAACGATGGCCGGGCTGATTCGCCGCCCGAGACGGCGGAAGATATTTTCAGCACTCACCCCCAGGATCTCGAGGACAAAACCCAGCACCGAGCGCAGGGAGAAATCCGTGGGCGGGTTGATGCCCGCATCACGGACAGTGGCAAAGAGCCAGTTGGTGAGGCCGCTGAGCAGATGGGTGCCGATATTGGCAAAAAACTGGGTGAATCCCCTGCCCATGGCCCGGAGGAGGTTGCCGAGAAAGCCGATGGGGTTGGTGAGGATATCGCCGATCGCCCGCGCCGCTCTGGCAAGAATCTGCACCACCAGCTGGGCGGGAACGCCGAGAATACCTAAAATCGTCTGGAAAAAGGCCCAGGCCGCGCCACCGATGTCTCCATCGACAAAGATACGACGGAGAATCCCCAGGGCGGTCTGCTGCACCCGCGGCCAGAGTTCGGGATCGGAGAAAAACTGGCCAAAAACGGGGATGCGGGCAAGAATCTGGTTCTTGATGAAATTTTCAATGGGTTCGCGGATACAGCGCGGTACCCGCTGCCAGATTCCGTTGAGCACCAACAACGGCAACTGCAACAGGTCGCCAAAGATGGTGATCACCTTGCGCACGGTCTCGAGCACCAGCTCAAAAAAAGGCGAGAGCGCATCAAAGGCCTGCAGCAGGGTGGCAAAAAGGCTGGCTACCGCGTTGCTGGCCCAATTGGCGAGAAAGCTCAGCGCCTGTTCAAGGGCACTGAAGGGGCTGGAAAGCCAGGAAAGGAGCGCGCTGGCCCGCAGGCGATTCACCAGACCGGTGATCAGGCTTGCCACTGCGGTTATGCGGGTTGACAGCCACTGGCTGATATGCACGATAACACTGCGGATCGTACCGATAACATTGAGGATCGAAGGCAGGGAGGAGGCCAGGTTGTTGCGCGCCTCCGGTACGCCTGCGCCCCCATCCATACCCGCGGTCGCAGGCTCAAGCTCGGTCGAGAGCTGTTGCGCCCGCTCGCCCAGCTCACGGACAAAGGCCGGCGGCAGCAGCTCCGCCACCTGGCCGGCCAGGTTGGCCACAGGCTGCCAGACCGGACGCGTCTGCTCGCGCACCCAGTCCCAGGCCTCGCCGGCCTTTTGCGTGATCCATCCGAGAATGCCGCCCTGGCTCGAGCCGTCCCCCTCTCCTCCGGAGGAACCGAACAGCCTGCCGGAAAACCAGTTCCACACCCGGGACGCTGCCTCGCGCACCGGGCGGATCCAATCCCAGAAACGACGGCCCAGGTCCTGAATTCCCTGCCAGACCTCGCCACCGAAATCCTGCAGCCACTGCACAGCCGGCGTGCCGAACTGACTCCAGAGGTCGCTGAAAAAGGTGGCCACAGGCTGGAGAAACTCGGTCAACCGGTCCCAGGCCACACCGGCGGTTTCCACCACAAAGGTCTTGATCGCGGTGATGGCCTGCATCAGGGGTTCGCAGCGTCCCGAGGCCAGGGCGCCCGCGATCCCGGCGGCCCGTTCCACCAACCCGGAAAAAAAGGCGATGAGCTGCTGTGGCGCATCAAAGGGCACCAGGCTGCGCAGGGTGTTGATAAAACCATCCAAGGCATGGGACACTTGGCGACTCAGCCAGTGGACGACGCCCTCGTCGGCGATGGCGCGGACCGTGCGGGCAAATTCGGGCGAAATGCTCTCGATAAGACGCCAGCCGAATTCCTCGACCTGGTCCATGGCCCAATCGGCGATATCCCCCAGGGTTTCAGCGGCCGAATTGTAGAGATCGCTCCAGAATCCCCGGCGAACCGGCTGGTTGACCGCGGATTCGGCTGCGCCGCGATGCTGGGCCACATGGGCCAGCTCATGGGCCAAAAGAAATCGACCGGATCCGGTCTCCGGCTGAAAACTGCCGTCGTTGAAGGCGATATGCTCGCCAACGGTGAAGGCCCGGGCGTGGAGGATCTCGCTTAGCCGCGCCGCATTTGCATCGGTATGGATCCGCACCGAGCCCCAATCCATACCAAAACGGCCCTCCATCTCCGCCCGCAGCGGAGGTGGCAGAGGACGACCGCCGCTCTGCAACACGGCCACCTCATGCTCCAGCGTCTCGGGAAGGACCTGCTCCTCCTCGACGGGCTGTTCCAGCGCGGTTGCTGCCTGCGGGGTGAGGATACGGCGAATGGCGGATCGATGATCGCCTTGTGAAGCACCCGAGGATTGATCGGTCCCTGGGGCGGATTTTCCCTGCAGGACCCGGGCCGCGATCCGATCCGCCTGCTGCTCGGCCTCATCAACGACAGCGCCGAGCTTGAGCCTGGGACGGAGAACCGGACGGACAACAAGCCTTCCCTGGTTAAGGGGCTGTTTATGGGTGAGCGCGGCTGTCAGCATAATGCGCCCGAAAAAGGTTCAGGAACGATACCCGAAGAAATGATAAAGAAGAATACCGCACCAGCCGCGGGTAAAGTCGGTCTTGCCGTTATCATTCCAGAAATTGGCCATGATGTCTTTTTCGTATCCCGGCAGATCAACGCTGCCGAGGAAGGGGAGATCGACATACTTGTCTTTAAGTCCCATCATGTGACCCGCCTCATGGGCAACCACGAGCGGCTTGGCATCCAAGGCCCAGCGGCCGGTGCTCCACTTGTCATGGCCCCAGCCCGAATAGGCGACATGAGAACGGAATCCGTTTTTCTCCACATACACCGCATTGGATTCAGGCACCGCCATCTGCATCATATCGACATCGGGGAGGAGGGGGTATGCCTTGGCGGTGACATGGACCTTGGCATCTATGGTCGTCCCCTTGACCTTGAGTTGTTGACTCCACTTGTTTTCGATGTTGGTTGCCCAGGTGGAGGCCAGATTGGCACTGGCATTGGGCCCATAAATGCCGAGACTGAAGTAGAGGTCGATCCCCTTCTTGCTGATCTTCACCCGGTCAATCTTGCGCTGCAGGTCCTCCTGGCCCCTGCCCTGCTGGAGCACGTGCGCCAACTCATGGCCAAGCAGACGGCGGCCTTCCAGGGTTCCCGGTTGGTATTCGCCCTCGCCGAAATAGATGTCCCGGCCCAGGGTAAAGGCACGGGCCGACAGCCCGCTGGCCAGCCGATCCGCCTCAATATCGCTATGGACCCTGACCGAACCGAGATGTGCCCCTAAACGCGATTCAAAAAAAGTGCGCTCCCCCGGGGCCAAGGGCTTGCCGCCCCCCGTTGCAGGCAGACTGGTGAGTGTCGGTGGGGCCGTAGGATCAATCGCCTTGGCCTGAACCTCCTCTTCCCGCTCATCGTCCACGGGTCTCGGTTTTTCCTCATCCTCGGACTCGCGCTGCACCCGCGGTTGCGGCATGGAAAGCATCCGCTCGGCCAGACTATCGGCCTCACGCTCAAAGGCGTCATCAGGGGAGCCCACCCGCAACTTGGTCTGGATGGGGGCATCAAAAACCTCTCGCAGTGACTGACGGCTCTTGTCCATCCGCATCGGTTTCAACACCGCAATACCGCGAGCGCGCATCAGACGTCGACTCTGTTGCAACGTTTTCATGGCACCTCCCCCAAAATATTTTCTCAGGTTGCGCTGACCAAATCCACCTCCAGATTGCCCCCTGAGCGTAGTTGATCCTTGCCCATGGTGCTGGTGATCTGGAGGGTCGCGGTGCCGGTATCGAGCAGGTTGCCGGTAAAAACGCCCCGATCACCGATCACCGAACCAAGCGGATCGGTCCCTTCCCGGCTCCAGGTGTTGCCCTGGCCGACGAAGTGCGCCGTAACCAGCGAATTGAGTCCCTGCTCAATCGTATTGCCGCTGGCAATCAGGCGTGCATAGCCGCTGACTTGTACGGTGAGCCGGTTTTCGTCGTTGACACTGCCTGCGGGCAAGTTGGCCTTGAGCCCCTCAAAGCTGTTTTCAACCAGGCGTAAGTCATTGCCGCCGCTCTTGACAACCGCACCATCGAGGGTGGATCCGATCACCGCCACAGTGGGATGGCGATAACCGCTCACCCCGTTTGCCAACAGCACCCAGCCGCTGACCCGGTTTTTCGCCAGCACACCGCCCACCTTGGCCGTTTCCAGGCGCAGGGCATAATCCGGTTCACGGCTCACGCCGACAGCAACGATCTCCTCCAGCGCCGCAGCCAGCTCAAGCGCGTTTGGCTTCTCCTTGGACAGCGCTTCAACCAAGGCAGCGGAGCCCACCCTGCGAACCGCAAACACGGGAATCCGCGTCGGAGCGGCGATCTCCTGCAAGTTTGTGCTCCAGGCCGCTCGAGTGGTCTTCGGCAGGGCGATAATCGTGGCAACCACTTGCCTGATTGCCGCATCGTAGGCATCCCTGTTGGCTAAAAGTTCGGCACCGGTCAGGGCGGCAAGACTTTCCTTGAGCTTGTCGTTGCCCGCCCCTATGGCCTCGATCCAGGCGCTATTGCTGGCGGTGACCTTTTTCACGATGGCGTCCAGACGGTTGTTTTCCCAAGCCAAGGTGCAATCTGCGCTGCCTTGGCCGCCAACGCTGACCATCGGCGGCCCCTTGACGGTGGTGGTACGGCTGAAACGGCAGTTGCTCGTTCGCGATTCGCCGGCACGAATGGCCAGCTGACCGCTGCCGGTGGCAAAGCTCAGGGTCAGGTTTTCCAACACGATTTCATCCGCTTCCAGATTCAATTGAGCGGCACTGCAGGTGATGCGAACCGCCCGTGGCCCCTGGCCGCTGATGCGCAGGCTGCGCTTGCCGCTGAGGGAGACCTCGGTTGCGATGGGATAGGTGCCAGCAGGCAGGCAGATCCACAGATCCAGGGCTGAGCTGTCGGCGGCAAACTCCTGCAGCAGCACTGCAAGTTGGGCGGAAGATGTCGCCACCACCGAGCAGCTGATGGTGGATTTATCGCAGAGCACACGAAGCGCATCCTGCACCGTGACCACCGCATTCCCCTGCAGTTCGCTGCACAGGGCGGTGTCCTGCTTGTTGAGCGGCAGGCGATCCGCCCGCAGACGACACAGGAGGGTGTCCAGGACATGGCGCAGGTTCACCTGCCCATCCCCATTGAGATCAAGATCCGGAGCGAGCAGGTCCTTGAGGGTGTTCTGCTGATTTTCGCAGACCGGGATCGCGTAGCCCACATCTCCGGCCTGGATATCGCTCAGCGGTGGAAAGTGCATTTGCCGGATGAAGGGATCATCCCCGGCAACCAACTTTTTGTTGATGCCGATTTCCCCCAGGACCAAGTAGTGGTGGCGAATGCCACAGGGGGTTGCCCCCCGGGCAGGGACAGCCAAACCCTCCGTGGGCGGAAGAATGTACTGGCCGGACACCTGGACAGACTCGCGCACCGTGGCCAGCCAGAAGTCTCCGGGAACAAAAAGTTTTTCCTTAGTGTCCAGGTGGAGCTCCATCCGCTCCAGGTTGATGCTGATCTTGCCGTCGCTGGCTGCGACCCGGCCATGACTGGCCGAGCCGGCCGCGCCCTGGGCAAGAGGTACACCGCGGTCGACCCCGCTGAAAACCAGGGTGGAGCCGGACAGGGTCTTGAGGTCGATGGTCAGGTAGCCATCCCACTGGCGCACATAGGTCTTGGGTTCTGCGGCGCCGGTCGGCTCGGTGCAGGTCGTGCGCAGCAGGCCGCGCAAGTTTTTGGCGTTGGGTGCAAAATGATTGCCTAAAAGGCGCTCGGTGTTGTCGTCGTAGAACTCCCACACCCAGGGGCCCTGGTTGAACCCGGCGGGCATCTCCGCGACACGGCAGGCCTCGGCACCGTTATCGCGCGACCACTTCAGGGTCAGGATCTGGGCGTCGCGGTCAAAGTCGTGCACTTCAACCCGAAAGAGAGAGTTGCCGATGCGCTCATCCACATCCACCTGACTTGCGCAGGGATCGCAGCTGTCGGCGGAACCGGTGATCAGGGCCAGGCGGAGGCTGAGTTCGGCCGTCCCCTGAGGGGGATTGACCTGGTCGTCCATCAGGTCAACCGGGGTGGTGCCGGTGGTTGGGCACCACTTCACCTGCACCATGGTCTGGCTGCGACTGGCGGTGTCGGCCCCGTGCAGGGCCGGATCCATGAGGGCGGCATCCTCCAGGGCAGTCACCGTCCGCTCCCAGACATCGGCATAGAGGCAGAGGCTCTGGCCGCTGTAATCGGCCTGAAGCGGATAGTCGGGCTGGGTATTGATAGCCAGGTTGTACTCGGCTTCAAGCCGGGCCGGCACGCCTTCGACGTAAATAACGCCGGGCGCAATGCGCACATTGGTCGAACCTGACGGTACGGCGATGAGCCTCAGCCCCCCTGTTCGCGGCGCACCACTGGACACCACATCTGCCAGGGCCGCGACCAGCCGCTCTTTCTCAATATCGGTGAGCTCGTTCCAATCCGCATCGGTGATCATCCGCCCCTGTTGCAGGTAGAGACCTGAATAGTGTTTCTCGGGTTGAAGCGAGTTTCTCGAAATTTGGGTTTTCATGGATGCTACCCTTTCAGGTTAGACATTAAAGAAAAAACGATTGCCCCATGCGGGCAGGTCGACTTCAGGTTGCTTTCGGCGGTACGCAGGCAAGGCTCGGATCCATGACCAGCACCGCCTCCATGCCCACCGGTAGAAACTCACGCAGCTTTTCCAGCACGGCCGCGCGCCGCAGGACAAGACGATGGCCGTGGTAGGCCCCCATTTCCCCACCGTCCTCGGCGCCGGCTGCAATGCTGGAGATGCACTGAGGGTGGAGCACGCCGCATCCCGGTTCGCCAAAGACCTCGCTGCAGAAGAGCGGCAGCTGGGTGGTGCAGTTGGCTGCCAAGCAACGCAACTCCGAGCGCTTGCCCTGGCTCAGCCAATCCGAGAGATGGCCGCTGACCAGTTCCCATGGTTTCAGTCCTTTGGCATCTTTGGGGAAAAAGGGGATACGGCTGTAACGCAGGCAACCGCTGCCGGGCACATCCTCATCCACCCGATCCTTGCGCAGGGGGGCAAGAAGAATGCAATCGCTGGCCTGGAGGGCCTCAGCGAGCAAGGTTTCCAGCACGGTCACATACTCCAGCCGCATCAGACCACGGGCGGCCTCGACCCGCTTGAAGAGCGAGCTGACGGCCACGATCACCGGCCTTGTGCGATCGATCACCGTGGAGCGAAGATGGCGCAGGGCGCAGCCGACGCACTGGATAACGCCCCGACGAATATCGACCCGGTTGTCGAACCAGAGGTTGGCAAAGCGAAAGACCGCCTCTGCCTCCAGGGCGACCACGCCGCGGATCCGCACCGGTGCCTTGGTGAGTCCGCGCAGGGTGATCATCGGCAGCTCCTGGCCATCAATGCGAACGAGCGTTGCGCTGACCTCGATCAGATCCTGATGGACCGCACCGGTTCCGGTGGCCAGGGCCGCCTCGACCAGGGGCAGAATCTGCTGCCACTGCAGGCTGGCGTGATCGCGGGCAAAGAACCCTTCCGGCGGCGGCAGATGGAGGATCAGTCGCCGGGGATGGTAGCGACCGCGAAGGCTGCCCGGTGTGCGCAGGTCAACGGTTCTGCGGGAGACGTCCTGATAACTATCCGGCGCGCAGGGGAGGCCGGAGCGGTTGATCTGCCGCCAGATGACCGGCTCATCCAGGCCGGGAAAGCTGGTGCTGGCGGCACCATCGTTACTGATCCCGCATTGCACCGCCCGCGAACAGAAGCGAAAATCCAGGGTCGAGGTGGGCAAACCGGGATGCCGTGCAGAGAGGGCCGGTGTCTTCTTGCCCTTGATCGGCTCCTCGCCATAGGCCTGCTCCGGCAGCAGCGGACGATCGACCCGTGGGGTCATGGCCACCCGCTTCCAGCCCTCATGGACCTCGACCTCAAACTGGCCCACTGCCTCGGCAATGCCCTCCACACTGACGCGGGTGCCCTTGCGCTGGCGCCAGTAGACCGCCTTGGAGACCTCGTCCCGGCGGCCATCGGCATCCGGTGAAACCAGATCTACATCGAGCAGACGGGCAAAGTAGGGAATGAGCCAGTCCTGGCAGTGGTTGCCGTGCTCGTCCCTGTCGGGAAAGCCGTCATAGAGATGCTGGTGGATGGTGGCATGGATCGCGTCCAGCAACTCACCATAGACCGCAAGCAGAGCGGTAAGGTCACCGCCATCACGGACCTTCCAGTGGTTGGGCAGCCATTCCAGCAGCCGTTCGCCATATCCAGGTGTAGTGTACGCTCCACTCATCTCAAACCTCCTCAGCCGCCTCCACCCTGATGTTCAGGGTGGAACTCTCCAGGACCAGGCACTGCCGCTGGCTGGGCAGAATCGACATTACCGTGGTGCCGCTGAGGGCCACCTGGGGCCGGTCGTCAAGGGAAACGCCCGACTGCGGCCAGGGCAGGATCAGTGCACAGGAACTGTTTTCCACGCCGCTGACCGCATCAACCAGACTGTAGATCTCCCCGCGATAGAGAGGTTGACCCAGCTGACGCCGTGAAAGGGCCAAAGCATCGTTCAACCGGGATGCCACCGCCTCCTGCACGCTTCGACTGTCCATGGTTGTGCGGATGCGTATGGTCAGCTCCAATTGAAAGCGGACCGGGACATAATCGCTGAGCAGGACCTGCATCCCCGGTTGGCAGCGGGCAACGAGCCAGCTCTGCACTGTCTGCTTGAGCGAGGTGGAGAGGAAACCGCCGCCTGCGGCCATGACCACCACCTCAAGTCGCTCCCGTCTGCCCAGGCCGGGTTTGAGGCGGAAGGCGGCCGCCTGCCAGACACTGGGGTGACTGCGCGCCAGTTGGGCCGCATCCTCGATCGAGACCGCCCGGTTCAAAGCGAGCAGACTGGCCGGAGCGTTGCGCCGTAGGTCGGCATTGTCTTCCCGGTCGTTGCCGCCGCTGCTGGCCATGGGTTGGAGAACGGCGGCAATCAATGGATGGGGCTGCACCGGCTTCACCAGGGAACCGGGATCGAGATTGCCGCTCATACCCACGCCCTGGCGCAAACGCGCGCGGATATTGTTGCTGCCCGAGGGCAGTCTGCGACCATGGCGGCCGTCCCCGAACTCCACCACCGCGTAGCCATCCTCGTTGCTCCGCACCTGGTAGTGGGCATCACTGGCGCTGGAGTCCTTGAGATTGTCCACCTGGGTCCAGGTCTCAGAACCGATCACCACCTCAAGGGCCGCGCGCACACCGCTGGCCATGGCCGTATCGGCGACAAAACTGAGATCCTCCACCTCGACGGTGAAGCTCTGGTTGTTGCGGGAACCGTCGCCGCTGCCCAGCACCCGCCAGGGGCGTGCCTCGCCGTGCCCGGCCTGGACCACGTTGGCCATGATTTCCAGATTACCGATGGTGGTTCCGCTGGGAGGAGGTTCACTGAGCAAGAGCCAGCCGCCGTTGGCCGCTACCTCCTCGGCCCGTGTCTGGATCACGGTGGCGCCGTTGCTGACCAGCAGCGGACGCCCGGCCTTGATGCCTGCCAGCGGCGACTGCAGGTAGATGCGACGGCTGGTGATCGCGGTGGTGTTCTCCTGCCAGCCGACTACCCGCACCTGTTGGGTGAAATGGAGCTGCACCCGCGTGCGGCTGAGAAAAAACGGTCCGCCGCCACGGTCCTGCCACTGGGGATCGGCGCTGAGGGTGGTTTCCTCGTGTTCGCGGTCCTGGCTCACCGTGGCCAGACGGGTCCAGGCCAGCTGCCCGCCTTTCACCACCACCGCCAAGTCACCGGCGACCGCCTGTTTGCTGACCTCCGTGACCAGATCCTGGGTCAGGCGCCCGGCCTCGCTCTTGTTGAGAAAGGTGTCCACCTTCCACGAACCCAGCTCGGTCGGCGCCACCATCAAGGATTGGGGATTGCGCAGCCTCAGGTCCGTATCGCCGGGAATGCCGTCAGTGTCCTTGTTCCAGGTCAGGGTGAGGGTGGTGTAGCCGGGGCGATCACCGGCATCGATCTCCTTACAGTCGGTGTCCACCGGTACATACTTGGCATGGAGGCAGTAATAGACGGGGATATACTCCCGTTTTGCCGCTCCCTTGCCGCGATCGACCCTGTCGGCGACCCATTGATTGATGAGGCGGGACCAGTCACCGGCAGCGTAGACCACCTGGACCACGGTCTCGGGAGCCGTCTCCGGGATGTCGCGCCCGGCAGGCGGGCTGCCGAGATTGCTGATCGGCAGGATGTCGGGCCTGGCCACGGTGGCCCCATGCAAGGTCAGCTGGTGGATCGGCCGGTACAACACCAGGCGGTCGTCATGGACCGCCTTGATCCGTCGATAAAGCGGCTTGTTGTCTGCCGAGCGGATGACCACGATATCGCCCGGGGCCAACCCCTTGCTGCCCGTGGCCAGCTGCAGGCTGTGGCCCACGGTCTCCACCCCCTTGGTGGCCGGGCCAAGCGGCTTGAGCCGTTCCTTGGGACAGCAGTGGACCACGGTGGTTCCCTTGATGAATCCGCTGGGGATGGCCGGGGTGAGCGTCAGCTGCGTCTCGTTTTGAGCAAGGACGACGCCGTCGATAAGATGGGCGGAGAGTTTGCCATTTCCCTGATTTTCCAGCACCAGGGCATCGCCGATACGAACCTTGTCCAGCTGCCCCTCGAGGAGGAGTTCCGTCCCGCTGAGTTGAAGCGGATTGCACTGATACCCCTGGGAGCGGAGGCTGTTGTAGGCCCAGTCCACCTCGATCTCTTCCAGGGTTTCAAAGATGATTGGTTTGCCCGCAGCCGGTGCGTGTTTGATCTGGAACCCGGCGGCTATGGTGCCGCTTTTGCCGCTCTTGATCTGAAGTGCCAAAGGGGTTCCGGCCGAGGCCGGCGGCAGGGGCGCGTAGTTGAGCAGGGCCACCAACCGGCGCAGGTTTTCCCACTGGCTGGCGGTTTCCAGGGTCCCCTCGTTGGCAAAGGCGTCGATATGGCCACCGAGCACGTGGCTGGAGCGGGCAAACTGCCGGGTCAGCTGCCAGAGCATGTCACCCGGATCGGCCCTATACAGGGTCTCGAGCCGCGATTTCTTGGCCTCTTCGCCCTCGGATGCAGACGGCGGCTCCGCCCCGGGAATCGGCTGCCACTGGGGAAAACGTGTAGCCAGGCCGGCACGCAACCGCTCGAGAAAAACCGCCGCATTGCCGTCCACATAGCCGAACCGGGATAGGCCGGCCCGATTCCACCGGGTCAGATCGCTCATCCTTTGCGTCCTCCGTGCAGGGTCAGGGTGTAGTAGCCCCGTTCCGGCTGGGCCTGATCGTTATCGCAGATCGCCACCTCCAATCCTTCAAGGACGATCTGGCCGCTGGCCGCCTGATCGCGGAATCGGTCGCCCAGCCGCTTGAAACGGTTGAGGCAGACATTGTCCACTCCGGAAAGCCCCATGAGCAACTGGTAAAGATCGCTTGCCCAGAGATCCTCGCCAAAACGAAGGCGGCCGGGGGCGAAGAATCCGCCCGGTCCCGTACCCAGGGCCCGCTCCACCGCATGACGAATCTCGGATTGAAAATATTCCCGGTTCACCTGAATGGAGAGGCTGAGCACGATCCCCACCTCGACCGCCTCCTCAAGCACCACCTCCTGGCCTACCATGCGGTAGGCCTCCAAAAAGGGGTAGAGGATCGAGCGCACGTTGGGGGCATCTGTTCTCTCGGGCAGATGCAGCCCCCGTTCGGCGTGAAAGGCCTGGGTTTGCGCCCAGATACCGTCGCTGAAGTCGTCGCAGGGACTGTCCAGCCCCAAACGTCGCCAGTTGATCACCGCCACATGGACTGTGGACCAGGAACCGTCCCAGCGCTCCCAGGCATGGGCCCGCAATACCAAAGGATGGCGCTGCAGCTGCTGTTCGAAATCCTCCAGGGTGACCATGCGGTGCTGGTCATGGATGGAACGCGGACCGTCGATACGCGCCTGCTCCATCTGCTCGGGATGATCGAGCCACCAGTCGTCAAAGCGCAACCGATCCTCACCGCTTAAGGGGGCGGCCGCCTGATCCGCGTCGAGCCCTGTAAAGGGTCCCTGCTGCAACCGCTTGGCAAGGGCAGCGGCATCGTAGCCGATCAGCAGCAGCAATCGGCGCAGGGATTCGGGGCGACGGGCGGTCTCGAGAAACCGTTCGGCCATGGCCCGATCCAGCCCATCGGACAACTGATCCAGCGCGTAGGCCAGGACCTCCACCAGGGCCACCTCGACATCGGCCGGGGTCCAGCGGCGTCGCTCGGGAAAACGGGCAGCCAGTTCCTGGAGCATGAACAGGCGAAAACCGTCGTAATCGCGCTGATCCCAATCAAAGTCATCGCCCACCTCGGGCAGGATATCCGGCAGATCGATCAGGCGTCGGCCGCAGTCGGGACAGGCAACGTCAAACAGCAGTTGGGCAACAGGATCAACAGCCATCATCCCCCTCCCACGGTAAAGATCTGGCTCTCGCGAAGGCCGATGGCCGCCAGGGTGTACCCAATGGTAATGGTGAGGGTAGCTTCCTCACCGCTGACCTCGACCTCAATACTCTTGGGATCCACCTCTCCTTGAAGGGCATCGGCCAGGCTGGCGAGCAGACGGCGCTTGGTGATCTGCCACAGGGGTGTGCTGTTGGGTTCAAACACCAGAGCCTTGACCCCGGCCCCGAAATCGGGGCGAAAGACCCGTTCACCGGGCAAGGTAAAGAGCACCTGCTCGATCTGTCCGCGGATATGCTCGGAGCGGCTGGCAAGACTCGGGCCGCCCGCATCGATGGTCAGGGGAAAACGAAGATAGGGGGGATCGATGAGTCGACGCGCCATGGCTGCTCCTTATGAACTCATGACCTTGGTGGAGAGACTGCCCATCTCTCCCTGGGGGATGGGCGGCCCAGTTGGGCCCATGCTGGTGGGATGGGTATGGAGGATCAGCTTGGAGAGCAGGCTGGTCCCCTTGATCACCGGTTCCCCGCCGCTGCCGCCGAGCTGCACGAGGCTTCCCTCCAGGGTCAGGGTGGCCGAGGCCTGCACGGTGATACCGGAGGCCTCCATTTTCACCTGGTTGCCGTTCATGTCCTGCAGGGTGATGCCGTTGCTGTCCATGGTCAGGGTGTTGCCGTGCTGGTCTTCCAGGCTCAGACTGTCGCCGTCGGCATCGAGCATCAGCTTCTCCCCATCCTTGTTGCACAACTCGACACTGCCCTCAACATTCATCGTCAACTTTGCCCCGTCCGCATGCTCCAGGCTCACGGTCTCCTCCCCGTCCTTCTCCTCAAACAGCAGCACATGCCCGCGAGCGGTGCGCAACACCTTGGTCGTCTGCTGATCCTGGACCTCCTCGGGAATATCGTCCGCCTCCTGCCAGAAGGTGCCGGTCCAGATGGGAAAATCGAGATTGCCGCCCTCGAACTCCACCCAGACCTGGGCCCCAAGCGCGGGAACGGTGAACAGGCCAAGATTGTTCAGTCCGCCGCAGGGCAGACAGGGCAGCGCCCAATCGGTTTCCGCCTCGCCCAACAGGGCCGGGACCCGCAGCCGGACCCGTGCCCGCCGCTCGGGATCCTCGTTGTCGACCACGAAGCCGCGGTATTTGCCGTAGGCACGGCGCTCCCGCAAGGTTTGCGTGAGTTGTTGGCTGAGATCATCGGCCATCAGATCACTCCGGCAAGAGAACGTAAGAGGCCGCCGACCGTATCGAGCGTATCGCCGTAGCCGTTGCGCAGCAGGCGAAATCGTTGGCGATACCCAAGGGCGGAAAAGCTGTGGCTGACGCTGTCCACGTAATAGACACCGGACATGCGCTCGCCCAGGCCATCCACCGGCACCGGTCGTCCGACCTCGAGCACATGACCGTAGAGGGCACCATCGAGTTCGCCTTCGCCCTGAATGCGGTGGATATCGAGATCGTTGGCCTTCATCTGCGCCAGGGCCTGGAGACGCTGACCATCGGCACCGGCCTCGGCCGACATCCGCCAGACAAAATCCTCCAATCCGGCGTTGCTGCTGTCGGCCCTGGTGGTGCCGAGGAGAAAGAGGTCGGAGCGCACCGGCTCCGCCGATTCGACACTGTCGCCGCTCTCGGCCGGGGCATCGAAGGTGACCGCATCGGGCTGATGCCCGTTGGCGCGGACGGACAGGGACAGACAGTTGCTGTCCTCACCGGCATAGACCAAAATCGTGCTCTGGGGATCACCCTCCAGCCGCATGGGGCCGAAATAGACCCGCCCTTCGCGAAAAATAAGCTCATAGCCGTTAAATTCGGCCCGGGACTTGAGAAACTTGATATCGGTGTCGTCCTGGGCGATGCCCACCAACCGCTCCTGTCCCGATTCATTGTCCCTCTGCGGCAGCAAGCCGTAGGTGGTGAGAATTTCGGCAAGAATCAGGGTATCGCTGGTCGGCAAATCCGAGGTCCCCCAGGTGCGGCGCCGGTGGGTGCGATCTAGGCGCAGGGAATCGTCCTGACATTCCACCACCACCTGGGCAGCTCCCGCGTCTTCCGGCGTTTCCAGGCGCACCTCGCGGATATAGCCGCGCATCACCTCCTCTTCCCGGCTGCCGAAGGCCGCGGTGATGACGATCCGCGCCCAGGGTTCGAGAATACCCGCGTCCTGGACCGTCCAGCTGCCCAACTCGTTGCGCCGGGTTTCAAAGCTGAGGGTGGCGGTGGCCGCCTCGGTCCGGCTGCAATCCACCCGTACCTCTTGGAGGAAGGGATAGAGTTCCTCGATCTCCGCGCCGTCGACGGTGATGACGCATTCGGCGGGATCACGGTCCCGCTGGGAAAAAAGATCCAGCAGCATGATTTACTCCTTGGCCTTGGGAATGAGGATCACCTCGCCGGCC
Source organism: uncultured Desulfobulbus sp. (assembly GCF_963665445.1). Lineage (GTDB taxonomy): Bacteria > Desulfobacterota > Desulfobulbia > Desulfobulbales > Desulfobulbaceae > Desulfobulbus. Next base: position 4,350,864 of record NZ_OY762276.1, on the reverse strand, counting down.
CTGTCCGCCAGCGACAACTCGACCCCGCTCGACAGATCCGGGTTGGCGTCGAGTATCCGCCACCAGAGGCGGGCATCGTTGTAAAAGTGATGGGCCAGGAGATCCAGACGATCGCCGGCCTCGATCACATGCTCGACCACGCCGACCGCTGGCCCGATCTCCCTTTCACGAAGCCCCTTGCAGCGAACCAGGCCCTGCTCGTCGGCCTCGAATCGCCGCCCGTTTTTATAGCGGGAATTGTTCAGCAACATCAGAAAAATCCCTCCACCGCGCCACTGACCACGGTTTTGGCCGAGTTGAGTTTGGAGCCGATCACCTGGCGTACCTTTTCCACCGTGTAAAAGGGGTTGTTGCCCTCGATCACCTGCAGGCTCAGCTTTACCGTGGCCCGGTAGGGGGTCAGGGTGGGCAGGTGGGCGGATTCAGCCACCTCCACGCTCTTGAGGAAGACCGGCAGTACGTGGACCCCCCAGACAAGCAGCAGCACCGAGGCCGACTGGCTGCGCTGAAAGGCGCGGCTGCCGCCGAATCCGAGGCCGGCCAAGGCCTGAACCCCACCCGGCCCCTGGACCTTGGGCTCGACCATGGAGCGCAGGGTGTCCAGCTCCGGCTGGATCCCAAGGGACTGGGCAATGGGATCGCTGTCGTTCATCCGGTCGGTGGCATCGATCAGGATCTCAAGATCAAAGGATTCCGGCTCCACCGACACCCCCTGGGCAACCCGTGAGGTCTCCGAGGGCAGGGCAAAATCATAGCCGCCGCGGGTGGCGGGCGTGCTCCCCAGGGTCAGGGTGACGCTGCGGTTGCGGGTCAGGCTCTGGGGATTGAAGTGGAAGGAGAGCATCAACGGCGGGATGCTCGTCCCGTATTCCACCAGAAATCCGCGTAAGGGTGACAGCATGCTTTCCCTCTCCTCTTAGCTGAGACCGCGCTGGATGGCGGCATGAATGGAATCGGCAATCGTTTGCGCGACCCGCTGGTCGGAAAAATGGACTCCGACCTCCACCGGTCCCACCCGCAGATGCGCGATCTGCCCGGCGGGCAAGGTGGTGGAACCGGCCAGGGCCTCGCCAACCAGACGGCCAATGCGCTGGGCCCTCTTTTCAAATCCGGCTGGCAGCTGCAGGTGGAGATGACCGATTTCAGTGTTCATCGACGAGCTCCTCGGGCAGGTATGCGGACAGGGGGCCAAGGTCCTGGGGATTGATCTCCCTGCCCTCCTTGCCCAGTTCGCGCCAGATGGCATGGGCAATATGGCCCAGGCTGATCGGTGATCCGCTCCCTGCGGCCAGGTAGGCCGCATGCAGGGCGGCGTTGCGAATGGAGCCCCCGGTCAGGGCCACGGCCGCGCCGAGAAAATCATGCTCCACCTCAAGGGCAATGGGCGCCTTGGGCGGCAGCAATCGCTGCCACAGGGCGGCCCTGGCCTCTGCATCCGGCCGGGGAAAATCGACCACCATCTGGAAGCGGCGGGTAAAGGCGCCATCCAGCTGCTTGCGCAGGTTGGTGGTGAGAATGCAGGGGCCGCTATGGACCTCGATCCGGGTCAGCAGGTGGCTGACCTCCATGTTGGCGTAGCGGTCGCGGGCCTCCTTGACCTCGCCCCGCTTGGCAAAAAGGGCGTCGGCCTCGTCGAACTGGAGCACCATGGGTTGGTCGTGGGCCGCATCGAAAAGGCGGTTGAGATTTTCCTCGGTCTCGCCCACATACTTGCTCACCAAGCGACCGAGATCGACCCGAAAAAGCTGCCAGCCAAGGGCAGTGGCCAGCACCGAGGCCGCAAAGGTCTTGCCCGTGCCGGAAGGACCGGTGAACAGGGCCACCGGACCGCCCACGCTCTGTCCCTGCCAGGCATTGACCACGATGTCCCGCTGCTGGATCCAGAGAAGAAATTCGTGCAGCATGGCCAGCCTGCCGGGCGGCAGCACCAGATCCCGCCATTGGGCTCGCTGGCGCACCGGTGTGGCGCCGGGCGGAGGCGGCAGTTCCATGTCCCGGCCGCTGATCCGGCCAAGCAGCCAGGGTTCGGGCTGGATGGGATGGTAGGGCCCCTCCTCCTGCACCCGAATAAGGCGCCTTCGCCGCAACTCCCCCTGAGGCCCCAGGGCCTGGCGCAGCTGATGGGCTTGGTTGCCGTCCAGGGCAAAGAGTTCCTGAATCAGGCTGCGCGTTGCCCAGGGCTGACTGCCCCCGGCCTGGAGGGACTGGAAACTCCAGCCGAGCCTGGGCTCCACCTCCGGGGCCAGCACAGCGGCGAGAATATCGTATTCCAGGTGAGACAAGCACAGCCCCAGGGCCTCTTCCCAGACACCATCCGCCTCCCTCAGGCCATGCACCTCGGCCTGGAGTTGGCGGAGCTGCTCCAACTCGTCCTCTCCCAGGCTCTCCCCCCGTCTGCCCTTGGCCAGACACCAACAGAGCAACTCCAGACGACGCCATTCGGCATCGAGTCGGGAGAGGATCTGGCATTCGGCCTGGGGCGCATTCATGGGGTCAACCGGTGTAGAGGGTGATCAAAAGGGGATTGGAGCGTAGCTCCAGCAGGACGCCATCCACCGCACGCACCAGACTGCGCTCGGCATAGAGCAGCATCTGCCCGGGCCGATCATTAAACGGCAGCGGTGCCGGGATCAGGCTTGCCTCGGCCACGCTTTCCGGATCGATGGAGCGGTTGGCCACCAGGCCCGATATCGCCGGTTCCACCCGCTGCCATCCCCTGCCCGCCTCCCAGGTTTCCCAGACAAGCCGCACGGAAGTGCCGACCTCCCCGGCCAGCCAGACCTGGGGGACAAAGGCCGCCAACTCGGGACTGCCCACACGAAAAAGCAGGCTGACACTGCAGCTGTCCTCATACACCAGGGCCACCGCAGGTACCCAATCGGGCTGGCGGGTATCCGGCATCATGGGGGCCACCTGGGGCGGGGTTGCTCCGGTGCTCACCGGCTGCGCGGCCAGCCCCGCCTGGACCTGCAGCCCAAGGGCGCCGGTGAACGGTGCGGGAACAACCTTGTCCACCGGCACCACCGGCATCAGGGAAATTTCATAAAGGAGCGATGGCCGATAGATGGTATCGCCCTGGGTGGACCAGAGCTGGTTGAGCTGGTCAAGGCCCATGGGTTGGAGGATCACCTGCAGATGGTAGCGTTCGCCGTCGACATCGAGGTGAAAAACCGGTTGCTCGTGGAAAATGCGGCTGACCTCGCCGACCAGGCGTAAATCGTTCTCCCCCGGACCGACAGTCTCCTCCTCGCCGGCGAAGGGGGTGATGAGGCAGAAGGCGCGCATCCAGCTGGTCTCACCGGGCAGAATATCGGGAAAGAGGCCAACAGGCTCGAAACGGAAAAAAAAGAGGTTGAGCCGATGATCGGAATCACCCGCCCCGGTCGACGCGGTTTCCGCCGGGGTGGACAGGACCACGCTGACCTTGCTCCGATCAGGCCCGTTGATGGCGCCATCGAGATAGGTGCGGATGCCTTTGCAGACCTGGGAAAGGGGTGAGGAGACCAGAGCCATATCAGAGCCGTTTGAGATAGTTGCGGCTGACAAAGCCGGAATCTGATTGCCGGGTGGGAATCGATTGCGTGCGTTTTTGTTCCGCTGTGGACACGACCACGACATCGATCCTGCCGATAACCAGCTGCGCTGCTTCAGGGGGAACAGACGCGCTTGGCGTAAAGAGCGCCTCCGATGGGGCTTCCGCATAGCCAGCAGGCCATTGCAGCACTGCGGCACCAGTCGTATGCGGCCGGCTCGCAGAAGAGGCGAGCGGTTCCCGGTCGGGATCGTTCTCCCCTTGCCCCCATGGGGGGTTCTCCACCGCTTGACCGGGAACCGCTTCAGCCGGCCAAGAAATCTGGCCAGGGAGATGCGGCCGCTCGGCTGAAGTCGGTCCCGGTGTAACCGATCTCAGGGGGGGGATCGGTGCGGTGAAAAAAGATTCAGAAGGGGCGCCCTGACCCGGTATCCGACTCTGGTACGTTTCCTCTTGTTCACTAACAAATTCCACACTGCCCTGTTGTTCGCGGGACTTCTGCTGTTGATGTGCAGAATCCGATTCATTCGGCTCAGACCCAACTACTGACTGATGCGTACTCGTCTCGGAGCTCATCTCGGCTGCCGTTGTCCAACCTGGACTTCCGTGATTCATCTGTCCTGTTGCCAGTTCGTTCCCTCGATTTTCGCCCGTTACGGAAAAAAAGTCTTCGTTGCCGTCGACTTTGCTGGCAGATAAGTTTGGCCTTTCAACCTTGCTCTCCACTGACAAAGGGTCACCGGCCGGAAGATCAGTTCCCCTGCTCCCCGACCGGAAGGACGCCTCTCGGGGCGCAGTCATCGGTGGCGACGGCCCCTCCTTCTGAAACCTGAACACGGTCTGCAGCCCGGAGGAGGCGTACTCCTCCTCCGGGCCGCTCTCCGCGTATTCCTCAAGCGGTATCCGCCGCAGCACCTCGCCTCCCCTGCCGGGCAGAGGTCGATGTGCATCGCGTATGGTGTCGCCAAGTAAACTCATGTTTATCTCGTCATGCCCCGGCTGCGATCGATCAGCTCCAGATAGCGGAGCCGCCGGGTTCTGGGTAACCCGAGGATTTCAGCCTCGCTCCAGTGATAATGGCTGGCCAGCTGATGGACCTCCCGCAGCAGGGTATCGCTGTTCAACGATAATACCCGGTAGGGATCAAGTTCCACTTCGTTGCCGGCTCCACATTCCGGACAGTTGGCCTGGATCCTGGTGACGATTCCGGGGGCAACCGCCTCCAGGGCCTCGTCAACCACCTGGAGCAGATCGGAATCCCATTCCTGGGGCAAATCGCCCTCCAGGTGCACCTGCGAGAACAACCAGGCCTGCGCCGATTCCGGGGGGATCGTCAAGAGGCGCTCCTGATCTTCCCCGGTGGGCAGGCGAAAACACATCTGCCGCCCCTGCCACTGCACCCGGGCCTGGGGGTAGGTCGGCCCCGCTTCCTCCACCGGCAGCTCGGCGTACTGCACCTGAAAATCAAAGCGGCTGCCGCAACCGCTGCACTCGGCGTGGAACCACCCCCCCTGGACGCCCAGATGGAGCTCCAGCTCGCGCATGAGAAACTGGCGATCGCCCACGCAGAGGCCGGCAACCCGCTCCTCGGTTGCCGGCTGGTTGCCGAGCCGCTCCAGGGCCAGGGAAAGAACACGGGTGACGGCCCAGGGCATACTCGCAGCCGCTTGGGCGACCTCGCTCAGGGCCATTTCCAGGGCACCGCTGACCGGTTGAAACGACCAGTCGCGAGAACGGGTTTCCTGCTCAATCAATCCGCCCGGTAGCCGCACATGCGCTCCTTGTCAACTTTGTCGTTCCTCTGAAAAGCCACCTGAACGACGTTTCAATTTTGGTGTGACCGATTAGTTCCAGATCATCAACTCTCCGTGGGCTCAACCACCGCGGTATCGCGCTGCCAGCCCTCGTGCTGGAGGGTGATGGTCTGAATGCCGACCGCGTTCATCGCCCCGGCATCCATCTCCGGCAGGGCCTGGTATTCGGAAACCCAGGCGCGGTACAGTCGGTAGGAGATGGCCACCGTTCCCTGCAGGTTGAGCACGTTGATCACGATATCCTTGCGGAAATTTTTGAGCGACATCGCCGCATCGCCCTCGACGTTGTTGACCAGGTTGGCCCAGCTTTCAAAGACCGGATCATGGGAAAGCCCCTGCTCCAGGGTCACGGGCTCGTAGCTGGTGCCTCCGGGAAGAATCCGTTCAGAACTCGGGTCACCGGCCGAACGCCATTTGATGGCTTCGGTCTTGCGCTTGAGCGCACCCATTTTTTTCAGCCCGGCCACCGGCTTGCCGTCAATGAGGATCTGAAATTTGAAGGTCCGGTACGGATCGTGGCGATGGGCGTTGACAGGAAATGTGGGAGCAGCCATTGCTATGTCTCCTTAGGTAGCTTTCGTGCTTCCTAGCTCTCGGGTTACAGGGTCAGGGTCGGTACGTTCACTTGTTTCCCGACGCCATCACGATTGACCGACTTTCTGCTGAATGCGAACGATGACGAATTCGGCCGGTTTCAGCGGGGCAAAGCCGACCACGGCAATGACCTGTCCACGATCGACATCATCCTGGGTCATGGTGTCGCCCAGGCCGCAGCGGACAAAGTAGGCGTCCGAGGCCTTCTGGCCCTGGAAGGCACCGGCGCGGAACATGCCGTCCATGAAGGCGCCGATATTGGCGCGCAGCGATGACCAGAGCCGGTGGTCGTTGGGCTCGAACACCGCCCACTGAATGCCGTTGCGGATACTGCTCTCGATGTAGAGCGCGGTCCGCCGGACCGGGACATAGCGCCACTCCGGGTTGGACTTGGTGGCCAGGGTGCGGGTTCCCCAGACCACGTGGCCATAACCGGGCATCTTGCGCAGGCAGTTGACCCCCATCGGGTTGAGCTGATCCTGATCGCCGTCTTCCACCACATACTCCAAGGCCGCCACCCCGCTGACCGAGGCTTCGACGCCGGCCGGCGCCTTCCACACCCCGCGGGTGCCGTCGGTCCGGGCCCAGATGCCGGCGGCAAAGGCCGATGGGGCAAGGGTGATGGTCGTGGGTGCGGTGGCGTTGGTCACCTGGTTGTACAGCGGATTTTTAACCTTGACCCAGGGGTAGTAGAGCACGCTGTAGGTGGAGGATGGCGGTTGCAGATCACTGACTTTCCCGCCCTGATCCAGCTCCGTGCCCGGAGGGGGATCGACCAGCAGCATGCGGCTGCCCATGGCGATACAGTGGGACTCGGCGGCGTCGATGATCGGGTTGCCCATGCCGTCTGCGGGCAGGTACTGGCCCGGAAGAAGGACGATGTTGACATCGCGCACCTTCTTGAGCTGAGCGAAAAAGTCGTTGTAATCCTCCAGGCCGGGGGCGACGCCGTCGTCGCCGTTGGTCAGGCCGACTGCCGAGGCCATGGTCACCGGAACCACATCCTCGCTGCCGTGCTTCTCGGTGCCCAGGGTCGCCCCGAGTTTCAAGGTGGTGGCCAGGGCACCGGGACGAACCGCCACCATGGAGGAGGCGGCCCCCTTGCCCGAGGTCAGAGTCAGGGCATCGCTGGCAAAGCCGCAGGTAAAGCCGACATAGTCGGGTCCAAGGGCCAGGACCTGCTGCTGGATTTCCGCCGCCACCTTGGTGCCGTCGTAACTGCCGTCCTCGGGTGCCCCGAGGGTGATGGTGCGGGCGCCGAGGTTGTCGATGTTGAGCGTCAGGGTCATGCCGGCAACCACGCTGGCCCAGGAAATCCCGCTCAGGTCGCCTGAAACGGAGGTGGCCTGTTTGAAATAGCCGTTCAAGCCAAGGGGCAGGGCCAGGCGAATGTACTTGGAGTTGCTGTTGACCTGGGCCAGGGCATAGGACGCATCGCTGGGATCCATGGACAGGCCGGCAAAGAACTCCACAAGCTCGTCGCCGCTCTGCACCTGCAGGGAAAAACGATAGCCATCAGTTGCCGCCTCGGCCCGCACCTTGAGGGAGTTGCCGCTTTTCCCCTGATTGCGGGCGCTCACCTTCAGCACATCGGCAGCCGATGCCGCCCCCCGGCCCAGGATGGTGCCCGCTGCCAGGGTCGCCGCCTGGGTGTCCTTGGCCAGACGGCCGATATAGGCATCGCGGCCGCCGTTCAAGAAAAAGTAGAAGGCGGCGAGCGCCAGGGTATCGGTCTCCGATTGAATTTCGCCGAACTCCGCCTTGTACTCGTCCCAACTGTGGACCAGGGTCGGAGTAGCGATCGCACCTTGGGTGGCGTAACCGATCAGCGCCGCCACACTGGTGGAAACGCCTTCAATGGGTTTGGCGCCGCTGGGAATTTCTTCGATGTACACGCCGGGATGCAGATAGGTGGCCATAGGTGTCTATCCTCTCGTGATAAAAAGATTTTCAGGCCATAGCCCGGCTGCAGGGGCTGGAAAACACAAGCGAGTCCCCTGTGTACCCGTCATGACCCACAATCGAACCCTCATCCCAAGCTCAGGGGAGGAAAAATCGAGGCGAAAACAGCGGTTACACTTTGATACAAAACTTTAAGGGAATCCCGAGCGGAGAACCAGATCTTTATCTGGCTAAAGAATAGGGATGAATTAGGTAGTAAATATATCCACCCAATAAAGGGAGAGAGGAAAGGAAACGACCAGGAACGTAGGACATTGAGGGGATTGTGCGGCAGGGCTCAGCTGCCGCAGCACTTCTTGAATTTCTTGCCGCTACCACAGGGGCAGGGGTCGTTACGGCCGACCTTTTTCCGTTTGACCGCGGGTTCAGCCGAAACAGTCGGTTGTTCTTCCTCGATAAACTCGCCGTCCACATAGAGCCACTGTCCGTCTTCTCGCACGAAACGGCTGCGCTCTCGCAACACGATCAATCGCTCCTGAGCAAGTGCCGTAGCCCTAAATTCGACCCATCCCTCGCTGTCTTCCGCCTGCCCCTGTTCGCAGCTGATGATCTCCAGACCGCACCAGTGGGGGATGGCGTCGATATCAATGGATTCCGGGCGAGTCGTCGCATGCCAGGTATCCAACAGATAGGCCATGGCTGCACGGGTGTAGGCAGTGTAGCGCGACCGCATCAGGGCTTCGGCGGTGGCTGCCTGCTGATCGCCAGCCAACAGAGGGCCGCAGCAGGTGGCAAAGGGCAGTCCGGATTCACAGGGGCAGAGCGTTTGCTTGGTCATGATGACTGTTGTTCGGGCAGTGCCCCGTCGTCCGGAGCCTTGGTATTGTCGAGGGCTTCGCGAACCCTGCAGGTGAGTGTTTCCAAGGTAAAGGGTTTTTGCAGGAAATGCACGCCTTCATCGAGTACTCCGTGATGGGCAATGACATCGGCGGTGTACCCGGATATTGAGAGTATTTGGGGTCCCTTCCTTTCACAGCAATGGCTTGAGCAGCGACCAGGCCACACCCCACATGGTGATGCAGACCAGGGTATCGAGGATCTTCCACGACAGGGGGCGGGAAAAGAGGGGGGCCAGCATTCTGCCGCCCAGGCTCAGAGAGAAAAACCAGAACAGGGATGCGCCCATCGCCCCGGCAGCAAACAGGGCACGGCCCATCCCCTGGTAGCCGCTGGCGAGTGCCCCCATGAGGACCAGGGTGTCCAGATAGACATGGGGATTGAGCAGGGTCAAGGACAGGGTGGTTGCGATGGCTGCCCGCCGGCTGAGCAGCGGTCGCTCTTCGCCGGTAAGTTGGACGCTGGCACATGCCGAACGCAGGGCGAGTAGGCCGTAGCTCACCAGGAACAGTGCACCGATCAAGCTCAGCCAACCTCCGATTCGCGGTGCCCGGGCCACGATCCCGCCCATGCCGCCGATACCGGCGCTGATCAACAGGGCGTCGCAGGCGCTGCAGATCACGGCGATCAGCAGGTGATGGTTGCGCCGAATCCCCTGGGAAAGGACAAAACTGTTCTGGGCTCCGATGACGACAATGAGCCCCATGCCGGTGGCAAATCCCTGTCCGATGATAGCGAGTTCTGCTGGTGTACTGAGCATATGTGCGCCTCCAAAAGTGTAGAGCGCCACCATAGAAACACGACCAAATTAAGTAAAATTCATTGTTTCAATGATCCATTAGTTTTGCTAATAACAAAGGGTCCATCTTCCCCTGCAACCACCTGGAGCAATGTTATGCTCGATTACAAACTGCTTTCGGCGCTGGCCGCCGTGCTCCAGGAGGGCGGGTTTGACCGGGCGTCCCGGACGCTCCACCTGACCCAATCCGCTATTTCCCAGCGGATCAAACAGCTTGAAGACCTTTGCGGCCAGATTCTCCTGTCCCGGACCACGCCGCCCCAGCCCACCGAGGGGGGGCGTATCCTGCTCAAACATTTTCTCCAGGTTCAGCAGTTGGAAAAGGAGGTGCAGGCGAGAATCGGCGGCAAGGAGCAGGAGGCAACGACCCTGGCCATCGGCATCAATGCCGACAGTCTGGCCACCTGGTTTGGCGAGATCATGCCGTCCTTTGTCAATCGCGAGGGGGTTCTCCTCGATCTGAGAGTCGATGATCAGGATCAGACCCAGCGCATGTTGAAAAACGGCGAGGTCGTGGGGTGCATCAGCACCCAGGCAACGGCCATGCAGGGGTGCACGGTTACTGAACTGGGTTGCATGCCCTACCGGGTCTTTGCCTGCTCGGATTTTAAACGGCGCTGGTTCAAGGATGCAGGCCTCAGCCTGCAGGCCTGCCGGCGTGCCCCCTTTATCCTCTTCAACCGCAAGGACGAGGTCCATCACCACCTCTTTCAGCAGGTACTGGGGGAAATTCCCCTTCCCTTACCCACCCATTACCTGCCCTCCTCGGAACGGTTTGCCGATTTCATCGCAGCCGGCATGGGCTACGGCATGCTGCCGGATCAACAGAGTGAGCCCATGGTGCGCCAAGGACGTATCGTCGATCTGGCCCCGGGCCACTTCGTACCGGTTCATCTCTACTGGCACTGCTGGAACATCGGCTCCATCTCCCTGAAAAAACTGAGTGCACACCTCGAAACCGAGGCCGCCCGCGCCCTGATCAGCGAATAAAAAAAATCCCCCGAGGCTTTCGGCCAGGGGGGATGTAATACAGAGGCTATCAGGCGCGAATGCGGATCAGATGATCGGCTTCATCGCGCTCATGTAGGAGCGCAGCTCCTCGCCGACCTGCTCGACAACGGTGTAGCGGATGGCGGCGTTGACACCGATCAGCTCGACGTTGTCCACGGTGTTGTCCGCACTCTCCAGCCCCTTGCCGATGACGTCGGTTCCCACGGTCTTCATGAAATCGGCCAGCATGGGCACGGCCTTGTGGGCGAACAGATAGTTGCCGTACTCGGCGGTGTCGGAGATAACCACGTTCATCTCGTAGAGCTTCTTGCGGGCGATGGTGTTGGCGATCAGCGGGACCTCGTGCAGGCTCTCGTAGTAGGCTGACTCCTCCTTGATACCGGCGGAGACCATGGTGTCAAAGGCGAGCTCGACCCCGGCCTTGACCATGGCGATCATGAGGATACCTTTGTCGAAATACTCCTGCTCGCTGATCTCGGCATCGGTGGAGGTGGCCTTTTCAAAACCGGTCTCAGCGGTCGCCGCACGCCAGGTGAGCAGGTTTTTGTCGTCGTTGGCCCAGTCCTCCATCATGGTGCGGGAGAATTCACCGCTCATGATGTCGTCCATGTGCTTCTCGAACAGCGGAGTGAGGATTTCCTTGATCTCCTCGGAGAGCTCAAAGGCACGCAGCTTGGCCGGGTTGGACAGACGATCCAGCATGTTGGTGATACCGCCATGCTTGAGCGCTTCGGTGACGGTCTCCCAGCCGTACTGGATCAGCTTGGAGGCGTAGCCGGCATCGATGCCCTCGCTGACCATCTTGTCGAAGCAGAGCAGGGAGCCGGCCTGGAGCATACCGCAGAGGATGGTCTGCTCGCCCATGAGATCGGACTTGACCTCGGCGACAAAGGACGACTGGAGGACACCGGCGCGATGACCACCGGTACCGGCGGCATAGGCCTTGGCAATATCCCAGCCCTCGCCGTTGGGGTCATTCTCGCGATGGACCGCGATCAGGGTGGGAACGCCGAAACCACGCTTGTACTCCTCGCGGACCTCGGTTCCGGGAGATTTGGGGGCGACCATGACGACGGTGAGATCCTCACGGATCTTCATGCCCTCCTCAACGATGTTGAACCCATGGGAGTAGGACAGGCAGGCGCCTTTTTTCATCAGCGGCATGACCGCGGCAACCACCTTGGAATGCTGTTTGTCCGGGGTGAGATTGATCACCAGGTCGGCAGTGGGGATCATCTGCTCGTAGTTGCCCACGGCAAAGCCATTGCCGCTGGCGTTTTTCCAGCTCTGGCGCTGCTCGCTGATCGCGGAATCGCGCAGGGCGTAGCTCACATCCAGGCCCGAGTCACGGAGGTTGAGTCCCTGATGCAGGCCCTGGGCGCCGCAACCGACGATGACGATCTTCTTGCCTTTAAGTTTGTCAACGCCGTCGGCAAACTCGCTGGCGTCCATGAAACGGCATTTACCCAGCTCCTCAAGCTGCAGGCGCAGCGGCAGGGTGTTGAAATAGTTCTGTCCCATGATTGTTCCTCTCTGTGGTTATGGGTGATGGGGAAAGAGATAAGAGAACTCCCTCTGGCTGGGCAAAAAGCCGGACCCATGGGGAGATACTTTTTTTATCGTGATCCACCATACTCGAAATTTTCATTGCGAAAAGTGATAAATTTGCAATTCGACATTGCAAAATACGCAACAAAGCTGCAAGTATGAGCGGCAGGCCGCCTCTTACCATGGATCGCTTTCTTTTCCCGCTTGTTTATGGATATCCGCGCCATCAAAATTTTCAATCACTTGGCCCATTCGCTCCACTTCGGTCGCACCAGCAGGGCCTGCAACCTCAGCCCTTCGGCCCTGACCCGGACCATCCAGCGCATCGAAGACGAACTGGGCAAACCGTTGTTCCAGCGCGACAACCGCAAGGTCATCCTGACGCCGGCAGGGCACATCTTCAGACGCTACGCCGAGGAGATGGAACAACGCTGGCAACGGCTGCTGCAGGAGTTGGCAGAAGATTCGAGCCTGCATGGCGAAATTTCGCTCTACTGCTCGGTGACCGCGGCCACCTCGATCCTGCCGCGTATTCTCGGGGCCTTTCGCCAGAATCACCCTGGGGTGCAGATCAAGCTGCAGACCGGTGACGCCGCCGAGGCCCTGGACCGGCTCAACAACCGCGATGCCCAGGTGACCATCGCCGCCCTGCCCGAGCATCTTCCGGATTCGGTCATCTTTGTCGAGTTGGCACGCACGCCGCTGCTGTTCATCACGCCCAAGGAAGGGGACTTGCCGCTGCTGGACAGCCAGGGCGAAATCGACTGGCCGCGCACCCCGGTAATCATGGCCGAACAGGGGCTCAGCCGCATCCGTATTGACCGCTGGTTCCGCCAAAAGCATATCCAGCCCAACATCTATGCCGAGGTGGCGGGCAACGAGGCCCTGCTGGCCATGGTCGGCCTGGGGTGCGGGGTTGGCGTCGTCCCGGAACTGGTGCTGCAGAAGAGCCAGTTGCGCGATCGGGTCCGGGTGACCTCGATTGCACCGGAACTGGACCCGTTCATCATCGGAGCCTGCACCCTCACCCGCCATCTGGCCCATCCGGTGATTCAGGCGTTCTGGGCAACGGTGCAGCAGGTCAACATGGCGGAGTATTGAACCTGACAGCCTCGTAAAAAGTCAAAATCTGAATGTCACGCATCGTGAAATCGAGCAGCTTACGAAGCTCGAAACGTCGTTCTCGGGCCTTTTTACAAGAACGACAAACCTCACAGGGAGACGATTTTTTTCCCCCCGCCGGCAAGCGAGTCCAGGATCTCGACAAGGCGACGCTTCGCCTTGTGTTGCCGGCGCAACTCAGCAAGCAGGGCCGTCCACTCCAGCTGCCTACCATTTGCCTCATAGACCTTGCACATCTTGCGCAGATAGCCCGCAGCCTCCCGGTAGGCCTTTGGCTTGACCTCGGCGATCAGCCGGTCCACCTTTCCCCGCCAAAGGGAAAGGGAGAGATCGGGATGGGTCTTGGCCACCGCATCGGCCACCTTTTCCTCGAGTCCCCAGGTAAATCGGCCCTTCTTTGCCCGCTCATAGAGACTGACCACATCATCCATGCGCCTTTCCAGGATGGCAATATCCAAAAGGGGCGAATACAGGGGAAAGGAAAGTACACCCTTTTTCTCTACGGGATACGAAACCTCTGCGGCCACCAGAGGCCAGTCGCCGGCCTCCCCCGTTTTTGCCGGCAGATCGGGCCTGGAACCGGTCTCGAGAAAGAGCAGCACCCGCTCCCGAACCTCGGGCCACAGCTTTATTTTCTCGCACGACTTACGCAGTTCACGGTAGGTGTCGATCGAGGGGTGACGAAAAAATTTCTGGGCACGGTGGGCGGCAACCAGATCAGAGCGTTTCTCCTCCTCGGCCATGGCCAACAGCCGGTCCTGCAGACCGGCAGCCAATCCCGGTGATTCCTGGAGCGTTTTGGTAAAGCCAAGGATGCACCACTGGCGGGCATTGTCTCGATCGCCGCTGTTCAATAAATGGGTCACCAACTCCTGGTAACAATGACACTTCTCCACCTCCTGCTCCAGAAGTGGCACGATGTTTTCCGCCAGCCCCGCGCGCTGGTAGATATCGATCAAGCGATCAACCACCGCTCCACGCCGAAAGGAGGAGGAATAATCCGTTGCCTTAGGGGACTCCAAAGCGGCCAGCCGTGCTTCAAAGATCGATGCCACCTCCCGCCAATCCTCGGGGGTGAAGACGCTCTCTTTGATCATCTCCTCTCCCTGTTCCAGAAGCGAGAACTCATCAACCAGCAATCGTTCCATGACCCAGGCCAACTGCCGGTGGCGGGGAAGGGAGGAGAGGGGAACCGCCTTCAACACGATCTTCAGGCAATCAATGATGGTCGAGGCGGTCTCTCCGTCATCGTCGGAGGCTTCGACCTGCTCGGTTCCCATACGCCACAGTTCATCGCCCAGATCAAGCAGGTGGTCATAATACTGTGCGTCGAACAGGGCATGAAACTGCCGCTCGACATGGGAATAATCGGGCACGGACTCTTCCTGGTTCCAATGGTTGCGCCAGGCGGGTTCATTGGTCAAACGATGAATCTCCTTGCGCAGGGCACGGACAAGGGGATCCACCTGACCACGGACCAACTGTTCCTCTTCCCGCAGAGATTGCGCGATTCGCGGATCATCCTTGATCAGACGCATGACGAGCTCGATAAGCTCTTCCTTGCTTTTTGCCGCCAGCAGTTTTTGCATTTTGGAGTCTGGGGTCTTGGCCAATGGCGGTGAAGCCTGAGAGGGCAGCTCATCGGGATCCGGGTCCTCTTCCCATTGCTCCTCGTCATCGGCAAAGAGGATCAAGGAGAGGTCGTCATCCTCATCGAGCTCAGGGATGTTCCTCCCCTCTTTAACCATACGTGCAGCCAAGAGAATGACGGCCACGGCATGCTTGCACGGTCCTCCGCTGTAGGGGCAGGTACAGAACCAGCTGTGCATACCATCGGCATCAAGCCGCACCATAGTGGCGTAATCCTCGGTCCCCGAGACCCAGGCCACCAGCTCCCCCTCTGGGGTATGGCGTAGCCCGGAAACCCGTTTCAGATACGATCGACCGCGATCAACCACCCTGTCATCGGCCCACTGTTCCAAATCGGCAAAGGTGAGCTGTTCAAGTATCGATGTAATCTCTCTCATCCTCGCTCCCTAAATTTTCATATCAACTTACGGTTTCCACACGTTTTTTTTACTGAGATAACATAGCTATTTTTCCAATAAAATGGAACCTCTCATTGACAAGTCCCCTGGAAGACATGTAGTCGATATATATTGTGCAACCTTTTTCATGGGGGAGATGCCCATGCGTGGCCGAACACAGACCTGTACCGTCAAAGATGGACGAATCCGTATAACCTGTCCCCGCTGCAACAAGACCCGTTACGTGGCGGTCGCCACAAAAATCCGTAAAAAAAATATCCGCTGTTCCTGTGGCCTGTCCACCATGTACACCCTCAACCATCGCCTCTACCAGCGTGAGTCCACCTGGGGCAAGGCCTTTGTTCTTCTGCCCAACGGCAGGGAGTGCCCCATCTATCTCTGCGACATCTCCATCGGCGGCATCGGCTTCAATATTCCTCCACAGTATACGCGGACTGTTGCCGCGGGCCACGATCTGCGCATCAAATACCGTGCCGGTGCCGGAATCGCCACGGTGCGTAAGATCCGCATCACCAGTATCCTCAGCAACCGGGCCGGAGCGGAATTCCTCGACGGGAAACCGCCTGCATTTCTTTAATCGAATGGCAACAGGCTCTTGATGCAATGCTGACCACTTCATAGCCCCATTCTAACAATCGCTCGGTATATCCGGGGTCATACAGCGACAATGGCCCTTTACCCCGAGCGATTATGACCCTTCTTCCGCCAACCTTTGACCACTCCCTTCGTCGGTCGCCCGACGAAACCGCGCAGCTGTTTCGCCGGCAATTCCTGGTTCAGCAAAACGACCTGCCGTTTACCGGTGGTGATACCACCGTTGGGGTGGAAAACGAATTTCAGGTGGCGGTCGAAGGCGCCCGGACCGAGGTCGATCTCGCCATCACCCTGGCCGACTCCAACTATTATAAAAACCTCCAGGCCAGGGCCGGCCGGGGCGACCTCAGTCCCCATCAGCTGGCTGAGCTGGATGCCTTTCTCAATGATGAAAAGGACCGCATCTGGGAAAACTCCTGGGTCCGCTTTCCACGGAGGTTGCTGGGGCGGTATGCGACCTCGATCCTGCAAAAAGACCTACTCGCCGACAAGGCCGAACCCCAGGGACCGACCCGGCAGGATATCGACCAGTTTCTCTTCAACCGCGAAGGCGAACCCTGGATTCGCGTTCCGGTGAGCTACCTGCTCAAACTCTCCCTTGCCGAGGCCATCGGCTCCTGGCAGCCGGTGGATGATGCAAGCGGCCGGCAGCTGCGCCGTATCGGCGAACAGTTGATGGCCCATCTCATCAGCGACAACTCCTCACCAGAGATCACCAGTTTCAGCCTCAGCAAAGGAAAAGACGGTGAACTGCCCGGCCGGGAAACCGCGAAAGAAACCAGCCGCCGCTTTTTCTTTTTGCAACTGCTGATTTCCTATGCCAACCGCGAGTTTCGCCTGCAGCAGTACGGCCAGACCTGCCGGATGTACATGGCGCCCAACCCACCCTTTCGCCAGAAGCAGCTCAACGAGTTGATCTCCGACCAGTTTTACCGCGAGCTGTTCCTCAACCCCTGTCTCTCCGGCTGGCAGAAGGGCGAGGTCAAAAAGGAATACATGGGTCTGTGCCATCGAACCCTGTCTCGCAGCCAGCTCAATACGATTGCCAAACTCAAGGAGGCGGGCATCATCATCAACAACCTGGTGGTCCTGCCCAACACCTCATCGACCTCGCTGGCCAACAACGGCACCCACATCACCCTGGGCAGCCGCTTGCTCAGCACGACCTATGGTGCTGGCGAGGGCATGCTGGTGGAGAAATACTTCGGCGACCTGGTGATCAAGATTGTCGAGCATTTCCTGCCGCTGTTCGTCACCACCTGCAGTGCTGCCCCCTATCGGTTGGGATTCAGCGATTTCCACCCGGAAAAGGTGCTGGGCTACCTGCCCCATGAGCTTGATTACACCCATCTGCGCATGCTCTGGCGCCGCTGGAAAAAAAAGGCGGACCTGCGCTTCTGCGGCCACAGCTTCACCCCGGTGGGACCGCTGTGGATCGACCGTCTGACCAGTGGTCTGCTGCGCCTTCGCGGCGATTACCTGCCCGATGTCCGCCTGATCGACTACCTGGTGGCCCTGCAGAGCGTGGAGCACAGCCCGGCGCTCAACGGTGCCCTCGGCAACCACGAACGGCTCAAGACCGATCTCACCGAAATGGGTGTTTTCGACAGCCGTATGGCCATCTACCTGCCCTACCGCATGCGCGACCTTGCCAAGTACGGATTTTCCGGATTCGAGGGGCGCCATTACTCGCTCTTCCCCGATCTCGACAACAGCCTGGCACTTGCGGTCAACCTGCAAACCCTGGTCACGGCCATGGCCTACCGCTGGGTCATCGAGGGGAGCGTCACCCACGCCGATATTCCCGATAATCCCTGCACCGAAAGCGAACGGCGGCAGATCTTCTTTGCCACCGCCATCGGCCTGCCCACGGTCTTTATTCGCGCCAACAGCCAAAACCAGGTGCTTAAGCGAATTCTTGGGCTGGTCGAGCGGCAGCGTCCCAGCAGGAGATATCGGGGCTATGTGCGCATCGAGGTGGAGGCCTATCAACGGGCCTGTCTGGAAATTTTGCGGGCCGAGGAGGGCAACGGGGGGCACGGTGCGGATAGCACCGCCGTCTTTGACTGGTTGGAGGGCATGTTCAAGGGGGAGCGGTTATCCGCCGCTGAAACCCTGACTCGGGCCATCTTGGGCAAGCACGGCAGGACCACCGACCCGATGCGGATCAAGAGCGAGGACTTCAACCGCATGGCAGAGCGCTACTACCGCGACGACCTCTGCCGTCTGCATTTGGATAATGGTTTGGATACCCTGGTGGAGGATGGATTGTCCTTTGACAAAAGCAAGGATCCGGCCATGGGCGCGCTCAAGGAGCAGTTGATCGGCTCCGCACCCGCAGCCCTGTTCATCCGCGAAACCGGATGCCGCCTGATGGCCGGTGAGGCCACGGATCGGGAAATCCACATGCTGATCGTGCTCTGCCTGGTACTCCTGCAGCAGCAAAGCCAGCAACATCAAACCGTTTGACCTGGATGAAAACCATGGAACATCAATACATATCACGCCAGAGTGGTCGAATTGTCAACGAACAACTCCTCGGCGACCACAGCATCGATCTGCTCTACAACCGGGTTCGGGAACAGGCTCCCGGCCTGTTCCGCGCCCTGACCTCGCAACGGATGTCGGCGGTGCTGGGTTTCCTTCATTTCGATGTCAACCTGCCACTGGTCGGCTCCAAAGGGCTTGCCCTGCTCAAACGCATGGGCGTGGACTGGCGCGAGTGCCTCGCACCGCATAACAGTTTCACCACGCCACGCCAGGTCTTTGAACGCCAGATTCGCTACTGGGAATGCCGACCCATGGATGCGGACCCAGCCGTGGTGGTTTCCCCGGCGGATGCCAAGGTCCTGATCGGTACGCTCAACGATGTGCCCGAGCTCTTTATCAAGGAGAAATTCTTTTCCGCCGAGGAACTGCTCGGTCCGACCTCGCCCTGGAGCCGCCGCTTTCATGAAGGGGACTTTGCCATCTTTCGCCTCACGCCCGATAAGTACCATTACAACCATGTCCCGGTGAGCGGGGAGGTTATGGATTTTTATACCGTTGAGGGGGATTGCCACTCCTGCAATCCGGGGGCGCAAATCGCCATCGCCTCGATCCACGCCAAAAACCGGCGGGTGGTGACCATCATCGATACCGATGTGGCGGAAGGTTCGCATGTCGGTCTGGTGGCCATGGTGGAGGTGGTGGCGCTGATGATCGGCGATATCCTCCAGTGTTACTCGGACAACCGCTACGACAATCCGAGGCCGCTGACCAGGGGGATGAGGCTCAACAAGGGCTGCCCCAAAAGCCTCTACCGACCGGGCAGTTCCACCGATATCCTCCTCTTTGAAAAGGGTCGCATCATCTTTTCCGAGGATCTGCGTAACAACTCGGTGCGCAGGGATGTCAACAGCCGATTCTCCGCAGGCCTGGGACGGCCGATCGTTGAAACCGATCTCCAGGTTCGCTCGACCGTGGCAACCGCTCCCCCACCCCAACACACTTCAGCCCAGCCTGCGGAGGCTCTATGAACCCCTGGCTCTTTCTTGGCAGTTCCGGACTTCTCTTCACTCTGATGATCATTCTCGGCTGGCGCTACCTGCCCGGCGAGCGGTTTCAGATACTGGCTTCGGTGCCGGTGGCCCGCGATGAACAGGGACGATGGCAAGGCGTCAACTTCACCTGGTACGGCCTGCTGCTGGCGACCGCCGCCATTATCGGCATCGGCTACACGCTCCTGCTCTGCCTGGCTGCAGGAATCGAACTGGGGCCCCTGCTGAGTCTGCTCGCCGCCATCATTGCCCTCTGTGTTCCGGCTGCCCGCTGGGTGGCGCGGCTGGTGGAGAAAAAACGATACACCTTTACCATCGGCGGCGCCTTTTTCTGCGGCCTGGTGGCCACCCCGCTGATCATCCTCCTGGTCAACGGCGGCTGTCTGCTGTTCGGCTGCCCCACCCTACCGATGCAGATCGTTCTCGCGGCGCTTGCCATTGGCTATATCCTCGGTGAGGGGCTGGGCCGCCTGGCCTGTCTGAGCTTTGGCTGCTGTTACGGCAAACCCCTTGACCAGTGCGGAAAAGTCATTGGCTTTCTCTTCAAACGGGTGGCTGTGGTCTTTACCGGACCGACCAAAAAGGCGGTCTATGAAGGACATCTGGCCGGGGTCAAGCTGGTGCCGATTCAGGCAGTCACCAGCCTGCTCTACACCTTCACCGGACTGGGCGGTTGTTTCCTCTTCCTTCAGGGCAGCTTTCGCAGCGCCTTTCTCCTCTGCCTGCTGGTCTCCCAGATCTGGCGGGTGATCTCGGAAATGTTCCGTGCCGACTTTCGCGGCTTCAGTTCGATTTCCGCCTATCAGAAGATGGGGCTGATCGCGGTCGTCTACGGCATCCTCCTCTGCCTGATTCCCCCGGTCGGCGAGTTGCCGCTGCCCAACATCGGTCATGGCCTGCTGCTGATGGCCAATCCCCTGCTCATCCTCGGACTCAACGGACTCTGGTTCGCCCTCTTTCTCCATTTCGGCCGCAGTATGGTCACCGGTGTAACCCTTTCCTTTGAAGTTCGGCAAACCTGTATTTGAGAAAGCCACTTTTCGATTATTGATGGTCCTTGAATTTTTTCACCTTGTCTGGTCATACCACCGCGCCTATTTTTCCACCGCAGTCACCAGCAGAGCGCCCACCTCCTCAGATGCAACCGAATCCAAACAGAGCTAAAATCCGAAAAAAACCGGACACTGATCAAAGGGTAACAAAGCCAGGATAGTCTGCGCGACACGGCTAAAAAAGGTCCCCGGCAACTGGAGGGTTCCGGGGTCTCAATGGCGGTTCAACCGAGCGAACACGAAGGAGGGACTTCATGGCGCCGCAACATTTCCGATCAATCTGGATCTCAGATCTCCACCTGGGCACCCGCAACCTGCAAAACGAAAAGCTCCTCGATTTTCTTCTCCAGACAGAATCCGAGTTTTTGTATCTTGTGGGTGATATCTTCGACCTGCTGCAGGCCCAGAAACGATGGCACTGGCCGAAAATCAACGACCAGATCGTTGCAACCATTCTCGCCAAGGCGGCCAGCGGAACCAAGGTGATCTATATCCCCGGCAATCACGATCACATGTTGCGCAAGTTCCACGGTTGTACCTTCAACAATATCCGCATTCAAAACAGCGCCATCCACCAAACCGTCGACGGCAAACGCTATCTGGTGGTTCACGGCGATAAATTCGACCCCATCGTCCAGAACAGCCCCTGGCTGGCCTCCATCGGCGCATCCGCCTATGAAATGCTGTTGGTGCTCAACCGCTGGTTCAACATGGGCCGGAAAACCGTGAAGCGGGAATATAAATCGCTCTCTTCCTGGCTCAAGCATCAGGTCAAGATCGTGGTCAACTATATGGGAAAATTCGAGGAGGTCGTTGCCCAGGAGGCAAGCATCTATCGAGTGGACGGTTTGATCTGCGGCCATATTCACCGGGCCGGCATTCGAGAAATCAACAAGGTCCTCTACAGCAATGCCGGCGACTGGGTGGAGAGCTGCACCGCTCTTGCCGAAAATCAGACCGGTCGACTGGGTGTCATTGAATGGCATAATCAACAACCCCTTCTCGAGGCCGCCCGCGGGAAAAAATATGAAGATCTGTATCGCAACAGATGCCTGGCATCCACAAATTAACGGGGTGGTGACCACCCTCACCCGGACCACGGAGACCCTTCGTTCCTGGGGGCATGAGGTGATGGTGCTCAGTCCTGATCAGTTCAAGACCTTTCCCTGCCCGACCTATCCGGAAATCCGCCTGTCCATGGTCAGCGGAGCTTCCATCGGCAAAATGCTCAACCAGTTTGCCCCCGAAGCGGTCCATGTTGCCACCGAAGGACCGATCGGCTGGACCACCCGCCGCAGCTGCCGCAAACTCGGATTGAAATTCACCACCTCCTACCACACCCGCTTTCCCGAGTATGTACGCATGCGGGCGCCGGTGCCCATGGCCATGAGCTATGCCCTCATCCGCGGGTTTCATCAGGCCGCCGAGCGCACCATGGCCGCACCGACCATTATCGATGAGCTGGCTGCTCGGAAATTTTCCCATCTGGTCCCCTGGACGCGCGGCGTGGATACCCGGTTGTTTCGACCAAGGGAAGAGAACCTGCCGATCAACAGGGAACCCCATTTTGTCTATGTGGGGCGGGTGGCGCCGGAAAAGAATTTGTGCGCCTTTCTCGATTTGCAATTGCCGGGGAAAAAATGGGTGATCGGCGATGGACCGAGCCTGAATCTTCTACGGGCGAACTACCCCCAGGTCCGATTTTTCGGCGCCAAACGCAATGAGGATCTCGTCCATCACCTGGCACAGGCGGATGTGTTCGTCTTCCCCAGCCTGACCGATACCTTTGGTGTGGTCTTGCTCGAGGCCAATGCCTGCGGCGTGCCGGTGGCGGCCTTTCCGGTGACAGGCCCCAGGTATCTGGTCCGTGAAGGGGTCAACGGCTGTCTGGATAGCGATCTTCAGGCGGCCTGCCTGCGGGCACTGGATGTGTCCCGCGACAGCTGCCGCCAGTTGGCGACCCAGTATTCCTGGGAGCGCTGTACCCGCCAGTTCCTGGGTAACCTGGCACTTAACGGTGCAACGCTGCGGGTTGAAGAGACTAAGGGGTCCTGTCTCGCGACCAACTGAAGAGATCGCTCTCCGTCACCAGTATATCCATGGGAACATCGTGGAGCTGGGCGGGAAGACGTTCAACCACCTGAAATCCGTAGGCCAGGCCGATGCGCAGGGCTTGAGGGGCCTGAAGGGCGAGAAACCTATCATAATAGCCCCCGCCATAGCCGAGCCTGTTGCCCTGACGATCGAAAACCGATCCCGGAATGAGGGCGACCTCGATACACTCTGGGGGAACGATCCGCTGCGGTACAATCCTGGGATCTGGTTCGGGAATGTTTTTGTAACCGGGGAACAACTCCTTTTTTGGCTCTCTAACGACCACTGCCTGCATGCTGGAGTTGACCGCATCGGTGAGGGGGACGGTGACGGTTTTTCCCTGGGCGAGCAGCGCGTCTATCAAGGTTTCGGTGGCGACCTCTGTCTGGTAACTGCAGTAGATAAAAAAACAGGTCTTCTCCTGCACGACCGACAAGGCCAAAATCCTCTGCAAAATTCGGCCATCAAGCAATGCCCGATCCCTGGCGGATATCCCATTGCGCACTGCCAGAATTCTGCGGCGCAGGCTTGATCGCTGTGCGGTTGTCTTTTTATTCATAGATCGTTGTTCAGGAAAAAAAAAGGGCGGCACCCATACGGATACCGCCCTTTTTGCATTGCCTAACCGCTGGGGATCACATCGGCAGCAACAGTCTGTTGGTATCCTCGTTCCAGGTCACAACCAGGTACCACAGGGTTACAAACCCGGCTATCAGCGCCAGGGTCCAGCCGTATCCCATGACATCGGGGATGTAGACATAACTTCCCAGATAGCCTTTCTCCTCGAAGCTGAATGCCTTGAACCAGGTGGTCATCAGGGAGTTGGACAGGGCGAAAAAGGGCACAACCAACCACAGTTTGATCTGTCCCTCACCGACACGCCACAGGGTACCGGAACCGCAACCGCCGGCGAGCATGGCGCCCAGACCAAAGATAAAGCCACCGACAACACCACCCCAACCAAAGGTACCGCGAACATAGTTCATCGGATCAAGCACGGGGTCGCCGTCAAATCGGACGGGAACGCTGTATTTGAGAACCATGGCACCGATGGCGACGATCAGGATGGACAGGGCAACGGATTTGGCCATCTTGCAGTCACCGGTCATGTGCGGCTCGCGGAACCCCTGAATCATACACCAGCGGCCTCGCTGCATGGCATAACCAAGAGCGGCGGCAATGGCCACAATCGCAGGCAGAGAGTTGATGTAATCGGTGTAGTCGTCGCCGTCGAAGTCGGCATAGTAGATCGCGCACCAAACCAGGCCGACAATACCGGCAATACCGAAAATCCACTGAATGAAGTAGGGAATGTTGAGGGTCCAGGATCCGCCACTTCCCCAGGAGACATGCTCCATCTCCTTGTAGAGCAGCCAGAGGCCGAAAATAACGCCGGGAACGAGGCCCACCCACATGGCAAAACCGTTGGCAGCCAGGTTACCGATGGCATTGTACATACCGCCGATGTTGCAGCCACCGGCCAGGGTGGAACCAATACCCATGAGAATACCGGCGATGATGGCCTTGACATACTCGCGGATCGGCGGGAAGCGGAAGGCGAACTGGCCACCCAGGCAGGCGGAGATGAAAGCGCCACCGATAAATCCGATACCGATAACCGAACCGGTATTGTAGAGGATGGAGCTCTTCAGCACCAATTCGCCATCATCCATCAGCCCGGCGATTTCGCCCAGGTGCCCCTTGTACAGGCCGATGGACCACAGCATCCAGTCACCCCAGTTGCGGATCGCACCGACAGCACCCCAGGGACGCCACCAGGCCATCATCAGAATACTCAGCAGGGCAACGATGATGCCGGTAGTGGCAGCATTCCATTCCTCCTGACAGAGCACCTTGTACAAATGTTTGATCTTTTGCCATAAAACCTTAATGTCTTCCATTGTTGAACAGCCTCCTTTTCCCTAATTGATAATGACACCCACTAACCTTGCTGAACTACGAAAAGTCATAAATCGAGAAACCGTCCATCGTAAAAACAGCATCTTACGAAGCACGTAACGTCGTTTTCAAGGCAAGGTCGAAAACGACAAACTTCCTAAAATCAGGCAGATTATGCTCGAATTGTGCAAAAATACCTGTGCCCTTGGTATTTGTCAACACTAGGTATTGTCCGGATATATTTGTATTTAACAATATGTTTTTATTCGTAATAAATAATGATTCAATCTTCATTTCTGAATCTTCATTCAATTTTTGTTTCCGTCTTGACAATGGTTGGTTTACTCTTTAAACTAACTCGTCTTTTTTTCATGTATAAAAGGCCTTTTACCAAAAGCATTATCATTAAGGAGAACACACAATGAGTGACGTAAAAGTAGCACCCGAAGGTCTGGATGTTGCCGCTGTTCTGGATGCACGTGGTCTGAGCTGCCCGATGCCGCTGCTGCGTACCAAAAAGGAAATCGGTAAAATCAGCGCCGGTCAGATTCTCCATATCCAGGGTACTGACCCGGGTTCCCGTAACGATATCCCCGGTTGGTGCGAGCGCGCCGGTCACGAGTACCTGGGCGAGAAGGAAGAGTCTGGCTATATCAGCTTCTTCATCAAAAAAGGATGATCATCCTGTTTACATCCTTTATTGGAGGAATAGCTAATGGCTGCTGATCCGAATAAACTCGGGATTTTTGTCACCTCTCCTCAGCATATGCGTCACATCCTCGGCATCGCTAAAGCCGCTGTTCGTGCTGGGAAAAAGGTCATGGTTTTCTTTACCTATAAATCGATTCACCTGACCAAGAATCCCCTCTTCTACGAGCTGACCCAGCTGTGTGCGGTTGAAGATATCGCCATCTGTGCTGACAGCTACATCTGTGAAGGCTTTGACAACGTTGCCGACATTCCGCGCGGATTGATCGACAAACAGATGCGTACTCAGGCTTTCCATGGTGCCATTCTCGACGAATGCGCCAAGTATATCGTCATGTAAGGAGATACGGACATGGAATCATTGAAAGTATATATCCTGATCGCCAACCGTGTTTACAACGACGGTATTCGTTCCGGTCTGGGTCTTGCCGTTGAGAACCACTACGCCTTCCCCGTTATCATGAACGGCGAGTTCCCCCGTTTTTCCAACTACATGTCGGAAAACATCGCCTGGATCATGGACATGGAAGGTCAGGTCTACAGCTGCGGTGCCGAGGCTCCCACCGATCTGCCTGCAGATGCTGAAATTGCCAATATTTCTTTGGAAGAACTTGGCGAGGCAATGAGAGACGCTGACTTCATCATTCCTTACGGTCTTCCCAAACAATCCCACGAGCCGCCTGCTGCTTGTAGCGAATAAGAGGAGATTGCGCGATGAGTGATGAAACAATGAAAATTCTGCAGGTCTACAGATCCAAACCCTCTGCAGATGTTGAGAAACTGGTTGAAATCCTTAACCGTGACCGGACCGCCGATGAGTTCAAACTCTACGAAGGCGAGCCCAACTACGATATTCTGGTACAGAAAATATTCGCCAACGACAAGACCGTCTGCTGGTGGTAATTCTCTTTGACAGAGTATTCAATGGATGAAAAACCCCTTTCGCCAATGTTGGTGAAAGGGGTTTTTGGCATGAACTCTTTGCCTCTTCTCTCCCACTACCGGCAGATGATCTCCATCAACTGATCGTGAAACCAGGGCCGATAGGTCCGAATCTTCACGTTCTCGCGGGTAGGATGGACTCTGTTGGTCAGCAACACCACAACCACCTCTTTTTCCGGATCGATCCAGAAGGAGGTTCCACTGAATCCCAGATGTCCCACGCTCGCCGGAGAAAAATAGCGTCCGCTGCTTGAACCTCCCGGTGACGGGGTATCAAATCCCAGACACCAGCCCGAGTGGGCTTGTTTATGGCTGAGTGCATGATAGAGCAAGGCCCGGGAAAAGGCCGGGTGAGCTGCATACCCTTTCCACACATCCAACAGAAGTTCGCAAAGGCTCAACACTGCCTCTACGGTGCCAAAGAGACCGGCATGACCGGCAACCCCACCCATCAACCAACAGTTTTCATCGTGCACCTCGCCTTGGATAACAGCTTGCCTCCAAGGGCAGTTTTCCGTTGCCGCAATATCAGCCCCTTCCCTTCTCGCCCCGTTTATGGGGAGAAAGCAAAGCGTATCCGCAATCCCCAAGGGCTCGGCTATCTCCTGTTGAAAGAACTGGTCCAGGCTCATTGCGGCGCAGCGCTCAACAATCCGCCCAAGAACAATGAATCCCAGATCACTGTAGACGGAAGTGGTGCCGGTTGCATACTCCAGGTGTTCGGCAAGGATCATGTCCAGCAGCCTATTTTTCGCAGCCAGGGATAGGACCGGCGGAAACTGCCGATAGTACGGCCGGTAGGCGGGCAAACCCGAACAGTGGTGCAGCAGATCCTCCAAGCGAACCCCGGGCCATGCTCCTGAGAAAAACGTATCCACCGTATCCAACCAATCAAGCTTTCCCTGATCTATCAGTGAGAGGGTACAGAGCACGGTAGCAAGAGGTTTGGTCAACGAGGCCAGATCAAACAGGGTCGCGGTTGTCACCTCCCTAGCCTCTCCATCAAAACGGGTTTTTCCTCCACTGATCAGGGAGCGAAATCGCTGCCCTTTATGCCCGACACTGACGCCTGCGGAGATACCACAAAACACCTCATCAACAAGCCCCTGCCGGACCAGGTCGGAGAGCTTTTTATTTAATTGAATTTCCATATTTTTTGCCCGTTTATTATCAAACAAAACAATTGATTTTTCGCGATTTTTAGAGTAGTTTTGCACGGAGTAAAAAGTGTTGAAAAGACTGTTGATAACCTGTGCGCAACCCTAGTACAACAAACGGCTTTCTGTGTTCTCTCCTTTTTCACCACATACCTCCCCCCTGACAAACATTCTTCTAAACAGAATATTTATCATAAAAACAGATAATTAAATCTTATTTCAACATTTAAACAGCGTTAATAACAACAACAAATAATCTATAAATATAAAGGAATGTTACTATGGCCTTCCAGTTTAACATAAGCCGAGATGATCTCCTGCGTGGAATCAGTGCTCAACAGAACATTACCAGTAAGAAAGGAACATTGGCCATATTGTCCAATGTACTGGTCGAGGTTGAACAGGAGCAGATCGTTCTTACCGGTACGGATTTGGAAATAGGCTTGAAACAGTCCATTCCTGCAGAAGTCATCCAAACAGGCACTCTCACCCTCCCTGCCAAAAAACTCTTCGAAATAACCCGTGAATCGGGCTCCTCAACACTGTCTTTTAAGGAGCTGGATAACAATTGGGTTGAAATCACCGCCGGGCCCAGCGTCTATCGTCTTGCGGGAATGATGGCTGATGAGTTTCCCCAGTTCCCCCATTACGATGAAGATGCGATGTTGACCATGGACAGTGCTATTATGGTCGATCTTGTTGATAAAACGATATTTTCAATTGCCCAAGACAAGGAAAACATGTTCACCCTCACCGCCGCCTTGCTGCAGAAGGTGAAAACCGATGATCAGCTCAGCCTGAAGATGATAACCTCCGACGGTCATCGACTCACCATCATGAACAGGGATGTGGATGCCGGTCTCGATGCGCTCAACCTCAACCCAACCACCCTCATTCCCCGAAGAGGCGTTCAGGAAATCCGCAAATTTTGCGAAAATCGCAATACCTTTGTCTTTGGAGTGGAGGAGAAGCAGGCTGTCCTGAAAAGCGATGATTCACTGTTGATCATTCGCCTCATGGAAGGCGATTTCCCTGACTTCCAAGGGCTGCTCAATATGTTGTCCAAGGAAAACTCCATTCGCATCGACCGCAATCGTTTTCTTGAGAGTTTGAAACGTATCAATCTCTTCACCGAAGACTTGTTCCATGCCATCAAAATGGAGGTTTCCGCGAACATGATGGTCCTGACCTCGCAGAATGCCGACTTCGGCTCGGCCAAGGACGAATTTGAGGTCGACTATGCCGGAGAAGAGCTCTCTTTGGGATTCAACTGCCGCTATTTCATTGAAACACTGCAGGTTATGGAAGGAAAAACGGTCATTGCCAGTATCAACAACCAGGAGAGCCCCTGCATGATAACCTCGGAGGAGGATCCCGGATTTTTAAGCGTGATCATGCCGATGAAACTCTAAATGTGAATATATAGCCCCTTACCCGGTGATTGATCTTGAAAACTCGCAGGAAAGGTTGTTGAAAAATTACAACGGAAAATTGATCTGTTGAATATGTTTTCAACAATTTGCGAGAACGACAATTTTACAGTGAAGGAACAACGTGAGTGAAATAAGCAACACTTCTTATGGTGCGGAACAGATCAAGGTTCTTGATGGGCTTGAAGCTGTTCGTAAACGACCATCCATGTATATCGGCAATACCGGTATCGAGGGTTTGCATCATCTGATCTACGAGGTGGTCGACAACTCCATAGATGAGGCCCTTGCAGGCTACTGCTCTAAGATAAGCATTGTTATCCACGAGAATAATTCGGTCACGGTTGAGGATAACGGTCGCGGTATTCCGGTGGATATGCATCCTACGGAAAATATGTCGGCCCTGGAACTGGTCATGACCACCCTCCATGCCGGTGGCAAGTTCGACCATTCCACCTACAAGGTTTCCGGCGGTCTCCATGGTGTCGGTGTTTCGGTGGTCAATGCCCTGAGCGTGACTACCGTGGCCAAGGTACAGCGCAACGGAAAAATCTACCGGCAAACCTATGAATACGGCCTGAAAACAAGTGAACTCGAAGAGATAGGCACCAGCGAGCAATCCGGGACCTCCATTCATTTCCAGCCTGATCCGGAAATTTTCACCGAGACCATCGTCTTTCAGTACGAGATCGTGAAGAACAGGATGCGGGAGCTGGCCTTTCTCAATAAAAACATTTACATCTTGCTCAAGGACGAACGGGATGGCGCCGAAGACAGTTTTCATTTCGAGGGCGGCATTGTCTCCTATGTCGAATACCTCAACCGCAACCGCACCTGCGTCCATCCTTCGCCTATTTTCATCACCGGTGAGCGGGACAGTGTCCAGGTGGACATCTGTCTGCAGTATTTTGACGGCTATTCGGAACGCCTCTTTTCCTTTGTCAACAACATCAACACCAAGGAAGGCGGTTCTCATGTGGCCGGGTTTCGTGCGGCCCTGACCAAGTGTATCAACCGTTATGCCAGCGATGACGTGGTGCCTAAAAACCTGAAGGAGAAACTGGGGGGCGACGATGTGCGCGAGGGATTGTCCTGCATTATCTCGGTGCGCGTGCCCAATCCCCAGTTCGAAGGCCAGACCAAGACCAAGCTCGGCAACTCCGAGGTAAAATCCATTGTCGAGTCGCTCTGCGGGGAAAAACTGGGCATCTATTTCGAACAAAACCCGGCTGTGGCCAAGGCAATCCTCAGCAAGGCGGTCGAGGCGGCCCGCGCTCGGGATGCGGCGCGCAAGGCCCGTGATCTCTCCCGCAAAAAGGGCAGCGTATCGGTGATGATGGCCGGAAAGTTGGCCGAATGCCAGAGCAAGGACCCGGCCCAACGCGAGCTGTTCATCGTCGAGGGTGATTCCGCAGGCGGTTCGGCCAAACAGGGTCGCGACCGATCCATTCAGGCTATCCTGCCCCTGCGCGGCAAGATCATGAACGTGGAAAAGGCCCGCTTTGACAAGATACTGGGTTCAGAAGAGATCAAGCAGTTGGTGGCCTCTCTCGGAACCGGTATCGGCAACGAGGAGTTTGAATTGGAGAAACTCCGCTATCACAAAATCATCATCATGACAGATGCCGACGTCGATGGCGCCCATATCCGTACCCTGCTGTTGACCTTCTTTTACCGCCAGATGCTGCCGTTGATCGAAAACGGCCATGTCTACATCGGACAGCCGCCGCTATACCGCCTGGGTAAAGGCAAAAAAGAGCAGTATTTCCTCAACGACGAGGAGCTCAATGGCTACCTCTATACCCAGGCCAGCCAGATGATCCGCGTTCAGACCGAAACCCAGGGCGAGATTGGCGAAGGGGACATGGTCGACGTCCTGCGCAAACTGTCCGCCTTTGAACGGGTGCTTCGCTATCTCGAGCGGATGAATATTCAGGAGGCCATGACCTTCTTCTTGCTCAAGGAGGGGATTCACACCGCAGCCCAGTTTGAAAACAGGGAATTCGTCGAAGGGATTGCCGGAAAACTGACCGACATGGCCTCCTTCATCGGACCAATTCGTTCCTGTATCTGGCGGCCCGCCTGCTTTGAGTTTGACGTCACCTTTGCCGGTCAATCCCATATGACAGCGATCTTTGGACCGAATATCCCGTTGATCAACGAATACCGCCATGCCCTCGATCTGTTCAAGAGTATCGAATCTTATCTCCAGGGCAGCTTCACCCTGATTCGTACGGCATCAACGGGTCAGGAGACCAAGGTTAATGTTGAAAACTGGCACCGGCTGATCGAGGTGGTCCGCGAGGAAACCTTCAAGGGATACCACCTGCAGCGCTACAAGGGGCTGGGGGAGATGAATCCGGAACAGCTCTGGGATACCACCATGAATCCGGAAAACCGCACCCTGGTGCAGGTCAAGATCGATGATGTTGAAATAACCGACGACATGTTCACCACGCTCATGGGAGACAAGGTTGAGCCACGCCGTGATTTTATTCAAAATCATGCCCTGGAAGTGGCCGACCTGGATATCTGAGCAATTTATCCTTCTGGCGGCTCATCTCCCTTTACGAACAAGTCACTTAGGAATTAACAATGACCCAAGAATCAGTCGAAACACCCCAACAGCCAACCATTCCCATATCCAGGGAACTGCGCAAATCCTACCTGGATTATGCCATGTCGGTCATTATCGGCAGGGCCCTGCCCGATGTGCGCGACGGCCTCAAACCGGTCCATCGCCGTACGCTCTATGCCATGCGCGAGTTGGGAAACACCTATAACCGGCCCTATATCAAGTCTGCGCGCATCGTCGGTGATGTCATCGGTAAGTTTCATCCCCACGGTGATACTGCGGCCTACGATACCCTGGTGCGCATGGCCCAGGATTTTTCCATGCGCTATCCCCTGGTGGATGGCCAGGGCAACTTCGGTTCCATGGACGGCGACTCGGCCGCTGCCATGCGTTACACCGAAGCGCGCATGACCCGCCTCGATCAGGAGCTGGTGACCGACCTGGATAAGGAAACCGTTGATTTTGTTCCCAACTACGACAACTCCCTGCAGGAGCCCTCGGTCCTTCCCTCCAAGATTCCCAACATTCTCATCAACGGCTCCGAAGGTATTGCCGTTGGTATGGCGACCAAGATCCCACCGCATAACCTCACCGAGGTGATCAACGGCCTTATCGCCCTGATCGACGATGCGGATATCACCGTGCACCAGCTGATGGAGATCATCACCGGTCCGGACTTCCCCACCGGTGGTTTCATCTGCGGTCGGGCCGGTATCCGCGAGGCCTATGAGACAGGTCGCGGCGTGGTCCTGATGCGCTCGAAGACCCATATCGAGCAGCGGGCCAATGGTGGAGAAACCATTGTCATTACCGAAATTCCCTTTCAGCAGAACAAGGCCTCCCTGGTGGAGAAGATCGCCCTGCTGATGAAAGAAAAACGCATTACCTCCATCTCCGAGATCCGCGATGAGTCGGATCGTCACGGGGTACGCGTGGTCCTTGATCTGCGTAAGGACGAGATCGCCGATGTGGTGATCAACCAGTTGTACAAGATGACCCCGCTGCAGAAGAGTTTCGGCATCATTCTGCTCTGTATCGTCAACAACAAGCCCGAGATTCTCAATCTCAAGCAGATCCTGCAGCACTTTCTTGCTCACCGCAAGACCGTGGTCTACCGGCGCACCGCCTATGAGCTCCGCAAGGCAGAGGAACGGGCCCATATCCTCGAAGGTCTCAAGATTGCCATCACCAACCTCGATGAGGTGGTGGAACTGATCAAGGGCTCCGCCAACCCGGCCGAAGCCAAGGAAGGGTTGATTCGGCGTTTCGATCTCTCCGAGATTCAGGCCCAGACCATCCTCGATATGCGCCTGCAACGGCTGACCGGCCTCGAGCGTGATAAGATCATCCACGATTACAACGAGATCCTCGAGAAAATCAGTTGGTTGAAACATGTCCTGGCCGATGACAACCTGGTGGTGGGGATCATCCGTGAGGAATTCGAAACCATCCGTGAGGAGTATGGCGATGAACGCCGCACCGAGATCATTGATGCGCCCGATGAAATCCTCCCCGAGGATCTGATCGCTCCCGAGGAGATGGTGGTCACGGTTTCCCACACGGGGTACATCAAACGCAACCCGCTTAATCTGTATCGAGCGCAGCGACGTGGCGGCAAGGGCGTACGCGGCATGGTTACCCTGGAAGACGATTTCGTCACCAGCCTCTATACCGCTTCCAACCTCGATACCTTCCTCTTTTTCACCAACCGCGGTCGCGTGTTTTGGCGCAAGGTGTACGAGTTGCCCTTGGCCGGACGAACAGCCCGCGGCAAGGCCATCGTCAACCTGCTCGAACTGGGAGACAAGGAAAAAGTGGCTGCTATCTTGCCGGTGGCAGACCTGGCGAACATGGACGACTCGGTGTCCGTGTTGACGGTGACCAAACTCGGCCGGGTTAAGAAAACCTTTATTTCCGAATATAAACGGCCTCTTCGCAAGGGTAAGTTTGGCCTGACCATCCGTGATGACGACGAGATTCTCACCGCAGCCATCACCTCTGGTGATGATGAAATTTTTCTTGTGACCAAGAAAGGGTTGTCGATCCATTTCCATGAATCCGATGTGCGCGCCATGGGCCGTCTGGCAGCCGGCGTCAAGGGTATTACCCTGGGAGAGGACGATACAGTGGTGGGGGTTGCCATCATAAAAAGTGACGATTCCATCCTCACGGTCACCGAAAACGGCTACGGCAAGCGTACCGCGGTTTCCGAGTACAAACTGCAAAATCGCGGAGGCAAGGGCGTGTTCACCATCAAGACCAGCGAACGCAACGGCAACGTGGTCGGTGTTTTGCCGGTGGTGGATGAGGATCAGGTCATGCTGGTTGCTAATTCCGGAAAAATTATTCGCATGCCCATGGATTCGGTGCGGATTATCGGCCGCAATACCCAGGGCGTTCGACTCATCAACCTAGAAGACGATGAATACGTTGTTGATATGTCCATTCTCGCCCGTGAGGAGGACATGGACGATGACGAGGAACTCGTGGAGGGTGAAAATGAAGATTGATAAGGTCGCGATGATCGGGGCCGGGAGCTGGGGCACTGCCCTGGCTCTCCTCTTGGCCCGGAAAGGGGTGAAGGTCACCCTCTGGGACAGGGATGTCGAACATATTGGCAATCTGTCCCGGGATCGAGAAAACAAACGCTATCAGCCTGGCCATCGCTTTCCCGACACCTTAAGCGTCACTGACGATCTCTCCCAAGCGGTCAACGGTGCGCAGTGTGTGGCCATGGTGGTGCCTTCCCATGGCTATCGTGAGGTCTATCGCCAGTTGTTTCCCCTGTTGCCCGAAGAGACACTGGTTGTATCTGCGGTCAAGGGGATCGAAATATCTAGCGGACTGACCATGACCGGGGTCATGCTCCAGGAGGCCTGCAGCTGTAAGAAACTGCATCTCGGCGTGTTGAGCGGGCCCAGTTTTGCCAAAGAGGTGGCCGACAAACAACCCACAGCGGTCACCGTTGCCTTCAGCGATCTTGCGGCTGCGGAAGCGGTGCAGCAGCTTTTCTCCACCGACTATTTTCGGGTCTACTCCTCAAGCGACGTCATCGGCCTTGAGATCAGCGGAGCGATGAAAAACGTCATTGCCATTGCGGCCGGAATCTGCGACGGCCTCGGCTATGGGCTCAACACCCGGGCGGCCCTGATGACCCGCGGTCTGGCGGAAATAACCCGCATGGGTGTGGCCCTTGGCGGACAGCAACAGACCTTTGCCGGTCTTGGCGGCATGGGGGACCTGGTGTTGACCTGTACCGGTGACTTGAGCCGAAATCGGACCGTGGGGTTGAAACTCGGCTCCGGATTGACCCTTGATCAGGCGCTCAGCGAGATGAAGATGGTTGCCGAAGGGGTGAAGACCACCAAATCCTGTTATGCCCTGGCCAAGAGCCTGCAGGTTGAAATGCCTATCCTGGAGCAGGTGTATCAGGTGCTGTATGAGGATAAAAAGTGTGCCGATGCGGTGCGGGAACTTTTTCAGCGTGATCTGAAACACGAGCTGTACTAAAAATAAGCTTGTAAAATCGTGTATTTTTTGCTGCAATGAGTTGATTTAGAGGATAGTAAGGAATTAGGAAAAATACCTTTTACGCTTCAATTTCAATGATTTTCTTGAGTGGAGGTGCAGGATGAAAAAATGGGAATGTACGGTCTGCGGTTATATTCACGAGGGAGATGAACCTCCGGATGAGTGTCCGATTTGTTCCGCTGACAAAAGCATGTTTGTCGAGGTGATCGAAGAACAACCTGCCCAGGAGGAACAGACCGTTAAAGAAGAACCTGTTGTTTCAGCCGCACCACCCGCAACAGAACCAACCTTTCTCGCAAAGGCATACGCCTTTGCCACAAATCAGATTCTGCGCCACCACCTCCACCCCATCATGGTGCATACGCCCAACGGTGTTTTGCCGATGGCCTTGATCTTTCTCCTGATGACAGCCATCTTGGGTCTGCCCCTCTTTGAAACAGCCGCCTTTTACAGTTATATTTTTGTGCTGATCGCCATGCCGGCGGTTATCTTCACCGGATATGAAGTTTGGCAGAAACGCTATGGTGGCGCCATGACCTTTACCTTTAAGATCAAGATAGGTGCCTCGATAGTCACCGTAGTTCTGCTCTGCGTCCTTACCCTTTGGCGGGCGGTTCAACCGGAAATTCTAACCACCGCCTCCCCCGGCCGGTGGATTTTTCTTTTGTTTTCCCTCATTTTGGTTGGGGCGGTTGGCTTTGCCGGCCACCTTGGCGGAAAGCTTGTCTTTGGTGCGAGAACGAAATAGAAAAGCGGGAAAATGTCTCAGATGATATTTTTTCTTATTTAAACTTGCCTCTCAGAAATTTTTGCGGTAGTATCGTTTCATTCGAGTTCAATTTTCTTTAAATTGAAATGTAATCAAAATGTTAAACAAGTAGGTTTACGCTGCTCCATTCAGTGACAACTGATGGTGAAACTTATTTTTCGACAAAACAATGGAGGATCGAACCAATGAGCACGACAAAAGACAACCTGAAGGAAGCCTTTGCCGGTGAGAGTCAAGCCAACCAGAAATACCGTGCCTTTGCCAAAAAGGCTGAAAAGGATGGTTTTGCCAATATCGCAAAACTGTTCCGCACCACCGCCGAGGCCGAGCGCATACATGCCGAAGGTCATCTCAAGGCTCTGGACATGATCGCCACCACCGCCGAGAACCTGCAGGCTGCCATCGATGGCGAGACCTACGAGTTCACCGAGATGTATCCGCCGATGGTTGAGCTTGCCGTTGCCG
The DNA here is from genome assembly GCF_963665445.1 of uncultured Desulfobulbus sp. Taxonomy (GTDB): domain Bacteria; phylum Desulfobacterota; class Desulfobulbia; order Desulfobulbales; family Desulfobulbaceae; genus Desulfobulbus. The sequence goes on along the minus strand of NZ_OY762276.1, from coordinate 4,314,842 downwards.
ACGGCCACAAGGCAAAAACCATGTTCAAATTTGCCGTGGATGCCGAGGCGGTACATGCCAATATTTACACCAAGGCCCTGGAGGCCGTGAAAGCTGGCAAAGACCTCGATGTCAGCGAGTTCTATCTCTGTCCGGTCTGTGGTTACATCGAGTTGGGCGCTGCCCCGGAGAAATGTCCGGTCTGTGGTGCCAAGGGCACCATCTTTGAGCAGGTTGCCTAATAAACCGCATTCAATCGAAAAAAGGCGGATGACTTTTTGGGTCATCCGCCTTTTTTATTGTGATGTCACCGCCGACCAAATTTTGACCCACCATATTTCGTACTCCCCTCTACCTAAAAATTGCTAAAATCCCTCTTTCTACCTACAAATTAGCCGGAAAAGCCCTATTTTCGGGTGAAAAAAAAAGTATTCATCGGGAACGGTTGAGGGGGTTAACAACAAAGCAAAACTGACCGTCAGAAAATCTTACGGATTTCGAAGTGACAATATCAGAGAGGTAGCGCTATATTATACCCTTGGTGTTGATTCTTAATTTGGCTGCACGAAAACGGGGGTATTTTTCTCGAATACCCTGAAGCAAATGAAAATCAATTTTCATTTTCAATGAAAGCTTCAAAAATTGGTTCAGCATGGTGGGATTTTCGGCGAAAAGCACACCATGCTATTGCATCAAAGTAATTTGCAAAGTGTATCAAGATAATCAGCAACTCTGTGTGCAAAAAATTTTGGAATCAACACCATCCTGATAGATGTTAATCGGTGCGAGGTACTAATTTACACCCGTTCCCGAAGCGAACCAAGGTAATACTTTACATCTAGTCCGTGGTTATTGGCAAAATCCATGGCGCCAAAAACTTCGTGCGGCTCGATACCACTCTTGTGACGAAGTTCGATCATAAGCTGGCGCAAAGCTATATCTTCAAAAAATCCCATCCGGTGTAATATTTCTTGTTCGCATTTGGTCAATTCAATGGTTTCTTGCATGTTTTCCTTTTGATTTAATATTGTCAATTTTGACTTTTTCAAAGAATATCATGGATATTCAAGTATGTCAAAAAATACTGAAATTTCAATAATTTATTTTTAAATAAGCATGGAGAGGATTGGGAAGATTAACATTCGGGGAACGGGCCCCATTTTTTCTCACCGTGGTGGATCGGTATCCACTGGTTTGAGAATCCATAAGTCTCCGGTTAACCACTCATCGCACTCCAATCGCAATGGCGCAGATTCATGGGATAATATAATCCACCCTGTTTCCGAGGTGGCATGTTGAATATACTCTGTCGAGTAAGCGAAACGCCCGGTTGGCTGCAAGCGGTACCTCGTTCCGTTCAAGTGTTCAGTCGAAAAACAGAATAAAGCATTTGGCGTGGCAATTGATCTGGCAAGAGAAAAAATCGGCACGAGATCACCTGCATAAATGAAAACATCTGTTGCAAGAAATAGATCGTAGGTTTCACCGGTTGTTGCCAGGTGTTGAAGAATTGAATTTTGATGGATTTGGTTATAGCATCCTTTGGCAAGCGCCTGAGTCATCATATTTTCAGATAGATCAACTCCGTCAAGAACCTCGACCATTTTTCGGAAAACAAGGCCCCCCAACCCAGTGCCGCAGCCAAGATCCAATCCATGTAGACAGCGAACTCCACCTGCACCACTACGAATTAGGCAGTCATACAGTTGTTGCGGGTTGTCATAACCCAATTCGACGACGAGGCTGTGTTCAAACTTGCTCGCATAACTATTAAAAACGTCATGGATATACGTTTCGGGTGCATGATCGAGTGAAACTCCTTGCAATGCGGCTAGGATATAGCCAATGGATTCGTTTTCAGGCTGCCTTTGCAGAACTTGCTTGTAATACATAATAGCCAGATCATGATCTCCACCTCTGTGGTGGACATTAGCCAGATTGGTTATCGCGGGCATAAAGGCTGGCTTCAGTTCAAGGGCACGCTGATAACAGTCGATGGCTTGATCATCCTCATATTGATCGCGATAACAATTTCCGAGGCTGACAAGGCTCTCGAAATGGTTTGGCTCCTGATTCAATATAACCCCATGAGTAGTGATTGCCGCTGTATAATCTCCGATCTTTTTTTGACAAATGGCGAGATTGAAAAGGGCGTCGATGTCCTCAGGTTCAAATGCGGCTGCTAAGGAAAACTCGTTGAGGGCGTGATCGAATTCAGCCTGCTGAAAATAAATCAAGCCAAGGTTGTATCGTAATGGAGCAAAGTCTGGGTGGCGCTCAATGAGCAGCAGGTACTGCTCGCGTGCTTCTTGCAGGAGTCCCTTGTCATAGGCGGTGCAGGCTCGTTCAAAGGAATCTTGAGATATTTCATCCATGAGAGGGGAGCAATCGGTTAAATGGTGCCATTCAGGTGGCGGGAGGATGGGGATAAAAACCGAAAACGATTAATTTCCAGTGGAGAGCAGGGTGTTGATACGCAAAAGGGGCAGCAATGGTTGCGTAAACTGTCGAGCAATTTTCACCAGTTCGCTTTTGGTCGTTAAGGCAGATGCAAACAACAAACCCCGCCTGAGGCGGGGTTTGTTGTATATGGCAAAGACTTAATGTTCAGGACTTCACGACATTTTGCGCAGACGGCCCCTTGGGACCATCGGTCACGTCGAAGCTCACGCGTGCCCCTTCTTCAAGAGATTTGAACCCGTTTCCCTGAATGGCAGTATGATGGACAAACACATCTTTGCCACCATCTTGCTCGATAAAGCCGAATCCCTTTGAATCATTAAACCATTTTACAGTTCCTGCTGCCATTATAACTACTCCTTGTTCGTTGTGTGCACATGTCACACAGTTGTGTGGCTGGCCCGTTTTGGGGACCAGTGGTAATACACCGCATCATCAAAAGGATTATGCGGCAATATGTTCGTCTAATAAGTTCCGCGCATCACCTGGCGCGCCCAGCGAAACCGAAGACATCGGATACGCTGGAACGGCGGTTTCGCGAACGTCGCGAGCCTGAAGTTTTATTTGCCCTATTGCCGTTTGATTGATTCTGATTTTTTTCAGACTGGGACTCCGGTTGAACTTGCCGGCTAGCCAGGATGGCAGGGGCAACGGGTTGACGCCGCATTTTCCCCTCAAGGGATTGCTCGATGGCCCGAATTATCCGCGCATCATCTCTGGTAACAAAATTCAGAGCATCGCCGGTGCAGGCAGCCCGACCGGTACGGCCAGCACGGTGGATATACGCCTCGGCGGTATCCGGCATATCATAGTTTATGACATGCGAAATACCGGTGACATCAATTCCCCGGGCGGCAATATCGGTGGCTACGAGGACTTTGAAGGTACCGTTCTTGAAGCCATCAAGCGCCTGCTGCCGTTGGCTCTGCGAAAGGTTTCCCTGCAACGAGGTGGCTCTGAAACCCGATTTCTCCAGTTTGAGGGCAAGGCTCTTTGCCTTGTGCTTGGTACGCGTAAAAACCAGAGTGGTTTCCATTTGTTCAAGTTTGAGCAGATGGAGAAGCAACGAGGTTTTCTGCTCCTGTTCGATGGCATAGAGCCGGTGGGAAACGCTCTTGGCCGATCGGCTGTGGTTGATCTGCACCGTAACCGGATTGTTCAGGATATCTTCCGCGAGGTGCCTGATTTCACTTGGCATTGTTGCCGAAAAAACAAGCGATTGCCTTTCCTTGGGGAGCTGCCGCAGTATCCTGCGGATATCCGGAAGGAATCCCTTGTCGAACATGTGGTCTGCCTCATCAAGGATCAACGTCTCAACCTGACTCAGATTGATTGCCTGACTGTTGAGGATATCTAAAAGACGTCCTGGGCAGGCTATAACGATATCTACGCCCTTACGAATCCTGGCAATCTGCCCTTGCTTGCTGACGCCTCCGTAGATAGCCATGCTCCGCAGTCGGGTCCCCTGGATGATGGTCCTGGTGAAATCATTGATTTGTTCCGCCAATTCCCTGGTCGGAGCGATAATCAATGTTCTGACCTGTTTTCCTGAGGTTGCCATGAGATGCTGGACGGTCGGCAAAATAAATGCCGCGGTTTTCCCGGTCCCGGTCTGCGCCAAACCTAACAGATCTCGCCGTTCAAGAATGGAACCTATCGACTGCTTTTGAATGGGTGTGGGGGAGATGAAACCGCATGTTTGGATTGCTTGGGAAATGTGGGGATGGAAATTAAAATCGTTAAAACTCATTAATACTCCTGCAATCAACATCTCTTGCGTCCATGATCAGTTCACTGCACATTGTTGCAACGCAGAATCTCTGGTGGCGGATTGTTGTTAATCGCTGAAAAAATTATACAAGATCTGCCGGTGTTGCAGCAGAAAGATCGTGCGCGCAAAAATCGATCAATAAAAGTTCGACGTGAGCGTGTTCATCAGTCCAATGCCTGACAGGCACGTGATTAGATTGAAATGTTGAAGAGGAGGAAGATGACAAATAAATTATCTGCGACGCTGGCCTCTTTTGACCGGCGGCTTGGCCTCATTACAGACAAGCTTGCGATGTTTGTATTCCTTGCCGTTTAATTCATCCATGGCTTTGTGCCCTTCAGAGCGGGTGGACATTTCGACAAAACCGAATCCTTTGGATTCACCGGAGAATTGATCGATTATGAGCTTGGCGCTGACGACACTGCCAAATTGACTAAACAGCTCGGAAAGTTCGGATTCGACGATATTATAGGGAAGACTACCGACAAAAAGTTTCATGCTCTTGCTCCTGAGGTAATAAGCAAAAAACTTTTAAGGTATCTAAAGATATGAAATTATAGGCTAAGATATCAGAAAAAGAGGATGCTATTTTGGAAGGTTGAAATTACAATACAGCATAAATTTAAATATTACAAGCTAATAATTCTCACTACTCAATTTTAGGCTTGGCACTTGGCATTCTCACTTCTTAACTTTTGGCAATAAAGCACACGGGACCCAGGACACTAACCTTGCCAATTATAAGATCAAGAATTTCTCCCAAGTCTCAACTGGCAAAGCAAAATGCTGAATGGTGCTATTCAGCCGGATGAAAAACTTTCTATCCTTAGGGCTTTCCAGGATCGGCACGACCCCGGCCCGTTTTCCCTTCTGCAACAAATAGTAGAGCTCTCAGCCCATTTCTTTCCAAAGTCAAATTCAATCGCGTGGGTGCTGGTGATGTAGTCAGCCTGCGTCTGCTCTGGTAAAACCACTTCAGCTTGGACGTGATGAGCAAAACACCATTTTGCCTGGTAATATTTTTCTGGGTAGGAGTGGGCGGCGAAAGAGAGAGTGGCGCTGGAGAGGATCAGGGCGAATCCGATGAATAGGGCTTCATGTTTCGCCTGAATGCTTGAATGGGATTGTCCGAATCTGCTTATAAAGTGCTTACAAAATTAAGATAATAAAAAAGGGGTTACAACCATTTGGCTGTAACCCCTTGGAATCTCTGGTGCCGAGACCAGGATTTGAACCAGGGACACACGGATTTTCAGTCCGTTGCAATCTCTGTCACTATAAGCAATTATAATGATCTATTCTGGGTACTTACGCCAATTCTTCAACTTCTCATTTCGTGCCGTATAAACTTTGCATAAACTTTTCATGATTCATGTCATGTTTCATGGCACCCAATACGAATAACTTACTACATTGTGCTTAATGTTTCCAGGGATTGAATATGCTGACAGCACATATACAACATGACTTTGAGCAAAACGTTCTATTTGTCCCTGTATTGGAATAATTGAGAGATACACCCAATTGTATAGATTGCCCAATAAAAGTCTTTGTGTGGGCGATTTTAAGCGTTTATCGTCCTGTAATCACATTGTTATATTCACTGGACCAAGGTGAATTATTAATATTACGTTTAAATATATTCGTAACACTTCCCTTTAATCCCACGTTATTCCTTGGATTGAGGAATCGCTATAGGAAGCGTAAATGTGGTGGGAAAAAGGTCGATAGGGGTCTGAGATAAAAGGGTGGGGTGCTTCCCCGATGTCTCACTTTTGTCTAATATTTCAAGTTGGAATATTTTGTGAAAAGTTATCAAAGATAATAATGTTATTTTTATAAGTTATTATCAATCAAGTACTATTACTTGATATTTATCGGAATACTTCTTTGCAATTTCTGGAATTTCATCAAGTAAATCATTTTTTGATATAATAGAAGTCTTTTTGGCAATTAATTTCTTCTCTATTGATAGAGTATTTGAATGAATTGAAAATTTTTTATCTTCTTCCGAATAGATTAAATCACCTAGTATAACTACAAATATTCCAAAAACATGATCACCGATTTGCACTGATGTTAAGCTAATACAAGCAGCTTCTTTTTCTTGAATAGATGTTTTATCTTCTGCTGAAAATTCTGCTCTGCATAGTATTTCGTTAGAATTTATGACATCACTAAATTGATTTATTTCATCAGCATAATATGATATTTCATTTAATGATGCATACACTCCTTCTGTAACGCCAAAATAAGAAAGAATGTTACATGCTGAATTGAGAGCATTCAATTGATCTGCAAATTGAAATTTATTTTCATGGAATTCTATATTAAAGCTGAATTTTGGAAAATTGTTGAAATCAAATTCTGAATAAATGATTTTATTTGGTGTACATAGATCTCTAAGTAAAATCAATGCGTGTCGAAATTCGTGGATTTCTAAATAAACTCCCTCGCCAAATGAAAATGAATGCTCCGCTTCTCCTGTAAATGGATGAAAAATAATGTTAAAAAATTCACCTTCAATTCGTGCTTTGGCGTATTCTGCAGGAACCATTTGATTAAATTGAGAAATATATAATTTTGCAGAAAATGAACACCCTTTATCAAATTTTCCACTTTTAAAAATAATTTTTCCAGACGTTGTTGGTTCAACTCCTGGCATCTCTATCTTTCCATCAATTGCATCTATAAAAGGGGTTTTACACTTTATACCAAATCTAGTATTTACGCCTCTAAAGCTCTTAATTTCTGCAAATTTTTCTAAACCTAGGGAAACATCTATCAACTTCAGGATATTTTCCTTGCCACCAGTTACGAAATTAATTGTACCAAAACCATTTTCGTATCCAGTTGATTTTAGGTGTAAATTTTTCGCTTCAACATATTTTGCCATATCGTTACCAATATGACTCAATAGCAGTTCTTTTAGAGTGGCACCGTCCAGTTTGCCTAGACGATGAGACTCATTATAATGAATGGTCATTGTCCTATGATTGAAACGATTTTCTTTATCGCTCTGCTCAATGCTATGAAGACGTTTTAATACGTTTGAAATCATGTCGTTGTCAACATGGACAACGTAACCATTCTGAGCATCTGATTTACCGTCAAATTCGATGAAGACGAAAAATGAAGGCATTTGGGCAGTTATCAACCTTCGCAAATTTGACAACGTAACAGAAATTTTCCCCTTTCTGTCATCAGTAGCTTTTACCTGGATTTTACATTCTATCGGGGATTTATGAATTGATTCAGGTGACAAGGAGGATAAGAATGGAAACTCTACGAAATAATCCCATCCAGTTTTATCAACATCAGAGGGATTTGCAGTCAATCCAGCACCTGCGCACCACATCTGAAAGACGCTCTCCCCCATTCTTCCAAGATCTCTCATTGCGAACCAAGATGATAAATTTTACGAAAATGTAGCATTGGTATTATTTACAAAATTTACATCCAGAGCACCAATACATTCGGTGGAAAAACTCTCCGCTCACTCATGGTAAACGACGAAATTTATTTCGTAGCAAAAGACGCAGCAATTATGCTCGGATATACCAACCCACGAAAGCTGTGCGTGATCATTGCAAGAGAGCACAATATGTAGGGGAGGAACGAAACGTTCCCCCTCACAAAGTGGTACTTGATCCACAAACAAAGATCATTCCTGAGTCGGACCTGTGGCGATTGATCATCAAATCCAAACTGCCAGAAGCTGAGAAGATTGAAGAGTGGGTTATGGAGGATGTGTTGCCAAGTTCGCACTATCACCCTGGACGGTCAACCATGGTTCGTTGCGAATGACGTAGCAACTCTTCTTGGGTATGCAGATGCAAAGAGAACGGTGAGAATGCACTGTAAGTATCTGAAATTATTAAAAGGCACCGATTCAGTGCCTTTGACAAAATCGCCTAGAGGAATTAATATCATACCTGAATCAGATCTCTATCGCCTTATTATGAAATCCACTTTGCCTTCTGCCCAGGAGTTTGAGGAATGGACATGGAAACTGTTCTTCCGAGCATTCGCAAAACTGGTGGGTATATCGCACCAGCATACCAATTTGCTACAATTTCACTTCTTGATTTTTCTAGAAAAATGTCGTATATTCAAAATACCTTCAATGTTCATATGTAGTTCTTGATTATCCCCTGCCATAGTTGCATTATTTGGCAGGGGATTTTATTTTTAATTTATTTGGTTAAATTCAATTAGACGAATCCAATCATTTAGATATCTCAATTTTTCAAATTGGCGAAAATTTGAAATAATTTTTTTATTTTTGTCCAAATCAATATATTGTTTAAAACTGCCAAATTTTACCCATTCATATTTGTCTAAATCACGTTTTTCTATTTCTATCAAATAGGCATTGACGTATGGGTGAAAAAAATTATCTATATCAATATCTGTTCCTGTAAAATACAAATTTGTAAATTTATTAAGTTTTTTATCGACTTCTAAATTATGTAACTCTGTTTCAATTTTTAATTTCTTTAAATGATCAAAATCAATGAACTTGCAGCATTCACTTAATCCACTAAAATATGTATATTTACGTTTTAAGCATTGGTTAAATACTGAATTACCATGAATAGCATTTTCTAGCATCTTACAGTTAAACAGACTAGATTTTACTATAAACAGTGGTTCAATTGAAATTGTTCCATTTCCTGCATTTTTGAAGTTACGTTCAGTCCATTCAATACGTTCTTTGATTAATCCGATATCTGATTTATCATTTACATGTCTTGTAGCAGTAATTCCAATCTTGTAAAAAACTTCCCCTTTATCTGTTACGATTTTCCAACAATACAAAGCACAAGGTGTATTTCGTGCTTCATCCTCGTATATGACACAATTTTTGACACTAATATGCTTCTGATTGAACGTATCGCCATCATGTTTTTTATTTGGAATGAAAGAGCATCTTTTTGATATTATATACTTTTTGGATGATTCGTTTTTAGTTCCAAAGTCACTTACACTTAATTTTATTAACCGTTTACCATTTATACAATTTACATAATAACCATTATTCAATGAATTATTTAGCAATAAGTGCATATACAGATGATTTTTTGAATCAATAATCGTATCGTAATTACATGTATTGCTCATTATACTTCACCTTTAAATTTTCAAAATCATCTTTATTAGTGAAGTAATAAATATTTCTCCCAATTTTTTCCATACATATGTAATTTTCCTTTACCGCCTTGCTCATGCTGTCCTTGGCACTCCTATCCTTGATATCGAAATTTTCCATAATGAGCTTTGTAAGTTCATCTGATCCCAATACCTTGCCATCAACGATATCACGTATTTTCTGAAATTTATCGTTTTTCTCCGCTTCAGGTGTCTTTCCAGCATCAAGCAATGCTTGTTCGACAGTCTTAAAAATCATGTTATTACATACATATGTGACTTCGAACTTTCCATAAAGGTCATTTGCCTTGGGACGCTCAATCCTGTTCAGGTGTACCGTTTCACCAATGTTTAAATCGCTGAAAACCTTATCTGCTTTGTCACCGCCAACAGAACGCAACGTATAATGGCAACGAACGCTTTCAACTATTGCCGAACTACCACGATATTTAGCGTCCTTGCCATGGTGGTGAATGATAATCGGTGTCATACCGAACTTTGCACATAACGAGAATAGTTTACCCGTCACAGTACGCATGGACGTTGAGTCATTTTCTGAACAACCGGCAAACACAGACAATGAGTCCAAGATTAATAAATCTGGAATCTCTTCCCCACTTATGAACAGATTTTTCAGGTTTGTGGTGATGTATTCCACCAAGGAACCTTCACCATCAGCACTCAATGATTTATTGGTCACTTTGAATGAATTACCAAGGAAAAAAAGGGAGTTGATTCCGTCTTTCAGGGCGGTGTTCTTGCACATCAACCCTAGTCGTTCCGTTATAGTGTGCTCAGAATCTTCCTGTTGAACGATTATTGACGTGTATTTGGATTTCCCCTTCTGGAATCCCAACCATTTGTCAGTGTCCTTTGACCCTAGAGCGAGTGCCATATTCAACACCAATGCACTCTTTCCCGTTCCCCCGCTGGCGGTGATCAGCGTTGGAGCGTCCTTGTTTAAAAATCCTTCCAGGATGGATTCTGATTTTCTCTCGCTTTCCAATGACTCCAGTGAAATTCTTTGCGGAATAACGCATTCTTGCGTTATCTTATTTTCAAATTTTCTGCTAAACTCTATTTTGCGTTTTTCCTTAACCTCTTGATTTTTGTCAGCAAACACTCTATTTCGTGCATAGGCATCAAAATCATCCAAGGTGAAGCAGGACTCATATTTGTCATTAATCCCCCTCAGAAACGATTCTACAGCTTCCTGAGATGAATCCTGTGGGTCAATGTCCAGCAAGACCGACTTCGCCAAATTCCTTATGGTTACATTGATTTTGGAATCCCTGGAAAATTGCTCGTAAATTTTAACGTATGATTCCGATGGAATTTCGTGACCGAGTGACTTGAGTCTCTTGGTGACACTTTCCTTTTCTTTTAATAGAAACGATGTCCATATCTCTCTGATATCACTTCTTAAAAGGTTATTTTTTACTGCTGTGAGCTGGTTATTCTCCCTGAATTTGTCAAATTGAATTTCCAAGCGTTCAATGATGGTCCCTTGTTCCAAGGGTCTTTCGTCCCAAATATCTTCATTACTTATGTTCATATATAGTGCTCCTGTATTACCAAAAATATCTCTTGGTAAATATTATTTATAAATTGTATCAAAATAACTGATATCGCCTTTTTTCTTTTTCTTCTTTCTCTTCCGCCTTTTTCAACCTTCTGCAAAAAGCGCTATAGAGTACACCCCTTACCATGTATAGCTCACCCCACCTTTAGGTGGGTGATTACATGTCAGTGGGTGTCTATATAGAGGTCTTTGCATCTATGCATGTATATTTTATTATGTATTATCAACTACTTAACTACCTACTTAACTGTTCCATTAAATACCAATTTTTCACTATGCTTGCATGTAACATTTTCCTGTAAATACAGCTATTTAAGTATTTTTGTCAAAAATAGATGCATCATTTTTGGTCAAAATCATACCCCAACCTGCATGTATTGAAAAATCCATACGTGCATCTATTTTTACCACGTAAATACAATAACTTAGCCGTTGCACCAGCATTTTTTTGCATGCGTTGCATCTATGCATGCATTGACAATTGCATCTATTCTGCCTTCCCTAGTGCCCTGATATACTGTTGAGAATAATTCTCAAACATGGTATAAGTAATCCAAGCTCCACTGTGGAGTAGTTAACTGTATACCATGTTTTTCAAGGTGCTCATTTCTGAGCACCTTTTTTTATGCAGATTGGTCTGCATCCTTCTTGAAATAAAATCCGTTTTCCAGAACAATTTTTCCACCTGCTTTAATCATTTCATTCAGGATTTCGATTTCCTTGGTTTTCAGTGTGGATTTTCCTATTTTTCTACCTATGTTGAACTGCTCCAAAATGGTGTAGATGAATCTCATATTTTCCATGGCACTTACATCCATCATTGCAAGGCACCAACCGACCTTGAAAGACGGTGTATGTCCAGAGCAGAATATTTGCCAATTTTTCTTTTCTGTGTTGCCCCTGGCGTGTAATCAATTTTCTGGAGTTCAGAGGACGCTTTTCTTAATGATTTCTTTTGGTTGTCGTTAAGGTTTGTGATTTCACCACTTTCTATTCCTTGAAGGATGTCTATAACGTAATGTTCTGATAAGTTTATCGTTTCTCCATTGGTGCTATCATTGGCGGTATCAGTATCCATACCGCCCGATTTGAAATAACTTGGCAAATTTTCTTTCAATTTCTCAATCAGTTTCTCGCTTCTGACGATATCCCCGTTTTGATCCCTGATAATCGCTCTGTTCTCGCCACGAAATTCAACAACGTCAAAGGATGCCCTGGATAATGCATCCTCCAATGCATAGTCATTGGCAATGCCAGCAATTCGCAAATCCTTTTCGAAATTACCCTTTGTCTCTCTCTTTAAGATTTCTGCCATAACCTCTTTCGCAACTTCATTGGTTTGTTCGCCATTATTCTCGATATTTTCCATTAATTACCTCCATTTATTAATTCTTCCACCATGCTCTGTACATCCTGGATTTTTTTACTTGGTTGGTGTTTTTCACCATGTAAATCTTGGTATAAAACGTATACGTTTCCAAGATGGTTGACGTATTGTTCAATCTGCCCTTTTCTATTTGTCAATTTAATGTGTTCTTGCTGGAGTAGTTGCAGAACATCCCACATTGGAACACGTTCATGTTTTTCTCCTGTAATTTTTACCATTCTCATACGACTATCTTTGACTAATCGTTCAAGGTTCGATTGCTTGACATTCAAAACCTGACTAACGTATGACAATTGAAGAGTATTTCCAAGTGTCCATTTCTCATCAATCATAAATAACTCCTTATAATATTATTCTTATAAAATACAAACTTCGTCTTTATGTAATATACATAATCACATTATATATTAGTAACATATTGCAGTTTTAAAAATCAATATATATTAGACGTGCCTAATATTTTTTTACAGAAGAGTTAGGATAAAATGACAGGGGAAAACTGACCTGAAGATGTCAGTCTCAGTGCTGTGAATAATAAGGGGATTTAAAACAGGAAGGAATTTTCGAGGAAAGCTTGTGTGGGTGCCTGAAGCAACACCCACACGTTCAGGAAAACAGACGATTTTAAAATATTTCGTCAATCACACAGGTTGCCTGTTTGACTGCCTTGTCTGTTAGGTGCGCATATCGCATGGTAAGGGCAACGTCTTGATGACCAAGAAGTGTTTTCAGGGTGTAGATGTCCACTTTCCCACTGCTGGCGAGATGTGAAGCATATGTATGACGTAAATCATGGAATCGGTATGTTAACCCAAGTCGTTTTTTCAGTCTTGACCATGCTAGACCAAATCCAACGAAATAATGGTTTCCATTCGAGGCAGGAAAAACGTATTCAGATATTTTCTGCTCCCTAGCTCTTGTGATAACCTCGAAAGCTTTTTCATTCAGGGGAAACGAAAGCGTTTTACCGCTTTTTGTTTGCCTGCAGGTTATTGTCCTCTCCTTGAAATCAACGTCTTTCCATTCCAGATTCAGGATTTCAGATTTCCTTCTGCCTGTGTAGGCGGCAAACAAAATCACATTGGTTGCTCTGGCATTCCCCCACCCATCCAGATACGTGAATAACTCTTCCAACTGTTCATGGGAAAGATAGTTGGTCACTCTGTTATCATATCTTGGAGCTTTTACAGACTGGCATGGGTTTGCTTCATGATAATATCCATTCTGGATATGCCAGTTGTATACTCTCCTGATGAGCTTGTACACATGGTCAACAGTGGCAGGAGCGTTACCCCGCTCTTTCATCGTGGACAGTATCTTGGTTATTCCTGAAGGTGTTGAATGCGTTCGCCCTTTGACATGCAGAGTCCATCGACTCAGGTCATCCTTCCATGACTTCTTGTGGACCTTGGCATGTTCAAGATACAAATCGAAGTCGATTGCTCCAGATTGTTTCTTGTCGAAGAGCTTCCCTTCAACCAACTCTGTTTTGAATTTGGACTCGATATCCCTTGCAAGCTTCAAGCTCTGTACGGTCTTTGTCTTCCACTTGCCGGTTGCAGTGTCCTTGACCTTGGCAACATACTTGGTGAAGCTTTTGCCGCATTGAGGACATTTTCTTAAGCTCATCCCCATTGGATATTCTTTTCGACAACACTTGAGATAGATAGACATCTTCCTTCCTCCAAAAGTGCATAAACTATGCGTAAACTTTTTGGGAGAAATTGGAGAATACAGAGCAGGGACGCTCTTGGATGGGTAAGTGGTCCAGAAACAAAAAAAGGATCTATAAGCTTGATATTGCTTATAGATCCTTTAGTATCTCTGGTGCCGAGACCAGGATTTGAACCAGGGACACACGGATTTTCAGTCCGTTGCTCTACCGACTGAGCTATCTCGGCAACCCTTGAAGGCCTGCATTACTATCAAATTTTGGGGGGCTTTGTCAATTACTTTTTTAACTTTTTCTTGTCGGAGAAGAGATCACCGAGGTCGATATCGAACTTGTCCAGCGCTGTTCCGGTCTTGACCGAGGGCAGGTAGCGTTTGCCGGCAGCGCTGCCGGAAATGATCTTGGTGGGGGATTCCAGATCTAAGCCATTGAAATTGAGATCTTCCAACCCGGACTTATCCCTCCCCTTTTCTGGTTTTGGCGGCTGTGGAGACGCTACAGGTTCCTCTGGCTGGAGAAAGGCGACTTGCTCCGTCACCGGCTCATTTCTTTCCAAAGAAATTTCTGCCCCTTCTTCCTTGCTTGGCGGCCCCAGATCGGAAATATCAAGGTCGCCGAAATCAATGGGAGGCAGGTCAGCGTCCCCCTGTCCGGGGGTTTTATCGAGATCCAGGGTGAACTCATCCCGGGGAGCGACTTCTTGAAAGTCATCGAGATCGACCACCAGTTCCTCGTTGTCGAGCGCAATATCACGTCCCTGGTGCTCGGCCTCGGTTACAAGCGCTTCATCAAGGGTGAATTCCGTATCAATGCCGGGTCGAAGGGGAGTACTTTCCTCCTCTTCCGGCACGATCTCGTCAAAGTCGATTTTTTCCACCGGCTTTGGCAGAACCTTTTTCTCCAGATCCTTGGTGATTTTCAAAAAGAGCGGTGCCACAGCTTCATAGGTGGTTCCGTTAATTTCTTCAGACGCAGGTCCAAAGGTTTTATGGCATTTTTTACAGCTTTCCAGGTGATCAAAGGAGGTGTAACCGCATTTGGGGCAACGCATAGTATTCGCCTACAAGATTAAACACCGCGAAATCAGCGGAGAAATGAAAACATTACCAACCAGACGGACCTATTATCGCACAGGTTTTTAGAGAAAATCAAGGTATGAATAAAAAAACCCCACAACACATAAAAGGTTGTGGGGCCACGCGCGGTTATCGTGCATTGGTTCGAACCAAACTGCAGATGATTCAGCCGCAATACTGTTCGCGAATGCTCCCGGGTGAAGGCATTTTTCAATTACATCGGCTTTTCAGCGGCAGGTTCTGCAAGTCTTGGTAATGGTTCACGGGTAGCGGCTCTTCGCAGTTTTTCCATTTCAGCGTTGATTCTGGCCACGTTCGCCCCGGTTTCCATTTCGCCTATGCCTGCGCTTCGCGAAGAACTGATGCTCGACCGCATGGCCACCACTTCGGCACTGGCCCGACTGATTTCCAGTTGAATTTTAGCGAGTCCCTTTTCCTCGGTCCAGCCTCTGACCAATAACATCTCCCGGCCCCCCTTGTTTTTGACCAGGGTGTTTTCATAGCCCTGGGATCGGCTGCAGAGAATCACATCAACCTCATCGTCCAGCGAGGAGAAAAAATCTGCGGGGCAGTCAGTCAGGTTTTTTGTGTTACTGGCCGAAGTCTTGGAATTTTCCCCTTCCCCCTGCTGAAGCATGACCACGATGGTGTGCACCCCCTGCCCTTGGAGGACATTGACATACTGGTTGACAGATTGAGCCGGGTCACGAATTTCCAGTTCTTTCACGTTTTCAGGAACGAGCCGGCTTTGGGGAGATTGCATGAGGGCACCGATAAAACCGATCGGCACTCCATCCACCATACGCACCACGTAAGGGGGAAACAGTGGTTGATTGGTTGCGCTTTCAACCAGGTTGGCACAGATATGGGGAAATGCGGGACGTTGGTAGCTGCCTGCCTCTGGTTGTCCTTTGTTGGCCAAACCGAGCATTTCCTTCACCCCCAAGGTGAATTCATGAGTGTCGGGCGTGCTGATGATGTTGCATTCTCTGTCGTACAGGCCGTCCGGACGGCAATGATTGTTGCCGAGCAGGGTGAAAAAGTCGAATTCGCTCTCAGCCCCCATGGCTGATGCCGCTGGATGCATGGTCGAGTTCGAATTCCCGGTATGGATGTAAAAAGTGGTTCCCGGCCACTTGGACTCGGCGCGTTTCAGGTATCCGCTCAAGAGTGGTCCTTCCATCATCGATTTGCCATCTATCCCTTTGACCTGCCGTTGTTTTTTTCCGTAACTGATCGCCAAAAGTTGGATGGATACGGTTCCGCCGATCGCGGAATAATCACGCCACTCAACCGCTTCAGTTTTTTGTGCGGTGATCGCAGCCGCAAGATCATGCGTTTGTCCAAGAACCAAGACGGCAATCAAGAACCATAGAAAATATCTCATGTTTTCCATGTAATAGAGTTAAACGTAGTGAATTATATCGTTATGTGAGAGTGTCCATCCCTGCGGTACTGCTCACCCAATGGATCGTTGAATGATCGAGCTATCGGTTCGTTGTAGGGAAGGTTGATATCGTGGAACACTCCGGGGGGCAGCAGGTGAGAGAGCGGGAGGAAGAAACGAGCGAAAATTTTTGTCATTCCCGAAAAAAAGGTTTGGGAATAACGTTTCGAGCATAAAAAACATACGCATGGTGCGATATCAGGTCTTTCGGCTCACCCCTTTTTACGACGCCATCATGGTTCACCTGTACTTCCCGCAGTTGTGGGTCAGAATGTATGGACAGCCCCAAAAGGTCAGGCACTAGACCTAGCAAAATGTTGCTCATTCGCAAAGAAAAAAAACATGTATCTGTTAGAACGGAATCAGAGGAAGATGAAGATAATATGTTGTCATTATTTTGAAATTATTAGGCTATTTGACTTGTCGTCCCTCGAGCGGGGAGGTGATTTTTCTTGCCGGGGCGCTAAATAAATTTCGTTCTTGTAAAAATCCGCGAAAAGGACAAAGTTTAACCCAATCCAAACTTTTGCTGGGTATTTTCTCTTTTTTCAGTCCCCTGCCTTCTTTAACTCGATATGTCATCATCATGGAATTGACCCCCCCTGTACCTGAAACAGTCCCTGCGCCCGCGCTTATTACCAATCTTGATTCGCCCGAGTGGTATCTCAATCGAGAGCTCACCTGGTTGGCCTTTAATCGCCGAGTCCTTCATGAAGGTCAGGATGAGCGCGTTCCCCTGCTGGAGCGGGTTTTTTTTCTGGCCGTGGTGGGATCGAATCTCGACGAGTTTTTCATGAAGCGTATCGGCGGGCTCAAGCAGCAGGTCTGCGCCGGAGTGCGTGAACTGTCTGTGGATGGTCGCCTGCCGCAGGAACAGATCGATGCCTGTCACTTCGAGGTCCGGGACATCCTCCGCCAGCAGGAGGAGTTGGAGGAGGAACTCAAGCACCATCTCACCCGTAAAAAGATCAAGCTGGTTGCCTATGCCGACCTGAATCTTGCAGAAAAATCCGAGGCCGAACACTATTTTCTCGATCAGGTCTACCCCATGCTCACCCCCCAGGGCATGGACCCGGCCCACCCCTTCCCTTTCATTTCCAACCTGTCGATCAACCTCCTGGTCAGCGTCCGTTATCCGGAGAGCGAGCACAGCTACATGAACCGGATCAAGGTGCCGGTGAGCGAGGATATGCCCCGCTTTCTCTCCTTCGGGGAGAACGGTCATTTCATCACCCTGGAAGATTTGATCGCCAACAACCTGGAACTGCTTTTTCCGGAAATGGTGGTGGAAAGCTGTGAAATTTTTCGTGTTACCCGAAACGCGATCACCGAACCACACCAGGAGCAGGCCAATGATCTCTTACAGGTGATCGAATCGGCTCTGCGCGAGCGTAAATTTGCCGAAATCGTCCGTCTCGAGATCGGCAAGGGTATGGAGGCGCTGCATCGGGGCATGCTGGCGGCCGAGTTGAGGGTAGACGAGGGGCGCGACGTGTTTGAAGTCGATGGGATCGTCGGCAAACGGGATCTGTTTGAGATCGCCAAGCTTGATCGTTCGGAGCTGCATTATCCGCCGCACAAGCCGCTGGATAACCCCGAACTGCTCGATGAGGATCCCAATATTTTTCATGTAATCCGTAAACACGGCTCGATTCTGGTGCAGCATCCCTACGAGTCCTTTGACACCTCGGTGGAGCGTTATTTGCGGGAGGCGAGCACCGATCCCAAGGTGCGGGCGATCAAGATGACCCTGTATCGCACAGCCGGCGATTCCCGGGTGATCGAATACCTGATCGACGCCGCCCGTAACGGCAAGCAGGTCGCGGTGGTGGTGGAGCTGAAGGCGCGATTTGACGAGCAGGCCAACATCCGTTGGGCGGAATACCTGGAGGAGGCCGGTATCCATGTCACCTACGGGGTTGTCGGGCTGAAGACCCACTGCAAGGTGATCTTCGTCATTAGAAAGGATTTCAACGGCCTTCGGCGCTACGCCCATATCGGAACCGGCAACTATCACTCCGGCACGGCACGAATGTACAGCGATCTCGGGCTGTTAACCTGCGATGCGGATATCGGCGCCGACCTGACCGAACTCTTTAACTATCTCACCACTGGTTACACCCCGATGCGGCATTATCGCAAACTGCTGCCCTCGCCGCGGATGCTGAAAAAGGCGTTGATCGATAAGATCGAGCGCGAGGTGCGTAATCACAGTCCCGAATCGCCGGGGCTGATCCAGCTCAAAACCAATGCACTGGAGGATCGCGAGGTCATTGCCGCTCTGTACAAGGCCTCCCAGGCCGGAGTGCAGATCGATTTGGTCATTCGTGATACCTGCCGCCTGCGGCCCGGAGTTCCCGGCTTATCGGAGACGATCCGCGTCATCTCCCTGGTCGGCCGCTTTCTCGAGCATGCCCGCCTGTTTTATTTCCGCAATCAGGGAGAAGAAGAGTATTTCATTGGATCGGCTGATCTGATGCAACGCAATCTGGAGAGCCGGGTCGAGGTCTGTGTGCCGATGGAGGCGCCCAAACTACGCAGACAGCTGCGCCAGTGGCTTGATCTGCAGTTGGTCAACAAACGCAATGTCTGGGAAATGCAGCCCGACGGAACCTATGTGCAACGGATTGCCAAGGGGCGGGCAGCCACGGTGTGCATTCACCGTAAACTGATCGAGCAGAGCGAAAAACGCCTTGCCGCGGCAAGCCGCACCACCATGAAGAAGGTGATGATGGGCAAGAAGCAGTAAAACTGCACATCCCCGAAGGGGGCGTTGGCAACCTTCGGGGATTTTTTTTTTGTTACTGATCCGCCGCGTTCTCCCTCCCATCCAGCGAATCCTCGATATAGCGCTTTCGTTTGTTGGCCTTGAGCTGATGGACATCGACCACCACCAGGCCGTCGACGCAGTTGCCAAAATCCTGATCCACGTTAAAATCGAGAAAGATGACCCCCCCCGGGGAGCAGAGTTCGGTGTACTGCTTGTAGAGCGTGGGGATAGATGCGCCCATGGAGCCGAGCAGCGACTTGAGATGGACCAAATCCTGGCGGTAGTTGTTGCCGACAAAGGAGTCCGCCAGATCGGTCACCGGCAGGGAGAAGCGGAAGGGGTTGCGCGAGCAGGGCTGGTTGTCGGTGTCGGTGAAGTAGAGCTTGTAGAAGAAAATGAGCAACTCCTTGGCCATCTGCGGCATGGCGTTGCTGATGCTTACCGGACCGAAGAGGTAACGGTACTGGGGGTTGCGGCGGAGAAAGGCGCCGATTCCGTACCAGAGGTAATCCAGGCTGCGTTTGCCCCAGTATTTCTGCTGGACGAAACTGCGTCCCAATTCAAGGCCGCATTCCAGATAGGGAAAATGGCTCTGGTTGAAATGGAACAGGCTATGGCTGTAGAGCCCTTCCACGCCATGCTCCCGAACCACGGCTCCGGCATCGGCAAAGCGGTAGGCGCCGACGATCTCCAGATCCTCGGCCGACCAGAGCACCAGATGACGGTAGTAGCGGTCATAGGTGTCGGTGTCGCGGCGTTTCCCTGTCCCCTCCCCCACGGCGCGGAAGGTGATTTCCCGCAGACGGGCGATCTCCCGCATCACCGAAGGATGAGCATCGCCGGAAAAGAGGTAGATCTCTTTGCCATCCGGTGTCTTGCCCAGCAACTCCCCCTGTTGGATGTTTCGTTTCAGCACGATCCGCCGTTCCGGCCGGGCAATGGCCGTTTCCGTGGCAAAGATCCCTTTTTTACCGGTACCGATGCGATAGAGATGTTTGCGGAACAGGGTCAGTTTGTCTTTTTCCCGCAGTTTCAGCCCTTCATAGGCGCTGTAGGGAATCAGGCCGCCTATGGTCAGGCGCAGGGGTTTATTCTGGCGGCGAAACATCTCGCCGATCAGCATCAGGGTGGAAAGCGGCTTGGCCACCAGGGAGGTGGTGTAGAAGGAGAGCGAGTTGCGGCCGCGGATATGGATCGGCAGAATCGGTGCCTTGGCCCGTGTAGCCAGACGAAGAAAACCCTTTTGCCAGCGTCCGTCTTTGATCCCATGGGTGCCGAAGCGGGAAACCTCGCCCGCGGGGAAGATGATCACCGCCTCTTCGTTGGACAGGGCCCGATCGATTTGCGCGATCTGCTGTTTGAGGGTGTTGCCGGTCATTACCTTGACCGAGAGCAGGCAGGGGCGCAGCGGCTTGATGGTCTCGAGAAGATCGTTGCCGACAATACGCACATCGGAACGCACCTCGTGCACCAGCTTGAGCAGGGCCAGGCCATCGAGACTGCCGATGGGATGATTGGCCACGATCATCACCCGGCCGCTGACCGGTATGTTTTCCCGGTCGCGGTCGCTGACGGTGTAGGTGAACTGCAGGGTTTCCAGCACCTGTTCGACAAAATCCATGCCCTGGAGATGGGGATACTGCTCACCGAAACGGAGGAACTCCCCTTCCCGCAGCACCCGGCGAAGCACCAAGCGCAGCGGCGGCGTGATCAGGGGGCGGTCACTGAGCTTGGGATAATATTGGCTGAGGATGTCGTCGACGGTGAACATAGGCAGCTCCTTGAAAGTATCGTTTAGGCAAAGGCCCGGTTATCGCGGTAGCCGAGCCACTGTTCGCGAAAGGAAAGGGGGAAAGAGGGGCGGGAGCGCCTGCTTTTGACGGTCCGTTTAATGTCCACCTTCAGGCTCAGGCCGGGGGTTTCCCGTACCCTGTCCGGGGGGGCGTTGGTGATGGAGCCGTTCTTGGCGTTGAACAGGGCCAGCAGCCCGTTGTCGGCGGTTTTGAACTGGAAGGGCGTATAGCAGGAGGTTGCGGTGAGCTGCAGCCATTTTTTGGAGGAGAGCAACGGCTCCCGGTCGGTGCAGAGCGCCACGGCTCCATACGCTTCCTTCAACAGATTGTGTTGAAACAGATGGGTGAGTTGCAGTTCCTGCTGGTCGCTGGTTTCGGCGAGGTGAAAGTTGAACACCAGGATCGAGGAACCGTTTTTGCGGACCAGGGCAAAGAGTACCGCTTCTTCACAATCGTCCTGGCCGATCGAGAAACTGCCGCTGTTGAGCATCCAGATTCCGGGACCGGTAAAAATAGCCTGACCCCGCAATGGTTCAGCTTTGGCATCGGCATCCTTTTTCTGTTGCCTGTCGGCGGCAAAACAGCTGCAGGTCAGCTGCATGTGCCTGGTCAGGTAGCCGATCTCGTCGCAGAGCTCCCTGTTTTCGGGATTGGATGCATGGGCGATGGACTGGCAGCAGAGCAGATCGATCCCGTCGGCAATCAGGGGGGACATCTGCAGGATGAGTTCCTCGGGACTCGTGTGGTTACACGGTTTGTTAAGGGTGGTTATTGTAAACATAGGTGTTATCTCCATTGATTGGAAACCTTGTATACGCCCAGGAAGAGCATTTCATGCCTTGGCAACAGGAGGTGGAACAGCAGAAAATCAGGCCGCGAGTTGTTCGTGCCGACGGCCGGATGTCGCGTTTTTCGTGGAAAGCGTACGCATTTCCAGCGGCTTGCGCTGAAACCATTCGGCCAGCATTCGTCCCCGCCAATCCGGATGGGGCGCCACACCGAGGATGGAGGCCATGGTCGGGGCGAGATCGATCAGGGAAACCGGCTGCTCCACAACCAGCCCTTTGGCGATTCCCGGCCCGGCGAGCAGCACCGGCGAGGCACACTCCACGCCATGCGCTCTGGAAGCGGATCCGCAGCAGCCCACCACCAGCGTGGTGTACTCCCGTTCCGCACCGACAAAGAGCAGGTGTTCGAGGAGAACGCCGATGGCGCGATCCGCCTGCTCCACGCTTTCCAGGTAGGGTTCGGAGGTAAAGCCGAAGTGGCTGCCGGTGATGTTGGCGCCCTCGAGGTAGAGGAGGCAGCAATCGGGCTTTTCCCGCTGCAGATGGCGGGCCGCCTGTTCACTGATCTCCCGGTCAACGTTACGGATGGATTGGGAGTTGATCAGAACGCCGGTCTGCAGGGTTCCCTGGGGAAAGAGGAGACGCATTCGATCGTTGCTGTAGTAGGCGGCAACGTTCTGCTGGCGGTAGCGAAGCACGGAGAACAGGGAGATTGCGTGGGGGGAAACGGCTGCTGCGCCGCTGTTGGAGACGACTCCGTGCTCGTCGCGGGGCAGGGAGGTGAACAGGCCGACGAGATTGGGCAGGGTGAGGTCGGGATGCTGCGATTGCAGATGGACGGCAACTACGCCCCGTTTACCCAGGCTATCCAGGCTCGGTACATGGGCGCAGGCCAGGGTTTCAGTACAGAGACCGTCGATAATGACCACCAGTAGTTTGGACATGGGCGCTCCTTGCTGAATTCGGGTCGCCCGATTGACGGTCCGGGCGACCAAAGATGTGGACGTCTTCTACCGGTCTGCTGTTATGGTGGGGTTAATCCGCGGTTATAATTTGATCAGGAACCGCCGGGAGGGAATCATCTTGACGCAACTGTAATAAATTCATAACAGAGGGTTAAAACCCCCGGCGCATAGTGGATGTCAAACGATGTAGCAAGCCGTCCTCTTTTTTTTTGCTGTACACAATGTCTATGCGATATGCCCTCTTTTTTACCCCTCCTGCAACCTCGCCGCTCTGGCTTCAGGGGTGTCGTTGGCTCGGTCGGGACGCGGTCAGCGGGGTTTCCCTGGCGCAACCTTCCTTTCGTGGTCTGGATGGAGATACCCTTGTCGAGTTGACGAGAACCCCTGCTCGATACGGGTTTCATGCCACCCTGGTGGCCCCGTTCCGTCTCAAGGAAGGTATGCGGGAGGAGGAATTGCTCGATGCGGTGACTGATTTTGCCGCTGGTCAGCGTCAGCTCACCACCCCTCCTTTGACCGTTTCTCAACTGGATCATTTTTTCTGTCTGCGTCCGGTCCGCCACTCCGCAGCCCTGCAGGGGCTGGCCTCGTTGTGTACCCGCGCCTTTGACCGCTTTCGTGCGCCGCTCAACCCCAGTGAGCTGGCCCGGCGCAAGGCGGCGCAGCTCAGCGGCCAGGAAAAGAAAAATTTGGAACTTTGGGGATATCCCTATGTTTTTGAACAGTTCCGCTTCCACTTCACCTTGACAACACGCATGGCCGATGGCAAATGCAAGAATCGGATCCATGTCGCCCTGTTGGATTATTTTGAACCCTTGCTCGACGAGCCCCTGCTCGTCGATGCGCTTTGTCTCTTTGTCGAACCGGCACCCGGACAACCACTGCGTTGTCTCCACCGGTTTTCCCTTGCCTCCCCACCCCCATTCAACGAGGAACGAGTCGCCAATGACCAACAGCTCCTCTCCCAAAACCTTTATCCTGGATACCAATGTCATTCTTCATGATTCGGCATGCATAAACAATTTCCAGGAGCATGACATCGTCATCCCTATTACTGTTCTTGAGGAACTGGATCAGTTCAAAAAGGGCAACCAATCGCTGAATTTTCACGCGCGGGAATTTGTTCGTTCACTGGACAGCCTCAGTGCGGGCAAACTGCTCAACGGCGGAGTGAGAATCGGCCCGGACAAGGGTAAGGTCTCCATCAAGCTGGAGCAGGTGACCCACGAGGATTTGCGCCTCCATTTTCCCGCCTCCTCCAAACCCGACCACCAGATTCTCAATATCGGCTACTGCCTGGCCAAGGATGACCCCACCCGGCGCTATATCCTGGTGACCAAGGACGTCAACCTGCGGATGAAGGCCAAGTCGGTGGGGTTGATGGCCGAGGATTACACCACCGATCATGTCAAGAATATCGGAGGGTTGTATACGGGGTGCCGTCGGATTGAGGAGGTGGATCCGGAGGTGATCGATGCCCTCCACCGCGATCATCCCGGAATCTCGGTCGATGCCCTGTCCGGACACATGGATCTACTCGCCAACGAGTACCTGATCCTCAGAAACAGCCGAAAATCGGTGCTTGCCACCCATAATCACGGGGAACGGCGGCTGGAAAAGATCCATCGGGTAACGGTCTATGGTATAACCCCGCGCAACGCGGAGCAGAGTTTTGCCATCCACGCCCTGTGCAATCCCCATGTCCCCCTGGTGAGCGTCTCGGGTAAGGCTGGAACCGGCAAAACCCTGCTTGCCCTGGCCGCCGCCCTGGAGCAGCGGTCGAACTACCGCCAGATCATGCTTGCACGGCCGATCGTGCCCCTGTCCAACAAGGACATCGGCTACCTGCCCGGCGACATCAACTCCAAGATCGGTCCCTACATGCAGCCGCTCTATGACAACCTGGCGGTCATCCGTAACCAGTTTTCCGAGCAGAGTGAAATGGGGCAGATCCTGGGCCGGCTGCAGGAGGAAAAGCGGCTGATCATCGAACCGCTGGCCTATATCCGCGGCCGCAGTCTGGTGAGTATGTACATGATCGTCGATGAGGCGCAAAACCTGACCCCGCACGAGGTAAAAACAATCATCACCCGTGCCGGAGAAGGCACCAAGGTGGTGTTCACCGGCGATATCCACCAGATCGATCATCCCTACCTCGACACCCAGTCAAACGGCCTGAGCCACCTGATCGAAAAGATGCAGGGGCAGCCGCTCTACGCCCATGTCAACCTTGAAAAGGGTGAGCGTTCCGAACTCGCGATGCTTGCCAGTGAACTTTTATGAAACACAATCCGTTGTTGCCCGTCTTCCTGTCCCTCATTCTTTGCCTGAGTGCCCAGCTGCTGCTGACCTCCCTGGTTTTTGCTTCGAGCCGTGAGTTGCAGTACCGCGAACAGACCGGTGGTGACAGCTTTTTCTTTGTGTGGAATGCCGACACCGAACCGAACGAGGTCACGGTGACCGTCACCCAGAGGCAGAAAAACGAAGTCTATACCAGCGTCAATACGCCGGAAGGGACAACCCTGTCCTGGCGGTATGTACGGGATCCGGACACTGATGTCCGCGCGGAACGCAGGGGGAACGTCCTGGTGTTCTCCGGGCGTTTTGAGGGCAAGAAGGTGGCCAAGGAGGAAAAGATCGATGCCCGCCCCTGGTGCCAGCCCCTCTCCTTTTCCCTTCACTGCATGGAGAAGCGGAAGCAGAACAAAACCAGCTTCTGGACGGTTCGTCCGGATAATCTCGAGGTTCTGACCCTGCAGGCCGAACGTGAGGGCGCAGGCCGCCTGACAAGTGCCGAAGGCGGCGAGATCCTGGCCAACAAAGTGGTCATCCGTCTGGAGGGCTTGATGTCGGGGCTCTGGTCGGCGGAGTACTGGTTCCGCCAAGGGGATGATGTCTTTGTCCGCTATCGTGGGACCCACGGTCCCCCAGGTGTGCCGGAGACGGTGATTACCCTGGTTCGTCCCTGACCCCAGCCCCTGTCGTTATCGGAACAGGAGCGGCTCGTTTTTTTGCTCAGGTCGATTCAAAAAAATTCTTTGGGTTGACCAGGGGCAAGATTTAAGCTTTTCTCAAATTGATATTTGTGGGAAACTACAGCGGAGCGCTGCACAGCCCGGACGGCCTTGCACGCCAACGCAAACGAGCCCTCACCCATTGTTCCCAACGTACAGGATGTTGTATGGGGTCAAAGATTCTCATAGCCGATGATGATAGCCTGGTCCGTCTGGCGATTCAGAAAATCCTCACCCTGTTCGACCATGAGGTGGTCGCGGTCGAATCGGGACGCCAGGTGCTTGAGCATGTTTCAGACGAGTTTGACGTCATTGTCCTTGATATCAACATGCCGGACATGGACGGCTTCGAGACATTGGAGCGTCTTAATGAACAACGTGTTGATATACCTGTTCTTTTTTTAACCGGTGTCGGGACCATGGATTACGCGGTCAAGGCGATCCATCTCGGTGCCTATGATTTCCTCACCAAGCCCATTGCTGATATCGAACTTTTTCACGTCAAGGTCAAGCAGGCCGTGGAAAAGCGGCACTATCTGCTCCAGGAGAGGGCCTACAAGGAGCAGCTGGAATGCGAGGTCCAGGCCAAGACCCGGGAGTTGGCCGAAAAAAATCAGTTGCTTGAGCAATACAGCTGCCATCTCGAGGGGGCCACGGTGCAGATCATGTCCAGCCTGCAGGCCGCCATGGAGGAAAAGGACGGCTACACTGCCGGCCATACCCTGCGGGTGACCGAGCTGGCCATGCTGCTGGGGCAGTCGGCCAGACTGCACAGTGATGATCTGCTGGTGCTGCAGAGGGCTTCTCAGTTTCACGATATTGGCAAGCTGGTGATCGATCTCTCCTGTATCCGTAAACCGGGCGATCTCAGCCCTGAGGAATGGGAGCTCATTAAAAAACATCCCGAGATCGGTGCGAGTATCATCGAACCGCTCACCTTTATGGAACGCGAGCGGGAAATCATCCGCCACCATCACGAAAAGCTCGACGGTTCTGGTTATCCGGATGGAATCGGCGGCGATGAAATCGATATGCTCACCCGCATCATCACCATCGTCGACAGCTACGATGCCATGACCTCCCGCCGCAACTACCGCAAAAACCTGACCACCCCCGAGGCCATCGGCGAATTGCGCCGTTGTGCCGGAACCCAGTTCGACCCTGAGCTGGTGGAGATCTTTGCAGGGGTTGTTCTTTCCGCGCGTTCGCTGTATAAACAGTAGCTGTTTTTTTGGTAACTGATTACAGGCTTGCACATTCCTGTTTTTTGGCGAACAACAACGCTCAGTCCTCTTTGTCATTTTTTTCCTGACTGTTATGAAAATTACCCGTGAAGAAGTACAGCATGTGGCCAAGTTGGCCCGTCTCGACCTGTCCGAGGCCGAAGTGGACCGCATGACCGGTCAACTCGATGCCATTTTGTCCTATGTGGCCAAACTCGATGAACTCGATACCAAGGGCGTGCCGGTCACCACCCACACCCAGAACGTGGTCAATGCCTTTCGCGAAGACGAGGTTCGCCCCTCACTGCCCCGCGAACTGGCCCTGCAGAATGGTCCTGAGCAAAACGGCGAAACCTTTGTCGTGCCCCGGGTCATCAGCTGATCGATATCGCTCTTTTTTTTTCCTTTTACCTACATGCACCCATGGAACTCTCTGCATTAACCCTACATGAGGCCCAGGATCTGCTCGCCGCCGGTGAAACCACCTCGGTTGCCCTGACCGAAGCCGTGCTCAATCGCATCGACCAGGTGGAGCCCAAGGTTCAAGCCTACCTGGCCCTGGATCGAGAAGGGGCGCTGCGCCAGGCCGAAGAGGCCGATATCCGGCGGAACAACGGTCAGACCGGTCCGCTCAACGGTATTCCCCTGGCGCTCAAGGACGTGCTCTGCACCACCACCATGCCCACCACCTGCGGCTCGCGCATGCTGGAGCACTTTGTCGCCCCCTACGATGCGACCACGGTCAGCAAACTCAAGGATGGAGGGGCGGTGCTTTTGGGCAAACTGGCCATGGACGAATTCGCCATGGGCTCCACCAGTGAGAACTGCGCCTTCAAGACACCGCACAACCCGTGGAAGCTCGGCTACGTGGCCGGCGGCTCCAGCGGCGGTTCGGCAGCTGCGGTTGCCGCCGACGAATGTTTCGCCTCGCTCGGTTCCGATACCGGCGGCTCGATTCGTCAGCCGGCATCGCTCTGTGGTACCGTGGGCATGAAGCCGACCTATGGCCGGGTGTCCCGCTACGGTTTGGTGGCCTTTGCCTCCTCGCTCGATCAGGTTGGCCCCCTGACCAAGGATGTGCGTGACTGCGCCCTGATGATGAACACCATCAGCGGCTACGATCCCTGCGATTCCACCTCGATCAAGATCGATGTCCCGGACTTCACCGCCGCCCTCAAGGATGGACTCAACGGGGTGAAGGTCGGTGTTCCGGCCGAGTATTTCGGCCAGGGGCTCGATCCGGAGGTAGACAAGGCGGTCCGTGACGGCATTGCCATGCTCAAGGAGGCCGGTGCCGAGGTGGTGGAGGTCAACCTGCCCCACACCGATTACTGTGTCGCCGTCTACTACCTGATTGCCCCGGCCGAGGCCAGCTCCAACCTGGCCCGGTTCGATGGTGTGCGCTACGGCTATCGCGACAAATCCGCCGATGCCCTGATCGAGATGTACAACAAAAGCCGCTCCCAGGGATTCGGCGACGAGGTCAAGCGTCGTATTCTCATCGGCACCTACGCCCTCTCCTCCGGGTACTACGATGCCTTTTACAAAAAGGCGTCCCAGGTGCGGACCCTGATCAAGGACGACTTTGCCAAGGCCTTTGCCCAGTGCGACCTGATGGTCTCCCCGGTCTGCCCGACGCCGTCGTGGAAGATCGGCGAGAAGGCCGACGATCCGCTGGCGCTCTATCTCTCCGATATTCTCACCCTGTCTGCCAACCTTGCCGGTATTCCCGGCATGTCGGTTCCCTGCGGCTTCAGCAGCGCAGGCCTCCCGATCGGCATGCAGCTCCAGGCCTCCCACTTCAACGAGGAGATTCTTTTGCGGGCTGCCTACAACCTTGAACAACGTGCCGGAATAGCCGGCAAAAAACCGGTGATCGCCTGATTATGCAACTGCCTGTACCCCAAAACATTGCCGCCATTGTCCCCTACCCGCCCGGCAAACCCATGGATGAGCTCGAGCGCGAGTACGGGGTGACCAACGCCATCAAACTGGCCTCCAACGAAAATGCCTGGGGCCCCTCGCCCAAGGCGGTCGAGGCGATCGCGCAGATGCTTTCCACCCTGCACCGCTACCCCGACGGTTCCAGTTACTACCTCACCGAGGCAGTGGCCAAGTGGATCGGTTGCGCACCTTCGGAGATCGTGCTCGGCAACGGCTCCAACGAGGTGATCGAGTTTCTCGTCAAGGCCTTTGTCGGCAGTGGCGACATGGTCATCACCAGCCATCCGTCCTTCTTGATGTACCAGAAGTTTGTCCAGGTGCGCGGCGGCGAGAATGTGGTCATCGATCTCAAGGACATGCACCACGACCTTGCGGCCATCGCCGCGGCCGTGACCGAGCGGACCAAGTTGATCTTTCTCGATAATCCCAACAACCCCACCGGGACGCTCATTTCCCGTGAGGCTTTCGATGGCTTTCTCCGCACCCTGCCGCAGTCGGTGATCGTGGTGGTGGACGAGGCCTATGTGGATTTTGTCGATCCCGCGGAGCGGATCGATATCCTTGGTTACATCCGGGAGTCCGAGGGGATTCCTGCAGTGGTGAGCCTGCGCACCTTTTCCAAGGCCTTTGGTCTGGCCGGGTTGCGAGTCGGTTTTGGGGTTATGCACCGTGAGGTGGCTTCCCTGCTCCACCGGGTGCGGCAACCTTTCAATATCAACCTGCCTGCCCAGGCCGGTGCCCTGGCGGCCCTTGCCGATACCGCGCATTATCAGCTCACCCTGAGCGGGACCGCCGTGGGCCGGGCCTGGTTGAGCGCTGAGGTGACCCGGCTGGGGTGCACGCCCTACCCCTCCTCCACCAACTTTTTCCTCATCGATGTCAAGGGCGATGCGACCAAGCTCTATGAGGCCATGCTCTATAAGGGCGTTATTGTCCGTTCGATGAAGGCCTACGGGTATCCGGACTTCATCCGCATCACCGTGGGGACTGAGGCGGAGAATCAGCGCTTTATTGGTGCCCTGGCCGACTGTCTCAAGGATCTGGGCTATGTCGCGTAAACGGATCGTCACCATCGATGGCCCCTCGGGGGGCGGGAAATCCACAGTTTCGCGGGCATTGGCGGCAAAACTGCAC
Source organism: uncultured Desulfobulbus sp. (assembly GCF_963665445.1). Lineage (GTDB taxonomy): Bacteria > Desulfobacterota > Desulfobulbia > Desulfobulbales > Desulfobulbaceae > Desulfobulbus. The sequence goes on along the minus strand of NZ_OY762276.1, from coordinate 4,284,686 downwards.
TTCACCTATCTCGATACCGGTGCCATGTACCGGGCTGTGGCCTATGAGTGCCGCAAGGCCGGGATGGCTGCCGAGGAAAGCCCGCAGTTGGCCGGGTTGCTGGCCTCCATCACTATGGAGTTGCTGCCTCCGCTTCCAGGCGGGGACGATGTTCGGGTGGTGGTTAACGGGGGGGAGATCGGGCCTGAACTGCGTACTCCGGAGATGGGGATGCTCGCCTCGCAGTTCTCCTCCCTGCCGATGGTGCGCTCAACCCTGACCCGCCTGCAGCAGGAGATCGGTGCCGGCGGTTGCATTGTCGCCGAGGGCCGTGACACCGGCACGGTGGTCTTTCCGGATGCGGCCTGGAAATTTTTTCTCGATGCCGGCGCCGAGGTTCGGGCCAGACGCCGCGCAGCCCAACTGCGCAGCAAGGGAGAGACAGTGGATGAAGCTCAGTTGCTCGCCCAGATCATCAAGCGGGACAAGGACGACCGGGAACGGAGCCTGGCGCCCTTGAAAGCCGCCCTGGATGCGATCCTGATCGACTCCTCGCAAATTCCCGCCGAATCAGTGGTTGAGCAGATGCATGCCCATGTTCTGCGCACCCCCTGCTGCCACGGCGAATAATCCATTTCAGTAAACAACAGAAAAAGCCCTGCACCTCATTCCGAGGAGTAGGGCTTTTTTTGTTTACAGGCGGAAGGTTGCCCAATTAAAGCAAGGATTCCACCTGCTCGCCGGCCATCATCGCCTGCATGGCCTTGCCGACCGTGCGCCCCAGCTCAACGCACTGTCCCAGCTGGGCATGCTCGGGGACATACTGGGTGCGGATGCCCTCATGGCAGACCACGATGTTCATCTCCTTGAGGGTCTCGTTCATCATCTTCACCGCCTCGCCCGACCAGCCGTAGGAACCAAAGGCGGCCCCGACCTTGTTGGTCGGCCGCAGGCCGCGCATGTACATCAGGAAATCGGCCATTCGCGGCAGCATGCCGTTGTTGAGGGTCGAAGAACCAAGAACAATGGCGCTCGCCTCCAGCACTTCGGTCATGACATCGCTGCGGTGATTGACTGCCAGATCAAGTAGGGTGTACTCCACCCCCTGCTCGTGCAGTCCCTCGGCCACGGCCCTGGCCATCTTCTTGGTGGAGTCCCACATGGTATCGTAGATGACCAGTGCCCGGCCATTGCCCTGGTGGTTGCACCAACGGGTGTAGGCCTCGATGATCTTGCCGGGGTTGGAGCGCCAGATAACACCATGATCTGGGGCGAGCATCTTGATCGGCAACTGCATCTCGCCGACCTTGGCCAGCAGTTTTTTCACCAGCGGCGAATAGAGGGTGAGGATATTGGCGTAGTACTTGGTGGCCTCGTGCATCAGGATGGACTGGTCCACCTCGTCGTCAAACCGCTCGCTGGTGGCCAGGTGCTCGCCAAAGGCATCGGAGGTAAAGAGGATCTGATCTTCCTTGAGGTAGGTGAACATGGAATCCGGCCAGTGGAGCATGCGGGTTTCGAGAAAGCTCAGGGTCTTTCTGCCAAGGCTGATCTCCTCGCCCGGAGCGGCCACGTGATAGGGCCAGTCCGCACGGTGGAAATGCTGGATGAGCGCTTTCTGGCCCATCTTGGAGCAGATGATCTTTTCCGGATTGATCGCTTCCACCACCTCGGGGAGTGATCCGCTGTGGTCCATTTCCACGTGGTTGACCACCAGGTAATCGATCTTTTTCGGATCGATGATGTTGTGGATCCGGTGCATCAGCTCATTCTTGTACGGTTTTTTGACCGTATCGATCAGGGTGATTTTTTCGTCGATGATGAGAAAGGCGTTATAGGTGGTGCCGCGGTAGGTCGAGTAGCCGTGAAAATCACGAATATTCCAATCAACAGCACCTACCCAGTAGACATTTTCAGCAAGTTGAATCGTTTTCATGGGAGTATAGGTCCGAAAAAATGAGGGATTAGAAGGTGATAACTGTATACCCCTGGGCAATGAAATCGGACATTGCCGGATGGCCGGCCATCTCGCCGATCAGGGGGATGTTTTCCCGGGTGACCGCCTCAGTCGCCTTCAGTTTGGCGGAACAGGCTTTGCAGGCACCGAGAATCAGTCCTTTCTCCTTGGCCTTGGTGTAGAGCGAATGGAGGAAGTGACTCGGATCCGCCATAACCGAGACCAGGGTGACCGCCTCGCCTTCCAAAACTATTTTGCCTTCCTGTCCTTTTTCAGCCAAATCAAGGGCATTGAGCAAAACATGGACAAAACAGAGGGGATTATCACGAAACGCGAAAAAGACGATTTTTTGCATGGGAATGACCTCGCTCGAGAAATGCGGTGAGTAACATGGGGTGATCTGGGAAGAACGGCATTGATGGTTCCAGGACGGACCGTCATGGAAGGTGGTGGTTCGAAAAGGGGCGGCGGTTCGCCCAAAAAAGAGCCCCCTGCCCGATTGGTTCGAGCAGGGGGCCAAAGAATCAGGCTTCTTCGAACTGATCCTTACCCGCACCGCAAACCGGACAAACCCAGTCTTCGGGGATATCCTCAAAAGCGGTACCGGCGGCTACACCGTTGTCGGGGTCACCGGCGGCGGGATCATACTCATAGTCACAGACTACACAGACATATTTTTTCATTTGCTCTCCTCTTCTATGGTTGGGATTGTAGGATCAGGCTTTCCACAACCCGTGCAGGTTGCAGTACTCACGGGCGGAGACATTCTCCGCCTGAATGCAGAAGGTTGCCTCGGGGGCCTCGCCAGGTTTGAGGGTTTGGCGATAGACCTTACCGTCGGCAATCAGTTCGATAAATTCAATCCAGTGTTTCTCTTCCATGGGGTGAGGCACGGAACCGACACTCACCTTGTACCCCTCGGCGACCTTGGTGATAACCGGCACATGTTTTTCCTTGGCCGCATCAACGGTGTTTTCGCTCATCAGCCCCATGGGCTGGCCGCAACAGACCAACTCGCCGGCGCCGGCATGCAGAACTTCGACAATGTTTCCACAGAGTGCGCATTTGTACACTTCATTCATCTTGGTCATAGCATGTTCTCCTTGGAATGAAAGAATTGAGATGAACTCGCCCAATGGGCAGAAAACGGAAAGACACACCTCGGATAGAGCTACAACGGAGGAGGCGTGAGGCGTCGTTTTCGCAGCACGTGCGAGCACGACAATCTTGTGGCCGAACCAGGCAGGGTTCCAGCCCGTTTACCGGCAAAACACTAAAAAGAATAAATCAAATTACCCAGTTCTGAAAGGGACAAAATGTTTTTGCTGCGTTTTGTCGGAGAAGATATCGCTTATTAATCGTTATGTTTTGCAAGGTAGTCGGCAACGCCCTCGGCAGTCGGCGTCATCGCCTCCTTGCCTTCCTGCCAGTTGGCGGGGCAGACATCGCCGTGCTGCTCGTGGAACTGGAGGGCATCGACCATGCGCAGCGCCTCATCGATGTTCCGTCCCAGGGGGAGATCGTTTATAACCGCGTGACGTACCACGCCATCGCGGTCGATGAGGAAGGTTCCGCGCAGGGCTATACCGGCCTCGAGAAGGACCCCGTACTGGCGGGAAATGTTTTTATCGAGGTCGGCGACCAGCGGAAACTGAATGTTGCCGATACCGCCCTGCTTGATCGGGGTATTCTTCCAGGCCCAGTGGGAAAATTGGGAGTCGATGGATACCCCGACAATCTCGCAGTTTTTTGCCTTGAATTTGGACAGGGCGCGGTCGAAGGCAATAATTTCCGATGGACAGACGAAGGTGAAATCCAGCGGGTAGAAGAACAGGATAACGTATTTGCCCCGTAAGTCGGAAAGTTTGAAATCCGGTTTCATGGAGTTGTCTGGCATAACCGCGGTGGCGGTAAAATCCGGGGCCTGTTGGGTGACGATAAAGCTCACGGGCGTATCTCCTTTATGGAAAGTGTTCAGTGGATAAACGTTCAATCAGCAGGCAAGCTGGTTCTTGCCTGCCTCGGTAATTTCATACTTGCAGCGGACCGGGCTGTTGACAAAACCTTTGTTTTTCAGGGCGGTGATCTGGCAACTGACCTGTTTTGATTCCAGACCGGTTGCGGTGGCGATATCCTTGCTGCCGCAGGCTTGGCCGCTCTTGGCAAGGACCTCGAGTACTTGTCGCTGGTTTTCACTGAGCCCTTTGGCTGAAGAGTTGCAGGCCATATCTGTATCTCCTTTGGATTTTTGTAACTTTTGCGGTTGCTGGCAGTTCGGGCAAAGACCGTAAAATTCTATCCTGCATCCGGTGATGCGGTATCCTTTCTGCTGTCCGGGATCCACCGACAGGAAGGAATTGGTGGCGGCCGGGATGTTGTCGATGCGGTGACACTGGGTGCAGTAGACGTGGTCATGGTCCTGGGGGTCCCAGTCGAACCGTTTCTGGCGACCGCTGATCTCAAGTTTTTTGATGAGCCCGGCTTCGGAGAGAATTTCGAGGTTGCGGTACACCGTGGCCAGACTGATACGAGGCAGTTTTTTTTTGATCCGTTCGTAGAGTTCATCCGCTGTCGGATGGGTCGTGTACCGGCGCAACTCCTCGAGAATAATCTCGCGCTGATGGGTCATACGTAATTTTGTTTCCATGATCCCTCTGTGGAAATTTTTCCTAAGTGTATTTGATAATCATTTGCATGTCAACGAAAAACGGAAGAGGGGTTGCTGGAAAAATCTGCGTTTGAAAGTGGCGTGGTGCGTGGCAGGATGCGTGAAAACAAAACCGGCAGTCCCATGGTGTAGAACTGCCGGTGCATGCCGGGGCTGGATGAGCCCGCTGTAGGGTGCTCGGAGGGATTATTCGAGAATAAAGTCGTCGCGGCGGTTGTGGGCGTAATCGTCTTCGCTGGTTCCGGTGAACAGCGGACGTTCCTCGCCGTAACTCACTGCGCGAATCCGGCCCTCTTCGATGCCGAATTGCATCAGATATTTTTTGGCACTGTTTGCGCGTCGTTCGCCCAGGGCCAGGTTGTACTCGTTTGTGCCGCGGTCATCGGTATTGCCTTCAATCAGCACCCGGGAAGAGGGATTGTTGCGCAGATAGCTGCCGTTGAACTCCATGGTTGGGATTTGATCTCCCTTGATCAGGGACTGATCGTAATCGAAATAAATCGGCTTGAACTCAGGTGAGCAACGTCCGTGCTCCCGCTTGTAGGCGTCGCTTTGCTGATCGGCGCCGTTGGCCAGGCTGCCGCTTCCCCCCTGACCGGTCGAATCAAGACCTTCGACGGCCGGAGACATTTCTTCGGTGATATTGCCCATGCGCTGATTGCTGGTCTCATCGGCACCCGGATTGGCGCCACCGGCATAGGGAGCAACCTGCTTTGGACCGCATCCCCCAAGAAACAGTAAAGAACAGGAGAACAGAGCCGCAACGATGAAACGGGTACGCTGGAACATAAGTAGCCTCATACAGTGAGAGGAAGAGTGAAAGGGTGACGGATGGGAAGGTTGCCATCCATAGAATGTTTTCATGAAAACAGCAGGTTAGCGAGAAAAAAGATCGTTTCCACGCCTGTGCGAAAAACGATGACTCCATGGACGATGTATACCTGCAACATCCTGAAAACGTCAAGAAAAACCTAGCCTTTTCAAGGGGTGTCAGTGTTTTGATTTTCCGTGATTTGATCGGATTGGGCCGAACCTTTTTCTTGCGGGGGTGGGATTGGAATGGTAGATGAAGAAAACCTTTTTCACAGTTCCCGCTAAGGAGAAACCCTATGTTTAACAAAATAGTGAGTGCCCTGCTGTTGGTTGCTGCCCTGTGCAGCCCGGTTGCCGCCGAAACCACCATCGTTTTTGCCACCGATGCCACCTGGCCGCCGATGGAGTTCGTCAATGATCAGAAGCAGGTGGTTGGCTATTCCATCGATTTCATGACCGCGGCCGCCAAGGAGGCCGGGTTCAAGGCCGTGTTCAAGAATACCGCCTGGGACGGGATCTTTGCCGGCTTGGCCGCCAACAAGTACGATGCGGTCTGCAGTTCGGTGACCATCACCGACGAGCGCAAAAAAGCGATGGCCTTCAGCGAGCCCTACTTCACCGTTCGCCAGGCCCTGATCGTCAACAAGAATTCAACCGCCAAGAGCCTGGAAGACCTCAAAGGACAGAAGGTCGGCGGCCAGATCGGGACCACCGGCTACTTTGCCATCAAGGCTGTGAAAGGCGTTGAGCCCAAGTCCTACGATGAGGTCGGCCTGGCCATGGAAGACCTCAATGTCGGCCGCATCGCCGCGGTTGTCTGCGATGATCCGGTGGCCGCCAACTACGCCCTGGACAAGTACAAGGAGAACCTGAAGATCGCCGCTATCATCGAGTCCGGTGAGGCCGAAAACTACGGCATAGCCGTCCATAAGGGCAACAGCAAGGTCCTCGAGTTGCTCAACAAGGGGATCGCCGCAGTCAAGGCCAAGGGCCTGGACAAGGAATTCAAGAAAAAATGGATCGGCCAATAATCCGCTGAATCCAGGTTGAAACCGCCGGGCCCTCGTGCCCGGCTTTTCTTTTTGCTGCCAACCCCATTGTTGGAATTGTCCCATGCCTGAACCTGAAACCACAAAAATCGAAGTCGGCGACGGTGCCGCCATCCCCCGTCCTGAGGACAAGGGGCTGGTCAACGCCTGGTGGATCGCCCTGTTCGCGGCCATCGCCCTGATTGTCCTGTTGCCAGTGCTCAAGCCCGACCCCTATCTCGATATTCTTCGCTTTGTCCCCGACGGCATTCTCATCACCTTTGAAGTGACGGTTTTCTCCATCGTCCTCGCTATTTTCATCGGTCTGATGACCGGTCTCGGACGGCTCTCGCGCAACCGCTTCATCAATCTGATCGCCTCGCTCTATGTCGAGGTGGTTCGCGGTATTCCACTGTTGGTGCAGCTGTTCTACATCTACTTTGCCCTGGGGCGTTTTGTGCGCGTTCCAGACATCGTTGCAGCGGTCATTGCCATGGCCTTTTGCTATGGCGCCTACATGGGTGAGGTCTTCCGTGCCGGCATCAAGTCGATCGATCACGGGCAAACCGAGGCTGCCCTCTCCCTGGGGTTCAATCAGCGGCAGACCATGGCCTTTGTCATCCTACCCCAGGCCTGGCGAACCATTCTGCCGCCGGTGGGCAACGAATTCATCGCCCTGTTGAAGGACACTTCCCTGGTGTCGATTCTTGCGGTGGCCGATATTCTGCGGCGCGGGCGCGAGTACGCCTCGGAGAGTTTCAACTACTTCGAGACCTACACCATGATCGCCCTGATCTATTTGCTCATAACCCTCATCTTGTCCAAGCTCATCAGCATCATGGAGCACAGGTTAAGCCATTATGAACGCCGCTGATCCCATTATCCATCTCGAAAAGATCAATAAATTCTTCGGCAGCTACCATGCCCTGACCGATGTCAGCCTCGATATCCGCCAGGGGGAAAAGGTGGTGGTGCTCGGGCCCTCGGGCTCGGGAAAATCCACCCTGCTGCGCACCATCAACCGGTTGGAGTCCATCGATTCCGGCACCATCGTCATCGACGGTCATGACCTCTATGGCGAAAACGAGGACATCAACCGGATTCGCATGGAGGTGGGCATGGTGTTCCAGAGCTTCAACCTCTTCAAGCATAAATCCGTGCTCGAAAACCTGACCCTGGCACCGATCAAGCTTAAGAAGATGGCGCGCTCCCAGGCCGAAGCCCTGGCCATGGATTTGTTGGAAAAGGTCGGTATGGCGGACCGGGCCGGACATTATCCGATCCAACTCTCCGGCGGCCAGCAGCAGCGGGTTGCCATTGCCCGCGCCCTGGCCATGGAACCCAAGATCATGCTCTTTGACGAGCCGACCTCGGCCCTCGATCCGGAGATGATCAACGAGGTGCTGGAGGTCATGGTGACCCTTGCCCGGGAAGGGATGACCATGGTGGTGGTGACCCATGAGATGGGGTTTGCCCGCGAGGTGGCCGACAAGGTGGTCTTCATGGATGCGGGCGCCATTGTCGAGGTGGCCAAGCCGGATACCTTCTTCACCAGCCCGCAGAATCCGCGCAGCCAGCTTTTTCTCAAACAGATCCTCGCCCCGGCAACCCGATGAATGCCCCGCAAGATCTGCTGGAAATCCATGTCCATGAGGCGCCCAGCTACAAACCGCTGGTCGATTTCGAATCCTGGCGGGTGGCGATTCTCAACTTCAGCGAGGACCTGCTTCCCGAAAACCTGACCCGGATGCAGCGCCACAACGAGACCGACGAGGTCTTTGTCCTCCTTGAGGGGAGCTGCATCCTCTTTGTCGGTGAAGGCAGCCACTGCGTCACCCGGATTCATGGCGAATTGCTCCAGCCTGGCCGGGTCTACAACGTGAAAAAGGCGGTCTGGCATACCCATACCTTAAGTGAGGATGCCAAGGTGCTGGTGGTCGAGAATCGCGACACCACCTACGACAACTCCCCCTTTACGTCCTTGAGCGAAGGGCAGCAGCGTGAATTGATCGAAATGGCCGGCCATCTCTGGAGATGAAGCAGAGAGGACGATGATCTAAAATTATTTCTATTTTGTCGTTAATTCAATTTGTTAGTTGGGTGCTGTCCCCCTCTCCCGGACTTGTCAAGCCGGTGATGATCGGGTATAGTTCGCACCCGACCACATGCAGGCAGCCTGGCTGCCTTTTTCTTTTTTTCCCACTGCCAGCAAGGTAACGGTATGAAAGCTTCCCTCAGCAAGAAGACAAAGTTTATTTTTATTACAGGTGGAGTCCTTTCCTCCCTCGGCAAGGGGCTTTCCGCCGCCTCCATCGGCTCCCTGCTCGAGGCACGCGGACTCACCGTCACCTTTCAAAAACTTGATCCCTACATCAACGTCGATCCCGGGACCATGAACCCCTTCCAGCACGGCGAGGTCTACGTCACCAACGATGGTGCGGAGACCGACCTGGATATGGGCCATTACGAGCGCTACACCAACGCGGTCATGGGCAAGCAGAACAACTACACCTCGGGGCGGATCTATTACTCGGTGATCATGAAGGAACGCCGGGGCGAATACCTCGGCGGTACGGTCCAGGTTATTCCCCATGTCACCGACGAGATCAAGGAGGCCGTGCTCCAGCTCGACGGCTCCTGCGATGTGGCCATCATCGAGATCGGCGGTACTGTGGGCGATATCGAGGGGTTGCCCTTTATCGAGGCCATCCGTCAGCTGCGCACCGATTTGGGCAAGGAATTTACCCTCTTTATCCATTTGACCCTGGTGCCCTACATCAAGACCGCGGGTGAGGTCAAAACCAAGCCGACCCAGCACTCGGTCAAGGAACTGTTGGCCTCCGGTATTCAGCCCGATATTTTGATGTGCCGCACCGAGGCACCGCTGTCCGAGGACCTCAAGAAGAAGATCGCCCTGTTCTGTAACGTCGATGCCAACGCGGTCATTTCGGCCATTGACGTGGAGAGTATCTATGAGCTGCCGCTCAAACTGCGTCAGGAAGGAGTGGACGACCGTATCCTCGAGAAACTCGGCATCTGGACCGGTTCACCCAATGTCGAACCCTGGGAGCGGTTGGTGCGCAAGATCAAGAACCCGAAAACTACGGTCACCATCGGCATCACCGGCAAGTATGTCGACCTGACCGAATCCTACAAGAGCCTGCACGAGGCCCTGATCCACGGCGGTATCGCCAACGATGCCAAGGTCACCCTGCAGTACATCAGCGCCGATGGTCTTGAAGACGGCACCGAACTGGAAAAGCTCGATAACTGCGACGGCATCCTCGTGCCCGGCGGTTTCGGCAGCCGCGGCATGGAAGGCAAGATCCAGGCCGTGACCTATGCCCGCGAGCGCAAAATTCCCTTCTTCGGCATCTGCCTGGGGATGCAGCTGGCTGTGGTCGAGTTCGCCCGCAACATCGCTCAAATCGAGGGAGCGCATTCGGTGGAGTTCAACCCGACCACCCCGCATCCGGTGATCTATCTCATGACCGAATGGTTTGATTTCCGCACCGGCAAGATCGAGAAACGCGACCAGAATTCCGATATGGGCGGGACCCTGCGTCTGGGGGCCTACCCCTGCACCCTCAAGCCGGGCACCTTTGCCGCCGCCGCCTACGGCCAGGAGGAGATCAGCGAGCGCCACCGCCATCGCTACGAGTTCAACAACGCCTACCGCCAGCAGCTGGAAGAGGTCGGGTTGATCGTCTCCGGTACCTCGCCCGACGGTAATCTGGTGGAAATCGTCGAGCTGGCCGATCACCCCTGGTTCCTCGGTTGCCAGTTCCACCCCGAGTTCCAGTCCAAGCCGATGCAACCGCATCCCCTGTTCCGCGACTTCATCAAGGCGGCCATCGGCTACAAGAAAGCAAGCAAGGCCTGAGATGATGAACAGCGTCAGTATTCAGCCCACCCCGGTGGGGCCGATCACCGTAGGTCCGGGAGCGCCGCTCTTGTTGCTGGCCGGGCCCTGCGTCCTCGAGAGTGCCGAACTGGCCCGGGAGATCGCCCAGGAGATGAAAGCGATCACCACCCGCCTGGGAATCTCCTACGTGTTCAAGGCCTCCTTTGACAAGGCCAACCGGACCTCGCTCTCCTCCTTCCGTGGCCCCGGGCCGGAGAAGGGCTTGCGCATTCTTGGCCGTCTGCGCGAGGAGATGGAGGTGCCGGTGGTCTCCGATATTCACGAACCCGCCCAGGCGGAGATGGCTGCGGAATATCTCGATATTTTGCAGATCCCAGCCTTTCTCTGCCGCCAGACCGACCTGCTGGTCGCTGCCGCCAAGACCGGTAAGGTGGTCAACGTCAAGAAGGGGCAGTTTGTCTCGCCCTGGGATATGGAAAACGCGCTCAACAAGCTCAAGGGCGCGGGCACGGACAAGATCCTTTTGACGGAACGCGGCGCCAGTTTCGGCTATAACAACCTGGTGGTGGACATGCGCTCGCTTGCGGTGATGCGCTCCTTCGGCTACCCGGTGGTGTACGACGCCACTCATTCGGTCCAGCTGCCCGGCGGAGCCGGCGGCTCCTCCGGCGGTCAGCGTGAGTTTATCCCTCCGCTTGCCCGCGCGGCCATGGCGGTGGGGATCGACGGCCTCTTCATCGAGGTCCATCCGGACCCGGACAAGGCCCTGTGCGACGGTCCCAACTCTCTGCCCCTTGATCAGGTGGAAGCGTTGTTGCAGCAGTTGCTTGCAGTACGTGCGGCAGTGAGCGGGGTGATCGATGGCTGAATGCGGCATTCCCGGCTCCGGCTATCCCACCGACTGCGAGCTCACCGAGGCCCTGCGTAGCCGGGCCATGGCCCGCAACATCACCCTGGTCCGCTCCGAACCCTGGAAGGCGGCCCTGGTGCGTGCCCAGCAGGTCAAGCTGCTCTTGCTCGATGTCGATGGGGTACTCACCGACGGGACCCTGATCTACTCCTCCGACGGGGTGGAGTCCAAGTGCTTCAACACCCAGGACGGCCTTGGACTGCGGTTGTTGCAGGACAGCGGCGTGAGCGTGGGGATCATCACCGCCCGCACCTCGCCCATGGTGGAGCGACGCGCCCAGGATCTTCGCCTGGCCCATGTCTTTCAGGGCCATTCGGACAAGCTGGTGGTCTACGAGCAAATTCTCAAGGAGACCGGACTGCGTCCACCGCAGACCGCCTACATGGGCGACGATCTGATGGATCTGCCCATCCTCAACCGGGTCGGGCTGGCAGCGGCACCGGCCAACGCGGTGGCAGAGATTCGCCAGCGGGCGCATTACACCTGCGAACGTAGCGGCGGCTCGGGTGCGGTGCGCGAGGTCTGCGACCTGATCCTCGAGGCCCAGGGCAACCTGGAGCGGATGCGGGCCAAGTTCGATCGATGATGCTCAACAATCCGCGCAATCTGCTCTGGGCCGTTCCCTTGGCCCTCTTGGTCACCAGCCCGGTCTGGCATCCCATGCTCAGTGATTTTCTCACCCCGCGCGGCGGCTACAACCCGAAACTTTCCCAGCCCCAGGAAGATTCGCCGATGGAGAATTTCGTCATGGAGCGGGTCGCCATTACCCTGACCAGCCGGGGCATGGAGGAGTGGCAGATCGATGCCGAGCGCGCATTCACCGGGGGACGCGATCACGAGATCGACATGGAGGAAGTCAGCGCGATGTACATTGGCACGAGGCGCGATCCGATCAACATTCAAAGTCGAAAAGGATCCTACCGGGTCGATACCCGCTTCCTCGTGCTCAACGACCATGTTAAGGTGAGCAAGCCGACCAGGGACCAGGTGCTGCTCTCCGATCGGCTGGAGTACGACGATACCACCAAGAAGTTGATCAGCCCGGGCAAGGTGTATATCCAGGCGCCGAACATGAAGCTCGATGCCGGTCACATGAACTACGATTTCAGTACCGAAGGCTTTGACTTTACCAACCGGGTGAAAGTGGTTCTGTAACAAGGCGCAAGGAACAATTCATTGACAATACCGCCGCTGTGCGCGGCTCAACACATCGAAAGGGACATACGCCATGTTGAAAATTAACGAGCATTATCTCAAGCTGCAGGCTTCCTACCTGTTTTCCGACATCGCCAAACGCGTTGCCGCCTTCCAGGCAGCCAACCCCGAGCTCGAGGTGATCAAACTCGGCATCGGCGACGTCACCAATCCCCTGCCCCCTGCCTGCATCGAAGCCTTTCACAAGGCGATAGACGAGATGGCCACCACGGCTGGCTTCCGTGGCTACGGTCCCGAGCAGGGCTATGATTTTCTCCGCGCGGCCATTGCCAACAACGATTTTCAGGCACGGGGTGCGGAAGTGGCCGCGGATGAGATCTTTGTCTCCGATGGCGCCAAGTGCGATACCGGCAATATTCAGGAGCTCTTTGCCACCGATGCCAGGATTGCCATTCCCGATCCGGTCTACCCGGTCTACCTCGACACCAACGTCATGGCCGGTCGCACCGGTGCCTTCAAAGAGGGCCGTTTCGAGGGGCTGGTGTACCTGGATTCGACCAAGGAAAACAACTTCGTGCCCGACCTGCCCCAGGAGCCGGTGGACCTGATCTATCTCTGCTTCCCCAACAATCCCACCGGATCGACCGCCACCAGAGAACAGTTGAAGGTCTGGGTGGATTATGCCCGGGATCACAAGGCCCTGATCCTCTTTGATGCCGCCTACGAGGCCTTTATCCGCGACCCCCAGCTGCCGCATTCCATCTATGAGATCGAGGGAGCGCGTGAGGTGGCGATCGAGTTTCGCAGCTTCTCCAAGAGCGCCGGTTTCACCGGCACCCGCTGCGCCTATACCGTAGTGCCCAAGGAGTGCATGGCCTATGACGGGGCCGGCAACAAGCAGGCGATTCATCCCCTGTGGAACCGCCGCCACTGCACCAAGTTCAACGGCGTCTCCTACCCGGTGCAGCGCGCCGCCGAGGCGGTCTACTCGGATGCGGGCAAGGCCCAGTGCACAGCCCTGATCGACGGTTACCTCAGTAATGCCAAGATCATCGGCAAGGCCATGGCCGAGCTTGGCTACAGCTATGTGGGCGGGGACAATGCCCCCTATGTCTGGATCGAGGGCGGCCAGGATTCCTGGGCCTTTTTTGACCTGCTCTTGAACAAAGCAGGGGTGGTCTGTACCCCGGGTGCAGGATTCGGCAAATGCGGCCAGGGCTACATCCGCCTCTCCGCCTTCAACTCCGAGGCCAACGTGATCAAGGCCATGGAGCGGATCAAAGAGGCGCTCAAGTAATTTTTTATACGTCTTCGGGCTCCCGCTCTCCATGCCTTCCATGGGCGGGAGTCCGCTCACCCTGTTACAACCCCCTCCCCCACCATCGTCTTAATCTTCTCCACCACGATCTCCACCGCCTGCTCGACCTCGGGCGACATCTGCTGGGTAAACTCCTTGATCTCCTTGACCTCGATCAGGAGGATACGGATATTGGCGGGCATCTCATCCGGGAAACAGACGTACCCGGTCTTCAGGGTCGTGCCCAGGGTGACCGCATGGGAGTTCACCAGGGCATGGGTGGTGAAGATATCGTCCACGTTCACGTCGAGGATGGAACCGGGCTCATTGCCGAGCATGCAGGCATCGACGATGATCGCCTGATCGTACCCCTTGATCTTGTCCATGACCTCAAAGCCCACGGTGAGCACCATCTCCGTTTGGCAACCGATTCCCTCTGCTTCAAGCCGTTCTATAACGACCACACCGGCTCGATCATCCTGCAGATAGGGGTTGCCGATCCCAACGACCACTGTTTTCATCACGCTCACCTCGCCCAAGAGGGTTGAAAGGGTGGGTCTGTGATCCGCGAGCGGATCACAGACCCGGGTCTTTTTTCATGCTACCAAAAGGCTCATCAGAAGATGAGTTTTTTCTCAAGCGTGGGAAAACCACGAATGAGTTGTGGTGCCGCCCTAGAGCGGCACCGTCCCGGATTTTGAAGTGGGTGTCAAGGCCATTCAAAAAAAGGGGGGGGATGGTGGTGGGCAGAAACAGCACCTGTCCACCACATTCTGTCGACTCAGAAATTCTTCAGCGTTTTGTAGAGGTTGCCGTCCTTGTCAAAGATCTCCACCAACAGCGGCGACTGGCCGCCGGTCACGGTATGGGTGGCGCAGGCCAGGCAGAGGTCGTAGGGACGGAAGGCCATCTCCACATAGTTGAGCATGGCCGGCGACACATCGCCGTTCTTGATGAAGTGCTTGGCCGCCTTTTTCACCGCCAGGTTGATCGGGGCGTTGTTATGGGTGGTGGCTACGATCAGGTTGGCGTTGGTGACGATGCCCTTGCCGTCGGTGCAGTAGTGGTGGATCAGGGTGCCGCGCGGGGCCTCGATCACGCCCACGCCCTCGCCCGGGCAGGAGGTCGGTTTGTTCCAGGTCTCCTTGCTTGTGATCTCGGGATCGCGGGAGAGCTGGAGACACTTCTCGGCGGCGTTGAGCAGCTCGATCGCCCGCGCCCAATGGTAGGCAAGCACGTTGTGCACCGGCTTGGCGCCGAAGGTGGCGTGGAACTTCTCGAAATGCTGCTGGGCCAGGGGCGTGTCCATGCCCTTGACGATGTTCATCCGCGCCAGGGGGCCAACGCTGTAGATGTTGGTGCCCGGGCCTTCGACAATGCCCTTCCAGGGACCGATCTTCTTTTGGTAGGGGAACTTGAGGTAGGTCCACGGCTGCACCCGTTCGGAGATATAGTCGAGGTATTCCTTGCCCTTGAAGGTGCCCACCAGATTGCCTGCGGCGTCGATGATCTTCTGGGTGCCGTCGTAGTAGGTGATGTTGTCGTTTTCGTCCACCGAACCCATGTAGCCGACCTCGACCTTGTACATATCGCCGGTGACCAGTTGCATGTACTTGTCGTTTTTCAGCACCACATCGTCAAAGACCTTCAGCGTCAACTCGCCCAGACCGACCAACTCCTTGGACCACTCCTCGATCTGCCTGCGCTCCTCCTCGCTCAGCTGCTTGGACCAGCCGCCGGGGATGGCCGCCACCGGATGGTTGGGCTTGCCGCCCAGGAGTTCAAAGATCTTGACCGCCAGGCCGCGTTTGCGCAGGACCTCGCGTCCAACCTCGGCGCCGACGGCGTTGATCAGGCCGACCACGTTGCGCTCGGCCGGATTGGCCTCCGGGCCGACGACAAAATCAGGCAGGCCCAGGGCATAGAGGATGACCGAGTGATCCTCCACATAGTGGGCGTTGAAGAACAGCTCGCGCAGCTTGCGGCCCGCAGGCGGCGGAGTGACGCCGAAAACGCCGTCCGAGGCCTTCATCGAGGCGGTGAAGTGGACCCCGCGGCAGACCCCGCAGACAGTGGAAACGGTGCGCGGCACCTCCTCCATGGGCATACCCTGGAGAAATTTTTCAAAGCCGCGGAACTCGACGGTCTGGAAGAAGGCGTCGTCCACATTGCCGGCATCATCCAGGAAAATGGCGATCTTGCCATGCCCCTCGAGACGGGTAATCGGGCTGATTTCAATTTTTTTCATGCTGCTTTCTCCTTTCGCTCGGCGACCCGATGGTTGAGTTTCGAGGCCGTATGGCTGTAGCGGTAGAACATCTTGGCCATATCGTTGTATTTTTCAATGAACTGCTCGGCAACGGCCTCGTTCTCCATGCTGGATGCCAGGGTGGAGACACAGCGGGCGCCGAAATCCTTGATCCCGGGGATTGGACCGCCGCAGCCACGGCAGGGAATGTTGACATTCAGGCAGGATCCGCCGCAATCCCCCTGGGTCACCGGGCCAAAGCACATGTAGCCCTGCTGCAGCAGGCAGATGTTGGGATCGGGTCGGCCGTCGATGGTGCGTTTGATCTCGCCGATGGGCAGCCGTTCCTGGCCGGTGAGTGCCGGGTTGCGCTTGCAGGCATCGCAGACCGCCTTGCCGCCGGTGAGCCAGGAGCCCGCCGGCGGCAGGTCACCGGCCACGATTGCCCCCACCAGTTGACCGACAAAGGAGGGGTGCGGCGGGCAGCCACCCACGTAGTAGTCCACATCCACCACCTGGTCCAGGGTGGAGCAGTTGGGCAACAGGGCCGGGATGGTCAGGTCGTACTTGCCGTCGAGCAAGTATTCAGGCGAGGGGTAGACGTCATCCGGGTTGTCGGTGGAAAAGGAATCCTTGTAGGCCTGGCGCATCAGCTCCTCGTTGGTGTGGAGGTCGCCCAGGGCCGCGATCCCGCCCAGAGTGGCACATGCGCCAAAGGCGACCAGGACCTTGGATTTTGCTCGCAGGACCTTGACCGTGTGCAGGTTTTCGGTGTTGCGGATCATCCCGTCGACAAAGGCGAGGTCAATGGATTTGTCGGGCATGTCTTCCAGGTCCTGATACTTGACGTCGGCCACGGTGGGGGCCCAGAAGACGATTTCCAGGTGCTCGAGGGCATCGACCAGCTTCTCCGAGAGGTCGACCACGCTCATCTCGCAGCCTGCGCAGCCGCCGGCGAGAAGAAAGGCGGTTTTCACTTTATTTGCCATTGCCATTTCCTCCTTTGAGCGGATTGGGTCCCAGCTCCTGCAGCTCCTTGGTAAACTCCTCGACCACCTCGGCGAACCGATACCCCTCGGCGCCGGAGATCCATTCCAGGCGGAAACGGCGGGAATCAAACCCGGCGTCCTCGATCATTTTTTTCAACAGGACCATGCGATTGGCGGTCTTGTAGTTGCCGGTCTTGTAGTGGCAGTCACCGAAGTGGCAGCCGCCCACCAGGACGCCGTCGGCACCGTTGGCCAGGGCCTCGAGGACGTATTCCGGCTCGACCCGACCCGAGCAGGGCACCTTGATCAGTTTGATCGAGGGCGGGTATTTGGCGCGCAGGTTTCCGGCAAGGTCGGCACCGGCATAGGTGCACCACTGGCAGGCAAAGCCGACAATATTGGGCATGAAGGACATCAGGCCACCTCCTTGATCAAACGTTTTTCGCTTTGGATCTCTCCGATGATCGAGCTGCGGTCGATCTGCGAGAGGGCGGCCACCTGGGACGGCTCGTAGCCCATGGCCAGGGCCAGCAACTGGGTGTAGTAGAAGGTCGGGATCGGTTCGAAGTCGATCAGGCCGCGCTCTTTGAGGATCGGCTGGGACATGTCGAACTGGAGGAAGCAGGAGGAACAGGTGGTGACCACGATGTCCGCATCGGTCTCTTCCTTGATCGACAGCAGCTTGTCCTTGAACAGCTTCAGTGACTTCTCCATGTCGGTCGAGCGCATGCCGCCCATGCCGCAGCAGCTCTCAAGGCGCGAATAATGGGGCACGGTGGCCCCTGTGGCCTCGCAGAGATCCTTGAGCATGGTCGGGTAGAAGGGATTTTTTTCCTTGACCTTGTAGACATCAGACGGCCAGAGGGTATGACAACCGGTCTGCACCGCGATTTTCAGGCCGTCAAGCGAGTATTTGAGGTTTTCGCGGATCTTGTCCACGCCCACCTTCTGATGGAGCACATGGGCCACGTGGTAGATGTCCGAGGTACCCTTGAACTCGCGGTTGATGGCGGAGAGGCTGGCATTGACCGCCTTGCGCCGTTCCCCATCCTCCATGAAGTGTTTGGCCTCGGAGAGGACGCCAAAGCAGGAGTTGCAGCCGGTCATGATGTCCACGCCCTCTTCCTCGGCGATGGTGATGTTGCGGCTGGAGACGGCGCACCAGGTGTTGAGGTCAAAGGAGGGGGCGGTTCCCCAGGCCGGACAGCAGGAGGCGCCCTGCAGGTCCACCGGCTCGATGCCCAGCGGAGGCAGGATCTTGCGAATGGACTGCTCGATATCGGGTGCCTTCAGCGGGATGTTGCAGCCGAGATATAATCCAATTTTTTCCATGTATCTCACCTTTATCTATGCATTGAGTCTCTGCGAGCGCAATTCCTGAGCCCAAGACTCGATGTTCACTGTTGGTTGTGGTTGGGATATCAGTTCCAGCCGTGCTGGTTAAAAGAGTCCCAACTCGCCCATGGGGCCGTTGTTGATCAGGGTCTGGATTTCCAGTTTTGCCTGGTCGTCATAGGCGGAGGTCGGCGTTGTTTCCGGCAGTCCGACCTTTCTGCGCAGTTCGCTCGGGTCGGTGAAGACCGCGTGGCCGGTCTCAAACAGGTTCATCTGGCTGGTAACCGAGGAGGTGGAAAAGGCCAGCTGGTTGGCCTGATAGCGGCGGAAGGCAAAGACCACCTCCTGCGGGCGGACGTCGCGGGGGCAGATTTCGGTGCAACGGTTGCAGGCCTGGCAGCCCCAGCTGGAGGAATCTTCGATAATCTCCTCCAGTTCACCGTTGAGCAGGTGACGGATCAGGGTGCGGCACAGCAGGGGAAAGCCGGCCTTCACCCCGGGACAGACCGCCGAGCAGGCGCCACATTGGATACAGTTGAGAATATTGTGGCCGCCGTATTCGATTATGGTGGAGACGGCCTCGTCGATTTTGTGCTGGTCGATAATCATTGCTGCTCTCTCCTTTTAATTGGTCAAGGCCTCGATCTGGGCAAAGATCTGTGATTCTTCATAGCCGTGGAGGGTAATGGCTCCGGATGGACAGGCCGAGGTACAGACACCGCAGCCCTTGCAGGCGGACATCTCGATCTGGGCCCTGGGGCGATCGGCATAGGGTTGCATGCTGATGGCATGGTACGGACAGAGCGGCACACAGATGCCGCAGCCGGAGCAGGTGTCGGCATCGACCTCGGAGATGATCGGCTCGATCTTGACCTTACCCTGGGCCAGCGGCACTGCGGCAGCGGCGGCAGCGCCCTTGGCCTGGGCCACTGTATCGGGAATGTCCTTGGGCCCCTGACAGCAACCGGCAACGAACAGACCTTCGACCGCGGTTTCGACCGGACCCAGTTTGGGATGGAGTTCACGGAAGAAGTTGTTGCCGCAAAACTGGAGGCCGAGTTTCTGCGCCAGGCTGACGGAATCCTTGGGCAGCTCGACCGCGGTGGCGAGAACAACCAGGTCGGATTCGTACTCGATGTTGGTGGCGGCCTCCATGTCGTAGGCGAGCACGCGCAGTTTGTCACCTGGCAGCATTTCCAGACCGCCGACCTTGCCGCGGAAGAAGTTGATCCCCATCTTGCGGGCGCCGGTGTAGTACTCCTCGTAGCCCTTGCCAAAGGCGCGGACATCGATGAAGTGCATGTTGATCACCAGCTGCGGATACTTCTCCTTCAGCAACCGGGCCTGCTTGATCATGTACATGCAGCAGAAGCGGGAACAGTAGGTGTGGAAGTTCTCGTCGCGTGATCCCATGCAGGAGACGAAGGTGATGGTGTGGGGTTTTTCGTGATCCGAGGGGCGCAGCAGCTTGCCTTCGGTGGGGCCTGTGGCGGAGATGATGCGCTCGAGCTGGAGGGCGGTGATGACGTTGGGCGAGGCCGGGGCCATCTCCTTGAACCAGTCTTTCTCCATGACCTGGTAGCCTGTGGTGACCACGATGGAGCCGACCTCGATCTCGGTGATCGATCCCTTGGGATCATGGGCGATGGAGCGGTTGATGGCATCGGCTGGACAGGCCCGTTCACAGGGAGCCAGGACCGGTTTGCCGGTTTTTTCGTTGACTTTGGGCTGGGTACCGATCTCGCGGCCTGCGCAGTTGATACAGTGGTCGATGTCGATCACCGCCTTTTTCGGCACGGCTTGCGGAAACATGATGAACGCGGCCCGTCGGTCCGAGAGACCGGCGTTGAACTCATCGGGTGTTTTGGAGGGGCACTTTGAGGCGCAGTCGCCGCAGCCGGTGCACTTGTTCCAGTCCACATAGGTCTGCTTGCGACGCACCTGAACCTTGAAGTTGCCGATGTATCCCGAAACATCATCCACCTCGGAATAGGTCATGGTTTCGATGTTGGGGTGGTTGTAGGCCTCAACCATCATCGGGGTGAGGATACATGCCGAGCAGTCGTTGGTGGGAAAGGTTTTGTCCAGCTGAGCCATAACACCTCCTATGGAGGGTCTTTTTTCCACCAGATAGGTCTTGTGGCCCATGTTTGCCAGTTCCAGGGCGGCGCTGATCCCGCCGATCCCTCCGCCGACGACCAGGGCCGCATCGGTGACCGGCACGTATTTGTCCTCCAGGGGCTCGAGATTGCGCGCCTTGGCAACCGCCGAGGCCACGATCTGCTTGGCCTTTTCCGTTGCCCCCTCGTGATCGTGGGCGTGGACCCAGCTGTCCTGGTCACGGATATTGGCCATTTCGAAGAGGTATTTGTTCAATCCGGCCTTCTCCACCGCCGCGCGGAAGATCGGCTCATGGGTCCGCGGCGTACAGGCGGCGACAACCACCCGATCCACGATTCCGTCACGAACATCCTGCTTCACCATCTCCTGCCCAGAATCCGAACACATGAACAGATCCTTGCGCGCAATCACCACGTCCGGGAGCGTTTCCGCGAAATCTCGTACTGCCGCAACGTCGATGACGCCGGCAATATTGGAACCGCAATGACAGACGTACACACCGACTTTTGCCATACAGGCCTCCTTGTTGATGAGGATCGATCTCAACGAGGTGCGCGCCTCTTCGGATCTGGGATCCGTCCCCCGACGCACACCTCGTCATTGTTATTGTTGTCGTTCTTGTGAAAAAGCCCCGAGAACGACGTACGAGTTCATTTTTCTTGATGCTCGTTATCTGTTTTGCTGAATTTGCACTTGGCTTTGGCATCGTTCGCCTACTTGTATAGAATTGCTGGAGAAAGTGCGCAATATTTTTTTACACTTAGCACATTATGCACAATTCTAGCTTGTTTTCTGTTGGTGGCTCCAGTAACAATACGAAATAACAGGTGTTAGAGGCGTTTTTGATGAGGAGTGTTGGGAGGGGGATTAAAACGGTATGTTCGAATAAATGACGAATTTTTTGGGAATTGTATGTCTCCGCTATTCGAGAAAGATGAATCGAAAGCGAATTTTGTGCATATGCCTAAAATGCACAATTATTTGATTGTTTCGTGTTTCACACGTCAAGGTGAAACGAAATGAAAATATTGGGTGGGGGAGGTGAAGCGAAGTGGTGCTCTCGAATCAGAGGTCCAGCAACCGGTGCGGGTTGTCACTGACAATTCGAGTAAAAAGTTCGTCGGGCAGACCCAGTTTGGAGAGCATTTTGAGGGTGGTGGCCTGGTCGGACCAGGGAGAATCGGTGCCGAAGAGGAGGTATTCTGGCGGATGGTTCAAGAGGATGTCTCGCAGCCGGATCTGGTCAAGAAAATCCAGGGCAAAGGATATTTCCATGTAAATCGGTTGACCTGTGAGCAGGGCGCGCACATCCTCCCACTCGTCCCAGCCGCCGAGGTGGGTGGCGATCATTTTAAGCTTGGGAAACTGACGGCAGATATCGAGAATGCGTTGCGGGTCGGCCCGGCGGATGCGGGGGTAGGCAATGTCATACCCGGCGTGAATCACCAGGATCATGCCCAATTCGTTCATGCGCTCGTACAGGGCAAAGAGGTTATAATCATCGAGGAAATAGTTCTGGTAGTAGGGGTGCATCTTTACCCCCTTGAATCCCTCGTCGTACAGTTGCTGCAAATGGTCAAGAAGAGCGGGGTCGTCCGGATGGAGGGAGGGGAAGGGGATGATGCGTGCGGAGCGGATCGTTTTGGACCAGTCGAGAATGGGCTGGAACTGTTCCGGTCGGGTGGCGATGGAACAGACGACCGAGCGCTCGACGCCGCTGCGATCCATGGAACTGATCAGGTCCGTCACCGTGCCGTTGAGGTAGGCCTTGATCTGTCCCTCGTGTTCCAGGGCCGGTATGGCAATGCGGGCGATCTGATCAGGGAAGGCATGGGTATGAATGTCAATGACACCGGCCATTTTTGCTCCTTGGGTTCGTTGGATGCGAGGTGAAATATTGACGATCAAGCAACTGATTGGGATGATTATATCAAAAATAGCAAAGAAGCAATCAGGATTCCTGGTGCCCTTATATCTCAAGGGGATTCGTGAAACCCTTCCCGCTGGTGCGGCTATTTGCCAACTGGGATCTGGCTATGGCGTCGAGGTGATGAATGCGGTGCTGGATGTATGGCGGATGGAGGCAGGTGTTCAAGGGGCATGTCTGCTGAGTCTGCGTTGATTTTTCCGGAAAGAAACCGTGGGTGGTAATTGTTACCTTGAAAACGGAATACGTTTAAACCTTGCGTGTTATAATTAAATGTAAAATCAGTTAAATAATTCATTGAATGTGAAAAAAAATATTTTCCGTAAATTCGAATATTCCCAAAAAAATAATGAAGAAAGTTCACAAAAAAAGAAGAGAAGACTCACTGGGCCAATTTTGGAAGGGGCTGTTCAGGGACGACCAACTGTTTTGACATTGATTTAATATGTTAAATCATTCATGGCGGATACAAGATGAATAATCTTTGGGTTAGGGCAACATTGTGGTATCTATTTGAAATTTTGTTATTTTATCTTATTATTTTGTTATGCGTGGGCATAATCGATGCATAAATGTAAAGGAGTGTATTTTTTCTTATGAGCAGGAAAAGGTGTCACCTTTGAACTGGCTGTTTGTCTGTTAAAAATTTATTAATGCAAAATACCGGAGGAGAAAATGAAAAAAGCGTTGGCCATCGGATCTCTCGCCTTATCTCTCTGTACAAGTGTAGCTTTTGCTGATAATAGATGTGCAATGTATGGTCTAGGCGAAGATTTTTGCATTACGAACAATGCTGCGTATAAAATGATTCGTAGCGACTATAAGATCGGTGGCACTGAAAGTGCAAACGTTTTTATTTTGGACGTGCGCACGCCAGAAGAATGGAAATGGGTTGGCTACCCAGGCAACAATTTAAAAAGTCAAGCTCCGGCATTGGAAGGTCGAGTAATCAAGATCGATTGGAATGCAGGGGTTGATAATTTTTTAACTCAAGTTGATACTCAATTTGAGGATATAGCTGACCCTGTAATAATAACCATGTGCCGCAGTGGCCACAGAAGCTACCTTGCTGCTCAAGAATTACTTTCACACGGTTACAACAAGGTCTATTCCATGAATGATGGATTTGAAGGTGATAAAGATTCTCGTGGATACAGGAATCTCAATGGGTGGAAGAATCTTGGATTTTCATACACATATTAAGCAATCAAACATTTGATGTAATATTGCATTGCACACCCCTTGCATTGCAGGGGCTCTCCCTGGCCAGTGAGCATGGGTACTCGCGATGAAAGATGATGGCATCGTAAAAGGTCAAAACCTGAAAAGGACATATCGTTAACGCAGTGGGTTGTGAAACTCGAAACGCCGTTTATGTGGATCTTTGCGATAACGAAAAAGATCCATGGGCGAGGTAAATATCCAAACGATGTAAGGTTGACTGGAATACATGCCCAAAAAGGCGTTTGATCGGGAATGATCAGGCGCCTTTTTGTTTCCATTTCCAGCATCACAGCTTGGTAAAAAGTCAGCAACCCGGAAGTAACGTGTCGTCAAATCGTCAGGTTGCGAAGTTCAAAACGTTGTTTGCGAGGCTGTTTAGGAGAACTGCAAATGTGTGCTGGCTGGCACGGGGGCTAAAGCATTTTGATTGTCCAGAGACCGAGCTGCAACACGAGCAGTGCGTAGCAGCCGGCCAAGACGTCGTCGAGCATAATTCCCAGACCGCCGTGGAGATGGTCATCGACCCAGTTGACCGGGAATGGTTTGAGTATATCAAAAAAACGGAAAAGGACAAATCCAGCCAAGGCAACAACCGGATTGAGCGGTGCAAAGCCCAGGGCAATCAGCTGGCCGACAATCTCATCGATCACCACCAGGCCGGGATCACCGCGATCAACGATTTTTTCCGCGGCCCCGGCACTGATCACCCCCACGACGAAAAGCACCCCCACCACAGCCCAGTACGGTGCAAGCGGCAAGCGGGCAACAAGCAACCACAGCAGTACCCCGACCGCCGAGCCCCAGGTACCGGGAGCCTTGGGCAGGTAGCCGCTGTAGGCGCCGGTGGCGATGAACATGTAGAAGCGATCCATGGCAGTTCAGGTGGCAGAGACAGTTGGCAAGGCTGGTTCAGTTGATTTGGGTCAGCGGGACAATGGCATTGCCGCAGAGGCAGTTGGCCACGGCCATGCGCTTTTTTCCTTCGGGCTGGATCTCGCCCAGGAGCAGGCAGTCTTCGCCGGTGGCGACCAAAAGCCCTTGCTGATCTGCGCGAACTATGGTGCCGGGTGCTTCCTCGGAGTGATGGGGCACCACCTCCGGTCGGAAAAAGCGGTAGCGTTTGCCGTCGATAAATCCATAGGCCGAGGGCCAGGGATCCAGGCCGCGGATCAGGCTTTGCAGCTTGGCCGCCGGCAGGTCCCAGTCGATATGGCCCATCTCTTTGCTTAGCATGGGTGCGGTGGTGGCCAGGGCGTTGTCCTGGGGGTGAGGAGTCAGCTTGCCTGCAGCCAACTGGTCGATGGCGGAAACGAGTATGGTCCCACCCATTGCGGAGAGGCGCTCAAAGAGTTCTCCGGCGGTCTCTTGCGGTCCAATAAGAGTGCGCTCGACAAGAAGAATGTCGCCGGTGTCCATGCCAGCGGCCATCTGCATAATGGTGATTCCGGTCTCGGTCTCACCGTCGATGACTGCCCATTGAATCGGGGCTGCACCACGGTACTTGGGCAGGAGCGAGCCATGGACGTTGATCGCGCCCAATCGGGGGAGCTCCAGCAACCGCACCGGTAAAATATTGCCGTAGGCGACCACCACCAGAAGATCCGGCGCCAGACTTTGCAACTGGGCAAAAAATTCGTCGGTGCGTACCGAACCGGGCTGGAGAACCGGAATCTCATGCTCGATCGCCAGTGCCTTGACCGGTGGTGGACTGAGCACCTTGCCCCGGCCACGGCAGCGGTCGGGTTGGCAAACCACAGCCGCAACCTTGTGCGGTGAGTCGAGCAAAGCCTGGAGCGAGGGCACCGCAAAATCAGGGGTGCCCATGAAAACGATGTTCAAGGCTGCGCTCATTGCTGCTCGTTCTTGAGAATTTTTTTCAGCTTCCGCTTGTACATCGCCCGTTTCAGGCTGCTGAGGTGATCGATGAACAGGGTGCCCAAGAGGTGATCCACCTCGTGTTGAATGATGCGGGCAAAGCGGTCCTCTGCGTCGAATTCCAACGGATTGCCGTCCACATCCTGGGCGGTGACGTGTATTTTTCGAAAACGTTTGACCTTGTCGTAGCACTCGACCACGCTGAGGCAGCCCTCTTCCTGGACCACCGTACCTTCGCCCTGGCTGATTTCCGGATTGATCAGCGGGAGAAAGTTCCGCTCGCCCTCCTGGGTGGAACGGTCAACCAGTACCAATCGCCGGGCAATGCCGATCTGGTTGGCGGCCAGGCCGACACCGGGGGCGTCGTACATGGTGTCCGCCATGTCCTCGACCAGGGTTTTGAGTGCATCATCAAACTCGGTTATGGTTTCCGCCTTCTGGCGGAGTACCGGGTGGGGGAAGGTGATAATTTCTAAAATGGCCATAATGCTATCGGATCCTGGTGCGGTGCACCGATTTTAGGAGAAATTTTACTTGTTGGGTATGTAATCAGTTTGCCGGGTAAAGTAAAGATCTCTCCTGAAGATGACTCCTGCTTTGTCCTGCGGTGCCCGCTTGTTTTTCGGCGTTTTTTTGTGTAGGGTGCTGGCCTAACCAATGGGGGAGGGGTATGGTCGAGAAAGATGCGTTGCAACAGGGGATGGCCCTGCTGGCCCAGCCGGTATTACCGCTGGTGTCCATGGTCCAGTTTCTCTATCTGACCGGTGATTTTGCAACGGTTGACGAGGTGATCGACCAGATGCCGCCGGACATCGAAACCGCTCATGCCATCTACAGAGACCCCATCGCCGCCCTGCACCCCTATGCCGATCTTCTGCAGCCGTGGGTGGACCTCAAGGCCGGAAGCGCACCGACCGAAACGGTTATCGATATCGAGGGCAATTCGCTTGATGCCATGAGCGCGACGGCAGCCCTGGTTGCTCAGGATATTCTCAGCCGCGAACTGGAGCCGATCAACAGCCTGCTCTGCGCTCCCTGCAACTGCACCCTCTGCTGCGTCGGTCCGGATACGGAAATGCAGCAGGCCTACTTTGAGATTCCTCTGCAAGCAGGTGAGGCGGATCGTTTTTCCGTGGAGCGGATCGATACCCCGGCGACGCGCGCTGCCCGCGTCGGTGACGAGCCGCCCCTCCTGGTAGAGGGCAGGGAATTTTACCGGCGTCTTGATCCGGTGCTGATGCATTGGCAGCGCGGCTGGAGTCTGGTGATGCCCACGGCAAGCCGCTGTCCGCACCTGGAATCCTCCGGCCGCTGCCGGATTTATCCGGACCGGCCCCAGGTCTGCCGGAGGCCGCAGATTTTTCCCTACATGCTGGAACCTGTCGAGGACCGGACTTTTCGTCTGCGCCAGTCCCTGCTGGCGGTGGTGGACTGTCCCTATGTCCAGTTGCTCAAGGAAGAGATCAGCGCCTATGCCGCCGCCTGCGAACTGGAAATGATTTTTCGGCACAATAAAGCCTAACCTCTTGCTCTCATTTATACTTTGTTGCCTATGAACATTCTCGGAATCCTGTGCGTGATTCTCTCCTACCTCCTTGGAGCCATCCCCTTTGGCCTGGTCCTGTCCCGGGGAAGCGGCATCGACATCCGTACCGAGGGCAGTAAGAATATCGGCGCCACCAACGTCACCCGGCTCTTGGGCAAGAAGATGGGCACCCTCACCTTGCTCTGCGATCTGCTCAAGGGCTACCTGCCCATGTTTATCGCCGCCCGTCTTGTGCAGGGCAGTTCCGGAGAACATTTGCTCATTGCCCTGTGCGGTGCAGCGTCGGTCTTGGGGCACATGTTTCCCGTCTATCTCGGGTTTAAAGGCGGCAAGGGGGTGGCCACCGCCCTGGGCGCCTTTCTCTACCTGGCACCGCTGGCGGTGCTCGGTTGTCTGGCGGTGTTTATCGCCTCGGTCTATTTTTCCGGTTTTGTTTCCCTGGGATCGCTTTTGGGATCAATCTCGATCCTTCTTTGGTTGCCCCTGCTCCATGCGCCGTCTTGGAAACTGGGGTTGGCCGTCTTTATCGTGGTCATGATCTGGATCAAGCATTACCAGAACATCGGGCGGCTGATGCGCGGGACGGAAAAATCCTGGAAAAGGAAGGCAGAGGCCAAGACGTGAACGCCAAGGAATGGCAGGCCATCGAACAGGCGGCCCAGGTGTTGGGGTTGGGCGATCGGGCCACGCTTGGCGAGATCAAGCGCGCCTTTCATCGCCTGAGCAAACTGCACCACCCGGACGCCGGCGGCAACAGAAACGGTGAGCAGATGTATCGCATCACCGCAGCCTATGAAACGCTCACCCGCTACTGCGATGCCTACCGTTATCCGTTGAAACGGGAAAATGCCGGTGCGGATGAGCTTGATATTTACGATCCCGAAGACTGGTGGCAGGCCCGTTTTGGGCAGGATCCGTTGTGGAGCGGCAAAAAAAAGCGGCGCAGCTAGGTGTTGCCATCGCCGAGAGTCTCTTTTTTTCGCAGGACCGAGTCCGGCAGCCAGGCTGTGGCAAAGCTGCGGCAGAATTCGTTGACCAGCTGCTTGCGGGCCGCAAGGTTCATCAGCCAATAACAGGGACTGAGCATCAGGATACGTATGGCTTGTCGCGGCGTCATGACTTCCCCTCCATGGTCGATGGATCACACCCGTCATTCCTTGGATGTGAGAAACATTCCTGAAATACGTATCGGCCTTCTCGGCCCGGATATTTAGCGGTGGCGGTGGAGATTACGTGCCCGCCCCGAACATATTAACAACAAGGAGTACGGGGATGCAGATTCCTCAACTGATCAAGACACAGACACCCTTTGTTTCCCTGGAATTTTTCCCGCCCAAGAAAAAAGAGGAGTGGCCCGGTTTTCTCGAGGTGGCCAAGCAGCTCGGGCAGCTCAAGCCGCTCTTTGCCTCGGTGACGTATGGGGCCGGCGGCTCGACCCAGTCCAACACCCTGGAAATCTGCGCGCAGCTGATCGAGCGCTGCGGATTTACGGTCATGCCCCATCTCACCGGCGTGACGGCGGACCGGGAGAAGATCGATGGGTTCCTCGATGCGATCAAGAAGTTGGGCATTGAAAACGTGCTTGCCTTGCGCGGCGATCGACCGTCCGGATTCAGCGGCAGCGATGCGGAGCTCTTTGCCAATTTTCCTCATGCCGAGCACCTGGTGAGTTATATCCGCAGCCATCATCCCGAGTTGGCCATCGGTGTGGCCGGTTTTCCCGAGGCCCATGCCGAGGCCCCCTCCTTTGCCGTCGACCTGGAGGTCATGCGGCGCAAGGTGGAGTGCGGCGCGGATTTCGTCATCACCCAACTCTATTTCGACAACCGGACCTACTTCGACTATGTGGAACGGCTCCGCGCCCGTGGGGTCAACGTGCCGGTTGTGCCGGGCATCCTGCCCATTCGCAACCTGGGCTCCCTGCGGTTCATTCTCGAGATGTGCAATGCCCGCATTCCCGGCAAGCTGATCAACGCCCTGATGAAGGCCAATGAGGAGGGCGGGGCCAAGGCGGTGTACGAGATCGGCGTGGCCTACGCCCGTCAGCAGGTGCGCGAACTGCTCGACGGCGGCGTCCCCGGCGTCCATCTCTACACCCTCAACAAGGCGGATATGTGCCTTCAGGTGATGGAGGGGCAAATCTAAGGTTTTCCCCCCAACCCTCGCTGTAAACGCCGGATCATCACCACCACCCGCGTGCCCATCAAAAGGGCCGCGGTCACCAGCGCACAGATCAAACCAATCCAGAAACCTTGGGGGCCTGGCTCCATGCCCCCAAGGCCTCCCAACCCTAGGCCGTAGCCCAGCGGCAGACCAATCCCCCAGTAGGCAAAAAGCATCAGCATCAGCGGTATCCGGGTATCCTTGCAGCCGCGAAGAATGCCGCCGCAGTTGACCTGCATCGCGTCCGGCAGCTGAAAGATGGCCGCATAACCGAGCAGGATCACCGCCAAGGCCTGGATTATCGGGTCTTTCGTGTAGAGCGCTGCGATTTCACGGGAAAAAAACAGGATGCCGAGACAGGTGAGGACGGAACCGGACAGGGCCAGTCCCAGACCTGTCCCCACTATTCTTTGCAGCCGTTGTACCCGGCCGCGACCGATGGTGAACCCAACCCGGACGGTGAGGGCCGTGGCCAGAGAATAGGGCAGCATATAGAGCATGGAGGTGAAGTTGAGCGCGATCTGGTGCGCGGCCACCACCTCGGCCCCGAGTTTGGCGATGAACAGGGCGATCACGGTGAAGATCGAGCATTCGATGAACATCTGGATACCAAGCGGCAGACCGAGGCGGAGGAAGGCGCGGATGTCGCGGGCCGTGTTTCTGGCCAGGTGTATTGCAGGGACAAACAGCCGCTCCGTTCCCCCCAGACGGCTGCGATGGAGCAAAAGGCCGGTAACGGTCATCATCGCCAGGATGGAGATCGAGGTTGCCCAGCCGCATCCGGCGCCGCCCAGGGCAGGCAGGCCCAGCTTGCCGTAAATCAGGAGGTAGTTGGCGAGGATGTTCGCGCCCAGGCCGAGAAAACCGGCAAACATGGAGATGCGGGTTTTGCCCAGGCCGTCTCCCCCACCCTTGAGCCCGTAGAAGATACCTCCCAGGGGCAAGCCCCAGGAGACCGCAAAGAGGTAACGGTGGGTGATGGGGATGACCTCCGCACTCACCCCCAACCAGACCATGACAGGGTGCAGCATCCACAGGAGCGGCATCAGCAGCAGGCCGGCCAGGCAGCCGACAACCATCCCCATCCGAATCGAGGAGCGGATCTCGTCCCTGTTCCCCCGACCGTTGGCCTGGGCCACCATGGGGGTGACCGCATTCTGCAGGCCGATGAGGAAGAGATAGACCGGGAAAAAGATCGAGGAGCCCACCGCGACCGCCGCCAGATCGATTGAGGAGAATCGGCCGGCCATGACCGTATCGACAAAGCCCATGGCCGTCTGTGACAGCTGCGCCAGCAGCAGGGGGCCGGTGAGACGCAGCAGGGCCGCTGTCTCGTTGAGGATGAGTGATAAAAGACGCATGCGGGAAAAAAGGGGCGGGAGAGGGGAATCTGAAGGTCAGCTTTGCTCCATACCAGCAAACGGGGTGGCCTGCAAGCGACAACCGGTGCCCTGCCCGTCTCAGCGTTGTCCCTTCTCGCCGAACAGGCGTTCAAACAGGTTCCAATCGCCCCGGTGCAGCCGATCTTTCCACTGCTGCGACCTCTCCTTGCTCCGCTGCATGAGAAAATACATGGTCGGCACCACCACCAGGGTGAGGAAGGTGGCGATGATCAGGCCGAAGGCGACCACCACCGCCATGGAACGCCACCACTGGCTCGACTCGCTCACCCAGGCGATGCTCAGGTTGTGAAAGTCAAAGGAGACACCGGTGATCATCGGCACCAGGCCGAGGATGGTGGTGATGGCGGTGAGGATGACCGGGCGCAGGCGGGTGGCGCCGCCGCTGATCACCGCATGGTTGAGGGCAAAGCCGCGCTCCCGCAGTTTGTTGGTGTAGTCGATGAGGACAATGGCGTTGTTGACCACCACCCCGGCCAGGGAGATCACCCCCACCCCGGTCATGATGATGCCGAAGGGCTGGCGGAAGACCATCAGGCCCAAGAAGGCCCCGCCCAGGGAGAGCACCACCGAGGTCATGATGAGAAAGGGTTGGCTGACCGAGTTGAACTGGGCCACGAGCACGAGAAAGATCAACAGCAGGGCCACCACAAAGGCCTTGGAGAGAAACTGCTCGGATTCCTGCTGAAATTCGAATTCGCCGGTGAACTTGATGCGGTAGCCCGGCGGCAGGGCAAAACTGGCCAGCAGTTCCTCGGCGCGCTGGCGCATCACCGGGCCGGTGGTCTTGGTCTCGTCCACATTGGCCTTGACCGTGACCACCCGTTCGTTGTTGATTCGGGTGATGTCGCCGATGGAGCCGGAGAACTGGACCTCGGCCAGGGTCGAGAGGGGCACCATGGCCCCGTTGGGCGCGGGGATGATCAGCTGGTGCAAGACATCCACCACCCGCCGATCACCCTCAGCCAGCTGCACGGTGATGTCGTAATCATCGTTGCCTTCGCGGTAGGAGGAGACATCCAGGCCGTTGTAGGCGGTTTTGAGGGCAAAACCGATGGCATCGGTGGTGAGGCCGAACAGGGCTGCCTTCTGCCGGTCGATCTTGACCTTGACGGCAGGCGTGCCCTCGTTGAAGTCGTCCTGGATGTCCTTGACGTTGGGGATGTCCGCCAAGATCGCCTTGACCTTTTTGGCCAGGGCCCCGAGCACGGCAAAGTCGTCGCCCGCGATTTCGATGTTGATCGGCGCGCCGGTGGGCGGTCCCTCCTCTTCCATGGCCAGGGTGATCTTGCCGCCGGGAATATCAGCAATCCGCTGGCGAATGGTGTCGAGGGTGGCTAGGGAGGATTGCCAACGGTCCTGGAGATCGAGAAAACGGACTCCGATATGGGTGGGGCTGTTGGGATCGAAGCTCGATCCGGGCGGCGCGGTGACCACCCCCTTCATGTAGAGGTTCTCGATGTTTTTCAGATCGCTTGGCCCCTGATAGGCAAGGCCGGTTGGGGCGACATAGTTTTTTTCCGCCAGGGTTTGCACATAGTCGCTCTGGTTGAAATCGTCCGCGGCCACGCTTTTCGGGGCAGCCCCGGCGATCGCCATCTCCAGCCGCTGCATGACCCGGTCGATGTAGTCCAGATCCGCCCCTTCCGGCGTCTCCACATTGACATACATCCCCTTGGGTTCGATCTCGGGAAAGAACTCCACCGGTTTTTCCAGGCCGATCACCAAAAGCCAGCCCTGCACCATCAGCACCAGCACCGCAAAGGAGGCGGCAAGGACTTTCAGCGGGTGGGCGAGACAGAAGCCGAGCAACCCGGCATAACGACGCAGCAGCGGCGTATCCAGTGCCACCGGCTGTTCCACGGCCAGGGCCGCATCCAGGCTCTGCCGGTCGACTTTTGACCCCTCGGGTTCTTTCATCACAAGAGAGGCCAGGGCCGGGTTGATCACCAGGGCGACAAAGAGGCTCGAGGTGAGGGTGACGATCAGGGTCAGGGGGAGATAGCTCATGAATTCCCCCATGATCCCCGGCCAGAACAGCATCGGTGCAAAGGCCGCCAGCGTGGTCAGGGTGGAACCGATGACCGGGTAGGCGACCTCGGAGGTGGCCTTCATCGCCGCCTCCACCCGCGAGGCCCCCTGCTCCATGAAGCGGTGAATGTTTTCGACAATGACGATCGCGTTGTCCACCAGCATGCCCAGGGCCAGGGTCAGGCTGAACAGGACCACCATGTTGAGGGTGATGCCCATGACGTAGAGGGCGGTGAAGCTCAGCAGCATGGAAAAAGGGATGGCCAGGCTCACCAGGATGGCGTTGCGCAGCCCCATGGCGAAGAAGATCACCACCAGCACCAGCACCAGGCCGGAGAGGATGTTGTTCTCCAGATCCTCGACCATGATGCCGATATCCTTGGCCTTGTCCAGAACCTTGGTGATATCGGTGCCCTGGGGCCAAGCTTGCCTCTGCTGCTCGATCAGTTGATCGATCTCGCGGCTGATGGCGATGATGTTCTCGCCCGAGCGCTTCTTGACCGCCAGGTTGACCGCGGACCGTCCGTTCAGCCGCGCTCGGCTGGTCTCTTCCTTGTAGCTGTCCACCACCTCGGCCACGTCCTTGAGGTAGACCGGTTGCCCCTCGTGGGTGCCGACCACCAACCAGAAGATCTCCTCCGGGGTGGCGAATTCGCCCGGAACCCGGAGGAGGAACCGTCCCATGCCCAGGCGGATCGCCCCGCCCGAGGTGTTCTGGTTTTCACTCTTGACCACCTGCTCCAGGGCGTTGAAGCTCAGGCCGTAGTAGGACAGCTTGTCCGGATCCACCTCGACCCGAATCTCGCGTTCGACGCCGCCGGTGACATCCACCTCGAGCACGCCGGTGATGGCCTCGATATCGTCTTCCAGGTCGTCGGCGATCTTCTTCAGGGCTGGCAGCCCGCAGGTGCCGGAGAGGGAAAAGACGACGATGGGCATCTCCGAGAAGTTGACCTCAAAGACCGAGGGGTCCTCGTCCAGGTCGGTGGGCAACTCCCCCATGGCCTCGTCCACCTTGTCCTTGACGTCCTGCAGGGCCTGATCGATGTCGGTGCCGGTGACGAACTCGACATTGATCGACGAGTTGCCCTCGGAACTGACCGACTGGATTTTTTTGAGGCCATCGAGCCCCTTGAGTTTTTTCTCGATCTCCACCGTGACCGCGGTTTCCATGTCCGTGGGCGAGACGCCGCGGTAGTTGGTTGAGATGAAGACATTGGGGATGGTGATGTCCGGATCGGACTCCCGGGGCAGAACCCGATAGCAGTAGACCCCGAAGACGATGATCAGGATGGAGAGCACCACCACGGTGGTGCTGTTCTTGACGGCGGTATTGGGGATGATCATGGCAGCAACTTGTCCGGGTCGGTGATGACGCGAATGACCTTGATCGGCTGGCCGTCCTCCACCTCCCGCTGGCCCTCGATCAGGATCCTGTCGCCGGGATGGAGCCCCTGGGTGACCTCGACCTGCCATTGCTGGATCACCCCGAGTTTGACCGGCTGCTTTCGCACCTTTTCCCCCTCGGCCAGATAGACGAACTGCTCGTTGTTGCGGCTGACAACCGCGTACAGCGGCACGGCCAGGGCCTGGTCTATGTGGCGTTTGACCAGCCGGGCCCGGAAGAACATGCCGGGCAGAATGGCGTGATCCGGGTTGTCGATGGCCGCCTCAAAGCGAAACAGATGCGCGGTGTTCTCCGGAGCCGGGGAAACGAACAGTTTTGTGCCGATCACCTCCCTGTTCCCCAGGGCCTTGAGGTTGAGGGCAACGGTCTCGATCCGCCTGACCGCATCGATATCGGATTCCGGGATGCCGATCACCGCCTTGACCCGATCGATGGCCAGCAGTTCCGCCAGGGGATCGCCGACACTGAGGTACAGCCCGACCTTGGCCTCCAGCCGTTTGATCACCGCGTCCATGGGCGCGGTGATGGTGCAGCGCGCCAACTGCAACTCGGCCCGCTCCATCTCGGCCCGGGTCGAGCGCAGCTGGGCAGCTGCGGCATCGAGCTTGGCCATGGGCACCACGTTGGTCTTGTGCATGGCCCGACTGCGCTCATAGTCGGATTGTGCCAGGCTATAGGCCGCCCGGGCCGCGTCGAGGGCGATGCGGTACTCATCCGGCTCGATGCGGGCCAGCACCTGACCGGCGCTGACCCTGTCCCCCTCCCGCACCTTGATCTCGGCAATGGCGCCGCTGACCTTGGCCATCAGCTCCAGCCGGGTCCAGGGTTCGATCGTGCCGGGAAGATTGATCACGTCCGCCATGGGGCGTGGCTGCAGGTCGAGGAGGACCGCATTGACCAGTTTTTTCGCGCTGACGTGGGCCGACTTTTTTGCTGCCTCAAGGCCTGCCTTGCGCTCCTTGACCACCAGCGACAGGCCGGCGATGCTGGCCAGCAGCCCGATCAGCACCAGGCTCGGCAGATGCTTCCACAAAAGGTAGGCTCGTGCACCGGAGGCGGGGGGCAGCCGGGGATGGTTCGGTGATTCGTTCATGGAGAAATCCTGTGGTTACTCTCGGGGTGGGGCAAGCCCGGACAGCGCCTGCTGAAACAGGGCGGAAAGGGCCTCTATGCTCTCTTCTTCATTGGAAAAACGGCCACGAAACCAGGCGGAGACGATCATCGTGTACAGGCCGTAGATATGGCCGAGAACCATGGTGAGTTCCAGGTCGCGGCGCAATTCTCCCCCTTCCTGGGCCCTGTGCAGCAGCGGGATGAGGAGATCAATGTAGCGTTGATCCAGACGTCGGATCAGGGGGGGATCAAGATCGCGGGGAAAGACGGTCTCCCGCATGAGGATGCGGCCGAACTCCGGATGGCGAATAATGAAGCGGAACTCCGCACGGTACACGGCCACAAGCCGTTCCAGCAGGGACAGGGTACCCTGGTCGGTTGCTGCGATGGTGGTGGCGATGAGCTCCAGTTGTTCTTCGATTACCGTGAGAAAAATGGAACTCTTGCCCTGGAAATAGGAGTAGATTGTCCCCTTGCCGACTCCGGCGGCACACGCCAGATCGGCCATGCTGGTCTCGCCGTAGCCCTTGGTGGTGAACAGCGCGACCGCTGCCTCGAGGATGGTCTTTCTGGTTCGTTCTTTGTTTTGTTCCCGTTTTCCCGACATAGTTACCCCTGATTTCAAAACTCGACTGTGGTCGACTTTTAACCTGGAATAGGTAGGGAGACAAGAAAAATCGACCGCGGTCGAATTTGTGGGATGGTTTTTTGGGGAGAAGGGAAATGGGGCAATGAGGAAATATCACATGCCCAGTGTTTTTCCTTGTTATTTCAAAGCATCAATTGTGCTACCATAGGCTATATTGGTCTGTATGGCGCGCTGCGCTGTGCCCCGCTCATGCTTGTTCCGCCGATGATGATTGCGGCACGAACCGAGTGACATTGGCCGATCCCTTTTCAGCTTGTACAGGATTACCATGAACGATTCTGTTTCACGGAAGTCACACGACATTGCCCAGCTGCAGCAGCGCGTCGCGGAACTTGAGGCAGACCAGGCCCGCCTGAAGGCGGAGTGCTTGGAATTGCGTCAATTTTATGAGCAGTCACCGCTGGCCTACCAATCCCTTGACAGCAATGGCACCTTCCTGGAAGTCAATCAGCGTTGGCTCGATACCCTTGGCTATGCGCGTGAAGAAGTGATCGGCAAAAATTTCGCTGATTTTCTCCACCCGGATTTCCAGGAACATTTTCGCACCAACTTCCCCCGTTTCAAGGCAACCGGGGAGATCTCCGGGGTTGAATTCGTGATGGTGAGGAAGGACGCTTCTTCCATCCAGGTCTCCTTTAGCGGAAAGACAAGCTCTTCTGCGGACGGTGGCTTTCTCAAAATCCACTGTTTTTTTCAGGATATTACCAAAAAAAAACAGGACGAACAGAACCTGCGCGAGAGCGAAGAGCGGTTTCGCATCCTCCATAATGCCACCTTTGGCGGGATCGCCATCCACGATCGCGGGTTGATCCTCGACTGCAACCAGGGATTGGCCGACCTCAGCGGGTACAGCACCGAGGAGCTGATCGGCATGGACGGTCTGCTGTTGATTGCTCCGCAGAGCCGTGACCTGGTTCGCCGCCATATTCAACAGGGCTATGACAAAGCCTACGAAGCCGCGGGGCTACGCAAGGACGGAAGCCAGTACCCCCTCAGACTGCGGGGAAACAACATCCCCTACAGGGGGAGAACGATTCGGGTGGTGGAATTTCGCGACATCACCGAATCCAAACGCTTGGAAGAGGCCCTGGAGAAACGGTTGCTTGCCCTCACCTGTCCCCTGACCCGAGAGAGCGAGATCCGCTTTGAAGATCTTTTCGAGCTTGCGAGCATTCAGCAGATTCAGGATGAGTTCGCCAACGTCACCAGGGTGGCTTCGATCATCACCCACCCCAATGGAGAGCCGATCACCCGGCCGAGCAATTTTACCCGTCTGTGCAGCGAGATCATTCGTGGCACCAAAATCGGCTGCACCAACTGTTATAAATCGGATGCTCTCCTGGGACGGCATCACCCGAGCGGCCCCATTGTCCAGCCCTGTCTGAGTGGCGGCCTGTGGGATGCGGGGGCGAGCATCACCGTCGGGGGGCATCATGTGGCCAACTGGTTGATCGGTCAGGTGCGCAACGAGGTCCAGGATGAGGCCTCCATGCGTCGCTATGCCCGGGAAATCGGAGCCGATGAAGAGCGCTTCATGGAGGCCTTTCACGAGGTCCCCTCCATGAGCCAGGGCCAATTCGAGAAGGTTGCCCAGGCCCTGTTCACCCTGGCCAACCAGCTTTCGCTGTCTGCCTATCAGAACATGCAGCAGGCCCGGGCGATAACCGAACGCAAGCAGGTCGAGGCAGCGCTTCGTCTCAGTGAGGAGCGGTTCCGGCTGGCCATGGAGGCGACCAAGGATGGCCTCTGGGACTGGGACCTGAGCGCGGGTTCCGTTTATTACAGCCCCAGTTACTGGGCCATGCTGGGCTATGACGAGCATGAAAAAACGCCGGATGCGAGCGCCTGGATGGAGAATATCCATCCCGAGGATCGCGATGGCGTGCTCACGGCCAATACCGACTGCATCGAGAATCGCTGCGAATCCTTTCTGGTTGAATATCGCATGCGGACCAGGGACGGTGGCTGGAAATGGATTCAGGGGCGCGGCAAGGCGGTGGCCCGAGATGAGCACGGTCAAGCCCTTCGCCTGGTTGGGACCCATATCGATATCACGGAACGCAAAAAGACCGAGGAGGAGCGGGAGAAACTCGAGGCCCAACTGCTCCAGTCGCAAAAGATGGAGTCGGTGGCTCGGCTTGCAGGGGGAATTGCCCATGATTTCAACAATATGCTCATGGTTCTGCAAGGGCATGCCGATTTGGCCATGATGCACATGGACCCGGAGAATCCCTTGTACCGGCGTTTTAGTGCCATTCGCGAAATCGTAGACCGCTCCGCCGACCTCACCCGCCAGTTGCTCGCCTTTGCCCGCAAGCAGCCCATTGCCCCCAGAATGCTCAGTCTCAATACCTGTATTGAAAACATGCTTTCCATTTTGCGACGGCTTATCGGCGAGGATATCACCCTCACCTGGTTGCCGGAGCAGGAACTCTGGCTGGTCAAGGCCGATCCCTCACAGATTGATCAGATCCTGGCCAACCTCTGCGTCAATGCCCGCGATGCAATCAATGGCGTGGGCCGCATCATCGTTGAGACCCAGAATTGCACCCTGGACGCACACTACTGCGCTCTCAATGAGGGCTGTATTCCAGGGGATTACGTTCGCATCAGCGTGGGCGACAATGGATCGGGTATGGACAAGGAGACCCTGGCGCGGGTGTTCGAGCCTTTTTTCACCACCAAGGGGGTGGGCAAGGGCACCGGCCTCGGCCTTGCCACGGTGTACGGCATCGTCCGGCAGAATAACGGCTTTGTCAACGTCTACAGTGAGCCTGGCCAGGGAACGGTGTTTACCCTCTACTTTCCCCGGGTGGCGGAAAGTGCCGATCAGGAGGTCGAGGAGCAATCGATCGAGCCAGTTGGCGGCGCGGAAACCATTCTCGTGGTCGAGGATGAGCAGACTATCCTGGAGATGGCCACCGAGATGCTGCAACACCTGGGGTACACGGTGATCTCGTCCACTTCCCCTAAAGAGGCGCTGCGCAAGTGCAACCTCTATGGGGGGAAAATCGATTTACTTCTCACCGATGTGATCATGCCGGAGATGAACGGCCGCGATCTGGCGCATCAGATTCAACAGGGCCATCCACGGGTGAAAAGCCTGTTCATGTCCGGCTACACCGCTGATATCATAGCCAGCCAGGGAGTCCTTGAAGAAGGTATTCATTTTATTCAAAAACCCTTTTCCCACACCAATCTCGCCGCCAAAGTCCGCCAGGTTCTGGACAACGACTAGACAACCGTCTTCCCCCTCATTTGGGCGGGAACGCCATCATCCTTCACCCTCAATCGGGCACACCTCCCGTGTGCGACAGGATTTCCAGTTTTTCCATTTTCTGGAGAAAATAGGTGACTTGATCGTTGAGGTCGATGTGGCTCGATTCCACGCTCACCCCCGTGTTGTCGAAGCAGGGGAACAAGAGGTTCTCCTCGCGGATTTCGACGTGCTCCCTGGCCATGATCACAAAATTATAGCCATAGACGCGAAAAAGCAGGGCGTCTGGATAGAGCGCCTGCAAGGCAGCGGCAAACTTCTGCATGAGCTGATTCCCCTGCTCCCATCCATGCCGTTTGTTGTACTGGGGCAAATTTTTGAGATGGAGACTGTGCAGACAGTGGAATTGGCTGAGCATCTGATCGCTGCGGAGGATGATCTGGAGGTAATCCTCGTTGAAAAAACCGGTCAAGCGATCGCTGAAAAAGTAGGAAAATCGACGCTGTTCCATCTGGTTGGTCGGCAGTTGATTGATGTCCTTGGGAATGCGGGCATCCTTGAGCACCCGTACTGCCACCGCAACCACCTCCGGGTCGAATTGACTGCCGCTGAGCCGTTGCAACTCGTCCAAAGATTCTTGAAGTGATTTCCTCGCCTTATAGATTCGATTGGTGGTCATCGCATCAAAGGAGTCGGCAACGGTGATGATGCGTGCCAGCAGCGGAATCTGGTCGCCCTGCAGCCGATTGGGATAGCCGTTGCCATCGAACCGTTCATGATGATGGAGGATGATCTCGGCCAGCTCCTTGTACATGGGGATACCCGCCAGCATGGCGTGGCCGGTGACGGCATGGAGCTTGATCAGGTCGTAATCCAGTGACGACAAGATCCCGGGTTTGAGCAGGACCGAATCCGGGGTGGCGATTTTACCGATATCGTGCAGAATGGCCGCCTGCTGCAGCAGGGTAAGCTGCTCTCCGCTCAGGCCGAACTCCTTGCCGATTTTCTCGCTATAGCAGGCCACCCGCAGTGTATGGCCGGCGGTGTAGGTGTCGCGCTGGTCGATCATCTCTGCAAAGGAGCGGATGGTCTGTTCGTAGTTTTCCCGCCGTTCCAGTTCCAGCTTGGAGACCCGCTCCTGCTGGCGAAAGGATTGCACCGCAAAGCCGATATCCCCGGCCAACTCCTCGAGCATGGCGATTTCTTCCGGCTCAAACCCTTCCGGACGCATGGTATAGACGCTGAAGACCCCCAAAGGTTTGGCCTTTCGCTCCGGACGGAGTGCCAGAGAGATAACAGCCCGAAATTTCTGACGGTTAGCCAGGTCAAGCCAGGGACTGATCGATCTTCCCTGCTCCCCTTGGACACGGGTCACGGTCCGGTTTTTTAGAATGGATTCAGCCGCCGCCGCCCGGGCAAAGGGGGATGAGGGATTTGCCGGGTCATAGGGAAACTGTCCGGGAAGACGGATGGAGGTATCGGAGGTGTAGATCTGGTGCACCAATTCATTGTCGAGAAGACCGATCCAACAGTAGCCGTAATGACTGTGGGTGCCCATGACCGTGCACACTTCCGTCAACAGGTTCTCCAAACTGGTGGCGGAGATGAGGAGGCCGTTGATCTTGGCAACGGTCTCCATGATTTCAAGAAGATAGAGCTCCCGGTCAAGCAGGGTGTTGATCTGCCTGGTTCGTTCGTCAACCCGTGCCTCCAGGGAGGCGTTGAGTTTGTCGATCTCACTGTTTTTATGGCGCAGTTTCCGGTTGAGCCGGTAGATGTGGAAATGGGTAAAGAGGATAGCGATCAAGGCGGCCAGCATCAGGCTGATCAGTTGCCAATACTGGCGCAGCACGTCCTGCAGGGTGAACTGGCCGAAATCAGTGTACGGGCCGATGCGGAGATCGAGCAGGCAGTCGTGCACCGGCTGGTAGTTGAGCGGAGCGGTCCAGCCGGCTATGTTCCCGGCCCTGGCTGCCGGATCGGTCCGCTGCATCGCCAGGAGGGCCGAGGCCACCTGGCGGGTGAGTTCGCCGGGTGTGGATTTGAGGGCCGCCATGGGCCACTCCGGGTAGAGCTCGGTGCTGAGACGGAAGGGAAAACCCTCCACCTGCTGCTCGTTGAGAATACGGACATCATGCATGCCAATGAGGCCGGATTCCGCCATCCGTTCCAGGGTGTCGGTGCGCACCGTGCCCGCATCCACCGTACCCTCGAGTACGCGCCGGACAACCGTATCCTGGGTATTGCCGTACTCAAAGGAGGCGAAAAAACGGAGCGGATCAATGTGGTGGCGTTGCAGTTCGCGCCAGCAGACGATCCAGCCGCCAAAGGACCGCGCATCCACCGCCATAAATCGCTTGTCCTGCAGATCTGCAAGCGTCTGCATATCGGTTCGATCCGCCCGGCAGAAGATGACGCCGCCAAAGGTGGTGGTCTCCTGGTTGGGCATGTTGCCATTGATCAGGGTGGCGATCCTATTGACCCCATGCAGTTTTTCAAGTTCCACATACATGGCCGAGTTGGCCAGGACGAAGGAGATACGTCCGTCGTGCACCGCCTCATGGATCTGGCCAAAATCAAGGGGCACTATGTGAAACTGGTAGCCGGGGAGCTGCGCGGTGAGATAGTCGGCGGTCGGCGACCACAACTGCACATCGATCGCTGAACCCCGTTTGGCAAGAATGCCGATGGACACCTTTGCGGGCGAATGCGTGGAGTCCTTGGCAACGGAGAAAAAAGAAACCAGCACCAGCACTCCCATAAGAACGCCTACGCCGATACGCGCAAGCAGAGGCTGTCTTTGCGGTGGATACATCGATATTCTCGCTGGTCTCTTCTCAAGCACAAGGGGCAAAGGAGGGGCTGCAGTTGTCAGGGCACGGCGGAAAAAACAGGACGAATTGTATCAGCCTTGCGCCATTTTCACCAGCATCCAAAAGGATGAGGCCCATTTTTTCTCGAGGAAGCTCTTACTCCTACGCGTTGCGTGGGCACCAGGCAATCAGGCGCAATGGCGCTTCTGCCGTTTGGTCAGCGATTCGCCTAAGGATCGGCGCTCTTCCGGTGCCCGGGTCACCTGCTCCTGCACCCGTTTGGGCAAGACCCTGCCCTTGATCACCAGGATGTCGGCAGCGAGGCCGTCGGCCACCCGCCCCTTGTCCATCTTCTTTTCCTCGATCAGATAGTCGAAGAGCAACTCGCTCAACCGCGGCAGGCCGATCTGCCAGGTGGCCAGGGTTTGCGCGTACAACCAGCGGCTGAATCCGAAAAATCCGGCAAAGACATCACCGTCTTCCCAGAGCAGTGGCGCGGTGCGGCGGAAGTTGCCACTGTTGTAGACCAGATCCCAGAAGCGGGCCAGTCGCTTCATGGCCTGCATCTGGGCAAAGGGGATCAGATCGTTTTGCAGGATCTCGTAGGGGGGATCCGGTGAGTAGACCATGCCGTAGACCTGGTCGTGGCGGTTGATGGTGGTGCCGGAGAGCTTTTTGAGGATGCCGATCTGGATCTCCCCCTGGGCAAGCCCCATCAGGGTGTTGAGATTGCGGCCGAACTGATCGATGGACTCGCCGGGCAGACCGACGATCAGATCCACATGGAGATGGGCTGTGGTTTCGCGTTCGAGAAAGGCGAGGTTCTTGCGGATACGCTCGAAGTTGAGCCGCCGGGAGATATTGGCCGCGATCGCTGCATCCAGGGTCTGGATGCCGACCTCGAGTTGCAAAGTGCCACCGGGAAACCGGGCCAGTCGCTCCTTGACCGCCTGCGGAAAGTGGTCGGGGATGACCTCGAAGTGGACGTGGAACGGCGGTGTTTTGGCAAGAAAAAAATCGAGAATCCGCAGGGCCGTGTCCGGATGGGCGTTGAAGGTGCGGTCCACGAACTTGAAGGTGCGCGCCCCCCGCTGCCACAGGGCTTCCATCTCGGCGAGGAACCTGTCGATATCAAAGGGCCGCACCCGAGGATCGATGGAGCTGAGGCAGAATTCGCAGCGAAAGGGGCAGCCGCGCGCAGCCTCGACGTAGATCAACCGGTGGGCGATGTCCTCGTCGCTGTACAAGGGATAGGCCGAGGCCAGGGTATGGACATCCACCGGCTCGGCCTGGATGATTCGTTCGTGTGGCCGATCCCCAGCAATCATTTCCTGGCAGAGCCGAGCAAAGGCGACCTCCCCTTCTCCCTGAACAAGGTAGTCCGCCTCGCTCAGATCGACCCGCAGGGGCAGGTGGCTCACCTCTGGACCGCCAAGCACCACCACCGTTGCCGGGGACACCCGTTTCAACACCCCCACCAGCTGCCGCACCTGGGCGGCGTTCCAGATATAGACCCCAATCCCGACCACCTGCGGTTTTTCGGCGAGAATTTTTTCCGCCATGTCGGTGATCTGGTCGGTCAGCGTGTATTCCTGTATTGTTGCCTGGGGTTGCAGGGCGCCAAGATTGGCATGGAGCCAGCGCAGACCGAGGCTGGCGTGGATATAGCGGGCGTTAATGGTGGTGAGGATAATTGCGGCCATGGACAATGTTGTGTTTGATTTCCACCAAAGCTCAGCTTGAAAAGAGGAGATCTCTCCCGATGGTCGAGATGACCTCCGGGTGGCGCTACGCTCCCGAGAAAGAGCCGCCTCATCGATGTCATCCCGAACATATGTGAGGGATCTCGTCTTTGTTCCCCTTGCGCTGAAGTTCAGTGGGAATGAGTATATTTGATGGCTTCGTAATAAGGCACAAACCTGAACTCACGTCTGGTGAAATCAGTGTGTGACGAAGGGGGAACGTTTTTTTCGGAGCTTTTGACGGGAACGACGATATCCACAAGGGACGCAACAGGTGATCTCTCCCGGTGGTCGAAATGACAGCAGGCCAGGGAATGGCCCAGGTGTCATCGTGTCCAACAGGAGAGATGCGTTATTTCCAGGCAAAAAATCCTCAACCCTGCATCCGTTGCCGCAACACCTTGTGGAGGATGCCGCCCTGGCGGTAGTAATCGATCTCCATGGCGTTGTCGAGCCGCAGCAGGAGTTCGGTGGTTTCGGTGCGGCCGTCGGCGCGGTCGATGCGCAGGCTGACCTTCTGTCCGGGTTCGAGCTTTTCGTCTATGCCGCTGATGGTGATGGTCTCGCTGCCGTCCAGACCCAGGCTCTGGGCATCCACTCCCTGGGGGAACTGGAGCGGCAACACGCCCATGCCCACCAGGTTGGAGCGGTGGATGCGTTCGAAGGAGGCGGCGATCACCGCCTTGACCCCGAGCAGCATGGTGCCCTTGGCCGCCCAGTCACGGGAGGAGCCGGTGCCGTAATCCTTGCCGGCAAAGACCACCAGCGGGGTGCCCGCCTCCTGATAGTGCATGGCCGCGTCATAGATCGGCATCTCCACCCCTTCCGGCCAGGCCTTGGTGGAGCCGCCTTCACGCTCGACCATCCGGTTCTTGATGCGGATATTGGCAAAGGTGCCACGCATCATCACCTCGTGGTTGCCGCGTCTGGAGCCGTAGCTGTTGAAGTCCGCAGGCTTGATCCCCAGGCTCTGCAGGTAGAGGCCGGCCGGGGTCTGTGGGCCGATGGCGCCAGCCGGGCTGATGTGGTCGGTGGTGATCGAGTCGCCGAACAGGGCGAGGATGCGAGCCCCCTCGATGTTGGTCACTG
Source organism: uncultured Desulfobulbus sp. (assembly GCF_963665445.1). Lineage (GTDB taxonomy): Bacteria > Desulfobacterota > Desulfobulbia > Desulfobulbales > Desulfobulbaceae > Desulfobulbus. The sequence continues at coordinate 4,240,124 of NZ_OY762276.1, read as the reverse complement.
GCCCCGGATCTGCGCCCAGTTCCTTGAAAAAAGGCGGTTCCTGGATGTAGGAGGAGTCAACATCCCAGGGATAGAGGTCGGATTTTCCGGCCGAGAGCGCCTGCCACTGGGCATCGCCTTGGAAGACCGAACCGTAGCTGAGGGTGAACAGGTCCGGCTTGAGACTCTGGCGCACCGCCTCGCGGATTTCGTCCATGGTCGGCCAGATGTCTTTGAGAAAGACCGGTTGTCCCTGCGTGTCCGTACCCAGTGGTTCCCTGTCCAGATCGATCAACACCGTCCCGGCCAGGGCATAGGCCACCACCAGGGGCGGCGAGCCGAGGTAGTTGGCCCGGACCAGGGGATGGATGCGGGCCTCGAAGTTGCGGTTGCCGCTGAGCACTGCGGCGGCCACCAGGTTTTGCTCACGGATCGGCGCGGCGATGGCCTCATCCAGGGGACCGCTGTTGCCGATGCAGGTGGTACAGCCGTAACCCACGACCTGGAAGCCCAGGGCCTCGAGATCGGGCAGCAGCCCGCTCTGCTCGAGATAGCGGGTCACCACCCTTGATCCCGGGGCAAGACTGGTCTTGACCCAGGGTTTGGAGGTGAGCCCGCGCTCCCGGGCCTTGCGGGCCAGCAGTCCTGCACCGACCATCACATCGGGGTTGGAGGTGTTGGTGCAGCTGGTGATGGCGGCGATGACCACCGAGCCGTTGCTCAATCGGCCCACGACATCCTCGCTTTTGGGCGCGGCGGAGGCGGCCAGCTCGGTCTCGAACTGACGGAGGAAATCATCGCGCAGACTGGAGAGCGGGAGCAGATCCTGGGGACGGCGCGGTCCGGCCAGGCTGGGGACCACCTCATCGAGCACTATATCGTAGACCACCGTGTATGCGGGGTCCGGATTGTCCGCGGCAAAGAAGAAGCCCTGGGCACGGCAGTACTGCTCCACCAGGCTGACCAGCGACTCGGGCCGGCCGCTGGCGCGGAGGTAGCGCAGGGTCTCGCTGTCCACCGGGAAGAAGCCCATGGTGGCGCCGTATTCCGGGGCCATGTTGGCGATGGTGGCCCGGTCGGGCAGGCTTAAGCTGCTCAGGCCAGGGCCGAAGAACTCGACGAAGCGGCCGACCACGCCCTTGTTGCGGAGGAAACGGGTAATGGTCAGCACCAGGTCGGTGGCGGTTGTGCCGGGGGGCAGTTGACCGCTGAGGCGCACGCCCACCACCTCGGGAATCTGCAGCGAGTAGGGTTGGCCCAAGAGGACCGCCTCGGCCTCGATGCCGCCCACGCCCCAGCCCATGACCCCGAGGCCGTTGACCATGGTGGTGTGCGAGTCGGTGCCGAGCACGGAATCGGGATAGAGCACCGGTTCCCCTTCTTGCTCACCAGCAACCACCACCGAGGCCAGGTATTCCAGATTCACCTGATGGACGATACCGGTCCCCGGAGGAACGACGCGGAAATTGGCAAAGGCTTGTTGCCCCCAGTGGAGCATGGTGTAGCGCTCGCGGTTGCGCTCCATCTCCATCTCCACGTTGGCCTGGAGCGAATCGGCTTTGGCCGAGCTGTCCACCTGTACACTGTGGTCGATGACCAGGTCTGCGGGGATGAAGGGGTTCATGGTCGCCGGATCGCCACCGGACCGGGCCAGGGCGGAACGCATCGCCGCCAGATCGACCAGGGCGGGCACGCCGGTGAAATCCTGCAAGATGACGCGGGCGGGCATGAGCGGCACCGCCTCCGGGCTGATTTTTTCCGGTTTCCAGGAAGCCAGGTTGTCGATATCGCTCTCGCTCACCAACCCCTGCGGGTAATGACGCAACAGGTTTTCCAACAGAATACGCAGGCTGTAGGGCAAGCGATCCACCGGGCCGTAACCGAGGCCTTCCAGGGCCTTCACCGAATAGACGGTGTAGCGTTTTTCACCTGCCTGGAGGGTGGTCCGGGGGTCGAACTGGCTGAAATCCTTGGGGGCGCTCATGCAATTCTCCTTGTGGGCTCGGGGTAGCGTATCTAACGAGAATAATTCTTTATGCAGGATTATGCCAGGCGTAGGGAAGGCATTGCAGCTTTTTTTCCGCATCGATGCCATTGCGGTATTTTTTACAGCCCTTATGCGGCGTTGGAAGAATTACGTTGAGATCTCTGGGGATTTTCGGGCGGAGTAATGGGGACTGGCAAAAAACGCAAAAAAAAAGCAGGGCCGATGAGCCCTGCTTTCCTATGAAATTGCAGTTTGGATCCGGAGATTATTCCTTCCTTCTTCTTCCCAATGCCGCCAAGCCAGCCAGTCCAGTCCCGAACAGAAGCATGGTCGTGGGTTCCGGTATGACCGAACTGTTGAATTGCAGATCGTCAATGGCAAAGAAATCGCCTTTTACCTCGAGGTATTTGATATCATAACTGCCTCTTGTGATGACGTTGTAGACGTTCGCTCCTGTGGTTGCCATGTAGGATTCGAGCACGTTCATGCCGCTGTCGTAGACCGTAATCCATTCTGGCCCACCTGCACTGTCAGCGATCCCGATACCGACCATGCTTGCCAGCTTGGCAAATTGCATCAAGATGGTACCGTCCCACCCCATGCTGGCATCCGTTCCTCGCTCACCGTTCACTCCCGTCCCTACGTAGTTGGGAGAGCTCTGCGTGCCTGAATAACGCCCAAAAAATCCAAGCCCTTCTGTCTCGGTGATGGAAGCGAGGCCCATGGAGACATAATCGCCTGCACCGACAGCCGTACCGGTGGCCTGGTCATCAAAGTCGATCAGCGTGCCAAAGACTGGACTCAGTGACGGACTGGGGGTTCCTGTACTCAATGTGGCATTTGCCGATTGACACAGCGCCAATGTCAACAACCCTGCAAACGAAACTGAAGCAACCAATGTTTTTTTCATAGAGCCCTCCTTTGACTTGAGAATAGGTAGTCTTGCCCTGAATGTTGTTGGGTAAACTTACCCAGTTTCATTGCATTTTGGAGGCCAGAAGTTGTGCGCAAGGGTATTTTTGTAAAAAAGAGTTAAGATTGTAAGCGGTTGCCAGGGAGGCGGTCGTGCGCTGTAAAAGAGGAGTGCAAATGATGGTTGGCGTAATTCATTGAATTTACGTTATTGGCTCGTTTTGCAGCGTGCTGCTGGTAAGTCTCTATCCGTATTCTCGTCCAGGAAAATTCGCTTATGCGGATGTTTTGAGGCGGGAGGAAGAAGAGATTTACATCTATCTGGCTGAATTTATATAGATAGTCTTGAATTCCTATCGCCATGCCCATAGTTCCGGAAATGTGTAATTTTCCCGCGGGAAAGTGCTGGTGAACCACAGGGAACTCGCTGGAATGATCGGGGAGAGCGTATTTCCCGTATGGAAGGATTGTTAGCGACGCCCCCTGCATGCACACCAACAAAGGGGGCAGCCCGGATCTTTTTCCGTTGTCAGGTGGCCTCGGCGGCTGCTTACAACACCACGTGCAACAATGCGGACCAAAAAGGAGGTGTCCTTTTTCGCTGGCCCCTACGCCGCTGCCTTGCTGTTTTTGTCCAATCGTCCTATAGTGTGCGCCTTGCGACCAAAACAAGGACCCTTTCTCTGTGGGATTGCGCTATGAACAAGACGTATGCGGAAATTAACGAGAAGATTGCCTCCGGCAAGGCGGTGGTGCTCACCGCCGAAGAGGTGATCGATTACGTGGACAAACGCGGCCTGGAGACCGCGGCCAAGGAGGTGGACGTGGTGACCACCGCCACCTTCGGCCCGATGTGCTCCTCGGGCTGTTTTCTCAACTTCGGCCACAGCACGCCCAAGATGCGCATCTCCGAGGCCTGGATCAACGATGTCATGGCCTACTGCGGCATCGCCGCGGTGGATGTCTACATGGGCGCCACCCAGCTGCGCCACAACGATCCGGCCAACATGTACCATCCCGGCGAGTTCCGTTACGGCGGCGGCCATGTGATCGAGGACCTGGTGGCGGGCAAGAAGCTGCAGCTCTTCGGCCTCTCCTACGGCACCGACGATTATCCCCGCCGCGAGATCCGCACCCTGTTCGACATCAACGATCTCAACCAGGCGATCATGGTCAACCCGCGCAACTGCTACCAGAATTACAATGTGGCGGTCAACTGCTCGGACAAGCGCATCTACACCTATCTCGGCATCCTTCGCGCCAAGATGCGCAACATGAGCTACAGCTCGGCCGGGCAGTTGTCTCCCCTGTTGAACGATCCGCTCTACGAGACCATCGGCGTGGGCAGCGCCATCTGGCTGGCCGGCGCCCGCGGCCTGGTCTACGCCCAGGGCACCCAGCACTGCTCGCTGGTGGAGCGCGGCGACAACTATGTCCCGGTGGAGGGCGCGGGCACCCTGGCCTTGAGCGGCAACATGAAGGAGATGCAGGCGGAGTTTGTCCGCGGAGCCAGCTTCAAGGGCTACGGCGTATCTTTGGCACTCGGCGTGGGCGTGCCCATTCCCATTTTGAACCCTGAAATTCTCAAGCGGACCACGGTGCGTGACCGGGATATCCAGGCCTGCGTGATCGATTACTCCGTCGATTACCCGCAGAAGACCGGCAAGGTGCTGGCGCGCTACACCTACGAAGAACTGCGCTCCGGCGAGGTGGAGCTGATGGGCAAGAAGGTCCCGGTAACCTCGCTTTCCAGCTACAACAAGGCGCTGAAGATCTGCAATCTGCTCAAGGCGGAGATCGAGGCGGGGAAATTCCTCCTCGCCGAACCCAGCCAACGACTGCCGCTGAACCAGGGGATGCAATCCCTGAACATAAAAGGACCGGTACGATGATCACCAAAAAAGTCTATCTCTACTTTCCCAAGAGCGAAACCGAGAAGCCGATCGTCTATCAGCTGGTCAAGCAGTTCGATCTGATCGTCAACATCTTCCGCGCCAAGGTGACCAGCGAGGAAGAAGGCTATCTCAGCCTCGAGGTGACCGGCACCCAGGAGAACATCGACCGCGCCTTTGCCTTTTTAAGCGGCTTCGATGTGGATATCCATGCCGGCAACAAGGGCATGATCTGGGATGAGGACCGTTGCAGCCAGTGCGGAGCCTGCGTGGTCCACTGCCCCACCGGCGCCCTGTCGATCGTGGATCGGGCCACCCGGCGGATCGCCTTCAACGAGGATGTCTGCATCGAGTGTCAGGCCTGCGTGGCTGCCTGTCCCTTTGGCGCCTGTTCGTCGAATTTCTGATGCGCGGGTTTGCTGAATAACGGTTGTCCGCAATGCGCGTCTTTCGCTCTTTTTCCTGGAAAGAGACCAATGTACGGGTTGCCTGTACAGATTTCGCCCTGGTCACCCAGGCGATAGTGAGCCATCGGCGGCAGTTGGAGCGCTACATTGTCCGCCACCCCGAGTTTCGGACCAGCCTTGTCCCGGTTGTCCTTTTGGAGGATGCGCCTGAAGCGGCCCGGCGGATGGCGGCGGCAGGCGAGGTGACCGGCCTTGGTCCCATGGCGGCTGTGGCCGGAACCCTGGCCCAGCTCGGGGTCGAGGCGGCGATGGCGGCAGGAATCGACGAGGCCATTGTCGAAAACGGCGGCGATATCTATATCCACGCCCAGGAACCGGTCACCATCGGGCTCTATGCCGGCGACAACGCCATTGCCGGCAAGCTGGCCCTGAGGATAGCGCCCAATCGGCTTCCCCTGGCGCTCTGTTCCTCTTCCTCAAAAATGGGGCATTCCACGAGTTTTGGCCGCTGCGACCTGGCGACGGTGATCGCCAAGGAGGCCGCCCTGGCCGACGCCGCGGTGACCCTGGTTTGCAATCGAATCAGATCGGCAAAGGATATGACCCCGGTACTCAATGAGGTCGGTGGCCTGCCCGGAATCGAGTCCATTCTTGCCGTGCATGACGGCAAGGTGGGGATCTGGGGAGATCTCCCCGATTTGGTGCGCAACGAGGATAGCGAGGCCCGGCGCAAGATCACCCGCGATCTGCGGTCGGATTTTCAGGGCTAGGCCGGATTTCTCAGCGAAGATTAAAGCGCACCGGCACCCGAACGCTCATCGCCAGTGGCATGCCGCCCCTTTTCCCCGGGACAAACAGCCAGTTTCGCACCGCCCGCAGGGCCGCATTATCCAGCAGGGAATGACCGCTGGTGGCGTGCACCGTCAGCGCATCCACCCTGCCGGTGGAGTTCACCAGGACGTCCAAGACCACCGTCCCTTCCATCTGCCGCCTTCGTGCCAGTTCCGGATATGCAGGAGGCGGATTATCTCGGTAGCGCGGCCGTGCGGGAATGACCGTGTTGGCCGCACCACCTTGGGCGCCAATGCTGGCGGTGTTGGTTCCGCTCGATACCGTTGCATGACTGGCTACCGGGGCTGGAGTTCCCTGAGACGGTGCAACCTGGGTGTGCGCAGGGGCCTGCGGTTTGGCTTTGCTGATCTTTTTATTAGCTTTGGCGATATGCCGAGGGGCAGGTGCGATGCTGACCGGCTTGGGCGGCTCGGCGACGACCTCGGGCGGCGGTGCGGGCGTTGGTTGTGGCGGCTGGATTTGCCTCTCTTGAGCGAGGGCTGCCTGTGGCGGTGGCGCTGCCGATTGCGAGGCAGCCGCAGCTATTCCAGGCACCGCTGCAAAGAGGGTGACGGGAAGAGACTCCCCAACAGGTATCGGTGCCTGTCGGGGGGCAAAGGAGGCAAAGAGGAGAAAGGCAAAGGCGGCGCCGTGGATCGTCAGGGCGGCAAGCACCGGCAGGGACCAGGACCTTTTCCCGCAAATTCCGTGCGTCTTTGGCACCTGTTCCATCAGTGTGCTGTGTGCCATCTCCATGGTTGTCATATTTTTGCCTCTTTTTTCAAAGCCTTGTTCCTGCCTTTTTCTTTCTTACCAGGTATAGGAGAGCGAAGCGAACAGGCTGCGGCCCGCTCCGGGGTAGGCACACAGGGTATAAGTGGGATAAAAGGTGCCCACATAGGTGTCATAGTCTTGGTCGAGCAGGTTCATTGCCTGGAGGGTCACCTTCCAGTGCTCGGCAAAGGTTTGCTCCAGCTTGAGATCAATGGTCCAGTACGACGCAAGCTCGACCTGCGGCTTGCTGTCGGTATTGGTTGCGTAATAGCCGGGACGGGAACCGGTATAGCGGGCGGTCAGGGTCGAGGTCAGGCCGAAATCGCTCAAATGGGTCAGCTGCGCCTTGAATTGAGTCTCCGGGGTATAGCGGGCGTCCCTGGTCGCGCCGCCATTGAGTTGTTCCTCCGCATCGATCAGGGTCAGGGAAAAGTCGGCCAGAATCGAGGAGAAGGGGCCCAGTTTGACATTGAACTCCCAGCCTTGGGCATTGTAGCTGTCCACGTTGGAGGGAACCCAGTAATACCCCCCCCATGAGGTCGGTTGGCTGGGGTCCTCGGCCCAGCTGATCTTGTCGTTGACATCCCAGTCGAACCAGGAGACCGAGGCAAAGAGTTTGCCCTGGAGGAGGCCGCCCTGTTCCAGCGTGATGTCGGTATGCCAGCCCGTTTCCGGTTTGAGGTCGGTATTGCCCTTGGTTCCCCCGTCATCCGGCCAGAAGAGGTCGTTCAAGGTCGGTGCCTTGTAATGCTGGCCGCGGTTGAATTTAATCGCCATGTCCTGCAGGGGGGTGACCACCGCGCCAAAGCGGAGGACATCCTCATGGCCGAACATGGAGTGCTTTTCGTAGCGGTAGCCACCGGTGATCTTGGCCATGTCAATGGGCTGAAAGCTGAGTTCGCCAAAGGTGCCGTTGGTATAGACCTGGTGATCTTCGTCCACCAGGGCGCCAGCGACACGATGACCGCTGGTGTTGAGTGATTGCTGAAAGTTGCTGTAGTCGTAATTGCGGTATTCGTTGCCCAGCAGCAGATTGAGGCTGGTCCAGGGGTGCAGGTTCAGGTTGCCCTCCACGCCGCTGTTCGTGTTGGTCACATCCGAATAGGTCCCGCCGCCCGCATAGTAGTAGGGGCGGCTGTAGTTGGTGCTGTTCAGGTCGGAATAATCGCCTTTGACGCGCCAATCGAACCAGTCGCCAGGCTCCCCCTGCAGTGTGAGGGCGACACGTTTGTTCTCGTCTTCGCCGCGATCGAGGAGGAAGGCCGAGTCCGAATTGTACAAGGTAACCCCATTGATGCGGTACGGAGCCGTGCCCGCAGGCGGCTGGAGTCCGGGCAGGCCGTACTCGCGGTCGACCAGGCCGGCATCGAGGGTGGCCTTGAACATCGTGCCCTTGTCCAGCAGCAGTTTGAGGGTGGCGTCGTTATGGGTCAGGTCGCTGTTGTCACGAAATCCATCGGTTTCCTTGCGGTTCAGGGTCAGGTAGTAGCCCAGATCGCCGATGATGAAGCCGCCGTTTTCCGCGGCCAGATGGTAGCTGTTCTCCGTGCCGTATCCAGCCTCGACCTTGGCGTCGAAATGGTCGCGGTTGGGCGATTTGGTGATGATATTGACCGTGCCGCCCATGGCTCCGGAACCGTAGAGCAGGGAACCCGGGCCCTTGACCACCTCCACCCGCTCGATCGAGTTGAGCGAAATCTGGCCGACATCGGCGCTCCCCAGGGAAGGTGAGTTGATCACCATCCCGTCCACCGCCACAAGGGTTGCATCCGCACTCATACCGCGAATTTGGATTGCTTCGGCAGCTCCGCCGTAGTTGCCGTAGGTGCGCCAGTCCAGACCGGGTTCGTTGGCCAGCAGTTCGCCAAGTGATGAGGCCGGGGATTCCTCGATGTCGTAGCTCTCCTTGATGACCACCGCATTGACGACTTCCTTGCGGGTCTTCTTGGTTTTGGTGGCGGTGACCACCACCTCGTCCATCACGGTGGTCTCCTGCTCCGCCGCCAACACCAGCGTTGGCAGGAAGGCCACCAGGGGGGCTATGGCCAGCACTCTTTTCTTCATGTCTCCTCTCCTTTTCAAGACATCCATAAAACATGCTTTTTTTTCGAGGTTCTCCACCCTCGAAACGATGGACGCGGTCACTGGCCAGGGGAGTACATTGCCCTGATTCATGTTCTGTTACTGGCCTTCGCGCGGACAAAAAAAATCCCGGATCGAAGAATCGATCCGGGATAGCCCTTTTTTATCCACAGAAATTTGAAAGAAAGGCTGCCGTCCACGCAGCTCCTTTCGCATGTTCAGGCAGGTCTTCTGACTCCCGGATCGTTCATCTGGCTGCGTCTTCCCAACCTCGATAGGTCAGTGACATGGTGCAACCTCTGTCCCCGGTTACAGCGGCGGGCCCGTCTCCGATTCACACGGAGTTCCCTTTTCGTTTTGTAGTTTGTAACAAAACACCTGAACTGCAACAGGTAAAACGTATGCAATGTGGGAAGTCAAGGAAAAAAAGAGAAGGGCTGCAAGGGGTTCGGCCCGATAGGCCAGGTGAAGGCCAGCGGAAAGCAAGCTGCCGCCCCTGATTGGACAGAGGCGGCAGGCACGGGGGAATGTGTGCGGTCCTTATTCGGCAGGTGTCGGCGGTTCTTCCGGATCTACCGCCATGCCGAAGGCGAGGCGGAGCTTGCGCTCGATCGAGGCCAGGGTCTCGGGATGTTCCTTGAGGAATTTTTTGGCGTTTTCCCGTCCCTGACCAATGCGCTCATCCTGGTAGGAGTACCAGGCACCGGATTTGTCGACAATGTTGTTGGCCACGCCGAGATCGAGCACGTCGCCGGTGCGGGAGATGCCTTCGCCGTAGATGATATCCACGTCGGCCTGCTTGAACGGTGGCGCCACCTTGTTTTTGACGATCTTGACCTTGGTCTGGTTGCCGATGGCATCCTGGCCGTCCTTGATCTGGGTGGACTTGCGGATATCGATGCGGATAGAGCTGTAGAATTTGAGCGCGTTACCGCCGGTGGTGGTCTCCGGACTGCCGAACATCACCCCGATTTTCATCCGGATCTGATTGATGAAGATCAGCACCGTGTTGGTGCGGCTGAGCACACCGGTGAATTTTCGCATCGCATGCGACATCAGCCGTGCCTGCAGGCCGACATGCTGGTCGCCGACGTTGCCGTCGATCTCGGCCCGCGGGACAAGCGCTGCCACCGAGTCGATCACCACCACATCGATGCCGCCGCTGCGGATCAGGATCTCGGCGATTTCCAGGGCCTGCTCGCCGAAGTCGGGCTGGGAGATGAGCAGGTTGTCGACATCGACCCCCAATCGTTCGGCGTAGCTGGTATCCAGGGCATGCTCGGCATCGATGAAGGCCACATTGCCGCCCTGTTTCTGCGCCTCGGCAATAACGTGCAGGGCCAGGGTGGTTTTACCCGAGGCCTCGGGGCCGAAGATCTCGGTGACGCGGCCGCGGGGCAGACCGCCCACGCCCAGGGCCAAGTCGATGGAGAGGATACCGGTGGGAATAACCGGCACATTCTCCCGTTCGGTCTCCCCCAGACGCATGATCGATCCCTTGCCGAACTGACGGTGGATCTGGGTGATGGCATTGTCGACGCTCTTCAGACGGCCTTCGTTCTGATCGTTGGGTGGTGTCATGAAATTCTCCTTGAGTGCAAACTGCAGTTATTGCGAAAGTAAGGCCCGACGCACCATATCCATTGCGGTCTGCGCGGTTTGTTCCTGAATCTGTTGACGGGAGCCGTTGAAGCGGCAGAGTTGGGCGCTGAGCGTATCATGAAAGCAGAGTCCGAGGTAGACCGTGCCCACCGGTTTGTCCTCGCTGCCGCCGCCCGGTCCGGCAATACCGGTGGCGGAGACGGCGATGTCGCAGCCAAGTCGTTCCACCGTGCCCCGGGCCATGGCCCGAGCCACTTCGTCACTCACCGCACCGTGCTGGGCAAGCAGGTCTTCGGACACGTTTAGAAGGCTTTGTTTGAGGGCATTGGAATAGACGATCACCCCGCCCTTGTACCAGTTTGAGCTGCCTGCGGTGCGGGTGAGGGTGGCGCCGATCAGGCCTCCGGTGCAGGATTCGGCGGTGGAGAGCATCCAGTTGCGCTGGGCCAGCAGCCGGCCGACCACAGAGGCCAGGGTATCCTGGTCGGTGCCGTAGATATTGTCGCCCAGAGCATCGCGGATAAACTCGTCCGCATGACGAAAACGCGGATCTTCAACCCCTTGTGCCATATCATAACCGGTGAGGCTGACGTGGACTTCCGCACCCACCGGGTAGTAGCCGATCTGGACGCCCTGCCCTTCCAGGCTGTGCAGCCGGTTGTTGATCTCGATCTCATAGAGGCCACAGGTGCGGTAGACCCGCTGGGCCACGGGCACGGCCCGCGCCCTATCCATGGCCTGGAGGCCGGGCAGGACCTTGTCGCGCAGGAGCATTTCCATCTGCGGCGGGACACCGGGAAGAAAATAGATCGGCTTGCCCTGGTAGCGCAGGAGGTAGCCGGCCATGCGGTAGCTGTCATCCAGGACCTCGGCTCCCTCGGGGAGTTGGGCCAGCTTGGCCAGGGAAGCGGCGGATGTGCAGGCACCCTTGGCCGATCGCGCCTCGATATTGGCCTGAACGCAGGTATTGGTGACCGTTTTCAGACCAAGGGCCGCGACCACGGCCTCGTTGGTGAGATCGTCGGTGGTGGCGCCGAGGCCGCCGGTGACGAGGACAAAATCCGAGCGATCGATGGCACCCTTGAGCGCTTTCCCGATCAGTTGCGGATCGTCGCCGATGGTGTGCATGGCCTGAATTCGATGGCCGAGGAGGAACAGTTCCCGGGCAGCGAATCCACTGGTGCTGTTGATGATTCGGCCTGAGGTGAGCTCGTCGCCGATGGCTAGTATTTCTCCGATCATGGTCTGCCGTTACACCCGAAAGAAAACAACATGCATCTGTACAAGGCATGTTTTAAGGTTTGTCACCCTTGCGCTGGGCGAGAGGGCGATGAGGTGAGAAGTTGAGCGTGCGTTATGAAAACAGCTTACCTGGTTTAGTGATTTTCCTCAAGAAAGTCCTGGGGTAAGCATCCCATGGGCTGACCTTCTGCAACTTGGGTGAGCTGCACCGGCACCACGGTGTGGATCAGGCTGGAGCAGCCGGGAAAGTTGAGCGGAATGTAATTTTCGCTGAACCCTTGCAGCTGCCCGGTTTTGGTGTTGCGGCGTTCCACCAGCACCTGATGTACCTGGTTCATTCCCTGGCTGTAGTGGGCGTGGCGTTTTTTTTCATCCAGATCCCTGAGCCGCTGCACCCGCGCCTCCTTGATCGGACCCGGCAAATGGCCCGGCATGGTTGCCGCGAGGGTCCCGGGACGGCGCGAGTAGGGGAAGACATGGAGGTAGCTGATCGGCAAATCGCGCAGCAGTTGATAGGTGTTCTCCGCCTCGGCCTCGGTCTCTCCCGGAAAGCCGCCCAGGACGTCGCAGCCGATGGCCGCGGTGGGCAGGGCTGAACGCACCTGGTGGATGACCTCGGCGAATTGGGCCCGGTTGTAGCGGCGGTTCATTCGCGAGAGCACCTGGTCGTCGCCACTCTGCAGGGGGATGTGGAGGTGGGGCATGAAGTTGGCGTGCTCGGTGAACAGCGACAGCAGGTTGTCGTTGACCTCGGTGGGTTCAATCGAGCTGAGCCGCAGGCGTATCTGTGGGAATTCGTGGCAGAGCCGATCCAGCAGGCTGGAGATGGTCTCCCCTTCCCCCAGATCCAGGCCGTACTTGCCCACGTTGATGCCGGTGATCACCAGTTCGCGGTACCCCTGGTCGGCAAAGACGGCGGTCTGCTCCATGACCTTGGCCAGCGCCAGGCTGCGGCTCGGCCCCCGGGTATAGGGGACGATGCAGTAGGAGCAGAAGTTGTCGCAGCCGTCCTGAATGCGGATATAGGCCCGGGTACGGCCGCGAAATCGGGTGACCGGCAAGTCGCAGATGGTTCTGTTGTCGCGGATGCGGCCCATGAGCATGACCAGGTCCGGCGGGTTGTCGGACAGGGCGGCGTCCACCAAGCGGTGCTTGTTGCCGTTGCCGATAATGGCCACCGGGTGCTCGTCCAGGTTGAGCACGGACTGCGGGTCCATCTGCGCGTAACAGCCGGTGACGAAGATGCGCGCTTCGGGGTGCTGTTTGAGCACACGGCGGATCAACTGGCGCGACTGCTGCCCGGCCCGCCCGGTGACGGTGCAGGTGTTGATCACATAGATATCGGCGCTGGCGTTGAAGGGCACCAGCTGGCAGCCCCGAGCCTCGAATGCGCTGGCAAAAGCCGCTGATTCAAACTGGTTGACCTTGCAGCCCAAGGTGGTGATAGCGACCCGTTTCATGGCTGATCCTCAGAAGTTGCGCGGGCAATGATGCCGCTGCCGATCACTCGATTGTCCTCGTAAAAAACCGCATACTGGCCCGGCGTTATCGCCCGCTGCTCCTGCTCGAAGGCCAAATGCCAGGAATCCGGACCACTTTGGCTGAGTGTGGCAATGGCCGGGCGGTGGCGGGAGCGCAGCTGCACCGGCCCTTTCCAGGGAAGCGGCGGCGGTTCGTTGGTCCAGACAAGGGCATGCAGCGGGCAGTGTCTGGCGAGCAGGTGGTGGTTCTTGCCCACCAGAACCCTGTTGGTCGTTCCATCGAGACCGACCACGTACCAGGGGGTGGCGTCGGGCAGGCCCAGGCCGCGCCGCTGGCCGATGGTATAGCGCCAGACGCCGCGATGTTCGCCGATGGTTCGTCCATCCAAGGTGACAACCGCACCGCTCTGTTCGTTCAGCCCGTGGTCGGCAAGGAAGCCTGCCAGATCCTGTTCAAGGAAACAGACATCCTGACTTTCCTCGCCGCTGAACTGAAACCCCATTGCTGCGGCCCGCTGGTAGATGGCTTCCTTGGTCCACCCCTCCAGTGGAAAGACAAGCCGCTGCAGCTGCTCGCCGCCCAAGCGGGCGAGAAAGTAGGACTGGTCCTTGGCCGGATCTTTTCCACGGCCGATCCAGGGGCGATTCTCGTGGTGGACAATGCGGGCGTAATGACCGGTGGCGATCTTGTCCATACCGGCATCGATCATCGCTTGCGCCAGGCGGCCGAATTTGATGGTCCGGTTGCAATGGATACAGGGGTTGGGGGTGAGACCGTTGCGGTAGGTCCGGGTGAAATAGCCTATCACTTCCCGACTGAACTCCCGGCGCAGATCGACCAGGGTCAAGGGGATGGACAGACGCTCGGCCACCTGTCGCACCCTTGCTTCCAGGGCGTCCTGGCGGGCAAGCGGCAGTTGCATGAAAAAACCATGGACCCGATATCCCTGCTCCAGGAGAAGGGAGGCGGCCATGGTGGAATCCACCCCACCGCTCATGGCGACGCCGATATTCAGTGTAGCCACGGTCGTTTGGCAACAGCGTGATTTTTCGAGAACAGCAAAAAAGGCATCCTGGCGGGTAAGAAGACGGGGAAAGAAGCAGCCGTATTACAGCAACGATGTCAAAACATCGCAGTTGCGGCAGATATCCATCTTTTCCTTCCAGTTTTTGTCAAGGGTGCACTCGCAACGGGTACCGCTGAGAAACCAACAGAGATGGCCTGCCTGAAACTCCCAAGCCGGGCATTCCTTTTTTTGGTCGCACTTCTTCATCACCCAGCAGTCCTTACGCTTGTTGTGTCCATCTCTCCGCTGGTTGACTGCCAGGAAGTAGAGCTGTCGTTCGACATGGATGGGGATAGCCCGCCATCCCTGTTCGTAGCTTTGCACAGCCTTGAGAGAGACACCAAGCAATTCCGCCAGGGCCTTCTGTGTTTTTCCCAGTTTTGCACGTAAATGGGAGAATGTATCACGATTCATGAGCCTGCCTCTTGCAAAAAAACTTTGTTTAGAGATACCACACGGTGCGAAGGGCGGCAATTCATTTTCCGGAGTAAGCGGATTGCTTCTGCCCCGAATCTTGATGGTTTCCTAAAAAGTCAAAAAACTGAAAGTCACGTCGTGTGAAATCAGAGGGGGGCAAGCTTGCAGACAGGATAAAGTCTTTGGAAAAAAAGGAGGGGATAGTGTAGCTTTTGTTCGAACCTCTTTCTTCGTCTTCTTTTTCCCCCGGAGCGACGACACCCATGAGCGATCAGGAAAAATTGAACGGCGTCGGCATGACGCGGATACTGCGGGCGGCTATGTGCTCGAAGACCGGACTCCTGGCGGCCTTTCGCAACGAGGCGGCCTTTCGTCAGGAGGTGATCCTCTGTGGGCTCCTCCTGCCACTTGCCCTGTGGCTTGGTCAGACCGGTGTGGAGCGGGCCCTGCTTGTGGGCAGCCTGCTGGCGGTGTTGACAGTCGAGTTGCTGAATACCGCGGTTGAGGTGGTGGTCGACCGGATCAGCGCCGATCGGCATGAACTCTCGGGACTGGCCAAGGACCTGGGGTCGGCGGCGGTGTTCATGGCCCTTTTGCTGGCCCTGTCCGTGTGGGGGCTGGTGTTGCTGGGATAGCCGAAACGCGGTTCCACCTGCGCGAACGCACCGTGCCTCACCATGTGGCGGCAGTTGTTGGCAGTTGCTCTTATGGTGCAGTTTCAATGTATCATTCCTCTTCTCTCCTTGAATCCAGCCGTTGCCGTTGACTGACAATCTCTGCCGTCACACGAAAGGGGGATTTGTGTTCTTTTCGTGTGATTTTCTCGCAAAACGTATTATGGTCTGGGGCATTTTCAGAGCACCAACTACCTACCCCAGGAGAGAGATAATGATCAGCCCTAAAAATATTGCCATGACCGCCTTTGTGACGGCATTCTTTGCAACCGCCTCCGTTGCCAGCGCCCACTTCGGTGCCGTCATCCCTTCCGATGACATCGTCACCCAGAAGGATACCAAGAAAATCGAGGTTGCAGTCAAGTTCCTCCATCCCATGGAGGGGAACTACATGGAGATGGCCAAACCCAAGCGGTTCGGTGTCATGACCGGCGGGGCCGTCACCGATCTGCTGCCGAGCCTCGTTGCCACCAAGGGGAAAGCGCCGGAGCAGGCCTTCACCTCCTGGAAGGCCAAATACCAGATCAAACGCCCCGGCGACTACCTCTTCTTCGTCGAACCGCAACCCTACTGGGAACCGGCCGAAGACTCCTTCATCGTCCATTACACCAAGGTCTGCGTCAACGCCCTGGGGTTGGAGGAAGGCTGGGACAGTCCTATCGGCCTGGAGACCGAGATCATCCCCAAGACCCGTCCTTACGGCCTGTGGACCGGCAATGTCTTCACCGGTCAAGTGTTGGTGAAGGGAAAACCGGCCGCCGATGTGGAGGTGGAGGTCGAATATCTCAACGAATCCAAGGATAACCCCGCTGTGGTCCACCCGCCGAGCGATCCCTTCATCACCCAGGTGGTCAAGACCGATGCCAACGGCATGTTCACCTATGCCATGCCCCGCGCCGGCTGGTGGGGATTTGCCGCCCTAAGCACCGCGGACTGGACCATTAAGCAGGACGGTGCCGACAAACCGGTCGAATTGGGTGCGGTCATGTGGGTGCACACCACGGATATGAAATAGGCGGGATCTCTCATGCAACGTCTTCTACAGACACTTGTCCTCATTTGCCTGGTTGTCTGCGGCGGAGTCGCACCGGCCTGGGCGCATAAGGTCAATATTTTCGCCTATGCCGAAGACGGCAAGGTCTATACAGAGAGTTATTTCGCCGATGGACAGAAGGTGATGGGCGGCACCATCGAGGTCTTGGACGAAAACGGCACCAAGCTGCTCGAGGGCAAGACCGACGACAAGGGGCTCTTTGCCTTTCCCCTGGCGAAGAAGCAGACCCTGACCATTGTCGTCACTGCCAGCATGGGGCACAAGAACAGGTATGTGCTCAAAAAGGATGAAATGTAGGATGCAATTTCTCCGTGAACGACTCCTGATTTTCGTCGTGGCAGGCTGTCTTCTGGCCTTCGTGCCCGGTATCGCCCTTTCAACGGAGGACCAGGCCCCGCAGGCAGCCCAAGCGGAGCAGTGCCAGTCACTGGTGACCCGGGTCACGGAACAGAACCGGCAGCTGCACCAGGAACTGCGGCAGATCAAGCGGGAGATGGCCCTGCTCAACCAGAACCTGGAAAAACCAGGGGTGCGGGAGATCATGTCCGGCATCGGCTATATTCTCGGCCTGTTCGGGGTGGCGGCCCTGGTGAGCGGCCGCCGGCGCCGCGCAAAGGAGTGCTGAGATGCATATTGCCGATGGCGTTTTGCCCACTGCGGTTGCTGCCGGGAGCTATGTCCTCACCCTGGCCGGACTCGGGCTGAGTCTGCGCAGGGTGGACAGCCGCGATTTGCCCAAGATCGCGGTGGTGACCTCCTCCTTTTTCGTCGCCTCCCTCATTCACCTACCCTTGGGGCCGACCAGCGTCCACCTGCTCCTGCCTGGAATCGTCGGCGCCCTACTCGGTCCGGCCGCCTTTCTCTCCATCACCGTGGGCCTCTTTCTGCAAAGTCTGCTCTTTCAGTTCGGCGGTCTGACCGCGCTCGGAGCCAATGCGCTGATGATGGGGCTACCGGCCCTGGTCTGCGGCTTTGTCTTCCGCCGTTTTCGCGGCACCGGCAAGCTCTCCAACGGCGTTGTCGGTGGTCTGGTCAGCGCTGCCGGCGTCCTGTTGGCAGCGCTCCTGCTCGCCCTGCTGCTCGCAAGCGGTGGCGAATCCTTTCTCGGTGTTGCCAAAATGGCCCTGCTCGCCCATGTGCCGGTGCTCATAGTGGAAGGGCTGGTCGGAGGTTTTGTGATCTCCTTTCTCTTTCAGGTCAAGCCGGAGTTGCTCGGCCCGTCCACTCGAGGTACGCGGCCATGAATCTTGACCAGGCCCAGGTGATCGTGCTCAACGGCGCCCAGACAATGGCCATGGCGTCCTGTCTGTTCCTCCCTTTTTTCTGCGCACTGGTGGTTTGGCTCCTCAAGGCCGAGGAGCCCCGGCAGGGAAGTTCTGAGAGCGCCCCGGACTGGTCCATTCCCACCCTGGATCAACATGCGGGGGGGACATCGCTCTTTCATACCTGGACCCCGGCGGTGAAGATCGCGGCCCTGCTGGTCACCGCCTTTCTCATCGTGTCCCTCAAGACCCTGGCCTGGGCCTTGACCGCGCTCCTGTTCTCCGCCCTGGCAGTGCAGCTGACCGGCATGCCCTGGATCCGCCCGTTGAAGCGTCTTGCCGCCATGGCCGGATTTCTCGGCATGCTGGTGATCATTCTTCCCCTGAGCTCTCCTGTCCATACGGGGGATACGGTCCTGGTCCTGCCCTGGCTCAGATCCTGGCCGTTCAACCTGGCCGGTCTCCTCCTTGCCCTGACCATTGTCTGCAAGGCCGTTGCGGTCGCCCTGCTGATGGAGCCGATGCTGGCCACCTCCTCGCTCGCCCGTACCCTGCAGGGCTTCACCGATCTGGGCCTACCCTCTTCGCTCAACCAGATGGTGCTGCTCTGCCACCGCTATATCTTCGTCTTCCAGCAGGAGATGCAGCGGATGCAGCGCTCGATGCGGGTGCGTGGATTCGTTCCCCGCACCAGTCTGGCCACCCTGCGCACCATGGCCGCGGCGTTTGGTATGCTCTTCATTCGTTCCTTCGAGCGCACCGAGCGGGTGTACGAGGCTATGCTCAGCCGTGGCTACCGGGGGGGCTTTCCCGGTGAGGTCCGGCAAAAAACGACCAGCTTGGACTTGGTAAAAGGGGCACTGTTTATTATGATCGGGGTACTGTTGCTTGTCGGCGACCGGCTGCTGCCGATCATCGCCTTCTGATCTCCTTTCTGCCCCGAGCCCTCTATGCATCATATGGCATTCCGCCCTCCTGAGGAGGACGAACGCACGCCGCTTTTTTCCCTGCGCAACCTGGCCCACACCTACCCCGACGGCACGACGGGACTGCGGGGGATCGACCTCGACATCCATGACGATGACCGCATCGCCCTGGTCGGTCAGAACGGCTCGGGCAAATCGACCCTGATTCGTCATCTCAACGGCCTGTTTCTTGCCCAGGAAGGCGAGTGCCGCTATCAGGACCAGCCGATCACCGATGCGCTGGCACCCGAACTGCGGCAGAAGGTGGGCATTCTTTTCCAGGATCCGGACGACCACCTGTTCTGCAACACCCTCTACGACGACGTCGCCTTTGGTCCCCGCAACCAGGGGCGCAGTCCCGAGGAGGTCGACCGGTTGGTCCGCCATTGGCTCAGCGAGGTGGGGCTTGCGCACCTGCTCTATAAACCGGCCCATCAGCTCAGCTACGGCCAGAAAAAGCGGGCGGCCCTGGCCACCATCCTGGCCATGGAACCGGAGGTGCTTATTGCCGATGAGCCCACCGCCAACCTCGATCCCCGCCAGGAGGCCATTTTTCGTCGCCTTTTTGCGGAGTTTCGCGGCGCCCTGATCGTGATCGAGCACGACCTGTTCTTTCTCTACGGTCTTTGCGAGCGGGCTGTCGTCCTCGCCGATGGCCTGGTCCACCACGACTATCCACTGCATACCCTCGCCTCCCAGCCCCAGTCGCTGCGAGAGCACGGCCTGGACTTCACTTTCCGCTTTACCTGCTGTGGCCATCACCACGACCACGACGGCCATCATCATCACCATCATCATCTCACCCACGACCACGGCGGCGGCATGCACCTGCCTGCCGATACCGGAGTGCAGATACCGCAGATTGAACTGCAGCATTACGCCTATCGCTATCCCGACGCCACTATCGGGGTGGAGGACATCAATCTCAGCATTTTTTCGGGCGATTCCCTGGCCCTGATCGGTGAAAACGGGGCCGGCAAGTCGACCCTGGCCCACTGTCTGCTCGGGCTGGTGACGCCCCGCAAGGGCTACTATCTCCTGGACGGTAAGCCGATCGTTGACAGGGGGTACCGCCGACTATGGAAACGAGTGGGGATGGTGTTTCAGAATGCCGCTGATCAGTTGTTCTGTCCCTCTTGCTGGGAGGAGGTGGCCTTTGGCCCGCAACAACTTGGTCTGCCGGCGGGGGAAATTCGTGATCGGGTCGAGCTGGCCCTTGCCCAGGTGCAGTTGCGCGGTTTTGAAGAGCGGCCGCCGTTGCACCTCAGCGGCGGGGAGCGCAAACGTCTGGCCATTGCCGCGGCGCTCAGTCTGCAACCCGAGGTGCTGATCCTCGACGAGCCCACGGCCAGCCTTGATCCGCGCAGTGAGCAGATGCTCATGGAAATCCTCGAGGTCCTGCCGGTGACCAAGGTTCTGATCACCCATGACCTCTTTTTTGTCCATCGCTTAAGCCGGCGGACCGTGGTCATGCACCAGGGGCGGATCATCCGCGACTACAGCACCAGAGAGTTTCTCGCCGATGACCATCTGCAGGCGGTCAACGGCCTGGATTACACGTACAAGAACAGCTGTTATGAGGAAATTCAGGCTCTGCAGCGGGATAGGGACGGCATTCAATCGAGCTGACGACACCCCGGACCCAGCAGGTGGCTACATCCGTCCGGACCGGGTTGAACCTGAATGCGCAGATCGATGCGCTCCTTGAGCAGGGGCACATGGGAGATGATGCCGATGAGTTTGCCGTCTTGCTGCAGCTCGGCCAGGGTCTGCAGGGCGGTGTCCAGGGTTTCCTCATCCAGGGTGCCGAATCCTTCGTCGAGAAAGAGGGAATCGACCCGGACATTGTGACTGGCCATGGCGGACAGGCCAAGGGACAGGGCCAGACTGACCAGGAAGCTCTCGCCGCCGGAGAGGTTGCGGGTGGAGCGGACCTCACCGGCCTGGTAGTTGTCGATGACCTGGAGGGAGAGCGGCTCCCCCGGATCGCGCAGCAGGAGGTAGCGATCGCTCATCTTGCGCAGCTGGCGGTTGGCGTGGCTGACCATGACCTCGAAGGTGAGCCCCTGGGCAAAGACGCGGAATTTCTTGCCGTCGGCCGATCCGATCAGCTGGTGGAGGAGCTCCCAGCGCCGCAGTTCCTCCTGTTGCTCGGCCAGTCTTTGCCGCTGCAGTTCACACTCCTGTGCCAGGCGCTGATTGGCAGCCAGCCGCTGGCGGTCCGCGCCGATGCGCTGCAACAATTCTTCCCGCTGCGCCTGGAGCGACTCTTTTGCCGCGAGCAGTTTCGGTTTTGTCTTGGTTCGATCCAGATCAGCCTCTTCCTCCCGAATCGATGCACCCAGTTCCTCCTTTCGGCTGGCGAGATGCACCTCGTGCTGCTCCAGCTGCTGTTTGCGCTCAGCCAACTGCTGGAGCGTTTCCGGCGGGAGAATGGCGGCGGCAAAAGCCTCAGGATTTTCAAAGCCGGCCTTGCGCACCTCGGTCAACAGCTGCGCCTCCTGCGCAGATCGTTCCGGACGCAGGGTTGCTAACTCTTCCTGGTCCAAGCGCTCCTGCGCATTTAGGCTGTGCCGCTCCTTTTCGGTGGTCGCAAGTTGCTCTCGGGCGCTCGTTTCTCGCTTTTCAGCCTGCTGCACCAGGCTACGCAGCCGTTGCTCCTCCACATCGGGATTGAGTTCTCCATACAGTTCGGTCCGCTGTTGTCGCAGTGTTGCCTGTTGCAGCTTGAGCGCGGCCTGTTCCTCCATCTGGCTGTGCAGTTGACTTTCCAGATTGGCGATGTGCACCTCCTGTTTTTCCAGGGTGGTTATCATCTGCCCTTCCTGGCGGTTCAGTTTTTCCTCCTGCATTGCCACCGTCTTCCACTGCTGTAGCCTGGAGGCCAGGGACTTGATCAGTTCCGGGACCCGTTGCGGCATAATTTCGCTCGAGTCAAAAGGCTGCAGTTGCGGCTGCAGCTCCTGCCGCGTCTTGTTCAGCCAGGCCTCGGTTTCCTCCACCCGGGTTGTCAGGGTTTTGCGCTCGATCTCCTTGGTTGCCAGTGCCTGGCGGTTGGCCTGGGCCTGCTGGATATCCTGCTGGTGCAGTGCGCTCGCCTGTTCGATCTTCTCGTTCAGCGCCTCTAACCTGGACTCCAGCTGATCGTGTGCCGTAAGACGGGTGCGCAGGGACACGGTCTGCTGGAGCGTTTTGTCGAGGGCAGCTGCCAGCGCGGAGGTACAGGTTGCTAGGGGCCCGAGTTGGTAGCTGTCGAGCAGGGCGGCAAGCTGCTGGGAGAGTGCTTCAATCTGCTGCTGTTGTTCTGTTTGCCGTTGCCGGTTGTGTTCCAAATCGCGGGCGAGAACGGCGAGTGTTTCCCGGAGACGGCTCATCTCCATGCGGGATTGCTCGAGCTCTGTCCGTGCCCGGACAAGCTCGCCTTCCTGTCCGTCCGTTTGCGGATGCTCCAGGCGCCAGGGATGGTCGAGGGCACCGCAGAGTGGACAAGGAACCCCTTCCTCCAGGCGACTTCGTTCCTCTTCGTAGCTGCGAATACGAAGGCTGAGCTGCTGGTTCTTTTCGCACTGCTCGACCAACTGTTGGCCCAGCATCAGTTGTTTCTCCAGTGGCTGGAGCTGTTCCTGGACGCGCTGTTGTTGCTCAAGGATGGCCTTGCCCAGTCCTTGCAAGCGTAGCACGGACTCCCGCGATGCGTGCAGCTGGACTGCCCATTCTTCGGCCCGCTCCAGTTGCTGTTGCCGCCCCTCCTGGTTGCTGAGTTCCTGCCGCAGTTCTCCAACGGTGTGGGCATCCAGGAGTTCCGCCCGCTGTTGCAGGAGCTGCTGTTGCTCCTGTTTGTGCAGGCTGAGTGCCTGGAGCCTCTGCTCCACATTCTGGTCGAGTTGCTGCTGGCGGTCATCAAGCTGCACCAGCTGCTGCTTTGCCTGAGTAGCGACCTGGCGCAGTTGCTGCCGCTCTCCCGCTTTTTGGCCCAGGTGCAGCAGTTGCTGCTGCAACCCGGCAAACTGCTCGACCAGGAGCGCGTCCACGGCGTGCTCGGCCTGGAACCTGCGCAATTTTTTCAGGCCTTGCCGCAGGCCGGCAAGCTGTTGGCTGAGCTTTTGCTGTTCCTCTTTCCCTGATGTTACGGCCTTGTGCAGATGGCTAATTTTTTGGTTGAGTTGTTGCCCGGTTTTGCCGTGTTCATGGAGCTGGAGATCAAGGGCGCGGACCTTCTTGATGCGTTCCAGTTCCCGCTCGCGCGTGGCCTGGCTTTCTTCTTGGAGTTTGCGGGCGAGAAGGTGCTCCTTGTGCTGTTCCTGCAGGGTTTGCTGCAGTTGCTGCAGATGCTTGCTTCGTTCCTGCGCCTTATGCTCCAGGATGCGGATGCGTGTCTGCAGTTGGCCAAGCGTCGAATGTAAAGGCACTAAGGATTGCGCTCGCAGACCCAATTCCAATCGGTACAGATCAGGTTCGGCCAGCTTTTTCTGTTCGGCCAGCTGGGTCAGTCGGTTTTGGGTTTCGTGCAGCTGCTGTTTGAGAGCCTCGATTCGGGCCAGTTTCTGCAGGGTCGTTTCCGCCTGTTCCTGCTGTACACGGAGGTGTTCCGCCGCTTTCCCCGCCTCCTCGATCGCTTTTCCGATGTCCTGTTCCTCTTCAGGACTCAACAGCTTGAGTGTACGCAAACCCTCCTCGAGGACGGCGGTTTTTTTGCGTTCCTCGCTGGTGCGTTCGTGGGTGGCCTGAGAGAGCTGTGAGTAGATAGCGGTGCCTGTGATCTGCTCGAGGATCGGTGCCCGCTGGTCGGCATCGGCGTCGAGAAAGGCGGCAAAGTCCCCCTGGGCAAGGAGAATCGAGCGGGTAAAGCGATCGTAATCCATGCCGGTTACCTGCTCCACCATCCGCACCACTTCACGGCTGCGGTTTTCCAAGACCTTGCCGGTTGTCAGCTCGACAATTTCGTGGCGGGGGGTCTGCAACTCTCCGCTCGCCTTGCGCCTGGCCCGGTGCTGGCCCCAGTGGCAACGGTACTGGCCGTTGTTGGTGGAAAAGCTGACCTCGGCAAAGCAGTCCCCTGCCCTCCGCGACATGATTTCGTTGCTGCCCTTGGTGATCGAACCGAGTCGTGGGGTGCGGCCAAAGAGCGCCAGGCAGATCGCATCAAGCAGGGTCGATTTACCCGCTCCGGTGGGGCCGGTGATGGCAAAGATGCCGGAGGCCGTGTATTCGCCAGCGGTGAAATCAATAGACCAGGAGCCGGCTAGGGAGTTGAGGTTGCGCAGATGAACCGCGAGAATTCTCATTGGTCCTCCTGCTGGGTAAGGGATCGGTGCAGTTCGGCAAAGGTCTGCCGCAGAAGTTGCCGCTGCCCTTCCTCAATCCGGTTGACCTCCAGGCAGCGATCAAAGACCTCGTCAACACTGAGCTCATCAAGGGTTTCCGCCTCCTGGCTTTGTTGCAGGGCAAAGTCGAAAATGCGGTTGTTGCGGATGCGAAGGATGTCGAGTTGAGAGTTTGCCACCGCATCAATCAATTGCTCGCGTAAATCGGCGATGACCGTCTCTCCCACATATTGGAGTTCCAGCCAGTACGGTACATCGGAGCTTTTGAGGTCGTTGATTTGCGCAAGCAGAGCAGCAAGGTCCCCATGCAGGCTGGCCAGGGGCTGAAAAATGGGCACAGGCAGAGGCTCGACGGAAACGTTTCGTCCTTCGCTGGTGAGGAGGAGAACCTGTTTCTTCTGTCCTGCTTCGCCAAAGCTCATCGGCAGGGGCGCACCGCTGTAACGGCGGGTGGGAGTGCCCGCCACCACCTGGCCGATATGGAGATGTCCCAGGGCCAGGTAATCGATGCATTCAGGGAAATTGGTGCCTTCGATTCGCTCCATGCCGCCGATCGACAGTTCGCGCACGCCGTCTCCTTCCCGGGTGCGGCCTCCGGCAACAAAGAGATGCCCCATGGCGACCAGGGGGAGTTCAGGGGCAATGGTCCGGCGGAGATTATCGGCCTGTTCGCATATCCGCAGGTAGTGGGACTGGATTCCCTCGCGCAGTTGCCGCCCCTTCTCCTCCAGGCTTTCGGCGGCACCGGCTTGGCGAATGTCGCGGTCGCGCAGGAAGGGAACGGCGCAGACCAGGAGCTCCGGGCGCCCCTGTTGATCGTTGAGCAGGAGAATCTCCTTTTCAGGGCGATCGTCGACCATGCCGATCACATGGATGTCGAGCTGAAGCAGCAACTCGCGGGGCGCTTCCAATAGCGATGGGGAATCGTGGTTGCCGCCGATGATCACCACATGGCGGCAACCCGTTTCGGCCAGCCGGTGGAGAAAACGGTAGTAAAGTCCCTGGGCGCGGCTGCCGGGGGTGGTGGTATCAAAGATATCGCCTGCCACCAAGAGCACCTCGACCGCCTGTTCTTTGATCTCTTTCAGCAGCCAGTCGAGAAAACAGGCCTGCTCCTCGTGACGCATCCGTCCGTGAAAGCGGTGGCCCAGGTGCCAATCGGAGGTGTGGAGCAGACGCATGAGGTATGAAATTGCGCTTAGTAGGCGCTGATCTTGGTATCCATGGTGAACACTTCCCCCTCGACTTCCTTGACCAGGGCCTGGCCGGCAATCACCGTCTGGCCGTTGAAGGTCAGGGTCGGACCGCCGTGGAGTTGCCAGCCGCGGTTGAGCTTATCGGAGACACGTTTGCAGAAGGTTTCGTCGTCAGGACCGGTAATACAGCTATACAGTTTCATTTGCTCACCATGGCAAAGAGGAATAAGGTAAATTTACAACACGAATGCGAACACGCAAACCGGGCCAATATACCCTACTTGCCCGAAGGAGGACAGATGAATACTGATGGCCTCGATCCGACCCGCACATCAACGGGAGAGGTTGCCCATGCGTTGCAGGACAGGTCACAGGGAACGCCCTTTGATCCCTTTTGCCACCGATTGAGCCGTGATATCCGCAACCAGTTGTCCGAATCGATCATTGCCTGTCTGCGCACGAAGAGCCTTGATCCGGCCCGGGAGGTGGCCAAGCGGTTTCTTGGCCAGCAGCCGGGCCCGGAACAGCTAGCCTATATTGAAAAACGACTCATCCTTTTTCAACGGTTTTTGGATCGAGTAGGCGAAGGGCCTCAGGATGTGCTCTGGCAGGGGCTGGTGCTGTGGGATCTGGGACTACACTTCGAGGTGCACGAGGTTCTCGAGCATGCCTGGCATCGTGCCAAGGGGGAGGAAAAACTGCTGCTGCAGGCGATGATCCGTGCCGCCGGAGTCTACATCAAAGGCGATTACGGCTATTTTGGGGCTGCGGCCAAACTGGCGGCCAAGGCCCTGCCGGTACTGGAGGCCCAGCAGCAGCGGCTGGCCGTGTATATCGATCCCGAACGATTACTCAACGCCATGCGGAATCCGACATCTCCGGCCCCCACTCTGCTTGCTAGAGGTATTTTCCACTCCTCCCCTGTGCAAGGTTGACGGCCACAGTATTTTCCGGGTAATATAGCATTTCTTTCAAATATCGGAATCGCTGCGCGCCCGTAGCTCAGCTGGATAGAGCATCGGACTTCGAATCCGAGTGTCGGGGGTTCGAATCCCTCCGGGCGCACCAATAATAACCGCAAAATCAAGGAGTTAATGCTCATTGGTTCAGCGGTTTTCTTTTTTCCAAGTTTTATTCAAATTAAATTCAGTAATAACGGTAAGTTGTAATATTTCATGCCGATTTTCACCCTGCTATAATCAAGCAACATCGTCATCGATTTCTCTCTTAAAAGTTTCACTATAGTTTCACTGAAAACAAGAGAGGCCAAGATGAGTATCTATGCGAGATGCTGTGGAAAAGATTACCTGAAAACAAAGAGAAAATGTGAAATATGTGGGGGGAGTTTCACTAAATTTGTGGTTCGGGTGAAAGATTCCAGATCAGGGAAATCAAAGTCCAAAACGGTACCCACTCTTAAATTGGCAAAGGAAATCGAGGCCAAGTTTAAAACTGAACTGGTTGAAGGGAAATTTTTTGAAATAAAACAATCAGGTAAAATAGATTTTGACAAGTATATTGAATACGCAAAATTACACAAAAAGACTTGGAAAGATGATTTATGTCGATGGAATATTCATGTAAAGAATCGGGATTACTTGAGCAAAACCGGAATAATGCAAATTTTGGGGAGCATGAAGAAGGCAGGTTACTCCGATTGTACCATTCACCACGTTCTAAAATTGATCAAAAGGGTTTTTAATTGGTCAATAGAGAACGGTTATTATTTCGAGGAGAACCTGTCTTATGTTTGCGGGTTGTAGGCACATTTTAGTGCAGTGCCGGAGAAAATATCACGCAATTTCAATGTGATAAAATTTTACGCGTGGTGAAAATCTCAAAATCTGTGGGCACACGCGAAGCGATATTTCAGTTGAAATACGCGAATTAATACGCTAACGTGGTGGGCAGTTATGTATCTGCGAACCACGAAACGAAAAAACAAGAACGGCACCGTTACCGAGTATCTCCAGCTCGACCGTGAGGCCTTGGTGCGGCTCGCCTGATCTATAGCCAGAGTCTGCGGGGTAACCATTGTTGACCCCGCTGGTA
The DNA here is from genome assembly GCF_963665445.1 of uncultured Desulfobulbus sp. GTDB lineage: Bacteria > Desulfobacterota > Desulfobulbia > Desulfobulbales > Desulfobulbaceae > Desulfobulbus. The sequence continues at coordinate 4,212,924 of NZ_OY762276.1, read as the reverse complement.
GCGAGGAGGCTCAAGGTGGTGGACTGCCCGACGATCTTGAGATCCTGCGCACAGTGGAACTCGGCACAGTGCTGGTCATCGAAACCCTTTGGGAGCGGTTGGGTATCGGCAAAGCGCTGCGAACTCTGCTGGACAAAGGCAAGTATGCCGTTGCCTATGACCAGGCCCTGCTGGCCATGACCGCCAATCGTCTCTGCGCACCGGAATCCAAACTCGGTGTTTGGGATCGGTGGCTGGAGCAGGTCCATCTGCCCAAATGCCAAGGCCTGAAACTGCGGCAGATGTACGAGGCGATGGATTTCCTCCACAAGCATATCGACGCGGTGGAGGAAGTAGTCTTTTTTCAGACCGCCAACTTGTTCAACCTCTCGGTTGATCTGATCTTTTACGATACGACGACGGCTTCATTCTCCATTGATTACGAGGACGAGGAAGACGAAAACGACGGTCTGCGTCAGTACGGTCATTCCAAAGAGGGCACGTGGACGCCGCAAATCGTGGTCGCCCTGGCGGTTACCCGAGAGGGATTGCCGGTAAAAAGCTGGGTTTTTCCCGGTAACACGGCGGATGTATCCACGATCGAGCGTATCAGAAAGGACCTGCGAGGCTGGAACCTCGGTCGAGCGCTGTTCGTGGCCGACTCGGGTATGAACTCCTCCGCTAACCGAGAAGAACTTGCACGGGCCTGTGGCAAATACCTGCTCGCCACCCGCATGGCATCGGTGGCCGAAATCAAGAAAGAGGTCCTCTCGCAACCAGGTCGCTTCACCACCTTCACCGACAGCCTGCAAGCCAAGGAGGTTGTTATCGGCGATGGCGAGCGACGGCGGCGATACATCCTCTGCTTCAACCCAAAGGAAGCAGAGCGGCAACGAATACATCGAGAAGAGATCGTCGCCATGCTCGAAGAGGAGCTTGCCGGGCCATAAAGACCGTGATGCTTCCGCCCAATGGGCCGTCGAACTGCTGGCCTCAAAACGATACAAGCGATACCTGAAAACAACCGAGGCCGGAAAAATTCGCCTGGACCGAGCAGCCATCACCGAGGCCAAACGCTACGACGGCAAGTGGGTGCTGGAAACCAACGATGACACCATCAGCCTTGAAGATGCGGCCCTTGGCTACAAAGGGCTTTTGGTTATCGAACGGTGTTTCCGCTCCCTCAAGCGTACCCAGATCAAGATGATGCCTATGTATCATTGGGCTGCGCGGCGCATCGAAGCGCATGTGAAAATCTGTGTGCTGGCGTTGCTCATCGAGCGCGTTGCAGAACGTGAGTGTGGTCAACCGTGGGCTCAGATTCGACGCAATTTAGCCAAGCTTCAAGCCACTGAGTTCCACAATGACCAACACAGTTTTTTTCAGATTAATTCAGCACCGGAAGCCTGCCGCGACTTGATGAAAAAACTCGCAACTCCTCTTCCGACCAAGGTTTTTGGCATAAAGCCCCTTGAAAAATAAGTGCAATACCTGTGGGCACACGCCAAAATCGGCACCACCTGCCAACGCCCACCAGGCAAGGCTTTGCGGCTAGGCGTGTTCCACAACCCGTAAACCCAGGCCTGTGTAACACAATCAAACCGCCGAAGTATGATAATCGGGTAACAGATTATTTGAGCTCTGAAGAAATTGGCGAACTGGTTGCCTACATAAAAAGTTGGAAAAATTTTCGCGCAGCAAACGTGATTCTGTTCGCTTTATACACTGGTCGTCGGAAAGGTGAGATTACAAATCTTGAATGGAGGGATGTTGATCTGGAAAATAGGACGATAACCTGCCGCCAAACCAAGAACGGCAGAACTCTATCGTTCCCCTTGAATGAAAAAGCATATGAAGTGATCTTGGCAGCAAAGGAAGAAAAAATATCGAAATTCGTCTTTCCCTCGTCTACTGGCCACAATTATTACAACGGTTTCAATTGGGCATGGGCACGGTTGAAAAAACGTATCAACCTTGATCATCGGTTTCACAATCTCCGCCACACCTTTGCTTCACATCTTGCTTCATCCGGAAAAGTTGACATCTACACACTGAAAACCCTTCTTGGGCATCAAGATGTTTCACTGACCATGCGTTATGCCCATTTATCAAATGAATCCGTCAAAAATGCGAGTATGGTTATTGACGAGATTTTTTGAGAAATTTAGCCGTGAAACCTTCGGTAGATAAATAAAATTTCGATCTGACCCACAACGATCATGTTTTCGATCAAATCTGAAAAAATACCCCAGGGGGCAGTGATAAGTTTAAAATGTATATTCACTGTCCCTCTGGCGATAATCAGGAATAATCTCAATCCTTGCCTGTGCAGAACATGTTGACGCTGCCAGCATCAATCTTATCTCCCCCCTGATTCTGTCTAATAAATCGAAGCCATTTTTGTTTTTGTCATCATGGACAAGAGAAGCCTCGGTTATGTTGCTGCATTCAAGCACTTAATTTTACATACATTCTTGGCCCAAAACCAATCGATTAACCTTACCTGTTATCCCTCATCAGCTCTTGTATTTTTCGGGCTCTTCCCTCCTCCAATGAAATTTGCCACCGAAATTTCACAACATAGAATCTCAAATTTCGGCATTGATCTATCACGCTGAACCAACGAACTTAATGGCGAATTCTTGACTATTCATTTGTTGATTGCGCCAAGAATAACTGCAGCTATTTGGCGAAAAAATGTAGTTATTATACCTAAAATTTTTCTCAGCAAAAGGCATAAAATGGTCAACAATAGCCTTGTATCGAACAGTTAGGCAACATAGAAACTTGAAATTGAATAAAAATAATGAACTTATTTGATGTTACAAACATCCTCCTGATAACAGGAGAACGCCTTAATATGCTTCACACATTGCCTAGACATAGGCAGAAATACTTATCGCTGAATGAGTAATTTTGCCGGATTGGCAATTTGTAAAAATGAAGGTATTTTTTTACAAGCCTTAACAGTAAACCACTTGCATGAAGTGACACATGGCCAAACCCCTGAAAGTCCGCCTCAATTCACCCCTGCTCTTCAGCCTTTTTATTCCTGCCCTTCCCCCTCGCCTGGACAGGCAAGGTCGTTAATGTCTTTAGCGGAGATACTCTTAAAGCAATGAATAATGACAGCAAGTGCAAGTCAATCTCTATGGGATGATTGTCCAGGAAAGGCACAGGCGTATGCCCAATAGGCTCGGCAAATAGCTGGTCAATGGTGACGGGCAGGACTGCACAATTTAAATTTAGATTGAATACAGAGAAAAAGATGCGAAAGCTGCGGGGATTCAAACAGCTTGCCGAGGTAATACGGGCGTAAAGTTCAAGGATGAGGAGTCTGTCCCTCTCCCCCCTTTGACAGAAAGCAACTCAACAGAGCCGTCTCGCCTATGAGCTATTCCTAAACACCAGACTTGACTATAACTCGGAGGGGTTTAATGAAAAAGTTAGCACTCCTGCAATATTCATTCATTCTCGCAATGCTTTACGGTTTCTTGTTCACCCCAGTTTTTGCCGGAGAAAAAGTGCTCAGTATTTACTTCGCTGGCACAGGCAACACTATGGATGGGGCTGAAATTTTCGAAGGATTCCCCAAGTACAAACCGGAATTGATGTCCGCACTCTACGCGGATGATACGTCAAGCAATAATCTCTCAAGCGCAGGAGGAAAATTTAAATATTTTGTCGATGGTATAGGTACAAGCGGTTGTATAGCAAGCATAGCAGATCCGATGGATACCTGCCCGCTACCGCTCTGCTGTAGGGGATATAATGAATGTTTGGAAGACGCTATCCAAGCATTTGATAGTGTAGGCCAAAGCACCGAATTGGTTCTGAATTTAATAGGATATAGTCGAGGTGGTGTATTGCCAATGCTCATGGCTCGTTGGTTGCACTCTAACAATAGAGTTGTCAAAAAAATCAATATCCTTACCTTTGATCCTGTACCTGGTGTTACCCCTACTTTAAATATTTATAGCGATCCAGTAGGCGCGTTTGGTAATAAACTCACCCTTCCCAATAATGTATCACAATTTATTGGAATCTATGCGCGCGATGAACGTTCATTAAGATTCGAACCGATTATTCCTGAATATGACCCCACAAAAGTAAAAGACATGCTTGTCTCCATTCGAGGGTCCCATGAAACACTGGATGGCAATAGAGAAATCGATGGCCATGCCGCCACATTATTACCGGTCACAGCTTGGATGGCATTAACGGATGATCGACTCAGCGCTCATTATCGTATTGCAAGAAGTATCGCCGAAAGGTTGATGAGTGGTTCTGAATGGGGAAATATCGAGTTTGCAGACAGTGTTTTTATTGGTACGCCAAAGGATGACTTCACCAACTTTGTTGATGAGATGTATGCATATCCTGAAATCGAATATTTGCTTATGCATTCCGTAAGTTTTTTGCCTGTATCGTTTTCGACTTATGACATTTCATTTGGTTTGCTCGGGAGAGATTACAATATTCTTCTCTCAAATACAGCACCACCACTTCATGGCCGTTTGCTTTATCGTGCCCCGTACCGTCATGCATCTGAATATATTTGGTGGTTACCACCATTCTGGTGGACCTCCCCTGATCAAGTTTACTTTTTGGACTATTACGTCCAGCCAATCAATGCGGTGAAAGCTTGGGAACGAATTGAATATCTTCGAGGCACTTCCACTGTTGCTGACATAACCTCTCCAGAGCCTAATGCAGAAGAGCTTCCAGACATTAATGGACAATGCTCGGTCACCATTGGAACAGCACCTACCGCAACAGATGATATTGATGGTACTATTTCAGGGATCTCGCAAGATCTACTTTATTACGATCAGCAGGGGCTATTTACTATTCTTTGGACCTATACCGACAAAGCTGGAAATAGCTCAAGTCAACTTCAAAATGTAATAATCAAAGATACCTTACCTCCCGAACCCATCAAGGATGAATTGCCAACAATTGAGGACGAATGCTCTGCAAAGATAACTATCCACCCCATGGCTAATGACAATTGTTTCGGAACCATAACCGGATATACAGAAAATCCTAGCGTATTTAATGAACAAGGCACTCATCAGATCACCTGGAATTATGTTGACGACAACGGCAACAGCAGTATTCAACAACAAAATGTTATTATTAAAGATCGTACACCTCCCCAAATCTACTTCGTCCAAGCGAGCCCAGATCGGCTCTGGCCACCTAACCACAAAATGATACAAGTAACCATTGATGTAAAAGCTCATGATAACTGTGATTCCCAACCTCGTTGTTCCATAAGAGCGGTAAGCAGTAATGGGCAACTCAATAAAAAGGAACCTGACTGGAGGTTGATCAGTGATCTTTTAGTGGAATTACGTGCGGAGAGAGATGGTGCGAAAAGAGATCGTCAGTATGAAATAAGTATCGCATGCACAGATATGGCTAACAATACCGCAACTGCAACGGTTAACGTGATCGTACCACACGACCAGAACATAAGGCGATAAACAAGAGCCTCTTGCAAAAAGACGGTTTTGTCTATTTTCGAGGTAGTCTTCTGAAATAAAGTTCATCCAAAATCAAATGGTTACAGATTAAAGCTTGCTCGGGAATGATGACGAAACGTTGTAACGGCTCATTTTGCAAGAGGCTCACAAATAAAAAAAACGGCTCCCCATTTGGTCCAGGGATGAAGGCAACATTTCCTGGAAAGATTCAAGGAAAATCTGTTTTATGATTACCACTCAACCTCAGCTGAAAATATTTCTACTGGTAGGACACTATTTGTCCTACCAACTTTGGCATAGTGTGCTCAAGATCAACTCTTCCAGGAGCGCTAGCCATGCCGAAGAACAAAATTCAGTTTCAGAAAGGTTCGAATTTGCCTGAGTTTCTTGCTCGATATTCATCTGAATGCCAATGCGCGTGATGCGCTTTTTAAGATGCGCTGGCCTAAAGGCTTTGTTTGTCCCAAATGTGGCCATGCGGCTTATAGCGAGATTCATCGCAGACAACTCTATCAATGCCGTGCATGTCGGTTTCAGGCATCGCTTATACAGAGCACCATTTTTTCAGCCACCAAATTGTGACGCATTTCTTCACGCGTGGCGAAAGGTCTCTCCATGGATCGCTTCAATTTTCAGGGAGTGGAAAAAACTTGAGATAGCACGGGAAATGTGGACATCAATCTTGCCAACCATAAACTTAAAAAATTTCCAAAATCGCCAGCCTTATATTGCAACTGTTTTCCTTGAGAACTGATCCTCGAGGAGGTTGTCGAGATAAGAGAGAAATCGATGACGATGTTGCTTGATTATAGCAGGGTGAAAATCGGCATGAAATATTACAACTTACCGTTATTACTGAATTTAATTTGAATAAAACTTGGAAAAAAGAAAACCGCTGAACCAATGAGCATTAACTCCTTGATTTTGCGGTTATTATTGGTGCGCCCGGAGGGATTCGAACCCCCGACACTCGGATTCGAAGTACTATTCGCTACTCCTGCCAAACTCACCAATTTTTCCTTTATTTTCAATCTGCTATAATTGTTCATCGGTTTCTCAAACTATTGCCAGTGAAACTATAGTGAAACTTTTTGGTTCTCGAACCTCTCTATAGTCTCATTTTCTACATACCATATTTTTGAATTTGTTTCATTGGCACAATCCCGCCAAAGCCCCGAGAAGATCTATCAAGCAGGGTGCCCTTCCCCACATAGCCGTCAGGCGAAGCCATGGCGGCATTGATTATGCCGCACATGGTATTGGCTCCCCTTCGATTCTCAAGATAAAAATGCCTTGAACAATTTCCGGAGAATAGTTTCCATTTTTTCTCTTCTCCAACAAATGTTTCCGGCAACTCAGCTCGAGAAATTTTTTTAACAAATTGGTCACAGCTTCTATTCCGGTGAAAAATGCCTCTTTGAACCGGCCAAGAGATCTTATCCAGGTCTTTAAAGCTTTGTAGAAACTGAGATTTTTACCATACATGTCACCAGCGATCTAAAATGAACCCATTTGAGTGAATAAAGCGGACTCACCCATAAGTTGCGTGTTGTGAAAATATGAGCCGCATTTGCACCGATTAACAGACCCACCTTCTGGAGCTTCAACGCAACAAGAAAAAATGAAAAAGTAGACGAGTTTGCAACGCCCCATGGCGGGGACGCCTGGAGCCCGTAGGGCGAAAGGCGTCCCCGCCATGGGGCGTTGGTGGGAAAGGAGGCTTTCTGAAATGCAGAGTCAGTGAGGGTTATTCCACCTCACTCTTGGGGCGGTCACTGCAATGGTTTAATTGTTGTGATTGATGAAGACGCCAGGAAGGACCCTGGATGCTCAGGATAATGGAATGGTGAACCATCCTGTCGACGATCGCGGTGGTAATGACAGGATCCCCCAGATAATCCCCCAGTTCCTTGAAATCGATATTTGAGGTCAGCATTGTCGAACTCTTGCAGTAACGTCCGTCAATCACTTTATGAAAGAGGCAGGCGTTACACGGATCCTGTTGCTCAAGGCGGTCAAAGCCGACTTCGTCTATGAGCAGCAGGTCAGGCGTCAGATAGCGCTTGAGTTTGAGAGCGAGAGTGTCGTCGGCCAGTCCTGAAAAGAGATCCCGGAGCATGTCGCTTGCCGTGGTATAGCGACAGCGGTAGGTTTCCTTGCAGGCAAGCAGCAGGAGCGCCTTGGCGATGTGACTCTTGCCGGTACCGGAATTACCGGCAAGAATTACCCCCTGTTTGCGGCGGATAAAGTCAAGCTGAGCCAACTCGAGGATTTGAGCCTTATCGATTCCTTTCTGGAAATCAAAATCAAAGTCCGCCAGCAGTTTTCGTTCCGGTAGCCTTGATTCCTTGATCCGACGTTCGATTCTCCGTTGGATCAGGGCATCCGTCTCGGCTGTCAGGAGACGTTCCAGTAACTCGGTCGGCGGTGTTGCCGATTGGGCCGACCTGGCCAATTCTTCATCGAGAATCCTTGCTATCGTGTCGAGTTTGAGAGCTTTCAAGCTGCTTTTGATCCGCTGCATGCTCTCCGTTATCTGTCCCTGCTTCATGGTTATTGTCTCCTAAAAGTGCACTGTACTCCTGTAACGACCGCTGTTTGATCGGCGGCAGGGCCTGGCGCAGATGTTCCGCTGCCCGTTCGTTGCGACACGATTCCAGAGTACGCGGTTTTGCCTTGATTTTGAGAATACGCTCCACCGCTCGGTGGTCGTAGGCGTGATAGCGACAGGCGTGACTGATGGCACGATGAATGTCGTCGCAGTGGTAGGCCTCTTTTTGCCGCAGTATGGCCCTGGCGTGGAATCCGCTGTTCTTGGGCTGTTGCTCCGTAAGTCCCCGTAAAAAAAGTTCGGCATCATCACCCAAGGCAAGAAATTGGTCTCGGACCGGCTCCAGGCCGTAACGAACGGCGCGTGGTCCGTGGATACCGGCTGCATCAAGGGTAATCACCGCTCCTGCCGGCAATCGTTCGTGGCGAACGATCAGGGTCAGCTCCGGTGAGTAGACATAAATTTCCTGCTCCGTGGCTTTTACGGTCAGGATATCGGTCACATATTCATAAGGAATCGGATAGCGATTGGTCTCGAACTCGAGATATCCTTCAATATTGCAGACACGTAAGGCCACCTCGGAGGCATCATAGGGACACCGTGGCAACATGGTCAGCGCCTCCTGCTCTTCTTCCAGAAACAACTCCAGCGGGGGCCTGCCCGTCGTGTCATGGATATGCGTGTCCGACCGGTTTTGCAGCCACCAGCGGGCACATGCTTTCAGATCATCGAGGTCCTGAAACTTTCGGCCACCGAGGAGATTGTTTTCTACATACTGGAAGGGCCTTTCTATTTTGCCCTTTGTTTGCGGTCGGTTGGGAAAGCAGGCGATGGGCTTGCACCGGTAATGGGTGATAAACGAGGCAAAAGAGGGATTGAATACCGGCCGGCCGGCCTCCCAGCGCAGAACAACGGTCTTTTCGTTGTCATACAGACACTGGCGAGGCGAGCCGTTGAAGTGGGAAAAACTATCCAGGTGACGGCGGATCAGGGTGAAGAGATCCCGGCGTGGGGTGAAATCGATATATTGTCGTCTGGAAAATCCAAGGATATACGAAAAAACAATTGACCGTGATCTTGCCTTGACGCTGGAATGGTATGGCATAGGGGCTCCAGTCCATTTGCCCCTGCAGACCGGGCTCTGTCTCAAAACGGATCACCGGCGTCTTTTTCGGTGTCGGCCGCAGGCTGCGTAACCGAGCACGCAAAATACTTATGCCGCCGTCGTAACCGGCGGCGGTAATCTCTTCGTACACGCGTTGACCGGTTATCTTGGGGAAATCCTTGAGCAGCTCCGTAATCCGGTCGAGAAAGGGCTCGAGTTTGCTTTCGCGCAGTGTCGGTTGTTGTTTTTGCCGGCAAACGGCACCATGACCCGTGTCCCGGGCTGCGGCATGTTTGCGCAGGATACGCCGTACCGTATTGCGGCTGATGGAAAAATAACCCGCGAGTTTACGGATGCTCCAACCTTCGCTGTGCATGGTTATCAGCAGTCGTTCCAACTCTTCTCGGCTATGAACGATGACGGTCATTGTCCGGCCTCTGCATCCGGCACCGCAACTCGGCCGACCTCCTTGACGGTGTGTTCAAGGGTTCGCACGGCTTCCCCGCAGCAAGCGCGTATAAAGAGCTCTTCTTTCTCCTCAAATTGTTTGATCTCTGTGGTTTGCATGGTGCAGGAAACCGCCAGGCAGTACCGCTCCATAAGCAGAATTTTGTGATGGATACTCCGAACAGCCGGTGAAAAAAGCCTGCTTGCCGTCGTATCCAAATGGTCTTGATACTGGAGTATTTCCCACGGCCTTTCCAGAATCGGCCTGTGTTCATATTCCGGCCGGCCCTGTAGTTCTTCAACCAGCCTGCCGGTATCACGGCAACTGAGATGATGGTTGGCAATCGCTTGAATGAGGAGTTCCTGGTTGCCACGTGGCAACTTGATAAGTTCCCGGCTCATGCTGATCGGCAGCAGACCGAGCTTTATCTGGGCCAACCCCTCATCGCACAATCGGTCAATCAAGGATATTCGCCGACAAACCCAGCTTTTATGCCGTCCCAGCAACGTGGCGATCTCCACCTGGCTCAAGCTGTCTTCATGGAACAGTGAATGCACCACCAGCGCCTCTTCCATATTACTGATTGACTTCCCCACCCAGTTCAGCTGCACCAGCGCCGCCTTGCCGGCACGCAGGGTAAGCCGCATTACCTGGGCCTTGAGTGACTTCATGCCAAGCCTTCTGGCGCTTCGCAGCCGTTTGAAGCCATCGAGCAGTTGATAATCGTTTTGCTGGGCCTCGCAGACAACCACCGGCATGATCTGGCCGTAGCGCTCCACAGACTGAAGCATGGCGCTGTCGGCTGCCGGATTGACGATCCGCAGGGGAGCGAATCTTTCTCCAATTTTATCCAGGGAAAGTTCAAGAATATCAGCGGTGGATATGGGTGAGGTTGACATGGTGCCTCCTGTGCAAAAAATGATGCCTCTTCATAGCTCATTATCTGCGGCACACGCCATCGCCTCTTAGCGGCATCAATGGAGAAGTCGTGATGGAGCTCTTGTATTTTCAGCGTGTTGGATACTTATCACCTCTTGAACGGCCTTGAAGAGTTGTTGCGAGATATGTTCTATGATTACGAATTGTTGCACCCCCATCACCTCTTGAATGAGACAACGGGGAAGTTGGGGAAAAAAAGCGGGAGGAGGTTTGACCGGAGCGTCTGCAGGCAATGCCTTTTTGCCGCCATAGCTTTGTTTGGTCGCACGCGCCAGCTTTTCGTACAAATAATTCTCCTGAGCACAGGTGCGATTCTTTCGATTCCATTCAGCGCATTTTTTGGCATGCCATTTTTTCATGCACTCAGGATTACCACAGGTTTTCTGCCGATCCCCGACCCTTGGATCAGGCGTGAACCATTTTCGACAGATTCGACAAGGACGCTTTTTCAGACGTGGCATTGTTCCCTCCCGGCATTGGAGATGAAACAATACTTAAGAAGAAAAGGAACAAACGAAGAATAAAGCAAAAAGTGGGGTTTTAAATCGGTGGATTCTCAGACGGAAACACCGGTATGGTGGGTCAGTTTTTCGTCGGCGGGTGGGTTCGTTTCAGATCGGCGGTGACACCGTACAGCCCGCGCATGAGGTTATGCGTTATCCATAACATGTTCAGGCTGAGTACAATAATGAATAATTTCGAGTAAATATAGCATTCAAGGCGTTCCTTTTTCACCTTTTTGACCTTGTCGATTTTCCACAGTGATTTCCAGATCTTAAAGACAAGCTCGATTTGCCAGCGCAACGTGTATGCCTTCCACGCATTTTCAATATCAAGCAACTCCTCTGAGGCGGAGGTGATGAACAGATTGTAATCAGCGGTTTGAAAACCAGCCAAAATCAACGGATAAAAACCAGCCACTTTGAGGGTAAGGCGGACCACTGCGTCTCGGAATAATGCGAAAACGCACCTCCTCGATTGTCTTGTCTGATTGTGTTTTTGCCGATTATGCCCTTTTTCGATAGCTTTTTCCCTCCATGACAAGGATCTCCGAGTTGTAGACGAGTCGGTCGGCAATCGCCGTGGCAACAGTGGTGTTATCAAAGATGTTTCCCCATTGTGCAAAGGGCAAATTGGTCGTTATGATGGTCGACTTCTGTTTATGCCGAGCACTGATAACTTGGAAAAATAAGTTTGAGCCCTGTTGGCCAAGCGGTAGATACCCGATCTCATCTATCACAAGCAGATCCGGACTTTGGTATGTTTTGAGTTTGCTTAAAAGGGTTCGATTGTCCTGAGCGGCGACCAACTGGTTGATCATATCCATTGCCGAAGTGAAAAGCGTTTTGATGCCGTCCTGGGTGGCTCCATAGGCAATGGTCTTTGCCAGGAGACTTTTCCCCACGCCAGGATTGCCGATGAGGATGACGTCCATTTTACGGCGGATAAATTCAAGATCCAGCAGCCCAAGAATGGTTGTTTTGTGCTGACTGCGTGATGAATGAAAGTTGAAATCAAACTGATCGATGGTCGGCTGCTCCGGCAGTTTCGACTGTTTGAAGCACAGCATAATTCTTGCCCGACGACGCTGCTCGAGCTCCAGGTCGAGCAGGCGATGCATCGCCTGCAGGGCAGAGAGGTTTTTCTGTTTCCCCTGCTCCAGGATGGATTCTATGTTTTCCGCGCAGTGTTTAAGGCGCAATGCCTTGAACTTCCCCTGGATCTCTTTAACCATTGCCGGATCTCCTTTTAAGGGCAATGGCGTCGTACTCGGCCAAAGACGGAGTTGTGAGCCTGATGTCATTGAGGTTCTCCTGGTCAAGCCGTACCGGCGGGTGATCATTGACCGGTGTCATCTCCTGGTAGAGGATGTTGCGGACATAGTCGGCGCCGATAGCCTTTTTCTCCAATGATTTTTCCAGTCCATAGCGCAGCGCGGACTCGCCGTATTCATCCCCCAGCAGCAATAGGGCGACGATATTCTTTTTGATCGGGAGCCGAAGATCGGTCAGCTGGTTGAGATACCGCAGCGCGATTTCTCCCAGAGAGAGGAAAATCATCACCTGTCGATCGCGAAGCGTTCTCTTCTTGATTTTCTGTACCTGTTCCCGGTGGCCTGGTAGCTCCAGGCGCTGTCTCCGCTGCCAGCACCGGCAATGGCAGGCGATCATTTTGTCTTTGAGGTAGATGGAGACTCGTTGGTTGTCAGCCTTGAGAACAACCTGTTTACCAACGGCCCATGGCGGTACGGAATAGACGTTGGCATCGAAACGTACTCCAAAGTCCTTGTGGACCTGAAGCGCACAGACCTGCCGGCAGTCCGGTAGTGGGTCGGGCAGCGGTTGCAACCCCTGCAGCCGGTCTATGGGGCGCTGGCCGGTGGTGGCGTGCTTTCTGACGTTGGCCACGGTGTCCAGCCAGTGCCGCACCTGCTCCTGGGCCTGGTCGAGGCTGGTTATCTCCCGCAGGGGCCAGAAGTTGGTACGGATGTATTTGATGGCATTCTCCACCTTGCCTTTTTCATGGGGCGCCCGGATGCTACAGGCATGGGGCCGGATGCCGAAATTGCCGATAAATTCGAGAAAGGCGTCATTGAAACGGATGATCGAACCCACCCGCTCCGTCACTGCGGTGAGCATGTTGTCGACCACGATTTCTTTCGGCGTCCCGCCGAAATACCTGAATGCTTCCAGCAATCCCTGATGCAGCGACTCCTGTTGCTGACTGTGGGTAAAATAAACGTAGAGCATGCGGCTGTAGCCTTCCAGCACGGCAAGCGCATAGAGTTTCCTGCTGCTCTCACCATAGGAAAGGCCGGAAAAGTGGCCCCAATCGATCTGGATTTGCTCGCCCGGTTCCGACTCAAAACGGATAAAAGGTTGGCGCTGAGATCGCTGACCACGCAATCGTCTGAGCAGGTCCCGCACTATAGTGATTTCACCGTTGAACCCCTTACTACTGATTCTCTGCAGCACCACCGGCGCCTTTATGTCCGGACAGCGTGCAACCATCTCGGCAATCATCTCTCTGTAGGGATCCAGCTTGGACGCTTTTTTAACCTTGGTCCGCTTCGGCGTATCGTCGGCGAGGTATTTTGCCACGGTCTCGCGATTCAACTGTAACTGCCTGGCAATACTGCGGATAGAAAATCCCTGTTCCTTGAGCTCCACAATTTCCAGAACCGTTCGCCTGCCGATCATCTGCCCATCTCCATACTGTGCCGGATAAGCCGGTCAATGGTTGCCGGATCTTTTCGCTGCATATCTTCAGGCGCCCGGAGCAACTTGGTGTTACGGACTGCTTCCCCAGGCAGGGACAGGACCTGGAAAAAAGTGCCGTCAAAGGCCAGCAGGTCTTTGCTGATAAGACTGTCGCGGGCCAGGATGTACTCATCCAGGCTGATGGCAAGCAGAGAGCAAATCTTGTCGTAGGCATAAAACGACAGCCCCTGTCTATCGGCGACCATGACCAGGAAGAAATAGAGGAGCAGTTCATGATGAGCGAGACTGGCCCAGAAGCCGTGGCGCAGGAACCGGTGTTCGATATAAGCGAAGCTGCCGTTGATCGTTCGTACTCGTTGGGGAAGCAGTGCGTTTCTCATAAAGACCTCCTTTCTTGAGCACGGTAGCGCATCGAAAGACCTGAGGCCATCGAGTCCTTCTTTGCAAGATGTGGCTATCCTGCTGTAATAGGGATGATTTTTACGGGCAACGCGTCCATCTTTGCAAGATTCCCCATGTTGGATGAAATGTAATAAATTATTGATGTATCGTTGAAAAGCCGCGTTGACGTGTCCTTCTTTGCAAGATCGTTCCCGGCTCCCTGACGTTTCGTCCTGTCTCGTAACCGCTGCAGCCGACGGTTACGTTCACCGGAATCGGGATTTCTCCGGCGATACTCCTGCCAATAAGTAGGATTTTTATTTTGCCAGGCCCGTTGACTCTCTCGTTTGTTGGCCCGGTGATCGGGATCCGCTTCCAGCTTTTCTCGTTGCCACTTGCGTTTTCTCGCCCGCTGACACGCTTTATCACCGCAGTATCGTTGATTTTTCACTTTGGAGTTTCTTGGCAGAATCCGCCTGCAACAGGCGCAGCGAAAGGTGGCCCGTTTCATTTGCACCTCCATGTGTTGAGAGACGTGCTTGCCGAACAGCAAGAATACAAAGAAACTACAAAGGAAAAAATAGAAGAAAATCCACCTGATATACATCAGGTTTTAAGGAGGAAAAAAGAAAAGGAAGAAAAAAGAGGTCAGTGGTTGGGTTTCAACCGCTGATTGTGTCGACTTTTACGCCGATGATTTTGGATGGAAAGTAGATCGCTGGCCCCAGAACAGATTGAGCCTTGCTCGGGCTTTGAATTCTTTCCCTATTTGCCGCCCTTTCTTTTGGGCATTCAGGTTGGCCTTGCGCATTCGTTCCTGGTAGACGCTTTCAGGTAACAGATAAACAAAGAGGCGAACCTCTAATGTCAGATCCCGGTCAAGGAATACTCTGTCTTCAATTTTTTCAATTCCTGCATCGGTCATGGCTCGAACAATCCGGGAAAAATTCAGCTCAAGCTTTTTCTTGCCTCGAAGTTGATACACCTGCTTGTTGGCCTGCCCTGGGTTTACGGGTTGTGGAACACGCCTAGCCGCAAAGCCTTGCCTGGTGGGCGTTGGCGGGTGGTGCCGATTTTGGCGTGTGCCCACAGGTATTGCACTTATTTTTCAAGGGGCTTAATGCCAAAAATTTTGGTCGGTAGCGGAGTTACAAGTTTTTTCATCAGTTCACGACAGGCTTCCGGCGCTGAATTAATCTGAAAAAAACTGTGCTGGTCTTTTTGAAACTCAGTGGCTTGAAGTTTGGCTAAGTTGCGCCGTATCCGGGACCAGGGCTCCCCGCACTCACGTTCCGCAACGCGCTCTATGAGCAGCGCCAGAACACAGATTTTTACATGCGTTTCGATGCGCCGTGCGGCCCAATGATACATAGGCATCATTTTGATCTGGGTGCGCTTGAGGGATCGGAAACACCGTTCGATAACCAAAAGCCCTTTGTAGCCAAGGGCCGCATCTTCAAGGCTGATGGTGTCATCGTTGGTTTCCAGCACCCACTTGCCGTCGTAGCGTTTGGCCTCGGTGATGGCTGCTCGGTCCAGGCGAATTTTTCCGGCCTCGGTTGTTCTCAGGTATCGCTTGTATCGTTTTGAGGCCAGCAGTTCGACGGCCCATTGGGCGGAAGCATCACGGTCTTTATGGCCGGCAAGCTGCTCTTCGAGCATGCCGACGATCTCTTCCCGTTGTATTCGTTGCCGCTCTGCTTCCTTTGGGTTGAAGCAGAGGATGTATCGCCGCCGTCGCTCGCCATCGCCGATAACAACTTCCTTGGCTTGCAGGTTGTCGGTGAAGGTGGTGAAGCGACCTGGTTGCGAGAGGACCTCTTTCTTGATTTCGGCCACCGATGCCATGCGGGTGGCCAGCAGGTATTTGCCACAGGCCCGTGCAAGTTCTTCTCGGTTAGCGGAGGAGTTCATACCCGAGTCGGCCACGAACAGCGCTCGACCGAGGTTCCAGCCTCGCAGGTCCTTTCTGATACGCTCGATCGTGGATACATCCGCCGTGTTACCGGGAAAAACCCAACTTTTTACCGGCAATCCCTCTCGGGTAACCGCCAGGGCGACCACGATTTGCGGCGTCCACGTGCCCTCTTTGGAATGACCGTACTGACGCAGACCGTCGTTTTCGTCTTCCTCGTCCTCGTAATCAATGGAGAATGAAGCCGTCGTCGTATCGTAAAAGATCAGATCAACCGAGAGGTTGAACAAGTTGGCGGTCTGAAAAAAGACTGCTTCCTCTACCGCGTCGATATGCTTGTGGAGGAAATCCATCGCCTCGTACATCTGCCGCAGTTTCAGGCCTTGGCATTTGGGCAGATGGACCTGCTCCAGCCACCGATCCCAAACACCGAGTTTGGATTCCGGTGCGCAGAGACGATTGGCGGTCATGGCCAGCAGGGCCTGGTCATAGGCAACGGCATACTTGCCTTTGTCCAGCAGAGACCGCAGCGCTTTGCCGATACCCAACCGCTCCCAAAGGGTTTCGATGACCAGCACTGTGCCGAGTTCGACTGTGCGCAGGATCTCAAGATCGTCGGGCAGTCCACCACCTTGAGCCTCCTCGCTACCAGCGGGGTCAACAATGGTTACCCCGCAGACTCTGGCTATAGATCGGGCGAGCCGCACCAAGGCCTCACGGTCGAGCTGATCGGCGCGTCCGAAGCTGTGGATGATGCGGGCAACGGTGGAGTTGGTCTCCGGATTCCGCTCGTTGTGGGCGAGCTGGAGATACTCGGTAACGGTGCCGTTCTTGTTTTTTCGTTTCGTGGTTCGCAGATACATGACTGCCCACCACGTTAGCGTGCTAATTCGCGTATTTCAACTGAAATATCGCTTCGCGTGTGCCCACAGATTTTGAGATTTTCACCACGCGTAAAATTTTATCACATTGAAATTGCGTGATATTTTCTCCGGCACTGCACTAAAATGTGCCTACAACCCGCAAACATAAGCCTGCAGGCGGCACAAAAAGTCACCAAGGTTCTGCAAGATGCCTCGCAGTGCAGATATATGCATGTAAGCGAGGTCGCGAATAACAAGGTCACCTTCTCTGACAACATCAATGGTCAGCGTTGAATTGGTTGCATCCTGGTCGTTAAACGCATTCAGGCTGAGATCAACGATTCTGCCGGACACTAAATCATATTCAAACTGGATTCTGACACTGGCCGCAGAGCCACTGCCGCCGCTACCGGGGTAATACTTGGATAAAGATTGATCTATTTGAAAACAAACAGAATCTTTAATCAAAATCCTTGCAAACTGATCACAACTCATCAACAGCGATTTTCCCTCTGACAACTGCTTGTTAAACAACTCTGAAAGGGCTGCTGTGAGAAACGAAACCGCATGCTGATTGAAGCGCTCATCCAGGGATTGTTTTTTTATGCATATGGCATGGTCCAATTCCAGCTTAACGGTGAGATCGTTGAGACTCTCAAAAGCCAAAGCATCGCTATTAAAAGCCAGCAGGCAGAGAAAAGTGAATCCACCAAGCACGCTTGACCGCTGAACGAACTTGCTCTTACGAGCTAACAGGTCGATTTCCTGCGCGGTAAAGAAGCAGTGAAGCTGTTTCCTGATAGATTCTTCAATCAGCCGATATTTCTTATCTCCTACTCTCCTAATGGTCTGGAGTTTGGAGTTTCATGGTTAAGCCACCGTCACGATGGCGGTGCCGGATGAGTTACCCTATTGTTCCTTTCTCTCCGTTTCCTGGAGTTTTTTCCTGAATCGGCAGTATTGCCCGATTTCCCAAGGGGTGAACCGGGTTCGAATTTTCGGCATGTCGGGTTCCACCAGTCCCGAACCCGGACATGGCTGAAAAACATCCGTAGTCCCAAGCGAATCTGGCCGGCGGTCACCGGGGCCTTTTTCCGCCATGGCGTCAGTTGCAGCAGTCCGTGCATCTGCTCGCTGCAATACATGCTCAGCAGTTGCGGCAGGGCATAGGCGGCCGAAAGGATCTGAGTCCAGCGGTGCAGCACTTGGCGGGACTGCTGCCAGGCCTCGCGCCAGCCCCAACCGTTCTTCATCTGGTTGAAGAGGTCTTCGATGGCCCAGCGGCGGGCGTAGAACTTGAACACCTCGTCTGCACTCAGCTGACTGTTGGTGGAGATGAGCAGGCGTGGCTTACTGAGCTCGCCATCCTCGTCTTCGAACTGCATCCACACGGCCCTGACCCGATGGCCGCGAAGGAATTTAGCCAGGCAGACAGCACTCCGGTAGCGTACCCATTGCCACTTGCCGTAGAGGAACAGCCAATGGCGTACCTCCGGCAAGAGAGCAACCTCATCCGGGGTGTATTTGGCGCCATACTTGGCCGGCCGCCCCCGTTTGCCGGTGGCCACTGGAAGCGCGTACAGCGCCGTATCCCGTCGGACCTGGCCGATCACCTGAAAGCCAAGGGCCAGGACAAAGGCGATCAAAGGGTACTTCATATACCAGCTGTCCACTAGGAGACAGACCTTTTTGCCGGTGAACACCCGTGCTACGGTCCTGAGCAGGACCTTCGCCGCATCGAGCTTGCCGGTGTTGCCGTCGGTGCGCATCAGCCGGGAGAGCAAAGGGATCGCCGAGTGCTTTTTGCCCCTGGTTACCGACAGGGCCATGCTCACCCAGCACTGGCCGCGGGCATACTGGGGTCGATTGGCCTTGTTGCCGTGCTGGTGATAGATTCCGCTTCCCGGCGCCTTTCGGGAAGCCCGGTAGACGAAGGTGTCGTCAATGATCAGGAACCAGACCAGCTGGGGAAAGAAGGTCACTACCATCCGGGCCATCTGCACCCCAAGGGCGACCCAGGACCACTTGCCTTCCTGGAGCCATTTGTAATAGGCGCTCCAACTGCGTCGCGGTCTGATCGCCAGCCAGGCTCCGGTAACAAACCCGGTCTGGGTGAGCATGGCACCGATCAGCAGTTCGATAAAGGTTGGAACGGAACGTACCGGTAGAGCCCTGGCAAGGAATGTGATACATTCAAACAGGGTCCCGGGGATACTGCCATATCCCTTGTTGCCCATGGCGGCCTCCAGAAGAGTGAAGTTGTTCTCTTCTGAAGGCCGCGCTTTCTAAGGAAAGCGCGGCTGCCGCATTTCGGCAGCTATGTCAATAATTTTTTTATATTTTTTTAGTTTTGCCCCCCAAATCGCCTTCCGGCCGGGCCAGCCTGAAACTCCAAACTCCAGCCTAATGGTAAAAAATGATGCAAAATGCTGAAAAAAGGGCTATATTTAGCAAAACTTCAACATCAATCTCCGAGAGTGATTAGTAATCATTCTCGGGTAGAAAGGGTGCCATTATGAGGCTGGGGCTTTGACGGTTTTGTCGCGCCTAATTGTCTGAATACAACCACCCCCTTGGAGTCTTCTCCTTAGCCTGACGGCTATGCTCCTCATCCCCCCTCTCTGTCTTCCGTTTGGCCTCCCGAGCGATTTAACTAAAAGAAAGTCTTTCTCTAACCCTACAAAGATTCCGTGGATCGGAACCATAGCTTTCTTCATCTGGGATCTACCTCTGTTTCCCTCTCTCCTTAATTCGGCAATCAATGTGATCTCTTGGGATACCCAATAAATCAGGAATTGTTCTTAAAGGGTAGTTTAAGCGAAATGATAATTTTCTATGGCTCTTGGCGGTCCCTGATTTTCTACCCAAATCTACCCCAGGGATTCTTTCGTTAAATGTTTTTCTTTATCAACCATTGTCATGACTGGCTGAATTGGGCTGGGGAAGGGCACCATGCTTGATAGATCTTCTCAGGGCTCTGGCGGGATTGTGCCAATGAAACAAATTCAAAAATCTGGTATATAGAAAATGAGACTATAGAGAGGTTCGAGAACCAAAAAGTTTCACTATAGTTTCACTGGCAATAGTTTGAGAACTCGATGAACAATTATAGCAGATTGAAAATAAAGGAAGAATTGGTGAGTTTGGCAGGAGTAGCGAATAGTACTTCGAATCCGAGTGTCGGGGGTTCGAATCCCTCCGGGCGCGCCAGAAAATCAAGCACCTCGTCGTTGTCGGCTAGGTGCTTTTTTTGTTCTTTGGGTCTCATGGCCTCTTGAACGAGGATCGATTCATTTTGACATTCTCTATCTCGCCGTGGTTCAATTTATCAATAAATTGTTTCATCCCAATCGCTTCAGCGTTGCCAACGCTACCTCTAGTCAACCTTCCAAAATTATGGAATTGCTTCATGAGGAACGACTTTTGATTGGCGTATTGCTCGTATGTGGGAAAGCATTTTGAGAATGAAATGGGTAAGTCCAAAGTCAAAGTCGATATCAAAAACAACAGGCTCACGATCATCCTGCCAGCTTGTGTTACCCTCAAGGAATTAGAAAATATATACGCTGAGATTCGGTTCGGAGTAGCTGATCTCCAACCAGGATTTGATGTTGTCACGGACCTCACCCATTGTTCCATCGGTCACCTCAATGCCATTCCGGTTTTATGGAAGATATCTTCCTACTTAACAGCCCATAAAGTGGGCCGGATAGTACGAGTTGTCAGCGATATGGGGATAATTCTGAAACAGCTCATTGCCATTGAAATGAAGTTCAAGTGTTACAAGCCGATATATGTGTCGAACATGGAAGAGGCGGAGCAAGAGTTGAGTTCGCCAAACAAACCAGGCGGCATACGTTTTCAACTCCATGATCGACCGTTGAACTACCAGGTTCATGGAGAACAAATCAGAGGGGACATTGTCGATATATCGACGAGTGGTTGCAGTATTCGAGGGCAAACAAAGAACCTCGAGGTCGATCTGGAACTTGCCGTTACCTTTGAACTAGGCAAGAAAGACAAGCCGTTGACATCCTTTGCACTGCAGTCAAAAGTGATACGAGTTAACGAGGACATGTTCGTCATCCAGTTTACTGATATGGATGAGGTCCAGAAGCGACAACTTTATGATTGCCTGACGAACGAATTAAACAACAACTTTTAGCCACCAGCCCATCTCCTGCTCAGCAAGACGTCCCTGCAAATGTTGAGGGGCAACCTCAATCAAATATTTTTGACCGCCGAAGGCCTTGCATGCTGTGTGGCTGCCTCCCCCCTCACTTTCCTCGCGTTGATCTTCTTGCCCTGATTCAAAGTGATAGGAGTCGTCTTGGGAGGAGAACTGTGGCGAGCGTTTTGGAATAGACAACAACACTGAATTGTTTGTTGACAATTGACTGATAACCTTGTTATTATTTCTTTCTGCGTAAATTATTGAGCGGGAATAACTCAGTGGTAGAGTGCAACCTTGCCAAGGTTGAAGTCGCGAGTTCGAATCTCGTTTCCCGCTCCAATAGTGTAATGCCGGCGAGGAATCTTGGGCGTTGCTCTACGCCCACGTAACTCAGTGGTAGAGTACCTCCTTGGTAAGGAGGAAGCCATCGGTTCAAGTCCGATCGTGGGCTCCAAGGTTGTTTCATCCCCCGCCTTCCCTCAAAGTTACAATCGCCCCTTCTCCGCAAAAATAGCGTCCCCTACTAGAACTCTTCTTTTTGCCTCCAGTCTCTTGTTCCCTGAACTGAAGATGCATTGTATTGCGGTGTCTATTCTTTAAGGTCAAGAGTCTTGGTCACATCGATGAGCTTGCTCCTCCGGCGGGTCAGGATGATCTGCCCGGTATAGCGGCCGGGCGGCCAGCGTGATGCGGTCAGCCGTTTTCCCGTATAGGCAAAGAGCATGGCTTGATTTTTGGTGGCCTGCCGTTGTTCCTGGTGGAGCAGTTGCCCATCCGGGGCGAAGAGGCGCAGTGCAATGCTGTCTTGGGCGTGAATACCATAGATGACCGACCAGAGAATGAGGGACGGTGCATCGATGGCAAAATGTTCGGCGGTGTAGGCACCGGCGTCAACCAACTCGCGCTGGGGAATTTCCGTCGAAAATCCGACGTTGAGCAATCCGCTTGGGCGATATTTCAGGTCCGTTTTCAGCGACGGCGCCCAGAGGGTGGATTGTGGTGTGCCGCATTGTTGCGGTTTCGGGGCAAAGGGGTCGATATCCCGGCCACGGAAACGCAGTGAAAAGTGGAGGTGGGGAAATTCGGTATTGCCCGACAGGCCCACCTGGCCAAGGACCATGCCGGTTTCGACTTTCTGCCCGATCTGCACCGCGATGCTCCCCTCTTTCATATGGCTGTACTGGGTTTCCCAACCACCGGCATGGCGAACGCGCACCGAGTTGCCGGCATCTTTTCCCGCCAAGGCGGCCCGGCCACGTATTCGCACCGAGATGTCCGGTTCACCATCCCGAATGGCCATAACCGTTCCCGGGGCTGCCGCCAGGACATTGACGCCCTCCTCCATCATTTTCACGGTGGGGAGGGCGAAATCCGTCCCCCGGTGGCCGTTGTAGCTTAGCGGGCCACAGGTATAATCCTGCCAGCCGGGGCTGGGGTCATGGTCGATGTAGTTTTGAATGTAGCAGTCATGGCCCGGGCGGCAGGCTATGGGCAGCTGCAATACGGGTTGCGCCGCATATCCCTTGACGTCTGGGCAGAACAGAACAAGGATAGAGAGAAGCGCTGCAACGGGTAATCTGTGGCTTATATGCATGATGCGGCCTCCTGCTCCAACACGATATGGTTGTGACGCGAATTGATTTTCATAAAGTCTTGCCAATATGGTTCAACCAATCGGGGGAAAATGCAAGTACGGGACATCGAACTTTTAGCGCCTGCACGCGATCTCGCCTGCGGGATGGCCGCCATTGACCACGGTGCGGATGCAGTGTATATCGGCGGCCCCCGGTTCGGTGCCCGAGCCGCTGCCGCCAACAGTCTGCAGGATATCGAGCAGCTGGTGCGGTATGCTCATCTTTTCCGCGTCCGCGTCTATGTGGCCCTCAACACCCTTTTTCATGAGGAGGAACTGCAGCAGGCGGTGGAGCTCTGTCATCGGCTGGATGCCATAGGGGTCGATGCCCTGATCATTCAAGATCTGGGCCTGTTGGAGTGTGATTTGCCGCCGATTCCCCTGCACGCCTCCACCCAGCTCAACAACCGCACTCCGGAAAAGGTCCGCTTTCTCGAACAGGTGGGCTTTACCCAGGTGGTTTTAGCCCGGGAACTCAGCCTGCAGCAGATCAAGGCCATCCGCGCCGCCACCAGCGTTCCCCTGGAATGTTTTGTTCATGGAGCGCTCTGCGTCTCCTACAGTGGCCAGTGCTATATCAGTGAGATCATGGCGGGAAGGAGCGCCAACCGGGGCGAGTGTGCCCAGTTCTGCCGCCACAAATTCGACCTTTTTGACCAATCAGGCAAGGAGATTGCCAGGGATCGCTACCTGCTCAGCCTCAAGGACCTGGATCTTTTCCGGCACCTTCAAGAGCTGGTCGATGCCGGAGTGCGTTCGTTCAAGATCGAGGGACGTCTCAAAGACAGCCACTACGTCAAAAACGTCACCGCCGCCTACCGGCAGGCCCTGGATACCATTATCGATGGTCGCGATGATCTGGTGCGGGCCTCGGCAGGCCGCTGTCGATTCAGCTTTGCTCCCGAACCTTCCCGCTCCTTCAGCCGGGGAGCGACCGACTACTTCCTGCACGGGCCGCGCGCGAAAATGGCGGAGATTCGTACCCCCAAATCCATTGGCAGGCGCGTGGGGCTGGTAAGCACCGTTGACGCCAAATCCTTTACGGTTCAGGGAGAGGAACCGCTGCATAACGGGGATGGTCTCTGCTTTTTCGATAACCGTGGCAACCTCATCGGCCTACGGGTGAACCGGGTGGAAGGGAATCGTGTGTTTCCCAAAGACGGATCAGCCAAACTCGGTCTGCGCAAGGGTGTGGAACTCTACCGCAACAGCGATCCCCTGTTCAACGGGCAGCTGGAGCAGAGCGGGAATTGCCGGAGTATCGGGCTGCAGCTCTTGCTCTCTGAGACCGCAAGCGGTCTGCGCTTGGACCTGGAGGATGAAGAGGGCCTTTGCTCGGTCACCTCTCTTGATGTTGCCAAGGAAAAGGCCAACACTACGGGAGCGCTTGCGCTGGTGGCTGAAAAACAGCTGCGCAAGAGTGGTGGTACCATCTTTCATGTCGATGCGGTGGGATTGCAACTCGATGAAGACCTCTTTGTGCCGGCATCGGTGTTCAATGAACTGCGGCGACGGGCTCTGGAGAACCACCGGCAGCACCGACTTGATTCGTACGTGCGTGAGCGTGCTCCGCTATCGCCGAACGGTGTCCCCTGGTTGCGGGCCGAGGTCGATTACCGTGACAACATCAGCAATTCCCAGGCGGCGACCTTTTTCATGCGGCATGGGGTGACGGCGGTGGATCATGCGGCTCTACGTCCGGAGGAGGCTGAGCACTGTACGCTCATGCACACCAGGTACTGCATCAGACGCCAACTGGGGATCTGTTTGCGAAAGGAAAAGGATGGTCATGCTGAGGGCGAACCGCTCATCCTCGTCGACAACACCGGCCGCTATCTGGTGCGGTTCAACTGCGATGCCTGCGAGATGACCATTACCCTGCTTTGCAGGTAAATTTCCGAAATGCACCAAAAAGTTTGCTTGATCTGTTGAGCGGCCCTTGTGAAATGTCATGGTGTGGCGGTGTTGACGAGAGCACAGCGGCCATGCGGTGCGTCCGCTCATCGAGCAGCGCCACCTGAAGGAGACAGGCTACCACTGCATCTGGGTACTTCGCCTCCACTTGAAAAAAGGAGGCGCCCCCGATGAGAGCGCCTCGATGGAAAGAACAAGGGGGGCGGAGAACCCGCTATCCCCTATTATTCACTTGTGATTTTGGTAATTCTGCCGAGTGGTGGTGCGCTGAAAGGCTGGTCAAGACCTTTAATGTACTGAACCAGGGCATCGAGATCAATGGGGCCAACCACCTGGTCGGTCCCTTCGGTCAACACGGAAAAATTGTCCCCACCGCCGGCAAGAAAGCTGTTCACAGTCAGGCTATAGAGCGTATCTTGGCCAATTTCGCTGCCATCTTTGAGTACCTGCACGATTTTATCGCCCTCTGCCCTGCTCTCATCATAGGTGTAGGTCAGTCCTGAAATCTGCAGCAGCTTGGTCGAACTCTGATTGGGGGAAAATTGCTGATTGAGCAAGGTATAGATCTGCGCTCCGGTCAGATGCATTGTGACCAGATAGTTGTTAAAGGGTTGCACTGTGTACAATTCACCCCAGGTTACCTCGCCGGCCGCAATGTCGGCACGGATGCCGCCCGGATTCATGAAGGCGAAATCGGTTGCCATGGCAGCGCGTTGGCCATCGGCGATCAGGTTGCCCAAGGCCGATTCCTCGGTGGAGCTGGCACGTTTAATATCGTCGGCGGCGGTGCCAATGACTTCAGCGGTGTACACCTCGGTGGCTGCCTTTGCCTTGTCAACCAGGGTCTGGACCTTGCTGTCCGGTTTAAGTCCAACCCCTGCATCGGCCCAGGTGGTCACGATCTGTGCGGTCTTGCTGGTCACATCAAGGGTTTTGTTATTGATTTCCAAGTCGATATCCGCATAGGCAGATCCCTTTGACCAGGATTGGGTCACAAGGATTTCCGCGCCATCGTTGTTGGTTACCAGAGCGTTGGAAAATCCGTGGGAGTGCCCGCTGACGACCACGTCGACCTCGCTGTCCAGGTTCTCGACGATTTCGAGCACGTCACCGTTTATTGTGGTGTCCTCAGTGCCGGTTACGCCCTCATACGAAGTTTGGCTGCCTCCCTGATGGAGGAGGACGATGATCGTATGCACACCATGTTTCTTGAGGAATCGAACCTGTTTGTTGATCGCCGTGGCCTCGTCGATAAATTCGAGGCCTTCAATTCCCGAGGCTGTAACAATAGACGGTGTATCCTGGAGGATCGCACCAATGAAGGCAACAGGTATGGAATCGATCATTTTGATGACAAAGGGCGGGAGAAACGGCTTGCCGTTTGATTCGCGAATGACGTTGGCGCAGACATATGGGAATTTGGCTCCCCGCCAAGGATCCTCAAGAAAAGGGCCGTTTTCGTGATTCCCGCCGTAAATCAGGCGAAGCAATTCATCCTGGCCTTCATCAAACTCATGGTTGCCCGCTGTGCCCACCATGCTGCATTTAGGGTTCAACGAACCAGCCCGCTTGCAATGTTTGTTGGCCAGCATATTGAGAAACATGATAGTTGGCTCATCCTGCAACAGTGCCGATTCCGGCGGAGAGGCTCCCACCACATCACCGGCATGAACGATGATGGTATGATCCTCCATCCCCTTTTCAGCTTCTTTGAGGTAGGCGGCGAGAACCGGCGCACTTCCGACCGGTCTGCTGCTCACCTTGACACCTTCGACGATCTGGCCATGAAAGTCATTGATCGCCAGAATCTGGACCGATGTGGTTTTCAGTGGTTTTTTGTTTAGATGCTGTCCGCAGTGGCCTTGAATCGGCAAACTGAAGGCAGCGATAGCCAAAAAAGTAATCAGACTCAAGAGAAAAAAGGTTCTTTGATTGTTATCCGGTAATTTCCCCACAGCACATCCCTCCATTACGCATGTGTGCGACTGGCCCCGTCTCTTGGTGAGATAGGGCCGGTCGCATTGTTCAATACTGCTTGTCTCAATCCTGCAAGGTTTGCCGTTTGACACCCGTCCGGAACCGGCTCGGCATCGGTCGTGGAACATGCAGAGGGGGCATCGGGCATGGAGAAGAACAGCGCCTGCTGAAAGGTGAATTTCAGGGGAAAAGACGCTGGATCATAAACCGTTCCTCATTACCTGTGTTTCTTAAGAGTGCTGTTATCATGGAGTTATTCTTTTGTTGATTTTCTGCTAAGGTCTTCGCCAGATTTTTCGCCATCGTCGATCCGTACATGGTGGGTGGGCTTCCTTCTTGGAGAGGTTCCCCGTTTGATCGAAACCGGTGGATGCAATGATTGTTGCTGAAGGGAAGTTGAGGGGATATTCGTTTGCAGTCTAACGGACTAAATTTTCGATAGATTTCCTATGCGCCGTTTTCAATATTGATTGCAGTTCACGAGAAAATTTCAATAAATACAAGATGATATTCTGGAAAACTCGGGACGTTTGCGCTAGGTTGGCAGCCCATGAACGCGAGGAATTTTTCCCCTGCCTCCAGAAATTCATTGTAAGGAGTAGCAAATGAAGGTCTTGATGATAAATGGCAGTCCCCATGACAAGGGATGCACCTACACTGCCTTGAACGAAGTGGCCAAGGAGTTGGAACTCAACGGGATTGCAAGTGAAATTCTCCATATTGGCAAGCGGGGTGTTGCGGGCTGCACCGCCTGCATGGGGTGTGTGAAAACAGGCTACTGTGTCTTCAAGGATGACAAGGTCAATGAGTGTATTGACCTGTTGAAGGCGGCAGATGGCCTTGTGGTCGGTTCTCCGGTCTATTTTGCCGGGCCCAATGGCTCGCTCTGCGGCTTTCTCGACCGTGTTTTCTATCAGAAGGCAGATCCGTACGCCTTTAAACCAGGCGCCGCCGTAGTAAGCAGTCGTCGCGGGGGCAACAGTGCAGCCTTTGATCGGCTCAACAAGTACTTCACCTTTGCCCAGATGCCGATCGTCTCTTCCCATTACTGGAACGAGATTCACGGCAATACCGCAGAGGAGGCGCAACAGGATGTGGAGGGGCTGCAGATGATGAGAATCCTCGGGCGAAACATGGCCTGGTTGTTGAAATGTATCGACAAGGCTAAAACCGATGTTCCTTACCCGGAGATTGAGGCCCGCCAGAAGATGAGTTTTATCCGCTGATTGTCGGCGATCAGAGAGAGGGGTTGCCTGAGGATCGGTGAATCCTTTTTGTATCGGCATTACCGGCTCGGTTCAGATTATGCGCCAAAGCCGCGGGGTTACCCCTGATTGCTTGCCCATTGCAGAGCTCAATGATCAAGCGGTGATGGTTGTTGCCCGTCAAATATGATGGCTTCGTAAAAAGTCAAAAGCCTGAATGTCACGCATCGTGAAATCAGCTAGTTACGAAGATCGAAACGTCGTTCTCGAGGCTTTTTACGGGAACGACAAATATGATGACCTCGTAAAAAGTCAAACCGCCCAATCCGCTCGAAAAGAAGCGACTGGTTGAAAGTTTGTGCCTTCGTGAGTTCTTGTTGAGAAGTCTTCCCGAAAAAGTTCTTTGAAATATGTTTGGAAAGCCAAAGAGAAAAAAAATAGGCTGTAAAAGGACGTCATTGGGCTGGTTTTCTCGCCCCAGTGCCTGCTGGCCCGCAATATGTTCAAGCCGATGGCCTTCATGAAGGCGGCAAACCGCACTGCTTTCATGCCACGAACCCGGAGATGTTTGACACCGGTGCGCCGGTCGAATTCCGACATGGTCGCCTCAACGCCGGCCCGGTACCGGTACTTCTCCCTGAACTCCGGGCTTTCTTCTTCCTGTCGCCGTCGGGTCAGGCGGATATCCTTGTCGGTGTAGCGGTAGTAATAGCCCTTTTTTCCGATGGAGACGGGGCACCGGTCAAACGAGGAGCAGTTCTGACAAACAGCGATGGGGAAGAGTGCGCTGTAGCCGGATTTTGATTTCTTCACCGTGTCGGGTGCCGTGGCCTGGGGGCAGGTGAGAACCTTGCCCTGGTCATCAAGGGTGAATTCGGTCAGGTTGAACTTCTTCTGATTGCCCGGCATGACCGGGGAGATGACTGCCACCTGATGCTCCTGCAGGGCCGTTTCACAATTGCTGTCGCTGCCGTAGAGGGAATCGGCCAGCATTTGCTGCGGCAGCATCGCCTTCTGCTCCAGTTGGGCCAAGGCGGGCAGGAGGGCATTGGCATCATGCTGATCCGCGGATTCCACCGCCACCTGCGTGATCAGGGATGGTCCACGCTCATCGGTGGTAGTGTAGTTTTCCACCAACTGCACCTGATACCCTTGGCCTTTATGACTGCTGTAGCCGGCATCCGCATCGGAGGGGTTTTGCAGTGAATCGGAGGGCACCTCCTTGTTCGGCCGGGCCACGGCTTTCTTGCCAGAATCGGCGGTGGTGTCTTCCTCGATGACACACTGTTCGGCGAACAACCGGCTCAGCAGTTTGAAGCTCTGCATGGTGCTGACCTCGTCCACGGCGGCAAAACGCTCGGTCAAGAGCAGCACATCCGCAGCCAACTGATCAAGGGTGCGGGTGGACTCGGTGGGTTTGACCATGGCGAACAAAGACGCCTGCGATTTGCTCAGATACCGTTGGGTCAACTCCGTGTTGAGTTGATCAAAGTGTTCCCGGTGGTGTCGCTTCAGGTTGACGAGGAACTTCTTGATCGTTTTGGTGAACAACCCGATACGACCCAGATTGCGCATGTTGGATTTGACATGCACCGAGTCCATGCGCTGCTTATTCATATCGGCCTTGAGCAACTTGGCCAGGATGCCCAGGGAGGCATCAAATATCTCGGCATAGCTCGCATCCGAGGCCAGGTGATCGCGCATGGTCCAGAGCGTTTTGTGGCTGAGGTATACAGCCGCGTCGGAGCACGAGGTGATGTTGAGGGCATAGTGCCACTGGATATTGAAACAGAACTGCTCAACCGCCTCCTGATCAGTACAATCATGCATTTGCTGGAGGATCATCACCCCCATCATGGCATACAGTTCCTTGGTGGGTCGGCCATTGTAGTCATGATAATGGTGGCGCAGGGACTCCACCGGGAGTTCAGGCAGGATATGCTTCTGAAAAAGACCTGCCCATGAGTTATCCAGGAGGGCGCGTCGTTTGGGTCCCAAATGGGCCCATGGGTCGAGGATGTTGAGCTGTTTGTGGTTTTTCACGTGAAACATTATCTCGTCTCGCATTTAATTGATATTACGCAAATATATTAACAGAATGCGAGAAAAATGACAATGGTAATCCAGACGTTAATCCTGGAAAATTAACCAGTTAAATAGAAATACTTTTTACGACGCCATCAAATATTGAACCAGAAAATTGAGAATGCCCCTTTGCTGCCAAAAGGGGTGAAGGCAGCAAAGGGGCACGGAGGCAGGAGCGTTCATTTGACCGTGAGGACCTGTGAACGATCCTATTAAACCCGGTGTTCAATATGAACGGGTTAGCCCTTGATCAAAATGCGATGAGAACCGTGTTAGGCACGTGCGGGGCAAGACACCGACCTGCATTGGTGCAATCCTGCTGTTTGCAGATCCTTTTCATCTCACTGAAGCCGTGCACAAAAAAAGCCCTCATGGAAATACTTCCACAAGGGCGTGCTCTGTTTTGACTCCTTAAACGACAGCCTCTCACCACGGAAAGGTGGTCGTTTATGAATGAAATTATTTACGTCTGCGACCTACCGCTGCAAGCCCCGCAAGGCCGGTTCCGAAGAGAAGCATGGCCGTGGGTTCCGGGACAGGATTGTTGGGCGGGGCAACGCCTTCAATGCCGATCGTGAAACCGTGCCAATTCTCATTTAGTGTATCGGTAAAGGTGATTGATGTGAAGGTTCCTGTCAATTGGAGAACGCCATGCGGTTCGCCGGATATCCAATTCCAGCCCTTCCCGTCGGCCGCCAGGGCGATCGAGCCAGATCCCCAGTACCCTTGTCCAGTGGACAGGATGGTTATCGCTGTGCCGAAATCAATACTGTTTCCGTTCCAGCTGTTGAACGCAAATACCGGGTTCAAAACAGCTTGGCTAAAGGTGATTGTTTTCGTTCCAGCGGTGCTGAGTGCGATCCCTTCAGCAGGAGTTGGCGCATTGTCCACCACCGAGTTGCCGGTATACGGTGCAGGGCTTCCTTCTGTCCAATAGTTTGTTCCAGCACCCGTCTGAACAAAACTCCACTCCCCATTATAGGTCACAGCGATTGTCCCTCCGGCCAGGGTACCTTGTGCACTCTTATTTCCTGAACTCGTCCAGTCAACCCAATCGATGTGCCCTGCATTTGCCGAAGAGGTAAAATTACAGAATAAAAATCCTCCAAGAAACATCGCTGTAAACTTTTTCATAAATGCCCTCTTTTTAGGTAGTTACTTTGTGAAATTGTTTTCTTGGCCCTGTTTGCGAAAACCGAGACCCTTTGAGACGTCAACTTTACCAATTTTATGCAAAAATTATCCCTTATTCATATAATTTTACTCAAGTTAAGTTGTGTAAAGATTACGCCATATTGATTTGCAGGTATTGAAAAACTCCATGGGCGGGCATTGGCAGACCATGCGAACTTTTTCAATTTTTCGGAAAAATTGAGGGGGAGCGGTTTGCTCCGGATGGAAATGGGCAATGCCCCATATTTGAACAGGTTGTAGCCGATCGGGCTAGTGATCGCTCCCTGGTTTTTTCCTGTTTTAAGGAAAATGATGCCTTCCGTGGTGCCGCTCCAAACAATTTGCGTACCACCGACCAAGGAGCAGTCCACCTATTCCTCCCCACAGGCCCAGTCAACATGAAAAGAGGAGCCATTCCTCTTCGCTCTTGTCTCCACTATCAGCATCCTCAAATTCCTCCGTGGACGCATGCCGCGCAGTGGGTAAGCATAGATCAGAAACCAGACCAGTTGGTGAAATAAGGTTACCATCATCCGGGCAATCCGCACCCGGAAGGCGGTCAAAGACCACTTGCCCTCCTGGAGGCATGTGTTTTGTACTAAGCGCTCCAACTGTAAACTGTACAACGGCGTAATCGCCAGCCAGGCCCCGGTTGTCAAACACGGTCTGGGTGAGCATGGCCCCAATCAGCAGCTCGATAAAGGTTGCAATCGAAGGTACCGGTACAGCCCTGGCGAGGAATGTGATAGATTCAAACAGGGTCGCGGGGGATACTGCTATATCCCTTGTTGCCCACGTTGGCCTCCGGAAGAGTGAAGTTGTTCTCTTCTGGAGGCCGCGCTCTCCAGGGAAAGCGAGGGGGCCGCAATTATGATGGCTTCGTAAAAAGTCAAAAGCCAGGATATCACACGTCGTGAAATCAGCAACTTACGAAGCTCGAAACGTCGTTCTCGAGGCTTTTTACGAGAACGACAATTATGCACCTATGTCAATTTTTTTATATTTTTCCAGATGGGCCCAAAACCCGCCTACCGTCTGGGCCGATCAGAAACTCCAAAATTCAGTAAAGATTAAAATTTTTATTATAATCACAATATATTGTTTCCATTACTTCTAAACTTGGTGAATGGGTTGAGGAATGTTCTTTGCATAAATTAATATAGAGTTGCCAGCTTTCGATTCGAGGATCGAGCAATTAAGGTATAGACTAAAGAAAATGGAGGTTCACCTGACTCAGGGGAAAAAATTTTTTTCGGTAGTGTCCCTTGTTGGCCTGCTGTTTGTCAGCGTTATTTCGGCTCAGGCTACCACAATATTTCAAGATAACTTTGATACTGAAAATGGAGGCGTTGGAGTCCTAAATTACAACTCGTTTTCGAAATGGTCTGTGTTTGATGGAACAGTAGATCTTGTCGGAAATGGATTCTATGATTTTTTTCCTGGTAACGGCCTCTATGTCGACTTGGATGGATCAACCAGCAACGCCGGTGTGCTCCAATCTAAATATTCCTTTACAGCAGGTACTTACGAACTCTCGTTTTATCTTGGAGGATCGACCAGGGGAGATACGAATGTAGTTACGGTAACCCTCGGAGATTGGTCTCAAGTTTTTACCGTCTCCACTGGTGACGGTCTGGTCCTGAAAAATTTTACACTTACAACCAGCAGTAGTGGAGCGTTAAGTTTTAGCAATTCGGGGGGAGATAATTTAGGTGCAATCCTGGATAATGTCACGGTCGCCACATCGCAAAATCTTGTGCCTGAACCTGGCACTATGGTCCTTTTCGGAACAGGTATAATTGGTTTAGCAGCGTTTGGCCGGAGAAAAGCTAACTGATTTATTCCGAAATGTCGGAAAGTGGAGGGCGGAGCTAAACGGTTCCGCCTTTTTTGTCTTTCTTACCATTTCCTGGTAATAACGAGCGGGAGAATCCCGGCCAAGACTCTTTCCCGATTTCGTGGAAAAAGATCTCCCCAGGCTTTAACTAACAGGGGCGTCAAAGTACCCAAGCGGAGACGATTTTGTACTCCATGGAAAGTCACTACCGATCAACCCGCCTCTTCATTTTTCCCAACCCCGCTTTTTTTGTTGACCTGTGATCACTTTCTTTACCTTCCATCCCTGGAGAGAGATGAACCTCCAGGGATGGACAGTGAGCGAACAACTCCGGAATCGAAAGCGTCCATGTCGGATATGTCGGAAGCTGTACACGGCCAATCCCAGGCCTGGTGATCGCCAACTAACCTGCGGCAATCCAAATAGGCTGAAAATACAGAGGATCAGCGACAAGAGATAAGGAACCTCAATTTTTAAGCTTGCCATAGACGCTCTGTTCATTGTTTACAAGCGGCGGTGACACCCGGAACCAGATCCGGACGTCCTCGAGTTCGACCGTGATTACACCAACCGCAAGTTTTCCGGGGTCCGCGTCGGCAAGGGGAACCTGATGCTTCGCATCTATGACAAGGTTGCCGAACTTAAAGGCACCCGCGCTACCCATAAACAACAGATCTTTTCCGAGATCTGGGGCGTCAACACCTACGATCAGCAACCCGTTACCCGTGTCGAATACCAGCTCCGCCGGCCAAAACTCCGAGAATTTTCCGACGGAGAAGGCAATCAGATCAACACGGTTGTTGACCTGGTCAACGCCTTGAAAAGTCTCTGGGGGTATCTCACCACCGAATGGACCCGGCATTCCGACAGCCCGGTTAACCGCAACCACAACCAGACAAAGGCCAAGGTTTCCGAGTTCTGGGAAAAGGTCCAGGCTGTTATCTGGACCGGTGTTTTCGGCTACGTCCGGACCCACCCCGTGAAACACCGTGATATTGTCATGCTCCGCAAGCAGGCCCGCGGCATTCTCATGTCCGTCTGCGCTTCCCTGGAAGTGCAGCCCAACGACATCGATAAAATCGTCTTCCTCTGCCAAGGCATGATTGAGGAAGACTTGCACGCCTTCTTTGAAGATGAACAAGCTTTCATCAAGAAGATGGAAACCAAGCGCAACGAATTCAGGGCAACGCTCGCGGGATAGACTCCCGCTTACCCCGGAACAACTTCGCGCTCTCTGCAGTTCTGCGCAGCAGGTAACCAGGGGGCGAAGCGCGCCGGTACAATCTTTCAGCGAAAAACCGCTGAATCCGTAACCACCAAGCCCTCAAGCCGCGATCCGCGAAGAGAAGCAACCTATCGACAAACGGCAGCAGCGTTTGCCGGGGGGGTAAAGAAATTATGCTGGGCGATTTTCCTTTAACCAATCTCGGAGAGCTTCATTGATTCTAGTTTGCCAGCCCTTACCAGTCGCTTTGAATGCTGAAAGCACATCATCAGATAGCCGTATATTCACCGGCTTTTTAGGCGATGCCGTTTGTGGTCTCCCCCTTTTGGGCAGAACTGCAATGAGTTCTTTGGGTAAGACTTCGCTGGCAGGCTTGAATTTTTTGAAATCCTCCTTTGTTAACTCCCGGACTTCTCCGTCTTTATCAGTCAAGGGTAATTGTTTTGCCATATCGTTTCGCCTCCCTTTCGTTAGCCTTCCGAAAACTAATTATTCTGACTCCATCCGGGATTGGTGTGAAACAAAGAACGTACAACCTGTGCTCCAGGTATCCAACCGCTATGAATCTCCTTTCTGGATACGGGTTTCTTTCATCTTCAAGGTAAACCGCATTCTCCCAATCAAATTCCGATGCCTTGTCAAAAGGCAGTTCTCTTTGATTCTTGTTTTTTTCGGATTTGACCGGGTCGAATTCAATTTTCATGGAATTAATGTATATACAAAAAATCTTTGCGTCAAGAACGAGAAAGAAAAATGACAGCTCTGCTTACCCCAAAAAAAGTGGCTGATCCACCTTGCGGCCCGTGTTGATGAAGTGCTTCGTCTAACCTGGGATGATGTCGATTTTAAAAACCGTACAGTTACCCGATGGACAAAAAAACGCCGTGGCGGCGGGTATGAGCCGATTATTACTTATATGAACGATGATTTATTGGAAAATTTTCAGTTTCTATACAGAAACCGTAAGCATGAACAATGGGTATTTTTGAATGAGGAAACAGGGGACCGATTCAGGAACAGGCGAAAAATGCTGTATGGGATTAACAAAAGGGCCGGGATTCATCCACCGATTCATTATCATGAACTCCGGCACTTTATTGCCAGCGTTCTGGCCGACAGCAAGAGCATAAGCAAGAAGACCATTTCCGAGATTCTCGGTCATAAGTCTTTGACCACCACCGAAATATATTTGCACTCGATTGGTGATTCTCAGGTAGCCGCTATGAAGGGCCTGGAAGGCCGATTTTCCAATGGCGAGAGCAAAACCGCCACTGACAACCGCCACCAAAAAATGGAATAAGCACCAAAAAAAAAGCCAAACACCTTGTAGGTATTTGGCTTTTCATTATATTTAATGGTCGGGGCGGAGTGATTCGAACACTCGACCTCCTGCTCCCAAGGCAGGCGCGCTAACCAGGCTGCGCTACGCCCCGACATATTGACTATGCTGCAAGGAAAACTTATCTACACCATTCATTTCGGCCTTGCAAGAATTTTCCCTGCCGAATCGGCGGTGAAATCGGCGGAATTTTCTTTTCCTTACCTGATAATTGTTCGGTCGCAAGCTCGCCTACGGATGTCGGCGACCACCCAGTGACAATAGGCTGGCGTTCTTGATGGTTCGGTTTTACAATGACAGCAATCGTCTTTTCTGTCCGGCTTTGACCGGTTTTTTGTGGATGAGCAGTTCCCGGAGTAT
This sequence comes from uncultured Desulfobulbus sp., assembly GCF_963665445.1. Lineage (GTDB taxonomy): Bacteria > Desulfobacterota > Desulfobulbia > Desulfobulbales > Desulfobulbaceae > Desulfobulbus. The sequence goes on along the minus strand of NZ_OY762276.1, from coordinate 4,177,111 downwards.
GTATGGCCTCTTCACCGCCAACGATTCAGCGTGTCACCTTTTTAGTGATTTTTTCCCTTTCCTGCCTGATGTTGGGGGTGGTGCTGTGGCCGTTCTGGACCCAACTTTTCCTCGCCTTTCTTTTGGCCACGGTCTTTCATCCGGCCCATCTCAGGATGACTGCCCGCATTCGGCCCTGGATTGCGGCAAGCCTGACCTGCCTGTTGATCACCCTGTGCGTCTTCCTGCCACTCTTGTTCAGTATTGGTTCGCTCTCCGCAGAAATTCCGGGTGTTATCCAACTGGCGAAAAAGAACGATCTTGTGGAACTCCTCCAGCAAACCTTGGCAAACAATCCCCAGGTTCACTGGATCACTGATTTTCTTGGCGGTTTCGGCATCCACGTCGACATCGACAAGTTGCCGGAGATGATCACCAAGTTTTCCACCACCGTCGGCCTGTTCCTCTACAACCAGGTTTCAAAGTTGGCCGCGGATATCATCAGTTTTATCTTTCAGTTCTGTATCGTCATCACCGGTGTTTTTTTTCTGCTGATCGAGTTTGAGCGCCTGACCGACTTTCTCCTCCGGCTTTCCCCCCTGCCCGAAGCGCAGAACCGGTTTCTGATTGCGCGTTTTTCCTCCATTTCCGGAGCGATTCTCGTGGGCAATACCCTTAGCGGCCTGATCCAGGGCGTTTGCGGCGGTATTTACTTTGCGGTAATGGGTTACATTTCCCCTGTGCTCTGGGGGGCGGTGATGGCGGTGATGGCGTTCATGCCCATAGTCGGCATTGGCCTGGTTTTTATGCCCACGGCCGTGATTCTCTACCTCAAGGGCCATGTATGGCAGGCCCTGTTTGCCGTGATCTTCTATACCCTGCTTTCCTTTTCCATCGATTATCTGTTCAAACCGAGATTTGTCGGCAATCAGGCCCAGTTGCCGCCGCTGTTGGTACTGCTGTCGATCATCGGCGGCATCAGCATGTGCGGCCTGATGGGAATCATCTATGGGCCCCTGGCCCTCACAGCCTTCCTCACCCTCTCGGATATGTATTTTCGCGAGTACCAGCCCTACTTTGAGCATCTTGATCGCAACGGGGATTGAATCGATTTTGACGCTACCTCCCGGCGGGCGGCACCACCCATTTTCCGGTATCTCCTTGACATGGAAAGCCTTTTCGAGTTACAGGCAGAGTGCCCTTGGGCCTGATCTGCTCTTTCCATGGGGGAAAGAGCGATCCCCTTTTTATGCTGTCCCTAGTGTGTTGATTCCATGGAGCTTTTTGCCTTTCTCCAAAGTGTTGTGCTCGGCATTGTCGAAGGACTCACCGAGTTTTTACCGATTTCCTCCACCGGCCACCTGATCATCAGTGGCGATCTGCTCAGCTATACCGGCGAGCAGGCCAAAACCTTCGAGATCGTCATTCAGCTAGGGGCCATCCTTGCGGTCTGCTGGCACTATCGCGAGCGCCTGATGCGGGTCATTCACGGCTTGCGAGGCGATGCCGCGGCCTGGCGTTTCGTCATCAATCTGATTGTCGGCGTGGTACCTGCGGCAATCTTCGGACTGGCCCTGCACAAGATCATTAAAGCCTATCTTTTCGATCCGTTGGTGGTGGCGGTGGCCTTGATCGTCGGCGGACTGATCATCTTCGTGGTGGAGCGACGTCCGATGCGGGTGCGGATCAGCGATGTCGACCAGATGAGCTGGCAGGATGCACTCAAGGTCGGGTTTGCCCAGGTTTTTTCGCTCATCCCCGGGACTTCACGTTCCGGTGCCACCATTATCGGCGGCATGCTCTTTGGCCTGTCACGGCAGGCGGCCACGGAATTTTCTTTTTTCCTCGCCATTCCCACCATGTTTCTCGCCACCGGCTACGATGTGATGAAATCATGGCAGGCCCTGGGCAGCGCGGATCCGGCCTTTTTTGCGGTGGGCTTCATCACCGCATTTTTCAGTGCCCTCCTGGCTATCAAGGGGCTGATTCGTTTCGTGGCCCACCACGATTTTCGTCTCTTTGCCTGGTACCGGGTTATCTTCGGGGCCATTGCCCTAGTCTATTTCCTTCGTTGATGGAGCGCTATGCTTACCGAATTGATCAGCCACACCGCTGTCCGTATTCTCGATACCGCCGCCTATGCGGGCGCATTTATACTCATGGCCCTGGAAAGCATGATCGCGCCTGTGCCCAGTGAGGCGGTCATGCCCTTTGTCGGCTTTCTGGTCACGGACGGCAAGTGGAACCTGTGGCTGGCCCTGCTCGCCACCAGTTTGGGCTCGTTGGCGGGCTCGCTGCTCTCCTACTGGATGGGGTATTACGGCGGTAAGCCGCTGGTGTTGAAGGTGGGGAAATATCTGCTCTTGAACCGGCACGATCTGGAGTTGACGGAGCGCTATTTCAGCAAACGCCAGGGCGTGCTCACCGTGTTCATTGCCCGGTTTATTCCGGTGATCCGCCATTTCATCTCCATTCCAGCCGGTATGGGCAAGATGCGCTTGCTCCCCTTCATGGTGGCGACCCTGATCGGGGCCACCCTGTGGAACGGTTTTCTCCTGGTGCTGGGGATGCGGTTGCGGGAGCACTGGACCGTGGTCCAGAAATACTCCCATCAGGTCGACATCGTGATCGTGGTGATCGCCGTTATCGGCCTGGGCTGGTTTGCCCGTTCACGCCTCAGGGCGAGTAAACGCAAGCTTAACTGAGCTCACGCTCCGGTGGGCGCATCTCGCTTCGCCCTCCTTGCCGTTCATCCCTGTTTCACTCCACCGAGGAACGCCTCCAGCCGCTCACGACGATACTCAAAGATCCCCTCCAGGGTACGCCGGATATAGAGTCGGTGCAGTATCCTTCCCACAAGACCCATCGGCGGCTGGTAATGGACCCGGTCGATCAGGAGCACGCCGTCCTCCTCCTGGCGGATTTCATGATAGTGGAACCAGAAACGGTACGGCCCCAACCGTTGCTCGTCGACAAAGCTGAGTCCCTCACGGATGTGTTTGATTTCGGTGATCCAGGAATGGGTGCCGATCAGGGGTATAGTGATGCGGTACTCGATGATCAGGCCGTTGTACATGATCTCCGGGACATCGGTGACGATGCGGAACTTGAGATCTGGCGGCGTGATACGGTCGAGGTTGGCCGGATTCTGGAGGAAATTCCAGGCCTGCTCCAGGCTGCCGCTGACTTTCTGCTGTCGCTCCAGGATGTACATATTTCCACCTCTCAGGCTTTGAATGCCCAGACCATGTAGACCGGGTCGCTGAACCAGAGCTCCTGATGCGGATCGTCGGCCGGTCTTGGCAGGCCCCGTCTGGACAGGGTGGACAGGTCGCGGAAGCCGCCGGTGCTGCGCAGCAGTTGCGCCACCCAGCCCATCCGTTCGAACTCGTGCATCTCGGTCCAGAGCTTGATAACCTTGGGCGGAAACCAGCGGTTGGAAAAGGCAAGGGCAACAAGGCCGCCCGGTCGAAGCACCCGGCGGACCTCGGCCATCACCGCCAGGGGATGGGTCAGGTATTCGATGGAGGCGGTACAGATCACCGCATCCAGGCTGGTGTCTTCATAGGGCAGCTGTGGCTGCAGGTTGAGATCCTGAACCAGGATCTCGTTGGCCTGTTTGTTGTGCCAGAGCTCTTCTTCATTCATACCGAGAACGGCCAAGTGCGAGAGCGCCGCCTCCTGCGGCAGGTGCGAGTCCCAACTGGCCATGAGATCAAGTACCCGGCTGCCTGCGGGAATGAGACTGGCATACCTGGAACGGACGGTTGCCCGGGCGGTGCTGTCCAGATGCTGGACCAGGCGCGGTTTACGGTAGAAATCGCTATCCGCCGAAACATCGCTCCGGAGAAAGTGCTCCGGGGCAAAGAAACCTGCCGTATCGCCTGCGAAACGGGCCTGCATCCCGGGGCCGTCGTTGGCGATCCGTTCCAACCAATCCTCGCAGCGGCCGCCGCGTTCCTTATTTTGCGGCTTCAGGGCCATGATCTCGATCTCCAGGGTGAGGTCGCGTCCAGCCAGGGGATGGTTGAGGTCAAAGAGCCACCTGCCCCCCTCCTGTCCGAGAAAGCGACAGGGCGCGGTCGTGGACTGATAAATGCCGCCCAGGCCGTGGAGCATGCCCTGGGGGTAAAAACGTCCCGGTACCGGTGTAACCGCGTTTCCTTGTATATCGGTTCCCTGAAATTGCTCCGGGCGAATGAGGACTCGTTTGCCGGGAGCATAGGGAGAGGTGAAGCGGTCGGCGGGGATGGCAACTTCGGCCTTGTCGCCCACGCCTTTGCCGATGAGTTTCTTGACCAGGCCGGGATCAAGCAGATCCCGCCAGAGGCTGATCAGATGGGCCCAGAGTTTTTCGCTGTGCATGGCATCGCTGCTGTGCCAGCTCAGCGTTAATTCCGCGGTAACGCAACTGTGTGCATCGATGAGGTTCATGATTGCTCCGAAGATGGTTTCAGCTGAAAAGGGAGGGGTGTTGCTGGCCCGACCAGGTGCGTATGTACTGTTGGACATCGAATTTGCGGCGGGCGCCGGAATCGTTCATGTAGCGAATGGTGCCGAAGATCGGGCGCCTGGTCCAGCCCCGGTCATGGACGCCGCCTATGGACCAGGCGATGCCGGTGTAGCCGTTGCTTTCGCGGCCATCGAGGGCATAGCGGTCGTTGAGGTGAATGGCAATTCGCAGGGCCTCGGAAGCATCCGGGGTCCATTCAAGAATTTTTTTGGCCCAATACATGCGCATATAGCCGTGCATGGCGCCACTGATGGTTAACTGTTGTTGTGCCGCATTCCACAGGGGATCGTGGGTTTGGGCCCGGTCGAACTGTTCGAGGCTGTAGGTATATGTACGTCGATCCTTGCGGTGGTCCTCAAGGGTACGCCTGGCCCAGTCGGGAAATCCCGAGACCTGGTCGTAGTCCGCGGTATAGAGGCAGAAGTTGTCCGATAGCTCCCGCCGCACCACCAATTCCTCGATAAAGCTGTCCACCTTGTCGCCTCGCAGTCCACGGTTTTGCAGCTCAAGGACAACGGCCTGGGCGGAAATCATGCCGAAATGAAGATAGGGCGAGAGGTCGGAGCAGGCTTCTTTGTTGGGATCGTTGCGCTGGTCGTAGCGATCCAGACGCTCCTGAAGAAAGATATCCAGCGTGTGCCGGCCATGGGCCTCGCCGGGTTGGAGCCAACTCACCGGACCGACAGCGGTGTCGACCTTGAGCGTCTTGCGTAGATCGGCAAAGGAGAGGTTCTGCGGCAGCTGAGACCAGGGGTGGGGATGGGGAGGCAGCAGGGGGAAGGGGGTGAGAAATTCCGGCAGCAGGCGATGGATTTTGGGCCGAATTGTCCTGGCCATGTATTCCCGACGGGGAGAGGCAATCCAGGCGGGGACGATGTTGCGCGAATCCACCTCATGCACCGGTGCGCCCTGGTGTTCCAGCAAGGACTGCAGCCACTGCCGCTTTATGCGCAGCGGGTCGAAGTCCGTCACCACCAGGGACGGGTGCAACTCGTTGCAGAGGCGAATCATTTCTTGGCCAGGCTCGCCGCTGCGCAGGACGAGGGGGATTCCCGCCTGGGCTAATGCGGGGGCCGATGCTTCCAGACCCTTGAGGAGAAAATCGAACTGGCGCAGGGCGGCACCGAGAAAACCTGGGGCCATGCAGAACACCACCGCCAGTGGAACCTGCCGCCTGAGCGCCTCTTCTCGGGCATGAATGAGGCCCCAGTTGTTTTGGGCACGAAATTCACGGTGCATCCAATAGACGACCGGTCCCCCGGGGTTGCTGTTGCCGTTGTATCGACGAATGCGTCTTGGGTCTGTCTGCTGCTCCATAACTCTCTGCGGGCAAAAAAAATCCCCGGTGGCGAGGTCCGCCACCGGGGGGAAGTGTACAGAATTACCAGCGTTCCGTTCCCACGATGTCGTTGACATTCATGCAGCTGGAACGCTCGTGATCACTCAGGTCGTCCATGCTGCGGACACCGTCGCGTGCTCTGTCCAGGGTGCAACTGAACTCGCTTCCTTTACCGTCACGAACCCATACTACCGACTCATAGCCAACACTACCGATATTGCGATCTCTTTCGTTGAATTCCATGATATTCTCCATATATATAATTCTATTCTTTAAAAGTGTTCAACAGTGACGAAGCTACCAGCGTTCAGTGCCAATGATCTGATTGATATCCATGCACTGCCGACGCTCCTCCTCATTGAGTTCGCCTCGGTCGCTGGTATCGCCTTTCAGCACGCTGATCGGGCAGACATACTCTTTTCCATTCTTATCTTTAATCCAGGCCAGTGAATCATATCCGCTCATGTCATCCTCCTTTGGATGTTTTTTTCATGTGAGATTTGCTCTTGCCTGCAAATGTAAGCAGAAAATACAGGGCTACAATAGGGGGAGAATATGGTATTAATGATAATTAAAACTATCATTATATAGTCTAATTTATTTGAATGTATAAGAATTGTTTTTTGTCGGTGCGGTCTGCCGGATAAAAAATTCGGAGTTCTAATCAATGGGGGCAGATCGTTTCTTGACGGCGACGCTGCGAACATCACCCTCTTGACGAACCTGGGCTGCGGTATAATTATCTGAGGTGCCTATAAACTGCCTGTTGTGTTCGTACTCAGACGTCATCTTGTGGATGACCCTCAATTTTCATGCATCTGTGGAGCACAGAAAATGTACAAGAATGCCAGATCTTCCGGAAAAATTGCCTTTGCCTCCTGCCTGCTCTGTCTGACACTGCTGGCGGGCAGCTATCAACCTCTCCATGCCCAGAGCGAGGATGACATCGCCTTCCTTGATCGCTCGGCCAAGGCCTTTGCCTCGGTGGTGAAAAAAGCCGGCCCTGCGGTGGTGCACGTGGCGGTCGAAAAAGAAAAAACCGCGCAAGGGCGGGATCCTCTTGAACTGTTCAATGACCCTTTCTTCGAGCGTTTTTTCGGCCCCCAGTTCCGTAATCCGCGCAATAACCCCAACAAAGAAAAGCGGACCTACAAACAGCAGGCCGCTGGTTCCGGTTTCATCATCGCAAGCGACGGGTATATTCTCACCAATAACCACGTGGTTGCCGACGCCGACAGGATCACCGTTCGTTTGGCCGACAAACGTGAATTCAAGGCCAAGGTGGTTGGAACCGATCCCCAGTCGGATGTCGCCCTGGTCAAGATCGATGCCAAGGATCTGCCGGTTTTGCCGCTGGGCAACTCCGACAGCCTGGAGGTCGGCGAGTGGGTGATCGCCATCGGTAATCCCTTTGAGTTGAACCAGACCGTCACCGTGGGCGTGGTCAGTGCCAAGGGCCGCAACCGCATGGGTATCACCGACTATGAAAACTTTATCCAGACCGATGCCGCCATCAATCCCGGCAACTCGGGTGGCCCGCTGCTGAACATTCACGGCGAGGCTGTGGGCATGAACACCGCTATTTTTTCCAGGAGCGGAGGCTATATGGGTATCGGCTTTGCCATCCCGATCAATATGGCGAAAAATATCGAGCAGCAGCTGCGGAAAAACGGCAAAGTTGCCCGTGGTTGGCTGGGGGTCATGATTCAGGATGTGAATGAGGACCTGGCCAAATCCTTTGGCGGCGAGGTCGGCGGGGCCCTTGTCTCCGAGGTGACCGACGGTTCTCCGGCCAAGAAGAGCGGCTTGCTGCAGGGCGATATCATCACCGCCATCAACGGTGAAAAAGTTACCGATGTCGCTGACCTGCGTAACAAGATCGCCATGACTCCGCCCAACACCGAGCTGAAGCTGGATGTGCTCCGGGACGGGAAAGAGAAAGAGCTGGTTGTCAGCATTGGCGAACAGCCCGCGGATATGTCGGCCTTTGCCAAGAAATCGGGGACTGGCGCGGACCTGGATGGTTTTGGCCTGTCACTGCAGGACCTGACCCAGGAACTGGCCGACCAGTTCGGCTACAAGAAGGATCAGGGGGTGTTGATCGTCGAGGTTGAGGCGGGGACCCCGGGCGCCGAACTCGGCCTGCAGTCAGGGATGCTGATTGAAGAGGTGAACCGGATGCGGGTGCACAATCTGCAGGAGTTGCGCCAGGCGCTCAAGAAAAGTGGCCGCGGCAAGCAGGTGTTGCTCCGCGTCCGTTCCGGCGATCACAGCCAATATGTGGTGCTGCAGAGTGAATAAGACTCGTCCACGATAACGAAAAAAGCCGGTTCAGAGTGTCTCTGAACCGGCTTTTTTTATGGCAGGAGCGTCAAAAGCTAACGGGGAAGCTGTTCCTCGATGGTCTTGAGCAGTGCATGCATGGTAAAGGGTTTGTTGATCAGGGGCACCTGACAGTCGTTTTCCTCCTGGAGGATATCCCCTGCATAGCCGGACATGAAGACAGTCTTGAGCGCTGGGCGAATACCATGGATTTTTTTACAGAGTTCGCGGCCGTTCATCTCCGGCATGATCACATCGCTGAGCAGGAGGTCGATCTCCTGCCCAGGATCGGAACAGATTCGCAGCGCCTCGGTCGGGCCTGAGGCAACCAGAACCGAGTAGCCGCTTGCGGTCAGGATATCCTTGGCCATCTGGCGTACACTCTCCTCATCTTCCACCAGGAGGATTGTTGCCGTATGTTGGGGCCGCTCCATTTCCATCGAGCGCTCCACATTCTCCTCAAGGGGGACATGAGTTCGGGGAAGAAAGACCCGGAAAGTGGAACCGGCGCCGAGCTCGCTTTCGACCACCACCTGGCCCCTATTCTGGGTGACGATGCCGTAGACCGTGGCCAGCCCCAGCCCCGTTCCTTTTCCGGATTCCTTTGTGGTGTAAAAGGGTTCGAAGATGTGGAGCATGGTCTCATGGCTCATGCCGCAACCGGTATCCGTAACACTGAGCTGCACATACTCGCCCGGTTCCAGGTCGGGATACTGATCGGTAAAGTCGGCATCCAGAATGACGTTCTCGGTGGCGATGGTGACCAGACCCCGGCCGCCAATGGCATCGCGGGCGTTGACGATCAGATTCATCAGGATCTGATCCATCTGGGTGGAATCCATGAACACCGGCCACAGAGTGGGATTGGTGTGCACTTCAACGCGGATATCCTCACGAATCAACCGGCCCAAGCCCTTCTTGATGCCCTTGACCAGGATGTTGAGGTCCAGCACCTGAGGAGAGATCTCCTCCTGGCGTGAAAAGGCCAGCAACTGCTGGGTGATATCCCGCGACTGGGTGGCGGCACGAATGATCTGGTTGATATAGCCATGCCGTTTTTCCTCGGTGGTATTGCTCTGCTGCATCAGGTCGGCGTATCCGAGAATTACCGAGAGCTGATTGTTGAAATCATGGGCCACGCCACCGGCAAGACGGCCGATAGCCTCGATTTTCTGGGCCTGGCGCAATTGATTCTCCAGCATCAGGCGCCGGTGTTCGGCCTCCTTCTCACTGGTGGTGTCGACCATGATGCCCCGCCGCCATCGCGGCAACCCCTTTTCCAAAACCACATTGATCCGATCCTGGATCCAAACAGTCCGACCATCGGCAGCGAGGAAACGGTAGTTGAGATCGTGATCCTGGCCGTTGTTCGTGGCCTTGACCGTGGCCTCGTAGACCCGTTGTCGATCGTCGGGATGGAGGTGGGAGAACCAGAACTGGTCCTCGTACCAGGCTTCGATCGGGTAGCCGAGGAGACGCTGTGCCTCCCGGCTGACGTAGGTGAAAGCAAGGGTGCAGGTGTCGGTTTCCCAGACAATGCCGTCCACCGAGTCCACCAGGTTGAGAAACCTCTCCCGTTCCTTGAGCAGTTCCTCCTCGATCCGTTTTTTTTCGGTGATGTCCCAGGCTATGCCGAGAACACCAAGCAGGGTTCCGGCCGGATCATAGACCGGGGTTTTGATGGTCTCCAACAACTCCCGATGACCGTCGTCGGCATAGGTGACCCATTCCTCGTTGACGCTGGCTGTATGCGTCTCAACGGACTTCTGATCGTAGGCGCGGAAAGAATCGGCAACTTCTTGGGGAAAGAGTTCATAGTCGTTTTTGCCGACGATCATCGCCTCCTTCTGGCCGACGAAACGTTCAAAGCGAATGTTGCAGCTCATGTATCTTCCTGCCTGATCCTTCATCCAGATCAGCGCCGGAACCGTCTGCAACAGGTTGCGCAGATGGGATCGTTCCCGTTCCAGGGACATCTGGGCATTTTTCAGGGCATTGACATCACGGGCCATGAAATAGAGGCATGCCTTTCCGTCGACCTGAATCGGAGTGAGAAACATCAAGGCGTGATGCAGTTCCCCCGATTTGAGCCTGAGCATGAAGGGAAAGTTTTCCAGATGGCCATCGGTCCGCAAACGCTCTGTGGCCTGGTGTCGCTCTTCAATGGTCCACAGCCCCAATTCGATGGAGGTATGGCCGATGACTTCTTCGGCTGTCAAACCCGAGACCTGAGTAAATCCCTCGTTGATCTCGAGAAAGCAGCCGTCTTCAAGGCGAGTGATGCCGGCCATGTCCGGCATCAGTTGAAAGATGGAGGCATATTTCTGCTCGGAGAGGCGGAGGCATTCCTCGGTCTTGATCCGTTCGTCGATTTCATGTTGCAGCTTGAGGTTGTGGTGCTGCATCCGTTGGGGACGTTCTGTCAACCAGGCGATCAACAGGGCAAGCGAGATGGTATACAGCAGGCCGATATAGAGGCGCACGGATTGGGTGGCGGGAATGATCGCCCAGCCCCCCTTGGGAATGGCGCAGAGTTGCCACGCGGCACCGGGGACCTTGACCTCCATGCAGACGGGATGACGGGCGGAAAGATACGCGCTCGTGCCAAGGAGCATGGTGTCCGCAGCAGAGGCGTGATCACCCAGCTTTTTTAGACCAATGGCAAAACCGTTTTTCGATTGTAGGTCGGCTGCTGCCAGCAACAGCTGCACGTCGGTCACCACTGAGACCACGCCCCAGTAATGCTCCTCTCCGTCGGTTGGTGAGGCCTTGGTAAAGACAGGAACCCGGGCGATCAGGCCCTGGCCGCCCTGCACCAACTGATGGGGGCCGGAGAATACGGGCTGCCTGCTGAGGCGAGCTTGGCGAACGTCGACAAATTGCGTGGGATTTTTTGCATAGTTCAGGCCAATGGCCTGGTGGTTGCCCTCGAGGGGGTAGATCTGGCTGATGATGTCGTTGGGGGCAAGACCGATATTATGGATATAGGGGTGGTCATGGATCGCCTGTGTTGCCAGGGCCTGAAAAAGGTCCTCGCTGATTGCACCCTTGTGAGCGATCACTCCGGCTATTCCGGAGGTGGCGCTGAAGAGGTTGAGAACCGCCCCTTCGAGTCGTGCCCGAATGGGAGCAAGTTCGTTGATGGCCTCGCCTTTCTGTTCGATACGTTGTTGCCGGACGTCGAGCAGGGCGACTTGCCAGCTTATAAGCCCACCGATGAGCAGAATGAACCCTGCCATGGCCCAGGAGGTCCGGGAACGTGGCAGAGAGGGAATCAATGATTTTGGCGACAAACGGACCTCCATGTAAGAGGATAACCATGGCAAAAGAGGCTAAATGCATCGAAACTATTGGAAGTTATGATTCAGCATAGCAGTGGCGCCGGCAATGTCAAGTTTGATGGGTATGGGTTTTTGCAATTGTCGCCCAGGCCAAGCTTCCCTACTGTTTGCCTTTGAAAACAGGCTCAAGCACAGCTTGGCAAACGGGTTAAATCAGCATATTGGTACGAGGAGGAAGAGGTTGTGCGTATACATGGATTGCAGCATGTAGCCTTTGAAGGGCTCGGCTTTATCAGCAAGTGGATTGTGGACCAGGGAGATTTGCTGCGTATGACCCGGCTGTACGCCGGGGAGACGTTGCCTTGTCTCTCGGATTTCGACCGGCTGGTGATCATGGGCGGGCCGATGAACATCTACGAGGACGACAGTTATCCCTGGTTGGTTCAGGAACGCGCCTTCATTCGTGAGGCGATTGTTGCCGGCAAGTCGGCGGTAGGGATCTGCCTTGGGGCGCAGTTGCTGGCCGATGCGCTTGGCTCACCGGTGTACAGAGGCAAAAATAAAGAGATCGGCTGGCTGCCCATCGAGGTCACCGAAGAGGGCGGGCAAAGCGATCTTTGGGGGGGACTCCCCCTTCAGCCGAGGGTTTTTCACTGGCACGGCGACACCTTTGATATTCCCCAGGGTGCCCTGCATCTGGCTCGAAGCGAGGGGTGCCCCTCTCAGGCCTTTCTCTATGACCATCGTATCCTTGGGCTGCAGTTTCATCTCGAGTCCACCCCGGACACGGTGGAGTCGATGCTGGCCCACTGCGGTGATGAGGTGGTGGATGGCCCGTATATTCAAAGTGAGGAGCAAATCAGGGCCGTTGATCCGGCCCTGTTTGCCGCCAACCAGCATCTGCTCGCCACCCTGCTGAACCGATTGCCTTGAGCAGGGGGCCAGCTGTTTATTCCTTGGCCAAACCCTGTCCTTGTTTGAAGCGGACCAGGGCGGCGAGAAAGTCGCTGGCCGGGGTGGGGACCCCGTATTTCCTACCCTGAGATGCCACGTAGCCGACCATGGCCTCGACCTCGGTCGGCTTGTTGTTTTCCAGGTCCTGGAGCATGGAGGCCCGGTGGTCGAAGGTGGCTGGGATCAGGGTACTGTAAAAAATCCGTCGATAGGCGGCGGCATTGGCCCAAGGGGTGTTGCCGCCCATGGCGTCGATCACCGCAAAGGTCTCCTCGATCACCTGGTCCATGATGTTGCGGGTGTCCCCGCTCTCTCCCAGGGCTCCGTAGTGGACACCGAGAATGGCACCCAGGGGGTTGAGCGCACAGTTGTAGAGGAGCTTGGCATAGAGTGACTGGTACACATCATCCACGGCAATACTGGGCAGGCCGGCACTGTCCAGGGCCTCGGCCAGGCGCCTGGCAGCGGTGGGCACGGATCCGCGCACGCAGCCGCCGATATGCACCTTGTCGGCGGAGACCGTGATCTTGACCCGGCCCGGCCGATCGATCTCAAAGCCGGTGATGACTCGGCCTGCCAGGCTGCGTTCCCGGCCGAGCCGCTCCTCGAGTTTCTCCAGGTTGCCGCAGCCATTCTGGAGCGACACCACCGGACAGTAGCACTGGTACAGGCCGACAATGTCGCTAATCGCCCTGTCCGTATCGTAGGTCTTGGTGGTGATGATGATCATGTCGTAGCCGCTGCCGCTACGGCCCTTGAGGCTGGTGAACAGTTCAAGCTGGTCGCCCGTGACCCGGTAGTCGCCGAAGATGCCCCTCACCTCAAGACCGTCGGCGGCGATGGTCTCGACGAAGCGGGGACGGAGGACAAGCCCCACCCGGTGACCGTCGGCGGCGAGCATGCAGCCGATGGCCTGGCCCAGGGCGCCGGCCCCATAAATCAAAATTTGCATTACTTTCTCCCTGCACCTGTGTGCACCCTTGCCGGAGACGGTGAAAAGGCGTACCTTCCAGCCATCATCATCCTGTTCAATTGCCTCTAACCCCAGAGGACCAGCGTGGAACTGATCATCATCGCCGCGGTTGCGGCCAATAGGGTCATCGGCCGCCATAATACCATTCCCTGGCAGATACCGGAAGAGATGGCCCATTTTAAAACGACCACCATGGGCTCGCCGCTGATCATGGGGCGGTTGACCTATGCATCAATTGGCGGCCCCCTGCCCGGCCGTCGCTGCATTGTGGTGAGTACCTCAGCGGCATTCAGCCCGCATCCGGCCTGCGAAAAGGTGCCCTCTCTGGAGGCCGCCATCGACCTCTGTCGTGATGCGAAGCAAATCTTTGTTATCGGTGGCAGCATGCTCTACCAGGCCGCCTTACCCCTGGCCGACACCCTGATCATCAGCTGGATAGGACAGGAATTTGCCGGTGATGCCTCTTTTCCCGAATTCTCCGCGGATGACTTTGTCCAGGTGGACAGCCGAAATCTTTCCGCCACCGTGCCGGTGACTATAACCGTGTACCGCCGGATCCCGAAGGAAACGCATGCTTGGAAGAATTGCCCCTAAATTTTTTTTGTCGATTTCCAGGGCAGTGCATGCACGCCGTTCCGTTTTATGCTAGAAAAAATCATGCGACGTTTTTACCTCCCCCCCCATTCCCTTCAGGCCGATCGAATTGAAATCAGCGGCCAGGAAGCCCGGCACATGGCCATGGTCCTGCGGTTGCCCCCCGGCCGGCGGGTCGAGTTTTTTGACGGGCACGGCCTGGTGCATACCGCTGTGCTCACTGAGGTGGGAAAGCATGGCGTCATTGCCGAGGTGGTCGACACCCGCCGGGAGGAACTGTCCGTGCGGACGCCGCTCACCCTGGCTCAGTGCCTGCTCAAGGGCAAGAAGATGGATCTGCTGGTGCAGAAGGCCACCGAGCTTGGCGTGCAGACCTTCCTCCCCGTGGTCTCACGCTATTGCGAGAATCGCGGGGATCGCAACCCGGTGGAGCGATGGCAGAGGATCATGATCGAGGCCTGCAAGCAATGCCACCGTGCCACCCCCATGGAGATCGCGCCGGTGACACCCCTCGCGGAGATCGACACTGTGCCCTATGTCTACCGGTTGGTCGCATGGGAGTCGGAATTGTGTGCCCCCCTGCCCACGGATTTCGCTGATCAACCCGGCGCCATTTGTCTGCTCCTCGGTCCCGAGGGCGGTCTGCATGCCTCTGAGGTCGCAGCATTGCAGGAGCAGCGTTTTGCCGCCTTTTCGCTTGGGCCGCACATCCTCCGCGGCGAGACCGCCGCCCTGGCCGCTGTCTCCATTGTCCAGTACCTGAGCGGCGCACTCAAACCGCCGCTTGCCTGATACCAACCCTCATCCCTCCCCCAACTTTTCTATGCGTGCTGTAATTCAACGAGTCTCACAGGCCCGGGTTGAAGTCGACGGCCAAATTACCGGGGCCATTTCCCAGGGACTCCTTGTCCTGTTGGGTGTCCATCGAAACGACACCGAGAAAGACCTGGTATGGATGGCCGACAAGATTCAACACCTTCGCATCTTTGAAGACGAGCAGGGGCTGATGAACCGCTCCCTCGATGACATCGGCGGCCAGCTGCTGGTGGTGAGCCAGTTCACCCTGTACGGCGATTGCCGCAAGGGGCGTCGGCCGTCCTGGAACGAGGCCGCCCCCCCGGAGCTGGCCAAAGATCTCTATGATCGGCTCATCGCCTTGTGCCGTCAGCGGCAGATCCCCACAGAGGCCGGCGTTTTCCAGGCCATGATGGAGGTCTCCTTGACAAACGATGGCCCGGTCACAATTCTTTTAGATTCCCATAAAACTTTCTGACAACGGAGTGCTATGACCACATTTTCCCTTGGCTCGACCTACCACGGTTTCACCCTGGATCGTGTTTCCTTTGTCGAGGAGATCAACTCGACCGTCTATCTCTTTACCCATGCGGTGCTCGGTTGCCAGGTCCTGGCGATCAAGAATCAGGACCCGAACAAGACCTTCTGCGTCTCCTTCCGCACCGTACCTGAAGACTCCACCGGCGTGGCCCATATTCTCGAACATTCGGTGCTGATGGGCTCGGAAAAGTATCCGGTCAAGGATGTCTTCGGTGAGATCAACAAGGGCGGCCTGATGACCTTCCTCAACGCCATGACCGGAGCGGACACCACCTGGTACCCCTTTGCCACGCGCAACCTCAAGGAGTACTTCAACATCATGGATGTCTACTGCGACGTGGTGTTCAACCCGCTCCTGCTTCGCTCCACCTTTGAGCAGGAAGGCTGGCACTATCATCTGGAGAACGAGGAGGACAATCTGCAGTTCATGGGGGTGGTGTTCAACGAGATGAAGGGCGCCTACTCCGATCCGATCCGCTCGCTGTTCCACAACATCTACCAGGCGTTGATGCCGGAGTCGACCTATGCCCATGAGTCCGGGGGCGATCCGCGCCGCATTCCGGATTTGAGCTATGAGCAGTTTGTCGAGTTCCATCGCTCCCACTATCACCCCTCCAACAGTACCATCTTTTTTTACGGTGATGCCGATCTCGATGCGGAGCTGGCCTTTGTCCAGGAGCGGTTTTTAGAGAAATTTGCCCAGCCGGTGGAAAAGGCCGCAATTCAGGAAGGGAAGGAGGTGTCCGCGCCGTTGTCCGTTACAGACAGTTATCCAGTTCAGCCGGGCAGCCCGACCAGCGAACGGACCTTTCTCGCCATCAGCTCGGTGATCGGTACAATTCAGGACCGCAAGCTCAACACCGCCTTTCAGATTATCGCCAACATCCTGTTCAACTCCGATGGATCGCCGTTGAAAAAGGCAGTGTTCAACTCCGGTGTCTGCAAGGACTTTGGTGGCCTGTTCCTGTCCAACTCGAGCATCAAATCCTTGATCATCACCTACCTGGTGGGGACGGATACGGAGAAGCGTGACCACTTCTTGGCCCTCTACAAGGCGACCCTCACCCGCATGGTGGACCAGGGACTGGACCATGAGTTGATGCTGTCCGAGTTGAACAAATATGAGTTTGCCGTGCGCGAGGAGATGAACAAGGCCCAGCGTGGACTCGATCTGATCGGCAAGGCCCTGCCGGCGATGAAGGGCGGGGTCTCTCCCTATGAGGCACTGGCGGTCGATGCCCTCTTGGCCGAGATCCGCCGTGAGGCCATTGAGGAGGGCTACTTCGAACACCTGATCCGGACCTATCTGCTGGACAACCCGGCCACGGTCACCGTCACCCTCGCACCGGATCCGGAGAAGATGGCGCAAAATGTCCTTGAGGAACAGCAACAGCTGGACGGGTTCAACCAATCCCTTGATGCGGAGGCCCGCAAGAAACTGGTGGAACGGACCCGGGAACTGATGGCCCTTCAGGCTGAGTCCAACACGGTGGAGGACCTGCGCCGTCTTCCTCGACTCGGTCTGGACGACCTGGACGCCCACCCGCCTTTTCATGCTGTCACACCAACCGTGCTGGGTGAGACCGAACTGCTGGTCAACAGCCTGGAGACCAACGGCATCTGCTACCTGGATTTCGGATTCGATTGCTCTACCCTGCCCCTGGAGTTGCTCCCCTACCTCGATCTTTTTGCCACCATCCTCACTGAGATCGGGACAGCCAACAAGGACTACATGCAGTTCGCCAAGGCCATCAACCTGTGCACCGGCGACTTCTCCCATTCCTTTCAGGCCTACATAAAAGCTGGCGAGCGGGACGTTGTTCGGCCAATTCTCTGGCTCCATGTCAAGGCCCTGTCCTCCTATCTTGACCAGGCCATCGAGTTGGTGACAGAGGTCTTGACCTCGGTGGATTTTTCCGATGAGCATCATATCGAAGAGATCGTCCAGCGTGAGTTCGCCTGGGCCGAGCACTCGGTGCAGAGCGAGGGCTACTCCCTTGCCGTCACCCGTGCCTTCTCCCAACTGAGCCTGGCCGGACAGTACAATGAGCATGTCCAGGGCATGTCCAGCTATCTCCACCTGAAGAAGCTGGCCGCTGACTATCTCAACGGTGAGGCGCAACTGCATGCGGCCCTGGGACAGATCCGTGAGCTTTTGCTGCGGCGTCAAGGGATGGTCATTTCGATCACCGCCGAGGACAAGGACATTGCCCGCTTCCAACATCTCGGTCTCGGTCTTGTCCAACAGCTGCCGGGCGGGATCATTGCCCCGGCCCAGATCACCTTTCCCACAGCGCCCAAGACCCAGGCCTTCACCACCTCGGCGGAGATCGTCTACAACATCCAGGCCTGTTCGCTGTTTCCGAATGCCGAGGGGTACAGCGGCAGTTTCGAGGTCCTCCGTACCTGGTTGTCACGCGACTATCTGTGGAATACGGTGCGGCAGATGGGCGGAGCCTACGGTTGCTTCATTCAGTTCAACCATGTGACCGGTAATTTTGGCATGGTCAGTTACCGTGATCCGCAGGTCAGGAAAACCTATGATGCCTATGAGGCCTTGCCCTCGGTGATCGGAGGCCTGCAGCTCTCCCAGGAATCGATGCAGCAGCTGGTTGTCGGGGCCTATGGTTCGGCAACGCCGCATCAGGGGCCCGCAGCCAAGGGGGCCAACGCGCGCAACGATTATTTGACCGGGATGACCACAGCCTTTCGTCAGCAGCGTGTGGAGCAGATTATCCGTACCGGGGTTGATGAATTGCGCAGCTATGCGCCGCTGTTTCATCGACTGCAGCAAGATCGCTATCGGGTCACCATCGGCAATCGGGATAAGATCGAACAGAACAGGGATCTGTTCGGTGAGGTAACGGAGGCCTGAACTCCGGGCCTACTTCTTTTTTGGGGTGGCCAATCGGTCCACCACTCTCTCGTAATACGGCCCCTCTTCACCAAGCTCGATGCTGCGCCCTATGCGGCATTCGAGCTTGGTCCTGAGGCAGCCGATTTTTTTCAGCTGCCGTACCTTCTCCTTTTCATCTCGACAGGTTTCAAGCAACTGCTCCATGCGGGTGATCTCCTTCTGCAGGGCCACCTCTTCCGGTACGTAACCGGCGTTTTTGAGGAGTCGATAGGCCATGCGCAGGTCTGGAGGAACATTGCTGAGGTCTTCCTGGGGGAGAGGTTTGTTCTTCCAGTGGCTCAGATCGGGCAGTGCGCCCTCTTCCATGGCCTGTTGGATTTTGCGTTCGGCGATCTGCTGGATGATGGAAAGCATCGGCGGTTTCTCTTGAGTTGTCGCTTCGGGGCGTTACAATGGGGTACACTGCAGGATGAGGTGAAACCTATCAATAGAGAACAAAGGAGCGGTGTATGAACATGCGATATCTGCTGGGCGTATTTATGGGGATTTTAGTGAGCGGATCCCCCGGCTGGAGTGCCGACTTTCCCTGGGAGGTGCAACTCCCATTCAAAGAAGCGACCATCCACTACCAACTCAAGGGAACCGAACAGGGCGAAGAGACCCTCTACATCAAGGATTACGGCAGGCTCAGGGCCAAATACCATAAGGGGGCAACCACGGTGATGGGGATGTCCACCCGCACCGAAACCGTGGAGATGCAGGATCCGGACTGGATCTTCACCTATGACTTGGTGGCAAAGACCGGTTCCAAGAGCACCAACCCCAGCAAGCTGTTCAAGCAAGAATATACCAAGCTCAGCAGCAGCGAGAAGAAGAATTTCGAGAAAAATGCCAAAGTCCTTGGAGCCGGTATGATGGCGCAGATGGGCGGCAGCGTTACCCGGACCAGCGCGACCTTCATGGACTACGTATGTGATGTGGTGACGATCCAGGGGATGTCCACCAGCACAGTTTTCCAGGGGACGGATATCCCGTTGAAAAGTGAGATCTCGATGATGGGGATGATGAACAGCACCATCGCCACCAAGGTCGATACCAGTACTGCCATTCCGGAGAGCGTCTTTTCCCCGCCATCCGGGATCACCGCCGAGCTTGATCTCCAGGCCGAGGCCATGATGCAGGGCACGATACAGCAGATGGTGAGTTCCCTCAAGGAGCCGGATGGTGCCGTCAAGATGCAGCAGCAGGCTCAAGGCGCAACCATGATGATGCCCGAGCGGCAAAAGGCGATGGAACTTGATGGGATGAGCGGCGAGGAACAGCAGGAGATGATGCGGCAGATGCGAGAGGCCATGGAGCAGATGCAGAAAATGCGGCAGCAGTAACCCCCGCGGCATACGAATGGAAAAGCCCCCGGCGCACAACGCTCCGGGGGCTTTTTTTCGTGCGGTGATCACCGCTTCTGCAGGATAGTGTCTTTTCTATAATCCCGGTCGTTCTTTTCCGGGTAATCAAGGATGTAATGGAGGCCGCGCGACTCCTTGCGCAGGCTGGCACTCTGCACGATCAGGTCGGCAACAACCGCCAGGTTGCGCAGCTCAACCAGGTCTGGTGTGAGCAGGTAGTCATAAAAGTGTTCCTTGATCTCCTTGACCATCCAACTGAGACGGGTCTGGATCAGATCCAACCGTTTCTGCCGTCGGACGATGCCTACATAATCCCACATCAACTGCCGGACCTGATCCCAGTTGTGCTTCACCAGGATGGATTCATCGAGGATCTCCGCCCCACCGGTTCGCCAGGGTTCGATCTCTATGCGCGGCAGTGCGCGGATAGCCTCTATCTTCTCCTTGATCAGTTTGGCCGCCCGGTGGGCAAAGACCACTGCCTCCAGAAGGGAGTTCGAGGCCAGGCGGTTGGCCCCATGCAAGCCGGTACAGGCGGTTTCACCCAGCACCATCAGGTTGTTTATTGAACTGCGACCGTATTCATCCACAACCACCCCGCCGCACATGTAGTGGGCTGCAGGGACAACCGGAATCGGCTTTTCGGTCAGGTCGACGCCGTACTTCTTGCAGGTACCATAGATGTTGGGGAATCGTTCGCGGAGAAAATCGGCGGGCTTGTGGGTAATGTCGAGAAAGACACAATCCGTGCCGGTCGATTTCATCTCGGCATCGATGCCACGGGCAACGGCATCACGGGTGGCGAGGTCGCCGCGGGGGTCATACTTCTTCATGAAGGCTTCTCCCTGCTGGTTGATGAGAATGCCGCCCTCGCCGCGCACCGCTTCGGAAATAAGGAAGTTTTTTGCTTCGCGGTTGAAAAAACAGGTGGGATGGAATTGAATGAATTCCAGGTTGGCGACCTTGGCTCCGGCGCGATAGGCCATGGCCACACCGTCGCCGGTGGCGATATCCGGGTTAGTGGTATAGAGATAGACCTTGCCGCAGCCGCCGGTGCAGAGCACGGTCACCCCGGCGCAGTGGGTTTCGACTTCTCCGGTGCTGCGATTGAGCACATAGGCTCCGAGGCAGCGGTCGCCGTTGGTGCGCTCGCGGCCAAGGGCCTTGGATTCGATCAGCAGGTCAATGGCCAGGTGATCTTCAAGCACCGTGATGTTGGGATTGGCATCGATTTGGACCAGCAGGGCCCGTTCGATCTCCTTGCCGGTGATGTCGGTTGCATGGGCCACACGGCGGGCCGAGTGGCCGCCTTCCATGCCCAGGTCAAATCCCTCGCCGTTCTCGCCCCGCTGAAACTGGACACCGAGTTCCATCAGTTCGCGCACCCGATCCGGTCCCTCGGTGGTGACCACGCGAACAATCTCCTCGTTGCAGATGCCATCCCCAGAGCAGAGGGTGTCCTTAATATGTGCTTCCACCGAATCCTCGACAGAGAGGACCGCAGCCACGCCGCCCTGGGCCAAATTGGTGGCCGTATCGGCTTTCTTTTTCTTTGTGATCAGGGTGACTTTGGAAAACTGCGCAACCTTCAACGCAAACGACAGTCCCGATACACCACTACCTATGATGAGTACATCGCTATAATCCGTCATACTTGGGTCCCGCGCCGGCAATGTTTCACGTGAAACATGGTGGCTTTGTAAAAGTCTAACAACGAAAGATCGCGTCTCGCAAAAACAGGCTCTTGCGCACGCGAAGCTTCATCCTCGAGTCTTCCACGAGAATGGCCACATGGGCAAAGTGATTGAGGTGGTAAGAGAACTATTCTCTGGGGGGCAAGAGTATAGTATACTCCGTGAATGTTTCATTAACAAAGAGCTGTCAGGAGAAGATTTACCGTGGAAACACACATTATCGCCTTAGCCAACCAAAAGGGCGGTGTCGGTAAAACCACAACCGCATTGAATCTCGCTGCCGTTTTGGCGAGCAAAGGGAAAAAGGTACTGCTGGTCGATTCCGATCCACAGGGGAATGCCTCCAGCGGTGTGGGGGTGTTCAAGTCGAACACGGAACAAAATATCTACAGTTGCTACACCGGCACCAAAGAGACCGGCGATTGCATCCAGACGACCAACGTCAAGAATCTGTCCGTCCTGCCTGCCTCGATCGATCTGGTCGGGGTGGAAGTGGAACTGCTTAGCCAGGAAAATCGTGAAAAGCGCCTCAAGTCCGTGCTCCGTCCTGTTCGCGATTCCTTTGATTACATCCTCGTCGATTGTCCGCCTTCGTTGGGGATGTTGACCGTCAACAGCCTCACCGCCGCCGATTCGGTGCTGATTCCCCTGCAGTGCGAATATTTCGCCATGGAGGGGTTGGCGCAGCTGATCTCCACCATTCGCAAGGTGAAGAAAAGCCTGAATCGGGATTTATACATCGAGGGGTTGTTGTTGACCATGTATGACCGGCGTAATCGCTTGACCCATTCCGTGGCCAGCGAGATCCAAAAACATTTCGGGGAGCAGGTCTACAAGACGGTCATTCCTCGGAATGTGCGTTTAAGTGAAAGCCCCAGCCACGGGCAGACCATTATCGAGTATGATCCCGGTTGTCCGGGAGCAAAAGCCTACAAACAGTTGGGCACGGAATTTCTTAAGCGAGCCAAAGGGAGGGCGTAATGGCAAAGAGTGTTTTGGGCCGTGGCGTCGGCGCACTGTTGCCGGAAGAGAGCCTGGAAGAGGACGAAAAATATTTTAACTGCGACATTGATAAAATAGTTCCGAATCCCCACCAGCCGCGCAGTTATTTCGATCCGGAAAAGCTGCAGCAGTTGGCTGATTCCATCGCGGAAAAAGGGGTTATTCAGCCCCTTTTGGTCGTCAAGGGCAGCGGCAGCCGATATACCCTGATCGCCGGTGAGCGACGTCTGCGGGCAGCCAAACTGGCCGGTCTTAACGAGGTGCCGGTGGTGGTGATGGATGAGGCCGGAGATCGGGAACGGCTTGAACTGGCCCTGATCGAGAATATTCAGCGGCATGATCTCAATCCCATTGAAGAGGCCCAGGCCTATAGCCGTCTGATGGAGGAATTCAAGCTCACCCAGGAGGAGGTGGCAAAACGGGTCGGCCGTCAGCGATCCACCATCACCAATGTGCTGCGGTTGTTGCAGCTGCCTGCTTCGCTTCAGGAGGATGTCGTTCAGGGGCGGATCAGCGAGGGCCATGCCCGGGTCCTGTTGCGGGTTAAGGATGATCCGGACCAGATGCAGATCGTGCGCGATAGGATTGTCGCCGAGGAACTGTCGGTTCGGGCCGCGGAACGTCTCTGCAGTGCGCAACAGTCCAAAAACGCCCCCAAGGCAGCCGAGGCGCGTACGCAAACGGTGGTCAAGGAAGAACTACCGGCCACCTACTGCAACACCCTGATGACCCAACTGACCAACCAACTGCATACCAAGGTGCGCATCGTTCAACAGGGCACCCGGGGCAAGATTGAGATCGAATACTATTCAAGTGACGATCTCGATCGATTGGTCGGTATGCTCTCCCGCGAGTAGCCGGGGTCGTGGCGGGTACAACGCGACAGGAGAAGCGCCGAGGACGGACATCGCCCCGAAGGATGCCGCTCGTGCTGATGGCGTTCTTTCTCCTCCTGCTCCTGATCGGCATCACCCTGGACGAGCCGTCTCGAGTGTTGGAGCAGGCCCGCTCGATCTGTCTGGCCTGCATCGGGATCGGCTGATGCAGCGGCTACGACACTGGCTGCAGCTGCTTTTTACCCTGCTGACCAACGGCTATTGGGGCTTTCCCCAGAGCGGCAGCATCTACCAGGGGCCACTGAAGGTCCTCTGCTCTCCGGGGCTGAACTGCTACTCCTGCCCCGCCTCGACCACCTTTTGTCCCATCGGCAGCCTGCAGCAGCTGCTGCTCGGGATCCGCATGTCCTTTGCTGCGGGCCAACTCTTCATCGGCACCTACGTCCTGGGGGCGATCGGCCTGCTTGGGGTCGTCTTCGGTCGCTTTGTTTGCGGCTGGGCCTGCCCCTTTGGCCTGATCCAGGAGTGGCTCCACCGTATTCCCGGACCGAAATTTTCCCTCCCCCAATGGCTGGGGTGGATCCGCCACCTGGTGCTCGTCTTATCGGTGATCCTCCTCCCCCTGCTGGTGATCAACGAGTTCGACCTTGGCCTCCCCTGGTTCTGCAAGTTTCTCTGTCCGGCCGGAACGCTGGAGGCGGGTATCCCCCTCTTGCTTTTGGATGCGGACCTGCGCAGCAGCGTCGGCTGGCTCTTTGTCAATAAACTCGTCCTCCTGGCGATCACCCTTGTTGCCAGCGTGTTTGTCTCCCGTCCGTTTTGCCGCGTCCTGTGTCCGTTGGGGGCTTTTTATGGTCTGTTCAACCGGATCAGCCTGATTAGGTTGAAATTTGATGCGGATAAATGTACAAAGTGCGGTGCGTGCCACCGGATTTGCCCGGTTGAGATTCGAGTCAACGAGATGGTCAACAGCGGCAGCTGCATTCGCTGTCTCAAATGTTGCACCGAAGCCTGCCGTTCTGGTGCACTTGGTCTTGATATTGCCGGCTATGGCGTGACCATAGGTCCGCCGTTGTCCTCAGATGAACCCCAACAACAGGGAGCCAAGGGATGAAGGGACGCCACCTGGTGTTGTCCGTTGCCTGTTTTTTGCTGCTGCACCTGCATGGGGCTGCCGGGGCTGAGATGGTTGCCATTGCCGGGGAAGATATCAACATGCGCTCCGGGCCGGGGACCGATCAAGGGATTCTGTGGAAACTGGGCAGCGGTTATCCGCTGGAAGTCATCAGTAAAAAAGGCGATTGGCTGCAGGTGCGCGATTTCGAGGGCAGTACCGGCTGGGTGCACCGCAAGACGACCCAGCAGGATGCCTATGTCATTGTTCGGGCCAACAAAGACAACGGGCAGCAGATCAATGTTCGCAAAGAGCCCAAGACTGATGCGGAAATCGTGGCCAGGGCCAATTATGGCACGGTCTTCCATGTGCTGGGATCCCAGGGCGGCTGGATCCATGTCGAACATGACCAGGGCGTATCCGGCTGGATATTGGGGAGCCTGCTCTGGGGCAAGTAAGCAGAGGCAGGCGTAGTAGAGGTAGTTGGCAGCGTAGTGATCGTCCAGAAGTTTCTCGTTTTATTTTCACCCCATCTGCACCACGTTTGATCGTTGGGTTGCGAGGTTTTTGAAAATATGTACGACGTAACCCGATCGATACCGATGATTCCCGATAAGAAACTGATACGACTCCGTTTTGAACAGGCGGCGTCCACCTATGAACAGCATGCCACGGTTCAGCACCGGGTGGCCGAGCATCTCCTGGCCATGCTGGCCGAGGCCGCGCCCGGACTTGCGCCCGATCAGGCGCTGGAGATCGGTTGCTGCACCGGACTGCTGACTCAGCGTATCTTTGAGTGTTTTCCAGCTCTTTCCCATTTGACCATCAGTGATCTGGTTGCCGCCTTTGAAGAGTGCGTCTGCCGCAAGATCGGGCCCAAGGCGGAAAATATCACCTTTGTTGCCGGCGATATTGAATCGGTGCGCCTGCCCGGCTCCTTTGATCTGATCATCTCCTCCTCCACCCTCCACTGGGTCCACGATTTACCGGCCCTCTGCACCAAGCTGCATCGGCAGCTGCATACAGGCGGCATCTTTGCCCTCTCCTTGTACGGCAAGGACAACCTGCGCGAAATTCGCGATGTGACCGGGGTCGGCCTGGTGTATCGCAACCTCGATCAACTGTTGACGGTGATGTCGGAACGGTTTGAGATTTTGGCGGCGGAAGAGGCCCGGGAAGTCCTGTGGTACGCCGATCCTCTGGCCGTGCTCAAGCACCTGCGGGCAACCGGAGTCAACTCCATCGGCCAGCAGGCCTGGACGCGGCGGCAGGTGAATGAATTCATACACCAGTATCAGCATCTCTTTGGCGGCGAGCGGGGCGTCCGGCTCACCTACCATCCCATGTTTGTCGTCGCCCGTCCGAGGTCGTAGAACCCTCCTGCAAAGAGGCGTCGATGCAACCTCAACCAAGGGGCAGCCATGACCCAACCACAATACACCCTTGCCATCGGCGGTATTGATACCGATGTCGGCAAAAGCTACATCACCGGCCTGTTTGCCCGGTACCTGCTGCAACTCGGGCACACCGTCACCACGCTCAAGTTGGTGCAGACCGGCTGCACCGAGATGTCCGAGGATATCCTCCTCCACCGCAAACTGATGGGACAGCCGCTCACCGATTTCGACCGTGAAGGGACCACCTGCCCATACCTCTTTCCCTTTCCCGCCTCCCCGGTGCTTGCGGCACGCATGGTCGGCAAGACCATCGAAGAGTCGGTGCTGGACCAGGCCATTGCCACCCTGCAAAAACGGCATCAGTGGCTGCTGGTCGAAGGTGCCGGTGGATTGCTGGTGCCCCTGACCGCGGATCGTGTGTTGCTTGATTTTTACGCCGCACGCAAGATGCCGATGGTGCTTGTCGGCTCACCGCGTTTGGGCTCGATCAACCACATTCGCCTCAGCCTGGAGGCGATCAAGGCCCGCGAAATTCCCTTCCTCGGCCTGGTGTACAACCTCTACGGCGATCATCCCAAGGAAATCGTTCAGGATACGCTTGTGGAATGCCGCAAGGCGCTCACTGACTACGGTTTTGCGCAGCGGCTGGTGATTGTGCCCGATGTGCGTGAGAGCCATGCTGCGGCCTGGCAGGTACTGGCGGATGCGGCACGGGAGGTTTCTGCAGATCGTTGAGAGCCTTTATTCAATGGTTGGAGGACTTCAGTGGAGTGAGGAGGAGGTCTTCGGCAAGGGTGGTACGTCGTTTTTTCGGAAAACCAGCTGACGCGAGAGAATGAAATTGACAAACATCCCGGCGATGGATCCGGCAGCAACGGCCAGCGAAGGGTGTTGCGCCACCAGGCGGAACCGGTAGATCAAAAGCAAGTACACCCCGTTGTTGATCAGCCAGCCGATACCATTCGCCATGATATAGGTGAACCATTCACGGTGAAGTGCGGAGCTGCTGGCGCCAAAGGTATACGTTCGGTTCAACCACCAAGCCACGGTCGCCGCCAGGGGAAAGGCGAACAGTTGCGCCTTGACCGGACCGATGGGATGCACCAGTATCTCCACCAGGACACCATTGACCATAAAGGCCGCGCTACCCACGAGAAAAAAACGCCACATCTGGCGAAGGAGTCGTTGCTGTCCCTGTGGACCGCACTCCGGTTTTTCTTTGTCCCGCACGTTCATTTCTTTACCAGAGGGATGCTGAGATATTGCAGGCGTTTCATCTCAATACGCCCACGGGTGACCGTCTGGAGGATAAGTCCACAGGTCAGAGAGAGAAAACCCAGCACCATCATGAACATGGACAAAACTGCCGTCGGTAGCCGTGGAACGAGTCCTGTCTGTAAGAATTCAGCCAGGATCGGCAGCATGAGGAGGATGGACAGGGTGGCAAAGCTGGCCGAGATGGCCGTGAAAAACGGCAGGGGTTTTTCCTCTTTAACAAGGACGAGGATCATCCACAGGATTTTCCAGCCATCCTTGAAGGTGGAGAGCTTGCTCAAGGAGCCTTCCGACCGCTCCCTGTAGGCGGTCTCAATTTCGGCGGTGGGCATGCGCAGGTGCAGTGCATGGACCGTCAATTCGGTTTCGATCTCGAAGCCCACGGCCAGGGCAGGGAAGCTTTTTACGTAACGCCTTGAAAAAACACGGAATCCTGAGAGCATGTCCCGGAAGCGATCACCGAAGATCCAGCGGACGATACCGGTCAGCATCCAGTTGCCGAAACGATGCCCCCGGCGATAGGCCGCCTCAACCGTGGTGACCCTCGCACCGTTGACCATATCGAGTTGATTGTCAATGAGGCATTGAATCATCTCCGGAATCTTGGTCGCCTCATAGGTGTCGTCACCATCGATCAGCACATAGATGTCGGCCTCGACATCGGCAAACATGCGCCGGACCACATTGCCTTTTCCCTGCAGGGATTCGCTGCGGACAATGGCGCCAGCCGCCTTGGCGACCGCCCTGGTCCTATCCTGTGAGTTGTTGTCGTATACATAGATCGAGGCCTCAGGGAGGCAACGGCGGAAAGCCTGTATCACCTGGACAATGGAGAGCTCTTCGTTGTAACAGGGGATGAGGACGGCAATGGTCGGTGACTGCGGGAGAGGTTGGTGGCTCATTGATCTTGTTTACCTGATATCTTGAGGATGGTCTCGCATCATCGGGAACATAGTCGAGAGAAGGGATCATGATGAACGGTATTCACTACCTCTTTACTTAAAGGAAACATGCGCTTTTTTCAAGTGCACGAGCCCGACGAACCGCGTTGAGGTGCCTGAGGCCATACAACGCCCCTGGATGCCTTTTTTGACTGCAGAAGAAGCCCTTGCAGGTAACATCGCTGCATGGTCACAACCCCCTCCCAGCCTGGAAATGAATAGATCAGTGCATACTTTCAAAAAACAGCTGAAGGACCCTGTCAATGCCTCCTTGTTCGCTCGCCTCTTCACCTTCCCCTCCCTGTGCACCTGCCTGCTGGTGCTGATGGCACCGGCTCTGTGGAACGGCTATGCCCTTGTCTTTTATGACACCGGTGGCTATGTCGAGGCCGCCATGGGAAGATATCTCGTCCCGGGGCGCTCCTATTTCTATGGACTCTTTCTCCAGATTTTTTCCTTGAATTGGTGGTCCTTTTGGGGAGTGATCGCTGTTCAGGCCGGATGTACCCTGTGGATACTCCAGCTGCTCTGGCGGTGCCATCATCTGCCGGGCGGAGGAGCACCACTGCTGGCGGTGACAACACTGCTGTCCCTCTTGACCAGTTTGCCCTGGTATGCCGCCCAGTTGATGCCGGATATCTTTGTGCCCCTGATGGTCCTGGCGGTGTGGCTGCTTGTTGCCCATGGTCACGCCTTACGCACCTGGGAATCGATTGGGCTTGGGGGTGTTGCCCTGCTGGCCATGCTTTTTCATATGTCCTGCCTGGCTTTGGCCTTGGGCCTGGTCGGCGTGCTCCTGATCAAAGGGGTGCTTGCCAGCACCTGGCCCCTCAGGGTGCAGGCCATCTTCCCCACTTTGTTAGTTGCTGCGGCGTTTGTTCTCATGCCGTCTCTCCACTACCTTCTCGTCGGGACCGCTCAGTTTACCCCAGGGGGACCGGCCTTTCTCTTTGGCAGCCTGGTTCAGGATGGCTTGGCGAAACGTTGGCTGAGAGAACATTGCCCAGCTCCTGGGGTGCAACTGTGTGCCTGGAAGGAGACCTTGCCGGAAACAGCGGACGCATTTCTGTGGAGCAAGGATTCACCATACAAAAAGATCGGTGATTGGAAGGCGTCCAGCAGTCAGCGGGAATTGGGGCAGCTGGTCAAGGGGATTGTCCTCGCCTATCCGGGGATGATCGTGGCGAAGGCTGTGCACGCGACCGCCGAGCAGGTGGTCCGGGTTGCCACCGGCGAGGGGTTGGATGGGCAGCATTGGGATACCAGGGGGATCCTCACCACCTTTCTTCCCCGTATCGCGGGGCCGTTGAACAGGGCCCGGCAGCAGCAGGAGGACCTCACCCCTGAGCTGCTTTCGGGATGGAACCGGCTGCATGTCCCCATCGCCCTGGCTTCCATGACCCTGCTCCTGCCGGTTCTGTGGTGGGGACTGCGTACGGGCAGAAGGCCGATTGCCGGTCTTGCCCTGTTTGTGCTTGTGGCCCTGCTGGGCAACGCCTTCATCTGCGGGGCCCTTTCCAATCCCCATGACCGCTATCAAAGCCGCCTGGTCTGGTTGGCCCCTTTGGTGATGGTCCTGGCCCTGGCCGAGAAACTCAAGAGCCGGACTGCAACACCCTCACACGGGCGACCTCTCTCCTGATCGCAGGTTAATCTGCTGACAGGCTGAGGCTATACCTGCTTTCGCCCTCAACCCCGATGAGATGGATGGCATAGGTGCCGGGCTGGGAAACGGTGATCGGCAGTGTGCCGTTTTCCAAGCCGCTGAAGAGTCGGTGGGGGTCCTGATAGATCAGGGTTCCTCTGGCATCCCAGACTTCGGCGGTGAAACGGCCGCTATCGCCGCTGGCGGAAAAGTTGAACCGTACCGGGGCAAAGGCATCCATGGTAAAGCGGTATTCGGCCACCGCGCCTTTGGCAATGGTGCCGTTCATGGAGGGCCCGCCGACCTGCAGGGTATTGGCCTGGCCCCGCAGCTGGGCGTCAAAGGCTATGGACTCCAGGCCGATGCTGTAGGGCGCTATTCCTTCCTTGCCCCGCACGTGCAGGCGATAGGTATCTGTTGTCGGAGGCGTCCAGGGAATGCGCAATTCCGCGG
Source organism: uncultured Desulfobulbus sp. (assembly GCF_963665445.1). Taxonomy (GTDB): domain Bacteria; phylum Desulfobacterota; class Desulfobulbia; order Desulfobulbales; family Desulfobulbaceae; genus Desulfobulbus. The sequence goes on along the minus strand of NZ_OY762276.1, from coordinate 4,147,201 downwards.
CTTCCGGACGCGAGCTGCTGGGCTGGCGAAAGACCGTATTTCCTCTGGAATCGACGAATTCAACCAGGTAGCTCGCATTTTCACCGACCTGCTGCTGCACGAGGCGCACCGGGCTGTTGGCATACAGCCTGACCCGATATTCGGCCACCGCGCCTTTGGCAATGGTCCCGGATTGACGCTCGCCGTCGATCTGGAGGATGTTGTTTTCACTGCGCAGGGTCGTATCCGAGGCGAGCGGTGCCAGCTGGAGATTGTAGCGTCCCTCACCGCCGGTACCGATGATGCGCAGGATGAAGGTGTCGGTGCTCAGTGGGGTGCAGGGGAGGTTGATCGCCTTGTCGACCCCTCCTTTGACCGAATAGCGGCAGGATATGCGGTGGGAAGAGTCCACCAGTTCAAGTGCGTATAGGACGTGGTCCCCGGTGGGTTCAAGGGTGATGCGCACCGGACTGTTTTGCTCGAGATGGAGGTTGTACTCCTGAGCGACGTTGGTAAAGATGCGGCCGCTGAAGCTCTGGACTGCCGGATCGGCTGCCGGTTTTTTCGGGGCTGGCTTGTCCGCCCCCTGCGGATGGCCTGCCGTGGTTGCGGCGGTATCCTCGAAAAACAGTGCCAGGGCGTTGGCCAGGGCGTCCTGGCGAATGACGTTGCCCACCCCGTTATTGACCGAGAGCAGCATCCCCGCGCATTGCCCACCCAGGTAGAGGGGGCTGCCGCTGGCGCCTTTGACCAGCTCATCCGCGTTGCTCAGGGGGCGGACGTAGATATTGCGGTACTTGTCAAAGCCGATGATGGCAACCGGCAACTTGCGCATCGAGCCGTCGGCAAGCATGGTCTGCAACTCGCCCTCTTTTTCGGTGGCCAGGAGATTGTTCAGGCTGGCATGGCTGGGCCAGGGCGTCCGGCGGCAGGTGATCTGTGTTTCGCTTTTCACCCGCAGCACGCTGATATCGCCGGGGAAGAGTTCGAGGATCTCCGCCTGTGCCTGTGCCTGTTCGATGGTTGTTGCCTCGATGGAGAAGCCGTTTTCCACCACATGGGCCGGGGTGATGATCAGGCACTCGGTTCCCCGGGGGCGGAGGATCCCCTGTCCGGTTTGGTTGTCATCCACGTTGAGATAGACATCCGAGGCCAGGACCGGCGGTGCGGCAAGCAAGCAGAGGAGGATAAGATGGGATAATCTGTTCTTCACGAGCCTGTAATTACTTGAGTTTTATTTGCGAGTGAAAATAGAGCAGTCGGACTGAAAAGACGAGAATGCCCGGAACCGCCAGCATGAGCGCCCAGGTGATCACCAGCTCCTCGTCCTTGCCCAGTTTGGACCAGAGATTATTGCGTATTTTGAGATTGGTGTCGCGAAATTTCTTGATGGTGGCCGAGTTGGCCTCGATAAGGGCCACCACCTGCAGGCCGCGATCAAAATCAAAGGTGACCACCCCGCTCGTCTTGGGGTTTTCCGGAAGAAATTGGAGTCCATCGCCAAGCTGCAGTTTGTAGGGATCGACCTTGTAATGGTTGCCGGAGAGCAGCTGCCGCGCAACCATGTGGATCTCACCGTCGAGGAGGAGCCCGTCCTGGAGGTAGGCATCATAGGTGGGCACCTTGCCGATGATCAATGGTCCGTCGATGTTGTATCGCCAGGGAATGCCCTGCAGCACCATGTTGAGCGGGTTGTTGAGCACCAGGTCGATGGTGCCGGGCAGGCTGAGAACCGGCTCGTCATGCTCGTTGAACACGGCATTTTTGCCCGTGCTTTTGATGAGAACGTGCAGCGGCCCCTTGCCGATACGGGAAAAGATAATCGAGGCCTTTCCCTGGATCTGCAACGATCCCTGGCCCGGTTGACGGTGCGAGCGGGTAAGCGAGACCGCCGGCACCGTGGGATCAAAGGTGCCGGTGTTGTTCTCTTCCCAATAGATGGTGGCGTCCTGGAAGGGGATGCGCGGTGGGTCAACGCTTTCCGGTTGATACTCGATGCGCTCACTGCGGGCGGTGACGATAAAGGAGCCCGGCGCAAAGGAGTTGATCGCGATTTTGGCGATCAGCAGGCCGAGGAAGACCACATAGAGGCTGAAAAAAAAGGCGATACAGTGCAGGGTCTTCGGGTATTCCCTGGTGATGTAGAAAAAGACCTTCTTTTCCGGTTCGGAGACAACCGCGGCCAGCAGTACGTCGCGGATGAGCTCGCCGGTGGAACGGAAAAATGTACGCAGGCTCACCGGATTATCTCACCGGAATTTCGACATTGGGTAACCGTTTGCCGAAATTGTTGCGCAGCAGATAGAGACTTTTGGGAACGGCCAGCAGCTCCTTGTTCACCGTGCAGGCGGTATCATAGGCCACGGTGGAGTCGGCACTGATTTTGGTGCAGGCGCCCCGCTCGGCCATGCCGGGGATGCCGATGCTGGTGTCGGTGTTGCCCGAGTTGACATAGAGCACGTAATTGTTGTTGTTGGCCGGTCCCCAACTGGCGGGGACGTAGCGCAAATCGCGCGAGGTGCAGTCATCTTGGCCGATGGCCGCCAGGACCACCAGGGAATCCGGGGTATAGTCGGCGATCTGCTTTTGATACTTGGAGGGAATGCTCACCAACAGTTCGCCCGCTGGCTGGGAGCCCAGATCGTAATGCCAGGAGGCGGCATAGAGACCGTCGCGGCTGACCATGTTGACGCAGAGCTTCGCCTTGGGTTCGGGAATGTCCCTGAGTACCTGAATGTAGAGCTGCTGCAGATCGATCTGGGGCAAGGTGCTCTCCTGCATGAAACCGGCACGAATACCCCCGGAGACACTGACCTTTTCCAGATAGGATTCCTCGAACTGGTCTTCTTTGAGCACGATTTTGCGGCTCTCCTGGGCCTGGAGGGACAGGGCCGGGAACAGACAGAGAAAAGCGGCTGTGACGGAGCACAGACTGAAAACACCTCGTAAGGAGCAGGCAAGAGATCTCATGGGTTTTTCCTCGTGAAAGTGGAAAGGGGGTGGCCCAATAGGCGGAACGAAGCATCCTCACAGGGGCCACGGTCAACCGGAAAACAATGTCCGGGCCGATTGGTGCTTGCCCGGCAAAGAGAGTTAGGGGTAAGGTTGGCGTGAAAGAGACGGTGCAGGAGGACGCAATGTTGAACAGTGGGAGAGGAGTGATATCCTCGTACGCCATCGACCGCGGGAACTCATGATCACAAAGAAAACAAAGGGTTGTGAAGCGTAATAGATCGTTTTTGCAGCCGTGTCGGCGAAGCTGTTGCTGGCAGGCGCATGCTGGGCTGCATCCCTGCCCGTTTGCGTCACTCTACCAAGACCAGCGGTTATTTACCACGTGAAAAAGCGGGAGTTTTGGTAATTTTTCGTCATTAAAGGAGCAGGGGCTCTTTCGCCTGCACACTCTCTCTCCGGTTCGTTGAGAGCCACGGCAGACATCTGGACAACGGGCCGGAAATACAACATTTTGTGAAAAAATGACTGAAGAGACAAAGCAGTACCATTGTACGACCGTCGAGCAACTGGCCATGGAGTTGCGTCGCTTTGCCGGTGAACGTGACTGGGATCGATACCACACCCCAAAAAACTTGGCCTCGGCCCTGATCGTTGAGGCTGCGGAGCTGTTGGAGCATTTTCAGTGGCTCAGTCAGGAAGAGAGCCGCAATCTGCCGCCGGAGAGCAAAATCGAGGTGGCGCATGAGATGGCCGATGTGCTCATCTATCTCACCCGTCTGGCCGACCGGCTGGATATCGACCTGTTGGCCGCGGCATCGGAAAAGATGCGGTTAAACGCCAAAAAATATCCGCCTCGCACCACTTCGGCCTCGTAATAGACGGACATGGAAACCGCTGCCGCCCTCCACTTCTTCTTTCCGGACAGGGATATCCGCTCCCTCTGGCCTTTGGGCAAGGGGAACATCAACGAGACCCTGCAGGTTGTCCTGTCAGACGGCACTTCCTGGGTCCTGCAGCGGCTTCACCCCGGTGTTTTTGCCGATGCAGGGGCGATCATGGCCAATGTACGCCTGGTGACCCGCCACCTGGACCGGGAACAGAGCGGCTCGATCCGTTTTTTTCGGCTCGGCACCAGTCCCTGTGGAGAGGATCGATTTGTCGATCTCGAGGGCTGCTCCTGGCGGATTCTCAGCTTTATTGAGGGGAGCCGTACCCTGGAGCAGGTGGAAAATGCGGAGCAGGCCCAATCCATTGGCCACCTGCTTGGCCGGTTTCATCGTCTGACCGCCCCACTTGTGCCGGAGCAGCTTGCCGACCCCCTGCCCGGATTTCATATCACCCCGCTTTATCTCGAGCGCTATGACGCCCAGGTGCAGAAAAGCCCAATGATGGATGCGCGGGAGCGGCACTGCGCAGCATTGGTCGAGCGGATGCGGCCCTTGGCAGCAGTCCTTGAAAATGCGCGGGATCGCTTGAGCCAAGGGGTGATTCACGGCGATCCCAAGGTGGCCAACTTTCTCTTTGATCACGCCTCAAACAAGGCGGTGAGTCTGGTCGATCTCGACACGGTCAAGCCGGGACTGCTGCTGCATGACCTCGGCGACTGTCTCCGCTCCTGCTGCAATCCGCTGGGGGAAGGCCATGGGGACACCGGGGTGATCGCGTTTGTCCCGGAACTCTTTACCGCCCTCATGGAGGGCTATATCGACCAGGCCGGAGCACTGCTTGCGCCGGGCGACCGCGAGCTCCTGGTGCAATCGGCGGCGGTTATCAGTTTTGAGTTGGGCTTGCGCTTTTTTACCGATCATCTGGCCGGTGATCAATACTTCAAGGTCGAATGGCCCGGCCAGAATCTTCATCGGGCGGATATTCAGTTGCAGCTCTGTGGCTCGATACTTGAGCAGGAGGAGCGGCTTAAACAGGATTTGAGAGCGTTATTGGCGTAGATTCAGTGACAACCACGTCATACCCCGGGCTGTGCACCTGTGTTGCTTGCATTTGTCGGCCGGGCGGTTTATAGCTGTGGCCACGCTGCGGCTTCGGCCCCGGGAACGAAGGTTCTGGCCAAACGGCCCGATGTGCATAAAAGGGACAATCCAGGAAATGGCGTATCGGGTAATCGGTGCGTCCTTCTCCTGTTTTTTTAACGGCAATATCTCAGACGAGGAAAGACGATGACCATTATTCACGGCAAAACCGTTGCCATTACCTATACCCTGACCCTGGACAACGGTCAGGTGGTCGACAGCAACGTTGACGATGCGCCCCTGAGCTATGTTCACGGCGAGGAGCAGCTTATTTTCGGCCTGGAGCAGGCGCTTGAAGGCAAAAAGGCGGGCGAGACACTCAAGGTCAGCATTCAGCCTGAGGACGGCTACGGCGTCATCTCCGAGGACGCCTATATCGAGGTTCCTGTGGAACACCTCCCGTCGGAGGGCCGCCAGCCGGGTGCGATGATCACCGCAGTCGGGCCCCAGGGGCAGGAACTCGAGGGCATGGTCACCACCATTGAGGATGCGACCGCCCTGGTCGATTTCAACCATCCCCTGGCCGGCGAAGTGCTCCATTTCGATGTGACCGTTGTCAGCGTGGAATAGGGTTCGGCCACTGCATGCGTACCGTTTCACCCTATACCCTGCTGCATCGCTCCAGCGAGTGCAAGGCCCGCCGCGGCGAGCTTGCCACCCTGCACGGAACCATTCAGACCCCGGTGTTCATGCCGGTGGGCACCCTGGCCACGGTCAAGGCGATGACGCCCGAGAACCTCAAGGAGATCGGGGCCCAGATCATTCTCGGCAATACCTATCATCTCTACATTCGCCCCGGCCATGAACTGATCCGCAGCTTCGGCGGTCTGCACGGGTTCATGCACTGGGAGGGGCCGATTCTCACCGATTCCGGCGGATTCCAGATCTTCAGCCTCAAAGAACTGGCCAAGATAACCGAGGAGGGGGCTGCCTTTCGCTCCCATCTCGACGGGGCCAAACTTTTTCTCAGCCCTGAAGACGCGGTCCATGTCCAGGAGGCCCTGGGCTCGGATATCATGATGGCCCTTGATACCTGCATTCCCTATCCCGCCACCCGCGACGAGGCGGCCAAGGGCACGGCGCTGACCCGGCGCTGGGCCCAGCGCTGCCGCGATGCGCAGGGCGAAACCGGCCAGCACCTCTTTGGCATTGTCCAGGGGGGGATGTATGCCGATTTGCGGCGCGAGGCCATCGAGCACCTGGTGGAGATCGGTTTCGACGGCTATGCCCTGGGCGGGCTCTCGGTGGGCGAACCCAAGGAACTGATGTATGAGATGCTCGCGGAAACGGCAGATTGCCTGCCTGTGGACCATGCCCGATACCTCATGGGCGTGGGCACGCCCGAGGACCTGGTGGAAGGCGTGTACCACGGCATCGACATGTTCGACTGCGTCATGCCGACCCGCAACGCCCGCAATGGAATGCTCTTTACTTCACAGGGCAGAGTTGTTATAAAAAACGCCTGTTTTCAACAGGACCCGCGTCCGTTGGATGAGCATTGCAGCTGTTATACCTGCCGGCATTATTCCCGTGCCTATTTACGGCATCTGTTCCAGAATCGAGAGATCCTGGCCTATCAGCTGAACAGCATCCATAACTTACACTATTACTGTACCCTGATGGCGCAGATGCGCGAGGCGATTGAAGCGGATCGTTTCCTTGAATTTCGCCGTCATTTTTATCAGCAACGTACCTAACGTTCGAAACGTAAAACTAAATTCCTGGAGGAATCGTTCATGACCGGAGTTGCCTGGGCCGCCGATGCAGCCGCCGCACCCGCGGGGATGGCCAGCTTGGCCCAATTTGTCCCGCTGATCCTTATCTTCATCGTCTTTTACTTTTTGCTCATTCGTCCGCAGCAGAAAAAGGCCAAAGAGCATCAAAACTATCTGTCCAACCTGAAAAAAGGCGACAAGGTCATCACCGGCGGCGGGATTTTCGGCCAGATTGCCGGGATTGCCGATAATGTGGTAACCCTGGAAATCGCGGAAAACGTACGCATCAAGGTCAGCCGCAGCGCTATTTCCGGTTCCGCCTCCGAGGCGGAGAAACAGGCTCCGGCGAAAAAGGCCGGCTGAGGACTGGGCGGCTGCAACTGATTTTCATCGTGCATGAAAATAAGCGTTGAATCTGTCGACTTTGCCCACTGCTGCCCCTGAGTACTGCGGGCAGGCAGAAACCTTGCGGGCCGTGGGGCTGGATATCCAGCCCTACGGCCTTTTTTGCTGGACCTGATGGAATTGGTCGTCTTCCGTGGCAAGACCGTCGATCACCCGGTGATCGTCACCGATGAGGGCAGTCTGCGCAGCCTCCGTTTCGGCACGGACGAGCGGCAAAGCTGCCTCGACCTGGCCGCGCCCCATGTGCTGCAACTGGCCTACACCCGTTGGATGACCACCGCCCTGCTCCTCCCTCCGCAGCCGCAAAATTTGCTTGTGATCGGGTTGGGCGGGGCGGCTCTGCCCCATTTCCTGCTTCACCTTTTCCCCGAGGCCTCGCTCACCATCGTCGAAAAAGAACGGTTGGTGATCGACATCGCCCACGGCTACTTCCGCCTGCCGCTTAGTCCGCGGGTGCGCATTTGCCACCAGGATGCGCTTGCCTTTGCGGAATCTACGCCCAGCGGCGGCTATCACGTGGCCTTTCTCGATATTTTCGGGGCAGGTGCCATGGCGCCGGCCCTGTTTGAACCACGCCTCTACCGATTGCTGTTGGGACGGTTGCACCCTGAAGGCGTGCTCGCTGTTAACCTCTGGAGCGGCGATCGCGAGCTCTATCAGCAGGCCCTGGTGGCCATCGACGAGGCCAGCAATGGCCACATGCTCTCCATGCAGGTCAAAAAACGGAGCAACGTCATCCTCCTTGTTTTTCCCGGTGAAATACCCCACAGACGGATCAAGAAGGCCCAGAAGCAGGCGGTCGCAGCACAACAGCGCTATGGCCTGGAGTTCCCCCTTTTTTTCAAGAAGCTGCGCCGGACCAACCGTTCACCGATCCTGCGGACCCTGTTGGGCTAAAGCCTCTCCGGGCATATGTGCTGCCCCTGAAAAATACCCTGCTCGTTCATCTGTGCCGTCAGGGATTTGCTCAACTCACCGGCAAGGATGTTCCATTTGGGGGCAATGAGCAGTTGGGGATGGGCGCTGGCCCAGAGGCGGTGGATGGTGATCGAGGCGGGAATGATCGGCAGCAGCTGCAGCAGCATGTTGGTGTACTCGGCAAGGGTAAAGACTGGCACCTTGCCCTGGAGATAGAGCGCATGCAGGGGGGTATCGCGGATGACCTGCAAATGGTGGAGTTTAAGGGCATGAATCGGCAACCTGCAGACTTGGCTGATGGATTGGGCCATATCTTGCGTTGATTCGCCGGGAATGCCGAGGATGAGGTGGACCCCTATTTCCAGGCAATCGTGGCGGGAAAGTCGCTCCACAGCCTGGAGAAAATCGTCGTAGTCATGGTTGCGGTTGAGCCATCTGAGGCTTGGTTCGTGGCAGGTCTGCAGACCGAGTTCGATCAGGCAGTCCTTGCCGCTTTGCCGGATAAGCTCTGCAAGGGCAAAGGGCAAATCCTCTGCAATCGCATCCGGCCGGGTGGAGAGGATCAGTCCCAGACAGTCGGGGGCCGAGAGTACCTGGGCAAGAATCGGCAGGAGTTGCGTGGTCGGGAGCGCGGTGGAGGTCTCCTGCTGGAAATAGGCCAGATAGTGCTGAAAGCGGCCTTTGAGCAGCAGCTCTTTGCCGCGTGCTATCTGCTCTTCGATGGAGTCAGCCTGGTGTAGGCTCTGCGGGGTGAAACTGGCCGGGCGGCAGAAAATGCAGCCGCCATTGACTCGATTGGGACAGGGGTGGCCGAGATCGAGCGGAATTTTTCCCACCGGATGGCCGTAGCGCTCCCGGCAGTGGAGGCTGAAACTTCGGATGCGGGGCCGTTCCATCACCGATGCAAACGAGGGGGACTGGAAGCGGGAGGCAACGGTCGCTTGCCGTCTCAGGCAATCGTGCCCAGCACCTGGTAGTAGCGCTCGCCAGCGCAGGCGCGACAGAGGATCTTGTCCTCCTGCACGATTTCGCGGCAGTCCTGGACATAGTCACCGCACTGACTGCACTGCACCCGGCGCATCGGCCGTCCGGGCATATCGCAATCCTTGAGGTTGACCTTGACCTCCTGAAAAACGAAGAGTTCTTCCAGGGGCATGACCTTGTAGGCCTCAAGTTGGCGCTGATACTTGTCCATTATTTCCGGGCAGTAGGATTCGGACAGGGCCCGGGCCTCCTCACGGGCAAGGGCGCGAACGGCCCTGCCGGTCTCGAGGTTGACAAAGGTGGCCGCCATGATGCCGAAATCAACCCAGCGCAGCGAGCGTTTGCCCAGACTGCAACCGGTGACCGACTGGATGGCGTCGGTGGCACAGCGGTCGATTTCCACCAGGACATAGAGTTTTTTGCGTTCCTTGCCCTTGGGATCGCTGATGCCTATCCGTTCAAGCGCAGCCATGGCCATGCGTACGCCTATCACCTGTCCGGCGCAGATATGACCGTGAATTCGAGTCGACTCCGCCAGCAACTGCTCAAAAGATTCCATCTTTTCCACCGCCAACGTTTATGTATCCACGGGATACTTCTCGTCTTTTCCAGGCCGGTCCTGTACAGGCCCATCCGCCTGGCCGATGCAAGCAACCATACCTGTGAGCGTCGTTCCTGTCAATCGGCAGTGGGTCTTTGGTCTTTGATCACCAGCGGCTTGGGCTGGGCGATGGAATCGAACAACTCCTTGCAGAAGCCGCAGCTGTCGCAGTGGTTGTCGCATTGGGAGAGCATGTTGGCAAAGTCAAAGGAGAGCATCCGATTGTCGACGTAGAGTTTATCCGCCAACCAGGACATGGCATCCATCAGGTCGAGCAGGTTGCCGTCGTAGCGGCGGGCACGGTAGGCCTTGATCGCGTTGATGAGAAAGGCCGGGCCCAAGGTGCGACCGCAGAGTTTGATCGTATCCACATGATAGAGGTAGAGATCAATGTCCTCGGGGCGGATAAAGGGGGATTGGAGGAGCCGGTGGGGATGCTCGTCCAAAAGGCGCATGCAGCCGATATCACAGTTGATCACATGGGTTTGGCTGCGACCGTTGATGTTGGCCAGGGCTATGTAGGAGTCGTGCGAGAGCTTGAACGGACAGAACGGCAGGCACCCTTCGTTGGCCAGGACCTCGATTTTCATCTTCGGAAACTGGCGGTGCAGCTTGAGGGCAATGGTTGCCAGCTGATCGAGTTCCCGGTTGAGGGAGCGATCGAGGATGATCTTGCCCGGCATCTTGAAGCCGGTTTCCCGAATATAGGACAGCTGGGCCTCGACCTTGTGGCAGGAGTCGAGCATGGTGTTGACACTGGGCACCGCCTCCAACTGGGCCGCAATCTGTGGTGATTCGTCCGCCAGGACCTGGAGCAGGTAGTGGTCGCAGTAGACGATACCATCAATGACCCGCCGTTCGATACAGTGCTCCAGGGTGCGAATGACCGGTGTGAGCGTCCGGTGGTCGGTCAGCATCTCCGGGGTGTAGAAGCGGCTGTTGAGCAGGGCATATTTTTTTATCCCCTGCAACCGCTCCAGACCGGCAATGACGGATTCCTGCGCAGGAAGCGGTTCGAGCTGGATGCGACTGTCCAAGCGGCTGTGCAGCAGGCTGAAATGGACACTGTCCAGGTCGTCCGCGCACTGGCAGAGGAAATCGATATACCTTTCTTCGGGGAGAAAAGGGACATTGAGAAAAGGCTTCATGGTGATAAATGACGTTTTCGCAATAAAGCGTGGTTTTCAACGTGTTCAAGTGGTGGTTCGGTCTGCAGGAGCACTCGATTGCCGGGATTGGCTCGCTCGATGGGTGAGCCGTCTTCAAGTCGCATCGCAGTCACCCTCACCTGGTCGGGGTCGATACCGCGGCCAAGATATTCCACCTGGTCGCCGCAGTTGAGCACATGCCGGGTTTCAATCAGCAGGGGCGCGGTCTGACGGACAATGCCGACCGGTACCCAGCTCTGCTCGATCCTCATTCTATCATAAAGCATATCCTCGGATGAAGGCCTTGCGCTGAAAAAGTTTTTTGTCTGCCCACGGGTGCCGATCTTGTTTAATTCGTTGTGAAAAGTGTCTGGCAAGGTGAGGCTAACTGCAGGATGCCCTAAAAAAATCTGCTCGCCGATCCAGTTGAGCGCCTCTCGGTAGAGTCGAACCACGGCCCCGACATAGCCGGCTGATTTCATCCGCCCTTCTATTTTGAGTGCATGCACTCCTGCATCCACCAACAGCGGCAACTGGGACAGCAGGCAGAGATCCTTTGCGTTGAAAATATAGGTCCCCCGCTCGTCCTCCTCCACCGGAAAATACTGTCCGGGACGTTTTTCCTCGACCACGGCGTAGGAGTAGCGGCAGGGGTGGGCACAGTCGCCCTGGTTGGCATTGCGGCCGGTGAAGTAGTTGCTCAGCATGCAGCGGCCCGAGTAGGAAATACAGAGGGCGCCGTGGACAAAGACCTCGAGTTCGGTCTCGGTGGCCTTGCGGATCGCCCTGATTTCCTCAAGGCCGAGTTCGCGGGCGAGATTGAGCCGTCCCACTCCCTGCTCCGCCCAGAAGCGGGCGGAAGCGGCATTGGTGACATTGGCCTGGGTCGAGAGATGCAGGGGCATCTGCGGGATGACCCGGCGGGCAGTCGACAGGATGCCCGGGTCACTGACAATGATCCCGTCGGCTCCGGCCTCCTCAATCGAGCACAGGTACGGGGACAGGTCCTCCAGATCCCGGTTGTGGGCAAAGATATTGACCGTGACGTAGACTTTGACCCCGTGCTCGTGGGCATAATCGATCGCCTGGCAAAGCCCGGCATGGTCGAAGTTTCCGGCCCGGGCACGCAGGCTGAAGGCCTTGCCGCCCAGGTAGACGGCATCTGCACCGTAATGAACGGCGGTCACCAGTTTTTCAAAGCTGCCCACAGGAGCAAGCAATTCGGGGAGTATGGGAGCGGATTGTGTATGGGCCATCTGTGTCGTCTATGCTGTTTAGGATGGAGCAACTCTGCAATCGCCTGGGGCGAGGCAAAGCGGCCCTCGCCATGCCATGGACTGCGCAGGGGAGGGCCAGATAGTGCTTGCTCCAATTTCCCGGTTGTTTTACTCTTTTTAAGAATGTCGCTGTTTTCTTCCCCATGCATGAACGGCCGCTTACAGGCAAGGAGGACCCGATGCTGAAGAAAAATTATTCCAAAACCGGTACGGTTTGTCGCGTCACCTTTAAATACGAAAACGAGGACCAGGCAACCAGCGCCGTTTTGGCGGGGGAGTTCAACGACTGGTCACTGACCGAAACGCCAATGAAGCAGCTCAAGGACGGCAGTTTTTCCGTGACCCTGTCCCTGCCTACAGGCCAAAATTACCGATTTCGTTATGTCCTTGACGGCAACGTCTGGGTCAATGACGATAACGCAGACGGGTATGCCCCCAATGAGTTCGGTGAAGCCAATTCCGTACTGACGCTTTGATCGACTCCCGCCAGGCAGGCGTTAGAAGCAGTCGCCGAGCTTTGCCTGATAGTATTCGTTTTTCAGGGCCACATAACGCCGCCACGAGGCCTGCATCTCCTGGACCTGGGCTTCGCTGACCTCGCGGACCACCTTGGCAGGGGTACCCATGATCAGGGAGCGTGGCGGGAATTTTTTCCCCGGCGTGACCACCGATCCGGCACCGACAATGGATTCACGCCCGATTTCCGCGCCGTCCAGGATGATCGCGCCCATGCCGATCAGGCACAGGTCGCCCACGGTACATCCATGGAGAATCACCCTATGGCCCACGGTACATTCGCTGCCGATGATTGTCGGATGGCCGTCGGCGTCATCCCGTTCCTCTCCGACATGCTGGGTGATATGCAGCAGGCAGAGATCCTGAATATTGGTGCGGGCGCCGATGCGAATGCGATGCACATCGCCGCGGACAATGACCCCGAACCAGAGGGAGACGTCCTCGCCGAGAACGGCGTCGCCGATGAGTGTGGCATTGGGGGCAACCCAGCCGCCTTTGCCGACCTGCGGTTGATAATCACGGTATGGCAGTATCATAATCCCTCCTCTGCTTGATCGTTGTCGACGGCGGGGCTGGTGAGCCCGGCCATCAGTTGCGCTATGTTTTCTATGCCTTGTTCGTCGTCGCGTTCGATGATGCCGAGCAGGGCACCTCCGAACATGACCCCGATTCTATCGGAGAGGGCCAGCGCCTCGGCAAGATCCCCGGTCACAAGCAGGATACCGGCCTGTTCCCGTGCCTCCATCAGCAGCTGCCAAACATCCTCTGCCGCGGCAATGTCCAGTCCCTGGGTAGGCTGTTCGGCCACGATCAGCCACGGTTTGCGGGAAAACTCTCGGGCGAGCACCAGCTTCTGCAGGTTGCCGCCGGAAAGCTGCCGGGCCTGGGAGCGGAGATCGGCTGGACGAATGTCGAAGGTGCGCATCAGTTCCTGCGCCTTGGTGCGTGCCCTGCTGCGCCGGAGCCAGGGGCCGCGGTAAAAATCTTCCCGGGTGGTGAGCAGAAAGTTGTCCAGCAGATCAAGCTCCGGACAGGTGGCCAACCCCTGACGATCCTCGGGGATGTAACTGAGCACCCGGTCCGGATCCCTGTCACGGAAAAATTCCGCCCATGCTTTGCCCAGGAGGCGAACTGTCCCCTCCCCGGGCCGACGCAGGCCGCAGATGGTTTCCACCAGCTGTTTTTGGCCGTTGCCCGCCACCCCCACCAGGCCGAAAACTTCGCCCTGGCGCAGTTCCAGGTAGACTGAGGTAAGCCCGTCGCCAGAGAGATTGTCCACCTGGAGCACCGTCTGCCTCGGCTCAATCCATTTCCGCTCAACCGTCAGGAGCACCGGGCGTCCGACCATGCGTTGGGCCAACTCCGCCGTTGAGGCAATCTCGTGCACCGCCATCTGGTCGATCACCTCGCCCTGCTTGAGAATGGCGATCCGATCGGCCACGGCCAGGACCTCTTCGAGTTTGTGGCTGATGAAAACCAGGGCCTTGCCCCTATCCCGCATCCGCCGCATCGCTGTAAAGAGATGCTCCGACTCGAGCGGTGTCAGCACCGCGGTCGGTTCATCAAAGATAAGGATGTCGCTCTGCCGATACAAGAGGCGCAAAATCTCAACCTGCTGCTTTTCCCCCATGGAGAGCTCCGCCACCAGGGCCTCCGGGCGGATGCTCATGCCGTACTGGCTGATCAACTCCGCGACCTGCCGCTGCATCCGTTTGGGCTTGATCCAGAACCCGCCGCTTTGACCGAGCAGGACGTTTTCGGCCACACTCATCGCCTCGACCAGCTTGAAATGCTGGTAAACCATGCCGATGCCGCACTTGATCGCTGCCTCAGTGGAAGAAAGCAGCGTCGGCTCTCCGTTGAGCAAGATGCGGCCGCTGTCGGGTTGGAGCTGCCCGGCCAGGATCGACATCAGGGTCGATTTCCCGGCACCGTTTTCCCCGAGCAGGGCGAGAATCGAGCCGCGCTGCATGGAAAGTGAAATGTTGCGGTTGGCCCGGACCTCGCCGAAGCTCTTGCCGATCCCCTCCAGGCGGATGATGGCCTCGGTGCTGCTGTTCACCGGCGATTACCGTCCATTGACCAGGGGGTGGACAAATTGGGATTCAGCATCCCAGGGAAAGAGAATCCAGGTGTCCTGGCTGACCTCGGTGATGAAGGTGTCCACCTCCATCCGACCGGCCGGTTTTGCGTAAATGGTGGCAAAATGGGCCTTGGGAATCATCTCTTTGACGATCTTGGCGGTGCGGCCGGTATCGACCAGGTCGTCGAGCAGCAGCCAGCCCTCACCGTCTCCGGCAAATCCTTTGAGGACTTCCGCCTCGCCCTTTTTCTCCTTCCAGTCGTAGCTGGAGATACAGATCGTATCAATGAGGTGGATGTTCAACTCCCGGGCGACGATGGCGGCCGGCACTAGGCCGCCGCGGGTGATGGCGATGATGCCCTTGAACGAGCCCAGGCCCAGCAGCCGCCAGGCCAGGGCCTTGGCGTCGCGATGCAGCTGCTCCCAAGAGATCGGATAGGTTTTGTTGTAGTTGGAATGACTGGCCATAGTGTACTCCTTCACATCTCTTGCGGCCTCAGGCCGGAGGTTCGATATTGGTGCCCAGGGCTGCCGGCGGCTTGTGCCGGCCCCTGCCAATTGACGAGACGACCAGCACGGCCACGGTCAGCAGGTAGGGCAGCATCAGCAGCAGCGACGAGGGGATGGTGGTCCCCGTGGCCTGGATGCGCAGCTGCAGCGCCATGATGCCGCCGAAGAGGTAGGCCCCAAGAAGTGCCCTGCCCGGACGCCAGGAGGCAAAGATCACCAGGGCCACCGCAATCCAGCCGCGTCCGGCGGTCAGGTTGTTGGTCCAGAGATGGGTGGAGGCCAGCGAGAGATAGGCCCCGCCGAGCCCCATGAGGCAACCGCCTCCGAGAATCCCGAGCCATCGATAGCGGGCAGCATTGAGCCCCACGGCAATGGCGGCCTGGGGAAATTCTCCCACGGCGCGCAGGTTGAGCCCGATCCGGGTTCCGCTCAAGAGCAGCCCGAGCAGCAGCGGCAGCAGGTAACTGAGGTAGACCAGGGGATCGTGGCTGAAGAAAATTGGCCCGACAAAAGGGATCTGTGCAAGGACCGGCAGTGGGAGATCATGAAAACCGGGCGCTGCCTGGCCGACGCATCCGTTGCCCAGATAGTTGGCCAAACCGCTGCCGAAAAGGGTCAGGGCCAGGCCGGAGACTACCTGATTCCCCCGAAAGATCAGGCAGACCACCCCGTGCAGTGAGGCGGCCACCATCCCGACCAGACCGCCGGCGACAAAGCCGAGCAACGGACTGCCGCTGAGCTTTGCGGCGAGAAAGGCCCCCAAACAGCCCAGCAGCATGATCCCCTCGACCCCGAGGTTGAGCACCCCTGATTTATCGGTGAGGATCGCGCCCAGGGTGGCAAAGATCAGCGGTGTGCCCGCCACCACGGCCGCAGCCAAAAGGGGGGAGATCAGCTCGGCATTCATGCGCCCCTCTCTTTGGTGATGCGAGAGGACTGGAAAAAACCGCCGGCCAGGACCGTCAGCAGGATCAGCCCCTCGACAATGGAGCCGAAGGCCGCCGGCACCTGGAGGTCGAGCTGGAGATTCTCGCAGCCAACTCGGAGCGCTGCGAGCAGGAAGGAGGCGATGCCGATGTTCAGCGGACTCAACCGGGCCAGCCAGGCGACGACGATGGCGGTGTAGCCGTAGCCGACCATGATCGAGGGCTGCAATCGGTTGAGCGAGGCCGAGGCCTCGAGAAACCCGGCCCATCCGGCCAGCGCTCCGCTGAGGACCATCACCAGGACAACCAGCCGGTCGTAGGGGAGCCCGGCATAGCGGGCGGCACGCACGTTTTCGCCGCAGATGCGCAGTTCATAGCCCCAGCGGCTATAGTGGAGAAAGGCCCAGATCAAAAATCCGAGCACCAGGCAATGGACCAGGCCCCAATGGACATTGCTGTCGCCGATCTTGCCGAGAATGGCCGCCGGCACAAAGGCCGCGGTCATGGGAAAACCGGAACTGTCGCGCCAGACACCGTAGACGAGAAATTCCAACAGGAGAATGGCCACATAGTTGAGCATCAGGGTGACGATGATCTCGTTGGTGCCGAGCTTTTGCCTGAGCAAGGCAGGGATCAGTCCCCAGGCCCCCCCGGCGAGGCAGGCCATGAGCACCATCAGCGGCAGGAGCGCCCAGGCGGGCAGCCCCGGCAGGGACAGGGCAACCCAGGTGGCGCCGATTGCGCCCAGGGCAAACTGTCCCTCTGCGCCGATATTCCAGATCTGCAGACGAAAGGCGATCGCCACCCCCAGGCTGCAGAGAAAGAGCGGGATGGCCTTGATCAGGCAGTCCTCCAGGGCCCAGGTCGCACCAAAGGCTCCCTGAACCAGGCTGGTCAAAGCAGCCAGCGGTGAAATCCCGGAAAGCTTGAGCAATACAAGGCTCAGCCCCAGCGACAGGGAAATGGCCGCCGGGACGATAAAAAACGACGGCCACCCCAAGGGCTGCGGCCGTTTGCTGATGCGAAAGCGTGGCAGCATGGCACTTATTCGGTGGTGCCGATCACGCCCTGAACGAACCAGTTCATGCCGAGCAGGTCCTGATCCGGGACAACCACCTGGTCCGTGTAGCGCAGCTTGCCCTGCTGATCCTTGATCGGCCCGACAAAAACCTTTTGGCTGCCGTTGATAATGGCGGCCTTGGCGGCCATGACCCGATCACGGACCTCCTGCGGCACCATGGGGCCCAAGGGCGCGAGATCGACCACCTCTTCGGCCATGCCCGGCCAGTCCGAACTCGCCTTCCAGGTCCCGTCCTGGACCTGGTGGACAATCCTGGTGTAGTAGGGTGTCCAGTTCCAGATAGGTGCGGTCAGGTGCGATTTGGGAGCAAAGCTGCTCATGTCGGTGTTGTAGCCGATGGAATAGACGCCCTTTTCCTGGGCTGCTTCCTGGGGACCCGGGGAATCCTGATGCTGGGCAATGACATCGGCCCCCACATCCAGAAGCGACTGGGCCGCCTCTTTTTCCTTGGCCGGGTCATACCAGGTCTTGGTCCAGACGACGCGGACGGTGACCTCGGGGTTGACCGCCTGGGCGCCCAGGGTGAAGGCGTTGATGCCGCGGATGACCTCCGGAATGGGATAGGCCGCCACATAGCCCAGTATTTTGGACTTGGTCATCGAACCGGCAACCATGCCCGAGAGGTAGCGCGGCTGGTAGATCCGGCCGAAATAGTTGCCCATGTTGGCAGCGGTCTTGAACCCGGCGCAGTGCATGAACGTGGTCTGGGGAAATTTGGCCGCGACTTTGAGCATGGAATCCATGTAGCCGAAACTGGTGGCAAAGATCAGGTCGTACTTTTTTCGGGCCATGGTCTGGATGGCCCTTTCCGAATCCGGTCCTTCGGCAATGCCCTCGACAAAGGCGGTGGTGACCCCGGGCAGGGCATCAAGGGCTTTGCGGGCCACGTCATGGGCCTTTGACCAGCCGGCATCGCCCACCGGAGAAACATAGACAAAACCGACCTTGATGGCCTTGTCGGCGCCCTGGGCCAGTCCGAGGCTGCAACAGGTGACGAACAGGGTAACAAGGGTGAGAAGACGCATTCGATCCTCCTGGAGGTGAACGATTTTGTGCCTGGATGAGAAATCCGGGTTAGGCCGATAATCACGAGGGGGAAATCCTCTGCCTCTATACGGAATAGGCCGCCGGGTGTCAAACAAAACCGGGTAACCCTTGCCGCCCAGGGGCAACGAGCCTCTGGGCAGCACTGTTGTGGTCAAGTTTTTTGGAAACGGATCTGCTGCTTGAAAAAGCTCCGGTATTCATCCTCCCGGTGGCTCACATAGACGATGGTGGCGAGTTGCTTCGTAGCGACCTGGGCCAGAAAGTCAAGCAGGGCCCGCCGGTTGCCCTCGTCCAGTCCCTGGGTGGGTTCGTCCAGGATCAGCAGCTGCGGTGCCTTGATCAGGGCCCGGGCCAGAAGCAGCAGCCGCTGTTCGCCGTAGCTCAGGCGGCGGAAAGGCTGCCCCGCCTTTGCCGAGAGACCCAACTGGTCCAGAAGATGGCGCCCCCGCTGCTGCGCTGCCGGGCTGGGGGTATCGTAGAGGCCGATGGTGTCAAACAGGCCGGAGAGAACGATGGCCAGGGCACTGCCGGCAACCCGGTGGTTGCGGTGCAGATCGGCACTGACGATGCCCATCTGCCGCTTCAACTCCCAGATCGATTCACCGCTGCCCCGCTTTCTGCCGAACATGGTGAGATCGTTGACGTAGCAGAGCGGATGATCACCGGTGAGCATCTGCAGCAGGGTCGATTTGCCGCAGCCGTTGGGGCCGGTGATCAGGGTATGGTCTCCGCGGTCGATGGTGAGGTCAAGCCCGGTGAAGACCTCGATCTCGCCATAGTGGGCAAAGCCGCCCCGCAACCTGATCAGGTTGTCGCCGCTCCCCCCCCTCTCCGCCGATTGTGCCCGTTTCAGTTCATCCACCGATACTTGAAAGAGCGGTATTTGCCGGGCCAGGGCGGCAAGGACCTCTTCGCGGACCTCCTCGACGCATCCCTGCATGACCAGGCTGTGCTCGGCAAAGAGGCCCAGGTGGGTCGCGGTGCCGGGAATATCCACCGAGTTGCTGACCAGCACGACAATGGCCAGGCCCTGCTCGCGCAGGCGGCCCAGGACCCGGTCCAGTTCGCGGCAGCTGCCCTGATCAAGGCCCTCATAGGGATTTTCCAGGACGAGAAAGCGGACGCCAGCGGTGATCTGCTGCAGGAGGCAGAGTTTGCGCGCCTGGCCTGAGCTCAGCTGGCGATAGCCGCGGTCGAGCAGGTCCTCCAGCTGAAAGAGTCCAATCTGATCCCGGTAGCGGTCGATATCGGTGAGAAAGTCGCGGGCAGGCGTACCGGGATCGAGTCGGTC
This sequence comes from uncultured Desulfobulbus sp., assembly GCF_963665445.1. Classification (GTDB taxonomy): domain Bacteria; phylum Desulfobacterota; class Desulfobulbia; order Desulfobulbales; family Desulfobulbaceae; genus Desulfobulbus. Next base: position 4,127,738 of record NZ_OY762276.1, on the reverse strand, counting down.
AAGGAAATCGGTATCATCTTTTTGCAGCTCGGCCTCAAAAATCGCCTGCTGCTGTTTGAAGGAAAGCAGGCCGACAAGCTCCGGCCGGTCAAACCAGAGGGCCTGCATCGCGGCATCGCTGACAAGATCGATAAAGGCGGCAAGACCGGAATCATTGCCGCCCACAAGGCACCAGAGCTCGCCACTTGTGGCAGTGAAGTTCTCGATGGCCAATCCCTGGGTGTTGAAATGACAGATGTTGAGCATGGTTCAGTTGCGGAAATCAATGTCCCAGAGATGGTTGAGGGTATAGGGCGAGCCCTTGGAGCAGAAGAAGGCCCCGTCGACAAAGCGAAAGCCAAGGTCAAGACCGCTAATCTCGGCCATATCCGCATCGCTGAGGCTGAGTTCCGCAGCGGCCAGGTTCTGACGAATCCGCTCGGGGTTGGTCGATTTCGGAATGACCACAGTGCCGCGGCCGATGCCCCAGGCGAGCAGCACCTGCGCCGGGCTGATGCTGTTGCTCGCCGCAATCCTGGTAATCACCGGGTTGTCGAGCAGGGTGGGTTCATCCTGTTTTTTCAGGGCCTTGGGACGATCACCGGAGCCCAGCGGCGAGTAGGCGGTGAGCTGGATGTTCCGCTCACGGCAGAAGGCGAGCATGTCCTGTTGCTGCAGATAGGGGTGGAGCTCGATCTGATTCATGGCCGGTTGCACCGTGGCCTGCTCGCAGAGGGACTCGAGTTTTCGCACGGTGAAGTTGCAGACGCCGATGTTGCGCACCAGCCCCTTGTCCCTGCAGGCCTCCATGGCTCGCCAGGTCTCGATGATCGGCTGATCGGCCAGGGGAATGAACTCTTCGGGTTTCTGCGCAAAGACAACGCCCGGGGCAAAGACCACCGGCCAGTGGATGAGAAAGAGGTCAAGGTAGGCCAGGCCCAAATCGGCTAGGGTTTGCCGCAGGGCCGGCTCCACCAGTTCCGGTGCATGTGCATTGTTCCACAGCTTTGAGGTGATCCACAGATCCTCGCGGGTAACTTGGCCTGCGTTGAAGACATCTCCAAGGGCCTGGCCCACCTCGGCTTCGTTTCCATAGATCGGAGCGCAGTCGATGTGCCGATAGCCTGCCGCAATGGCATCTTGGACAGCGCCTGCGACGGCTCCAGGAGCCGATTTCCAGGTCCCCAGGCCGAGAACTGGTATTTTGTCGCCGCTGTTGAGGGTGAAAGTGTGCATATGGATCTCCTATGGTCTCCCCATGCGTGCAACGCCGCTGCGAGGGGGCGCATGCGGCGACGGTTTAAAAGTGCTCACTCAGGTCCATACTCAAGAATGGATAAATGGATAACTGCACTGATTCTTGAGAGAAGTTTCGGCCGTGTTAAGGATATTTCTGCCGTAAAGAGCGAGCCTTTTTCTTGGCCGATGTTGTCTTTTTCTCTACAATGATTCAAGATAAGCAGACAAAGGCAAGCTGCAACCGATCTCAGGTGAAAGGGTACGACGAGGCAATGAAAGTAAAATCCAACCCCCAAGTCCATCTCGACCAACGGCCGAAAGCAAAACCGCAAACCGTCATGGTGGTGGATGACAGTTTCACCATGCGGGCCATCATTCAAAGAGAGTTGGAGGCGTCCGGTTATGCGGTGCTCACCTCAAGTGATGGCATGGAAGCATTGGCCGTCCTGAGGTGGCTTGAGGAACCTCCCGATCTGATCACCCTGGATATCGATATGCCGCGGATGAACGGCTTTGCCTGTTGCGAGCAGCTGCGTGCCTGGGAGGAGGATGGGATTATCGGCAGGGCCGGAGCCCCTCTTCCCGTCCTTTTTGTCAGTGCCAACGACACCTTTGAAAATCGTAGCCGCGGGTTTCACCTCGGGAGCCTCGAATTTATTTCAAAACCCTTTTCTCCGGGTGATATCACCGCCGCGGTCAACAAGGTCCTCTGCCCACAATCCACCTATTCCGGCATGACCGCCCTGGTGGTTGACGATAATATCGGCTTGCGGCGGATGGTCGGCGCCTGCCTGGAGAGGGTCGGCATTCGTATCATCGAAGCGGAAAACGGTCTCCAGGCCTATGAGCTGATCAAGGAAAACCTGGTGCAGACCGATATCTGCATTGTCGATTACGACATGCCGGTCATGCGCGGTGACGAGTTTATTCACCTGACCCGTCAGTTCCCTGCGGCCGAACACCTGCCCATGCTCTCGTTAAGCAGTGCCGGAGAAACCCAGGCGGTGTTGCGTATGTTCCGTGCCGGTGCTAGCGATTATCTGGTCAAGCCTTTCATTGCCGAGGAACTGCTTGCCCGGGTCCAGGTGCATCTGCAGCTGCGGCGGCATATGAAGCATCTGGAAGAGATGAACCGCAATCTCTATGACAAGGCGGTGAACGATTCCCTGACCGGTCTGCGCAACAAACGGTTTTTCCAGGAGGCCTTTGAAGAGATGTTTGCCCGGACTCTTCGCAGCAAAAGCGATATCAGCTGCCTCTTTTTTGACTTGGACTATTTCAAAAAGGTCAACGACACCTGTGGCCATGCCTTTGGCGATTATGTGTTGCAAGCGATAGGACAGCTGGTCAAGGCCAATATCCGTGTCGGTGATCTGGCGGCCCGCTTCGGCGGCGAGGAGTTTGTGGTGGTGCTGCCCTACACCGGGCGCGAACAGGCGCTGGCTGCCGCGGAGAAGATTCGCTCCACGGTGGAGGCCTATCATTTCAGCGACCAGGGGCGCCACTGGCCGGTCACGGTCAGTATCGGCGTTTCCTCACTGGTGGCAGATCACCCCCCCTCCGCGGACAGCCTGCTGCAACTGGCCGATCAGGCCCTCTATCTCGCCAAGGGCGGTGGCCGAAACCGGGTCGAATGCCATACTCTGTAGGCTATTGCCCGCTCTGGTCGCAGCCGACCGGGTGGTAATGGACATAGACCCGACGGAGGAATTCTATTTTTTTCAGCAAGGTCTTCTCCACCTCGGTGGCAATGTGATCACCGGCCGCCACGCTGATCGCTCCATCCACTCCGATGGTGAGATTGATCATCAGGTAGGGGCCGAACCGGTGGGCATGCACCTCTTCTATGGCTTCCACCCCGTAGACATCCCGTAAGGCGATGCGTATTTCCTGCCCCAATTCCCGCCCGGGCAGGGTGTCCATGAGATCGTCCGTGGCCGAGCGCAGAATCTCCACCCCGGTATGGAGGATGATCATCGAGACCACCGCTCCGGCGAGGGGGTCTACCCAGGGAGAGCCCCAGCGGCCAAAGAGAATGCCCACCGCGGCGGCGGCCGAGGCAAAGATATCGTTGCGGTGATCTTGGGCCAGGGCGAGTACCGCCGAATTCTGGGTTTTGCGGCTCTGCGCATAGGTCCACAGGCTGAGCCCGCTTTTGAGGACAATGGCGAAGACGGCGATCCCCAGGGCGGTGAGACTGGCGCCCTCGGACTCTGTCTCGCTGGAGAGCAACTGCCAGACACTGTCGACCGAGTTCCAGAAGATGGCTATGGCGGTGGTGATGACAAAGGCGCCGACCACGACCGCGGCCACGCTTTCCAGCTGATCATGGCCATAGGGATGCTCGCGGTCTGCAGGTTTGCCCGAGAGGCGGACAAAGATGCTGACCACAATGCCGTAGGCCACATCCGAGGTGGAGTTGATGCCGTCGGCGAGCAGGGCCGGGCTGTTGCCGATCACCCCGACGGTTGCCTTGAGGGCGGCGAGAACGATGTTGGCCGCAAGTCCGATCTGCACGGCGAGCATGCTTTGGCGGCGCCGCTGTTCGGCTATTTTCTTTTGGTCCAGTTCTTCCATCTCTAGTCGGCTTGGTGGGCGGTGGTTACAAAGAAATATACATCCGTCATATATCCAATTGGCTAGAGAAGCAATGCCATTTCGGCAACAACTGGGCCGCAAGCCCCTGAGTGTTGACCGAACAGCGGGGGGAACGCATATGAGTCACCGTCTTGAACACGATACCATGGGTCACATCGAAGTGGCCTCGGAACGCCTATGGGGGGCGCAAACCGAACGGAGCCGTCGTAACTTTTCCATTGGCGAAGAGCGGATGCCGCTTGCGCTGGTCTATGGTCTGGTACGTTTGAAGCGGGCCTGTGCCCGGGTCAATCACCGGCTGGGCAAGCTCTCTGGAGAGTTATCGGATCTCATTGTCGGAGCCTGCGACGATATTCTCGGCGGCGGGTATGAGGGAGAATTTCCCCTCTCCGTGTGGCAGACCGGCAGCGGCACCCAGTCCAATATGAACGTCAACGAGGTGATCGCAGGCCGGGCGGCCCTCCGCGCAGGCGGCCATCTCGATGCGCCCCGGCCGGTGCACCCCAACGATCATGTCAACATGTCGCAGAGCTCAAACGACATCTTTCCCTCGGCCATGCACGTGGCCGCGGTCTTTGCCCTGGAGGACCGGCTGTTGCCCGCTGTCCAGGCCCTGCAGCGAACCCTGTGCCGCAAGGCAGCGGAGCAGAGAGCGCTGGTCAAGATCGGCCGCACCCATCTCCAGGATGCAACGCCTCTCACCCTGGGGCAGGAGATAAGCGGTTGGGCTGCGATGCTTGCCAGTAGTATCGAACAACTGCGTCACGGCCTGGAGCAGTTGCGTTTTTTAGCCGTGGGCGGCACCGCGGTGGGGACCGGACTCAACGCCCCTGCCGGTTTTGGCGAGGTGGTGGCTGCGGAGTTGAGCGGTGCAACCGGCAAGGTGTTCTACTCGCTGGCCAACAAGTTTCACGGGCTCACCGGACACGATCAGCTGGTCTTTGCCCATGGCGCGATCAAGGGGCTGGCAGCCAACCTGATGAAAATCGCCAACGACGTGCGTTGGCTCGCCAGTGGCCCCCGCTGCGGTCTCGGCGAACTCTCCATTCCGGCCAACGAGCCGGGCAGCTCGATCATGCCGGGCAAGGTCAACCCGACCCAGGCAGAGGCTCTCACCATGGTCGCCTGCCAGGTCTTCGGCAACGACAGCACCATCGGCTTTGCCGCCAGCCAGGGCAATTTCGAGCTTAATGTGTTCAAGCCGGTGATCATCTACAACTTCCTCCAGTCGGTTTCCCTGCTGGCGGATGTGATCGATTCCTTTCATCACCATTGCATCGATGGCCTGGAGCCGATCCCACAACGCATTGCTGAGAATCTGCACAACTCGCTGATGCTGGTCACGGCCCTCAACCCCCATATCGGGTATGAGAAGGCCGCGGCCATTGCCAAGAAGGCCCATGCAGAGCATCTGTCCCTCAAGGAGGCGGCCCTGGCCCTTGGGCTGCTGAGCGAAGAGGCGTTCGATCAGATGGTTCGGCCGGAGCTCATGGTCGGTTCTCAGGGGGTTGACGGCTGAGCGGGAACAAAACAGCCGGTTTGCAGAAGGAGATCCAGGGGAAAACGTGTATTTTTGCCGGATTGGCGAAATCCGGCGGGAAAAAATCCTTGTCCGTCTTTCCGTGGCGGCGTTCAATCTGATGGCCTCGTAAAAAGCCAAATACTGAAAATCACATCTTGTGAAATCAGTGGATGGCGAAGCTCGAAACGTCATGCTCGGCGCTTTTTACGAGAATCACAAATCTGTAATTATTTAAAAAATTCAGAAGCATGAATCGCTTGAACCTGAGAACCTTCCCCCGTATACTGAAAAGATCAAGCCGAAAAAAGGTATATCATTTCGATATGCCGGATCGATATCAAGGATAAGGCGCCCCGGATATTCTGCCATGCCCCCACCGGAAGAGAGTTACAGTACTGTCATTCGCCTGCTGCTGCAGGCCAAGCTGGTCACTGCCGCCCAAGTGCAGCATGCCGAGCGTGTCCGTTCCAAGCTGACCACGTATCAGCCGTTGCTCAAGATCCTGCGCGATCTCAAATTCATCACCGACCAGGACGTGAAGGAGGTCCTGCGCACCACCTCGTCCTCGATCCGCATCGGCGATCTGCTGGTCGAGTTGGGCCATATTTCCCCCGAAGATCTGGATTCCGCCATTCGGTTGCAGAAAGAGAGCGATACCCAGGAAAAATTGGGGCAGGTCCTGGTGCGGCACAACTTTATCGATGAGCAGGCCTTTATCGAGGTGCTCTCGATTCAGATGGGCTATCCCTTTATCGAACCTGCGCTCAACAACATCGATCGGGTCAGGTGCGACAAGCTCTCCAAAACCCTGATGACCACCCATGCCTTTGTCCCGATCAAGACCGATGACGGCACTGTGCGGGTGGCCTTTGCCGATCCCCTTGACCAGGAGGCGCAGCAGACCGCGAGGCGCTTTTTCGGGGAAAACATCGTTCCGGTCATTGCCCAGAGCCGCAGTATCCGCAAGACCCTGGACCTCCTCTCCGAAAAGAAGAGCGGCAAGGCCCTGGCCGTGGACAACACCACCGTGGTCGGCACGGTCAACTCGATCATTCTCGGCGCGATCAAAAACAACGCCAGCGACATCCATATCGAGCCCATGGAGGACCGGCTCCAGGTGCGCTTTCGCGAGGACGGGGTGCTCAACCATTTCCAGGATTATCCCCGGGAGATCATTCCCGCGCTCACCAGCCGTATCAAGATTCTCTGTAAGGCGGACATCACCGAGAAGCGGCGCCATCAGGGCGGCCGCATCATGTTCGATTACGATGAGGGGCAGCTTGACCTGCGTGTCTCTTTTTTCGTCACCATTCACGGCGAAAAGATCGTTTTTCGTCTCTTGAACCGCAAGCAGGAACTGTTTGACCTCCAGTCCATCGGGCTCTCCCCCCGCATGCTGACCCGTTTTCTCGAGGATGCGGTCTACCAGCCCAGCGGGGTAGTCCTGGTCACCGGGCCGACCGGTTCAGGCAAGACCTCGACCATCTACAGCTGCATCCACTCGCTCAAGGGACCCAATGTCAGTATTGTCACTGCCGAGGAGCCGGTGGAGTATGTGATCGAAGGGATCGCCCAGTGCTCGATCGATCCCAAAATCGATCTCACCTTTGAGGAGACCCTGCGCCATATCGTCCGTCAGGATCCGGACGTGATCGTCATCGGCGAGATCCGCGACACCTACTCGGCCGAGGTGGCGGTGCAGGCCGCGCTGACCGGCCACAAGGTGCTCTCCACCTTTCACACCGAGGACAGTATCGGCGGTCTGATTCGCCTGTTGAACATGGATATCGCCCCCTTTCTCGTCTCCTCGACCGTGGTCAGCGTTTTGGCGCAGCGACTGCTCCGTCGGGTCTGCCCGCACTGTGCAGTCGACGCCAAGCCGACGCCGATGCAGTTGCAGCGGCTGCGGTGCAGCCAGGCTGATCTGGCCGGGGCCAACTTCAAGAAAGGCCGCGGCTGCAAGATGTGTAAACAGAGTGGGTACAAGGGCCGTATCGGTGTTTTTGAACTGCTGGTGCTCGATGAGCGGGTGCGCACGGCCATCCTTGAACAGAAAACCAGTTTTGAAATTCGTAATATCAGTATCAACTATTCCGGCCTGATCACCCTTTTGGAAGACGGCCTGGTCAAGGCAGGGGCTGGGTTGACCACTATCGATGAGATCCTGCGCTGTCTGCCTATTTTCAGTCCACCCCGGACTCTTGTCGAACTACGCCGTCTCTCGGGTGATTAAATGAGTGCTCCCCTTTCCCTTATCGATGTCATTAACCGTTTTATTGAATCGGATTCGGTGGTTCTGCCGGTGTTTAGTTCGGCAGCCGCAAGAATCCAGCAGGAGATTGCGAAAAACGAGCCCAACATTCAGGTGATCGAGAAGATTATCACCTCGGATCAGGCGCTTTCCACCCAGGTGCTGAAGATCGCCAATTCGGCTTTTTATCGGGGGCTGAAAGAGGTTGGTACGGTCCGGGCGGCAATCATGCGGTTGGGGGTGAAGGAAATCGAGAAGGTGGTCCTGCTGGCCACCTCAAAGCAGCATTTTGCAAGCAAAGACAAGATGATCAACCTGGTGATGAAGAAGCTGTGGCAACATGCGGTGGGCTGTGCCTACGGCGCGGTTTGGCTCTCAAAGCGCCATACCTATGGGGTTGAACAGAGTCAGGCCTTTTTTGCGGGACTGTTTCACGATGTGGGCAAGCTCCTGGTGTTGGAGATTGTCGAGCAGATCAAACGGCGCAATAAAAATTTGAAAATCACCGATGCCCTCCTGCTCGAGGCCATGGACAGGCTGCATCCACGAGAGGGGGGGAAGCTGCTCGAGCAGTGGAACGTCCCAGAATATTTTACTCTTATCGCCCGTGAACACCATTCCGTGGAGTTGGATGACAAAAATATTCTCATGCTCCTGGTACGGATGTCGAATCTGGTTTGTCACAAGCTCGGCATCGGGCTGACCAATGAGCCATCCTTGGTCCTGCCAGCCACCCTTGAGGCGGATCTGCTCAATCTCTCCGAAATCGATCTGGCCGAGCTGGAAATCGCCCTGGAAGATACCGCCATCCTGTCGAACTAGGGCGGCGGGTTGATGGCTAGAGATATCGGCCCTGCAACCGTTCTTTGTCGATTGCCTGCTTCTTGCCATCCTCGCCCAGCGCCACATAGGTAATGGCGGCCTCGGTGACCTTGAAGGTGGTGAACTGATCCTTGCCGGCATGGAGGATCGGGCGGACCCACACCTCGAGCATGATGCTGACCGAGGTCGTGCCCACCCGCAGTATCCGGCCGTAACAGCAGACCACATCGCCGACCCGCACCGGTTTGATGAACTTCATCGATTCCACCGCAACGGTGGCTGTGCGGGTTCGCGTCACCTCCTTGGCCAGCATGGAGCCGGCCAGATCCATCTGCGACATGATCCACCCGCCGAAGATATCGCCGTTAAAGCTGGTGTCCGCAGGCATGGGCATGGTTCGCAGCAGCAACTCTCCCTGTGGTGTGTCGTTTTCGTTCGCCATCGTGCTCTCCTCCTGAAATGTACTCCATAAGGTAACGCACCAAATATAATGGATTTATCCTGGTTCGAAAACCGGGAAACTCGCGCCTTCGCCTCTTTGGGCAGATGAACGCGCTAATTTTTTCGGCTTTCCCATGAGAAATTCAGGGGAAAGGATGGATTTCCCTGATTTGGGTGGTGGTTGCAGGCCGAGGGGACTATAATGGCGCCCATTGCGCTGCACAATTCCCATGACTCTCGCCTTTGGAGGATGTATGAAAATCGATTGGGCCTATTTACGAAAAGGCTGAGCCTCGTGCATCAAGGCACAGGCTGTGCTTGAGCAACAACAGATTCCCATGGAACAGATCGTCGATGCCCGCAAGGAAGTGCTCGCCGGAGAGGATGCCTGGCAACTGCTTGCAACGGCCAGCGAAATCCTGGTGGCCAAGGGCAAAAAAGTCGTCACCTTCAATCCCAAAACAGATGCCAAAGACGCCATTCTCGCGGCGGCACTTGGCAGAACCGGCAATCTGCGGGCTCCGACCCTTCGGATCGGCGACCGGTTGCTGGTCGGCTTTGGTGAAACACTGTACAGCACGTTTACAGGATAATGACCATGTCGGTACTCGATTCTCATCTGCAGGAACAACTCAAGGAAATCAAAGCCCAGGGAATGCACCGTTCCCTGGTGCCGGTCAGTCATCTCGATCAAGGGATGATCGACATCAGCGGTCGAAAATACCTCAACCTGGCCGGTAACGACTATTTGGGTTTGGCCACCAACCGTGATTTGCTGACCGATTTTTTTCGCGAGCAGAACGATGAAAATATCTTGGAAAGCTACGGGTTGGGCAGTACGGCCTCTCGCCTGATGACCGGCAATACCTTGCCCTATGCCCGGCTTGAACGGCAACTGCGCGGGCTCTATCAGGCCGAGGCGGTGCTGGTCTTCAACTCGGGCTATCATATCAATATCGGCATCCTGCCCGCCCTTACCGGCAAGGGTGATCTCATTTTGGCCGATAAACTCTGTCATGCCAGCCTGATCGACGGCATGCGTTTGTCGCGGGCCAAGGTGGTGCGTTACCCGCATCTGGAGTATCAGGCCATCGAACAGATTCTTGCAAAGGATCGGGAAAAATACCGTCAGGTGATCATTGTCACCGAGTCCATCTTTTCCATGGACGGCGACATCGCCGACCTGGCCGAACTGGTGCGGATAAAGGACCGGTATCAGGCCGCACTCTATGTGGATGAGGCCCATGGCGTGGGAATTCGCGGCGACAACGGCTGCGGCCTGGCCGAGGAGCAGGGAGTACACCACCGGATCGAAATCCTCACCGGAACCTTTGGCAAAGCCTTTGGCGGCCAGGGATCGTTTGTGGTCGGCTCGGGGCAGCTGATCGATTTCCTGCTCAACACCGCCCGCTCACAGATTTTCTCCACCGGATTGCCGCCGGTATCGGTACATTGGCTCTGTTTCGTCCTCAGACAGATTCCTTTGATGCGCGAGCAGCGGATCAAGGTCGATCAACTGTCCTCCCGTTTCCGCGCCGCCCTGCGCGACATGGGGCTGCGCACCGATGGCAGCAGCAACATTGTGCCGGTGATGGTGGGGGACGCGGCCCGAACCGTGGCTGCTGCCGAACGTATCTGCGAGGCCGGCTACTGGGTCAAGGCAGTCCGCCCGCCGACCGTGCCCGCAGGCACTTCACGACTGCGGCTTTCGCTCAATGCCGCCATGAGCTGGGAGCAACTGGCTCCGCTTCCGGCCATTATCAAGGAGGCGCTCGGCTAGGCCATGGAGTTTACCTGGCTGAAAAAAGGCGGCAAGAGGGAGTGCCTCCTCTTCTTCGCGGGCTGGGGCATGGACCCCGCCCCCTTTCTCGATATTCCACTCATCGAGTCGGATCTGTGCATGGTCGACGATTATCGGCAGCTGGCAGTGGTGGACCTCAAGCCCTTTGCCGGCTACGAACGGTTGCACCTGATTGGCTGGTCCATGGGGGTTTGGGTTGCGGCGCATCTGTTGACGGAGCAGCGCCACTGTTTTGCTTCACTGACCGCGATTGGCGGCACCCTCAGACCCATTGACGGTAAACAGGGGATCCCCCCGGAAAATTATCAGGCTATGCTGGCGGATTTTGGGGAGGATATCTTGCAGGGATTCTATGAGAACATGTTTGACGAGAAGCCGCAGCTCGAGCGATTTCTTGCACACCGGCCGCAACGGAGCCTGGAACAACTTGCCGAGGAAATGGAGGCCTTTCAGGAGGCGTATGAACGGTTCGGTCCAGGGGCGGATATCTACACCCGGAAAATAATTACCAGCCGGGACCGCATCTTCTCCGGTCGCAATCAGATGCGTGCCTGGGGCAAGGGCAACGGCGTTGTCCGTCAGTGGCCGCATTTCCCTTTTTATGGTCTTGACGGGTGGCAGGATATCCTTCCCGGGTGATCTCTCTTTAGCTCTCCATCTTCGCAGAGCAGGGTGGGTTTTATACGGAAATGCAAAATCGACTGAATCGCTCTTACATTTTGCGTATATAGGCATGGCAAAATTGAAAGGACTATGGTACAAACTTGTCAAATCGAACGGCCTGGAGGAGGTCTGTTCGTGAACGGGAAAACCGTTCTTGCCGAGCTGAAACCATTGTCATCCAAGGGAATCGGGAACACAGCAGATGCGTGCTTCCGATTCTTGGCAAAGGAATAAAAAAAGGCTGGTTGGCAATTCCAACCAGCCTTTTATGCTGTGGCGGAGAGAGAGGGATTCGAACCCTCGGTGGAGTATAACCCCCACACTCGCTTAGCAGGCGAGCACCATCGGCCTCTCGGTCATCTCTCCGAAGTGTGTCAATCAGTTGTTTTGGCGGAGGGAGTAGGATTCGAACCCACGGTACTTTCGCACAACGGTTTTCAAGACCGCCGCCTTAAACCACTCGGCCATCCCTCCATAACGGCACATAAATACCATTTCGAAGGGACACTGTCAATAAAGTACTCTATTTCATGAAAGCAAACAAGGCCTCATCCATCACCCCACAGGATCAGGAGTTCATTAATCTGACCTGTCTGTACGAAATTACCCGTCATCTGGCATCGGCGATCAGCCTGCAGGACTGCCTGGAAAAAATTGTCAACACCCTGGCAGACCATAAAGATATGGATAACGGAACGGTGACGATCATCAACCCGGCAACGGGCGAACTCGAGATCGAGGTTGCCCACGGTATCACCGCCGAGGCGAAACGCCGCGGCCGGTACAAACTGGGCGAGGGGATCACCGGCAAGGTCGTCGCCACCGGGGAACCGATTATCGTGCCCCAGATCGGCGAAGAACCGCTTTTTCTCAACCGGACCCGTACCCGCGGCGATGAGCGGAAAAAGAAAAGTTCGTTTCTTTGCGTTCCCATCCTCGCCTCGCAGCAATCCGTCGGCGCCCTGTCCATTGACCGGGAGTATAATGAGGGGTTTGGGGTACAGTCGGAAAACGATCTTCGGTTCCTCACCGTTGTCAGTGGCTTGATATCCGAGACGGTGCAGCGCATTCAGCGGGTCAATGAGGAAAAGGAGGCTTTGCGCCAGGAAAACTCCAAGCTGCGGCGGGAGCTCTCCGCGAAAAACCGCATCGAGGAGATCATCGGCAACTCCTCGCGGATGCAGGAAGTCTTCGACATGGTCCACCGGGTGGCGGATTCCAATGCCACGGTGCTGTTGCGCGGCGAGTCCGGCACCGGCAAGACCCTGGTGGCCAAGGCCCTGCATCACAACTCCAGCCGTGCCGATGGCCCGTTTGTGGTGGTCAACTGTTCTGCCCTTCCGGAAACGCTTCTGGAGAGCGAACTCTTCGGCCATGAGAAGGGGGCCTTCACCGGGGCCACCGAAGCCAAAAAGGGCCGTTTCGAGATGGCCGAGGGCGGCACCCTGTTCCTCGATGAAATTGGCGAAATCAGTCCTGCGGTGCAGGTCAAGCTGCTCAACGTCATTCAGGAACGCACCTTCCAGCGGTTGGGCTCGACCAAGACCATCAAGACGGATATTCGTCTGGTGGCTGCCACCAATCGGGATCTGGAAAAGGCGGTCAAGGAGATGGTCTTCCGCGAGGATCTCTATTACCGGCTCAACGTCTTTCCGGTCTACCTGCCCCCGTTGCGCGAGCGGCGTACAGACATCCTGCTTTTGGCCGAATATTTCCTTGAAAAATATTCCAAGGAAAATAACAAGGATATCAAACGGATCACCACTCCGGCGATCGATCTCCTGGTGCAGTACCACTGGCCGGGCAACGTCCGCGAACTGCAGAACTGCATGGAGCGGGCGGTGTTGATCTGCGACGGCAATGCGATCAAGTCCATTCACCTGCCGCCCTCGCTGCAGAGCGCGGAGTCCATCCACTCCAGCAAGCCTCTTTCTCTGGCCACAGCGGTTGAAAATTTCGAGCGGGAACTTATCATTGAAGCGCTGAAGAAAAACAACGGCAACCAGACCAAGGCGGCGAAAAGCCTGGAAACCAGTCTGCGGATCATCAACTACAAGATTCACAGCTACGGTATCGAACCCAAACACTTCAAGGTCAAGTAATGCGGGTCTTGTTGCACCTCTGCTGCGGACCGTGCACGGTCTATCCGTTGGCGCGGCTACGGGAATCGGGGCATGAGGTATCGGGATTCTTTTTCAATCCCAATATCCATCCCTACAAGGAGTTCCGTCGCCGGATCGATGCGGTCAAGCAGTTGGCCGAAGCCCTCGATTTCCCGGTTGAGATCGATGGAGAGTACGGTCTGACCGACTATCTCCGGCAGGTGGTCTTTCATGAAAAGGAACGCTGCCCGATCTGTTACGAGATGCGTTTGCAGCGAACGGTGGAGGAGGCGGTAGCCGGCGGTTTTGAGGGATTCACCACCACGCTTTTGTACTCCAAATACCAGAACCACCGGCTGTTGATCGATCGCTGTGAGCATCTGGCGGCTGAACATGGACTGCAATTTGTTTACGAGGATTTTCGCCTGGGCTGGCAGGAAGGCATCGATGAGTCCATTCGTTTGGGGCTCTACCGTCAACCCTACTGCGGTTGTATCTACAGCGAACAGGAACGCTACGACAAGCGGCTGCAAAAACGCATGCAAGCGGCTAGGCAAACCGTTTAAGGGCGCATTGTGCCGCACCGCCCATTCAGAAAGATTCTATTTGAGAGCACGACGTCCCCGAAACGGGGCGCAAAGGGAGGAAGATATGGAGAACATCATTGTGCTGGCCACCAGCAACAAGAATAAACTCAAGGAAATGAAGGACCTGCTCAAGGACTTCCCCGTAGAAATCAAATCGCTGGCTGATTTCGGCCCCATGCCCGAGGCAATTGAAGACGGAGCCACCTTTGACGAAAATGCCTACAAAAAGGCGCTGCATTACGCCAAGGTTTTGGGTGTGCCCTGTCTGGCCGATGACTCCGGCCTGGTGGTCGATGCCCTGGAGGGCCGCCCTGGGGTGTATTCCGCCCGTTATTCCGGCCCGGAGGCCACGGATTGGTCCAACTGCGAGAAACTATTGGGGGAAATGGACGGGCAGACCAACCGTGCGGCGCACTTTGTCTGCGTGCTCTCCCTGGCGACCCCGGCCGGTCCTGCCCTGACCTGGGAGGCCCAGTGCGATGGCGAACTGCTCAACGAACGGCGTGGTGAGTCCGGCTTTGGTTATGATCCGCTCTTTTTCTTCCCGTCCTTGGGCAAGACCTTTGCCGAGCTCTCCATGGAGGAGAAGAGCACGGTCAGCCACCGCGGCAAGGCATTGGCCGAGTTTGCGGCCGAGTTTGCCAAGGTCCAGGTCTGGCTCCGCCAACGCATGGCCGAGATCAAGCCGCCCAAACCCGATCACAGCGAGTTTGAACACAACGACTGGTCGCAGGATCGGATGTAAAATCTGACAACTGATTTGTGGTAAAAGGAACGGGGCTGTCGTCGTGTGGCGACAGTCCCGTTTTTTTGTATTTGTCTTTCGCTCAACTGATATGGCTTATGTTTGCGGGTTGTAGGCACATTTTAGTGCAGTGCCGGAGAAAATATCACGCAATTTCAATGTGATAAAATTTTACGCGTGGTGAAAATCTCAAAATCTGTGGGCACACGCGAAGCGATATTTCAGTTGAAATACGCGAATTAACACGCTAACGTGGTGGGCAGTCATGTATCTGCGAACCACGAAACGAAAAAACAAGAACGGCACCGTTACCGAGTATCTCCAGCTCGCCCACAACGAGCGCAATCCGGAGACCAACTCCACCGTTGCCCGCATCATCCACAGCTTCGGACGCGCCGATCAGCTCGACCGTGAGGCCTTGGTGCGGCTCGCCCGATCTATAGCCAGAGTCTGCGGGGTAACCATTGTTGACCCCGCTGGTAGCGAGGAGGCTCAAGGTGGTGGACTGCCCGACGATCTTGAGATCCTGCGCACAGTGGAACTCGGCACAGTGCTGGTCATCGAAACCCTTTGGGAGCGGTTGGGTATCGGCAAAGCGCTGCGGTCTCTGCTGGACAAAGGCAAGTATGCCGTTGCCTACGATCAGGCCTTGCTGGCCATGACGGCGAATCGTCTCTGCGCACCGGAATCCAAGCTCGGGGTTTGGGACCGGTGGCTGGAGCAGGTCCATCTGCCCAAATGCCAAGGCCTGAAACTGCGTCAGATGTATGAGGCCATGGACTTTCTCCACAAGCATATTGATGCGGTGGAGGAGGCTGTCTTTTTCCAGACCGCTAATCTGTTCAACCTCTCGGTCGATCTGATTTTTTACGACACCACGACGGCTTCGTTCTCAATTGATTACGAGGACGAGGCTGATGAAAACGACGGTCTGCGTCAGTACGGCCACTCCAAGGAGGGCACGTGGACGCCGCAAATCGTGGTCGCCCTGGCGGTTACCCGGGAAGGGCTGCCGGTGAAAAGCTGGATTTTTCCCGGTAACACGGCGGATGTATCCACGATCAAACGCATCAGAAAGGACCTGCGAGGCTGGAACCTCGGTCGAGCGCTGTTCGTGGCCGACTCGGGTATGAACTCCTCCGCTAACCGAGAAGAACTTGCACGGGCCTGTGGCAAATACCTGCTCGCCACCCGCATGGCATCGGTGGCCGAAATCAAGAAAGAGGTCCTCTCGCAACCAGGTCGCTTCACCACCTTCACCGACAGCCTGCAAGCCAAGGAGGTTGTTATCGGCGATGGCGAGCGACGGCGGCGATACATCCTCTGCTTCAACCCAAAGGAAGCAGAGCGGCAACGAATACATCGAGAAGAGATCGTCGGCATGCTCGAAGAGGAGCTTGCCAACCATAAGGACCGTAATGCTTCTACCCAATGGGCAGTCGAACTGCTGGCCTCAAAACGATACAAGCGGTACCTGACAACAACCGAGGCCGGTAAAATTCGCCTGGACCGAGCAGCCATCACCGAGGCCAAACGCTACGACGGCAAGTGGGTGCTGGAAACCAACGATGACACCATCAGCCTTGAAGATGCGGCCCTTGGCTACAAAGGACTTTTGGTTATCGAGCGGTGTTTCCGCTCCCTCAAGCGTACCCAGATCAAAATGATGCCTATGTATCATTGGGCCGCACGGCGCATCGAAACGCATGTAAAAATCTGTGTTCTGGCGCTGCTCATAGAGCGCGTTGCGGAACGTGAGTGCGGGGAGCCCTGGTCCCGGATACGGCGCAACTTAGCCAAACTTCAAGCCACTGAGTTTCAAAACGACCAGCACAGTTTTTTTCAGATTAATTCAGCGCCGGAAGCCTGTCGTGAACTGATGAAAAAACTTGTAACTCCGCTACCGACCAAAATTTTTGGCATTAAGCCCCTTGAAAAATAAGTGCAATACCTGTGGGCACACGCCAAAATCGGCACCACCCGCCAACGCCCACCAGGCAAGGCTTTGCGGCTAGGCGTGTTCCACAACCCGTAAACCCAGGTATGGGATCGTTGGGTTGATTCTCATTCTTCAATATGAGGCAAAGGAGATGAGGTAATATTACCTCAGGTGTAGGTCGGACCGTAGAGCACGGATTCGCTGCGGGCAAGCGTTAGGAGGGTGGAACCAGAATGAAGTGCCTGTGATATATGGTAACCAAAACCGCACCTTGCCGCCATATCAACACATTCCTCCACAGGGTAGGTGCGGCCGTTATAGGTGTTGAGCATCATGTGCAGGTCGTAGAGGGCGCCGCGCCAGCCACAGTCGCTGAAAAAATCGTGGATGAGCAGCTTGCCCTCTGCTGCTGTTTTTTCCACGGCCCGCTGAAGTATGCGTTCGTTCTCTTCAGCACTCTGGCAGTGGATCAGGTTGGAGAGCAGCACCAGATCGTACCCGGATGAGGGCAGGGCAGCAAATTCAGGATCCCCTGCATCAAGCAGATTGCACCGGCACCAGGAGAGACGGGAGGCAAAGGGGTCCAGCCGGGGATGATTGGACGAGTCCACCACCTGGGGGAGATCGCAGTACATGGCGGACCAGGTTGGATGACGCCTAAGAAAAGCGGCAAGGAAGGCGCCCGAGCCTGCGCCGATATCAAGGATGCAACCCCGGGGAGGCAGGGGACCGATTGCCTGCCACAGTTCCTCGGCCCGAAGGGCTGCGGCCTCGTCCATGGCGCCGAGATAGAGGCGAAAGGCCTCCGCAAGTTCTGTCTCTGATTTGTTTTCCGTGGCAAAGACGCGCTGACCTGCTCGCAGGGTAGCGCCCAGCTGCTGCCAGGACCGGTGCAGGTGCTGCTCAAAAGCGAGTGTTTGTCCCTGAAAGGCGGCGGAACGCCGGCAGAGAAAGGTGCGGCTGAAGCGGCTTGGCAGGTAGGATGCGCCTTCGAGATCGAGCAGGCCGAGGCGGCAGAGGCAGTCGAGAAAGCGTTTGCCGTAGGCCCGGTCCCAACCAATGCGGCTGCAGATGGTCTCGCCGGTTTCGCCCTGCTCGCCGACTACATCGAACAGGGCGACTTCCTCCATCAGCAGGAGGATGGAGGAGAGTCGATAACCGGTCAAACAATCGGAAAAGGCAGCAAAAGAGTCGTCTGCAAAGGGGGAGCTCATTGCTGCTGGGCATCGACGATACCCACTTCGGCCCAGGTCTTGATTTCAGCAAGTACGCGGGTTGCGGAGCCGAGCAGGTGCATGGCCACCGCCGCACCGGTACCTTCGCCCAGGCGGAAATCCAGGTTGATCAGTGGCTGGATCCCCAAGCGATCCAGCATGCAGCGATGGCCGATCTCCACCGAGTTATGGCTGGCAAAGAGATAATCCTTGGCCGCAGGGACCAGTTCGCAGGCAATGAGGGCGCCGGCGGTGGAGATCAGGCCATCGCAGATGACCGGAATGCCTCGGCTGGCCGCGCCGATCACCAGACCGGCAAGGCCGCCGATCTCAAAGCCGCCGACCTTGGCGAGCACATCAAGGGCATCGGTGGGATCGGGCTGATGCAGGGCCAGCGCCTGTTCGATCACCCGCACCTTGTTGGCCAGCATGGCGTTGTCGATGCCTGTGCCTCGACCGGTGACGGTTTCCACCGGCAGGCCGGAGAAGGCGGCAATGATGGCTGCAGACGGGGTGGTGTTGCCGATGCCCATGTCGCCGGTCCCCAGCAGGTCCATGCCTTCCTCGTCAACCAGTTGGTTGACGATTTCAATCCCGGCCTCCAGGGAATAGATTGCCTGATAGCGGGTCATGGCCGGTTCCTTGGCAAAGTTGGCCGTGCCCTTGGCGATTTTTTTATGAAAGATGGGCAGATCTTCGGCGAAATCGTGATTGACCCCCAGGTCGGCCACCCGCACCGAGGCGCCGGCATTGCGCGCAAGGACACTGACCGAGGCCCCGCCCTGCACAAAGTTGTAGACCATCTGCGGAGTGACTTCCTGGGGAAAGAGGCTGACCCCTTCCTCGACCACTCCGTGATCGCCGGCACAGGTGACGATGATCTTGTTGCGGAACTGGACGTTCAGGGTGCCGGTGATGGCTGCCAGCCGGGCGGAAAGGGGCTCGAGGATACCGAGGCTCCCCTGGGGCCGGGCCTGGTCGGCAAGGCGTCGCAGGGCCTGTTGATGGACATTCTGGTCAGGAGTCTTGATGGCTGCAATGGAGGTCTCTAAAAGGCGCATGATGGGCTCTCTTGGTTGTGTTGGGTGTAGGTTGCATTACAGGGCAGGGGCCGTCTCGGGGAGTGAGACCTTGTCGCCGCCGATATCCCCTTGAAAAACCTCCATGCCCTTTTTCATGGCGCAGAAGTCGCCGCACATGGTGCAGGTGTCGTCGGCTTCGGGAGTGCGTTCGGCGCGAATCGCCCTGGCCTGCTCGGGGAAGAGCAGATGCTGTTCCAGGTCCTGCCAGCGCATATCGCGCCTGGCCATGGCCGCCTGTTTTTCCCGGTCGCGGCGATCGGGGTACTTGGCCACATCCCCGATGCGCACCGCCAGCCGGGTGGCGCGCACCCCTTCGCGGACATCGTTTTCATTGGGCAGAGCCAGGTGTTCGGCCGGAGTGATGTAGCAGATCAGATCCGCACCGTGGCGGGCCGAGGTGGCCGCACCGATGGCGGCAGTGATATGGTCGTAACCGGCGCCGGTATCCAGGGGCAGGGGGCCGAGGACGTAATAGGGGGCATTGCCGCTCATCCGTTTTTCCAGGAGGATGTTGGCCGCGATTTCATCCAAAGGTACATGGCCGGGGCCTTCGACCATCATCTGGCAGCCCATCTCCCGGCCGAGTTCGGCCAGCTCGCAGTTGATGATCATCTCCGCCATCTGCGCCCGGTCGTGACTGTCGTGGATGGCTCCGGCACGGATGCCGTTGCCGAGACTGAGGATGGCATCGTATTTTTTCATCAGGCCGCAAACCCGGTCAAACTGTTCGTAGAGCGGGTTCTCCCGTCCGGTTGCATCCATCCAGGCCACCATGAAGGTGCCGCCCTTGGAGGCCAGGCCGCCGTAGCGGAAGCCCTGCTTGCGCAGCCGCTCGATGGTGTACCGGTTGATTCCGCAATGGATGGCCATGAAACTCAGGCCGTCCTCCAACTGGCGTTCGATGAGTTCAAAGAGAAATTCCGGATCAAGCCTGGTGGGATTCTTGTGCCTGCGCGCTGTCTCCTTGAAGGCCTGGTAGAGGGGAACATTACCCACCGGCAGGGAGGTGGCGGCCAGGACCTCGCGGCGGATCCTGTCCAGGTTGCCGCCCACCGACAACTCCATCAGGGTATCGGCCCCTTCCTCTTCGGCGATGTGTGCTTTACGGATCTCCGCATCCAGATCACAGATATCCGAGGAGGTACCGATCGAGGCGTTGACCTTGGTGCGCAGACCGCTGCCGATACCGACCACCTTCTGCTGCGGGCGGTTTGGATGGTTGGCGATGACGATTTCACCGAGCGCGACTTTTTCACGGATAAATTCGGCGGGAAGGCCTTCGGCCTGAGCCACGGCTTCCATTTGCGGGGTAAGAGTGAGAGCTCGGGCGAGCTCGATCTGGGTTTTCATGTATCCTCCGTACGTTGCGACAGTCCGAGTGCGGAAAGAGAAAAAGGGTTTCAAAAGGGAATGATCCTTTTGAAACCCTTTGCCATCGCGTTCCCAAGAAGAAACTGTCTATACGTCTTCTGACTTCCGGCGACTCCTGGATCGCGCCTTCCCAATCACCAGGGTGATCAGTGGCTGCCCGCCCCGTGCAGGGGGGCTGCGATCCACAAACCGGTTACAGCGGCGGGACCGTCACGGATTTACACCGTGTTCCGTTTATAGAACTGTCTTTATGTTGTGTGTTATTGTCCTGCTCAATCCAGCAGGTGCGGCAAACTACCACTGGTCGAGCCGCCTGGCAATCCCTAAAAAGAGTGAATGTTCTCCCGCTCTCGAGTGGTCAGAGGGGTTTTCTCCAGGACAGCCGTTTTTCCAGCCAACGGGACAGGCTGGTGAAGGCAAAGCAGAGGAGAAAATAGACCAGGGCGATAAAAATAAAAATTTCCATGGGATAGGCCATTTCCCGGTTGTTGATCTGGGTGGCCACATGGGTCAGCTCGGAGACACCGACAATAAAGGCCAGGGAGGTGTCCTTGATCAGGGAGACGAACTGATTGACAAAGGACGGGATCATGTTGCGCAGTCCCTGGGGGAGGATGATGTACAACATGGCCTGGTTGTGGGACAGCCCGGTGGACAGGGCCGCCTCCATCTGTCCTCGGGGGATGCCCTCAACTCCGGCAACGACGATCCGCGACATGTAGGCCGAGGTGAACAGGGTCAGGGCCATGATCACGGTCTGGGTTTCCGCCACCTTGCCGAACAGGGCGGGCATGAGGAAGTACATCCAAAAGATGACCATCAGCAGCGGCATGCTTCGAAGCAGGTTGATGAAGGCCAGTGCCGGGTAGCGGATACCCCTGTTGCGGGAGAGGCTGAGCAGGCCGAGGGGCAGACCCCCGAAAAAGGAGAGAACACAGGCGACAATCGCCAGGTAAATGGTCAACCCCAGGCCGCCGAGCGGGCCGTGGGGAAAACGACCGACCATGAAGTAGGTGAAGTTGTTGGTGATAACCGAGAAATTAAAGATCTGCTCCATGTCAGCGCGCCCGATGGATGTTGAGAACCTTGTCGTTATAGAGGTTGACCGCAAAGGTGATGGCCAGCGAGATCACCACATAGACCACGGTGGCGGCGGTAAAGGCTTCAAATCCTTTAAAAGTGTAGCTTTCCACCTGTCGTGCCTGGTAGGTCAGCTCCATGACGCCGATGGTCATGGCCAGGGAAGAGTTCTTGGCCAGGTTGAGGAATTGGTTGATCAACGGCGGGATGGTGATCCGTACCGCCTGGGGCAGGATGACATAGCGCATGGATTGGAGGTAAGAGAAGCCGGCACTGCGGGCCGCCTCCATCTGCTCCTTGGGAATGGAGAGCACGCCGGAGCGGATATCCTCGGCGATGAAGGCCGAGGTGTAGATGGACAGGGCGATGACCGCCGCTGCAAATTCGAAGCCGACCTCGTTGAGCCAGTCGTTGACCACCATGGGGAGGATCCGGTAGGAGCCGAAGTACCAGAAAAAGATCTGCACCAACAGCGGGGTATTGCGGAAGAATTCCAGATAGACATGGGAAAACCAGCGCACAAATCGGTTGTGGCTCATGCGCATCACCGCAATCAACAGGCCGATGACAAAGGAGAGCACAATAGAAATGGCCGAGAGCTTGAGGGTAACAATTACCCCGGAAACCAGCCAGTCGTGATAGGTGCCGCTGGTGATGACGGACCAGTCGAAGTGGTAGGAGAGCACGCAAAAACCTCGCTAGGGAAAAGAACGAACAGAAGCGAACGAACCGCGGAGCCCCGTCAAGAGGCTCCGGATCCGATACACGTAATTATTTTACTGTTCTGCGGTGATGGTGAAGGTCCGCTCCAAACTGTAGGACGTGTCGGGGCCGAACCACTTTTCAAAGATGGCTTTGGCCTCACCGCTTTTTTCCATCTCCAGCAGGGTCTGGTTGACGAAGTTGACAAAGTTGGTGTCGTCCTTGCGCATACCCAGGCCGTAGGGTTCAACGGAAATTTGCACCTTGGGAATTTCGAATTTGGCTTTGTTGGGCGACTTGGCGAGAATGCCGGCGAGGATGGCTTCATCGGTGGTCACGGCGGCCACCTTACCCTGCTGCAGGGCCATGAAGGCCTGGGGATAGTCGTCAAAGGAGAGGACCTTGGCCGTGGGGATCGCCTTGGACACATTCTGCTCGGAGGTCGAGCCCTTGGCGGTACCGATGCGTTTGCCTTCCAGGTCCTTGACGGATGTGATGGCGCCCTTTTTGGTGATGAATTTCTGGCCGGTGATGAAATAGGCGTGGCTGAAATCGATCACCTTGGCGCGCTCGGCATTCTTGGTCATGGTGGCGGCGATGATGTCGATATGGCCTTCCTGCAACTGCGGCATGCGGCTGGCGGAGGTCACCGGTTTGAGCTCGACCGCAACGCCGAGTCGCTTGGCCAGGGCGTTGATGAAATCGATGTCATAGCCGATGATCTTGCGGCTGTCCTGATCGATATAGCCAAAGGGCGGGGTGGAATCCTTCACGCCGGCAACCAAGACGCCCTTGGCTTTGATCGCGGCCAGGGTGTCCCCGGTTTCCGAAGCCGTGGCGGTAACCGCGGTCATGACGATCAATGCCAGTGCAGCAAGAAGACACATAGATTTGTTCATAATCAATCTCCTTAAGGGGGTGAGGGGAAATGTCCAGCCCGCGGCTGGGAGCATAAACCTTTGTCGGAACCTGTCAGCCGTTGTGCATCGGGGTCAGCAGCTGGTTGAGAAATTTTTTTGCCCGTTCATGCTGGGGATTGAGGAAGAAGTCTTCGGGGGGCGCCAGTTCAAGGATGGTTCCGCCGTCGATAAAGGCCACCCGGTGGGCTACTTCGCGGGCAAAGCCCATCTCGTGGGTGACCACAGCCATGGTGATGCCGGTGGTGGCCAGATCTTTCATCACCAGCAGCACCTCGCCGATCATCTCCGGGTCAAGGGCCGAGGTGGGCTCGTCAAAGAGCATTATTTTCGGTTTCATCGCCAGGGCCCGGGCAATGGCCACCCGCTGTTGCTGACCACCGGAGAGCTGGCTCGGATAGGAATGACGCTTGTCGGCCAGACCCACCCGATCCAAGAGGGCAACCGCCTCCTCCTGGGCCTCTTTGGGATTGGCCTTGCGGATCTTGATTGGGGCCAGGGTGATGTTTTTCAGGACCGAGAGATGCGGATAGAGGTTGAACTGTTGAAAGACGAACCCGATCTCAGCTCGCAGGGTGTTGATATTGGTTTTCGGGTCGGAGAGATCCATGCCATCGACGATCAAACGTCCTTGGTTGATCGGTTCCAACTGGTTGATGGTCCGTATCAGGGTCGATTTTCCGGAACCGGAAGGCCCGCAGATAACCAGAACCTCGCCCTTGGGAATATGCAGCTTGATATCGTTAAGTACATGCAGGTGTTTATACCATTTGTGCACACCCTCGAATGTGATCATCACAACTCCTTGTTGCTCGATTTGTAAAGACTGAAACTATCCGATATATAGCACGGCAAAGTGGCGGGATGAAGGGAAAAATAACAGTCTCGTCGAGCTGCTCCAGGATCGCGGAGGGCGACATGACAAAAAAGGAAGACAGTGTGTGCTTCTTTTCGAGGGCGCGGAAAAGGAAGGAGGAGGGAAAATTCGGCAATCACGGACAAGATATCCGTGATTGCCGGTGAGCACGGCGGTTGTTGCTCAGGAAAGAGACGTCATGCCGTGCCGAATGCGTGGGGCCGGGACAACCCCCGTTGCCTTGCACTGCTCAATGCAGCGGTCTTAGCGCCGGTGGTCATACCGTCGATACTCCTCGGAATGATGCCACCGGCCATGGTGCACATGATGCCTCGGTGGAGGGGGAGGCTGGCGATGCCACCGTGGTGGCGGATAGGCCCGAGGGGGTGGTGGGAGCGAACGCCAGGTGTGCCGGCGTTCATAGACTACCGGGCGAGAATAGATGTAGCGTGGCCTGCTCTCAAAGGCGGCCACAACACCGCCGAGGTCTACCCCTACGATGACCCGGCTGTCGGCCTGCGCCTGGTTTGCTGGGGTAATGGCCGCAATGGCGGCAACGATCATGAGTGCAAGGACGACGGGCAGCTGTTTCATACATTCCTCCTCAGACGAGATGGACAAGAGCACCTCGCCTTTTCATTGTGTCCTGTTGCAAAACGGTTGCAACAGGACCTTGTTTGCCTCGTTACTTCCTGTTTTTCCTTGGGGTGACGAGGTTCTTGGTTGTGGTTGGCTGCAACCGAACCTGGGTATTGGGCTGCAGATCTCCCAGGCCCGCACACTGCAAGGTCACGGTGTTCTCGGTGGTTGAGATTACCATGCAGGTGCGGTGGCTTGCAGGGAGTGCCGGTGTAATCAACAAGGTCAGGCACAGCCCAGGGGCGCAGGGGCAACAGCTCTGCTCCTGTGCAGTAAAAATAGACGATTTAAGCCGAGGCCGTCAGCGGACATCGGGCGGTTTCAAGGTCGACAAGAGGTGATGTCGGGTGTATGTCGAATTGAGAGAACTTCTTAAAAATATGTGGAAAATTAGCTTATTGGCTTGATCTTGGCGGGCTGGACAGGTAGGATGTCGATTGTGTCGTCTCAGGTGGAAAACAGCTGCGGCAAGCCCATCCAATGTCGGGTCTCCTGATCGGTATGGAGCGGCATCGAGCGGCATGGTCCTAACAACAGTCGAACGTCTCTGGAGAGGAGTTGAGCCGTCAAATCGGTTGCAACCTCCCGTGAAAGGATGGACAGCGAAGAATAAGGAGGAATGGAGATGGCTGCGCCTCAGATGGAACAGTATATTTATATAGTTGGCGAGCATCAAAACGGCATGATCCCGGAGAACACCGAGATTTTGGCTTTTACCCGGGAAAACATGGGCCAGGTGCAGACCCAGGAGTTGGCCATGGTCATTGCCAATGTTTTTGCCAAGGGACAGTATTTTCCCGGTCCGGATGGTGCGTTAAGTTCGGTGATCCATGAATTTGTCCGCCGGTCGGATCGTTTTCGCCTTTCGAAGGCGAGAAAAAAAGACCACTGCACCCTGGTAACCGCCTTTAAACGGTTTGACGGTGAGATTGTGGTCAAGGTGGCCGCGGTCATTGCAACCAAGCCGGGGGAGGTGAAGATGGATGAGCCGGAAAGTTTCCATCAACTCCTAGTTGACAGCATCCCGGAACATCAGGATGTTTTTCTGGAAGAACCCTATGCCAAACAGTCCAAGGTGATCGAGCTGATCAAGGAATCCACCCTGCACCATATCAACGCAACCCTGCAGTAGGTGGACAGGACGGGACAGGTACGCCCGTCCCATAGGGACAGTATTCTATCTGGCCGACATAAATATATTTTTCTGGCAAAGTTGCCGTTGTCTACATACAATGCAAATTACTGTGAACTGTTGAGTCTCCGTATACGTAAACCTGGAAGGGGTTATGGAAAACAAACACAAGTTTAACATGGTTTTTGCCGTTATCGCGGTTTTCGGCATTCTTTTTTTTCATGAACTATGGACGGAACAGCAGAAGGTTGAGGCCGTGCCGTACAGCGAGATGGAAACCTTGCTGCAGCAGGGCAAGGTGAAGGAGCTGACCATCCGCGAACAGTATATTGTCGGTGAACTGAAGCAGGCCGATCAGAAGGGGAAAACCTATATCGTTGCCAACCGGGTGGATCCGAAACTGGCGGAACAGCTCTCAAAATACGATGTGCCCTTCACCCAGGTCTACGAGAGCAAATTTTTATCCACACTTCTGTCCTGGATTGTCCCGGCGCTGATTTTTTTTGGCATCTGGTTTCTCATCTTCCGCAAAATTATCGAACGCCAGGGGGGGATGGGCGGGGGATTCATGAGTATCGGCAAATCCAAGGCCAAGATCTATGTCGAACAGCAGACCGGGGTCAACTTTGAGGATGTGGCCGGCGTCGAGGAGAGTAAGGCCGAGCTGGAGGAAATTGTCGAATTTCTCAAAGCCCCGGATGATTACGGCAAGCTTGGGGCGAGAATGCCCAAGGGGATTTTACTCGTCGGCCCCCCGGGTACGGGAAAGACCTTGCTCGCGCGCGCGGTTGCCGGTGAGGCCGGGGTTCCCTTTTTTTCCATCAGCGGTTCGGAATTCGTGGAGATGTTTGTCGGCGTTGGCGCGGCCCGAGTGCGCGATCTCTTTGAGCAGGCGCGCAAATCTGCGCCGGCAATTATTTTTATCGACGAATTGGATGCCCTTGGGCGGGCGCGATCCGCAGCAGGCCTTGGCGGCAATGATGAGCGGGAACAGACCCTGAACCAGCTGCTGGTCGAACTCGACGGATTCGATCCCACCACCGGCCTGGTCCTTTTGGCGGCAACCAACCGGCCCGAGGTTCTGGATCCGGCCCTGCTGCGTGCCGGTCGCTTCGATCGCCAGGTGCTGGTGGATCGTCCGGATAAAAAAGGCAGAATCGAAATTCTCAATGTCCACATGAAAAAGGTCCAGGTGGGCAGTGATGTCAACCCCTCGCAGGTCGCTGACTTAACGACCGGTTTTTCCGGTGCCGATTTGGCCAACCTGGTCAATGAGGCTGCGTTGCTGGCCACTCGGCGGCAGGCCAACAAGGTTGAGATGGAAGATTTCACCCAGGCCATTGAGCGGATCATCGCCGGCCTGGAGAAGAAAAACCGTCTGCTCAATCCCCGCGAGCGGAAGATCGTGGCCTATCATGAGGTGGGCCATGCTCTGGCGGCCCTGTCGCTTCCCGGCAGTGATCCAGTCTACAAGATTTCCATCATCCCGCGTGGCATCGGCGCGTTGGGGTATACCCTGCAACGGCCGACCGAAGATCGTTTTCTGATGACCAAGGAAGAATTGGAAAATAAGATCGCGGTTCTCTTAGGCGGCCGGGCGGCGGAAAAGTTGTTTTTCGGCCATCTCTCCACTGGAGCTGCCGATGATATCGCCCGCGCCACCGATATCGCACGCAACATGGTGACCCGCTACGGTATGGATGCAACGATTGGTTTTGTGGTCTATGAGGAGAATCAACCGAACTTTTTGGATCAACATGGCCATGGCGTCAGCGGCTGTCAAATAAGCGACTCCACGGCCCATCAGATTGATGCCTCGGTCCGTAAAATCATTGATGATACCTTTGCCCGTACCTACGCTATCTTGGAAACCAACCGCGATCTCCTGGATCGTTGCGCCAAAGTGCTGTTGGAGAAAGAAACCTTGTTGGAAAAGGAACTGGTCGATTTGACCAAGGATTTGCAGAAGCCGGTAGAGACCACCGTTTAGAAGGGAAGCGGAGTCGAGCGCTGCTCCCCGGCTGCGCCCTTTCATACCTGCGCATCGTTGAGGATGGCGGGCCGGGAAACGTCTTTTGGTGACGTGCCTGCCCAGGAAAACTATTGCTCGATCCGGGTTAAGACGAGCGATCCATTTTCAGGATGGCGGTAACTGATCGAACCCTCAAGCTGGCTCGGCCTTACTGGCCCGGCAAACTGCATCTGCACCTCCATCTGCCCCGGTCGGGGGCGCTTGAACAGCCATTTTACCGCGGCATTGCCGTAGTTCCCCCCCACCGGCGGTGGAGTCGCCGCGACCAGGGACAAGCCCCGGGGCATTTTCTGCATGACGATAAAGGCCGCCGGTGCAGGTCGTTGCACCTCGATGAGCAGGGAGACCCCATTCTCCAAGCCTGCAACATAGCGGCCGCGCACCTGGGAATCGGCCAGGGCCGGGCTGGCAAAGAGGCTGAGTGTGATCAGGATGATGGCGAGGCGAACCATGTCCTACTCCTTCCCGCTTCCAGGGACGGCATCAAAGGCCTGGGTCCGTTTGTTCCAGGTATACTTTCCGGCAAGCCACAGTTCTTCCAGCGCGGTAAAGTTGATCGACGGGTCACCCGGCAGCGAGTAGGTTTCATAGGCTTTGAGGATCTCATCGTCGCTGATCACGTAATCCTGGTCCGTATCGGCCCAGTGATAGAGGCTGATTAGGATTTGGCTGCTGCCGTTGATCTTGTCACCGAGCAGTTGCCCTTCGCGGGTGATGAAATCGCCGGAAATGGTAATGGTCTGCTCGGGCTTCACCCGTTTTCCCGGGGTCACCATGTAGAGAAAGACAGCCTTCCCATTGCGTAGGCGACCGATCCATCGCGGATTTTTGCCAAACTGTTTGGGCTTGCCGCCCTCCATTGTGCCATAGGCCTCGACATCGCCCTCTATTTCATCTCGGACCAGCAGGCTGCTGCGGGATTCAACCGGCCCGCGTACTTCGATCAGCACCGGAAAGGGGAGGTTGGGCGCCGTCTTTTTGGGCATGATGCGCCTGGCCTGCAAGGTCGACTGATTGAACCAGAGATAGAGGGCCCCTGCTCCGACAGCCGCGACCAGAACCAGTGCGGTCAGGATCCACAAGATTTTACGTCGAAAATTGGCTGGAAAACGCGTTTGCGCGTCTTCCGAAGCAACGGAGCTGTCAAGCGAATCGGAGCACTCCTCGGATTCACTGTTTTCCCCGGCAGCATCCAGTAGTTCCTCCAGGGGGATCTCCAGAGCCTCGGCCAGCTTCTTGGCATTTTCCACCTTGATTGAGGGGTAACGACGGTTTTCCCAACGGGAGATGGTGTCCGTGGTCACACCGACGACCGTTGCCAGATAGAGCTGGGTCAACCCTCGTTCTTCTCTGACCAGGCGGATTTTCTCGCCATTGATATCGACACTGCCGCTATTGTTCATGGTCCGGGTACCGGGACGCCTCAGGCTGAGGAAGGATCTGCTCGTGTTGCATCGATGCGCTTCCCGCATCGAATACACCGTAGTCTACGCTTATCAATAAGCAATTGTCATTCCAGTTGCGTTTTGCGCAGCCCATGGATGGTAAAAAAAAGGGCCCCAAAAGTGAGGCCCCAGGCAGTGCGGCAGAAGAGTGGCATTGATCACATGCGGAATTTTGCGCCACTATACGTTACAAAAACGCCATCCGCTCCTCACGCAGCGTCGGCTGCATCAATACTTGCACAGATAGTTGTCAATCTCCCAATCGGTGACGGCCGTACGGTAGGAATCCCACTCCTTCTCTTTGCCCTCGATATATTTTTCCAGGATATGGGCCCCCAGTGCTTCCTTGGCTATCGGGTTGACCTTGAGTTCCTGCAGCGCCTCATGGAGGTTGGCCGGCAGGCTGGCAATACCGGCCTCGACCTTTTCGGCGGCGCTCATTTCGAAGATATCCGCGTTGGTGGCCGGCGGGGTGGGGAGATTGTTTTTGACGCCGTCCAGGCCGGAGCAGAGCATCATGGCAAAGGCGAGATAGGGATTGCAGGTGGGATCCGGGCAGCGCACCTCGGTACGGGTTCCCATGCCGCGGGAGGCCGGAATGCGGATCAGGGCCGAACGGTTGGAGGCCGACCAGGCGATATAGACCGGGGCCTCGTACCCGGCAACCAGCCGTTTGTAGGAGTTGACCAGCGGATTGGTCACCGCGGCAAAGCCACGGGCGTTTTTCATGATGCCGGCGATGTATTTATAGGCGACTTCGCTCAGCTGCAGGGGACCCTTCTCGTCAAAGAAGGCGTTGGTGCCGTCCAGGTTGAACAGGGACTGGTTGGTGTGCATCCCCGAACCGTTGATGCCGAAGATCGGTTTCGGCATGAAGGTGGCGGCAAGGCCGAACTCTGCGGCGATGGAACGAACGACCCATTTGTAGGTTATGGTGTTGTCGGCAGCGGTGACCGCGTCGGCGTACTTAAAGTTGATTTCATGCTGGCCCTCGGCGACCTCGTGATGGGAGGCCTCAATTTCAAAGCCCATTTCTTCAAGGGTTTCGATAATGGCCCGACGGCATTCAATGCCGCCATCGTCGGGTTCGACATCGAAGTAGCCGGTGACATCGTCGGTGATGGTTGTGGGGCGGCCTTCATCGTCGCGGCGAAAGAGGAAAAATTCGCATTCGGTGCCGACGTTCATGGTGTATCCGAGATTTTTCGCACCCTCCATGATTCGTTTCAGGTTACCGCGCGGGCAGCCTTCAAAGGGCGTTCCGTCCGGTTTGTACACATCGCAGATAATTCGGGCGGCGTTGCAGCCGTCTTTTTCGCGCCAGGGAAGAACCACGAAGGTGTTGTAATCCGGTTTGAGGTACATATCGGATTCGTTGATCCGCACAAAGCCTTCAATGGAAGACCCGTCAAACATGATTTGGCCATCGAGCGCTTTTTCAATCTGGCTGCGGGGAATGGCAATGTTCTTCATCATGCCGAAAATATCGACAAACTGCATGCGGAAGAAATTGACGTTTTTTTCCTTGATGATTTTCATGATTTCGTCACGTGTCATAACGCATCTCCTTGTCCTTGAAGGTTCTGGTTTTCGACCCATTGCCCCAAACAAGAGACAATGGCATCTGGAGGTACCCCTGTAGGGGCCATCGGTCGAGCACGGCACATAATTCCTGCGGCAACCGACAATTGTCAAACTGAATACGCATGGAAAGGATGTTGGGCTTTGGAAAAATGCCCATGTGATCAAAGTGCATCAAATGGGTGAGGTCGTTGTGCCAAAACCATAAACGGCAGAGTGTTGTGGCCAGGGCAAAAGACCACAAATATCCAACTTCGGAAAAGGAACCCTTTGAGCGTGATGGTTTTGTCAAAAAAAGTTGTGAAGCAAGGATGCTGTCCAATTACAGCTGAGTAGGGTGTCGAAAGCGTCATCCTCGGGCCAATTCGCACGCTGGTTCGACAAAACTGCCTGTCGACAGCGGGATATGGCATCGGTTCCCGAGGTCACACCCTGTATGTACGCAAGTTGCCTGGGCTGGTCAACCTCCAATCAAGATTCTGATAGCTGCACTTTGCACCGTTCTTGCTGGAAATGCAATGACTGGTCTGTGCGTTTGCGGGATTGGCATGGGAATCCATGCAAAACGAACCCGGGGATAAAAAAAGGCCACCCCCGGATGGAGGTGGCCTGTACCTGATGGAAGACCGTGCCGCGATTAGCGGATGAACAGCATCTCCTGGTAGGAGGGAAGCGGCCAGCGATCGTCGGCGACCACCGATTCAAGGGCGTCGGCGTAGCCACGAACGGCCAACATGGCGGGAAGGATCTTCTCGCACATGTAGGTTGCATGGGCCTGGGTGTCGCCAGCCTCGTGTGCCAGCAGTTTTTCCAGGGTGTCAACCTCTTCCTGCATGGAGCGCAGTTTGGCGGTAACATCCTCGAGCGTAGCCATTTTGAAGTCATGGCCGATGGCTTTGAGGCTTTCGCAGGTCGCTGCCAGCTCACCCTGATAGCGCATGGCTGCGGGGAAGATGACGGTGCGGGCCATGCGGATAACCAGGTTGGCCTCGGTGGTGATCACCTTGGCGTACTGCTCAAGGTAAATCTCCTGACGGCTCTTGAGCTCGGCTTCGGAAAGGACATTGTATTTGGTGAACAGTTCGACGATCTCCGGGCTGGTGAGAACCGGCAGTGCCTCGGGAGTGGTCTTGAGGTTGGGCAGTCCGCGTTTGGCGGCTTCCTGATGCCATGCATCGGAGTAGCCGTCGCCGTTGAAGACAACCGCATCGTGATCCTTCATGATTTTCTGCAGCAGATCCTGGACGCCCTTGTTGAACTGGGTCTTGTTGACCTTACCCAGTTTTTCCAGCTCGGTGGCGATGAAGTCCAGGGACTCGGCCATCATGGTGTTGAGGGCAACCTGGGCACCGGCGATGGAGTGAGAAGAACCAACGGCGCGGAACTCAAAACGATTGCCGGTGAAGGCAAAGGGGCTGGTGCGGTTACGATCGCCCGGATCCATGGGCAGCGGAGGCAGGGTGTCGACACCGATGTTCATGATACCTTTGGTCTTGGAGCCTTTGACCTCGCCCTTTTTGATCTGCTCGAAGACGTCGGCGAGCTGCTCGCCCAAGTAGGCGCTGATGATAGCCGGCGGAGCCTCGTTTGCGCCCAGGCGGTGGTCGTTGGAGGCGGAGGCGACAGTTGCGCGCAGGAGTTGGCCGTACTTGTGCAGTGCACGGATGGCGGCGGCGCAGAACACGAGGAACTGGGCATTGGCATGGGGGGTGTCGCCCGGATCAAAAAGGCTGCCCAACTCGGCATTACCGATGGAGTAGTTGAGATGCTTACCGGAACCGTTGATGCCGGCAAAGGGTTTCTCGTGCAGCAGGCAGACCATGCCGTAGCGTTTGGCCACGGTACGCAGGGTGGTCATGATCAGCTGGTTGTGATCGGTGGCCAGGTTGCCCTGCTCGAACAGCGGCGCGATCTCGAACTGGCCGGGGGCGACCTCGTTGTGACGGGTCTTGACCGGAACACCCAACTTGAAGAGCTCACGCTCCACGTCCATCATGAATGCGAGAACGCGGCGGTTGATGACGCCGAAGTATTGGTCCTCGAATTCCTGACCTTTGGCAGAAGGCGCACCAAACAGCGAACGGCCGGCAATGAGCAGGTCAGGACGGGAGAAGATGAAGTTGCGGTCGACGAGGAAGTATTCCTGCTCCGGGCCGGCAAAAGAGGTGATCGGCAGCTTGGTGTTGACGCCGAACAGGCTGAGAACACGCTTGGACTGTTTGTTGAGGGCCTGCAGGGAACGCAGAAGCGGGGTCTTCTTGTCAAGAGCCTCACCGGTCCAGGAAACAAACGCGGTTGGGATGCAGAGGAAGGTGCCGTTGGGGTTCTCGAGAATAAAGGCAGGGCTGGTGACATCCCAGGCGGTATAACCACGGGCTTCAAAGGTTGCGCGCAGGCCTCCGGAGGGGAAGGAAGAGGCATCCGGCTCACCCTGGATGAGCAATTTGCCGGAGAATTCGGCAATGGCTCCACCTTCACCGTCGGGAACGAGGAAGGCATCATGTTTCTCAGCGGTCAGGCCGGTCAGCGGATAGAAAACGTGGGTGAAGTGGGTGGCACCTTTTTCGATGGCCCAATCTTTCATGGCGCTGGCAACGACATCGGCAATGGAGTCATCCAGTTTTTCGCCGAAGTCGATGGTGTTTTTCAGTGATTTGTAAATATGCTTGGGCAGACGTTCCTTCATCACCTTGTTGCTGAAAACGTTGGAACCAAACACGTCAGTGGGTTTTGTTTCACTGAAATTTAGGGGGGCATGAGAAGGTTTGTAGTTGATGATCGCCGAGATGGCGTTCAGACGGGCCTGGATTCCGCTCATAGTGCACGCTCCATAATGGGTTGAAAATAATGACTACTACAGCCGTAATGTATCGGTTTTTTTTTTGATGAAAAATCCGGTTCATGCCGGAAATTGTTTATAGCGGTTTTTTTTATTGATGCAACAATCCGGCGGCCGCAAGTTCCGCCTCGTCGGCGCCGATAATGCGCATCAGCGTCATACTGACTTTTTCCTTGGTCGCCTTGTCGGTGAGTTTGTCACCGTGTTGGGTCGTGACATAAAAGATGTCAATCAGCTGTTCAACCTCGGTGGCAATCCGAGCCCGGTGGATTGCCAGACCGAAATCCGCCAGCGTCTGGGTCAGCTGATAGAGGGCGCTGCGATTATCGCCGCCATAGACCTCGATGATGGTGTACTGTTGCGAGGCCTCGTTATCGATAACGACTTTGCTCTCCAACTGCTGGATTTGTCGCTGGCTGCGATAATTTTGTGGCTGGGTCCGTTCGTGCAGTTGATAGCCGACATCCAGCCGGTAATTAATGGCCAGATTCAGGTCCTGTTCGACTTTTTCCCACTCCATCTCCTCGAAGCTGCGGATAGCCGAAGGCTCGACATCAAGGGTGTCGACGACCGTGCCGTCCGGCCAGGTAAAAATTTGCGCTGAGAGCACACTGAGGTTGTGCAGGGCCAGTACACCGCAAAATTTTGCGAGAATACCCACCTTGTCAGGCCCCATGATCAGCAGAGACCAGGAGCGGGTTCTCGGTTCGGCAAAAAGTTTCACCTGTTGCTTGAGTTGCACCGCCATCTCGGAGTGAATTGCCAGATGACGCTGCACCGCATCCAGACTGTAGCTCAATAGGTAATCCGAAGGCAGCGTGTTGATGTCAATGCGCGCAGGATGGCCGTTGAGCCGGGCGAGGATCTGCTCCTGCAGCCACCGCACACCTTGATCCTCCTCGTCCCGGCTGATCTGCTCGACGTGACAATTCGCCCCCAGGCAAGATTTGATGCTCAGGTACAGCTCCGAGAGGAGGCTTGATTTCCAGTCCGACCAGGCCGAGGGGCCGGTGGCCTTGGAATCGGCGATGGTCAGCAGATACAACATTGTCAGACGATCGATATCACCGATCAACTCGGAGGCCTGCAAAATGAATTCGCGATCGGTAAAATCGCGCCGCATCGCATTTTCCGGCAGGTAGAGGTGGTAGCGGATGAGAAAGGCCAGGGTATCGCACTCCTCCGCCGTCAGCTTGAGCCGCTGTCCGATGGTGCGCACCATCTCCGCACCGAGCACGGAATGATCACTTTGCTTGCCCTTGCCGATGTCGTGCAGAAGCGCCGCAAGGTAGAGCACCTCACTGTTTTGAATTTCGGTAAAGAGCTCACCCTTACTCCTTTTCAGGGCATTGATCTCCGCAACCGCCTGCAGCGAATGCCGATCCACGGTATACAGATGATAGAGATCATGTTGTGCAAGCGATTCGACATCTGAAAACTCGGGAATATAGCTGGTCAGCAACCCGGTTGACAGCATCGCCTCCAAAACGGGAAAAATTTTTTCTGATTGGGTGAGCAGTTCCAAAAAGACTCGATTGACCCGTTTGGAGCTGCGGAAGTGGTCGTCCACCCTGTTGAGATTGGCCGTGACCAATTGCCGAGTCCGATGATGTAGAGGAAACCCTGTCCGACCGGATTGGAGGAAAAGTCGCATCAGCAGATGGGGCCGCTCGTTCAAGTCTTCGGCTGCCGTGAGGCGGATGGTGTTGCCCCGAACCACGATGGAACGTTCGAGTTGCTGCTCGACGTTGCCACCACAGGTCAGGCCGAGGACTTCATGCACATGCTCGAAAAAAAGATCGGTGATGACGGAGACCGTCTGCAGAGAGCTGTACACCTCACCCATGAAGTGCTCAACCGCAAGCAGGCCCCCCCCATCTTTATAGTCGAGGGCGGCTGCAGTCTCTTCCTGAAATTCAAAGATCAAATGATCGCTTTTCCGGCGCCCCAACAGATGCACCTGGTTGCGAATTTGGGCCAACATCGACCATGCCTTTTCCAGGGCCTGACGGTTGCCGGATTCAAGCATACCCGAAGATGCAATGGCCGCTAAATCGCTGAGCCCAAAAACCGCTTTGGCCACCCACATCATGGCCTGTATATCCCGAAGACCACCCTTTCCCTCTTTGACGTGCGGCTCAAGGAGGTAGGTGTGGCTTCCGTATTTTTCCCATCGTTCCTGGACGTGGACCTCCATGGTCTGCACGAACTGGTGACGACGTCCATCAAGAATTTTTTTGTTATAGCGAGTTTTCAACTCCTGGAAGAGCTTCTCCGATCCAACAATCAGGCGTGCATCAAGCAACGCTACCTGGAAATGAAAATCCTCCAGGGCAAACTGGATGGCGTCCTTGATACCGCGCACGCTGTGGCCAACCTCAAATCCCTCATCCCACAGGGGGTAGAGCAGGGATTCAACGATTTCCTGCATGGATTTTTGGGACCACCAGTCATGCAGAAGAAGCAAGTCGATATCCGAGTAGGGATAGAACTCGCTCCTTCCATATCCACCAAGGGCTATGATGGCAATATTTCCCCGAGTCTTCTGCACTGCCGGGGAAGCATTGTATTTCTCGATGATGAAATCATCGACAAGCGTTGCACAGCGGTGCAGAATCTCCTGTCCGCTCAGGCCCTGGCGCCAAGAGTTGGCCAGGGCTTCCTGCTGCGTGCGTAAGGATGTCGCCATCAAATAGCCTCGCTACCCGTCTCCCCAGTACGGACTCGGATGACCCGTTCAACCGGTGAGACAAAAATCTTGCCGTCGCCGATTTTTCCAGTTCTTGATTTTTCGATTATTGCGTCGATCACCTGGTCGACCAGTTCATCCTGGACGATGATGTCCAGTTTAATTTTTGGAATAAAATCGACAATGTATTCGGCTCCGCGGTAGATTTCGGTGTGCCCTTTCTGTCGACCGTAGCCCTTGACCTCACTCACGGTCATACCCTTGATGCCGATATCATTGAGGGCATCTTTGACTTCGTCGAGTTTGAACGGTTTGATTATCGCCTCAATTTTTTTCATAAGACCTCCTCAGAGAGAGCTCGCGCTTGGCAGATTCGAAATTTGCAGCAATCTCATTAGTTGTAGGCGGTTTCCGAATGCTCGGTGTGATCCAGGCCCTGGTGTTCGGCTTCATCGGTGATACGAAGTCCCATCACTGTGTGGATCAGCTTCAAAAGGACCCAACTGACAATGAAGGCATAGGCACAGACAACTGCAACACCGATCAATTGGGAGTAAAGCTGCGCGCTGCTCCCTGCGAGCAATCCATCCGCCCCGGCGGGATTGATGGATTTGGACGCAAAAATGCCCAACAAAAGGGTACCGGTAATACCGCCGACACCATGGATGCCGACCACATCCAGAGAGTCGTCAAATTTGAATCGACTTTTCATGTTGACTGCGATGTAGCAGACAACGCCTGCGATCAATCCTATAATAATGGCGGCGTTCGGTCCAACAAAACCTGCTGCTGGAGTAATGGTGGCCAGACCGGCAATCGCTCCCGAGGCGGCACCCAGTGTTGTGGGTTTCCCAAGTTTTACCCACTCCAGCGCTGTCCACATCGCCATACCTGCCATGCCGCCGAGGTGGGTTGCGACAAAGGCGGTTGCAGCCACTTCATTGGCAGCCAATGCGCTCCCTCCATTAAAGCCGAACCAGCCGAACCAGAGCAGACCGGTACCGAGCATGGTCATGGGCAGGTTGTGCGGCATGAAGTTGGTTTGGCCATACCCTTTACGCGGGCCGATGATCATCACCGACGCAAGCGCTGCCATACCGCAGGTCGCATGCACCACCAGGCCGCCGGCAAAGTCGAGCACACCCAGTTTTGCCAGCCAGCCGCCACTGCCCCAAATCCAATGACAGACGGGATTGTACACCAGGATTGCCCAAAACAGACTGAAGACAACGAAGGCGGGAAAGCGGACCCGTTCGGCAAAGGCACCGGCAATGAGCGCGGGGGTGATCACCGCAAACATGCACTGATAAATCATGAAAACCGACTGCGGAATGGTTGTGGCATAGGTTTCACTGGGGGCGTTGGTCACTCCCCTGAGGGCCAGCCAGGAGAAATCTCCTATAAAACCAGCGATATCTGGCCCGAATGACATGGAATAACCTATGTAGACCCATTCCAGCGAAATTAAGGAAATGAGCACAAGGCTTTGCATGATTGTGCCCAGCACATTTTTACTGCGAACCATTCCCGCGTAAAACAAGGCTAATCCCGGCGTCATCAGCAGGACCAGTCCTGCTGCGGCCAGGATAAAGGCTGTATCCGCACCGTTGATCATCTTTTCTCTCCCCCTCAAGAAAAATTACAATCTTGTAAAAAAAATTTACGCGATTGTAACAAGAAGGAGCGGAATAATCAAGATTCAATCTCTATCTTTTGTCAAAGAACAGTCAATGAACGGCAGAACCGAATTGGGCCACAGTCTCTCCCCTTGAGTGTCAAGCGAAAAACCGGCGGCGTGGGCATAATCTCCAATTGGAAGCAAGGCAGAGCATGTCGATGGGGCCTATGAGGGGGCTCGGGCCGAATCCGTCCAGCGTCGCTTCAAACAATCTTCGCAAAAGATTTTGCGAGAATGATTGTGCTACGTTTTGGGAGGATCTACAAAAAAAGTGCCAAGATTAGGATTTGCATTTAATGAATTGAAATTATTTACTAAAATAAATATTCGTTTTTTCCTGCCAGACTGTGATTTCTACGTTTATGTCAATACTTGGTTGAAAATACACAAAAATGTTTCTGTGTGAGGCGAGCGCATCAACTTTGAAGGAGTCGTCAAAAGGACAATACGGAGGTTCTTCCTTGGTCGGCATGCAAGAGATGGTGAATGAGGTCTCGATGGTTTTTGGGGAGTCACAGCCAACGCTTTTGCCAGGGCTTGATTTGACAAAGGACTGCTGAGTCGCTAGGATTTTTCTTTGAAGGTATCAGGAGCACACGTTGCATCGCCCAGAGGTAAAATCCTGCGTGCACGCATACACGACCAGCACCCATAACCAGAAATGGTTGGGAAGTTCTGGCCCCTTTTTCCCTGAACACAGAAAAGGAATGGACACCATGAGTTCGGAGCGAAGACGTTACATCAGGCCGGAAGCCTTAAATTTGCTGGATTATCTGGTGGTTGACGATCAGGGGCGCCAGGGGGAGTATTCCATGGCGCGAACTCTCAATGTCAGTAAGGGGGGGAT
This sequence comes from uncultured Desulfobulbus sp., assembly GCF_963665445.1. Classification (GTDB taxonomy): domain Bacteria; phylum Desulfobacterota; class Desulfobulbia; order Desulfobulbales; family Desulfobulbaceae; genus Desulfobulbus. The sequence goes on along the minus strand of NZ_OY762276.1, from coordinate 4,088,945 downwards.
CCTGATGGAAACGCATCGCCAGCTTCCCAAAGGACAGCAGGTCATGATTACCTTGGGCCTTCAGGAGCGACTCATCGATGTCATGGGACGAATTGTCTACGTTGTGGGCACTGCGGGACGGTTCCACAGCGGTATCGAATTTTTTCACCTCAGCGATGCAGACAAAAAGGTGCTTGATCAATACGTCAATGCCTTCCATGCCCTGTGTGCCGAAGAAAGCAACGATGAGGTGCCGGTTTGCTGAAACCGATGGAGGTTGAGTGCGGTAATTGTGATGGCCTGCAAAAGTGAAAACTGAAATTTACTGAGAGTGAAATCAGTATATTGCGAAGAGCAAAACGTCGTTTTCGAGGCTTTTTACGAGAACGACGATCGAATCCTTGAGACCGTGCGATATTCGCGACTGGTCTGGTTCTGTTACTCCATCAAGGGGCGATTCAGGTCTTTGCCTCTGACCTGAAACGCCCTTTTTACTCTCGTTTTACTGCGCTCGCCCATATTCGTCGTCGAAGCGGACGATGTCATCTTCTCCCAAGTAGCTTCCTATTTGCACCTCGATGAGTTCCAGGGGGATCACTCCCGGATTTTCCAGCCGGTGGACGGTACAACTCGGAATATAGGTCGACTCGTTTTCCTTGAGCAGGATAGTATTTTCGCCGTTCTGGATTTGAGCGGTCCCGGAAACCACCACCCAGTGTTCATGGCGATGATGGTGCATCTGCAGGGAAAGACGCGCTCCGGGATTGACGGTGATGCGTTTGATTTGAAAGCGATCCTGCAGTTCCAGGGTGGTATAGCTGCCCCAGGGGCGGTACACGGTTCTATGCGCATGATACTCGGATCGTTTTTCTTTTTTGAGCCGATCAACAATCCGTTTCACATCCTGGGAGCGATCCATCGGTGCAACCAGTACCGCATCGGCGGTTTCCACCACCAGGGTGTCCTGCAGGCCCACCGAGGCCACCAGGGTATGCTCGGAACGGACAAGGGAGTTATGCACATCCTCAAGCACGACATCGCCGAAGGTGGCATTGCCCTGTTCATCCTTGTCGGCTACCTCCCACAGCGCCCTCCACGAACCAATATCGCTCCAACCGATATCCGCCTCAACCACAGATGCCTTCAGTGTCTTTTCCATGACGGCATAATCGATGGAATCCGAGGGGCAAAGACCCATTTCCTGAGCATTGAAACGGAAAAACACCCCATCGGTGGTTCCCTGGTCAACTGCGTTTTTCATATGTTCGAAAATAGCAGGCGCATGAACCTCCATTTCCGCTAAGAGCGTTTCCGCAGTAAAGGCGAACATTCCGCTGTTCCAGAAATAGCGGCCACTGGCGAGATACTGCTCGGCCGTAGCCAGGTCGGGTTTTTCGACGAAACTCTCCACCTTGTTGCCCTCACCGCGGGCAATGTAGCCGTATCCGGTTTCCGGATGGTCGGGAACAATGCCAAAGGTGACGATGTCTCCCTCCTGGGCCAGGACTGAGGCCCGTTCCACCGCCTGAGCAAAGGGGGCGATCTTCTGAATGAGGTGGTCAGCCGGTAAAACGAGAAGAACGTCCTGAACTCTTCCTCCCTGGGAGACATAGGCTGCGGCCCCGCAGATCGCGGGCGCGGTATTTTTACCGCAGGGCTCGAGTAGAATCTGGAAGTTGGGGCAACAGTTTAGGGCTTCGATCTGGCTTTTGGTGAGAAATCGATGTTCCTCCCCCACCACAATGATCGGATCAAGCACATCCTTGAGCGCGGTCATGCGCAATACGGTGTTTTGCAGCAGGGATAAATCTCCTATGAGATTAATGACTTGCTTGGGGTAGAGTTCACGGGAAAGGGGCCAGAGCCGAGATCCGGTACCGCCGGCAAGAATAATGGGTTGAATTGCCACCTACACACCTCTTATGGATTGGTTATTGCGAGATTAGCCACGTATCAACTGCAGCAGTTGCTGGGTAGTTTGCTCAAGCAGAGCTTGATCGGCCCGGGTTTCAACATTGAGGCGCAACACCGGTTCAGTGTTCGATTTGCGCAGATTGAAGCGGAATTGGGGATATTCAACCGAGAGACCGTCAATATACGTCTTCTTTCCGTCGGCATACTGCGCCTCGATAGAGGCGATGACCGCATCGGGATCAACCACCTTTGAATTGATCTCTCCACTGACCGGGAAGGCCTGCATGCGTTCACCGCAGAGTTCGGACAAGGGTTTTCCGGTAACGCTTATAAGGCGGCACACCAGCAACCAGGGAAGCATGCCCGAGTCACAGTAGCCGAAATCGCGGAAATAATGGTGCGCTGACATTTCTCCGCCGTAAATGGCATTGAGGGCGCGCATGTTTTCCTTGATAAAGGCGTGCCCGGTTCGAGTCATGGCAGGAACGCCGCCGGCAGCCTCAACCATTTCAATGGTGTTCCAGGTCAGACGTGGATCGTGAAGAATGGTTGAACCGGGAGCCTGCTGCAGCATGGCCACCGCCAGAAGACCGACAATGTAGTAGCCTTCGATGAAACGGCCCTGTTCGTCATAGAGAAAACAGCGATCAAAATCACCATCCCAGGCAATGCCGAGATCCGCCTTGTGTTCGCGGACAGCCCGTGCGGTGGCCTCGCGTTTTTCCGGGAGCAGGGGGTTGGGGACGCCGTTGGGGAAGGTGCCGTCCGGCTGGTGATTGATGCGTATGAATTCAAAGGGCAGGGATCCGGCGAGCAGGTCGATGATGGGGCCTGCACATCCATTGCCGGCATTGACCACAATTTTCATCGGTCGCATGACGGAGCAGTCAACCATGGCGAGCAGGTGGGCAATGTATGCGTCCTTGTTGGTGACGATGGTATGGGTGCCGGGGTGGTTGCAGGCAGTGCTGTTACGCTGGGCGAACCAGGCCGGATCTGCGGCAAATTGCTCGATTTCGAGCAGGCCACTGTCGCAGGAGACGGGGCGCGACTCCCGCTGGACGATCTTCATGCCGTTGTATTCGGCCGGATTGTGGCTGGCAGTGATCATGATGCCGCCGTCGATCCCGTCTTTGGTACCGCTGAACACGGCGTGATAAACTTCTTCGGTGCCGCAGAGCCCGATATCGACAATATCGATTCCCTGGGCCAGCAGACCATGGGTTATGCTGTCGGCGATGAGTGGGCTGGTCAAGCGCATATCACGGCCAATGACCATTTTTTTGATCCGGCAATGCTGGGTAAATGCCAGGGCAATGCGAAGGGCAAGCTGTTCGTCGAAATCTTCAGGGATTTTACCCCGGACGTCATAGGCGGTAAAACAGCGTAAGGTGGATGCCATTGTGATCTCTCAGGAGAAGGAATGGTGAAGTATATACGTAAACCGTTTTGAGCTCGTCTTACAATTGAATTTTTTGTTGGTTGGCACGATGGAGTTCGCGACGAATAGCGGGCTCTTTTTGCACAAAATATTGTTGGAGTTCGGTGTCTTGAATCAAGGCTCGGAGGATATCGGCCCCCTCTTTGAGCAGTGGCGTGGTATATGATTTGCGGAGCAGGTCATTGGTGGTGGAAAGCGTCGATGCCAGCACCATGTAGATGAGGGAGGCCACAATCATGGCTTTCAGGCCACCGATACAGACTCCTCCCAACCGATCAAGCCATCCGAGTAAAGTGATGCGCATGAACCGGTGCATTATTCTGCCGATTGCAGTGAATACCAATGCGGCGACAAAGAAGATGAGCGTGTAACTCACCAGGAAAGTGACTTTGGGACTGGCGATGAACTGTTTGGTATAGGGGAGAATGGTGCTGGCGTAGTGCCCGGCCAGGTAATACCCGCCAACAAGCGCGAGCACTGCTCCGAGTTGCCGCATGCAGCCGATCCACATACCCCGAATGAAAAAGACGAAAAAAATGGACACAATGCAATAATCAAAAGAGGTCAGGTCATTGAAAGTCGGCATGGCTGTTTTATGGTAGTACCTCTACGGAGAAGAAGTGGGCAAAAGCAACTGCCGACTTCGGTATCGCCTCGAAAATTACAATTATACCCAATGCAATTGATATGACAATAAATTGTCCTCAACAAACCCAGGGATGGATGCGATCTTTGTGTGAACCGATTTTCGCACATGCTCCCCCGTTACTGCCGTCATTCGAGGATTGTCAAATATCGCTGATCGATCTTGATGCGTTGACCAAACGTCTGCAGGAGAAAGGGGGGGAGGGGGGGCTTGTCTCTTTACTCTCGGTGCAGGAACAGCAACTTTTTGCCAATTTTTCCCATCCCAAAAGGAGGGTGGAGTGGCTGGGGGGGCGCCTGGCCGTCAAATGCGCTCTCGTGAGATTATTGGAGACATTGGCCAAGGTGTCCCCGGCCACAGTCTCCGTGCTGCCCGATGCCCAAGGGAAGCCATGGCTCTCCTCCAGCAGCGCCTGCCTTGAAGGGATTGGTCTCTCCATCTCCCATAGTGGGCACTTTGCTGCGGCCATGGTTGTGCAAACCGGCTGTTGCGGCGTTGATATTCAGTGCAGATCAGATCGATTGTTGAAAGTGCAGGAGCGCTTTGCAACGGATGCAGAGCTGGCCTTGCTTCATAAGGAACAATATCCCCTGGCGCGATTGGCAATGCTGTGGACAGCAAAAGAGGCGCTGAAAAAATGTTTTTTGGCCGATGCCCCAACCTTTTTCGGTAAGCTTGAGGTGAAGGCCGCCGACCGCTTGGATGAAAGACAGTGGCTCTTGCATTGTCGCCTGCGGCTATTGCATCCAACAAAGGCTGTTGTGCAGGTGGTGTTGTTTGACCAATACGCTCTTGCCTGGGTGCGGGGAGACAACCATGCCTGAGTTGCCTGAAGTGGAGGTTACACGACGCGGACTGCTTGTACAGTTACCGGGGAGGAAGGTGGAGCTTATCGAGTGTTCCAAACATCGCCTGCGGCAACCTCTTCCCCGTGCGTTGCTCCAATCGGAGATAGTCGGTCAGCAGGTTGAGACTGTGGATCGCCGGGCCAAGTATCTGCTTGTCCGTATGAACAGCGGTGCAGTGATGCTGATTCATCTGGGGATGACCGGAAAGCTTGGCCTTATGGGATCAGAGGTCCCTCGTCACAAACACGATCATCTTGTTGTGCGGCTGGATAATGCGCTCGAGTTGCGCTTCAACGACAGTCGTCGTTTCGGCTCGGTGGAAGTCTGGCCTGCAGAGGAGGCGGTTACTCGAGAGCGGGAATTTTCAGACCGTGAGGGGGTTGAACCCTTCAGCAGGGCTTTCTCCGCCAAAAACCTGCACGTTCTTGCCCGTACCCGACGCATCCCGGTCAAGGTCTTTTTGATGAACGGCAAGATTATCGGCGGTATCGGCAACATTTACGCCAATGAAATACTGTTTGCCGCCAACATCCATCCATTGCGTGCAGTGCATCTGCTGAGCATGGAGGAGTGGCAACGGATCGTCAAGACTACTCGGCGCATCCTCCAGCAGGCCATTGATGCCGGCGGCTCCACTATCTCCGATTTTCTCGGGACCAGCGGACATCCGGGATATTTTCAACTCCAGCTGCAGGTCTATGGGCAAAAAGGTCTGTCCTGTCAGCATTGTAGCACGCCAATTATCAAGACCGAAGTCGCCGGTCGAGCGACCTATTTCTGTCCCAGGTGTCAGCCCACTGAAACCAGCTGTCGTGAAAAGGAGACAGATAGAGAAGTCTGATTGGGTAGGAATAATGGACAAACAAGGCGCTGAGCTGTCGCTTTTTGACCACAGTTACTCCTTATACAGCGCCGGAACAATATGATGACGATTGAGCAGTTTATAAAAATCGGTCCTGTTTCGCTGTGCCAATCGGGCGGCCTGGGAGACATTTCCCTGGGTTGTCTGCAGCAACTGAATCAGATACTGTTGCTCGAATTGCCGCTTTGCCTCGGACAGCGGCAGAATTTTTTTCTGATGATGCTTGATCGCATCGTGGAGCAAATCCTCAGAAATCAAAGAGGAGGTTGCCAGGGCTGTGGCGTTTTCCACCACATTGTAGAGTTGGCGGACATTGCCGGGCCAAGGCGCCTCCACCAGGATTTTCATCGCCTCGGGGGTAAAACGTTTTTCCTGACCATCGCTTTTTTTTTGCAGCAGGGTTAAAAAATGGTCTGCCAGCAGGGGAATGTCCTCTCTGCGCTGATGAAGTGGCGGTAATTCCAGGCTGACGACGTTGAGGCGATAGAACAGATCTTCGCGAAAGGCGTTTTCTCTGATAGCTTCTTCCAGGTTGCGATGGGTGGCGGAGATGATGCGAACGTTCACCGGGATGGGGTGGGAGCTGCCAACCGGGCGGATTTGCCGATCCTGGAGGACCCGTAGGAGTTTTACCTGAATATACAGTGGCATATCACCGATTTCGTCAAGGAACAGGGTGCCGTTATGGGCGGATTGAAACAGGCCGGCATAATTTTTTACTGCACCGGTAAATGACCCCTTGACATGACCAAATAACTCGGATTCCAACAGATTTTCCGGGATTGCCGTGCAGTTGACCGGAATGAACGGGCCATTGCGATAGTGGCTGGCATTATGAAGGGCAATGGCCAGCAATTCTTTTCCGGTGCCACTTTCGCCGCGAATGAGCACGGTTGCATCGGTTTCCGCCACCAGTTTGGCCCGGGACAACAACTCCTCCATCAGTTGGCTCTGGCAGACAATGTCCTGACGCCAGGTATTGCGGGCCTCGGGCGATTCCGCCGTGCCGCTGGATAAGGCCAAAGCCTTTTCCACCTCGTCAACCAGAGCGCTGCCATCTATTGGCTTGGTGAGGAATGAAAAAATTCCCTGTCGGGTTGCTTCCACAGCCTCGGGAATCGAACCGTGAGCGGTGATGATAATGACCGGGATGGATTTGTTCTGCTGACGTATCGCTTCAAAAAGGGCCATGCCGTCGATTCCCGGCATCCGTAAGTCGGTGAGCACGATATCGGGCCTCCATGCGGAAAAGGCTGCCAGGCCTTCTTCACCGCTTTCTGCGGTAATGACGGTATATCCGTTGCTTTCAAGCCGTAATTTCCACAGGCGGAGCAAATCGCTTTCATCATCGATCAGAAGAATGGTGGCTTGTTGACGGTCCATGTCAGTGTTCCCGGTTTTTTATGATGCTTTCGATATTTTTCAATTGGTCGATTTGCTTTCTGAGTTCATTAAGCCGAGCCTTATCCTGTTCGGCATCACTTTTCAGCCTTGAATTTTGATCGATGAGTTCTTTGTTTTTGAGGTTGAGGGATTGCTTTTCCTTTTCGATTTTATTGGATAAATTACGTCGAGCAGCACGTTCACGATTCATCTGCTCAAGGAGATATTCCAGGCCGCCGAGTCCTGATGTGTCGTTAGGGTGTTGTGTCATGTAATCTGCAAGCTGCTTTTTTCCTTTACGGAATTGACTGTAGCTTGCATAGGGATGGATGTTGATGCAGATGACTTGAAGAGAATTATATGCATTGTTCTTTGCCGTGTAATTTTGTTCCGTCTCTTTCACGGCATTTTTATAGGATTTTCTGGAAATATTGGTGTGCGTCTGCAGGCAGCTCAGGATGGTCTCTGAAGAAGACTGCTGCAACGAACCGTCATTAGAAGTATTCTCAGAAAAAGAGTGGCCGCTTTGCAGAGCGCAGCCCTGGAGCGATAGAAAAGCAAGCAGTATGAAGAGTAAGCATTGTATTCTCATGCCGGAGTATCACAGACCTCATTTGAAGCAAGGGGAATGGTTGCCAGAAAGCGCGCACCCCACTGTGGAGTATCGGGGAGCAGACGAAGCGTGCCCCCGAAATTGTGCAGGTATTCTTTGCTTATAGCAAGCCCTAGGCCAGATCCCTTTATGGAAGAGTAATTCGGCTGTTTTCCTTTAAAAAATGGTTGGAAAATTTGGGCTCGCTCCTCTTCGTCGACCCCGGGGCCGGTATCTTCGATCAGGAGGTGCGCCTTTTCATTTTTTATCCGTAATTGCAGCTGAATAGATCCGCCATCGGGGGTGAATTTGATGGCATTGCTGAGCAGGTTGTCGATGACGGTGATCATTTTTTTATCCTGTGCAGCCACAAGCACAGGGACAAGTTCAATGATGAGGCGAATATTGCGGGCCAGCATCGTGGTTTTGTGATTGGCGATCACTTCAGCAACCAGACGATCAAGGTGGACCGCATCTGGCTGTGTGGGCTGCTCGCGAGCCTGGGCCATGTTAAAATCAAGAATATTTTGAATAAGCCCCTGGAGCTTGCGGCAGTTGCTGTCCAGAATAGCAATCACCTCCTCCTGTTGGGCGGTCAACGGCCCGACAACACCATCTTTAAGCAAACCGGCACCCTCTTTTATCGATGCAAGAGGTGTTTTTAGTTCATGGGAGATGTGGGCCAGCATTTTAGCCTTTTCCCGGTCTAGGACATCGAGCTGTTTACGAAGCCAATCAAGTTTTTTCCCTATCGCCTCCAGATCGCGTGGCCCGGAAACACGTATGGGGGTAGTGAAATCACCCTCGCCCAGCCGTTCAATACCGCGATCCATCTGGTGGACCGGGCGAATAATCAGGGCAATAAACAGGGCAATCAAAAGAACGCAAAAGGCCAGAAGTCCGCAGATTTGCCACTTGAGTGCGGTTTTGTTGCGTTGTACCTGTTTGCGGAGCTGGTCCACTTCTTCAATCATGAGCGTACTCGAGAACCGCTCGAGTTGCGCAGCCAAGGCGGCGATGTGTTCGTAACCGGCCAAAGCGGTATCAATCGCCTGCAAAGGCGTACCCGGGTCATTGGCAGCCGCATTGAGCTGATCGACCAGCTTCTGTTCTTCTTTTTCCAGGGACCCGAGCAGGCTGACAAATTGCCTCTCAGAGTTGGTCGCCGAAATTTGCCGCAAGGTTGCCGATATCTCCGAGTGCAGCTGATTAACGTTCTGCAGTTGTGCCGGTTCATTGAGGACGTGGAACAGGCGGGCGGAGCGCTCCTGGTTGTTCAGTAGTTCCAGAATCTTCTTGCTATTGTCGATACGGGTGACAGACCGCAGCACCGCCACAGCGCTCTGTTGTGACAGGCTGTCGAGAATCTGCAGTGAACTGGCCATGGCCACGATCAGGGGCAGCGCGACGACAACAAACCCGGTGAGGAGCAGGGAGAAAAAAGATCGGGGATGATACATCCTGTTCACGGTGGATCAGTGGGCAAGGAAGATGTGATCGATGATGATGTCCAGAGGCTTTTGTTGCTGAACGACGAAGAGGCCAAAGCCTGTAATGTGTTCCATATCCATTTTCCGGTCTTTGGGGGCATTGCGAACCTGGTCCAAATTGGCCTCAAGATCATTCCAGCCGGGGTGTAATAGATAACGGCTGTTAAAACGATCAGCATAGCGGGAGCCATACTCTTTGTGCTCCAGGTCATTGATGCGCAGGTTGAGGAGGAACTCCGCTGGTTGGGGGTTGTAGACGCTTAAGTGGAGCGTGTTGTAGCCACTCCAGTTCTGGGGAAAATAAAAGAGGGTTGTGCCAGAATATTTGGCTGTGGAGAGGTGGACTCGCATCGCCTTGCCTCCATGTTTGACGAGCGATGTTTCCATAAGGACGCGATCTTCTTTCCCCCAACGGTCCAGTTCGAAAGGGGTTTCAAAATCGGCAAGGAGTGGAAACTGACGGATTGCAATTTGTTCGTCAATAACCGCACGGGTGAAAGGTGTAAGGGTGTACAGCAACAGCATCAGGGCGGTTGCCTGAAAGAAGCGGGTGAAAAATTGGTTTTGCCGGAACTTTCGGGGCTGTACATAAAAGGCGAAGGCCAGCATGCAGCCCAGTTGATTCCGTAAAATATCGAAAAAATCCGGTAGGCGATTGCTTCTGAATACCTGCAAAAACTCAATCAAGGTGCCAAGGCAGAGGATGATTGAGGAAAAAATGAGAAAAAGCCTGAGGAATGAGCAGGCTTGCACCCGTGTCCGTATAAGGGGAAATGCCCAGACCGTGGCAAGAGTAAAGAACAAGACATGGCCCAGATCCCAGGCGGCTTTGAAAGATCGAGGGGAATGATATCTTGGGCCACCGTAGAAAAAGAATGGAAGGCCCAAAAACAAGACCACGCCAAGAACGGTTGTTGGAATTGTATGAATAGACTTCACGGATGTAACAAAATGTTAATTTGAACAATTTCCTCAAAAGGGTTGAGGTTCAACGATTTTCAGTCATTTTTCAATGATAAATTGAGGGGTTAAGTTGATATTTGTTTTGACAAGCTTGTTGGATTTTACCTACGATAAGCAGTAAAGGACGTCCTGCATGAGACCAGCGCATTAGGCTGATCCAAAAGCTCTGAAGAGCATGAAAGCAATTGGTTTGAAAATCTTTGTACGATCAAACAAACTGACAAAGGAGATTTCAGTATGAAAAAACTCTACCTTGCGATAATTTTGATATTGCTCTTTACGACGGCTGCTTTCGCCAAAATCAATATCAATACAGCTTCCGCCGAAGAGTTGGCAACCCTTAACGGAATCGGCTCGGCAAAAGCGGAAGCTATCGTTGCCTATAGAACGGAGCATGGCAAGTTCGCCACTGTTGACGATCTTGCCAAAGTAAAGGGGATTGGCGAGAAAATCATTGAAAAAATTAAACCCGAAGCCACGACTGAGGAATAATTCCCCTCGGGTACCCCCCGGCTTTGCCAGGGGGTACCAACAGCAATGAGCCCTGTGTTCTCGGGCGAGTTGACCTTTTTCCTTCTCTGCATTATTCCCTGGATATATTTCTTAATGCTATCATTCTCTGGTTGTATATTGTCAATTTTCTTTACAAAAATATCACTGTCGTTTATCCAAATTCAGTTGACAACATTCACTCAATATTGGCCGAGCCCGGGAAACACAGTGCGATACCCCGCAATCAAGACCGAAAGTGGCTTTTTCTTGCTTGTTTGCGGCGTTTTTCCCGGCAAATGAAATAATGAGGGGATTGTGTGGTCAGGTCGCTTTGTTTCGCCCAGGAGAAGACATGAAAATTTCCCACCTTGGCGCAAAAGATTGTGTCACAGGTTCCTGTCATCTGATCCAGACGGATCCGCTTTCGGCTGATGGTATCAACATCCTTGTCGATTGCGGGGCCTCGTATGGCGACGATCCGGAACTGCCGTTTGAACAGTTTCCCGTTCCACCTCATGCAATTCACTATCTGTTTTTGACCCACGCCCATATCGACCATATCGGTCGTGTGCCTGATCTGATTGCTGCAGGGTTTCAGGGTGAAATTCTCTGTACCCATGCCACCAAGGAACTCCTTTCACCCATGCTTCATGATGCAATGTCTTTTCAGCGGGAACGCTGGGAGAAGCATCAACGGGAAAAGATCGAAGCACTTATAGATGAGTTGTCCTGGGGATTTGAGCTGTACAAAACTTTCGCATTGCGACGCGGAATAACCTTCAAGTTAAGCAATGCCGGACATATCCTCGGGTCCTGTTTTATTCTTTTTTCTTTTCCGGACATCCAGGGGCATGGATATCGGGTTCTTTTTTCGGGAGATCTCGGCTGCAACGATACGCCAATTCTCCCAGATCCCGATCCCCCGGACAGCTGTGACCTGCTTGTTTTGGAATCAACCTATGGCGATCGAAGACACCCGAGCCGAAAAAAACGGGTCGAATCCTTACAAAACCTGCTTGCCAAGGCTCTTGCCGACAGCGGTATCGTCTATATCCCCGCCTTTGCCCTGGGGAGAACCCAGGAGCTTCTTTACGAACTCGACAGGATCGGTCCGGAAGTTCCGGTCTTTGTCGACTCGCCCTTGGGCTTGAAAATTACGGAAATTTATTCGAACCTAGTCTCTTTTTGGGACCAAGAGGCGAAAGAATTGTTGGCTCATGGTGATCATCCCTTCGATTTTAAAGGACTTTATGCCGTGCGCAAGTTGCAGGATCATGACAAACTGCTCACGATTCGCGGGCCGGCCATCATTATTGCCGGAAGCGGCATGTGCACCGGCGGACGGATCGTCGATCATTTGGAACAGGGGCTTGATGACCCCAAAAACGATGTGTTTTTTGTTGGCTACCAAGCCCGAGGGACGACAGGGAGAAAGATCCTTGACGGAAAAATTCGCGCGAAAGCAGGCCTGCACAATCTCAGCGGCTATTCGGCCCATGCAGACCAGCAAATGTTGGTTGACTGGGTAAAAGCCATGCCGATCCCCCCCAAGGAAATTCGTTTGGTGCACGGAGATGACAATGCCAGAAAAGCATTGGCAACGGCATTGAAGATTGCCTGAGATTTCATTTCCAGCGGGTAATATAGACCTGGGTCAGGGAATTGTGATGAAAGGAGCCCGATGTCACCGTAACCACAGAACTTTGATGGCCTCGTTACAAGCTACACAACTGAAAGTCACGTAAAGTGAAATCAGTATGTTACGAAGCTCGAAGCGTCGTTTTTAAAATTTTTCAGGAGAACGATTTTGGCATGAAATCTATTTATGTTACAACCAACAGAAACTCCCGTTGGTCGTTTTTCTACAGAGGTCACATGGTCTACGAGGCTCCCCCACCTTGGATCTGCTTAGACAAAATTTTTGATCCAGATCACTGAGAGAGAGTATGTTACTGCGGTCCATTTATTTCACCATTTTTTGGGCAGTTGTGTGTGTGGGCGCTTCATCGGCAAAAGCAGATTTGCTCCATGTGAACGAAGAATTCTTATATGATCAGAACTCCAACCTACGCTGGACAATAATCGTTTCAGACACAAAACTCACCTACAGCCAGTTGTTTGATTGGCTTGATGAGTTAAACAGGCAGGAACGGCCAAGCGGATACAGTTCTTGGATGCTGCCCTATACAACGGATGGAACCTGGTGGAAGAATAATGGGGATAATAATGATAAGTATGGAGTGACGGAAAGCTATCTCGGGTACTTGTACTACATTCTCTTGGGGCTTGAATCTCGGCAAGGATTGGATCCAAATCAAAAATCGATTGATGTGGGTAAGCCAAGTGAGTGGGACGAAAAAACCACCTGCCTTGAAAGCCTGGAACCAAAATTGTATTGGTTGGGAACCGATTCGGCCAAGACTTTACATGGCATGGACGCAGCCTGGGTCTTTGATTTCGCCTGGGGTTCCCAATATTTAGACACGGAGAATTCGACGAGTAACTACGGGATTGCCTTGCGCTATTTCTCTCCAGTGCCGGAACCCTCTTCCTTGCTTCTGTTATTTGTTGGAATGTTGGCTCTTTGCCGATTACGACCGCGTTAAGCCAAGGAAGTCTTGAATCCTCTTCCTGCACCTTGTTGTCTTGCGGGAGGTGCACCTTCCTCCATATGAGATTTCTTCCGACTTCTTCTTGTCATCCTCCTTTCCTTGCCCTTATAATATTTACATGACATCCAATAACAATCAATTTTCAGTAAGTTAAAATTTATCGTTTTGTGAAAATACTTGGAAGTAACATCGTTATTCTCGTAACCTGTTGATAACAACACACATCATTGCATGACCGTGCCCCTGAAGGGGATTTTGCTAAAGATGTGATAATGAGTATTGGCCATTGAGGGGTTGGGGGTATTGGGAGAGACGTAATTGCCCGGTTTTATATTTTTACGAATGGATCACGATTGTCGTTCTCGTAAAAAGGCTCGAGAACGACGTTGCGAGCTTCGTAAGTTGCTGATTGCACGATGCGTGGCATTCAGGCTTTTGACTTTTTACGAAGACATCACGATTCATAGATAGCACCAGATCGTCGGTTTTTAAATGAGTGGGAACGTCAGTTTTTCACAGATTTTCATCATTTTCTCTTCATCTAAGGGAGAGTAGTCATGTCGGATAAGAAACGTTTGGGTGAGCTTTTGATTGACTCTGGCCTGGTAACACAGAATATCGTGGATCGCGCATTGAAAATGCAGGTTGGAGGGGCACGCCGGCTTGGGCGAATTCTCGTCAACATGGGGGCGATTTCCAGTGATCAGTTAACTGAGGTGCTTTCGCAACAGTTGCAGCTCCCGGTCATTGATCCGGATCAGGCATGCAGCGTAGGTGCCCAATCCATTCTTCCCCGTTATCTTTGTAAAAAATTCGAGGTTCTTCCATTAAGTTTCGAGGGAGACAATATTCTCAATCTGGCGATGACGGATCCTTCGGATAACGAGGCCATCGCCAGTGTAGAGAAATACACAGGTAAAGCTGTCCAGCCTTGCCTTGCTCGGTTGACAGATATCAACCGGGCTATACATCGGCACGCCCGTCTGACTCTGCGCGATTTTTTTAACCCGCAAAGTTATACTCCGTATGCCAAGTTGGCATCCACGCTCGCGCTGGTATTAATTCTTATCGTCGCTGGTTTTACCTACCGGTTTTATTTTGAATCCAAGTATGGAACCGTGACCCGAACAGCCGAGGCAGTGATTTATAAGAATTTGGATCTTATGGTGGGTATCGACAGATCCGGCAAGGCTACCTTGCTCGGACGAGGGGCGCATGCTGCCGGTTATTATTCGATTACTTTTGATTCTCCAGCCTCAATGGCCAGGTTTATCGAAAACAAGAAAAACGATTTTTCTACGGCCCAGTATGAATGGACCCGATGGGCAATTTCCAAGGCGAATTGAAAAGCAATTTGATTACTAAAATGTAACTCGATGTGGTGGCTTGTGATCTATCTGCTTGAATTTGTGAAGGGTTAATTGTGGCTACCTTGGCATGCTGCATGCAAAATAGGCGTTAACGATTACTCACCCAATTCAATTTCATACGGGGAATACTATGCAGCGAAAAATTATCCGCCTTTTAACCCTCCTATTTTGCGGATTATCTCTTGCAGCCTCAGCGACGGCACAGTCAATCCACGTGGAGTGGGGGTATACGCCCCCAACTGAGCCGCAAGTGTCAGGGTACATACTTTACAAGGAGGGGACACCTGTCTGTCAAACGCAAAACCCCAATGCAACATCCATGGATTGTGATGTGAACCTTACAGCCACCGTCACAAATTTCACCTTGACGGCCACCTTCGACGACGGAAGCGAAAGTCCTCACTCTGCCCCTTTTGCATTTGCCACGAGCGATACTTCCTCCACTGATGACTCCACCTCAACGGAAAATGATAGCTCAGATACTTCAACAGAATCAGCAACCATCACAGGTATTACCGGGAATAAGCTCTTTACCTTTTCCTGGGGGCGGCCGACAGATATTTCCACCACCGTCGGTTATCGCATCTACCTGAACAACGCTTTTCTTTGCGAAACGACCTCATCCACCGATACATCCCTTGCCTGCACAGCTAATTTGCTCCCCGAGGAAATGGTTTTCAGCATGAGCCAGGTATTTACCGATGGAACTGAAAGTGATAAGTCCAACCTGCTTGTGTTTAATCCGACTTCTTACCCAGAAGTCTATTCCTTTAAGTTGCTCAACATGACTTGGGAGTACTCTGGCGATACTTCAGAAATCAAAGCATTTCGTGGCTACCAAAATGGTTTGGCAATTTGCGAGACGACAGATACCACAGCCCGTTCCCTTTCCTGCATAATTGATGTACCGAGCACTAACCTGGTCTATGGGGTTAAGGCGGTCAACAGTGATGGAACGGAAACCCCCCTTTCCAATGTGCTTTCCTATTCTCTTGATGAAACATCCACATCAAGCAATACAGAGGCATTGCTAGCTTCCATTCAAGCTGATTCGCTTACGGGAGTGGCTCCTTTGACCGTCAGCTTCAGCGCTGCCGCTTCCACTGGAAAGATAACCCAATATCAGTGGGATTTTGGTGATGGTTCGGCAAGTTCTGCCAGCACTGCGAGTATTGAATATACAAACGCGGGTACGTATACGGTCAAGCTCACAGTGGTAGATGCTGCCGGTGCGAGCAGCACTGCGACTGTTGCAGTTATTGTAACCGAATCGACGGCTGTCAACACACCTCCAACAGCTGTGATCTCTTCCTCTGTTGCGATGGGGCCGGCACCTCTTGCGGTTAATTTTGACGGCTCGGGCTCCTCGGCGACAGGTTCGGGCAATGTTACTGGCTACTCCTGGAGTTTTGGCGATGGAACGACAGCAACTGGAGCCACTGCAATCCATGCATTTACCTCAGCGGGAACCTATACAACAACATTGACCGTGACGGACAGCAATGGACTCACCGGTACAGCCACGACTCCGGTTGTCGTAACGGCATCAACCGAGAATATAGCCCCAACAGCGGTCATCAATGCAACACCAAACAGTGGATCAGCTCCCTTGACCGTGACTTTTGATGCTTCAAATTCGACGGATAGTGATGGCTCGATCGCCTCATATACTTGGTATTTCGGTGACGGTAGTTCCGGAAGTGGCAAGACTGTCACGCATACGTACACCACAGAGGCAACTTTCACTGCATCATTGCAGGTAAGCGACAATATGGCCGCCACGGGGACTTCGTCCACAACGATTACCGTCGAGCCTGAGGAGGAAAATGCAACTCTAAACCTTGAAATAGGGGAGGTTGTTGTAACCGGTGACTGGGTCCGGGTAACCTTGGGGACAGCGTTCACTAACCCAATTGTTATTGCAGGTCCAGCAAGTTTTAATGATGCTGCTCCTGGTGTTATTCGTCTGCGGAATGTCGATGCAACCGGGTTTGATATTAAATTTGCTGAGTGGAACTACCAAGACGGGGCCCACTCCGAAGAAGTGGTGAGTTACCTTGTTGTTGAGAAAGGACGATATACCCTACCTAATGGTCTTATGCTTGAAGCAGGGAGCTTTGCTGGCACGACAAAATGGGCAGCAGTACCTTTCAGTGAGTCATTTGCCAATGTACCCCTGGTTTTGACAACCGTGGCTACCACAAATGAAGACGACACAATAAGTGGCCGAGTAAAAGATGTTTCAAACTCCGGATTTAGTTATTACTTCCGTGAGCAGGAAACGAACGTGAACAAGCATGTCAATGAAACGGTAAATTATCTGGCTTGGGAACCGGGGAAGGGCAATCTAGGATTGGTGAACTATAACATTGTGGCAGCGGCAGGATCTGCAACAAATCTCTGGAAAAATGTTGAGTTTTTGAATGAGTATAATGTGGCTCCGTTGGTCCTATCCGACATGCAGACAACAAATGGGTCCGATCCATCTGCTCTCAGGATGCAAAACATTTCGCCAACTGGTATGGAGGTTAAGGTGGAAGAGGAGCAATCCAAAGATTCAGAGGTGACCCATTCTGAAGAGACCGTTGGGTATATTGCCCTCAACCAGAACGAGGAGCAAATCCTTGTAACCTTTGCCTGGGATTTTGACGTGGCTCAGGAGGGAAACATCGCTGGATTTAGCATCGAGGCTAATGGGAAGCAGGTTTGTGCAGGTTCTGATCCTTCTGCGCGGAAGATCCAGTGTGTACTTGCCCGTCCGACCAGTTCTGCCAAATTCACCATACGTGCGGTCGAAAAAACCGGTGATACGACTGAGGCTTCAAACAGCTTGCTTTATGTGCCGTGAATCGAAGTCTGGTGTAGAGAGCAATCGGTCAATTTTTAAGTAAAAAAAATAGGTAGATGCAAATGCTTTAGGAAGCGACTTAACGGTTCCGCAAGCAGTTATTAAGAGAAAAAGTCATAAGCTGCATTCCTTTTTGGAGATTCAAGATGAAAACATCTATTTCACCTCGGTGCGCATTTCATAGCCAAATGGTATTTTTAGGCACCCTGTTTTTAGTGACATCGGCTCAAGCAACAGACTTCTCTGGAAGCCTTAAGGAAGTGACGATTACTGACGCCTTGAATGCGAATGTACCACCAGTTGTACAAGTGGCAACTACAGTGACGGGTAGTACTGTGACCCTTGATGCCAGCGGAACTACCGATTCTGATGGTAGTATTGCAGAATATAAGTGGGATTTTGGAGATGGTTCTTCTGCAACAGGAGTTACTGCAACCCACCAATTTAGTAATAACTCGGCTTCTGTCATGTTGACGGTTACTGATAACAATGGAGGGGTAGCTATAAAGCAGATAACCCTTGCACTATATGCAGAATCATTTGATACCATCGTGGATGATGCTGATGCCACAAATTTCACAACAGTGGGCTCATGGCCAAATTCTACCTACAATACGGATTATTACGGAACAGGGTATAAATATAGCACTAAGGGTGATGGGACAGCTAAAGCTACATGGACAATAACTGTTCCAACTGATGGAAATTATACTTTATATACGTATAAATCTGCTGCTAGCAGTAATCGTTCTTCTAATGCACCTTTTGAAATTGTGAATAATGGAACGTCTCTTGGTACTGTATTAGTCAACCAGCAAGTCGGCTCAAAAATTTTCTTTTCACTTGGAGCTTTTACTTTGCAAAAAGGAACTGTAACTATCGTACTATCAAGTGCATCTGATGGATATGTAATCGCCGATGCAGTTAAAGCGACATATAATCCATAAGATTAGAAAGCTAATGAGTGTAAAATAATATTATGATGAAGCATAAAATTTTAATTTTAGGGTATTTTTTCATCGCAGAGATGATTGCAGCCGCCGCAGCTTGTTATGCTCAGGATTATACATTTACCTGGACCGCAAATGACGAGCAGATTGAAGGGTATAAGCTTTATTATAAAAAGGGTGGAGTTGCGGCCGTTCCTTTTGATGGTACGGAAGCTGGGGGTGGTAAGTCGCCTATTACCTTGGGCAAGGTAACTACCTATACTATTACGGGCTTGGATGCTGAGGCTACTTACCACTTTGCCTTAACCGCATATAAGGGTTCTGGCGAAAGTGGTTACTCAACAATTATCACAATCGATCCCAGCCAAACTGGCTCTGCAGTGCCTGCACCACAACTTCTTAACATTCGATTGCAATAAATAGCCTTAGTTGTTGCTATGCGAACAGGGCGGTATTAAGATACGTCACTGTTGGAAAAGGAATGGAGCGAGGATCCTTAATGGGGCAGGAGATTGACAGAAAATGATGTGTTGAATTTCTTTGCATATCCTATTTCAGGGGTTGTCCAGAGCGGTGCTCCTGGGGCTATCAAGGAATCGCTAAGCGGGGCAAGGAGAAAATTTTCTTAGGAAAAAACTTTTAGATGTTATCTTGCATGATATCCCGTTGCTTGAAGAGCCTTTGTCGCAAGATTCTATCGCTCGGTATTATGGATCGCCAAGTTTCTTTATCTATTTCTTTTCATTCAGTATGATAAATACTTATCGAATACATTGATGTCTACTGAGGTCATCAGAAGCATCGCATCCTGTTCAGGTGGTTATGAGGGAACGTCGGGCGGTCTTGTTGGGGCTTGTGGTCTGTTTTTTGTTTGGGTTGGCTTATTGGCCTGTTTTTGAGATTCTCTTTGCGAAATGGTCAGACTCGGAAGAGTATTCCCACGCATTTCTCACGCTTCCTATTATCTTTTACATTGCCTTTCAGGCGAATGATAAGTTCAGCGATTCTGAACCAAAGTTTTGTTGGCTGGGGGGCATTCTTCTTGGCATTTCATCCCTAAGCTACTTTTTTAGTCTTCTTACCGAAGTCCACACTGTCATCGCATTATCGATGTATTTGACTGTAGTTGGTGTGCTGATCTTTCTTTTTGGAATCCAATCCCTACGGATTCTTTTTACCCCCCTCTTGCTTTTACTCATGCTCATCCCTTTTCCAGACCAGCTCTATATTCAACTGACTTTTCCTCTACAGCTGAAAGTTTCGCAAATGAGCGCCGCCATAGTGGAATGGGTAGGGATTCCTGTCTACCGGGCTGGGAATGTTTTATCTATTCCTGAAAAAAGTTTTGAAGTGATAGAGGCGTGCAGCGGACTTCGTTCGGTCATTACGCTTCTTACGCTGAGCGTTATTATGGGATTTTTCGTTCTTAGACAGGTCTGGACCAAAGTAGTACTCGTCGCCATTAGTGTGCCGGTTGCGATATTTGTCAATCTTATCCGCGTAGTCGCAATTATTTTGCTTTTTCATTTCTTTGGGCTTGATCTGTACACAGGGACACTTCACACTTTAACAGGTCTTGCCATCTTTTCCATTGCTTTGGCTGTACTCTTTCTGGTCGGGAGGATTTTGGAATTTTGGGAAATCAAAAAATCGTGAAGCTGTTTGTGCTGATAGTGCTTTTTATAAGCTCTAGTTTGTTCGTTTATTTATATAATGCTCCCACAACTACGGCAAAAGCTGTTCCTCTTAAAAACTATCTTAAAGAAATACCTGGTTACAAAACATCCAGTGATATTGAGTTAGGGGCCGAGGCCTATTCAATGCTCAAGTTGGATGATTATCTATTCAAAACATATTTGAATAAGGATGGTCCAGTGACATTATATGTTGGATATTATTACACGTCCAGTAAAGCATATGCGGCTCATTCTCCTTTGGTGTGCTATCCCAGTCATGGGTGGCAGGTCGACAAAAAGCCGAAAACTCATGTCCTGCAAATAGGTGAACATAAAATTATTTACGAAGAGATTGTAACCTCGCTAGGTCAGCAGCAAGAATTAGTTTTGTATTGGCATCAAGCAAGGGAAAAGGCGAATGTTCAAGTATATCGAAATAAAATTGATATGGGGTACAATAAATTGATGTTCAATGACCCCAAGCACGGATTTGTTCGAGTATCAACACCGTTTATTGGAACAGCCGATTATGAAGTCACGAAGAAAAGGGTGGTGGAATTCATCCGGACCGCTTACCCTTTATTATTGGAGTTCGTAAATCAGCCATTGCAAATGTGATGGCTTCGTAAAAAGTCAAAAGCCTGAATGTCACGCATCGTGAAATCAGCAACTTGCGAAGCTCGAAACGTCGTTCTCGGGCCTTTTTACGAGAACGACAAATGTAGGTAAGCTGCAAAAGGTTATACCTTTACCAAGGTGAGTGTTGTGAAATTGCCAAGCTGTTAACAGTAGACTAGTATTTGGGAATTTTTCGGCTGAATTACGATGCATTAACTGCCTAACACATTATGGCAAGCAACAACGAATTGCGAAAGCAGCGTTACGAATTCATTGACACCGCTAAGGGGCTCCTCATACTACTTGTCGTTTTTGGACACGCCTGGCGAGCTGTATTCAATAACAATATACTCTGTGAAAAATCTCTCTATCATGCTGTTGATTCGTGGATATATTCCTTTCACATGCCCGCGTTTTTTTTTCTAGCTGGTATTTTCGCGTTACAATCCTCATGTAAGCCTTTCAGGGAATTTGTAGGAGGGAAATTACGTACGATTGCTTACCCCTACCTTCTCTGGTCGCTTATTCAATCAATTTTACAACTTATATTATCAGGAAGCACGACAAACTCTATAGAAGTAAAAGATATCCTGCTTATTCCATTTGTACCGGTAATGCAGTATTGGTTTTTATATGCCCTATTCTTTATTTTCATTTTTTTTATCATTCTGCGCCAATGTACAAACCAACCAGCGTTTTTTTTGAGCGCAGGTGTTTTCCTATTTGTATTTTTCCGAGTGGGAAGCGTTCAATCTTGGCTACCAATTAATTTTGTCGCTAACAATTTCATTTATTTTGCAGCTGGAATCGTTTTCTCTCCTGTTTTACTCTCTGCACCATTTCGCAACCTCCGTCGGACGGATGGATTGCTTCTCCTTATGCTTATCACCTTTATCTTGACTGCAATGATTCCCATGTGGAAAGAAAATTTGCACATGGAAATAGCTGCCTGGCTCGTTCCAATCTTTGCCGCTCCTGGCATCTATCTTTCGCTGTTAATGGTCGAATTGCTCCAGCGAAATGCGCCGTTTTTAGCTGGCTTATTTGCTCTCCTTGGGGAGAAATCTCTCGAAATATTTGTTGCGCATACAATTTTTTCTGCTGGATACCGTATCGTTTGCCTAAAATTGCTTGGTATCACTTCATTGGGTATTCATCTCTTCGGTGCGGTAATTGCCGGCTTAGTCGGCCCTTTTATTCTTGTGTATCTTGCTAATAGGCTTAAATTTCGGCATTTGTTTTCCTACCCTGCAGCAGAATCTTAGATTGAGGTGAGAAGTGGTCTCGTAGCGTGGAGGGGGCGGTTGGCATTGCCCGGGCCCCACAGGTCGTGCCGGTCGAACTAATCTGCATTCTCAAAATCACTCTTTTTCAGATTTTATGCCCCCTCCCTCTCTCCTGGCACAGTGGTAGTGGCACCAGTACGGATGGACACGAGCGTTGCCATCTCACTTGTGGCTAGCGTGGCTTCAGGTGCAAAGATCTTCGCGTATTCTGCTTTAGTTGGAAAGCTTAAAGTCAATTGGGGGAGCAATTTCCGCAAAGCCTCCACGTATCCATTGGTTTACGTTTTGTGCTGTAAATCGGGGATCCCAATTATACCGATCTTGAGCACGACACTTTGTAATAAATGCATCGATGGATCCATTTTCACCAAGCGAGGTCATGTATGTTTCAATTGAGCGTGTTGGTTCAGGGAATGATGGCGGTGCAACAGTTGATGTATCTTTGCTCAATGATTGCCAGTCGGAGAGCGAGTATTGAGTAGATGCGACACGGAACAATGCCAGGGAAGATTTATCCCCATAATAGGAATTTGCTGTGAATGAATATCCAGATACGCTATTAGTGTCTACAAAATATCCGGCAGAAGTAGTTGAATGTTTGTTGTTGTAGAAATTAACATTCGTTTTGGTTGATCCTGTCGAATTTTGTGATCCTTTTGCAAATCCTCGCATCCAGGTAGTATTAAGTACGTTGTACGAAATATTGTCATGTACTGAAATGTCAGTTAATATTCCCGCCATGCAAAAAATAAAATTTCCGTTATTTACAGTTGGATCAGCCTGATTTAGAAATAGGTTGTTACTTATTTCAGCAGTTGTAGTGTCGTAGCCCATATCAATCCCCCAAGAAATTCCCTGGAGGTTATTTTGACGGCCAATATTAGTGAACACATTGTTACTGATAGAGACATTTTTAAATGGATAGGTATTTCCAACAGTGTTATTACCAAAGCCAATTCCCTGTTGCCCGTCAATATACAGATTGCCATCGATGAGAATTGGCGATGTGTTACTATGTGCTAAATAATCATAAGCATCTGCAGTAAACTTTGTGTTCATGTTACTGCCTTGAATGAAAATATTATTCGTGTAGGTTGCCCCAAATGGAGAAGATGTATAGACATTATGATTAAAAATGGTTGCCTCACCTGTCCCGCCACCAGCAGGAACAAGCCACCCATTATGTATAAAAATGTTTTCCTCCAGCGTCGCATTTTGTTTGGTTAGTAAGAGCCCCTGGTTATGGCTTTGCCCACCACCTGCATAACTGTCAAGAAATAAATTCCTACGTATTGCGAGATCTGGAATAGCAACAGTAGTAGATGTTACCATGTTATCATCAAAATACCTGAATTTGCAGCCTTCAATTAATAAACCGTTGTAATGCGTTGTAGTTGAATTTCCATCGAATATAAACATTCCCAATTGATTACCTGTTGGTGATACATAGCCGGAATTAGATGGATCGCGTGTGAAGGAATAAAAATCCAAATTTGCAACTGCAATCCAATTTGGTGATCCCCTTTGAATTCTTATTGCCTGACCAACCCCAGCATCAATCTGGACTATTGGGCTTGCTCCATTCCCACCATAAGCCCCGGTAAATGACGGCTCAGCCGCCCCTCTTCCGCTTGTTGGGACAACAGCGTATAGACCACTTTGGGCTCCTGAAATATCAATGGTGAACGTTTCCCCCCTTTTAAACAAAATCCAATCGGGATAGCCCTCTCGTGCGAAAGTTAATGCCTTCTTGTAGGTGGCGCATGGCGTAGCAGAGGATGGGTAAAATACATCTGCACCCACAGTGCCCGGTAAATGATAAGTGCATGTCGAGTCGTCCCCCGAGGTACTTGATATGTAAACTATTCGACTGTCAATAGATGGGGAAAAAATCGTCCATCCTTCTGCATTCTTTTGCAAGTTAAGCGGCGATGAATAAGTGAGAGTAGGAACAAGCGCAAGGGTGAATGGTAAAATTTTTGTAAAGATGTTGCGGGCGAGATAATTTTTACAAGAAAAGACGTTCATTTGTAGAATTTTCCCATAGGATAATATAACAGTCGGTGGAATAATTTTAATAAGCATGACGAGTCCTACCTTATATGATTTAAGAGAGTGAGGCGCTGGCTTAAAGGGGAATTTCTTTTTGGCGCGCCTTTTTTACGCAATATGCGAGCCGTTGTTGGGTTTCGGATAAATTTCCTGTAACAAATAGGATAACTTTCTAACATTAATCTGGTTGTTAAAATCGGTGATGATCTTTTGTCGTCCATTTATCGCGTATAGTTTGCGCATTTCAGGGTTGGATTGCAAAATCGTAATACAGCTTACGAGTGAATCTAAAGATCTTTGATCGAATAATAATCCGTTATGTTCATGGTGGATTAATTCTGGAATGCCGGAGATATTTGTCGAGACGACAGGAACCCCAGCAGCCATTGCCTCCATAAGCACAACCGGAATGCCGTCCATATCTCCATGAGTATCTTGCTGACAAGGGAGTACGAATAAGTCAAGGGAATGTAACCAAGTTGGAACTTGTTCGTAGTTGATGGAACCAGCGAATTCAACAAACCCAGGGAGGGAAAGTTCCTCGGTAATGGCATGTAGTTTTGGGTTAAGTGGTCCATCACCAGCGATGATGAGGCTGATATCTTTTCCCTGGTCTTTTATTACCTTCACAGCTTTCAATAGAATGTCAAAGCCTTTTTTTTCAACCATCCTCCCTAGGCTGCCAATGACGAACGGAGCTGCAGATTCTGGCCGTTGTGCCGGTGTGAAGCGGGAGACGTCGACACCGCAATAAATGACGTGAATTTTATCGGGATTGCCTCCCTGGTTTATCATGAATTCTCGGTTGAAATTGGAAATGGTAACTGCAAACTTGCTTCGTAAAATCTTTTCAGCCAGCAACCACCTCCGTTCAAACAGGTCATTCGCATGTGAGGTGAAGCTGAAGGAAATGCCGGCCAGCGTTGCTGCGTACATGGCTATGTCGGTTGGAACATGCGCGAAATGTGCATGGATATGCGAGCAATGTTCTTGGCGCAATATGCGGGCCACTGCACATGCCGCGCAAAAACGGTAGATGAGCCCGCAGCAAAGCCGCACATCTGATCGTACGGTGTTGAGATCTTGAAGCAGAAGTCGGAAAGTCCTGGAAAATTTCCGTGGTGTAGTAACTAGCTGACCTATAGCAGAAAATACAAAATAGAGCGTGCCTTTTTTGTAAAGATAATGCGTTTTTTTATGCAGAGATTCAACTCGACTATCTGTCGCCGGGCTCCCTGGTGGGTGAACAGAAATTGACACAATCTCATACCCTTCCTCTTGGAGTGCCAAAATTTCATTATAGACAAAGGTGGCTGAGAGGGCAGGGATTTCAGGTGCTAGATAGGCGATACGTTTCATCTGCGGCACAGTAAACTTACCCCCAAATGCTGCTTGAGACCAGGTGGCTCAAACCTCTTTTGTTGCTTCGGTAAAGAGCGCTCGAAACTATGTTTCGAGCTCCCTGACTTGCTGCTTTTTCAGCGTTCAGCTTGTCCCGTTTTGACCTTCATGAAAATTATCATTTTTTCGTCATTGGATAATTTTAGTGTGCCCGATTGTGATTTTTTTTCCAAAGGCAATCCACTTTTTTTCAAAGTAAAAGGTTGAAAGATGGGAAAGCGCAAATGTGACCAAGAAAAAAAGGGGGCGTTTGAGATATCGTATCACCTTGTCTCCTTCTGCCAGCCATGTATAACGAAGGCCACCATGAATGACATAGAGGGCATATGAAATAGTGGCAATGTATAAAAGAAACTTCCCCGTCAGCCATTGGTTGAGTATGGCCGGCCGTTCATTAAATAATGTAGTTCCAACCATGGCCATGCTAAAATATGGGCGAAAATACATGAAAATTCCTCCCTGTGGGTGAGCGGAAATCAGAACGAGTAGAAAAAGGAGAAAAGGGTTGCACTTGGACAAAAATGCTTTGATGCGCGTGTGGCTGCTATCAAAGATCAGGGCCAGGGTACAACCGGCTAAAATTTCATCAAGACGATAATAGGTGTTGATGGCAATACCGACTTCGTTGTACCACCGGTACATAGTGATAACTAAGCAAAATAGAGGAAGTATATATAAAGATTTTTTCTTAAAAATTAAAACAAGTCCTGCAATAGCAGTGTAGAATTGCATCTCTAAGCAGAGACTCCAGAAGTGGCTAGTCGGTCCTATTAGTGACATGGGTGACCCCCAATTAGCATAAAACAAAAAATGGGGGAGAAATACTTTTGGATCGACAGGAGTTAAGGAAAATGTGATTGCCAATGTTAGCCAGGCCAATGGAACTATACGTATAAATCTTTTCGTAAGAAATGTTACAATATTTTGATTATGAAGAAGAATATTGGTGATCAAAAAACCGGACAAATTAAAAAAAATTACCATCCCCGTTGCAGCTATGGTGGCATTCATATGCCACATTTTAGGCCCTAGTGGCAGCAAATGTCCGAAAAGGACAAGCAGAATAGCAATGCCGCGCCAACCATCTAGAACTGGCAATCTATTTTTCACAGAAAATATACCGGAAAGCTATGTTTAGCGAAATTATATATAGAGCACATTGCTTCACGAAAGATACGCCCAGGGAATCATCATATATAAAAACATAGAGGAGTATGATAATTTATAAGTTTATCACGAATTTTTATAAAATATATTTGTAAACGTTGAGCTGTTCTTTTATGTGTTGTAGATGAATCATAATTATGAATCTTGTTAATTGATATTTTTAATCTTGAATCGTAGATGGTAACTTAATGAGTAAGAAACAAGGGCTTTGTCTCTTGCAGGACCCGGTTGGTATCCATGGACAAGAAAACCAGCGTAATTATGCGAATGCAAGTCTAATGGTTTTTTTCTTGTATTTCTAACAAGATAAATTGTGAAGAGATGATGGAAAATGCTAGCAATTTGAAACAAGAACAGCAGTGAATACAACGTGGACGTAGTTCAAATTTCAATGCGTAAGATCAGAATATCAGAAAATCATCAACGGTGAGTACAGTCCCAGGTCTTCACTGCTTAGCTTTCACTGGCCCGGAGAAAGTCTGGAGATGTGCCCTATTGTCGAAAATGCACGGCGGCATAGCTGCTAATTTGGGTTCCAGCGGCTTGCGCCTTCGCGGTCGAATTGGGCGGTCGCCAATTTTTTTCCGCGGAGAAGACATATCCGTTGATAACGTCTTAAGAATAGACGAAATTCAGGGTTATCAAGCCGTTCGGCGCCCGCTGCCATGCTGCGGATATAGCCCCAAAGCATAGCCAGTCCTCCAATAAAGAATGGGGGCCGAGTCATGCGGTACAAGGCTGAAACGATCATGTATGTCAAACCGGTGCCCATGTAATATTGTCCGAACCCGTGCCGCATTCGTCCGGTAAGGATGCCTTTGTGGCTTGATCCCATTGGGCGAAGATGAAGAAAGCGGAGTTCGGGGGCATCCCAGCTTCTGGCAATCCACCCTAGCATGCGGCAGAAATGGCCATCAATGC
The DNA here is from genome assembly GCF_963665445.1 of uncultured Desulfobulbus sp. GTDB lineage: Bacteria > Desulfobacterota > Desulfobulbia > Desulfobulbales > Desulfobulbaceae > Desulfobulbus. The sequence goes on along the minus strand of NZ_OY762276.1, from coordinate 4,061,434 downwards.
CATCCCACATCACCTGCCGGGTAAATCCACCAATTTGTAAAAAACAATTTTTGCGGTAAAATTTGCTGGCACCTATGGCATTCTCATCGCCACATTTTTCGCTGACTAATTGACCATTTGTGGGGTCAATATAATACGGCTTGCCGCTACAGCAACCAAGGCGGGGTTCTGCGTGCATTCGTTGCAACAATTCCTCAAAGTAGCCTGGAGGAAGTTCGAGGTCCAAGTCGAGTTTACAGAGGAAATCGAAGTGACTGATGTCTATCGTCTCGTAACCTGCGTAAAAAGCATCAATAACGCCAGGGCCTACGCTACGATGACCACGGTTGTCGCGCGTGATAATCTTGATGAAGGCATTTTTTGCAGAATAGTCAGCTAGTATTTCAGGGGTGCGGTCGGTTGAGCCATCATCGACAATGATCCACAATGCAGGTAGGCGGGTTTGGGCAAGAACACTATTCAAAGTGCGTTGCATGAATTGCTCTTCATTGCGACATGGCGATATGAGGACATAATTATTTTTCATTATCAAAAAAATATTTCACTCTTTGTTGGACTAGTTCCGGCTCCATTGACTCATCAAAGGCACCTGACCTTTGTTGTATAAGATCATTCCAAGGATATTGTTTTGTTCTGATTTTCAATTTTTCAACAAAATCATGAAGAGTTCCTATTGTACGAGCTGGGACACCGGCAACTATACTGTTTTCCGCAACATTTTTTGACACTACGCTTCCGGCGGCGACAATAGCATTTGGACCAATGGTCACTCCCGGGAGGATTATGGCGCCATGGCCGATAAAAACGTTATCTTTGATCACAACTTTTCCAACAGAATCAAGCTTTATTTTATATGCTCTGTTGATCATCGCAATAGAACCATCATGGCCTAGGATTGTACATACGGAGAATTGGCAATTATTTCCAATTTTAACGTATTTTGGGTCGGTAATATTCGTATCTATAAGAATTGAGCAATTATTACCAATGCTATAAAAATAGTTTCTCTCTTTTAATAATGCTGCCCATTCATTTCCATCTGGATGGCATATTTTTTTGTACAAAAAAATAAATTTACCAGTTTTAAAAGCAAGAAATCTTATGAAATTTTTTATATAAAACACTTTTTTCTATTTTATTACCTTGATTTTAATAAGAAATTTCAGCTGTATTCAATGATAGTTATTTTCTTTTTTAAAAGAATTCGTTTTATAAAAGAAATCTGGCCGATAAGTTGAGGTAATTTGCCAAAAATATTGAAAAATGCGTACTCTGCAGCATCTTTTAGAGTCTTGGTTCTTGATTTCATCCGTACTGTTATTCTCAAAAAGGGAATAAGGTAGAACATGATGAGCAAAGAGCAACTGGGATGAATAATAGATGCGGACAGGATGATCGCCAGGGGCAGAAAAAATGCCCAAAACCAAATCCGCACTGAATCCAACACGCAATAATGACTTTGTTCTCTACCATGCAGCATAACACCCTGGGCATAGGCGTGGCCGCTCCGGACAGAACGTTTCCACCACTGCGAAAAATGAATGATTGCGGCGTCGTGTCTGGTCATGTCGTGGTTTAACCGCCAGATCTCCCAGCCTCTCTGGCGAAGGCGATAGCAAAGTTCGGGTTCTTCACCGGCAACGACCTGCGGGTTAAACCCATCGATTTGAAGGAAAGCCTCCACCCGGATCATAAAGTCGCCCCCACATGCCCGTGCCTTTCCTATCGGTGTATTCCATTCTATATCACAAAGTCGATTATAAATAGATCTTTCAGGGTACCGTTCTCTTCTTCTCCCAGCCACCACTGCCCAGTGACTGTTCTTCTTCAACTGTTGCCGAGCCAAATTAGTCCACCCGTCAACAAGTTCACAGTCGCCATCGATAAATTGGATATACGATAAGGTCTGAGGCTTTTGGACGAGATGGTAAAAACCGTCGTTTCTTGCTCTACCTGCACTGAACGGTTCAGTTGTGTCGAGATGGAGTACGTCAATCCCAAGTGATTCCGCATAGGCAACACTGGCGTCGGTGGATCCGGAGTCGACGTAGACGATGGAGCAGGTTTGTTGAATGGCACTTTGCAGGCAACGCTTCAGGCGCTCCCCTTCGTTGCGTCCGATGATGACGATACCGATTGCTTCGCCCATGCTCTATCGCCGGGTATGTATGACCGCAGGATTACCAACGGCAGTAGCCTTTGGGGGGACGTCACGTAAAACCACTGCGTTGGCGCCAATGGACGCTCCTTGTCCTATGGTAATGTTACCCAAAATTTTTGCACCGGCACCGACATTGACCCCCTGTTCGATAATCGGTGCCTCATGCGGTTTGTCCAGTGTCCGGTTTCCTATAGTTACGCCTTGCCTGAGTATACAATCATCACCAATAACAGCCGCTCCATGAACAATAATACCATGCTGATGTTCAATAACAACCCGTCGCCCGAGTTGAACGGAATAGGGGAGCTCTATGCCATAAAAATTACGCATAAAACGAAACAGCATCCGATACAATATGCTGAAAGGCGCTCGCAGAACCAACCAAGGGATTGTCATGCGCCACACTCCGAAACGATAGACAGCAACGGCTCTGAAACCCGGTTTACGCCAGTCTTTACCATGAGCGATCCAATCTTCATGTATTAGCCGACAGAAATGAAGGGTAACACCTAAAGTTTTATTCATAAGTGAAACCCCTTGCAAAAAACGCTATGCGAGAAAAAATCTCTCAGAAAAAACGGTGGATCTGTATCAGGTTTGCCTTGCAAAAACCGCCGTATTCTCCATACAGAATACCCAATCATCCAGGCCAAATCAGCAAGCGCGAGCGTATATTTGCCGTAATTTTTCAAAAAAAATCTGCGTCTTGATTCAAACCAGTAGCCAGGCCTACGCGGAGGCTTTCTACGGTGGTCGGAAAAACCACTTGCCATACCGACAAGGTGTACCACACGACTTTCCGGAACATACCAACAGGGCCAGCCTGCATCTTCTGCTTTTTTACAGAAATCTTCTTCTTCGAAATACAGAAAATAGCTGTCGTCTAAATAACCTATTTCAGCGAAGACTTCTCTGCGTACCATCATTGAGGCGCCAGCGATCCAATCAGTGGGATGTGGAACTTCGGCTGCAGGGGGTTGGGCAACAATCCGTTGACTGAGCAGCTTGTCGAGAAAGCCAAGCCGCATTCCGGATAAAAACTCACTGACAATGGAATGATGACGGAAGGCTGAAATTTGCGGAGTACCATCTGGATCTTCGAGACGGCTACCGACAATCCCCACCTGGGGATTGTCTAGCAAAAACTGAATAAGGTGTTCACCCGCACCCTCACGAATGATTGTATCTGGATTGAGCAGCCAAAAATAATCAACAGATAAATTCTGGGCAAAGACATGATGCAATGCAAGGTTGTTGGCGCCTGCAAAACCTAGGTTCTTCTGTTGAGGTAAAATGGTTATCCAATTTTGCCATGCATGTTTTTCAATAAAATTATGTATATATTCGATGGATCCATCGGCTGAATTATTGTCAACGATGATGACACTTCCTTGTATCGCATTGATTTTTTCCTGCAAACTGAGGAGGCAATCACAGACTAATTCGGGCGTCCGATAGTTGACGATAATTATGGCAGTGTTCATTGTATTGGCATTTGCTTTGGTTCCAGGGACCATCCAAGCAATGCCCCGGAGACAAGAATATAGACAGGGTTGATCATACCGTTGACCAGGCAATCGATCATGAACAAAAGAACAGCGAGGGTGAGTGGGAGCGATATTGGTTGGGAGAGAGCATCGGTGGATTGGACCCCTTGCCTCAGCCGAGATAATGACCGCCACGGGCCGATAAGCATCATCGCTGTTATGGAGATGAGTCCAACCAAACCCCTCGTGCTGACAACTATAAGCCAGAGGGCATCGATCATCCAAATGGCAAACTTGCCCTCATCGTCCTCGCCAACACGGGGCCAGGCTCGCCCCATATTACCCCACCCGAATTGGGGCTTGAGCAACATCTTGTCAATGAACAAGTCCTCTTGCTGCAAGCGTATGGCGAGCGAGCTAACCCTGTCCGCATCAAATACGCGACTCATTTGGGTCTCAACCGCTGTGGCTTCTATCCCTCCTGTAATCCGTAAGAGCATGTAGCAGGGGATAAGCAATATAAGCCAACGAAATGGCTTGATGGATCCAGAGAGGCGGAAGAGAAAATAACTACCGATACCGACTGTAAGCGTGATCCAGCCATTAGCTGATTTGCAGAGAATCGTTGTTGTGATCAGGGCGATGGTGCAGAGCGAGACAGGAATTCCTTTAAGATGCGAGATCACCTTTGTGCGCCAGAGCCAAAAAGTTGCAGTGGTGGTGATCGCCATCCAGAGGGCCACCATAAGGCCGTGCTGCATGAAAACGATGGGGCGAAAACCACCATAACGTTTATGTTGCAGAAAGTCATAATGGAATAAGCCATAAACGATTCTACTCAACTGAGGGCTCATCCTGATTTCGAACAGGCAGAGTGGCAGATAGATCAGACCACCGATGGCAAGGGCCACGCAGAGGTCGCGCAGTTTTTCAGAATTGTTGATGTAGACCCTGCCGGCAAGATAGGGGATTCCCCACAGGGAAAGATTGGTCCAGATACCTGCGAGGCCGTCATAGAGTCCGAGGTTATTGGAAAGTGAACTTGCCAAAGGGCAGAGGCACCAGATAAGCATGGGCAGATCGTAGCGGCTCCAGTGGAAATCAGCAATACTCCGTTGGCCTGAAAGCCGGCCACCAAGAAGCAAGCCAATGCCAATGGCAGAGTTTTTGGTTAAGGGGGGCAATGTGCCCGGGAGATCGAAGCCGGCCATGGGGAGGAAAAGTGTGCCCCCTAGAACGGAGACAATGGCTGCGTGGTGGGGTTTGAGCTTAAAAAAGAGAAGAATGGTGAGTGGAATCCACCCGACAAGGGCAATGGGAATTAGGAAACTCATTGTTTTTCTGCCAACCGGCTCGAAGATTTCACAAGAAGAGCGAAGACGCTTTTCCAGGCAGACCAGTTATTGGGCTGATAACGCATAGCTGCCATACCGGTCTTGATAGCCTGGAATTTTTGCCCATCGGTATGTTCCTGCCATGCTTTTCCTAAAAGCAGCCCCTGAATATGCGCAGATGCTGTTTGAGGAGGGGTGTTGCGAATGGGGCAGGGGAGAGGTGGCGGGGTGCCCCTCTGGAGGGCATCGTTCCCCTCGAACTGACGTTGTTGTTGGAATGTACGAGCCATTTCGTCGAAATACTGGCGGTGGTCGTCATCCTGCTGGTGGATTGTCGAAGTGCCGTGGAGCCGATAATAATAACAAACAGCAGCGTCAAACCATACGCGGGTCTGTTCCCCTAATCGCAATTGGCAATCAATGTCTTCGGCAGTGACAAAAAAATCCCGAAATCCACCAAGTTTCTGTAGTATTTCTGTGCGGACGGCAAACGTACAAAAGCTCGTCCTGGTGAGCCCCGCGCACAGTTCCTCTGTAATATCGCAAGAGGTCTCGTCTTCACCAAATTCGCGGACGAGTTTTCCCTTTTCGTCGAGAGTGGCGAATCTGCCGCATACAGCGCCATAATCTGGGTGCGCATGCAACCAGCGCACCTGGGAGCGTATTTTCTCGTGAGAATAGAGGTCGTCGGCATCACAGCGCATGGTAATTTTGCCGCGAACATGGGATAACCCCGCATTGAAACTGGCCGCTATACCACGACCGGGACCATCGATGATTCGCACTCTTGGATCAGGGACGGAAGAAACGACCGCGGCAGAGCGATCGGTGGATTGATCGTCTACGACGAGGATCTCGAGAGGGCATTTTCGTTCTTGCAGAATAGATGTAAGCGTTTGCAGAATATACGGTTCTGCATTACGCATGGGGATGATGATGCTGACTTCAGGTAACATTTATTGCCTCCCCTTGATGGAAATACGAGGGGGAAAGGGCTTGAAAAGTGATACAAGGAGCAATTTCCAACCACTGCTTACCCATGGAAAAATTTTTATGGTTTTCAGCCCGTAGATGACCGCTGTTTTCCTCTGGCGACTGTTGAAGGCCCACCATCCATACTTGAGCATAAAGGTGTGCTGAGAAAGGGGGGAGTTACTTGGGCGCCAGTGATCAGTGGCTTCAAAATGGCCGGAAATACCACGCCGCAGCCATGCCCTTTGGCAGGCAAGATGCATATCGTGTTGTTGTTTGAGTCCTTTTTCTTCGCTAATCGAGAAGGAATGTAGACGGTATTGCAACACACAATCCCGCAGATTTGCTAAGAGTCCCATTTCCCCGAGGCGTAACCATACATCGAGGTCCTCGGCGCAAGGGACTGCTGAATCGTACCCACCGACCTGACGTAGAGCAAATGTTCGTATCATTGCACAGGGGTGGCAAATTGCTGTGTGCCCTGCGAGCATTAACCTTTGTAGGTCGTTATCGTGTTCAGGCGGATACAGTCGGGTTAGCAATCGACTTTTATGGTCTATGAGTTCAAAAGCTCCGCCAACGCAAACAACACCTTGATTTTCGTTAAGAAAGGTGGCTTGTTTTGCAAAACGATCAGGGACGGCGATATCGTCAGCATCCATCCTTGCAAGGTATTCACCTTTGGCAAGTGCTATCATTTCATTGAGCGTTGCCACCAACCCTTTGTTCTCTCGATTGATAAGTCGAATACGGTCATCCCTGTCTGCATACGCGCTGAGAATGCGTAGAGATTGATCCGTCGAGCCATCATTGATGATGATAAATTCAAAATCAGTAAAGGTTTGCCTGAGGATACTCTTCACCGCCTCATCGACATAGCGTTCGGCATTATAGACCGGCATGAGTACGGAAACCTGGGGGGGAGTCATAATCATCTCACCTGAGACTGGCCTGCAGGGTGGTGTAGGCTTGATGCCCGGCTTGTATCTGCAGTTCGGCTTGAGCCAGAAGGTTTGTTCTGGTTTCCGGGGCAGAGTGCCAAGCATCGAGTATGGCCTTTTCCAAGTGCTCGGAAAAATCGTTTTGGTTCAGAGCCACTACTTGACAACCAATTGTAAACTGTTCGCTAAGGCCGTGGAATTTATCGTGGTAGTAAGGCGATTTGGCCAAGCCGACGACCGGGATACCTTGCGAAAGCGCAAAAACACCGGCATGGTAACTGCCGGTGACCACTAGACGGCATTGACCGATTTGCAAAATGACCTTCTCCGGTGTGTCGTATTGATCGACGGTAGACTCATTCGAGCCGATTATTTGTTGGATCGAGCGGAGATCCGAATCTTCGTCATGGAGCGAGATGGGGATTGGCGCAAGGTTGGCCTGCAATCTGTTGCTGACCTTGTGCATCACTTCATGGACTTGGTGTAGAACTTCGTTTCCCACTTGTGAATAGGTTGCCATCCGTAAATTGATGCCAATGGAACTGCCTAACTGTGGGGGGACCTTAGCATATGCCAGTTCAATGGCGTCGTCGCCGGTAACTGCCAAGCGATTCTTGTCTGCACCCAACGCAAGGGCGAGCGGAAGGCTTGCACGGCCTTCCCGTAGGCCAAGAAAAGCGAGTCTGGGAAAGACTTGTCGACACAGTGATTTTATCCGTGGTGATTGTATCGGGCCGAGTCCTTGACCAAAGAGAAAAGAGGGGCAACCCGCATGTTGAGCCAGAAGAAGCAGTTGCAGTACGCCGACGGCATGTTGGGCAAAGGTATCGTTGAGGTACCCCCCTCCGGTCGCCACAACACAATCCGCCGAGGCGATCAGTGCAAGGAACCGATCCATGGGCTCGGTAGAGATGTTCCGGCGTTTGAAACGGTGGGCCAGCCACAAACGGGCCAAACGGGGGAACTTGCTGCGTAGCCTGTCTTCGCTTGATATGAGAAAAAAATGTGTCGCGGGTGGCAGCAATTTATGTATCCCGCCGAGCATGTTCCACGATTGGTGCCAGAGTGCCCGACCGTATATAGTTATATCAGCCGGAACAGGAGTGCACCAGGGGCAGTGGTGTTGTAACCGTTCAGAATTGGTTGTAAGGACGTGGAGTTCTGCCGTTGGGAATAAGGAATGTATTCGTTGGATGGCGACTTGCAGCATCGCCAAATCTCCCATATTTTTTAACTCGTAGCCGCTGTTGTCAATGAGAATACGCATATCTTTGGCTGTCCTGAGATAAGGTTGTCAAAGTCACAAGTTGACTTTGGCGCCCTTCTCACGTTTGCTCCAATTTACGGAACGTTGACACCTGCAGGAACAGGACCAGCATCTGTTTGAAATTAACACTCTGGAAAATAACTATTGCGAACCACCTTGCAGTGGCCCCAAGCATCACTGAATGTCAGCAGATTACTGGAATAATTAGTACAGTTCATCTTCAATTGATTGTATAATCAATCGTCAAGACCTATACGAAGCAATTTTGTCAATGGATTTTTGAAAATCTTTCATGGCTTTCTATGTTAATAACCTTACTTATTATCCACAATGTCGCACCAATTGTATTGGAAATTATTTTAAAAAAATGATACCAAAAAGATACATTTCCCTTATTATCCTAAATAAGATTTACACCATTCCTGATATACATCGAGAAGTTACGTAAAATTTTATTTGTGTATTAGCGGGAAAATCCTATGCTGTATCTTCGCTTGCAATGTACTCTATTTTTTAAAAGTTTTTGTGCTACCTGAATCAACTGATATTGAAAAAACGGTATGTATTAAAGGGGAATGCTACTTTCTATTGTTGAGTTCTGTGGTGCGCTGTAAAGTATTTTGATAATATGTTTATTATTTTTGATTTTAATATAACTGTATATAAACGAAAAAAATAAGCATCTATAAATATTTTTTTGATTTTATCAATGATGATGCATATTATAAATATAATGATTGTCGTTAAGACGGCATGTAGAAAAAGATAATTTGATTGAAGATATTGATTGTTTTTAAATATTTCAGTCCATAGAATATTTCTTACTAAATTGTTGTCGTGTATTAAATATACTCCAAGGGTTGATGATGAGATGGTGTTTAATATTTTGTAGCTGTTAATTTTGTGATTTTTTAATCCAATAAATAAAGAAAGTGAACATGCCAACAGGGGGAGTGAGTTTATTTTTATAAAATAACATGCATTCCTTCCTAGAATATTTATTTTTGTCCCGGCGATATCAAGAAATAGAATAGAGAATAAGATTAAGAGAAAAATATAAATAAAGCTAGATAAACTGAGTTTTTCTAAAAAGTTATCTGGGTATATTCTAATGTAAGCAGAAATTAAATATAAAATAAAAAACCAAATCAACGGTGAAAAGTGAAAATTTGCACTTGTGACTGTTGGGATTAGTGACCAAATTATAGTAAGTAAAAGAATAATATTTAAGTGCTTCTGTCTATTGATGCTCTTTATGTATTCATTTATGAATGGTGAAAAGATATATATTAATACGTAGTTTGTCACGAACCAATATTGATAAAAAATTATAGGGAAAAAATATTTTACTGTGTTTCTAATGTTAAAATCTGTTAATCCGCATGCGAGAAATACGATGTAAATTGAAACTGAATATGTAGCTACTGAAATACTCAGCTTGAATAGTTTTTCAAAAGTAAAATTAGATTTTATTAAAAAAAATCCAGTTATTAAAACAAAGCAGTTAACGCCTACCTGCCCTCCTGCGGATAAAAATTGTATAATAATCTTATTTAGTGATAGATGGCTTGTATCAAAAGTGAATCCTCCATAGATTGAATAATGGAACATTATGATGAGCAACATGCTAATTATTCTTAATAACTCAATGTTGCTGTGTCGATCCATGGTGGCTCAAACCGTAGTTTATTAATTATTTGGGGGATAAGTTGATGCATTGCTTCCATAGCAGTGTTGACCGAAAACTATCATAATCGTCATCATCCGGAGGGCGTAATTGTCCTGGGAGAATGAGGCAGAGGTTCAGCCTCGCACTTTACCGTGTCGACGTCAGCGACCGAATCATATCAAGGTGAACGGTATCTTCCCCGCGATCATTTCGTGTCATTTGTTCAAGCGCCATTGTTTACATTATAGTGTCTCCGGCTTACAGATAGACCCCTCAGATATTGGGGAATCGAAGATTTTTGTAGATTCCCATGTATGGTCAAACAAAGCTGCCGAGTATTGAATGTCTGGCATTAATCCGGTGTCAAAAAAGCAGCCGACTATGACGCTAAAAGCGAGAATGTTGGGGATAAGATCAACATTTTTATTGTTAACCTGGAGGGCAATAGCAATCCTGTAGTCCCCCATGGGCAAGGGCAGCCTCGGTATTGTGCAATAATAACTGCCCGATTCCTCAACTGGAAGCCTTATGCCCTCTATCCGGGTATTGAAGTGGCTGACAGCCGTGCCGAGGTGATTGTATATAGTCATGAGGACATCCACATGTGTGATGCCACTTTTATTGTGGTAATCAAATTTGAGCGTTAACGGTTTTCCGGACACCGGATGCTCGATGTGATGGCCATGCTCATCCAGCATGCGTGCCCCTGTGAGCATGATAGCTCCGGAGCATTTTCGCTCGGGGTTGTTGTCAAAGGGGCTCGATGCTCCTTTTTCAAGAAATTTGAGATAATTTCTGACGACATCCGAAGTCGGACCGTCATCCACTAAACGTCCGGAGCGAAGTAGGATGGCGCGTTCGCACAAGGCCTGAATAGCGCTCATGTTATGGCTGACGATGAGTACCGTTCTCCCTTCACGGGCCACATCGCCCATTTTTCCTAAACATTTTTTTTGAAATTCCAGATCACCGACCGCCAGCACCTCGTCGACGATGAGAATCTCGGGTTCTAAATGGGCTGCCACGGCAAAGGCAAGCCGGACATACATGCCGGAAGAATAGCGTTTGACAGGGGTGTCGAGAAATTTTTCAATCTCTGAAAAGGCGACAATCTGATCAAACTTGGCTCTTATTTCCGCCTTGGACATGCCGAGAATCGAGCCATTGAGAAAAATATTTTCTCGCCCGGTTAATTCCGGATGAAAACCGGTACCTACTTCCAGCAATGATGATACCCGGCCGCGTAAACGAATTTCGCCCTCCGTTGGTTCGGTGATGCGGGATAGGACCTTGAGCAGGGTTGATTTTCCAGCTCCGTTTCTTCCTATAATACCAACGACCTCGCCAGGTTGGACGGAAAAGGAGACATCCCTGAGCGCCCAAAAGGCATCGTCGGATTCAACGGTATGCTCGCCGAGGTTGCGAATTCTCTGCACGGGAGCCCGGAACAAGCCGGTGAGGAGGTCCCTGAAGGAATCGGCCTGTTTTTCCCGATACCCCAGGCGGTACGATTTTCCAAGGTTAGAAACACGGATAACGTTTTGGCCCATCTTTGTCTCTCCTCGGATCAGGCAATATCGGCAAAGCGCCGTTCAGTTTTACGGAAAAAAAACAATCCGAAAAGAAACAGCCCGATGGTCACCAAAGTAGAGACCACCAGGGTTGTCGGATTCCATGGGGTCCCAAGAATGGCAGCGCGAAAAGCATCGATAATGCCGGTCATAGGATTAATGGCCAACAGCCAGTGGTATTGGCTCGGCACCAGTTTGACCGGATAGATTACTGGGCTGATGTACATCATGGCTTGGAGCATGAACGGAATAAGGAAACGAAAATCCCGGTAGCTGACGGTCAGGGCGGCCAGGGTGTAGCCAAATCCAAGGGCCGCGAGAATCGTCAGCAGGATGAGCAGAGGGAGCCACATAACCCCAGCACTGGGGACAATGCCGTGTGTGGCAAGGATAACACCGTAGACCACAAAGGAAATGGCAAGGTCTACAAGGCCGGCTCCGACACTTGCGGAGGGCACGAACAGGCGGGGAAAATAGATCTTGGTAAGGAGGTTCTGCTGGTTGACCAGGCTGAGGCTGGATTGGCTGACCGCAGTTGAAAAAAAAGTCCAGGGGAGCAAGCCCGCATAGACAAAAACCGCGTACGGTAGACCTAGCGAATCGATTTTGGCGAGCCTGCCGAAGATGATGGTGAAGACCAGCATCATGAAAACTGGCTGCAGTACGGCCCAGGCGACACCCAGCACGGTCTGCTTGTAGCGGACCAGGATATCGCGCCAAGTAAGAAACATCAGAAGCTCGCGATAGCGGTAAAGTTCCGCCCAGTCGATATTGATCCACCCCTTGCTGGGCCGTATTAGTATTTCGTTCATGTTACGTTGTTCCTGTTAATTCGATGGGATGAGGTCTAGCAAAAATTTTTCCAGTAACTCAGTCGCATCGTCCCAGGTATATGAATGAGCTGTCCGGTGAGCTTGATTGGACATCTCTAGCCAGTTTGTATTGGGTAGTGAAAGTACCTTGACAACTGAATCCGCTAACTGTTTTTGGTCATCTATAGGGACGATAAACCCATTAATTCCATTTTGAATTATATCAAGAGGACCACCAACTGCTGTTGAAACAACAGGGCATCTGCAAGCCATTGCCTCTAAAGGGGGAAGATGAAAGCCTTCCATCCTGCTCCCACACAACCATACATCGCATTTTTCATAAATGTAACGGATTTTGTCTTGTTCGGGTTGGGTGACATGTTCAATGTTAAGACCTTGAAAAATTTGTTTGTCAATATCAGATAACCCGTATGAGTAAATTTTTAAATTGTTAAAAATATTATGAACAATTTTGAGTGTATCTGCTATCAAATCAGGACCTTTGATCCATGAATTTGAGTACATAAAGCCAATAGAAGGAACATCTTGTTTGTTTCTGAATTCAGCGTGGAATTGTTTTGTATCTACACTGTTTTTGATAACAAAGATTTTGTTATTGTTATCATATTTTTCGATCCAATTTTTTAATGATTTGGAAATAGTAATTTTTGATAATGGAAAACTGTAAGTTTGTTCTACCATTTCATGGGGTAGATTGGGAAAATCTGCTTCTTTCCCTTGGATGAAATAGACTTTTTCCCCTTTTGAAAAGGATAAATTATTTACCCAGTAGGCTGTGTTCCAAAAGGTAGCGATAACGATATCTGCATTTGGCACGTCCTTGTCAGTGATGTCTCTGTAGCTATTGATTACCGTGTGATTAACTTGTCTGTTATCAAAGTATGATTGTTCTTTCCTGGTGTGATTATGCAATTTTCCATTTTTGAAGAATAATTTTAGTTTTTGTTTGAACGAAATGGGGCGACGTGGAACAGAGAAAACATTCACTATGTGCCCGCGCTTTGTTAATAGCTCTGCATAAATGGCCACCACTTTAATGCCGCCAGATAGTCCTGCGTGAGGCAGGATAAAAGTAATTTTCATGAACTGATTCCTTTGCGTTGTTGCCGATCTCAAAAATGCTGGAACGACGCGCGTTGTTTATACCTGGCTGTTTTCCCGGTAAACCGATTCATTGCATTTGACTAATGGGCCACTCCAAATGTTACTCTTGCAAATAGTTCTCGAACAACATTCGCGTTTCGTAACATACGGTTTTTTTTATGGACGATCTTGTGCTATTGATTTTTAGCAGAGCATTCCTGATTGAGGGGGAGTTGGAACAGCCGTGCCCAGCCGCGCATGGCTTGGGTGAAATTGGTTATGGCTATCTTGCAGGGTGGCCCACTGTAACAGCGTTGCAGCAGAACCAATGTCCCCCAGAAGGCACCGTCAGCGTAAACGGTTTTTCGAAAATCTATAGTAATGTGGCGATTCGTTGCCGAGTGGTGAGCGATAATATGGCGGAGCTCCTTGGCGTGCCGGGCCTGAAGTCGAGCCGGAGGGTGGAGTATTATCGTGTTTGGGTCATCGCTGTGCAATTCAATGGAATGGAGGGGCGCGTCGGGCGGTATCCGCCGGGCCTGAACGCGATATTGCAACCAGACCGGTATTCGGGGAAAGAGAAATTTCATCAGCGTCAAGGCATCAAGCGCGTAACGGGAAAAGAGTTTCGGTTCCTGAATAATCCTCCAGGCCCACTCCAGGCCGCTAGACTGCACAAAACGGGGGGCCCGGTGCACAGTTCCTGCGAGAAAATTGATGGTGGCGCCCAAATGGCTGATGACCTTGGCATTCAGCTGGCAGCGGTTGCGTTCGATCCACAGAGTTCCCTTTTTCGCGCCTAAGGCGACCAAAAGTATGTCGGGTTGGGTCGAATTGACAGCATTTAGAATCTCGGCGGTGCTCAGTTCTTCCACTGTTCCATGCCCGGGATTGAGAGCTCCAACAGCGCGCAGGCCACCATTATGGTGTCGGTTGATGTTCTGCATGGCCAATTTGGCTGTATCCCCTTCACCGCCGAGTAAAAAGATGGTGAGAGGCTGATCAACTTGTTCTTCAAGGAGCTCTTGGATAAGAGTGGATCCGGGGACGGTTTCTCTCATCGGGCACCCCAGCAATTGTGCCAGCCAGAGAAGCGGTTTCCCATCGATGACGACAAGGTCGCTGCCGTTTACTATGTCACGAAACTCTTCATTACGCAGAGTTTGAGCTATCCAGTTGATATTGATCGTTGACAAAACGGTTTTTTGCCCCTGTCTGATCCGTTGTCGTAAAAGGTCTTTTGTTGATGTTAGGGAGCAATTATCGACCGCCAGGCCAAAAAGGCAATGGACATCCCTTTCCATATTGTCGTTCTCGTGAAAAGGCCCGAGAGCGACGTTTCGAGCTTCGTAAGTTCCTGATTTCACGATGCGCTACATTCAGGCTTTTGACTTTTTACGAAACCATCAATATTAAAGAACCGAACGATGGTGTAGCCCATGTATTCAGTTGAACTTGGCATTATCAGACAGCCCCCTTCGATTTTAAGACTGCTGGGATAGTCTTAAACAGGATTTTAATATCCAGCCAGAAACTCCAGTTGTTAATATATTCCAGATCCAGTTCCAGCCATTTTTCAAAGGGAAGATCACTTCTGCCGGAGATCTGCCAGATGCAGGTCAGGCCAGGTTGCACGCTGAAACGTTTACGCTGGATGCCTCTGTCAAATTGTGCAACATCCCGTTGCGACATCGGTCGCGGTCCGACTAGGCTCATTTCCCCACGGAGAACATTGACGAGCTGCGGTAACTCATCAATGCTTGTTCTTCGAATAAAACGTCCGAATTTTGTTACTCTAGGGTCATTGTGTATTTTGAAGATAGGACCGTCAGCCTCATTGAGGTGTTCGATTTCATCGAGCTTTTCCTCGGCGTCCATACGCATCGAGCGAAATTTGATCATCGGGAAAAGGCGCTTGCGCAAACCGACCCGTTGTTGAATAAAAAAGACTGGTCCTGGAGAATCAATCTTTATGGCCAGAGCAATGACCAAAAATATAGGAATCAAAATGGGAATAGATAAGATGGTCAGCGTTAGATCAAATATTCGTTTAGCCAGTAATTGCTGAGGGTCTTGCGCAACAGGCTCCATGGTTAGCAATGGAATACCCTGAACCTGGGTAAGGGAGATGCGTGCTACTTGGACATTAAAGATATCGGCCATGAAGCGAAGACGGACTCCCTCTTCCTCGCATGCCATGACAATAGGTTCGGCATCGTCAAGTAGGGAGCGGGGAATGGCAATAATAACCTCGTCAAAAACATTATTCTTGAGGCATTCATGCATGTTTTCAACGGTACCTATAACAGGTACCCCGAGGATTTCCGTGCCAAGGAACGCTGGATCAGGGTCAATGAAACCAACTACTTGCACACCCCAGATAACTTGGTGGTGGAGGGCCTTCACCAACTCTTGGGCGCGACTGCGCGTGCCTACCACCAGGACTCGCAGTTTATTTTTTCCCAACCGAACCTGCTCCTTGAATGTATAAATGGCCCAGGCGCGAATTATGGTTAAGGTGATGAATTCTAACGCTGCATATATCAGCAACACATAACTGCTCACATACTCGATTTTGAGAAACGAGAGTAACAGCAGCAGGACACTGACGGAAATAAAAATTGTTTTGATAATTGACCAGCAATAGCCGCCAAAGGTGGTTTTGTTGGGCCCCAGATAGGCACCGAAATAAGAAAGCAGGCTGATCGTTATCGCCAGGAGAAGGGGGATGAGGAAGACATGCGAATAGATATCCAGGGTTTCCTGGTGGGGCCACAGTGCCCGGAGCCCAAATGCCGCCAGAAAGGCAAGTGCTGTGCTTAAGCCGTCGATGAGCGAGATGTTGGAGCCGAAATCATTGGCGTCGTGTTGCATCATAAAAGAAAACATTTATCCGCAATAACGGTTCAAGTGTGATGTAAGGATGGACGTGCAGGGACCCCAATGGATCCCTGGTATTGTAAGAGAAAGTCGCTTGCGAGGGCAAGCTGAAAAAAACGAAGGGGCAGTGTTGTGGTCGTGTCCCACCTCAGTTGGAGATGAATGGGCTATTACCAGCGGAAAAGTTCTTTGCTCATGTCCAATGAAAGGATAACTCGGTGTTCGTCGTACTGATCGCTATCCAGTTGTCCTTCGGAGACATAGTAGGAATACCTGAGTCCGAGAGAGTACCACTGGTTAAAAGCATAATTTAGGCCGACACCGGCTTCGTAAATGTCTTTGTCATAGGTATTGTCGCCGGTGGTGGTCTGGGGAGTTATGCCGGTCGCCGTGCGATAGATTCCCTGCGGGTCCAACTGCGACTGTTTGCTGTATCTGGCAAACATATTGCCCCGCAGCGCTTTCGTGTATTGGTGGGCAATATTAAAACGTGCATTATACGTGTCTTCCAGGCCGGATTCGTCGGTGCCGCTGAAGTTGTTGGTTTCAAATTCCTTGGTGAGTTGCAGGGAATAGGAGGTATGCTCGAATTTTTGAGAAAAATTCAAATACGCATTATAGCTCCACTCTCCGTCCAGGCCTTCTGTAACCGCATAGGAGGGGCCGCCGCCAATGGAGACACGGGTGTGCTGGTTCATGGCATGCTCCCAGCCAAGAGACCATTGATGCGCGGTGGTGCCGCTACGGCTGCTTGTGTCGTAATCTGTCGTCGTGAGAGAGTACTTAAACGGAAAGGCATCCAGGTTGGAGTGAACGTAATCGATCCTGGTGCTCAATCCGTATTGGTACAAATCGGAGTTCGACGAGCTACTGGTTGACGAAGAATCAAAGAGTCCGCGGATTACATTTGCGCCTATGCTCGATCGCCAATTGGGGTTGAAATCATGTTGCAGGCCAGCAGAAAATGCATGCTTGTCGTATTCATCGTAATCGCTCCCCCTGCTTCCCTGTTCGTTGCGTAGGACCGAATAGGTATATCCTCCATCAATCATGGTATGTTCATAAAGAGCATAAGAAGTGCGGATGCTTGCAGCGTTGGTCCAATATCTGCGGCCTGTTTGATCCCTAGACAGCGTGTCTTCGGTCTCAGTTCCATCGTCAGCGCCGCTCGTTTGATCGCCTTCGGCCGTCGTATAGTATGTTTCCGAATCGTCAGTGTACTTATACCGATCTGCAAACGTCACCAACCATTTTGAGCTCATGTTGCGCTGGGCTTTGACGTTTAAGAATTGATCGATATCAGTTTCGCCGTCTTTGAACTCATAACTGAGGCCAGGGCTGTACTGAAAACTCATCAGATCATACAGTCCTTTTGAAGTGACAGTTATAGTTGGTTTTATCGAAATTTTTTGCTGATCTCCGGTGCTACCGGAGTAGTCAGTATCATACGACCGGTCACGAATATCGAAGCCTGTCCCGACTGAACCGATGACGCTCGTCTGACGTGCCTCAACCTCAGAGGAAAAGGGGAGGATGGTGCCCGAGACGAGCAGTGTAAGAAGACAGGCGGAAAAAGAATGCCGTTCTCGATAATAGCTTCGAGAACGAGTTCTCACGTTTGGTGACAGGCTGATTTTGCAATGCATAGCTACCCGAGGTCTGGCTTTTTACGTGGTCGTCAAGGTCACAAGATAATCGTGCTCTCAATGGACAACAACAACATCTCCGGGCTCGAGGAGGATATTTTTTTCAGTGTCGTTCCCTTTGAGGAAGTCATCGTAATCAAAGGTGAACTTCTCGACTTTTTTCTTGGGAAGTGATTTTCCTTTTTCAACGGTGAGGTCATTTCCCTGGCGAATGACGGTCACCTCGGAATCGGCCCACTCACTAAAACCCCCCGCTTTGGCAATTGCTTTCACGATGGTTGTGGGAAAGTCCATGTGAAACAGGCCTGGAGTCTTCACTTGGCCCATGACGGTGTACTGGCGGCTGTTGCTTTGCAGAAGAGTAGTTATGACCGTCGGGCTGTCATAGATGGTGCCATAAAGTTTTTTCAGATAATCAGCAAGTTGCCCCAGGGTCATCCCCACCACATAGACATCTCCGAGGTGACGAAGGGATATGCGGCCGTCCATGCCGACTTCGGAACCGGTACCCCGTCCCCGTACATCTCCATTTGAAGGGACTGCTACCGGGTCCAGGCTTGTTGCAGTCGTTGCCGGAGCTGTTGGGCCGATAGCCATTGAGCCCTCACCGTAGACTTCAATGTAGAGTATGTCCCGGTATCCGATGATATATTCCTTGTCCGTTGAGGTCGAACCCGATTTCCCTAAAATTTCCTGACGGAATTTATCTTTCACTTCTTTGGAAACAGCCCCGTCACCGGTGGACTCCGCTGCCCAGGCAGCTGTAAGCATACATAGAGTGAGGCCTAAACAAAAGATCGCTTTGAATACCAGGGAAAATTTTTTCATGAGCTCCTCGCCTGAAATATCGAAATCATAAATAATTTGACAAATTATGCTACATACATAAAAACAATAGTTCAAAGTAAAAATATTTAAAACAGCTTTTTTTGCTTTATTGTGAACGGATAGGCGTCCAGGTGCGTATAGGCCTTCGAATTTCACCATCGGATTCTTGACTTATACGCCCCCTCACGCTCTGATACGCATAATAGACAATCTTCCTACCTCTGTGGAGCAGTTATGCACTCAAAAAAACTTTTTTCCTATGCCCTTGTTTTTCTATCGATTTTTTTTATTCTTTCTGCTTCGGGGTGCTCTGATTCCGGAAAAGGTAAGGAAGAACATTACAAAAAGGCTATGGCGTATCTGGAACAGAACAAAGACAATGAGGCTATTATCGAATTTCGTAATGCCATTCAGGCAGATCCTAAATTCGCCGATGCCCGCTACCAACTCGGTTTGCTCTATCTGAAAACAGGAGAAGCCCGCCAGGCTTTTGGTGAGTTGCAGAGGGCGGCAACACTTGATCCCAAAAATTTAGATGCGCAAATTAAGACCGCAGAATTCTATCTGCTGGCCAAGAAAAAGGATGACGCCCGTCGTAACATTGAAATTGTGTTGACGCAAGCTCCCACTAACAAAGACGCTCTGGCCCTGCTTGCCAATATTGAGCAGATCGACGGCAATACAGAGAAGGCGCTTGAGGCAATCAACAAAGCCATTGACGTCGACCCTGCCAGCGACCGTCTATACCTTATCAAAGGACGTATTTTAAATAGCAAAAAAGATTATACCGGTACTGAACAGGCGCTGCTCAAAGCACTTGAACTTGATAGGAATAAAATTATTAATTACGCAACGCTTGTTGGCTTTTATACGGAACAGAAGGAAAATGAAAAAGCCAAGGGGCTCCTTCAAAAAATGACGGTAGCTTTTCCGGACTCTTCCCAGCCCTACCTGCAGATGGCTGCAATTGAATTACGTGAAAATGACATTGACGCTGCAGAGCAGCATCTTACCAAGGCATTGGCAATAGATCCCAAAAATACCAAGTTGAAGCTGAGCATTGCCGAATTCTACACTCAAAAAGGGAAAATTGTCGAGGCTGAACGTATATACCAGGAGGCACTTCAATCGGCTGATAAACCTGAAGAAGTAGAGCCTCAGCTCGCAAACTTTTATTTTGATACCGGAAAATTTGACAAATCACGTGAGACACTTGATAAGGCACTTAAAGCTAATCAAAAAAATGCTGTCGCTCAACTTGTTCAGGCCAAATTTTATCTGAAAGAGGGGAAAAACCAGGAAGCACTGGATATTGTCAACAGGCTTCTTGGAGATTACCCCAAATGGGGTGAACTGTTCTTTGTCAAAGCTGTTGCCCACAGCAACCTCAGAGATAACAAATTGGCTATGGAAGCTTTGAATGAGGCCATAAAAAACAGTCCAGCTTATAGCAAGGCACACTCAATGCTAGCAATTCTGTCCCTTCAGGACGGAAATTACGAAACGGCCAAACAAGAAGCAGCCATTGCCCTCAAACTTAATCCACGTGATTTCCATGCTGCGCTCACTTTGGCAAGAGCTGTTTTATTTTCTAAAGACTACGACACCGCTGAAAAAATGTTCAGCGAGTTACATGCTAAAGTTCCAGATAATGTCGAGGTGTTGGGGAGTCTCGGACTTGCCTATATGGGGTTGAAACAAGAGGGAAAAGCAAAGCAGGTCTTTGAGGATCTGCTGGAGAAACAACCCAATAACGCTAAGGCCTTTACATTTTTGCTGCAGATTGCCAAAAAGGATGGGGCTTCCCAAGGTGATTTGATCAAGTTGACCAAGGCGCAGCTTGAAAAAGCCCCGAACAGTGGGGGGCTTCACATCCTTTTAGCCAATCTTTATCTTGGCGATAAGCAGCCCAACGAGGCATTGACTTACTACAACAAGGCTCAGGAGCTTGATCCCAACAATCCGCAGCCCTATGCCATGAGTGCCCTTATTCTCACGCGCCAGGGAAAGACGGATCAGGCTATTGCCGAGTATCAGAATTTACTGGCGAAGCAACCGAAGGCCATCGGGGCCTATATGGGCCTGGGAAGTATTTACGAACAGACTGGAAAAGCGGATCTCGCCCAAGATGCCTATAAAAAAGCATTGGATATCAACCCGGAATTTGCACCGGCTGCAAACAACCTTGCCTGGATGATTGCTGAAAGCAACGATCCCGACTTAGGGGAAGCGCTCCGGTTGGCCATGATTGCCAAGCAGCAGAAACCCGATGATGTCCACATCATCGATACCTTGGGGTGGGTGCATTACAAGCGCGGTTCGTACAGCCTTGCCCGCAACGAATTTGTCCAGGCGGTCGAGAAGGATGCCAACATGCCTGTGCTGCGTTACCATCTCGCCTTGGCGCTTTACGGAGAGGGGAAGAAGCAGGAGGCCATGGAAGAGATGAAAAAGACCCTGGCGCAAACCCAGCCTTTTGCTGAAAAGAGTGAAGCCGCTGCCACCCTGCAAAAGTGGCAGAGCGAATAATCCTGGGGAGCCCACAACCATGCAGCCACAGGTCGAGGAATCAAAAACAGTACTGATCAGCTCCTTGCAACTGTGTGAGCGAATTACGGAGCTCGGAAGAGTCATTACCGCAGACTATCAGGGGAAATCATTGGTTCTCCTTGGGGTGTTGAACGGCGCCTTTATTTTTGCCGCAGACCTCTGCCGAGCCATTCAGCTGGATGTGGAAATCGATTTTATTCGAGTCGCCAGTTATGGCGACTCGACCGAATCCTCTGGATCGATTCGGCTACTCATGGAGCCGAAATTGGATCTGAAGGGCAAGGATGTCCTCCTTGTCGAGGACATCGTCGATACCGGGACAACGATGGCCTGGCTTCAGGATCATTTCCATAAGTGTGCTGCCAACTCGGTCAAAATATGCTCTCTCATTGATAAGGCAGAGCGTCGTCAGACACCTGTTGTTGTTGATTATGTCGGATTTGCCCTTGATCACGGATTTCTGGTCGGCTACGGTTTGGATTGCGCTGAACGATACCGCAACCTGCCGGCGATCTATTCATTGGAAAAATAACATAAGGGCTTCTCCGCTTTGCGGAGCAGCTAAGCTAAGGACCTTCTTTTATGGAGGACAGTATGCAGAAAAGAAATATAGCCGTGATCCTTTCAGGATGCGGGCATCAGGACGGCGCGGAAATTCACGAGGCGACCTTAACCCTGTGGGCTATTCATAAAAATGGCGCTGAATTTCAGTGCTACGCTCCTGATATCAAACAACATCACGTGCTCAATCACATAACCGGTCAGGAAATGAACGAGCAGCGCAACGTGTTGATCGAATCGGCGCGCATTGCTCGAGGCAAAATTGCCGCCCTTGCTACCTTTAATCCAGATTCTGCCGATGCCCTGATTATCCCTGGCGGATTCGGGGCGGCCAAGAATTTGAGCAGCTATGCCTTTGACGGCCCCAAATGTACGGTCAACAGTGATGTGGCCAATGCAATCAAGGCCATGCACAAAGCTGGAAAGCCCATCGGTGCCCTGTGCATTGCTCCGGTTATCCTAGCCAAGGTTCTTGGTAAGGGGACCTTGACCATCGGCCAGGATAGCGGGACTGCCGAAAACCTGAGTGCCATGGGGGCCCGGCATCAACCGACCATGCAGGGGGAAATCGCTGTTGATCAGGACAATAAGATCGTCACAACCCCCTGTTACATGCTCAATTCCCGTGTCGATCAGATCGGTGAAGGAGCTGATCGTGTGGTCCAAGCAGTCTTGGAGATGATCTCCTAAGGGATGTTCCTTTCGCATTAGAACGATGCAATTTTTCAAGGGAGTTCGCTTTTGCGGGCTCCCTTTTCTTGACTACGGCCTGCGGCCGCTTATCTTGTAGCGCAATGCTATACGAGAAAATTCTCCTTTTTTAAGACATCACAACAAATGAGAAAAAAACCATGAACACGATGAAGACTTTCATGCTCATGGCGGCTTTGACAGCGCTTTTTATGGTGGCAGGCCAAGCCATGGGAGGACGCCAGGGGATGATGATCGCCTTGCTCCTGGCGGTCGGCCTCAATTTTTTTGCCTACTGGAATTCGGATAAGATGGCTTTGGCCATGAACCGTGCACGGGAGGTCTCCGTTGGGGAAGCGCCGGATCTGCATGCACTGATTGCCAATCTGGCTGCCCGGGCAGGGCTTCCCAAACCCAAGGTCTATGTGGTGGATGATCCCACGCCCAATGCCTTTGCCACTGGCCGTAACCCCGAGCATGCCGCCGTTGCCGTGACAACCGGTATTTTACAGGTCCTGGACCGCTACGAGTTGGAAGGCGTTATCGCCCATGAACTCGGCCATATAAAAAATCGCGATATTCTAATCGGATCGATTGCCGCAGTGATGGCAGGTGCTATTTCCTATCTGGCAAGTATGGCGCAGTGGGCCATGATCTTCGGTGGTGGGCGGGGCGACGATGAAGAGGGGAGCAATCCGCTGGCAACCCTGGTAATGATGATTGTTGCGCCGTTGGCGGCCACTTTGATCCAAATGGCTATCTCGCGCAGCCGTGAGTACCTCGCCGACGCCACCGGAGCGGAGATTTGCGGCCATCCTAAGTCGTTAGCCAGTGCGTTGAATAAACTCGCCAATTACAACGCGCAACGACCGATGGATGTCAACCCGGCTTCGGCACAGATGTATATCGTCAACCCCCTGAGTGGCGGCACGATTGCCTCGCTTTTTTCCACCCATCCCCCCATGGAAGAGCGAATCCGCCGGTTATTATCCATGTAAGCGATGGTAAGAGGCGTTGGCCCATCTGATTGTTCCATGGATGACGAGATTACTCTCTTGGTTCGAGATGACATCGTAGAAGAGCCGCTTTCCCGTGTGTCATCCCGAACGAGGTGAGGGATCTCGCTGTTCAGCTAAAGGCACTGTCCATGTTGCTTTGCCTCGGCAACGGACGCTCCCGTAGGGGCGCAAGCGTTTTTTGTTTGCCCACCGTGACGGGAGGCCGGCAACAATAATCCCTACTATACACGGTTGAGCATTGCCGCAAAAGCAGTTGCGTCAAGACACCCTTTTCCCAACATCACACCGCTCAGCCCTGTTACCTTGCACAGTGAGGCGGCGTTTTCAACTGTGACCCCGCCGCCATAGAGGACTGGCCTGTTGTCCGTCTTCTGTGCAATTTTTGGAAGGATAGCCGCTATATCCGATAGACTCCTCGCCATTTCAAAGGTTGCCGGTGTTTCCGGCGTATATGCCCAGATCAGATGGTCAAGCTCCTCCGCCGCCATGGCCGCAGTTTGTGACCCCAGGGAATCCTTGTCGATACAGATGATTGGTTGCAGCTCTTCGCTTAAAGACTCGTAGGCCTGGCGGGCGACATCCTGCACTGTTTCATGAAAATAACGACGTCGTTCCCGGTGACCGAGAAGCGAATACTCGGCCAGGCCGCGAATCCATGCCGCAGGGGTCGAACCAGTGTAACTGCCCTGGGGATAGGCGGAGATGGACTGAACAGCAAGGGAGACGCCTGCAAGACGGGATGTTGTACGCGCCACCTGTTCCAAAATGAGTGTCGGTACCGCAAGGATCACCTCCACCTCGGATCGCGGTGTATAGGCCATTGCAAAAAGATCAACCCACTGCAGCGCCCGTTCCGGCGCTAGGTTGGCTTTCCAGTTAGCCAGGATCAATTTTTTCATGAGATCTCCTTAGGGAATGCAAATTGGTCGGATTGCCAGCCGCTCCGCGTCAAGGCAGTTGCGAATTGAGAATGGTACAGACCTGTTCCATATCAATTCCTTGAATGACAATGATCTTGTTGCGACTCTGATGGCCGCTCTTGAGCACAAAGGCGGATTTCGGCAGGTGAAAGAGTTTGGCGAGGAAGGCGATGACCGCCTTGTTGGCCTTGCCGTCAACCGGGGGCGTGGTCAGACGCAGTTTGAGCATATCCCCCTGCAGTCCAGAGAGTGCGTTCGAGGATGCTCGAGGCTGGACATGGAGGCGCAAGGCGATCGAACCGTCGGCAAGAAATTCCAGGCAGGGGAGGGGCATGATCAGTTGAACACTTCCGCCTGGTGCAAGGGCGTCCCCCGCTGATCCTTTGTTGAGAGCATCGGCGCCTGATCGATTTGCCAGTCGATCCCTAAGGTCGGGTCATTCCAAAGAAGGGTCCGCTCAAACTGGGGCGCATAGTAATCGGTGGTTTTGTAGAGAAACTCTGCGGTTTCGCTGAGGACAACAAATCCGTGGGCAAAACCTTCAGGTATCCACAGCTGTTTTTTGTTGTCGGCTGATAACCGTTCGCCCACCCATTGACCGAACGTCGGCGAATTTTTTCGGATATCGACAGCCACATCGAAAACTTCCCCTGCAATCACCCGCACCAATTTTCCTTGAGTCTGTTGGATTTGGTAATGGAGGCCACGAAGCACATACTGTGCCGAGCGGGAGTGGTTGTCCTGCACAAAGCTGACCTCCCGCTGCACCGCTTCATTGAATTGCCGTTGGTTGAAACTTTCGAAAAAAAAGCCGCGATCATCCCCGAAAACCTTGGGTGCAAGAAGAACCACCTCGGGAATCGTAAGTGGTGTCACATTCATCAAAAGACCTTTTGTTGCATAATTTTAAGGAGATATTGACCATATCCGCTTTTTAAAAGCGGTTGCGCCAAACGCTCCAGCTGTGTTGTGTCTATCCAGCCTTGGCGATAGGCAAGCTCTTCCGGGCAGGCCACCTTGAGGCCCTGGCGTTGTTCGAGGGTGGCGATGAACTGGCCCGCATCGAGCAACGAGGCGTGGGTGCCGGTATCAAGCCAGGCATAACCACGACCCATTTTTTCCACCTGGAGTTGCCCTTTTTCAAGATAGAGTCGGTTGAGATCGGTTATCTCCAGTTCACCACGAGCCGAAGGCTGGAGCGACTTAGCCAGCTCGGGGGCCTGACCATCGTAGAAGTAGAGGCCGGTCACTGCGTAGTTGGATTTGGGCTGCACCGGCTTTTCTTCCAAGGAGATCACCGTGCCGGTGGCATCGAACTCGGCAACACCATACCGCTCAGGATCTTGCACATGGTAGACAAACACGGTTGCCCCCTGTTCTTGATCTTGCGCGTGGCGTAAAAGGCGGTGAAAATCGTGACCGTAAAAGACATTGTCGCCCAAGACCAGTGCTGAAGGCGCTCCATCCAGGAACGTCTCGCCAATGAGAAAGGCCTGGGCCAACCCGCCGGGGGAGGGCTGGACAGCGTATTCTATACGGAGCCCCCATTGACTGCCATCATCGAGCAAGGCCGCAAAGCGAGGCGTATCGTCAGGGGTGGAGATGAGCAGGATATCCCGGATACCCGCCAGCATCAGGGTCGAAAGCGGGTAGTAGACCATGGGCTTGTCGTAGACCGGGAGCAGTTGCTTGGAAAGAGCCTGGGTAACCGGATAGAGCCGGGTGCCGGAGCCGCCTGCGAGGATGATGCCTTTGCGTGTTTGCATGATCAGAGTATCTGTTCGAGAATATGGTCTATGCCCTGTTGCCAATCCGGAAGTTTGAGGCCGAAGGTCGACTGAAAAAGCGAGGTGTCCAGTTGGGAGTTGGCCGGACGTTTGGCCGGGAGCGGATAATCGGCAGTGGTAATTGCCTTGACCATCTCCGGTTGCACCTTGAGCGAAACACCCTTTTTGATGGCCTGGGCAAGGACATGGCAGGCATAGCCATGCCAGGAGGTGAAACCTGCGTTGGTGAGATTGTAGAGGCCAAAGGGAATGGTCTCCAGTCCCTCGCGTTTGGCTTGTCCGACGATCTGTGCGGTAATATCGGCCAACAGTGAGGCGGAGGTGGGAGCGCCGAACTGATCGGCGACGATACTGAGGCTGTCGCGCTCGCCAGCCAGGCGGAGCATGGTTTTGGCGAAATTGTTGCCGTGGGCCCCGACCACCCAGCTGGTGCGAAAAATGAGATGCCGGCGACAGACGTCCTGCAAGGCTATATCGCCGTCGCGTTTGGTCAGGCCATAGACATTGATCGGGTTGGTCGGATCGGTTTCAACGTAGGGGCTTGGGCTGGATCCGTCAAAGACGTAATCGGTGGAGTAATGGATCACCCAGGCGCCCAGCCGCTCGGCCTCCTCGCCCATTATGGCAACCGCTGTCGTATTGACGGCCTTGGCCAACTCCGGTTCGCTTTCAGCGCGATCGACAGCGGTGTAGGCGGCAGGATTGATGAGGCAATCCGGCTGGACCTCACGAATCAGGCGGCGGATGGATTCGGGATCCGCCAGGTTGCATTCTTCCTGGTCAAAGGCAAAAATCCGGCCCAAGGGGGCGAGCGCCCGCCGCAGCTCAAATCCCAGTTGCCCGTTTTTACCGGTCAGCAAGATGTTCATTGATTTTCCCCATACTGTCGTGCAATCCAGTTGCGGTATTCCCCGCTGCTAATGCGCTGCACCCAATCTTGCTGCGCAAGATACCACTGCACGGTTTTGCGGATACCGGTGCTAAAGGTCTCTGCCGGCCGCCAACCGAGTTGCTGTTCGATCTTGCGGGCATCGATGGCGTAGCGCCGGTCATGACCGGGACGATCGGTGACATAGGAGATCAGACGTCCATAGCTGCCCGCAGGGGCTGGCCGCATCTCATCGAGGATGGCGATGACCTGCTTGACGATCTCGATGTTGGCCATCTCGTTCCAGCCCCCTATATTGTACACCTCCCCCACTTGCCCTGCCTCAAGAACCCGCCGGATTGCGGTGCAGTGATCTTGGACATAGAGCCAGTCGCGAACCTGGAGTCCATCGCCGTAAATCGGCAGCGGCTTTCCGCAAAGGGCGTTGGCGATGATCAGGGGGATGAGCTTTTCCGGAAACTGGTAGGGTCCGTAGTTGTTGGAGCAGTTGCTGGTCGTGACCGGCAGGCCGTAGGTGTGGTGCCAGGCGCGAACCAGGTGGTCACTGGCCGCCTTGCTGGAGGAATAGGGGCTGTTGGGCTGATACAGACTGGTTTCGGTGAAGGGCGGATCGTGCGGTTGGAGAGACCCGTAGACCTCATCGGTGCTGACGTGGTGAAAACGGAAGTTGTGTTGCGCGGTCGCATTCAGGTCGGTCCAGAAATGGCGGGCCGCTTCGAGCAGGACAAAGGTGCCGTCGATGTTGGTGCGCATGAAGTCGCTGGGACCGTGGATGCTGCGGTCCACATGGCTTTCGGCGGCAAAATGGATGACGGCCCGGGGGCGATGCTGCACAAGCAATCGGTCGACGAGTTCCCGATCGCAGATATCGCCCTGGATAAAGATGTGCCGGTCATCCTGGTCAAGGGAGGTCAGATTTTCCAGGTTGCCGGCATAGGTCAGTTTATCGAGATTGATGACCGGTTCATCGGATTGAGCTAGCCAGTCGAGCACAAAATTGCTGCCGATAAACCCCGCACCTCCGGTGACGAGAATGGACATGCCGAACCTCTTGTGTTGGGCTCACACGGTTTCCATGCAACGAGCCTGGGGGAAATGTTATTGCAAGGTCATTGCCAGCTGCTGCAGGGTCGGCACGAGAAAGCTTTGCAAAAAGACGATGGCCAAAATCAGAATCATTGGGCTGAGGTCCAGGCCGCCCATGACGGGAATATAGCGGCGGAGTCGCATGAGTACCGGGTCAGTGACCTGGTGGAGGAAGCGGACTATGGGGTTATAGGGATCCGGATTGACCCAGGAAATGACCGCACGGGCGATGACCACCCAGATATAGGCGCTGAGAACGAAGTTGATCAGTTTGGCGATAGCCATAAGGAAATTTCCAAGCATAAACATTAGGATACCTGTGTATGAGATGTCTGTCAAATGATGATCGGTTTATACGTGCCCCCAACCCTTGGGTGCGTCAGACTGCGGGGTACAGCAATAACGAGCTTGCTCGCCTCAGTTCACATTGACGGCGAAAAAAAGTCCTGGAGAAGGAGGCATCAGGCAACCTTGCTGCCGGCAGCAATCTCCCCGGCCACGGTGCTCACCACCAGTTTCTCGCTGCCGTCGGCGAGCTGTTCCTTTGCCGCAAGCACCATGCCCTGGGAAGGGATCCCCATCAGTTTGGCCGGTTTGAGGTTGGCCACAATAATCACCCGTTTGCCGAGTAAATCCTCAGGCGCATAATACGGGGCAATGCCGGCAACGATGGTTCGCTCTTCCGGCGCCTTAACCGTCAATTTGAGCAACCGGTCCGATTTGGCCACCTTCTCGGCGGCAACGACCTCCGCGACCCGCAGTTCAACGGCTTTGAACTGATCAAAGCTGATCAATCCTTCGGCAAGCGGCTGATCCGCTTCTTTCTTGGCCTTTTTTTCCTTGGCAGGCGCCTTGGGCTGCTCTTCCTTTTTTTGCTCGACCCGCGGAAAGAGTTGGGACACCTTATCGATCACCGTGCCGACGGGAATGTCACCCCATTCCTTGACCTCATCCAAGCTGGCACTGGCAAAACGGGACTCCATGCCAAGAGCAACGGCCATCTTTTTTGCTGTCGTCGGCATGATCGGGCCCACCACCAGGGCGATCTTCCACAGCGATTCGGCCAGGAAGTAGAGCACCGTGCGCAACCGGTCGGCCTGGCGAGGACTTTTGGCCAGCTCCCAGGGGGCATTGGTGACGATATAGCGGTTCAAGAGGCCGATAACCTCCCATACCGCCTGCAGCGCTTTGTGAAAGCGGAATGCATCCATGTTCTCCTGGTACTGTACCACCAT
This sequence comes from uncultured Desulfobulbus sp., assembly GCF_963665445.1. Classification (GTDB taxonomy): domain Bacteria; phylum Desulfobacterota; class Desulfobulbia; order Desulfobulbales; family Desulfobulbaceae; genus Desulfobulbus. The sequence continues at coordinate 4,032,025 of NZ_OY762276.1, read as the reverse complement.
GGCGGAGACGGCGCTCATCAGCTCACGATCATCGGGCGTGAGCATGGAGGCCCCCTCGCGTTCGGGAATCTTGCCCTCGCTGTACTTGGCAATCATGGTCAGGGAGCGGGAAAAAAGGTTGCCAAGGTCATTGGCCAGATCGGCATTGTGGCGGGCGAGAATGGCATCGCTTGAAAAGGAGGAGTCCAAACCGAAGCTCATCTCACGGAGGACGAAATAGCGTACCGTGTCGACGCCGAAGGTTTCCACCAGTTCCTTGGGGCGAATGACATTGCCCAGCGATTTCGACATCTTGGTCGCATCAACATTCCAGTAGCCGTGCACATGGAGCCGTTTGTAGGGTTCCAGGCCCATGGCCTTGATCATGGTCGGCCAGTAGATCGCATGCGGTTTGAGGATATCCTTGGCAATGACATGCTCGGCACCTGCCCAGTATTTCTCGAAATCCGGGCCATCCGGGTAGCCGATACCGGTGAGGTAGTTGATCAGGGCATCGAACCAGACGTAGGTGACAAAGTTGCTGTCAAAGGGCAGGGGAATGCCCCAGGTCAGGCGCGAGGTCGGCCGTGAGATGCACAGGTCCTCAAGCGGTTCGCTCAAGAAGGAGAGCACCTCGTTGCGGTAGCGCTCCGGGGTGATGAATTCCGGGTTGGCCTTGATGTGGTCGATCAGCCAGTCCTGGTATTTGGACATGCGAAAAAAATAGTTCTGCTCGCTGATCTCCTGCGGCTCCACCAGGTGGTCCGGACATTTGCCGTCGACCAGTTCTTTTTCAGTGAGGAAACGTTCGCAGCCCTTGCAGTAATGGCCAGAATATTCACTGAAATAGATGTCGCCCCGGTCATAGACCGCCTGGAGGATGTCTTGAACCGTCTTGACGTGGTCGGCATCGGTGGTGCGGATAATGTAATCCGGCTCGATGGTCAAAATCGGCCAGGTTTCCCTGAAGGTTGCCGATATTCGATCAACATACTCCCGCGGCGTCTCACCGGCCTTGGCCGCTGCCTCGGCAATTTTTTCCCCATGCTCGTCGGTGCCGGTCTGAAAGCGGACTTCGTCGCCGCAAAAACGGCGGAAACGGCTGTAAGTATCGGTGACAATGGTGGTGTATGCATGGCCCAGGTGGGGCATGGCATTGACATAATATATCGGTGTGGTGACGTAGGTAGGCATGTTGGCGGTCTGTGGTTATGTGAGGGCAGGGGCGTTTCAGTCCTTTTCCGGATCTTCCTGCATCCCCCAGATATCAATTTTCGATGATTTCCCCGCTCCTTTCTTCCCCTGCCCCTTGCGAGGCGGGGGTTTGGGAATCGGGTCGGCGGCGCGCCACTCTTCCTCGGTCAGGAGCCGTTCTTCACCCTCGCAGGTGACGGCTATCTTGCCCAAGAGGGGGATCTGGCGGGTGACAAGGTAGGTCTTGCCCTCGAACTGGATCTGGCGGCCAACCCGGGGCATGCCCTTTTTCATGACCTTGTAGGTCTCGTATTCATAGGTCAGGCAACAGAGCAGACGATTGCACAGCCCGGAAATTTTTGCCGGATTGAGCGGCAGATCCTGGGCCTTGGCCATTTTTATGGACACGGAATCAAACTTGTTGAGAAACGAGGTGCAGCAGAGTTCGCGGCCGCAGGCTCCGAGGCCGCCGGTCATCTGTGTTTCGTGGCGAACCCCGATCTGTCGCATTTCCACCCGGGTGCGAAATTCCTGGACAAGTGCCTTGACCAGCTCGCGGAAGTCGACCCGACTTTCTGCGGTAAAGTAGAAGATGATCTTCGAGCCATTGAAAAAGCGTTCGACCCGGACAAGATGCATCGGCAGTTTCAGGCGGTCGATATGGTGTCGGCAGAGTCGAAACGCCTCCTGCTCCAGGCCGGGGAGTTGCTCGTAATCGAGCAGTTCTTCCTTAGTGACCCGTCGTTGAATCTTGAAACTCGCCGGACGCTCGACACCCGGTTCCTGCGGTCCGGCGGTGCGGTTGATGATGATTGCCGGTTCGGGCCCGTGATCGGTGCGGACCAGGACAATATCGCTGCGCCGCAGCTCAGGCTCCAGCGTGCCGGCGGTGAATTCCTGCCCCTGTTTTCTAAAACGGATTTTAAAAAAATAGAGGGCAATGCCTTCGCTGCTGCCTGCCTCATCGGAGATGAGTTGATCGGCAGGTTGTGATTCGTTATCGACGTCGGTCATGGTGGTTCAAATCAAGGGGATCGCAGGCAAACCTCAATCCGTGAAGAGACGGGCTGGGTGCAGTATGTTCAATGTTGATGGCTCCGTAAAAAGTCAACAAACTGAAAATCACCTCTTGTGAAATCAGAAAGTTACGAAGCTCGAAAGGTCATTCTCGAGGCTTTTGACGAGAATGACAATGTTAATCAATGCGTAAAAAGTCAAAGAATCAAAAAGTCATGTATTGTGAAATCAGTGCGTTAGGCAGAAAAGGTCTTTCACAGGGGACGACAAAAAAGCAGTGGCTCGTACTCTCCCAGGACGATACACGCAGTCTTTGCCCACCGTGCAGTTTCTTCACAGATTCAGGTCAAAAAGATCCAAGAGCAGCACTTCACTGGTCAAACCACGATTACAATTTCTGGCAAGTGCTTGTTCCGCCAGGTCAATAGCGGACATCTTAGCAGATAGGCGCTCCAAATTCCAGCGTTCTCTTGCCTGGAGCAGCTCCGCTGAACAGGGGATGGCTCTTGGATCGGTGCGGGCGACCATGGCATTTTTGAGAAAAATTCGCAGCAGCAGCAACAGCGGTTCCATGCCCTCCTTGGCTTCCGCCAGCTCAAGGGCGAGCGTCAGCACCTGTTCCACCCGCTCGGCCCGGCTCCCCGGCGGCCTGAGCCAGTGGACCAGGATTTTCCGGTAAAGCGCAAGTGTCCCCTCGGATTCCAGGGCCAGGGCCTGTCCGGGGCATCCATCGGCCAGGGCTGCAAGGGTGCGGCAGCTGTCCTGGTCGAGTTCGGGACGATGGCGGCTGATCACGGTGGCCGCCTGTTCAAGCGGCAAGGGCGCAAAGGGGATGACCTGGCAGCGGGAAACAATGGTGTCAAGAAGCGCGCCCGCCGTGGAGCCGACCAGGATCAGCAGGTTGTTGGGCGGCGGTTCCTCCAGAATCTTGAGCAGACTGTTGCCCGCTTCACGCCGCATGGTGTGCACATCCTCGATCAGCACCACCCGCAGGCGGCTTTCAAAGGGCGAAAAGGTGAGGGCCTTTTTCATCTCGCGGATCTGGTCGATCTTGATGGCGGCGCCTTCGGGTTGAATGCGCAGCAGATCAGGATGATTGCCTGAGAGAAATTTGCGGCATCCGGGACAGGTGCCGCAGGGCGAAAGGCCCTCAGGAGCGCGGCAGAGCAGAACCGCTGCCAGCGCCTGCGCCGCCGTATTCTTGCCTACCCCGTCGGGTCCGGCAAAGAGGTAGCCATGGGCCAGGCGGCCGCTGGTGACGGCACGGCTCAAAAGAGTGATGGCCTTGTTCTGGCCGAGCAGCTCGGAAAAAGACACGGTCAAAAAAGCGATTGTTGCCGGTGGTCGACCATGTTTTTCTTCTTGAGCGAAGAGGCGCCATGGTCTCCCCCGTTCTGGGGTTGAAAATCAAAGGCGCGAAAGGGGGAATGGAGGTGCGGCTCCTCCTGCGAATCCGTCCCCGGAAGGTAGAGAAATCGTTCGAGATGCCGCTGATACTCGCTCCATTGCCACTCCTCGCCCTCCATTTTTGTCTGCAACCCCTGGAGGTGGTTCATCTTGGCGTCCATATCGTCCAGCTGGTTGAGCAGGATCGCCTCCGGGGTCATCGGCAGGACCGGGGAGCCAAAGGCGTATTGCCCATGGTGGCTGAGCACCATATGGATCAGTCGATCGACCTGTTGGCTGCTGATCCCCTCGACCTGTTCGCTTGCCCGGCGAATCATCTCCACCCCGAGCACCAGGTGTCCCACCAACCGGCCGCGGTCGGTATAGGTAAAGGGCGGTCGGGCAAAATCGAATTCCTCGATCTTGGCCAGGTCATGGAGGAGGGCGCCGGCCACCAGCATGTCGCGATCGATGATCGGATAATGCTCGGCTGCCTTGTAGGCCATGCCGACAATGGAGAGCGTGTGTTCGATCAGGCCGCCGATGTAGGCATGATGCATCTTTTTGGCGGCCGGTGCACGCTGGAATTTGGCCAGGGTCTCCCCTTGAAAGATGGTCCGCATGAGCTGCTTGAGCCCCTGGTCACCGATGGTATCGAGGACCAGCTCCAGCTCCCGCTCCATATCCTCGAGGGGCCGGGGGCTGGCAGGGAGAAAGTCGGCCAGGTTCACGGCTGCATCCGCAACCTGTTCCAGGGTACTGACGACGAGTTGCATCTGCTCGCGAAAGGGCTTGGCTGTCGCCTGCACGAGGACGAAATTGCCCTCTTCGGCCATCGGCTCGAATTGTTCGGCGTTGTCCCAGACCCGGGCCTCGACCTCGCCGCTGCGGTCCATGAGCGCCAGGGCCAGGTATGGTTTTCCGGCCTTGGTCTCCGAGAGCGTCTTTCGTGAGACGAGAAAAACATCCTGGAACTGCTGGCCGGCGACCAGTTGATCGACAAAAAGGGTTTTGCTCGGTATCATGCCGTGAGCCTCCCTGCTGCAAGAGACGGAGATTGGGCAGCCTGCATGGCGAAATCGGGGTTAGACATTGAAACGAAAGAGGATGCAGTCGCCATCGGCCACCACATACTCCTTGCCTTCCGAGCGCATCAATCCCTTGTCGCGGGCAACCGATTCCGATCCGCAGGCAATGTAATCGTCATAGGCGATGACCTCGGCACGAATGAAGCCGCGCTCGAAATCGGAGTGGATTTTTCCGGCAGCACCCGGCGCCTTGGTCCCCTTCTTGATGGTCCAGGCTCTGGTCTCTTTTTCGCCTACGGTGAAATAGGTGATCAACCCCAAAAGGTCATAGCCCGCCTTGATTAGACGGTGCAGCCCCGGAGCCTCCATGCCCATGTCTTGGAGAAATTCCTTTTGTTCCTCCGCATCAAGCAGGCTCAACTCCTGCTCGATGGCCCCGGCGATCATCACCATCGATGCCGACTCCGCGGCCGCCGCCTTGGCCAGTTGGTCGACATAGGCATTGCCCGAGGCCAGGTCGCTTTCGTTGACATTGGCCACATAGAGCACCGGTTTGGTGGTCAAGAGGCAGAGATCGCGCAGCAGATCCTTTTGCTGATCGTTTTCCGGAACCACGGTTCTTGCCGGTCTGCCCTGATCGAGTGCGGTGTGCAGCTGTTCGAGAAAGGCGACCTCGGCGATAAATTTCTTGTCGCCGGATTTTGCCTGGCTGCGGCTTTTAGCCAGGCGGCGATCGACGGTTTCCAGATCCGCCAGGACCAATTCCATGGAGATCACCTCCACATCCCGTAGGGGATCGATCGAACCGTCGACATGGACGATGTTGTCGTCCTCAAAGCAGCGGACCACATGGAGGATGGCATCGACCTGGCGAATATGGCCCAGGAACTGATTACCCAACCCCTCGCCTTGGCTGGCTCCCTTGACCAGGCCGGCGATATCGACAAACTCCATCTGGGTTGCGACTTTGCTGCGGGTTTTGGCCAGGTCGGCCAGGATGTCGAGTCGGGTATCAGGCACCGGAACGATGCCGACATTGGGCTCGATGGTGCAAAACGGATAGTTTTCCGCCGCAATGGCCGCGGCAGTCAAGGCATTAAAGATGGTCGATTTGCCCACATTGGGCAGGCCGACTATTCCGCAACGAAATCCCATGGAATCCTCTAGAGAAAAACGGTGATAAGGCGAAACCGGAGACCTGGGTGCATAGAGCATCTTGTCGAAACCGGCATTTCAGGTGTATGGAGAATAGTGTCCGGAAAATCCGGTGCTCTGTGATACACTATCTCTTGGATTTTGTGCAAGCGCTTATGGGCTCTTTGTTGCACGCTTTGTTGTTCTGCGGCGATGTTTTTTCATGGACGCGGACAAATACGTGCGGGAGCTGGGATGGACGGTGCGAGGTAAGTAAAGAATGAGCCAAGAAAGCAAAGGGGTTGTATGAAAAGAGAACTGCTGGTGCGTAACTGTGCCATTCTCCCGGTCCCCGGGGGGGATACGTACATTGAATCAGGTTATATCGTCATTGCCGGCAATCGTATTGCCGAGCTCGGGTCTATGGAGGACTGTCCCGATGGAGACATCGGGACCGAGGTGGACGTACAGGGACAGCTGGCCATGCCCGGGCTGGTGAACGGTCACTGTCATGCACCGATGACCCTTTTTCGCGGTATGGCCGATGACCTGGAATTGGCGAACTGGCTCCATCAGCACATCTTCCCCGCAGAGGCGCGGATGGTCACCCGCGAGATGGTCTCCCTCTGTAGCCTACTTGCGGTCGCCGAAATGCTGCTCAGTGGCACGACCACGGTGGCCGACGGGTATTTTCATGAGGAGAGTGTGGCCCACGCCTGCTCCCAGGCCGGAATGCGCTGCCTGGCGGCCCAGGCGGTGATCGATTTTCCTGCGCCCGGGGTTGAAGACCCCAAAAAAAATATCGAGGTGGCGGAGCGTTTTCTTGCAAGCTGGCAGGGGCGCGATCCCCTAATCCAGCCAGCGGTCTTTGCCCACTCGCCCTATACCTGCTCCAATGAAACCCTCAAATCTGCCAAGGTGCTGACGCAAAAGTACGGGGTCCCCCTCTTTCTGCATGTGGCGGAAACCGACAGGGAACTGGCCCAAATAGCGCAGCCGCTGGGCGCAACCCCCTTTGAGCATCTCGATGCCTTGGGCGTGCTGGATTCCCGAACGATCTGCGTCCACAGTGTGTGGGCGACGGAGAGCGATATCGCCTTGCTCAAGCGGAGGGGAGCGGCCGTTGTGACCTGTCCGCAGAGCAATGCCAAGCTGGCCTCGGGGCGAGCGCCGCTTGCGGATATGATCGCCGCAGGCCTGCGTGTGGGGATCGGCACCGACGGAGCCGCCTCGGGCAACAGTTTGGATATGTTCCGGGAGATGGGGTTTGCCGCCATGCTCCACAAGGTGCAGCCGAACAGGGCAACGGCGCTTCCCGCAGCTGAGGTCCTTGCCATGGCGACCCATGGGGGCGCGGATGCGCTTGGCCTTCCCACAGATCTTGGGCGGCTCGTGGTTGGGGCGCCGGCCGATATCATCCTTGTGGACCTTGCGCAACCGCACCTGCAGCCGTTTCACAGCCAGAATTTACTCGTGTACAGCGGGTGTGGCGCAGGGGTGCGAAACGTGATTGTCGACGGACGCCTGGTCGTGCGCGATGGCATGCTGCAGACCCTGGATATGGGGGAGGTCAAGGGGCGGGTTCGAAAGCTTGCCGCCAAGGTATTGGCAAACACTTGAAGGGGGAATGATAAAAAATCCCTTGGGATCGGGGATGCCTTACCCAAGGGATGTCGTTCGCAGATAGGCTGGCTGGTTCAGTCCTGCGGTGTCGTGACGAAGTCGACAAGTTTTTTGGTCGCGCACCCGGTGTTTTAGGCGAAATGCTCCCCAGTTGCGGCTGCAACCAGGGGATGGTTGTCTGGGGTGGATTTTCTCGGCAAGGTGAGGCTCACTGCCACCAGATCATCCGTTTTGGGGGGTTGCCGAAGCTCTCAAAAGCGTCGCCCGACTCACGAAGTACGGCATCGAGTTCTTCAACGGTGAACTCAAAGCCGTCTTCCTTGGCCATGGCAATGAATTCTTCCTTGGTTTTGAGGACGTCGTACTTGTTGCGCAGCTTTTCGTCGGATCCTCCAGCGATCAACAGTTCTTCTACCTTAGCTTTTGCCATTGCTTTCTCCTTTTTTGTTTCTTCTGTGTTTACGTCGTAGCCGGGGGAACAGGCTTTTGGTGCAAAACTTTTTGATGAAAAGAATAAAGCAGTATTGATGCCAGTTTTGAAGTTGTCGAATTAGTGATGTAAAAACGCCATTTTCGTCATTGATTGGTTTGTTGTCGGTCAATCGGTACCAGTATGTTTCCACAAAAAGGTAAGGCTATGTCGCTTGGTCTACAAAAATGTATTGCCATCTTTTGACGGTAAAAGAGCGGATTTTTACGGTAGGTGGATGGTATCGCGGTAAAAATTCATAAAAATTGCTTGACTGGGAAAAAGCCTTACGTTATAAAAAACGACTTTACCAAAGTGCGGTCAAGGTAAACCCTTCAATGGCAGTGCACACAGGCTTGCGGGCGAGGAGTTGCATGGAGCGAGGGCCTTCCCCTCCTTTCTCCCCACCTCTCAGCAAGCATCCCTAACCTAATGCGCACGGAGTTGCAGAGCCAGCTGTAACTCCTTTTTTTATTCGAGAACGACGAGAAAACGGCTATAACTACGCGAGCGACCAAGCGAGCGACTTGCAAGCGGTAATTGAGGAACGCGTCATGAAAAAGGATCTGAACAAAGTACGGAATATCGGTATCAGTGCCCATATCGACTCGGGCAAAACCACTCTGACCGAGCGCATTCTGTTTTACACTCAACGCATTCATGCAATCCATGAGGTTCGCGGTAAAGATGGTGTGGGTGCGACCATGGATTCCATGGAATTGGAGAAAGAACGCGGCATTACCATTCAGTCCGCTGCAACCTACTGCTCCTGGAAAGACTACGATGTCAACATCATCGACACCCCCGGCCACGTTGACTTCACCATCGAGGTCGAGCGCGCCCTGCGTGTTCTCGACGGTGCGGTGCTCATCCTTTGCTCGGTTGGCGGGGTCCAGTCCCAGTCGATCACCGTTAATCGGCAGATGACCCGCTACAAGGTTCCGCGCATCGCCTTTATCAACAAGTGCGACCGGACCGGTGCCAATCCCTACCGTGTTACCCAGCAGCTTCGCGATAAGCTGCAGCTCAATGCGATCATGCTGCAGATGCCCATAGGCCTTGAAAGCGACCTGCAGGGCATGGTCGACCTGGTCACCATGAAGGCGGTCTACTTCGATGGCGACCAGGGCGAGAAGATCCGCATGGAAGAGATTCCGGCAGAGTTGATGGACGAGGCGCAGGCCAAACGTGAAGAGTTGCTCGACGCGGTATCCATGTTCTCCGACGAGTTGATGGAAGCGATGCTCGAGGAAGCCGAGATTCCCGAGGCCATGATCCACGAGGCCATTCGTCGCGGTACCCTGGCCCTGGAGCTGACCCCGGTCATGATGGGCTCCGCCTATAAGAATAAAGGTGTGCAGCTGCTTCTGGATGCGGTCGCCTCCTACCTGCCCTGTCCCACCGATGTCGAGAATACCGCCCTCAACTTGGATGAGGACGAGGCCGAGGTCACGGTGAGCAACAATCCCGATGATCCGCTTGTTGCCCTGGCCTTCAAGCTCGAGGACGGCCGTTACGGTCAGCTGACCTACATCCGTACCTATCAGGGGGTTATTCAGAAGGGCGATACCATCATCAACTCCCGTACCGGTAAAAAATCCAAGGTCGGCCGTCTGGTACGGATGCACGCCAACGAGATGGAAGAGATCGAGGGGGCAGGTTCCGGTGACATCGTCGCCCTGTTCGGCATCGATTGTGCCTCCGGTGACAGTTTTTGCAGCCCCGGGGTGAACTTCTCCATGAGCTCGATGCATGTTCCCGCGCCGGTTATCTCCCTGGCCATCAGTCCGGTGGACAACAAGGCCCAGATCAACATGTCCAAGGCGCTCAACCGTTTCACCAAGGAAGATCCGACCTTCAAGACCTACGTTGACCACGAGACCAACGAGACCATCATTTCCGGTATGGGCGAGTTGCATCTCGAGGTCTACATCGAGCGGATGAAACGGGAGTACAAGGCCGAGGTCGAGGTCGGTGCACCGCAGGTTGCCTACCGCGAGACCATTACCCAGCAGGCCAACTTCGACTACACCCACAAGAAGCAGACCGGTGGTTCCGGTCAGTACGGTCGTGTCGCCGGTTTTCTCGAGCCCTTGGAAGAGGGCGAGTACGAGTTTCTCGACCAGATCGTGGGTGGTGTCATTCCCCGCGAGTTCATCAGCTCCTGTGACAAGGGCTTCCAGAAATCCCTGGAAAAGGGTACTCTTATCGGCGCTCCCATTACCGGTGTCCGGGTCGCCATCAATGACGGGAGCTACCATGCGGTCGACTCCTCGGATGTCGCCTTCCAGGTGGCTGCCATCGGCGCCTTCCGTCAGGGATACTCCAAGGCCAATCCGGTTATCATGGAGCCGATCATGAAGGTCGCAGTCGAAGGACCTTCCGAGTTTCAGGGGGCGGTCATGGGCAGTCTCAACCAGCGTCGTGGTGTGATCATCGGTACCTTTGAGGAGGGCAACTACACCGTTGTCGAGGCAGAGATGCCGCTGGCCGAGATGTTTGGTTACTCCACCACCCTTCGTTCCCTGACTCAGGGCAAGGCCGAGTTCACCATGGAATTTGCCACCTACAAGCAGGTTCCGCGCAGTGTGGCCGAAGATTTGGTCAAAGCCTACGCTGACCAGAAAAAAGATGCATAACCGGGTCTTGCGCTCATTGGCATAAACGTGAGAGATAACCGATAAGAGGTCGAATTATGGGATACGAACCATTGGTACAGCAGAACCCCCTGCGGGTTTTGAATTTGAGTCGAGAGAACAATCAGATGGGGCTGGTCATGGCTCGTGCCGGCCTGGGCAAGACCGCCCTGCTGGTACAGATCGCCCTGGATGCCATCCTCCGTGGAAAGCGGGTGATCCATGTCAGCATCGGCGAATCCATTGAAAAAACCAAGAGCTGGTATGACGATATCCTTCAGGTGATCCTGCAGGAGCACAGCGTGACCCGGCCGCATGAACTGATCGACATGGTGGCGCATCACCGGATGATCATGACCTTCAAGGAGGCCGCATTCACTCGTTCCCGTCTGGAAGAGCGTCTGAACGATCTGGTGCTCCAGGATATTTTCCGTCCCAACTGTTTGATCGTCGACGGCTTTGATTTTATCAAGACTGATCGCAGCGACCTGGAGGACATCAAGTACCTGCTTGAAAACATGAACATGCAGGCCTGGTTCTCGGCAATCTGCCATCGTGGTGATGACCGCGTCTCCCCCACAGGTGTCCCCGCGCCCTGCCACGAGATCGATGATCTGTTCGACATGGTCGTTTTGCTCAAGCCGCAGTCCAATGCGACCATTCAACTGGATATCATCCGTAACTCCGGCGAGCAGGTGGAAGGCGGCAAGAGCCTGGACCTTGATCCGACCACGATGATGGTTAAGGAACGGTAATCCGCTGTATTTGGGGTGCAAGGGCTGTCGGCGGGTGTCGGCAGCCCTTTTTTTATCTTCTGAGGAAAGCAATGCAATTTCGGCCATGTATCGACCTGCATGATGGTCGGGTCAAACAGATTGTCGGTTCAAGTCTTGGTGAGGATCAGTCGAACCTGCACACCAATTTTTCTTCGGAGTTGCCGCCGGCCTACTACGCGGGGTTGTATCGGCGGGACAAACTCCTGGGCGGGCATATTATCATGCTCGGGCCCGGCAATGAAGAGGCTGCAGCCGAGGCCCTGGCCGTATGGCCCGGGGGGATGCAGGTCGGTGGCGGCATCAATGCCTCCAATGCGCGCGAATGGCTCTCCCGGGGCGCTTCCCATGTCATCGTCACCTCCCATGTCTTTCACGACGGGCAACTGGATCTTAAGCGACTGCAGGCATTGGTCGACCTGGTCGGCAAAGAGCGGCTGGTGTTGGATCTCAGCTGCCGCTGGCAGGGTGATGGCTACTATGTGGTGACCGATCGCTGGCAGAAGTTCACCAAGCTGAAAATCAGCTCCGAAACCGTGGAGGACCTTTCCCGCTACTGCGATGAGTTTCTGGTGCATGCGGTGGATGTGGAGGGGAAATGCATGGGGATTGACACCCGGTTGCTGGAATTGCTTTCCGTAAGCGTTCCGGTGCCCACCACCTATGCCGGCGGGGTGGCGAGTTTTGCCGATCTCGAACTTATTCGCACCAGCGGCCGCGGGCGGATCGACGTGACCGTGGGTTCAGCCCTTGATATTTTTGGCGGCCAGGGGCTGCGCTACGACGAGGTGGTCGCCTACCATGGCCGACAATGATGTGAAAGAAGGCGAGCCCCTGGTAGCGTTGAAACTGATGGTCCCGGAAGATCTCCACCGTGCCTTTCAGCGTTGTCTGTGGATTCAAATCAACGAGACCGGCAAGACCCAGTTGGAGCTCATGGAGGAGGTCATCCGGAATTTTTTAATGAAACACGGTTGTTAATTCCTCAGAAACCCCGCCCCTTTACTTGACCTCCCCCTCTCCTTCATTTATTATACCCCGATTGACCTTGCGTGGTCCGGAATCCGCCCAAAAACAAAAATCTACGATATCCCCAGAGTGACAGGCCCGCATGACGCTTTGTGGGAGGGGCTTTTCCGGATGCGGCAAACTAACCCGGCGTTGTTGTCCACTGCTTCTACCTGTCTGAATGAACGAGCGAAAAAACCGACTGGATAAGATTCGTGTCTTTGTCGACAAGATGCCCAGCCTTTCGACGACTGTCGGCAAGGTGCTGGAGATCTGCAGCCGCCCCGACACTGCTCCCAACGATTTGAACAAGGTCATTTCCCTTGATCCGGTCCTGACCGGTCAGGTGCTGAAACTGATCAACTCCGCCTACTATTCTTTGGTCAACAAGGTCACCTCCCTGACCAGGGCGATCATCATGCTCGGTTTGAATACGGTGAAGAACCTGGCACTTTCCACCGCGATTATCCGTTGCGTCGGCCAGGCGAAGAAATCCAAGTCGCTGCCGATCAAGGATTTCTGGGCCCATTCCATCGGCGTTGGCGTTATGGCCAAGCTACTTGCCGCCGAGCAGGGAGTTGCCCTTGCCGAACGCGAGGAGTTCTTTGTGGCGGGCCTGCTGCACGATCTGGGCAAGGTCCCCTTTGGCGATGAGTATGCCGAGGTGCTGGCGCAGGTCATGATGACGCTGCAGCCGCTCAATGTGCTCGAACGGGAACTGATGGACATCGATCACGAGGAGGTGGGGCAGATGATCGCCTCCAAGTGGAAGCTCAATGCCGTCATTACCGACGCCATCTGTCATCACCATGCACCGCAAGAGGCCGCAGCGGAAAATCAGCACCTGGTGGCCACCGTGGCCCTGGCGGATTTTTATGTCTGTCTGTTTGACATCGGTTACGCGGGCAACCGCTATCCGGATGAGGCGCAGCTGCAGCCGCTCTTGGAGATGTGCAAGCTGGACTGGAGTTCCGTTGTCGGCCTCAGGGATAAGGTCGATGCCGAAATAACCAAGGCGGAAATTTTTCTTCAGGTTTGATACGGCCTGTGGCTGTTGCACGAGGGAGGAGAGGCGCTGATGATCAAGGTGAAATTTTGGGGGGTACGTGGGTCCATCCCCTGTCCCGGGCCCAAGACCATGAAGTACGGCGGCAACACCGCCTGCATTGAACTTCGTTTTCCCGAGGTTAATCGACATATCATCATCGATGCCGGTTCCGGTATCCGTGAGCTGGCCAACTCCATGCTGGCCAACGACCTGCCCAAGGGACCCATCACCACCGAGATTTACCTCTCCCACACCCACTGGGACCATATCATGGGGTTTCCCTTTTTTGTTCCAGCCTATATTCCGGGAACCAGGATCAAGGTGTTCGGTCCGGTCACCTATGAGGATGAACCGTTGGAAGCAGTGGTCGGCGGGCAGATGAAGTACAGGTACTTTCCGGTCAACATGGGGGAACTGGCAGGCTCCATCCAGTACGAACGACTCAAGGAGGAACCGTTGCTCGACCTCGGTGATGGTATCACCCTGGCCACGGCAATTATCAATCATCCCATCACTGCTTTGGGGTACCGATTCACCTTCCGCGGAAAGGTGTTCTGCACCGCCTACGACACTGAGCCGTTTCGGAACCTCTTCATCACCGACCCGGAGGATCCCTCCTACGATGAGATGATGGCGATCGAAGGGGAAGAGGCGGCCCGTGAACAGAATCAGGTCCTGGAGAATTTTTATAGGGGGGCCGATCTCCTGGTTCATGATGCCCAGTACACCCGGGCCGAATACGAGAAGGGCAAGATCGGCTGGGGGCACACTCCGATTGAGGATGCCATTGCCGCCGCCCGCAGGGCCGGAGTGAAGCGGTTGGCGCTTTTTCATCATGATCCGGAACGCAGTGACGATCAGCTGGATGCCATGGGCGAAACCTACTGCGCCCCTGATCCCCAAAACCCGATGCAGCTCTTTTTTGCCCGGGAAGGGCAGGAGATCATTCTTGACTAAGCTTTCAGCCATGCCGACTCGCTCGTTTGCAAAAGCTGAAAACTATCGTCCGTCAACGCAAGATGTGACGGATCTGGAAAGGCTATTCTGGTGGCTTGTTCCAAACACGCCGCATACTCATTGACCTCCGGTGGAGATGAACAGATGAACCCGGAAATTCTTGACTGTATCGGGTTGGCATGCCCGAAACCGGTCCTGCGCGCCAAGGATGCCCTCGCCGCAGGATCATCGATTATAAAGGTGATGGTCGATAATGAGGCCTCGCAGAACAATGTGGCCCGCTTCGGCCGTAACCAGGGCCACGAAGTGAGTTGCAGCCGGGAAGGGGAGAACCTCTTTGCGGTGACCATTGTCGCCAGCGGCAGTGGCTCTGGCGAAGCCTTCGATCCTGATGCCTATCAATGTGAGCTGCCCACTCCCTCCCAAGGTGCAATGATTTACGTAATTTCCTCGGATTCCATGGGGCGCGGTTCCGATGAGCTGGGTTGGGCCCTGTTACAGACCTATGTGCAGACGATTAAGGATGTGCAGCCGCTGCCCAGTAAAATCGTCCTCTATAACGCCGGGGTCAAGCTGGTCACCACCGAATCGGGCGCCCTGGATGCCCTGCGTGAACTGCAGTCCCGTGGGATCGAGATTCTTGCCTGTGGCACCTGTCTGGACTTTTATCAACTGAAATCAGCTATTCAGGTGGGACAGATTTCCAATATGCATGAAATCATGACCACCATGGCCGAGGCGGATAAAATCGTCAGCCCATTTTAGCGCCCGTGTTTCTCATGCCGCACCGCATCCTTTTTTTCCCTCTTCCCCCAGGACTCCTCCGTCTATGAATGCCTTCCGTCAGCGATGTTTGCACCGCTCCCACTGCGTTGTCCTCACCTGTGCTGTTGTGCTCCTTACTTTTACCGGCGGGTGCCTCGCCAAGAAGGCCCCGCCGGAAGTTTTTGATGCCGACCGGAACGAGTTGATCGCCCTTATCTTGAGTCAGCAGTTGCCGCTGCAGCATTTCAGTCACGAACCGCTTGACGACAAGCTTTCGCAAAAGGTCTTTGATCTCTACCTTCGCCAGCTCGACCCGCGCAAACGTTTCCTCCTTCAGGCGGACGTCAAACAGCTGGGTGCCTTTGCAACCCATGTGGATGATGAACTGGCCAGGGGCAACGTGGTGCTGCCCAATGCCGGCATGGATCTGCTCAATGACCGGATTCGCATGGTTGACGGATTTGTCGACTCCCTACTCAAGGGCGGTTTTGATTTCGTGGCCAAGGAATATTTGGAGATCGAGCCCAAAAAACTCGAATATGCCGAGAGCATGGAAGCGCTCAAGGAGCGTTGGCATCTGAGTTTGAAGATGCAGGTCCTTGAATCCTATTTTGATCTCCTCAAAGAGAAAAGTAAAAATGGCAAGGACTTAACAAAGACAGTCGACCCGAAACTGCATCCGCTGGAAATACAGGAGGCGGTGAAAAAGGTTCGGGAGAGCACCCACCGTTCGTTGAATCGGCTGCTGCAGCAGACCCGCCAGGATCACTATGATCGCTACTTTGATGCCGTCACCCGTGCCTACGATCCGCACAGCGATTACATGGCCCCGACCTCCAAGGAAGATTTCGATATCCAGATGAGCGGATCTCTGGAGGGAATTGGAGCCCTTTTGCGTGAAGACGATGGCTTGATCAAGGTGGTGCGCATCATTCCTGGCAGTGCGGCGGAAAAACAGGGGCAACTCCAGGCGGAAGACACCATCCTTGCCGTTGGCGAAAAGGATGGCGAACCAGTCGATATCTCGGAGATGCGTATCCGCGAGGCAGTGGGGTACATCCGTGGTCCCAAGGGGACGGAAGTCCGCCTCACCGTGCAGAAACCGGACGGCAGCAAACTGGTGGTGCCTATCATCCGTGATGTGGTGAAAATTGAGGAAACATATGTAAAATCAGCAGTTTTCAATATTGGGGACAAGAAATTCGGCTACCTGCGGATACCCAGCTTCTATCGCGATTTCAGCGCGCAAAGCGATGGCAGGGAGGCGCGCAACGTGACCGATGATACTGCAGCAGAAGTTGCGAAGTTGAAAAAACAAAAGATCAACGGCCTGATTATCGACCTGCGCAACAACGGCGGCGGTGCGCTGACGGATGCGGTACAGATCTCCGGGCTCTTTCTTCCAGGTGGGCCGGTGGTTCAGGTCAAGGACTCCCACGGTTCCATCCGTGTCCTGGAGGATGAGGATCCGGGCATCGAATATAAGGGCGACTTGATTGTGCTGGTCAATCAGTTCAGCGCCTCCGCATCGGAAATTCTGGCGGCGGCTTTGCAGGATTACGGGAGGGCCTTCGTCATCGGTGGCGTCCATACCCACGGCAAGGGGACGGTGCAAGCGATGATGGATCTCAATCGCAACCTGCCGCTGTTTCAACTCCAGCGCTATGAGGACCTGGGGGCTTTGAAATTGACAATCCAGAAATTTTACCGGGTGAACGGCGGTTCCACCCAGTATAAGGGCGTCGAACCGGATCTCGAAGTCCCTTCGATGTTCGATTATCTGGAAACAGGGGAAAAATATATGGATTATTCGCTTCCCTGGGATCAGGTCAACGCGATTGACTTCGAGCACTGGCAGGGAGAACGGCTGAACAGGGCTCAGGCCATCAAGGAAGGAAAACGCTGGGTGGACAACAGTGACACGTTCATGAAGATCAAGAAAGAAACGGAAAAGGCCAGGATCCGCTCCAAGCAAACCAAGGTGAGCTTGAATTGGAATTCGATGTGGCAAGAGCGGCAGGAGCTGGAAGAAACCCGCAAGGATGCCAAGGCAGCTGGCTTGCTGCCGGAGACCGAAGACGATGGCGCTCCCCTGAAAGAGGAGAAGAAGCTGGATCAACTGGCCACCACTGATCCCTATGTGCAGCTTGCGTTGTATCTCCTTAAAGGTGGGGGACCATTGCCCTCCAAAGCTGTGCCGGTCCCATAAATTTTTATCTTGAAACAAATCAGTAATCATGATAGAGCAATCGGTGCATGAATCCTCATTCATTTTTCATGGGTGAGAGATGTTTGATATACTGAAAGAATTGTGCTCGTCGCCCTGGCAAATCAATCAGATAAAAACAGGGGCGACTAATATTTATCGACCATGGAACTCAAAGAAGCGCTGGGCGGAAAGAAGAAGGAAATTCTCGCGTTATGGATCGAGCGAACGCTGGATAGCTACACCTCGCCGGGCTTCTTTAAAAAGGCCACCGATCCCTTTGCCAATCCCGTGGGTGCCAACATTTCCATGGGGCTGACCGGGCTCTTCGAAGCGCTCGTCGAGGGGCAGGGAGCAGATGCCTATAGCAAACCACTGGATCAGGTGGTTCGCATCAGGGCGGTGCAGGAGTTCACGCCGGGACAGGCTGTTGCACCGTTTCTGGAGCTGAAGTGGGTGATCAAACAGGTTCTCTCCAAGGACAAGGCCACGCAGGCACTGTTGGGGAACCTTGATCACCTGGATTGTGAGATTGATCGCATTGCCTTGGCTGCTTTTGATATCTACAGCGAATGCCGGGAGCAGTTGTACCGCAACCGGATTGCTGAACTGAAGAGCGGCCGCTCGATTTTGACGGACGCGGCATGTCCGTCTGCCCTGATGAAGCAGGAGCAGGAAAAGGCTGAGTAGAGTACCGGGAACTGAGCGTGTGTGACCGTCGGATAGCTTCCGGGACGTCCCTGAAGTGATTCCGGCTTTTTATCGTAACTTTTTGAAAAGTTATTGTTTAACTCGAATGCGAAGGAGTGATCGATGAAGTACGCCTTCCCTTTGGCGGCAGTAATTGCCCTGGTGTTGATTGCGCTGATACTGGTGCAGATACCGGGAATGCAATACCTCTTTGGTGTTGTCGTTCCGTATCTCGCTATGGCGCTGTTCTTAGGCGGTTTTTGTTACAGGGTCATCCATTGGGCCAAATCGCCGGTACCGTTCAGAATTCCAACCACGTGCGGTCAGGGCTACACCATGCCCTGGATCAAGTACGACAAGCTGGAGGCGCCGGTCAACACCGGACAGGTTGTTGCCCGAATGTTCCTGGAAATTTTTCTGTTCCGCTCCCTGTGGCGCAACACCAAGGCCACCGTGTACCCGGGGCCGAAGCTGACTTATGAGTCCAGCAAATGGCTGTGGCTGTTCGGCATCATGTTCCATTACAGTTTCCTGGTGATCGTCATTCGTCACATGCGCCTGTTCCTGGATCCGGTCCCTGGAATCGTTGCCCTCACCGAAACTGCGGATTCACTGCTGCAGATCGGGGC
Source organism: uncultured Desulfobulbus sp. (assembly GCF_963665445.1). Classification (GTDB taxonomy): domain Bacteria; phylum Desulfobacterota; class Desulfobulbia; order Desulfobulbales; family Desulfobulbaceae; genus Desulfobulbus. The sequence continues at coordinate 4,013,483 of NZ_OY762276.1, read as the reverse complement.
ACCGACCATGTACACCACTGATGTCACCATCATTCTCGCCCTGATGTTCCTGCTTGGTCGTCGCTTCTTCAATCCCCAGGTTCGCTACATCTCACTGCTCAACGATTATTTCCCGCTGTTCTTGATTTTAGGTATCGCCTTCACCGGTATCCTCATGCGTTTCTTTGTACGTACCGATGTCGATATCAACGCCATCAAGCAGTTAGCCTTCGGCTTGGTCACCTTCTCACCGACCATCGTCGCCGATATCAGCGCCCTGTTCTATGCGCATCTCTTCTTAGTCTGCACACTGCTTGCCTACTTTCCTTTCAGCAAGCTCATGCATATGGGCGGCGTCTTCCTCAGCCCGACCCGAAATCTGGCAAACAATAACAGAATGGTTCGCCACATCAACCCCTGGAACCCGGACATCAAACCGCATTCCTATGCCGGCTACGAGGATGAGTTCCGTGAGGATATGATTGAGCAGGGCATTCCCGTTGAGAAAGAGTTGCCGCCAAAGGCTAATGACTAACGCTGGATAACCTCAAGAGTATAAGGATAGAGCAATGGCAGTAGTAAAGGTAGATGTGTTGGCACGAAGTGTTGCCGAGGGACCTTCGCTGATGACAGGCTCCATTCCAACTAAGAATTGGATGGATGTCCCGGTCGTATTTAAGCCAGGGAATTACGCCTACACGACGAAACCTGAAATTCAAAAGTATCTTGATCGTCAGAAAGGCGTCAGCTTCCCCAATGCCCGTGAATGGAGCCCCGAGGACGATGATTGGAAACTTCCTGAAAACTGGAAAGAAATCATTATCCAGGGCATTGCGGATCGTCTCGATCGTTTCCGCTCATTGAAAATTTTTATGGATTGCTGTGTCCGTTGCGGTGCATGCGCCGACAAGTGCCACTTCTTCCTCGGCACCGGTGATCCCAAGAATATGCCGGTTTTGCGCGCAGAGTTGCTGCGCTCGGTATACCGGCAGAATTTCACCCGCGCCGGTAAGATTTTAGGCCGGATGATCGGCGGTCGCGAGATGACCGTGGGCGTACTCAAAGAGTGGTTCATGTACGCCTATCAGTGTACAGAGTGTCGCCGCTGTTCGGTTTTCTGCCCCTACGGTATCGACACCGCGGAGATCACCATGATGCTGCGTGAGTTGCTGCATCTGGTCGGTATCGGCATCAACTGGTGTATGGAGCCGGTCGCCAACTCCAACCGGACCGGTAACCATATGGGCCTCACGCCTCAGGCGTTCAAAGGCAATGTCGAGTTCCTCTGTGAGGATATCGAGAACCTGACCGGTGTCAAGGTCAACCCGACCTTCAACCGCAAGGGGGCCGAGGTCCTGTTCATCACCCCGTCAGCCGACGTCTTCGCCGAGCCCGGCATTTTCACCTGTATGGGTTACCTGTTGCTGTTCGAGGCCATCGGTCTGGATTACACCTGGTCGACCTATGCCTCCGAAGGTGGTAACTTCGGTCTCTTCACCTCTAACGAGATGATGAAGAAACTTAACGGCAAGATGTATGCCGAGGCCAAGCGCCTGGGGGTTCGCTGGATCCTTGGTGGTGAGTGCGGTCACATGTGGCGTGTTGTTCATCAGTATATGAGTACCATGAACGGTCCGGCTGACTTCCTTGAGGTGCCGCGTTCTCCGCTCACCGGAACGGTTTTCGACAATGCCGCTGCCACCAAGATGGTCCACATCTCCGAGTTTACCGCCGACCTGATCAAGAACGGCAAACTCAACCTCGACAAGAGCCGCAACGCCCATGTCAAGGCAACCTTTCACGATTCCTGCAACCCGGCCAGGGCCATGGGACTTATCGAAGAACCACGAGCTGTCCTCGATGCCGTTGTCGACAAATGGTATGAGATGCCGGACAACACCATCCGCGAGAAAACCTTTTGCTGTGGATCAGGTACCGCTCTCAACACGGATGAGATCATGGAACTCCGTATGCGTTCCGGTCTGCCCCGGGCCAATGCCGTGAAATACGTCCATGACAAACATGACGTCAACACACTGGCCTGCGTTTGTGCGATTGACAGGGCAACCCTGACGACCCTCATGAATTACTGGGTGCCCGAAGTGCAGGTCGCCGGTTTGAGTGAGCTTGTCGGCAACGCTTTGGTGATTGAAGGTGAACAACGACAAGACCTGACCGAAGGGCTCAGGACCTTGGTTTAATAGACCGGCAGGAATGGAGGAAGAGCTATGTATGATAGCGGTAAAATAATCCCGGGACTGATCATTTTCGTCCTGTTCATTACAATACCCATCTGGTACAACCGCGGCACCGCTGGCAACGTGCCCAAACCCGAGTTGCCCAAGGATGTCAAAACCTGTGTGCTGCCTGCGGCCGAGATTCGAGCAAAGCACATGCAACTGCTCAACCAGTGGCGTGACGAGGTTATTCGAACCGGCGACCGGAGCACCATGGAAATTGAAGGCAAGCAATATCCGAAGAGCTTGATGCTCAACTGCATGAAGTGCCACACCAGCAAGAAAAAATTCTGCGATACGTGTCACGATTATGCCTCGGTTAAACCATACTGCTGGGATTGCCACCTGGCTCCTGTTGAGTGAAGGCTAAGGAGGAGATAGACAGATGGACACAAATAGAAGAAATTTCCTCAAGGTAGCCGGTATTTCCACGCTGGCTGGCCTTGGAGGAACTGCAGTTGTTGATCGCCTGGTTGCAGGGGTCAATGTTGCGCATGCCTCCACCGAAGGTGGACATGGTGCAGAACATGCTGCCGCACCGGCGGCTCACAGCGCACCCGCCGATCCGAATGTCAACCGGTACGGTCTGGTAATCGATCTGAGAAAAATTCAGGAAGATCCAAGTCTTGGCGAAAAAATCGTCAATGCCTGCATCAAAACCCATAACATCCCCCAGTTTCCGGACAAGAAAGACGAAATCAAATGGGTCTGGATGACCAACTATGAGAACGCCTTTCCCGAGAACCCCAGCCTCTATCGTGACGAGGCCACGGAAAATCATCAGTTGCCCATTATGTGCAACCATTGTGACAATCCGCCCTGTGTGCGGGCCTGCCCGACCCAGGCAACCTTCCGCACCAAAGATGGTCTGGTGGTGATGGATTATCACCGCTGTATCGGATGTCGCTTCTGTATGGCTGCCTGCCCCTACGGCAGCCGCTCGTTCAACTGGCGCGACCCCCGTCCGTTCATCAAGGAACTTAATGTTGATTTCCCTTCACGCATGCGCGGTGTAGTCGAGAAGTGCACGTTCTGTTCGGAACGTGTCGAGAAGGGCCAGTTACCCGCCTGTGTCGAGGCTTGTGGAGAAAGCAAGGCGATGGTCTTTGGCAATCTGAATGACCCTAACTCCGAGATTCGGAAAATCCTGAAAGAGAACCACACCATTCAGCGGAATCCTTCTCTCGGTACCTTACCTTCAGTCTTCTACATCGTGTGAGGCCGCCATGTTTGAAAAAGCATTAAAAGGAAACAATTACTACTGGATGTGGCTGGCCTTCCTCGGCTTTTTTATCGCGGTGGCCTGTGTCTGCTACCTGCGCCAATACTTTTACGGTCTTGGATTGACCGGCATGAGCCGCGACATTTCCTGGGGTCTGTACATTTCCCAGTTCACCTTCCTTGTCGGCGTGGCCGCGGGAGGTGTCATGCTGGTCTTGCCGTATTACATTCATAATTACAAAGCATTCGGCAGGATAACTATCCTGGGCGAGTTCCTCGCCATTGCTTCGCTGCTGATGTGCCTGATGTTCATCATGGCCGACCTCGGTCAGCCATTGCGTGGCCTGAATGTCCTTTTCTATCCCACACCTCATTCCATGCTCTTTTGGGATATGTGCGTCCTCTGGGGGTACCTGTTGCTCAACGCACTTTGCGGGTGGGTTATCCTGACCGCTGAGCGCAAGCAGGTCCATCCGCCGAAATGGATTTATTTCTTTGTCTATCTCTCCATTCCGTTCGCATTCTCGATCCACACTGTCACCGCCATGCTCTACTGCGGTCTGCCCGGTCGCCATTTCTGGCTCTCCGCCATCATCGCTCCGCGCTTTTTGGCCTCGGCCTTTGCCGCCGGTCCCGCGCTGATCGTGGTCATGGCGATGATCCTCAAACGGGTGGCCAACTTCGATGCGGGGAAAGAGGCGATCCAGAAGATGGTGACCATCATCATCTACGCCGCCATTGCCAACATGTTCTTTGTCGGTCTGGAATTCTTTGTTGGGTTCTACTCTGACATTCCCGGCCACAAGCATACGCTGCAGTACCTATTCTTCGGCCTGGAACACCACGGTCACATTTATAACAACCTTGTTCCCTTCATGTGGGCCTTCGTTGTTCTGTTCTTCGTGGGCATGTTTCTTATCTGCAATCCCAAAACGAGAAAAGAGAGCGACTTCTGGCTGGCCATGGGCTGCCTGTCCATCTTTGTCTCCTTTTGGCTGGATAAGGGTATCGGTTTCGTTCTCGGTGGCTTCGTTCCCACCCCGGTGGACGAGATCGTTGAGTACTATCCAACCCTGAATGAGTTGTTCATCACCATCGGTATCTGGGCAACGGGATTTTTCATCCTGACCATTCTCTACAAGATTGCCATCGGTGTGGAGCACGAAATCGAGGCCTGACCTCAAGGCTCTCGCATGCATCGAACCCCCGAGCTTCTCGGGGGTTTTTTTTTGCCTTCAGGGTTTAACGCATCAGGCCCATATACAGAGACCACAAGGAGAGCAGTTGCTCTTGAAAGAGAACCCAAGTTATGGCGGCAAAGGCGAGAAACGGACCAAAGGGAATTCGGGTCTTGCCGCCCCGGCCCTGTTTGATCATGGCCAAGATGCCGATGCAGCTGCCCAGAAGGGAACTCGCAAAGACCACATACAAAAGACTCTTCCAACCAAGAAAGGCGCCGATCATGGCCAGCAGTTTGATATCCCCCCCGCCCATACCGTCTCTCTTGGTCAGCGAGTAATAACCAAAGGCGATCAGATAGAGCAGGCCGCCACCGATGAGCAGGCCGAGCCCGGATTGCTGCCAGGTTACCTGGTGGCTGAGAAAGGAGGCCGTAAAGCCAATGACTATCCCCGGCAAGCTGATGAGATCGGGAATTATTTGGTGATGGATGTCAATAAATATGATAACCAGCAGGGCAGCAAAAAAGAGAAACATGATGCCGTAGTCGACGCTCAACCCGAAACGAAGGAACAGCAGCGCTGAAAAAAAGGCCATGGAGGCCTCGACCAGGGGATATTGCCAGGAGATTTTCACCTTGCAACTTCGGCACCGTCCTTTCAACAGGATATAACTCAACAGGGGAATATTTTCCCACCAGGAGAGTTGATGCCCACATTGTGGGCAATGGGAAGCCGGAAAAACGATGGATGCGTCCTCCTTCGGCAGGCGGAGGATGACCACGTTGAGAAAGGAACCAATTACGGCCCCGAAGAGCAGGGAAATAGCTGTCAAGAGCGAGTTCATGTTATCTAACCATTTGTTGATAAAGTATTTTTCTTAACTTCAATGATACAGTTGTAGCGTTTTCCATGCCTCAATTCCAGGAAAAATCCATTGTCGTTGCCAAGGAACAGCTGTCGAAAGACTATTTTCGACTCATTCTGCAGGCCCCACGTATAGCTGCCCAGGCAAGGCCCGGCCAATTCGTCATGGCAAGCTGCGGCTCCACCCTTGACCCTTTGCTGCGCAGGCCCTTTTCCATTCATCGTTGCCCAGGCGATGGCAACCTGCACCTGTTGATCAAGATTGTCGGCAAAGGCACCCGCCTCCTTGCAGAGTTCCAGGCAGGGGAATTGGTTGATCTCCTCGGTCCGTTGGGGAGGGGCTTTAGCTATCAGCCCGAGCTGGCCGGCGCTTTGGTTGGCGGTGGCGTCGGCATTGCTCCCCTCCTTTTTCTTGTGGAGGAGGCCAAGCGACAGTTCCCCGATCATGCGCCACTGCATGTCTTTCTCGGTGCTCAGACAGCGGCAGATGTGCGTCAACTCGGTGATGAGTTTGGCCAATACGGCTGTATCGTCCATATTGCCACCGATGACGGCTCTCTAGGAATCCATGGCTTTGTCACAGTCCCCCTTGCTGCGTCCCTGACCACTGTGGGCAAAGTCTATGTGTGCGGCCCCATGCCGATGATGGGCGCTGTGGCCAATCTCTGTCAGGACGCCTCCATCCCCTGCGAAGTATCGTTGGAATCGCATATGGCCTGTGGGCTTGGCGCCTGTCTCGGATGCACCGTGCATGGGGCCGACGGCCTTTATCGACATGTCTGTAAGCATGGTCCGGTCCTGCCGGCTGAGGAGATCGCATGGAACCGCTGATGATTTCCCCAGATCTTTCGGTCAATATCGGCAGCCTGAGTTTTGCCAACCCGGTGATGACCGCCTCCGGGACCTTTGGCTACGCCCGTGAATTTGCTGATCTGGTGGCACTGGACCGACTCGGTGCAGTGGCTGTCAAGGGGATTTCCCTTGAGCCGAGGGCCGGCAATCCCCCTCCGCGTGTGGTCGAGACACCCAGTGGGATGCTCAATGCCATTGGCCTGGAAAATGTCGGTGTCGATCGCTTTATTACCGAGAAGATGCCCTTTCTCAGACAATGCGCCTGCCGGGTAATCGTCAATATCCTCGGCGATTCGATTGAGGAGTATGCCCTGCTGGCCGGTAAACTCACCGGGGTGGCAGGTATCGATGCCCTGGAAATCAATATCTCCTGCCCCAACGTAAAAAAGGGTGGAGTGGCCTTTGGCACTGTTCCCGAGATGGCTGCCGCCGTTACCCGGGCGGTTAAACAGGCCACTGATTTACCCGTGATCGTCAAGCTCTCCCCCAATGTCAGTGATATCGTGGCCATGGCCCAGGCCGTGGCCGAGGGCGGTGCCGATGCACTGTCGCTGATCAATACCTTGATCGGCATGGCCATCGACATCCGCAGTCGCCGCCCGAAACTGGCCAATACCATCGGCGGACTTTCCGGACCGGCCGTGAAGCCGGTGGCCCTGCGCATGGTCTGGCAGGTCGCCAAGGCGGTTTCCGTTCCGGTCATCGGCATTGGCGGTGTGGGCACGGCCGAGGATGCCATCGAATTTCTCCTTGCCGGAGCCATGGCCGTACAGGTGGGCACTGCCAACTTCTACAATCCGGCGGCCACCAAACAGATCATCAATGGCATCAGCCAATACCTGGTTGAACAGGGCGAGAACTCGGTGCGTTCCATCATCGGCAGTCTTCGCCTGGGGGCCTGAACATGTCTCGCGGCCTGATCTGTGTATCTGTTGCTGTCGACGACGAAACCGAGGTGCAGCGTGCGGTAGCGCCGATATTGCCCCTTGTCGATGTGATCGAAGTCCGGCTCGACTGCATGAACGATCCCCATATTGCCGGTTTTATCGCAACCACCAAAAAGCCGGTCCTGGTCACCAACAGGCCTGGCTGGGAAGGCGGCCAATGGATGGGTGACGAGCAGGCGCGGGTGGACCTGCTCTGCCGTGCTCTGCATTGGGGGGCGGGGTTTGTCGACATAGAACTGCTGGCGGCCCCTGAACTTCGTGCGCAGGTCCTTGATACGGCAGCCCGAGCCGGGGCCAAGGTTATTTTTTCCTCCCACGACTTTCAGGCTACACCAAGTCGAGCGGTCCTTGAGGATCGACTGTCGCAGATGATGGCCGATGGCGCGGATGTGGCCAAGATCGTGGTCACGGCCAAAGACGCGGCGGACTGCCTGCGGATCCTGGCCCTGCAGGAGAAGGCCATGGCCGCCGCCTTCCCCTTGAGTGGTTTCGCCATGGGCAGTGCCGGAGCGATCAGCCGTCTGGCAACGCTCTACCTGGGTGGATTCATGACCTATGCGGCCCTGTCGCCGGAGCAGGCGACTGCCCCCGGTCAACTGAGTGTGCAGGAACTGCACCGGATACTGCCTATTTTGGAGCGAGGCAATGATTAACGGCCATACCCGGCTCTTCGGCATCATCGGCCGGCCCGTGACCCACTCCATGAGTCCGGCCATGCACAATGCCGCATTTTTCGAACTGGACATCAACGGCGTGTATGTCCCCACCCAACCCGACAACCTCGAACAGGCCTTTTACGGGCTCAAATCCCTCGGATTTATCGGAGTTTCGGTGACCGTTCCGTTCAAAGTCGACATCATGGCCTTTGTTGACGAGATCGATCCTGTGGCACAAAAGATCGGTGCCGTCAACACCCTGCTGTTTGATCGGAGCAATCCTGATTCGGTCCTTTGCAAGGGGTACAACACCGATTGGCTTGGATCGAACCAGGCCCTGGCTGATGAAATTGTTCTCGAAAAGAGCCGGGTGCTCATTTTGGGTGCAGGGGGGGCAGCGCGGGCAGTGGGTTTTGGCCTGATCGAGGCCGGGGCCGAGGTGATCATCTCCAACCGGACCGAATCCAAGGGCCGCGATCTCGCTGCCCAGCTGGGGTGTTCTTTTGTGCCCGCGACTGAACTCCAGGCCCTCGAGGGGGATGCGCTGGTCAATACGACCTCGGTCGGCATGAGTCCACGAAGTGACGGGATTCCGCTGGACCCGGCATTGCTGACTCATTTCTCCGTGGTCATGGATATCGTCTATTCGCCACTCAGGACCCGCTTGCTCGACGAAGCCGCCGTACGCGGGTGCCGGACCATTGATGGCCTGCAGATGCTCCTTTACCAGGGAGCGGCCCAATTCACCCTCTGGACCAACCAGCCCGCTCCCCATGTCGTCATGCGTGAGGCCCTGTTGCGAGAGCTGCGGGACCGTTCTTCTTAACCACTACATGCCTACCTATGATCACCATTACTCCTGTTGCTTCCCTTGATGCTGTTGTCACCGTTCCCGGCTCCAAAAGTCTGACCCAGCGGGCCCTGATCGCAGCGGCCCTGGCCCAGGGCGCCTCGCAACTGCTCGGGCCCCTGGCCAGTGAAGATACCCACTATACCATGGAGGCCCTGCGGGCCATGGGCGTGGCCTGCGATGACGCAGATCCCGGGTGCTGGCGGGTGGTAGGCAAGGGCGGTCTGATTCAACAGCCGCAGCAGGATATTTTCCTGGGCAACAACGGCACCGCCACCCGTTTTCTGACGTCGGTGGCTTCCCTGGGGCAGGGGACCTTTCATATCACCGGTTCCGAGCGTATGGCCGAGCGTCCCATCCTGCCCTTGATGCAGGCCCTCCAGGGATGGCAGGTCGAGATCAGCAGCGATGCCGGTACCGGTTGCCCGCCGCTGACCATCCTTGCCAAGGGCTTGGCTGGCGGCAAGACCATTCTCCCGGAAGGGAAATCCAGCCAGTATCTTTCCTCCCTGTTGTTGGTGGCCCCCTACGCGGCTGCACCGGCTGAGCTTGCGGTCCAGGGGGAGATCCTCTCCAAGCCTTATGTGGAGATGACCCTGGCGGTGATGGCCGATTTCGGCATTCGCGTCGAGGCGGCACCGGGGTTGAACTTTTTTCGCATTCCCCAGGGACAGTACCAGGGACGGACCTATCAGATCGAAGGCGACGCCTCGGGCGCATCCTATTTCTTTGGTGCGGCTGCGGTGACTGGCGGTCGTGTGACCGTGGCCAATGTGCCGGTGCCCTCGCTCCAGGGGGACGCCCAACTGCTGCCTTTTCTTGCGCGGATGGGGTGCAGGATCGAGCAGGCCGCGGATGGGATCACCGTGATCGGCTCGCAGCAACTGGAGGGCATCGAGGTCGATATGGGCGATATGCCCGATGTGGCGCCGACCCTGGCTGTGGTTGCCGCCTTTGCCGAGGGTCCGACCGTGATCAACAACATCGCTCACCTGCGCATCAAGGAGTGCGACCGGGTCTCTGCGGTGGTGACCGAACTGCGCAAGATGGGGGCCAAGGTCGAAGAAGAACACGACCGGATGATCATCCACGGCAAGGCGGGCGGAAGCAACCTGCACGGTGCACGGATCGAGACCTACAACGATCATCGCATGGCAATGTGTTTTGCCGTGGCCGGGCTGCGTATTCCCGGAGTGGAAATCACCGGCGAGGGCTGTGTGGCCAAATCTTTTCCTGATTTTTGGGAACGATTCGGACGTCTGGCCGGGCCCAGGAACTGAAGGAAGAGGGGGTGCCGCAGGGGGCGGTAGCCATTGATTCAAAAAAGGGGAGAGAAGGATGTTCAGCAGGAAGAAATGGGCTGGCGTGGCTGCCGGTATGGTGGCGATGTCAGCGGCGGTGTGTTCGAACGGTTGGGGCGCGACAGGAGGCTCGCATTACCAGTATGGGGTGGAAGGCGTTTTGGGGGCGTCAGCACCGCCTCCGGGCTGGCATTACCGCATGTATAATCTTTGGTATAATCCAGACACGTATAACGATAGCCCCATACCAGGCGCCAATTTTGGGCTCGATACCTTCGCCTCGGTGCAGCGTATCATCCATGTCACCAACGTGAAAATTTTGGGTGCCGATTATCTCTATGATGTCTTGATCCCCTTTGTCGATACGGATTTCACCTTGGGCCCGATTTCCGATAGCCACTCCTTTTCCCTGGGGGATATCACGGTGGAGCCCTTTGTCCTGGGCTGGCACCTGCCCCGATGGGATGTCACCCTTGGTCTGGGGGTGGTCATTCCCACCGGTCATTTTGAGGGCGATGAACCCGCCTCGCCCGGTCTGGGTTACTGGTCCGGTCTTCTCACCGTCGGTGCGAGTTACTACTTTGACGAGCAGAAGACCTGGTCAGCCAGTGTCCTTACGCGAACACTGGTCAACGGTGAGCAGGACGATACCGATATTACCCCTGGCTCGGAATTCGTCATCGAATGGGGTGTGGGCAAGGAGTTCCGGCCCAACAACTGGATGATCCGTCCCGGTATCACCGGCGCCTCCTACTGGCAGATATCCGACGACAGCAGTGAGAGTCTCTCCGCTGATCAACACAAAGAGGCCCACGCCATCGGTGCGGAGGTCAACTTCTTCTATTTGCCGATGCTGTTCCAGGTCAACCTGCGTTACCTGCAGGAATACGGAGTGGAAAATGGTCCTGAAGAGAGCCGCTTTGTGGCGACTCTGACCAAGTCCTTCTGAACCGTTGGAGTGAACGGCCGACTTCTCCTTGCGGGGAGAAGTCGGCTTTTTTTATAGGAACCGCGCACAAGAGAGGAATCCCCATGCTTGAACAGTACTGGAAAGGCGTTGAAGAACGCAATCACCTTGGCGTACCGCCCCTGCCCTTGACTCCCGAGCAGACGGAGGCGATTACAACCTTGTTGACTCAGGGCAACGGTGAACAGGAAGTGCTCCTGGGCCTGTTGGCGGATCGGGTCGAGCCCGGGGTGAGCAAGTCCGCCAAGGTGAAGGCCGACTGGCTGGAGCAGGTCGCCTTGGGTGAACTCCAGGTGCAGGGGTGGGGGCCTGAGGCTGCGGTTGCCATGCTTGCCCAGATGGGTGGTGGGTATAATGTGACGGCCCTGATTCGTCTGCTCCAGGTTCCCGCTCTATCGTCACATGCCGCAGAGGCCCTCAAAGGGCTGACCAAGATTTACGAGGCCTTTGATCAGGTGAAGGAACTGGCCAAAACCAACTCCGCCGCACAGTCGGTATTGGAGTCCTGGGCTGCGGCAGAATGGTTTAGCAAAAGCCCCGAACTGCCGGAGAAGATCGTCTTTGCCGCCTACAAGGTCGAAGGCGAGATCAATACCGATGATTTTTCACCCGGCAACCAGGCCCAGTCACGGGCGGATATTCCGCTGCATGCGACCTTCTGCGGCAAGACCCGTTTTCCTGAGGGACGGGAGGTCATCAGTGCGTTACGCCAAAAGGGCGAGACCGTGGCCTTTGTCGGCGACGTCGTCGGCACCGGGTCCTCGCGCAAATCGGCGATCAATTCGGTGAGTTGGCTCCTTGGCGAGGACATTCCCCATGTGCCCAACAAGCGGCGTGGTGGCCTGGTCATCGGCGGCATTATCGCCCCGATCTTTTACGCCACCGCCCGTGATGCCGGCGTACTCGCCCTGGAAGGGGATGTCACCGCGATCAACACCGCTGATCGCCTGACCCTCAATCTCAAGCAGTGGACCCTGGAAGATGCACAGGGCACGTCCATTCCCCTCAAACCTGCGCCCCCGACCTTGCTTGACGAGTACCGCGCCGGAGGCCGGCTCAATCTGATCATCGGTCGCAAACTGACCCGCTGGGCCTGCGATGCCCTGGGTCAGCCCTTCCCTACAATCTTTCATGAGGTCACCAACCCGGAACCCGCAGCAAACCAAGCCTATACCCTGGCACAGAAGATGGTCGGCCGCGCCTGCGGAAGAGAAGGCGTGCTGCCGGGCACCGTCTGCGAGCCAAGGATGACCACGGTCGGCTCCCAGGACACCACCGGGCCGATGACCATGCAGGAGATCGCCGAACTGGCCTGTCTGCGCTTCAAGGCGGATCTGTTCATGCAGTCCTTCTGTCATACCGCCGCCTACCCCAAGGCCTCGGATCTGGGCCGCTGGCAGACCATGACCGAGACCTCGACCGACTGCGGCGGTGTGGCTCTAAAGCCCGGTGACGGCGTCATTCATTCCTGGCTCAACAAGATGCTGGTGCCGGATACGGTGGGGACCGGCGGCGATTCCCACACCCGCTTCCCCTTGGGGATCTCCTTTCCCGCAGGGTCGGGCCTGGTTGCCTTTGCCGGGGCGCTTGGCTTCATGCCCCTGGAGATGCCGGAGTCGGTGCTGGTTCGATTCCACGGCAAGCGTCGGCCCGGCATCACCGTGCGCGACATGGTCAATGCCATTCCCTATGCAGCGATTCAACAGGGATTACTCACCGTGGCCAAGAAGGGCAAGAAGAATGTCTTTGCCGGGACGGTACTGGAAATTGAAGGCGTGGAGGATCTTCGTGTCGAGGAGGCCTTTGAACTCAGCGACGCCTCGGCCGAGCGCAGTGCCGCCGCCTGCACGCTCAAGCTCTCCCTGGACGCGGTGATCGCCAATGTGCAGGCGAATGTTGCCCTTCTGGAAGAACTCATCGCCATGGGCTACCAAGATGAAAAGGCCCTCGAACGGCGGGTTGCGGTGCTCAAGGCCTGGCTTGCCGAGCCGAGTCTGCTTGCGGCGGATACGGGCGCTGCCTATAAGGCGGTGCTCGAGATTGATCTGGCAACCCTGACCGAGCCGCTTCTGGCCTGCCCCAACGATCCCGATGATGTCAAGCCCTTGAGCGAGGTGGCGGGCACCGCTATCGACGAGGCCTTTATCGGCTCCTGCATGACCCATCTCTCGCATCTCCGGGCGGCCGCACAACTGCTGCAGGGCGAAGACTATGCCCTGAGCCGGCTCTGGCTCGCCCCCTCTACCCGTATGGATCGGGATGCGATGCAGAATGAAGGCGGCTTGAGCGTCTTTGCCCAGGTCGGCGGCCGGGTGGAGATCCCGGGCTGCAGCCTCTGCATGGGCAACCAGGCGCGGGTTCGGCCCGGAGCCACGGTCATGTCCACCTCGACCCGCAACTTTGACAATCGCCTGGGGGACGGCGCGCAAGTCTTTCTCGGCTCCACCGAGTTGACCGCCATCACCGCCCTCTTCGGCAAGCTCCCGAGCGTTGACGAGTATTTCGCCTTTCTCGCAAGGAAGGGGATTTCGGCATAAGGAGAGGCAACAGGCCGGAGGCGTGATTGCCTCCGGCCTCTCGTTTACGGGGTGAACTGGCCCATCTTGAGCTCGTCGGAGAAGACGCGGGCCAGGTTGTTGTCGATGACGTAGATGCAGATCTCCTTGGCGCCCTGGCGGGAGTAGCCGAATTTTTTCTGCAGGTTCTTCATCATGAAACGGACATCGCTCTGGATCTTCTGGTCGTAGGTCTTGAAGGATTCCAGGTCGAATTCCTTGACCGCCCGGCGAAAATTCTCGTTGTCGAGGAAGGGGTCGAGCACCTTCTCCTTGAGGTTGTGGATATAGCGCTCACGCAGCTGCAGATAGAGCGCGGTCTCGGTGATGGGCATGTTGTCGCGCAGAATTTCCTGGGTCAGGGTGGAACTGGTGTAGGTCCGCTGGACCATGGCCCTGAAAGCGGTGGAGTCATAGGGAGAGACCATCAGCCGGGATTCGATCCGCTGAAAAAAGGCATCGCTGATCTCCAGCCGCTCACCGGTGAAGCGGCACACTTCACTGGTGAGCGGTTCGAAGTTGACTGCGAACATGTAGTTCTGAATGTCGCGGGCAATCTGTTCCTCGTTGTAGTAGTAGAGGGACTCCTTGACAGATTGCAGCACTGAATAGTTGTACATCCTGAGCAGTGAGTCGAGAAAGCCCATGGGCAGGATACTCTTGTCCTTCTTGCAGTATTTGCGGAAGAAGATACCCAGCATCGACATGTCGATCAGTTTGTCGTCGCGGGCGTACATCGAGTAGAATTCGTTGAACATGCGGATCGAGTCGCGCCCCGACAACCCCTGCCAGCCATCCTGCTCCGATTCGGCGATAATTTTTAGCCGCCGCTTGGAGTTGAACCGCTCCACATCTTCCTCTTCCAGCCAGGCCGGAATATAGCCGGTGTAGATCTCCATCTTCAAGAGCTGCAGATTCTTGTCGCAGTAGAGCTCATATTTCTCCGCGTTTTGAATCCATTCGAGCATGGCATCCGATCTGGTCCGCAGGCGGGTGGCCACGATCACCCGGGCAAAGTTGTGCAGCACCCGGGGAAGGAAAGACTCGTCGATATGCTTGCCGAAGACTTCGCGGTATATTTCTATTTCTGTTTTAATATCAAGTACATAAGGGATGTTGATGTACTCGATGCGATCGGAGAAGGCGGCCAGGTCGGTGAGCACCTTCTTGTCCTCCGGGTTCATCAACGCAAAAAAGAGCGAGTTGACCCGTTCCTCGATGTGATCGACCTTGTGCACCCCATCGCTGATGATGTTGTGCAGATCCATCAGCCGCTCGGTGTTGTGCGACTTGACATCCATCAGCGCATAGATGCCGTTGTTGACCTTGGCATAGCCTGAATAGAGGTAGGGCACCTTCCCCGAGGGCGCGAACAGGGCGTTGAGGGTGCGCTGCACGGTTTCGTCGGTGCGGACATTGCGCTGGGAGCGACGATCGCCGGGGTTGAACACCGAGATTCCCGTGCCCAGGCGCCGGTTGAACATGTAGGGCCGGGCAAAGACCGACTCGAGCACCTTGAGCGCATTGCCTTCTTTTTTCAGCAGTTCCTGATAGAGGGCCGAGCAGATGGTGCAGGGCTCGTCGCGGAAGACCCATTCGTACTTCTTTTCGTTGAGCAGCTGATCCTTGAAGACCGCATTGTCGATCAACTCATCGAGGAACTGGCGACGGATCTCCTTGGGGATCATCAGCAGGGGATGGTCGTGGCTGGGACAGGGCAGGGTGAGCCAGTTGCCGTCGCCTTCCTTGGTGGTGGTGAGGCAACCCTCCACCTCGCTGTTGGCCTCTTCGCTCAAGAGCTGCGAGATTTTGTCGGCAAGTCCGGCAACGCTGTGTACCCCGCCCACCAGGGTCGGTGCCCGCAGACGCCAGACCACCTCGTAGCGTGACCCCTCAGGGGTGTTAGCATACTCCTCGAATTTACGCAGGAGGTTGTTGAGAAAGGTGGATTTGCCGCTGCCGTGCGGGCCGTCAAAGATGTAGATCTTGTTCTGTTGGTCACCGACCAACAGCGATTCCACATGGCGGATCAGCCGGTTGGCAAAGAGGCGGTCGGCAAAGAAGGGGCGATCGGAACCTTCGACAAAGAGACGGCTGCAGTCGTAGTTGAGATAGTTGATCGATTCCGGGTCGTTATGATATTCATCGTGTCCGTCCTTGACAAAATGGCGGACCATGTCGGCATAGACCTGGATCACATTGCGGAGGTTGCGCTCCGGGCGCTCGATCACCTCGGCCAAAAAATCTGAGAACGAAAGTTCTGCCTGGCGAAAACGGTCGCCCTTGTACTGCTGCAGGGTATTCAAGGCTTGTGTTAATACGCCCATGGTCACCTTCCTGGTTCGGGTTGCCGCGGTGCCGTTATTCCGCGAGCGTTCGCGACAGGGTTCTGTCTTTCATGGTGTAGCGAAAGCGCTTCCATTGAATGGTCCGTTTCGGCGTCTCCTCCTTGGGCCGGCCGTCGATGTCCCGGCTGGCCTTGATGGGGATGGGCACAGAGGTGTAGAGGTGCACCTCCTCGCCCCAGAGGTACTCCACCCCGAGGAGGACGCCCTGAATGAAGTCGCGCAACAGCGGTTTGCCCTCGAAAACATGGTTGAGCACCAGGGCATTGTTTTCCGCCACCGTGACCTCGATCCGCGGCGGGTGGTAGAGGCTGTCCGCGACCATGGCCTTGTAATCCTCGGATTTGCGGCTCTTGACGTAGTACTGCCAGGTCATCCGTTCCTTGTTGAGTCGCTTGCCGACCACAAAGAGGCGGTGCAGATCGATGAAATCCTGATCAATGAAGGAGTTGATGAACATCGAGTCGCAGTAATTTTCACGGATGTGAAAGATGTAGTCCCTTCCATGGCCGGTGGCCTGATCGAAATTGCGTCGCTGCTGGCGATCGCTTGTCTGGAAGTACTTCAGGCTGGTGCGTCCTTTTTCCGCCTTGTCCTCCAGGTACTGAAACAGGCGCATGCCCAGGGCATAGGGGTTGAGCCCCACCCGGGGCATGGAGGTGACCTTGGCGTTGACGATGGCATAGTCCACCTCATGCCCTTTGATGCGGTCATCCTGGAGAAAGAGGGTGTCGTGCCAGTAGGAGGCCCAGCCCTCGTTGAGGATCTTGGTGCGGATCTGCGGCTGGAAGTAGAGTGAGGTCGAACGGATCACCTCGAGCACCATCAGCATCCAGCGGTTTTTTTCGGCATTGAGAAACGGTGAAAACTCAATGAGAAACTGGAGCAGATCGGTGCGGCCGACGCTCTTTTTTTCCTTGAGGCTGCGGGCATAGAGCGATTCCAGCTCGGTGTATTTCTCGGTGATCGATTTGAGAAAGCGCATCTCGCCGTCTTCCGGGTGCTCGCGGAGAAGCTTGTTGTAGCGCTCGATCTCCCGGGCATAGCTGCTCACTGTCGCCCGGCTGCCGCGCTGGAGAAAGACATCGAAGTAGAAGTCGAGCAGGGACGGCTTCTCCTGTTTGATCTTCTTGCCGCTCTCTTCCAGGAGTTCGAAGTACCCCACCAGGTTGTCAACGGTGCGGGCGAACTCGATCACGTAATCGACCCAGCGTCCTTTTTCCGAGCGCAGTTTGGCGATCAGCCGTTTGTCGGCCAGGGCCCGTCCGGTGAAGTCGTAATTCCAGGTATGGCGGAAAAAAAGGTTGTTCTGGAAAAAGTCGATATGGCCGATTACATGATAAAAAATCATCACGTTGAGCCAGTCCGGGTTATTGTCGTTGTAGTAGGAGATCGGTGGCCGGGTGTTGATCACCGTCTCATAGGGATTGTTGGGGTAGAGCTCGTAGCGGCCCTGTTCCCGCAAAACTTCCACTTCCTGCACCCAATAGTCGTAGAGGGTGGGAATCATGACTTTCGGACCAAGCTCGAGCATGTCGCGGTTGGTGACCACGTACTCCAGGGTCTCGTCCTCGAAGCGCAAACCGGCCTGCCGGGCCCGTTCCTTGCACCCCTCCATGATTCGTTTGGTATGCTGACTGATCAGTTCCATAGTCCCACCACTGTCAGGAGGTCTGCCCCTGTTAAGATATCAGATTCTTGATGCCCTCGATGATCCGCGCTTCGTTACTGTCTTTGGACATGACGTCCAGACGCAGCAGATCCTTTTTGGACTCCAACAGACCGGAGTTGGTCAGGTACTTTTCCACCTCGGTCCGACGACTGCCGTCCAGCCCGTTTTCGGCAATGGTCACCCCGATGCGGCTGGCGTAGGTCAGCATCTTTTTCAACTCGGGCAAGGATTCTTCGCCGTAGGTGTCCCAATCATCGCCGTCGGTGCCGTGGAAAACATAGATCGAGTAGTCGCGATACAACTCCTCCTCGGCAACGATTTTGTTGACCAGCCGGTAGGCCGAGCTCACCTGGGTGCCACCGGCAACCTGCATCTGGTAGTAGGATTGGAAATTTTCCACCTCGCGCGCTTCGGTGTCGTGGAGGATGAAGCGAGTCTCCACCTGGTTCTGGTACTGATAGGTCAGCCAGGCGTAGATGAGCACATGTTGGTTGACCACCAGTTCCGTGGGTTTGCCCGCCATGGAACCGGAGTAGTCGCGCACGAAAAAGACCACTGCCTGCGCCTCGTAATCAAGCTCCTTGGAGAGGATGCGATAGACCCGGTCCTTGGGAGAAACCATGAGGGCGTTGGCATCCGGCAGGGCTCCGGCCTTGACCCTGCCTAGGGCGATGTTGGTCTGCAGCACCTGTTTCAGGGTCGCCTTCTTGTCGAGTATCTGGCCGAAACCGCGGTTCTTGTCGGTCAGATCGTAGGCGTAGCGGGTGAGCGATCGTTTTTTGCCCTTGTCGCGCAGGTTGGGCAGGGCAAACTGTTCGGTGAGGACGCGGCCGAGATCATAGACCGTGGATTCGAGCTCATGGGCTCCACCCTGACCCTGACCGGAACCGCTGCCGCCGCCCTGTTCTTCGCGAACCGGCTGCTCACCGATAACCTCGCCCTCTTCCCCCTCACCGGCCCCGCCTTCGCCCGGATCCTGGCCTTCGCCGCCTTCGCCTTCTTCCTCTTCCTCGGGAATGGGGCCGTGGATCAATTTTTCTTCAACCGTGGTCGGAATCACCACCACCTTGTCGTCGCCGTCGCGGCCGGGCTTGACCAGCTTGCCCACGCGGATCTTGCGCGGAAATCCGTCTTTTTCCCGTTGCAGATCGCGTTGCAGCAGGTGATCAAGGGATTGGGCCGCAACAAGCGACATCAACGGCGAGGGATTGGCCTGGCCGAGAATCTCCGGGTCGCTGTAGCTGTAGAGCGAGCGTGCCTCCGACCGCGGACCACGCAGATGTGCCCGGAGCGGATCGCCGCTTAATTCAGACAGCGCCAGCTCATGTTCGATAACGCGCCGCTGCTCGAGAGAAAGGCCTTTGGCTTCCAGCTGTTGGTAGAGTTGCCGCAGCTTATTCATGATCCCTCCACGCTCGGGTTGGCGTTCTGGAGGCTGATTTCACCAGAGGTGTATGTCAGCTTTTTCACGTTGTGCGTGGACATCAATTCTCATCAACCTGGGTACAGAAATATTCAATGGTTTTCTGGGCGCAGGTCAGGCAGTAGCCCAGTTTATTGAGCATGGTGTCGATCATCCGGTCATAGAGTTTCTGGTTTTCCTCGTTGGTCCGGTTGGCAAGGGCCCCGATCAGGCTGCCCGCACCGGCGATATCCGATTTGAGGCGCACATCGGTCACCGCCTTGACCAGTTCCAGGTTATCCATGAAGTCGTAGTCCGGGTCAATGGAGATCTTTTGGCCATAGATCTTGCGGATCGAGGTGCGGAAGGAGTCTTTCTGCTCGCGCACTTTCAGCCCCAGGCAGGCCTCCACTGAATCGATGTAGCGTTCGTCGATCTTCAGGGCCACCAGTTCGCCGGTCTGGGGATTTTTGTATTTCCACATGCGGTCCACGCCCAGGTTCTCGGCGTCGATGCCGATGATCATGTTGACGTAGTTGAGCACGTCCTTGCGGATTGCCAGCGGCTCATCCATGTAGGCGTTGAACATCTCGGTCATGATCCGCTCGCGGTAGAGCCCCTTGGCGATCTTGAGATCGTCGAGAAACTTGGCCCGGTCCGCCGCCTCGGAGACGTAGTCGAGAATCACCCGCTCCAGGGCGGTGAACACATCGTAGGCAAACATGCACTTGCCCTCGTTGGTCTCCGAACTCTCCAGCATCAGTTGCATGGTGCGGCCGAGGTTGCGCTGGCCAAGCCCCTTCTGGCCGAATCGCTTGGTGATGTCGTGCTCCTGGTTGAGGGTGTCGATCACCTCGGAAAGGGTCTTCAGGCTCTTTTCGCCGGCAACCTCGCCCGCGGCCAGTTTCATGGTCTCGATCGGGGTCAGCTTTTCCGAGCGCGGCAGACGGGTGAGGACCACGCCCACGGAGGCGGCATAATTGAGGTTGGGATCCTGGTGCATGGTGTTGCCGGTCAGGGTGGTCTTGGACTCGTTGCCGATGGCGTAGGCGGTCAGGTCATGCTGCTGGCGGTAGTTGGTATTGTGGGAAACATAGCAGATACGGCAGCGGTCGATGATCGGCGCCTCCTCTTTCTCCGCGAGAAAGCGGTTGAACTCGGAGTTGTTGCTGGTGGCGATGATCAGTGTGTCGATTGGCCAGCGGTACCCGTCGATTTCGATGGTGCGGTTCTGAATGATGCCCAGGTAGACCTGCACCAGGTCCTTCTTGTTCTTGTAGATCTCGTCGCTGAAGTGGATGCCGCCTCCGGCCACACGGGCAAGGGCTCCGCGCCTGAGATCAAAGCGGTAGGGGTTGTTGGTGTCGGTGATGTGGAGCAGGCGCTGGATCGACTCTTCGCCCAGGAGATCGACCGCCGAGGAGGTGATCTTGTCCTTGGCCGGATACTTGCCGGTGACCGTGCCCAGGCTCTCCACCAGTGGGACCGGCACGATCTCGATGTTGTTGAGCATCTCGTCGATATTGCCGCCGGCCAGGCTGCGGAGGTCCTCCCAGATGTAGGCCGAGCAAGCACCGAGCGGGCGGTAATTTTCCATCCACTCTTCGATCATGGCGTCACTGATCTTGAACTTCTTGGCCAGGTACTGCATGGATTCTTCCTTGGTCTCAAACAGGTTGAGCGCCAGGACCATCGGATCCTCGTAGGTCTGGGACTCGATCATCTTGATCGCGCCGTAGGTGCCTATCTTGTCCAGGCCATGGAAGCGGAAGGAATATTTGCGATTTTTGGGCTGGGCGAGGAAGGTGCGGTACAGGCTGCACAGGTATTCCACCAGAAAGGTCTTGCCGTTGCCCGGCTCGCCGACCAGGACAAAGGCCATCTCCTTGGAGGAGCCGCCCTGGGAGGCGTCCTTGACAAAGGAGACAAAGGAGTTGATCTCATCGTACATGCCGATGATGTGCTTTTTGCCTTCACGGAAAATGGTGAAATCGAAGGTGGTTTTGCCGTTGACCGTGACCTTGTCAATCTCTTTGTCCAGAATCATGCGGCTGACGCTCTGGAAGGCGTTTTCAAAGACGCGTTCACCTTTTTTGACAGCTTGAATATGGTGACTAAGCGAGGTGGTCTTGGGGTCGGTCATCATGCGCCTCCTTAACGAGGTAGGGGTAGGTGAGTCAGCGGATTTGATTCTATTATTGCGGTAACCTTGACGAATTTCAAGGGGTTAATCTTCGTTTACATTTTTGTGTTGGGTATTGCATCACATTTTTGAAGTTTATTGAAGGGCAGAAGGAGAAAACCGGCCTTTTCCTGGATAGCGGTGGGGAGATCCGAAAATTCAAAAAGGGAGACAGGGTCATCCGTCTCCCCGGTACATGGTGCATATGGGTAAAGGTTGCTACACTGTGGTGTCTTTGCACTGATCAGAGGGGATTATGAAGCTCTGTCTTTATCGCTTGCCGTTGCCGCAATCTCGACTGCAGGCCCAATCGTGTCCCTCCATCTCCTCCACGTAATAGGGGCGGATGGGTTGGGGGATGAATCCAGGAAGGTCCCCGTCGGTAAAAGAGAAGACGTAGATGGTGTTGGGATTGTCGACGGTTGCATCGTCCACGGTGGTGGTGGCCAGATAATCGTTGTCGTTGGAGACATAGAGGGTGTGTTTGCTGGTACCGTCCACCTCGATATCCTGTCCGAAGGCAATCCCCTCGAGTTTGGTCGGTATTGCCTCTTTCTCTATGCCGTTATCATTGAGGATCTCCACCAGATCAAGAAACAGGGATTTGCCGACAACATGAGTAAGGAGATTTTCCGCACCGCTCAGAGTGGTGATGTCGGTTGCCCCGTTAATATCGATCTTGTAGAGCTTTTTCTGCTTCGCTTTTGAATCGTCCCCCAACCCCCTTGCCGTCACGTTCATCCACCAGGAATTGGTGGTTGTTGATCGCCTGGATTTCGCTGATGGAACCGTATTTCGGATCGTCTTTGCTCCCCAAATTGTCGAGTTGATAGGCATACTGCTTGGTGGCCCCGGATTGAATGTCGATGGTGATGATCCGGGTAACGGCGGCATCTTTCCCACCGTCCTGGATAAGCGGGCTTTGCATCGCGCCGACCAGGGTCTTGCCATCCGGAGTGAGAGCGAGCCCCTTCATCCCCTTGTTGGCAAGACGGCCGCTGGTGTTGGCACTGATCTCCTCGTCGCCGACCGCGCTCAGATTGGCGGCGGCAAAGGTCGCCGGCAGGGTGAACACTTTGCTGCGCACACCGGTTTCCCGATCAAATCCATAGACATAGGGGCCATATTCGTCAGAGATGTAGATGGTGCGGCCATCGTTGGAGACCCGCACGCCTTCGGGATCCAGGCGTCCATTGTTGGCATTGAGCGATCCTCTGCTGGGGGCAAATTTATCGGAACGGCCGGTGAAATAGTAGGTCCGGTTCTTTTTGTTGAGTGCAGGAATGCCGCTGGAGAGTTCGTATGCCGAACCGCTGCTGTAATACAGGGGGTGTTTTGCTGGATAACAGCGTGGTCTCAATCAACATCGGCGTCAGGGTAAAGGGAAGGGCCGAACCATCGTCACTTTGGGCCAGAGTTACGCTCAAGGTGTGGAAACGGTTGATGTAGGAGACCGTATCGTCAACGCTGTCGTTGTAGCTGGTGGCATTTGGTCCGCGGTCCGGAAGGGCGATGAAGGTATTGCCGCCGGCATAGGCGAAACCGGAGCCAATTCCTCCCAAGCGAATTCCGGGAATGCCGTTTTCCAGAGTAGCGGAGGTCCGCAGGGCAAAGTCCTTGTAGGCCCCGCTGATCGTGCCGCTGGCAATGAGCTTCGGCCCTGCAAGGGCAACTGATGTCGAGGTCAGGGAGGCCAGGAAAAGGGCCATGGAAATGTTCTTGTACATGCAACACGCTCCTTGTCAAAATATAAATGAAAACAGGCTATTGGTATGGGGACTGCGCTGGC
Organism: uncultured Desulfobulbus sp.; assembly: GCF_963665445.1. Lineage (GTDB taxonomy): Bacteria > Desulfobacterota > Desulfobulbia > Desulfobulbales > Desulfobulbaceae > Desulfobulbus. The sequence goes on along the minus strand of NZ_OY762276.1, from coordinate 3,990,483 downwards.
TTCAAGTCCAGTGTGAGGTCTCTGGCCTATTTTCATTTTTTTCGGATGAGGATTTGGCCACAAAATGATGTGGAGATTTGCGGGGAGAACTGACTGAGGCTCGTGTGGATGAACGGCTCCGAAAAAGATCGGTGGGGACGGGGGCAGGATTCTTGGGAGAGGCCGGGGCAGCAATATCGCCGGCAAACGCTATCACCGCCGGTAGCCCGGACATGGCAAAAAAGATCCTGAGGCAGTTCTGCTGCCGATACCCCGAGATGAGCAGGAGCCGTTCTTCCAGGGAAACGCCGGCGATGGAGGTGAAATACCGGGCTTCCGCCGCTTTGATCCGGGGGCTGCACACAAAAAATCCCCGGATCATGGTTCTGCAATGATCCGGGGATGCCCTGGTCTATCCACGTATCGATGCCGCCTCCCAGATCCGCGGGGAAGGGCTGTCTCGTTTCAGGCAGGTATTCTGACTTCCGGTTCATCCTCCGGCCGCGTCTTCCCAACCTTGACGGTCAGTGACTTCTCTGCGGCCTTTGTCCCCGGTTACAGCGGCGGGCCCGTCTCCGATTTGCACGGAGTTCCCTCTTCATCCGATAACGGAACCTGAAACGTGAACGTAGGGAACAAAATTCCCCGGTGAAAGTCAAGCGAAAACTCACCTGGTTGCGTCACGCCATGACAGTGGGGGAAAAAGAGGAAAGGTCAAGGAAATTGGGAAGATCTCTTGCTGATCTCCTCGACAAAAGTTATGCTGATAGGAAGAGAGGCGTCGCCTTTCTCCGGCCTGGATCAATCGGGGAGGGATTGGTTCAGGTTTGCCCCGGTCAAGCATCTCGCCCGTATGCCCCACCTTCAGAGAGTGCGGAGTCGTTGTGGAGAAGGACAAGAAACGCAAATTTGCCCATGCCATCTCCTTCAGGATCGCCCTGCCGGCCCTGCTCACCATTCTTCTGTTCGTTACCGCCACCTTTGTCATTATCCTGCCGTCTTTTAAGGAAAACCTGTTGGCCAAGAAGCGGGATATGCTCCGCGAGATGGTCGAAATCGTCTACGATCTGGTCTCGACCTACGAACAGATGGCCCGCTCGGGGGAAATGAGTGAGGAGAAGGCCCAAAAGGAGGCCTTGCGCATCATTGCCTCGCTTCGTTACGGCCCGAGCAACAAGGACTACTTCTGGGTCAACGATATGAAGGCCCTGATCGTCGTCCACCCCTATCGCCCTGATCTGCGCGGCGAGGCAGTGCCTGATTTTCGCTATCCCACCGGAAAAAATCTGCTCGAGGAGTTCGTGCGCGTGGTCAAGGCCCAGGAGGCCGGCTATGTGGAGTACCTCTTCCAGTGGCAGGACGAGCCCAAGAAGATCGTGCCCAAAATTTCCTATGTCAAAGGGTTCAAACCCTGGGGTTGGGTCATCGGCACAGGACTCTACGTCGAGGATGTCAATGTCGAGATCGGCGTTATCGCCAAACAGCTCAACGCCATTGCCTCGGTCATTTTGCTGATCAACGCCTTCCTGGCGTTTTACATCATTCGCCATACCGTGCTTGCCGATCGGGTGCGGCGCATTATCTGGGAAGAGCGGGAACGGCTTTTGACCGCACTCGAGGAAAGCAATGCCCGCTTCAGATCCCTGGTTGAAACCACCAGCGACTGGATCTGGGAGATCGATGCCGAGGGTGCCTACACCTACTGTAGCCCCAAGATACAAGATTTGCTTGGCTTCGAGGCCGAGGAAATCATAGGCAAGCACCTCGAGGACCTGGTCACGGTCAAGGAGTTGGAGCGAACCAGCCGGCTCTTTAAGAGAATGATTGGCTCCCACAAACCCTTCAACGGGTTTGAAACCGTCTGTCAGACCCGTGACGGCCGAGTGGTGGTGATCGAGAAGAACGGGGTGCCGTTTTTTGGCGACAAGGAGGAATTCCTGGGATATCGGGGGATTGCCCGCGATATTTCCGAGCGCAAGAACGCCATCGAGGCCCTGAAGAAAAGCCGCGACGAACTCCATTCCAGCCTGGAGGAGACGGTTAAATCATTAGCCCTGGCCGCGGAGAAACGCGACCCCTATACCGCAGGTCATCAGATGCGGGTGGACAAACTGGCCTGCGCCATTGCCCGTGAACTGGGGTTGGCGGAAAAACAGATCGAGGGCCTCCATTTTGCAGCCCTGCTGCATGACATCGGCAAGATCTCCCTGCCTTCTGAGTACCTGGCCAAACCGGCACGGCTTTCCGCCCAGGAACGGGCGATAATCAAGTGTCATACCGAGGTCGGCTACGAGATCCTCAAGGATATCCCTTTCCCCTGGCCGGTGGCGGATATCGTCTATCAGCACCACGAACACCTGGACGGTTCCGGCTACCCGCGTGGTTTGACTGATAAGGAGATTCTGCTGGAGGCCAAGATCCTGACCGTGGCCGATGTGGTCGAGGCGATGAGTTCCCATCGGCCCTATCGGCCGTCACTCGGCATAGAAACGGCGCTTGAGGAGATTCGCTCCGGCCGTGGTGTGCTTTATCACGCCGACAGCGTAGACGCCTGCCTGCGGTTGATCGCGGAGAAGAAGGTCGACCTGAGCGCAATGGCCTGGTGAGTTGTACTCAGGGAACGGCAGACCGAATAATCATCAAGGGCAAGTCTTAGGGCTGCTGAAACTTGGTGATGAGTTGAACAACCTGATCGACGCACTCATTCACAGTGGATACGTTTGTATCGAGAATGATATCTGGATTCTCGGGTTCCTCGTAAGGAGAAGATACTCCCGTATAATTTTTTATTTTTCCTGCTTGGGCCAGTTTGTAGAGGCCTTTGACGTCACGACGTGCACACTCCTCAAGTGGGCAACGCACATACACTTCAAAAAATTTTGCTGGTCCTACAATCGATTTGACTCGGTCCCGATCTGCACGCATTGGGGAAATAAACGCCGCCATGCAGATGACCCCGGCATCCAGAAAGAGCTTGAGCATTTCTGCTATCCGGCGATTGTTTTCCGATCTAGCCTCAGGCGAGAAGCTTAAGTCTCCGCACAGGCCATGACGCACATTGTCTCCGTCAAATACATATGTCAGGCGGCCTTGAGCATGCAGCTTTTCTTCAACTGCGTGAGCTATGGTCGATTTTCCCGATCCGGACAGGCCTGTAAACCACAGCGCCAGGCTTTTTTGTTGGAGCAGCTGTTCCCGGTGCAACTGGCTAATGGCGCCTCGATGAACAACAGTATTGGGTGAGATGGCTTGCGATGGCATATGTTTTTCCTTGGGCATCGGCTTTAACTGAGTAATGGTGCAAGATGTCGTTTTCGTCAAAAGTCTCGAGGAGGACGTTTCGAGCTTAGTCATGTACTGTTGTAATGATGCGCAACTTCTCGAAAATTGACTATTTACGGCCCCGTCAATGATGGTGGCAATGTGAAAAAGTTATCCAAGCTAGAGGGGAGATGTTCACAGGCACTCGATTGAAATTCCCCTAAGCATCCTTGATGCAATTTTTGCAAACATTGCCGGCAAATTTGGCAAATTAGAGGGCTGTATCGCTGAGTGACTTAATCTCGGGAAAAAAACGTTCCATTAGTGGACCGCAATATTCTTGTATCTTTGACTCAAGATACGCTTCCGGAATTTCACGAAGAAGGTGATATTTAGTGGGGTTTTTAAAGGCATGTGAATGCTTTAATTGAATTGAAGTTCTTGGCAAACCAGCGAAGTCAGCGATTTCATACGCTTTTTGGGTAAGTTCATTGGTCCTGACAATCATCAGTCGTTCTTTGGGAACAGAGGTCAGCACTTTATTGTTATGGCTCGCCCAGTAGGAAAGGTATCCGTTCAATGTGTAGAGTCCTCTTTCTTTGAGTGGCAATTCTTCCGGCGGATGTGAAAAAAAACTGGCCTGGAATCGAAAATCCCTTAATTGTATCCATCGGTCGGTCGTCGTCCGACGCAATGAATCATTCATGAATGAATCCAGCCATGAATAGCAATCTCGTATCGTGAGCAGGTAGAGCGCTTGCGGGAATTCTTTCAAGAGAAAATCGAGCAGAAAAAAATTGAGTTGTGACGAGTCAACATCGAGGCGCAGTCTCTTGTCCCGTTTTCGTATGAAGGCAAGCACTTCTTTATCCTGTAACTTGCCCGCGGAGAGATCAAGGATTTTTGCGATAACCTCTTCGGAATCTGCTTCATGCGATGACCGTATGGTCTGGTCAAACATCGAGTCGATCGAATGGGTGCCCGTTTTGGCAGCACCAATGCAATACAGTCTGCATTTTCGGCTATACGTGAATTGGGCAAGCTGTTCCGAGATGTGATATTTAATTTTCTTGAGTAATTCCTTGCTCTTCATAGGCTGGACTTTCTTTGGGTTAGGGTGGTATGCAACTGGAAGAAAGGGGAAAAGGTACCGTTACAGAGAGGGGATTATTTCCTCTTCTCCATCGGTGAATACTCACAGCCCATCAATCCGCAGTACTCACCCACATACTGGGCCTGGGGCCGGTAGAGGGCCGGTTTGCCCTGGGCGTCGGCGAACTGTTCCTCAATGATGTGGGCGCACCAGCCGGCCACCCGGGAGATCGCAAAAACCGGGGTCATCAGGTCTGTGGGAATGCCCATCAGATAGTAGACCGGGGCGGAGTTGAAGTCGACATTGGGTAAAATGGTAGTCTTGCCGCGCTCGGCAAAGATGGCCAGGGCGGTTTCTTCGATGCGCTGGGAGATCAGGGCCCATTTGCCGCCGGTCTGCTGCCCCAGCCGCTGTCCCATCTTCTTCAGATAGGTCGCCCGGGGATCACCGGTTTTGTAGATCGCATGGCCCATGCCCATGATGCGATCACCTTCCGCGAGCTGTTTCTTCACCCAGCCCTCGACATCCGGCTCATGTTCCAGCTTCAACAGCATCTCCATCACCTTGGCGTTGGCTCCACCGTGCAGGCTGCCGGAAAGGGCGCCCAGGCCCGCGGCAACGCCGGAATAGAGGCTGGCACGGGTAGAGACCACCTCCCTGGCGGCAAAGGTCGAGGCGTTGAAGGTGTGATCGGCATGGAGGATCAGGCAGACATCCAGGTCATGGGCCGTGGCCGCATCGGGCTTTTCGCCAAGCAGCATCCAGAGGAAGTTGCCGGCATGATCGAGTTCCGGATCCGGGGCCAGCACTGGATGGCCATTGCGGATGCGGTGCCAGGCGGCCACCAGGGTCGGCAGCTGGGCAATGAGGCCGATGGAGCGTTGCAGGCAGAGATCGCGATCCATGACGTCGCTGTTTTGCTTGGCCATGGCGAGCATGGGCACGGTGGCCTGAAGTACATCCATGGGGCGAGCGTCCGTGGGCCAGAGCTTCATGCTTTCGATGATATAGGAGGGGACCGCACGCATGTCCTTGACCTGCTGCGTAAACCCGACCAGCTGTTCGGCGCTGGGAAGCGTGCCGAACAGCAGGAGGAAGGCGGTTTCCATGAAGGAGGAGCGATCAGCCAGATCTTCGATGCGATAGCCCCGGTAAATCAGTACGCCTTTTTCGCCGTCTATGAAGCTGATCGCGGAATCGGCGACGGTGACGCCGCGTAACCCCGTGTTTTTCACTCGAATTTCTTCGCTCATCGTATGCCTCCAAGCAGGAATGGAAAGAGGGAAAAGAGGTCCGAAGGAGGACCTGGCCCGGGGGCAGGGATGTGGATGGCGCCCCGATGTGTTTGTCGCAATCTACCTATTTTACTGATGAAAATAGGGAACCTCAACTTTTTTTCCCGCTTCCGGCGCCGCTTTCATCATCCGTTCCCTCAGCCTGTTGCGGTGATTGTCCGGGCGGTATGGTCTCGTCCTTTTCCGGGCTGTCGTCTTCCGGCAGAAATTCGGGTGTGGCGCCCTGGTTGGTTGGGGCGGAAAACAGTGGCCCCACATCAGGGAGGTAGCTTTCGAATGCCTTGCCGTAAATTTCCCAGATAGTGATGAACAGGGCGGCCACGATCGGGCCGATGATGATGCCGAGAATGCCGAACATCGATATCCCGCCCAAGGTGCCGAAGAGCACGAACAGGTCGTGCATTTCGGTGTCCTTGCCGACCAGGCGCGGCCGCAGGATGTTGTCGAGATTTCCGGCCACGGCCCCGCAGAGAACGCCAAGGATGCCGACACCGAGGAAGTCCCCCTTGAGCAGGAGGATAATCACGGCCGGCCCCCAGACGATGGCGGTGCCGAAGGCGGGAATGATCGACATCACCGCCATCACCGTGCCCCAAAAGACCGGCCCTTGAATGCCGGCCAAGGCAAAGGCGATCCCGCAGATGCCGCCCTGCAGGGCGCCGATGATGAGCGTGCCCTTGAGGGTCGCCTTGGTGACCGAGGTAAAGCGGCGCAGCAGGAGCCGTTCGTCGCGATCGTGCAGGGGGAGGAAGAAGAGAATTTTGGTCAGCAGTACCTCGCCCATGGTGAGAAAATAGAACATGACATAGAGCATGATCACGCTACTGAAAATCGCGTTGACCGTGAGTTTGGTGACCGAGGAGAGACTGTTGATGAGAAAGGTGGAGATGTTGCCCACCACCAGGCCCGCCTTTTCGATGATCACCGCCCGGTAGGGGAGGAGTTCATGGTAATAGGGCAGTTTTTCCATGTAGGTGGTGATGGCGGTGGGTTCGTTGATAAACGATTGCACCCAGGGCGTGACCGACTGACTGACGCTGATCGCCTGGGCAACGACCACGCCGATGAGGACCGAGAGCGGTGCCAGCACCAGGATGACCACTCCGGCCAGCACCAGGACGGAGGCCAGGTTTTCGCGGTCACCGATTTTGTCGCTCAACCAGTAATGGGTAGGGCGCAGCATGGCCGAAAAGATGCCGGCCATGAACATCGGCATGAGGAACTGTTGAATCATGTCCAGGAACAAGGCCGAGATGAGCAGCACCAGCACCAGAAGGACGGTTTTGTTGATCAGTTCCCGTTTCATGACAAGCCCTTTCGGTTGCCTCAGACCATATCCGCCGCCTGAATCAGAGCGGTTGTCAGGCGTGAGAGTTCATCCGGTTTGATGATAAATGGCGGCATGAGGTAGAGCAATCGCCCGAAAGGGCGAATCCAGACCCCCTGCTCGACAAAGAAACGCTGCAGCATGGCCATGTCCACCGGCTCTTTGGTTTCAATTACGCCGATGGCGCCCAGCACCCGCACATCGGCCACGCTAAAGAGATCGCGCGCCGGTGCCAGCTCCGCCTCCAGTTGCCGGTTGATGGCGTTGACTCTTTCCTGCCAGGAGCTCTCCAGGAGGAGGTTGATCGAGGCGCAGGCAACATGGCAGGCGAGCGGATTGCCCATGAAGGTCGGGCCGTGCATGAATACGCCGGGCGGGGCGTTGGAGATGGTGGTGGCCACCTCGGTGGTGGCCAGGGTGGCGGCCAGGGTCATGGTACCGCCGGTGATGGCTTTGCCCACGCACATGATATCAGGCGATATTGCGGCGTGCTCCGCGGCAAAGAGTTTGCCGGTGCGGCCAAACCCGGTGGCGATCTCATCAAAGATCAAAAGGACCTGGTATTGATCGCACAGGCTGCGCAAACCCCGCAAATATTCCGGGTGGTAGAACCACATCCCGCCCGCCCCCTGGACAATGGGCTCGATGATCATTGCGGAGATCTGGTGGTGATGCTCCGCCAGCATTGCTTCCACGGCGTTCAGGTCGGCGGGATCCCAGATCGCACCGAAACGGCAGCCTGGGCGAGGCGCAAAAAATTGCTCGGGCAGGGACCGCTCGAACAGGGTGTGCATCCCGGTGACCGGATCGCAGACCGACATGGCGTGGAAGGTGTCACCGTGATAGCCGCCGCGGACGGTGAGCAACCGATGCTTTTCCGGACGGCCGGCAGCCTGCTGGTACTGCAGAGCCATCTTCAAGGCCACCTCGACCGAGACCGACCCCGAATCGCAGAGAAAGACCTTGTCCAGCGGCTCGGGCGTGAGCTCGACCAGCAGGCGGGCCAGTTCAACCGCCGGTTCATGGGTGAAGCCGCCGAACATGATGTGCGCCATGCGCTCGCCCTGTTCGCGGATGGCCTGGACGATCACCGGATGGCTGTAGCCGTGGACGGCGCACCACCAGGAGGACATGCCGTCGATCAACTCACGGCCGTCGGCAAGGCGGATGCGCACACCCGAGGCCGAAGCCACCGGATACACCGGGAGGGGGTGGGTGGTGGAGGTGTAGGGATGCCAGAGATGCTCGCGGTCGAACTGGAGCAGATCGCTTGCAACCATCTCAGTTTTCCCGTTTGAAGGTGTAGCCCAGAGCGGAAAGTTGTTCCAGATCGCCCTTGATGCCTGAACCGGTGGTGGTGAGATAGTTGCCGACAATCGCGCCGTTGGCACCGGAGGTGAAGCAGCGGTACTGCTCGTCGCCCAGCTGCTGGCGGCCGCCGGCCATGCGAATCACGGCCCGGGGATTGATGAAGCGGTACAGGGCCACCGTGGTCAGAACCTCGTCCAGCGACAGCGGTGCCAGCTCCGCCAGGGGCGTTCCCTCGATGGCGGTGAGGATATTGACCGGAATGGAGAGCACCGAAAGTTCGCGCAACTCAAAGGCCATGTCGAGCCGGTCTTCCATGGATTCGCCCATGCCGATGATCCCGCCGGAGCAGAGGCTCATCCCGGTTTTCCGGGCGAGCTTCAGGGTCTCGACCTTTTCCTCCCAGGTGTGGGTGGTGCAGACTTTGGGGAAAAAGTTTTTGCTTGCCTCGAGATTGCAGTGATAGCGGCGCACTCCGACCGCATACAGCGCGCCGGCAATCTGCTCGTCGAGAAAACCGGCCGAGGCGCAGAAGAGCAGCGAGGTGGATGCGGCCATCTTTTCGTAGAGATGCTGCAATTCGGCCACCGTCTCCGGGGCAAGGCTGCGGCCGCTGGTCACCAGGGAGAGGCGGTGGACTCCATGCTGATCGTTATCCTGCGCCTGGGCCAGGGCCTCGTCCTCGGCAATGACCTTGTAGGTTTCCACCCCGGTATGATGGCGGGCGGATTGGGCGCAAAAGCGGCAGTTTTCGCTGCAGTTGCCGCTCTTGGCGTTGATGATGGAACAGAGGTCGAAGTGGTTGCCGTGGAAACGGCGGCGGATCTGGTCCGCTGCCTGATAGAGATCGTGCTTGTCGGCGTCGAGTAAGGAGGTGGCAGTGGTCCGATCGATCTGGCCGCCGTCAAGAATGGTGGTACGTGCCTGTTGTACGATGGTATCCATAGTCCTGTGCTGTTCGGGAATCAGTTTCCGTTGGTTTTGATGTCTTTGGGCGGGCCGCCAACGATCATCTCGGCAATGCTCAGCTTGATCTTCGGCAAACGGCCGCGTCTATCACCGAGAAAACGCGATTCCAGCTGTGCCAGCCGCCGGTAGAGCACGGTACGGTCCATGGCCGGCGCTTCGCTCTCCACCGCATACCCTTGGTTGACGATTTCCTGGCAGCGGAAGCAGCCCGGGAAACGGAGATGCTGGCCATCGGGGCGGGTCAGGGTTGCCGGTACGCCGTGGGTGCGGCAGATCATCAGCCGGTGGCTGTACACGCCGCAGAGTCCAGCCTCGTTGAGCGGGCACATGATCTGCGGCCGCTGACCCTGGACAATCATCTTGCGGCTCTGCTCCACATAGTCGCGGGAGCGTTGCATGATCCGATCGATGTGCGCATCGTCAAGTTTGCGGATCCCTTCCCAGAGGTAGGCCCACTCACTGTAGGTGTAGTGGAGAAAGTAGGAGTCGCAGCAGTTGTCCGGGCAGCCGCTGCAGGTGAGGGTGATGGTGTGGGCCACGGTATCGTAGGCCTCGGCCATGGACTGATAAATTTCCCCGATTTCACACGAGAGCTCCGGGGGGAGAAACAGTTCTTTCATAGGTGTTCCCGCTTTAGCGGGGCTCTTCAAAGGATTGAACCTGATAGGTTGATATGCGCACATTGCCGCTGCGCCAGGTGGTCTCCGCCAGGCCGGCCTTGCGGCAGAGGTGGCCGAGAAACTGGTCGACACCGGGCAGCTGCTGCCAGACCTGGGGCAGGAAGGTGGCGCGGGTCTGGCCGGGGCCCTCCAGAATAACCCCGTCACGCCCGGGCTTGAGCAGCTGCAGCAGATCTTCGGGGCGCTCAAAGGACAGGGGTGAGGGGGAGGTCAAGACCGAAACCTCCACATGGAGCTGCGGGAGCTCCTCCAAGCCCACCGGATTAAAACGAAAATCGTGAAAGGCGGCATTGATCGCATTGCGCCTGATTCCGTCCACAATGGATTCCGCTGCCGCCAGGCTGCCGATGCAGCCGCGCAGGTCGCCCCGTTTATGGAGGGTGACAAAAACCCCCCGCTGTTCCTGGAAAGCCGGCTGGTCCAGTTCCTCTTCCGTCACGGGCTGGTCCGGCGCCTGTCCCAGATGCTGCTCGATGGTCTGCCTGGCCAGGCGAACCAAAAGACGCCCCTGCTGTGTGCTGAGCATGCTGATGCCTCCACGGTCTGGTCTTCAGAGGGCCTGTACTCTATTGCACAGGCTGCGGCTGTCAATATAAATGTCGTCGGCTCCGGAAAGGGCGGCCGTCTGTACCAAGCAAGGCGTGCAGCCCCTTGGGCCCGAGCGTTTCTTCTCAGGATTTGTTGAGCCCTTTGAGGGAAATCTCGCCCGAGGATTTGAAGGGGATCTCCTTGGTAAAGCCATGGATGCCGACCCGGACCGTTCCCTTCAGTAGATAGGGCAGGGGTTGGTCTTTGCTGGGGATTTTGCCGGCGGTGTGGATCAGGTCGGTCACCGAGGAAATCAGGTCCAGGACCGAGGCGTACACCTCCACCGGCACGATGGTGGTGCCGTAGGCCGGGACAACCTGATTGCTGTCGCCTACGCCGCTTGCAAAATGACGTTTGTTGATTTCAAGATCGCAGTTAATGCCGCGCAGATCCAGGGCGACGTCGTTGGGGTTGAGGATGCGAAGCTTGATGAGGAAAATCCCTTCAAGCGCCTTGACTTCCTGGATGCGGATATCGGCGATGGAAATTTTCGGATCCTCTTTGATGCCGTAGATGCCGGCGCATCCACTTAGGCAGAAAACGAGGCAGAAAAGAGAAAGAATACAGATACATTTCGACTGCAATCCGTTGGCAACCATGGCAACTCCTTGAGAAAAATAGATTCGTCCATTCTTAACCAGCGGATATGACAAAGTCAACAGCTCCATGGAACTGTTGACGATCGCGACGGAAAACGGTATCAATAGCGCCACGCGGAGAAGTGCCGGAGTGGTTGAACGGGACGGTCTCGAAAACCGTTGTGGGGGTAACTCCACCCAGGGTTCGAATCCCTGCTTCTCCGCCAGGTGAGAAATGTACAAGCCGTAGCCAAAAATGTTGGCTACGGCTTTTTTGTTTGTCGTGCAAGCCGTCGCCTGTTTCTGGTTTTTCCTGGCCGGTCCGCTTTGCGCTACTGCTTTTGTGTCTCTCCCTCCATGACCCAGGTGTCCACCGGCAGCTGAAAATGGGCAATGGTGCTATTGAGCCGCAGCCAGTATTTTCTGTCCGTGGGACTTTCGAGAATAAGCACAATCCCGGCCCGTTTTCCCGTCTGCAGGGCGTAGTACAGGGCCTGCCCCAGGCTCTCAGCCCATTTCTTGCCAAAGTCGAACTCGATGGCTCGGGTGGCGGTCACGCAATCCGCCCGGGTCCTGTCCGCCAGTATGACTTCACTTCTACCCTGGTGCGCGCTGCACCATTTGTTCTGGTAATATTTTTCGGGATGGAGATGGGCGGCAAAACAGGAGGATGCCGAGCAGAGGAGAATGCTGATACAAAGGGCGATATTTCGCATGAGAGCACCGGAGAAAGAACTAAGATGCAAGCGGGTTGGTTAGGGGGGATTCCCAGGCTGGCTTGGCACAAAGGGCCGCTCTATAGAACTTTCTCCGGATTTTTGCTGTAAATTTCAGTGCATTGACTGTCTATTTCTTGTGTTCTTCCTCGAAGAACTCCTTGCAGGTGATGCCAGGAGCGGCAAATTGGCCAGCATATTTTTCAGGGCCAATGCATCCCAAGGGAGGTGTTCGGCAATACCCAGCCCTACCACGTCGATCACCGCGGACACCTCTTTCAGCAGGCGCACGATCTGCTCCATGGTCAACCTGCCCTGGGCGATTCCGTCAAAGGTGTTGGTAGGAATACCGGGTTCGGCAAAGAGCAGGGCGAGGAAGAGTACGGGATCGAGGACGTCGAGGTCTAGATGAATGGCCAGCTTGCCGGCACCATTGGTGCGCAGCCACTCCAGGACCGGTTTGGGGCCTCGTTGAACCAGTTCAAGGGGATTGACGGTCTGCAGTCCCAACTCTTGAATCCTCTTGGCCTCCCCCAGTCGGTCGGTTCATTGAGCCCGACATAGAGGACGTTTTGCGCTCTGATCGGGTGCGCAACGGTATCGACAAAATCGCGATCCCCATATCCGAGCAGATTGGCCAGCACCATTGCATGGGCATGTTCAAACTGTTGGGGTGTCATGATATCGGGGTGGCTGTCGATCCAGAGCAGAGCAAGATCCCCGGGATACCGTTCGTTGAGATAGGATAAGGGGGGCCAAGTCCACCAGGCAGTCGCCGCCGAGGATAACCAGGCGGGCGGGCTGGTGTTTGTCGATCAGCGCTCGTGCCTGGCGCAACTGTTCAAGGAGTTCGTTACGTGCCACTATCCCCTGTTCCACGGCAAGGGGCAGATCCTGCGGTGGTGCAACCGGGACCTCTTCCACCGGACCGGTGGGTTGAGGCGCCAGCCACTCAAGCAGCTTGGCGCCCAGGTAATAGGGTGGGTTGTTGCCTCCTTGCCACTGGGGAAAGAGCAGACGTAAGGTTTTTTCGGGTGGATGGGACATGGGCGGCTCCATGGTTGCGAATATGAAGAGGCGATGGCGGGTGAGCGGCCGATTGCTGTTGCGTCCAATCAGAGTGCCAGACGAAAACCAATGTTGTAGTACGATGTAGTGCGGGGTCTGTGATAGCGGTAGGCGGAACGGGCAAAATGCGAGCTTGCGTTCCATGCACCACCCCGGTAGACCTTGTGATCGCTGCTATCGTCCACCCAGGCAGTCCCGTCTTCCGGCGCGCCCTCATAGGAATCGTGCCAGGTATCCTCGCACCATTCAAAGACATTGCCATGCATGTCGTACAGGCCAAATCCGTTTGCCGGGTGCATGCCGGACGGGGTATTTCGGCAGGATATTTTCGCGCCAAAGTTGACTTGGGCAATCGTTATCTCGTCTCCAAAGGAGAAACGGGTGTGCGTGTTGGCTCGGCAGGCGTATTCCCATTGCGCCTCACTGGGCAGGCGGTAGTGGGTGTTGTTGATCGCGTTCAGTTTGGCGATGAAGGCTTGGGCGTCATCCCAGCTGACGCCGTCAACCGGGCACTGTTCTCCACGAAGATCGCTGGGGTTCTCTCCCATCACCTTCAGATACTGCTCCTGGGTCACGGCACTTTGAGCGAGGTAAAATTCTTCTATTTTTACTGCATGTTGGGGACCTTCGCTCCGTTGCCGATCCTTTTCCGTTTCGGGGCTTCCCATGATGAACTGCCCCCCGGGGATCGGCATGAAAGCCATTTCGGTCGTCGGGTCGATAAGCATTGGGCGCATAATTTTTGTCATAGCTGTAACCTCCAGAATTAAAATCGCAAAAACCGCAGTTGGTTGCTCCCTGTCGCTGTGCGGCCTGCGGTTGCCTTGCCGTTTTTGTTTTTTTTGCAGTCCTGCCTTGTTTCTATTCTGCTCACCCGGTACTGGGTTGGCCACACAATTTGCAAAGGGTGTGCCGCGAAGTGATCGTTGGAGTTAATATTTTAATATTATAGCTTTTTTTGCGATTCAGGCTGCTCGTCGATCGGGAAGGCCGAGGGGGGTGGGGGCCCGTGAAGAGCAAAAAAAACCACGGAATTTCGTCGCCAACGGTATGTCGTGGTGTGTCGCAACGGAATTTCGGTTATCTTGGGGGGCGGGGATGCGACCAAGAGTGTTTCTCTCACAGGATCTTTGCGGGGTTCAATAAAAAGTCATGATTGCGGACAGTTCTTCACCTTTCAGTAGTGAGGCCATTCATCAGCTGTTGCTGGAAATGGCGCAGCAACGGACGACCAACCACCTCTTTGAGGTTGTCGTGGCCCGTCTTGCCGGCCATTCCAATGTCGCTTTGGCACGAATCTGGGTGTTGCGGCCGGGCGATATCTGCAGTCGCTGCCCCGTGGCCGACGAATGCCAGGATCACGGCCACTGTTTGCATCTTGTGGCAAGTGCGGGACGATCAAGCGTCAACCCCGGCTGGCAGTGGAACAATCTCCAGGGGCAGTACAGCCGTTTTCCTTTGGGAGTGCGGAAGGTCGGGCATATCGCGGCGACAGGCAAGCCGATCGTGGTGGAGCAGATCGGCCGGGAGTCAACCTGGATAGCCGATGTGGATTGGGCCCTTGATGAGAATATTCAGGGATTTGCCGGTCAGCCGCTGGTCTTCCAGGGAAAGATTCTCGGCGTCCTGGCCGTCTTTACCAAACGTTGTCTTACACCTGACGTCCTTGATGTCCTCAGGGTCGTTGCCGATCATGCTGCCGCCGCAGCCGCCAATGCCCTGGCCTTTGAAGAAATAGAGCAGTTAAAGAATAGCCTGGAACTGGAGAACTCGTACCTGAGAGAAGAACTTTTCGATATCGCCTCCCATGGCGGGTTCGTCGGCCAGAGCCGTGAACTGCACCAGGTGCTCAATCAGATTGATGTTGTGGCGCCGACAAATGCAAGCGTTCTCATTCTTGGCGAATCGGGTACGGGCAAAGAACTGGTGGCGCGGGAAATACATCATCGCAGCCAGCGCAAGGACAAGCCGCTGATCAAGGTGAACTGTGCCTCCATTCCGCGCGACCTGTTTGAAAGTGAGTTTTTTGGCCATGTCAAGGGGGCTTTCACCGGGGCGGTCCGTGATCGAATCGGTCGATTTGCCGCGGCAGATGGGGGGACGCTGTTTCTTGATGAACTCGGGGAGATTCCCCTGGAGCATCAGAGCAAACTTTTGCGAGTGCTTCAGGAGGGGGAGTATGAACGTGTCGGGGAAAATCGAACGCGCTCGACCAATGTCCGCATCATTGCGGCAACGAATAAATATCTCGAAGAGGAGGTGCGGCAGAAACGATTTCGTGAAGACCTCTACTTCCGTTTGAACGTCTTTCCCATCCGCGTTCCTCCGCTCAGAGAGCGTAAGGAGGATGTCGTTGCCCTGGCAAACCACTTTCTCATCATGGCCCTGCGAGACATGAATCGTCCTCTGCAGTCGTTTACAGAGCAACAGCTGCACCGGTTGCAGTGCTATGACTGGCCTGGAAACGTGCGGGAATTGCATAATATCGTCGAGCAGGCCGCTATCTATGCCCACACCGGTCGGTTGCAGCTCTGTCTGCCGGAGACTGGAACAGGATCGCCCAGCAGGGTAACAGCGGATCCGGCAGGACAGGACTTCAGTGCGGGCAGTCCTCTTCCTCTCCCGGAAATCCTCTCGGAACAGGAAATGCTGCGTTTTCAGCGAGAAAATACCCAGGCAGCGCTCATCCACTGCAACTGGAAGATCTATGGCCCGGATGGAGCGGCGGCGCTACTTGGCATCAGGCCGACAACGCTGGCAACGAGGATAAAGAAAATGGGGCTGATACGTGACCAAGAACATACATGGTGAAACGAAGAGGCCTGGCGGATTGTGATCCTGCCCCCATCACCAGGGGGCGATGCCGCGGGCCTGGGTGTTTGCCCCCCGCCGTAGGTATGACGTATCTGTTTTCCAGGTATCCGAAAAGGCCCCACTGTGCTTGGTTCAACTCCTATGCATGAGTTCTTCTCGCTTGGTGTGTCAACTGCAGCCTATTGCTTTCCTGGGTGGATGAGGGCTTTATGATAAATTATTATTTAAATAGAGTGATTTATGTGAAGTTCTGTGGCGGAAGCTGCATCGGGGGATAAGAGCGCGTCGGCCCATGATTTTGGGGCTGGATGCAGCTCAAAAGGCGAGCAAATAAGTACTTGGGGATGAAGTGGGGTATCGAGGAAGACTCATCGGCAATCACTGAAATTATTCATAATGATAAAAAATTCCGCTTATTTTTCCTGAATTCAGGAATTTTACATTTTAGTGTCATCGTTATTTGCAGATTTATTGCAACTCTTGGCTTTTTAGTGGTTCCTGCCTGAAAAACTCATTCCGTGTGCGACAACACCCGCTATACAGCAGCTGCCATATTTATATTTTAATTTCAGATAGTTATGTTGATGCCCAGGTTGCGTCAACATGAGGTTGATCAGTATACCCTGTCATCTGGCTGAATGAGTAATTCTGGCACGTTGTGTGAATTGAATGTTTATGAAAATTTAACAAAAATAAAGATCTGCGGCGAAAGTTTACGTTTGGGGATTTTCATGGTTTGAAAATTTCCCATTACATTCCATCTGGTTAGAGTCAGGCCCGGAAAAAACTCATGCAAACAGGCGTCAGTCTTCTAGCCTTGGTTGATGGGCAGGAGGGGCCAGTAAGCAGTGAATATCAATATGGAGATGGCGAAATGAAAAAAGGAAATTTTTTGGCGCTAGGCCTTAGTTTTTTACCAGCAATGACAGTTTTTGCAGGAAGTGCTGATGCAACGCTGATTTTCTCCAATGATTTCGATGCGCCGGCATATATTGCAGCTGGGGTGACAGCATCACTTGGTGGGAGTGGCGCAATAAGTTCGGCGACAGGCACCTATAGCGCGCCTGACGGTAAATCATGGAGTGGGCAATATTATAACGCCAACGGTGCGAGTGCCACCTTGACGTTGAGCAATCTACCTGCCCACACAGGCGTCAGCATTGACATGCTGCTAGGATTCCTCAATTCCTGGGATAGCAGTAATGGATCAGTCGCTCCCGACTATCTTGACATCTCAATTGATGGCAACCTGTTGTTAAACATGACCACGAATAATGCGACAGGTTCTGTCGTCGATTTTGACGGCGGAACCCCCCTGGTTGATAATGGGCAGATTGATGGCTCGCAGTTCTATTCAGATGATCTGGTTGACATGGGAACAGCTCCTGCTCTCTCGTTTGCCCACACTGCATCGACCCTGACCGTAGTGATAGCACCATCTGGTGGCGGGTGGCAGGGATGGACTGACGAAGGTTGGGGTATGGACGCCCTGTCAGTCACCTTGAGAGGTGACAATCCTATCCCAGAACCATCAACAATGCTTCTCTTTGGTAGTGGATTTGCAGCATTGGCAGGTTGTTCCAGACTTCGAAGAAAAAAATAACATTAATCGGAGCAGGAGGGATCTCCCTTGCCTGAAAAATTGTCACTGACTGCCCTTAAAGGAGCCACAAAATATGGCTCCTTTTTTCTTCTCACATGATTACATGTGGCAATGACCTTCTTGCTCGTGTCTGGTCATGGAGATGAAACGTTTGTCAGCTGATGCTATGGAAATTATGCGTCTGATAACGGGAGCGTTGTTCCCGCATTCCCCGTTGTCTTTTATGAGAATGCATGTGGTTACGCCGCACGTCGCAATGCCTCAGAGGAAGTCGTTGCCAGAGTTTCTTGCCGTTCGGGTGCTTTCCCCGCAGCAGATCCAGGGCTGAGAACGACCAGTCGCGTGGAAAAGTGCTTTTGTTTCATCGAATATGTAGTTCCTGCCTTGGTGATATCCAAAAATCTTCTTGTGGCCTGGTTGAGGTCGACCGAAGTGAGCGTGGCCTCATAGAGCATCGCCCAAAGGTCGGCGCCGCTGAAATTTGCCCTACTCAGATTAGTCCAGCTGAGATTGGTATAAAAGAGATAGGCTAGGTGGAAATTTGCATCACTGAGATTGGCACCCCGGAAATCAGTCCCGCAAAGATCCGCGTCAGTGAGATCGGCACCGCTCAAATCGGCCCAGACTCGTCTGAAATCAGGATCTTTAGCCCCGCTGAGATCAGCCCCCCTCAGGTTGGCGCCCCGTAAATCAGCCTTATGAAGATCGGCGCCCCGGAGATAGGCTTTTGCGAGGTTTGCCGTGCGGAGGAGCACGGGTTGCTCCGGGTTCATTTTTCTCCACTCGTTCCACTCCCTCATATCGTGCTTTTCGGAGCATTGTATCAGTAGGGCGAACTGTTTCGGGTCAAAGGATGCACGAATTGTTTGTTTTTTTGCGTCAATGGTGAGCATGGAAACCTCCCGTCTTGGTTAAGGTGTAATGACGATGGTTTGGAATGATTCGTTTTCTTGAATGTCCTTTGTAAAAGAGAACGGGTTGGGGGACCCCTTGGCTATATTTATAACAATATAGATGCCAATTCGTTATTTTTGAGAGAAAATAATTTATATAGTTGAATATATACTAAATATATCTTCGTTAACCTGAATTCTCCGAAGTGGGGAAGGTGATTTATGCATCATGGTCTACAAAAAGGATGAACAAAATTGAGATGATGTTCTTCGAAAATGTAGAAAATCGATGTCGAATGAAGATATTGTAATAATAAATAGGTAAACCACCGGCTCTGCCGGTGGACTCCCTAAGTTTGACAGTTACGGGATAAATGGGAAGTCTCGCTTTTTAGAACCGCTCAAAGTTCAAGAAAAGGAGACTCCCCATGTACGACGAACAAAGCCTAAGCCACACCAAGTGGGATTGCAAGTATCACGTCATCTGGATACCGAAGTACCGTAAGAAATCGATCTTCGGAGACTTGCGGAAATATTTGGGTGAAATATTTCGAGAATTGGCCAGACAGAAAGAATGCACAGTGATCGAAGGGGATTTGATGCCAGATCATGTCCATATCTTGCTTTCGATTCCACCCAAATACTCGGTGTCCCAGATAGTGGGCTTTATCAAAGGAAAAAGCGCAATTCAAATTGCCCGTAACTTTCAAGGTAGAAAGAAGAATTTTGTTGGGCAGAATTTTTGGGCACGAGGTTATTACGTATCTACAGTTGGTAAGGATGAAGAGGCTGTAAGGGCATATATCCAACACCAGGAAAAAGAAGACAAACGAATGGATCAACTCAATTTGTTTGAATAGGTAGCCACCTTTAGGTGGCTCCAGGTTTTCAACCGCTTTGAGCGGTTCACAATTCAAGCCACCGGCTCTGCCGGTGGTACATGACTCCGCCGCGTCGATGCTGCAGCGGTCTTTCAGGGCGACGACCAGATCCGTGGCAACGTGCATCGAGGGGAAAAACAGCAGGCCGACAGCCCGCAGAGGGGGGGAGGGGATGGTCTCCATCAATACCTCGTGGATGAAGCCGAGCGTTCCCTCCGAGCCGACCATGAGATGCACGAGAATATCAATGGGGTCTTCATGGTCGACAAAGGAATTCACCGTATAGCCGATGGTATTTTTAATGGCATACTTGCGCTTGATTCGTGCAACGACGTCATTGTCGGCAGTCACCTGTGCTCGCAGGCTGCTCAGTGTATCCAGCAGGTCGGCATGGGACTGGCGGAAGTCGGCAACGCTCTTGCGATCGGTTGTGTCCAGAGAGGTCCCGTCAGCCAGCATCAGCCGCATGCCTTGGATGGCATGATAGCAATTTTCTTCAACCATGCAGCACATACCGGCCGAGTTGTCGGCAATGATCCCGCCCATGGTAGCGGAGGTGATCGAGGCCGGGGCGGCGCCCATCTTTCGTTGAAAGGGAGCCAGGGCCTCATTGACCTCAATGCCGATGACCCCGCTGCCCGCCCATAACAGCTTGCCCTGGTCCAGCACTTCAAGACGTTTCCACTCCGGCCCCATCAACCGGACGAGCACACCTTCTCCGCAGGCCTGGCCACTGACCGCGGTTCCGGCTCCACGAAAGGTGACGCCGAGCTTATTTGCGGCACAGTTTTCCAGCACTGCGCGTACTTCCTTTAGGTTATGCACATCGACCACAAGCAGCGCGCGTGGTTCATAGTAGCTGGCATCCACTGCGTAGGTGGCAACCAGGGCCGGATGGTCGTGGACTCGGTCAGCGGGCAGAATCTGCCGCATTGTCTCGGCTATTGTGGTCAATGCACAGCTCCTTTTTCACAATCTGCCCTTTCATCCTTGAAGCGCCACAGGCCTACACCGCGAAGAACGGCCGGAACCGAGATAAGAAACAAGGTCACCCAACCCATCGAGCCGTATCTTTTGCTGATCAGCGGGATGAGACCGAACAGGGCGACCAGCCAGCAGAGAGCGATCAGCACGATGGAGGAAAACATGGCATGGAGCCGCTGTTTGCGGGACCTGGCCGCTGCATCGAGATGACGACCGAGAAAGGTAACCAGCCGGTTGGTGGTGCCAAAGACAAGGGCCACGCCCGTGGAAACCGAGCCGACAACGATGCAGAGGGAAATAAGGGTGGTCATCCAGGGGCCGCCCACGCCGTGGAGCACAACGAAAAGGGCGGGGACTGCCTCCTTGAGAATGCCCTGATCGGCAAAGGCGAGAATTCCGAAGTAGGCCAGGTACATAATCACACAGTTAATCAATATTCCGATACCGATAGCTTTTTTCAAGCAGGTTGTGTCCGGGCAGACCTGTGCATGCACAATATAGGCACCGATGGCAGCACAGTGCAGGGTGCCGTATTTCACCCCCCACCACAGGGCATCCCAGAAAGAGGCCGGGCCGCTGACAGCAATTGCACCGGTTTTGATGGCCTCGATATTCTGAAGAATTCTCAGAAAAAATTTGATGATGTTCGGCAGATAGATAATGAACATACTGATGATCAGGAGAACTGAGACAACCGCGTCGGATCTGCGCACCAGTTCCGATCCGTAAATGGTAAACACGAAAATGACCGCCGCGATGGCAAAGGTGTTGAGCATGTAGGAGGTATGGAACAGCTGGCTCAGAATCGTGCCGCCTGTTGCAAAGGCTACCGAGGTGGCCAGCAGCAAAATGGCATTCACCAGAACCTCATAGAGGGGAACGGCAAAAAAGCCGATTTCACCGTACATCTTTTGGGACCAGGTGCTGTAATCGTAGGTCTGGTATCTATGGCAACAACCATTGAGAAATACATACAGGTCCCCATGATACCCATGGACACTGCGGGCATGAACAGGGAACTCCAATGGTGATTGAGGTAAAACGCCACAATCTGGCGGCCTGAGGCAAATCCGCCGCCGAAATGGGAACTGAACCAGACCAGCGCTATGGCCAGATACCCTGGAATATATCTAAGTGGGTATGCAGTTTACTCAACCACGCACCACAGGTTGTGGTTGTCCACCAATCAAAATTTTACGGGGAGCAGGGGCGCAATCTACAGCCTGTTCCATCAACCGATAGAACAATAACCCTCGGGTCTTCGAGTTACGTCGATTAAATCGAAACGTGAACTCGTCAAGGTAATAAGCCAAGTGTGGTGGCCGAATTGCTCCCTGGTGAGTTCCAAGCCACACACGACTAAAGAGAGAAGCTACTCGACTTATGTTTGCGGGTTGTAGGCACATTTTAGTGCAGTGCCGGAGAAAATATCACGCAATTTCAATGTGATAAAATTTTACGCGTGGTGAAAATCTCAAAATCTGTGGGCACACGCGAAGCGATATTTCAGTTGAAATACGCGAATTAACACGCTAACGTGGTGGGCAGTCATGTATCTGCGAACCACGAAACGAAAAAACAAGAACGGCACCGTTACCGAGTATCTCCAGCTCGCCCACAACGAGCGCAATCCGGAGACCAACTCCACCGTTGCCCGCATCATCCACAGCTTCGGACGCGCCGATCAGCTCGACCGTGAGTCCTTGGTGCGGCTCGCCCGATCTATAGCCAGAGTCTGCGGGGTAACCATTGTTGACCCCGCTGGTAGCGAGGAGGCTCAAGGTGGTGGACTGCCCGACGATCTTGAGATCCTGCGCACAGTGGAACTCGGCACAGTGCTGGTCATCGAAACCCTTTGGGAGCGGTTGGGTATCGGCAAAGCGCTGCGGTCTCTGCTGGACAAAGGCAAGTATGCCGTTGCCTACGATCAGGCCTTGCTGGCCATGACGGCGAATCGTCTCTGCGCACCGGAATCCAAGCTCGGGGTTTGGGACCGGTGGCTGGAGCAGGTCCATCTGCCCAAATGCCAAGGCCTGAAACTGCGTCAGATGTATGAGGCCATGGACTTTCTCCACAAGCATATTGATGCGGTGGAGGAGGCTGTCTTTTTCCAGACCGCTAATCTGTTCAACCTCTCGGTCGATCTGATTTTTTACGACACCACGACGGCTTCATTCTCCATTGATTACGAGGACGAGGCCGATGAAAACGACGGTCTGCGTCAGTACGGCCACTCCAAGGAGGGCACGTGGACGCCGCAAATCGTGCTCGCCCTGGCGGTTACCCGGGAAGGGCTGCCGGTGAAAAGCTGGATTTTTCCCGGTAACACGGCGGATGTATCCACGATCAAACGCATCAGAAAGGACCTGCGAGGCTGGAACCTCGGTCGAGCGCTGTTCGTGGCCGACTCGGGTATGAACTCCTCCGCTAACCGAGAAGAACTTGCACGGGCCTGTGGCAAATACCTGCTCGCCACCCGCATGGCATCGGTGGCCGAAATCAAGAAAGAGGTCCTCTCGCAACCAGGTCGCTTCACCACCTTCACCGACAGCCTGCAAGCCAAGGAGGTTGTTATCGGCGATGGCGAGCGACGGCGGCGATACATCCTCTGCTTCAACCCAAAGGAAGCAGAGCGGCAACGAATACATCGAGAAGAGATCGCCGGCATGCTCGAAGAGGAGCTTGCCAACCATAAGGACCGTAATGCTTCTACCCAATGGGCAGTCGAACTGCTGGCCTCAAAACGATACAAGCGGTACCTGACAACAACCGAGGCCGGTAAAATTCGCCTGGACCGAGCAGCCATCACCGAGGCCAAACGCTACGACGGCAAGTGGGTGCTGGAAACCAACGATGACACCATCAGCCTTGAAGATGCGGCCCTTGGCTACAAAGGACTTTTGGTTATCGAGCGGTGTTTCCGCTCCCTCAAGCGTACCCAGATCAAAATGATGCCTATGTATCATTGGGCCGCACGGCGCATCGAAACGCATGTAAAAATCTGTGTTCTGGCGCTGCTCATAGAGCGCGTTGCGGAACGTGAGTGCGGGGAGCCCTGGTCCCGGATACGGCGCAACTTAGCCAAACTTCAAGCCACTGAGTTTCAAAACGACCAGCACAGTTTTTTTCAGATTAATTCAGCGCCGGAAGCCTGTCGTGAACTGATGAAAAAACTTGTAACTCCGCTACCGACCAAAATTTTTGGCATTAAGCCCCTTGAAAAATAAGTGCAATACCTGTGGGCACACGCCAAAATCGGCACCACCCGCCAACGCCCACCAGGCAAGGCTTTGCGGCTAGGCGTGTTCCACAACCCGTAAACCCAGGCTCGATGAACTCTTGGCATGACTACATGAGCGGGATCGCCACTTGCCGCAATGTTTATGACTTTATGCCGGTATCCTTTGTCTTCCAAGCCCTTGTATCCGCTCCATCCGTCAGTGCGCACCTCGGAACCCATCTGAACATTATCCTCGATAAATGTATGGAGACTCTCCGACGATACATCCGGCACCACCGCCATGCGTATTCTGCCAGGCCCTTTCCCTCTGATCTCAGCAGCTATCGCCACAATTGTCTTTCCTTCGGCACCGCGCCCTCTGATTTGTGCCCCAACTCCACCAATGTACGTCTCGTCAACTTCAACAGGGCTCTTCAACTGGTCTCGTCCAGGGCGGACCATTCCGCGACGCAGTTTGTGCAGCCACTCCCATGCAGTATTGTAGCTTCCGAGGCCAAGAACTCTCTTCAGCCCAAGGGCACTGGCCCCATGCTTTTGACTCGTGACGAACCACATCGCCAGAAACCAGATACGAAGTGGTTTGTGCGTTTTATGGAACAGTGTACCAGCCGTAATCGAAGTTTGGTGCTTGCATTGCCTGCACAGATAAAGGCCTCTTTCCATCAGAGATGGATTTTCAGCTATTACGCCGCAGGAGGGGCAACGAAAACCGTCGGGCCATCGAAGCTTAGCAACATATTGAAGGCAATTTTCTTCGCTGGCAAACCAAATATCAAATTCTTGGAAAGTCCGTGGGTAGTCGGTTCCGGCAACAGGATACTTTTGGGTTTCCATGCCCCCATACTACATCATGTGGCCGGTTGAGCAAACTGCATACCCACTTATATCTATTCATTGGTCCTCTCTGTGTTGGTTGCGTTTTTGTAGTTGACCACAAGGTATGGTCCCATATCCGGGATAAGGTGGGATTAAATGAAATATAGTGGGATTGGTTTTAAAACAGTGAGTTAGAGGAATGAATTGAAAAATTTTGGCTGAAATTTTAAGTTGAATCCAAATATGATGGCTTCGTAAAAAGTCAAAAACCTGAATGTCACGCATCGTGAAATCAGCAGCTTACGAAGCTCGAAACGTCGTTCTCGGGTTTTTTTACGAGAACGACAAATATCAAAAAAGCTTTAAATCCTACGCAAGGTGTAAGCTGTCACGTATTCACAGAAACTTTTTCATGTAAAATGAGAAAACTTTCACCCTGATTTTAGAAAAAAAATCCCGCTACACCCCTCCTTGATTGAAAGGCAAGCAAATAGTCGCCACCTCCTCCATTGCTCGCCATAATACCCGCCCGTAACTGGCCTCCAGTTTAAATCCCATTTGCTCTCATCCCAATAGATAGAGTCAGCTTTTCGACAGGTTAAATTTGGTTGACCTCACCCATTATTTGTATTCTTCTCATGGAGGCAAACCGTCAGGCGAGTGTCAGGATAAATTGGAAAAGGTGCGCCACGAGGCTGCACGAAAGATGAGGGTAGGTCCCTCGGGGTCGGCTTGCAGGAGCAGGCTCCAAACCACATTAAGCTGCGATGGTAAAGAGCCATGGTGGTGAGCGTTAAGGAAAAGGCCTGGCAAGACCGGATCAGGTATGGATCATGGAGACGAATAACCCTGAACCACTGATGAGGTGTCGAAAATATAAGTTGCTGTCGAAACAGGGAGCCTTTTCCATCCCAGGATTAGTTCGGAGGGAACCTGTTTACTGTCTGAGCGGCAGCCGGCATAAAGGTGGCGTGAACATGATCTGGGCTTTCGTGTGGAACGTGGAAACCTGTCGTTCCGATGGCAAGGGAGAAATCCAAGTGGAAGCCCCACAAGGATGAGAGTACCGATGCGGAGCACAGGGACGGATTACCTCGTTGTAGCGTTGAGTTCTCTGTAATGGGGGTGGAGCGAAGGGGATAACATATCCATGAGTGCTTTTGGGGTAACCAGAGATGGGAGACCTCGAAGTAATTCACGCCTCGATCAAACGAGAGGTGGACATGAGGAGCCGGTTGAACTGAAAGGTTCACGTCCGGATCTGTGAGGGCCTGGGGGGGGGCGATTCCCCTTGGGCTATTCGACTTCATGAATTTTTCATGATAGCATGAAACCTTATCATTTAAATTGAACACTACCAGAATTCGATTTTATATAATGCGTACTAATATATTATTTTTATTTTTATTTTTATTTTTGTCTATATTGAATTCTTGTGTTAATTTCAAACATGACAATAGATATTTTGCAAATAAGAAACAAAATGTAAAAATAACATTGCCTCATTTGAAATACGATGAAGATGATTATGATTACGATTATGTTGATTATGAAGATAACGATGGCTCAATGACAATTAAACAAACAGCTAGTTATGATTTACGATCAATAATTTATTTAAAAAGATGCAAAAAAGATAAAGTGAACCATGGGAATATATTGTGCAAATACATAATACTGCATGATTTTAATTTAAAACAAAACGAAAGCTATGAAGTCAATAATCTCCCAAAAGATTCCGAGGTCTGTAATTTTAAAAAAAATGATATAAATTCATGTGAATTTTATGTTCAATAGCACATATACATTTATAATTACTATTGCTATTTCTATGTCTCTTTATTCATGTGTAAGCTTTGAAATACCACCAAATAGTGTAAACAAAAACGAATTAAAACACGTCAACGATAAAATACTTCATAATTCCAAGAAAGCTTTTGATGATTTAATAAAAAATCATTCTAGAGGTACTTACAATGAGGAGACATATCAATATTGTAAATACAATAAATTACTAAAAAATGTTATAAATAAGAGTAATTATAAATTTGAAAGTAAAAAAGACAATTTCAAATTAGTTATTGTGGATACTGATGGTTTGATAATCACATCCTTCCTTCCTTATACTGTAGTAATCTCAAGTTCAATAATTGAATCAAGATCTAAATATTTTGCTGATGATGAAACTGTGTATGGTTTGTTTGCTCATGAAGTATGCCATTTGGGGTATGGCCATACTGAAGCGAGAAACAGATGGCAAATTATGTCAGAATATAATACAGGAAAAATAATTGATTCAGATAGTTATAAAATTTTCAATATATTTTCACCTGTTAAAATTTATAGATCTGAATTTAACGACAAGATTATGCCGAATTATGATTATTCTAACTGGTTTTTTGAATCATCAGCTGACTTGTTTGCACTAAAAGCAATGAATAATGCAAGTATCAATCCAAGAAAATATCTATCATATTTTGAAAAAATTAATCATTTTTTGATAAACGAGAGCAAGGAAATTGAAAACAGCAATAAAGAAAGAATAGCCAGGCTATCTGGATATTTTGTAAGTAAAAATTCCCTTGAAATGTTTTACGATTTAGGTGATGTGAATTTTGCTGTATACAAAACAGGGTATATTCCTGAAATATTTAAATCGAATTATATTAGTAAAATACGATTAATTAAAAGTAAAAATAAAAAATTGAAAATCTATAACAGTAATTACGAATTATACAGATCAATTAATTTTTGGAAAATTGCTGCTATTCACAATGATACGTGGAGCAGGATCAATGATAATCACTATAGATATTTTGTTGGCCATAATGGAAAGCCGATTAAAGAAGATGGAATACCAATTAGAATGTGTGATGTAACCATACCAATATCCATAGATGGTTATGAATCCTTCGTTTTTTTATACAATAATATTGACTATGAATTTTAAAATTTTTTTAATAATAATTTTATTAAATTGTGTATCCTGTACAGACCAAATAAATAATTCAAATATTTTATATAAACTTGAAGATAATCAAAAGATTGAAAATAAATTTAACTCTTATACTTTTTTGTTGATACCAGATCCGGAGATGGTAAAATTTTACAAAAATAATCCTGATGAATTTAAAAATTTGACAGACGCAGCATGTAATCTAGGGAGATCTATCGGAAAAGATAACTTATTTGTCATTTTTGTAAATAATGAAAATTTACCTGATTTTTTAAGATCTCAAAATATCGTAGATATTTTTAATAAAAATAAAAGATTTTTCCAGAAAGAGATAAATTATAATAAATCTCCAATAGTAATTTTCTCAAATTACAACCCAGAATTGAATGACAGCACTTCGGTTAAATATCATTCTGGTATACAATTCAATACTAATGATACCAAAGTTGTAATTAATTATTTAACTGAATTATCCAGGTTAATTAGAAATGATAAAATTTTTCCTGGTTTACTTGAATCAGACGAAGGAATTAATGAATTTCACCAATTGCTTAAACGCCTGAATTTAACATTAAATTTAAAAGATAAAAGTATAACCATATCATTTTAACAGTAAATACTAGCTAGTTATTATTAACAAGTTCATAAATTAGCGAACATGCCAGCAATGTATGAATTAGGGATCTACAACCAGTTAGGTGTATGCTGAATGTTCGGCTACCAATGACCTGGTTAATAAATATTATTGCCTTACCGAGCCAGTCGAAAAATTCTCTGAACATTCTGGCAGTACGGTCGGGACCGATCCAAAGCAGGCGCCTCTTTCCCCTGGTCAAACTGATACACCAGGGTGACAAACTAATCCTTGCGTTTGCGCCAGCAGATTTCGTCGATGCCAATGGCCGTGATACCATCGATATTGCGATGTGCGCCCCCCAATTGACCGTCATTCCCACCAACCTGAAGACAGTATCCCATCTGATTTTAAAGACTTTTGCCACTTCCTTCCAACTCAATCGCTTGCACCAGGTGGCGAGAAACCAGGCGTAAGAGAGTGCGAGATGGCTTTTTCCTACGGCCCGCGGCAACTTTTCGCCCTTAACGCCACAGGTTGGGCACTGCACGCGCTGCGGGGCGCAGAGGAAATAATTCGGTATGTAACCGATCAGGGGAGACTAATTTTTCACTGGCGTCGTAAGCCAGCATTTGCTACGGTGCTGTTATGGAAACCACAGCGCCTATGTACAAAATTCGGGGTCGCCACCTCAACCAGCATGACCTAGCCGAAATCCGTGAGTTCGTTACCGACCATTGGGATACTGGTCGCACGGCGATCTCGAAAATTCTCTGCCAGCGGTGGCAGTGGCGGCAGCCAAACGGCCAGTTGAAGGATATGGCCTGCCGGAGCCTCCTGCTCACCTTGGAGAAAAAAGGCGAACTCATTTTGCCGCCTCGGATGAAGGAGACCTATCGTTTCCCTCGTCGGGCAGATCGCCGTACCTATGCAATTGACACCACGGAAATGGCTGGTCCTGTTTCCGCGTTTGGCTCTTTGACAATCAAGATGGTTCGCCAAAGCCCTGATGAGGGGGTATGGGATTACCTGATTGACCGCTATCATTATCTGGGCGCCCCCTGGATCGTCGGTTCGTCGCTGAAATATCTCGCCTACCTGGACGATCGCCTGGTTGCCTGTCTTGGTTGGGGCTCCGCTGCCTGGAAGATAGCCTCTCGCGATCAGTTGATCGGTTGGAACCATGAGCAGCGAGAGCGCAACCTGTCTCAAGTGGTGAACAACGTTCGTTTCCTTATCCTGCCTTGGGTCAACGTTCAGCACCTGGCATCTAAGGTGCTCGCCTTGAACATCCGCCAGTTGGAACGGGATTGGTTCGCCTTTTACCGGGAACCCATCTGTCTGCTGGAGACCTTTGTAGAGACCGGGCGTTTTAAGGGGACCTGTTACCGGGCCGCCAACTGGGCCAAGGTGGGAGAAACCACCGGTCGTGGTAAATATGACCGCCACTGCCAACGAAGCGAGCCGGTAAAGGCTGTCTTCCTCTACCCGTTGAACACACAATTCAGGGAGCTACTTCGTGGCTAAGGAATATACGCCCCTGGATCTCCAGATCAGCGATGCCGAGTTAGAGCGACTGCCACCTTCGGCTCTCCGCCTGATTATCCGCAAACTCCTGGAGCATATCGCCCGCCAAGATCAACGCATCAAAGAGCTGGAGACTGAAGTCAGCCAGCTCAAGGCCAGGCTTGACCAGAATTCGTCCAATTCTAATAAGCCGCCGTCAACAGATTCGCCCTACAAGGAAAATGCACCAAAAACCAACAAGGCAAAATCCGGTGGGCGTAAGGGGCACAAAGGACACCGTCAGCAACTCATACCGCCGACTAAAACAGAAATCGTGCACCCCGGTCGGTGCACCTGCGGTTGCCGGACGTTTACCGAGCTCCGTCCTTACCACACCCATCAGCATATTGAGCTGCCCGAAATAGCGATGACGGTCATCCATTTTATCCTTTATCGCGGCAAGTGCAGCAAATGCGGAAAAACGGGTAAAGGGCACACACCAAAAAGATTTCAAACCGGCTTTGGCCCCAGGCTCTGTGCACTGGTGGCCGAAATCGGCGGTATCGAAGGCAACAGCCGGCAGGCTATTCAGTCTTTTTGCTCCTCGGTCCTGGGTATCAGTATCAGCCTTGGAGCAATTCAGAATATTATCGACCGGGCCTCCAGCGCTATCCAGCCTCATTATGAGGCGATCGGCGAGAAAGCGCATGCCGCCAGGGTAAACCATGTTGACGAAACCCCATGGAAAAACAACGGCAAGCTCAACTGGCTCTGGGTAATGGCCAGTTCGGTGGTCGCCTATTTCATGGTCCACACCCATCGCTCCAAGGATGCTTTTGAATCCTTGGTCGGAGGCTGGGAAGGCATCCTGGTCAGTGACGGCTATCGATTGTACCAAAACTGGGTGCATGCCCGCCAAACCTGCCTGGCCCACCTGATCCGCCGGGCCAAGGGATTGGCCGAGCGCAAAGATCCGGAGCTTGTTCAATGTGGAACTTGGGCCCGAGATGAACTGCGCCGCCTCTGCAGGATGGCTAAGGATCCACCGACAAAAGCTGAGTGGCACGCATTTTACGCCCGGCTCAACCGGTTGATCGCGCTGTATATCGATTCCGACAGCGAAGCGGGGAAGCTTGTCCGCCATATCGACACGGAAATGGGCTCGCTTTTTACCTTCTTGCTTGAGGAGGGCGTTGACCCGACCAACAATTTCGGAGAACGGATGCTGCGCTATGCCGTGCTCTGGAGAAAACGCAGCCAGGGGACCAGCAGCGACAAAGGCAACCGCTGGGTGGAACGCATCGTTTCGCTCAGGCAAACCTGCCGCTTGCAGGGTAAGTCATCCTTTCACGTCCTCGTTGACGCGATGGATGCATTCTTCAAAGATCAACAACCTGACCTGGAGTGGATCAGGTCGGCGACTTGAGGGGTACCCCCTGATCGGTTACTTCGGTATGCCCCACAGGGGAACAAAGGTAAAAGTCCTGACACGTAGGGTGTCGTACCCGGGCCGCCTCTCGCCGCATTTGAGCAGATGGCTTTGCTGCCGACCAGAGGCCGCAATGTTATCACCAATGATGGCGGTCCGGAGTAACGCCATCGACAGGTGTCATAGATAAAACCCGGTTGTTTTTCGATACGGTTCAAGATAGTCTTGACGTGCATCCTGTCTGAGCTAAGGGCCTGTCAGCAAATAACTTGAACATCTTTCATCTCATCTTCGGGCCATCTTTGGCTGCGGCTCAATCGCAAAATCCTCGACGTAGCACTGCTACGCCTGTGTTTTTGCGCTGGTCGCCACAACCAAATCTGCCCCAAACCTGAGCGCAATTTTGTCCAAGTTATTTGCGAACAGCCCCTAAGCTGAGGAGTTTTTGGAAGAAACTTTCCCCGGCAAGGTAAGGTAGGATGCATTTTAGGTTCCTCCGCAGAATCTGTGGGGTGGCAGGCAATATGTCGTTCAGCAACAACTTGTTTTAGTGTCGTTTCTAATCATGATGTTCGGGGTGGAGCATTGGGATCAGTCGTCGGGCCACCATTTTCTTTGTTTCAAGGATCGGCATGATTGGTAGCTTGGAGCCCCGGCTCTATCAAGGCCGAGCCCTGCGGTTGTGCGCTGTGCGCACAACCTTGACAGAGCCGAGCCTCCCTGCTCATCCTGAAAGTGGCAAGGGGGGCGGTGCGGCAGGTGCCCCCCCTCACCTCCGGCGGGCTCAGGTTCTGGGGCTTATTCTCAAAGAACTACCCACAATTTCTGCGGACGAGGCAAAAATTTGCATCAAGGAGAAAATAGATGTGATCGAAATTCCAGAATTCAACTTCACTAATATAGGCACATATGCCTCATTAGCAGGCTTGGGCTTATCAATACTGATTCTCATTAAATCGAGATCGATTAAAAATGAGATAAGCATTGTTAAGAGCCGAATTATCTTGAAAAAGCGACTGCCTGAAATGCTTGCAGGTCTAAACTTAAATTTGAGTAATATTAATAAGCTATTGATAGAACTAGAAAAAAATGAGGCTAGGCTAAAAGAGGAACTTGTTGAATGCCAAAGTTTAGTCAATAGTTTGTTGCCAAAAATAAATGAAGACTCAATGATAAGGGATCTCAAGAAGATTAATATTTCAATCAACATTTTGAAAAGGAAAAATCTATTGCGAAATCCTAAAAAGTTAAAAGTTGTTATGCAAATTATTGCCCAATATCGGTTCTGGCCATATGCATATGAATATAATATTTTAACTATTAAAAATGATTTGAGTAAAATATATAACGATTTAGACCATATTTCATCAGATCAAAGGGAGGTATGATATGGCAAATGAGGACGCTGTTATTGATAAGCTTGAAAGTGATACACGGAATAAAAAACTGAAATGGTTTGTCAATAAATTTCCTTTGGATTCACTTTCCAAAGAGAACAGGTTGCTAGGTAAAGCTTATATCGTACCATTCAATGGAAACTACTTTAGAGTCTATAATTACGAATATAAACATTACACTGATTATGACGAATATAACTGGTCAGAAGATATTTGTTTAGAGATAATTGATGATAATGGTAAAGCAAAATGGACATTTTCTAAGAATAGAAAAATTTATGACATATTTGAACTTGCCAAATATTATGCGGAAAAAATTGACGATATATTTGACCAGTTTCTTGGAGACAAAAAATCTTGACAGGCAATATGTGAAGGGTAGAAGGTAAAACTAGCTAACAGGTTAGTCTAAAAAAATGATTTATTGAATAGATAGACTGCCTACCCTGACTTTCGGCAAAAGGAAATGAAGCCAAATAGCCGAGTAGATTATATTGGAACAGGTTTTACCTCTCGACAAGCTGCTTGAGCTTCCCGGCATAGTCATTGGCCCGGTTCCGTGCATTCAGGGCCGCCTTTTTGTATCCGCTCCCCAGGGAGTCGAACAACACCATTTCCCGTTCCTCATGTTGCATAAGGGCGGTATAGGCAGCAATCCTGACGGAGCGCTCCTGTTCGTCCCTCTGGGCAAGAAGGGCCTGCGTGTTGGTCTTGAGTTCCTCCCCCTGCTGACGGTATCCTAGGACCAGCCAGAGGAACGCCACCGGCGCAAAATATCCGGCCAGGATGTTGCTCCACTCATCCAGCCTAAGCCGGGCTATATCGGAAAACCGGTACAGCAATAAACCACCCCCTGTCGCGATCCAAAGCAACGTGATAACGATCCCGAGCAGAAACCGCTTGTCCTCTGCATTCTTCAACAGGGTCCCCATGCTGCTACCGATTCCTTTTTTCAACGTCATGCTCTTCCCTTATCCCAACTGCACGTCCAATTGAAAAGAAAGGGCGTCAACGCATACCCTGCCTTGACGCCCTTTGCTACGGCCATTTCCCGGCCGAACAACCTGTCCCCCCTTCACACCGCCGTTTTCAAGTACTCCTCCCCGGAAATCCCCATCCGCTGGCAAATCTCGTGTTCAAGATCAGTCAGTCCCTCCATATGATTCAGGGTATTGTGGTCGGAACCGTTCCGGGGATCAACTTTCAAAAACTCCTCCTCCGAGATCCCCATTTTAGCGCAGACCTCCCGCTCCATGGCATTCAAGGCCCTAACTGTTCCATCCGGGCCGCTGCCATTCCCCCGGCTATTAAGCGCCCGTAAATGGAGGTTCGGCCGGTTGGTCAGCCCCACGGAGGAAAGGGCCACAATGGCCCCGTTTGTTTTGCTGCAGACCAAAACCGGGCTCAGGTACCGGTATTGCCGGGTTGTAATCAACTGCTGACCGGACCGATTCCAGTCAACCCGGCCCCAGATCGCCCCGTTCATGACCCGCAATTCATTGACCCAACCCATGGCCGGGGCCGGATCGCCTTGCTTGGCCTTGAGTTCTGTGGAGTGCTCGATATCAACCGGCAGATCAACCCGGCCGTTTTGAAAGGCCTGGATGATCCTCTGCGGGTTGTTGTTGGTCCAGTGGCGGCCGTCACGGCCGATCACCTCGCCGGTGGGGATCAGCTCCACCCAGGCGGGCACCTGGTCACCATCCGGGGTAATTGTCGTGGTATTGAGTGCTGCCGTTGTCGTCTTTTCCATAGTTGCTGACCTCTTGTTGGTGGCTGTTTATTCCCGGCAAAGCCTGCCGGATCACTGAACCCCGTTTAAAACCCGTTTAAAATCGCCTGTGTTGGACGAACAGGACATAACCCGCCTATGGGGCCAATGCGAAACAGGACGAAAACCACGGCGTTTTTTCAGGGAAAGAAGAAAGGGGGCAAAACGAGAAACCGCCGTGCAGGCAAGCAACCTGCACGGCGGATCCACGCGGAAGAAGGACCGCATGAAGATTTGAAGCAAACCGTTACAGCTGCACCCCTAAACGCTGCAAGGCCTGCTGTTCAGCGGCAATGGCCTCCGGGTTGTACCATTTCACCGCATCCGCACTGAGTTGCCGACAGGAGGCAGTGGGAAACACCGGTAATCGTAAATGCAGTGCAGTCTTCCAGGGGATCGCCGCCCGGTCCTGCTCATTGCGCTTGACCAGGATGTTGCCCAGGGCGGCCAGGTGGCTGTACTTCTCCATCAGGGTGCTGGCCGCTTTGGCATATTCGGCCCCGATGGTGTCCAGCCGTACCAGCAGGAAGGACTTGACCGCATTGGGCTGTATCACCTGGCGCAACTCTTTGGCCCGCTTCTCCTTGGCCTCAAGCAACCGATTAAGCCCGGCAACGATCTCATCGGCCTGTTCTTCTATCGCTTCGGCCCTGGTCCGGGCCTTTTTCACCGCCTGTTTGCCCTGTTCCAGCTCCTTCTCAACGGTGACCAGGTCGGCCTCGATCTCCTCCCCGATCTCCTTTTGTGCAAGCAGTTCCTGGCGTTTCTCAATCAGGGCATCGATAGAGGGGACCGCCTCCCAGGCTGATTCCATCTTTTGTTCCTGGTCGGCAATGGCCTGGCGGATCCGCTCCGCCTCGCGTTCCACCTGGCCCATTTCCTCCTGAATGGAAAGCAGATCCTGCAGCGAGCAGGAACAATCCATCTCGGTAAGCTCCGCCTGCAATTGGGCCAGTTCGGCCCGTAGAGGTTCTTGAAAGGCCTTGGCCTCCTGGTGGAACCGTTCAGCAGCCTCGTGCCGCTGGCGGTAGAGCTTGAGGTTGTTCTGCTGGTTGATGTTCATATTGGTTTCCCCGCCGCACTGCTGCAGGTAGGCCTTGATCCTCTGCAGTTCCTGGCCAGCTTCCGTGGCCAGAGTGTCCAGGTTCGGCGCACGGCCAAGCTGCTTGGTTATGCTGTCGATCCGCTCCCGGATCGCTTCCCGCCTGGTCAGTGCCATTTCAAATGCAAGTGTTTTGCTCATGATGCTCCCTGTGGTAATGATTTCAGTCAGCGGCGGAAAGAATGTTCCATGTCTGCCGCTCAGCCAATCCGTATTTACGGGCCAGCTCCGCAACCGTCGCGCCCCTGTCGTAGTCCTCGCGAAGGGCCGCGTTTCTGATCTTCCGTTTGAACTTGGCCAACATCGGAAAGGCTACGGTGGTCCCCTGAAAGTGGTTGGACAGCGCAATCGTCTTTTCAATGCCGACGATCTCCGCCACTTCCTGCAGGCTCCTGGGGAGTTCCTCGATTTTCGGCAGCATGGCCGCCGGGACTTCCATTCCTTCTATCTTGAGAACGCTATTCTCCATGTGCTGCTCCCTGTTCCGCTTTATGCTCCAGTAAATCGATGGCCTGGCCAAGCTCTTCATTGACCCAGCCGAGAATGCGGGCAAGCCCTTCCTGGCCCTCGACGCTCATTTCCTCGTTGATACCGTGTGCTCCGGCCACATCCCGCAAAAAGGCCAGCACCTCCCTGGAGTTGCCGATAATGTCGCGGGATTTGTGCTGGGGGTGGGCTGCCATCTTCATTATGCCGTTCAACAATGCACCTTGTTCTGTCTGGTCACCCGGCGCTGCAGGTCGGTGATGAGAACATGCAGGGCCTGGCCGTCTTCCAGCCATTCGAACCGGTCCACGCCGAATTGCTTCTTCACCCGGCCATGCAGGGCGCCCATGTCGTAGCCCAGGGCATTCCACAGGGCCAGCACCTTCTTTTGCTGCTTGGCCGCCGGGCCGGACTTGACCGTGATAAACCGGCTTTTGCCCTGCTGTTGCCCCCGGCCTGGTTTGGGTTGCCAGCCTCTGGCCCGGAACAGTTCAATCAACTGCCGGGCCTGCAGGCTGGTGAGATCCTTGGCGGATCCCGTTTGAAAGTTGAAAAAGAGAATGTCCCGGTAGGCCTGATCCGAGAGCGCCAGCTCTTTCTTGGCAATATGGATCTTGGCCAGGGTGGTTTTGTCGAGTGCCATGATATCCCTCCGAATGCAGAACTTTTTTTCACGTAAACGTAGAAACTTTTCCCTATGCCGCCAGCCGCTCCGGAGCACTAGCCTTGACCTGGCTGGCAAAGGCGTGGATTTCCCGGTACTCGTTGAGCTTCAGGGTGGCCAGTTCGCAGGCCATGCCGATGGAGAGCAGGGTTTTATGATCCGGGCTTGCCCCGGCTTCCTGGATCAGCTCCGCCACCCGTGCGGCCTGGTTGATCGCATCGGTTCTATAGCCCTCGATGATGTTGTCCGAGGTCAGTTCGATCCGCAGATTCCTGGTGGTGCGCATGATGGCCAGCAGGTCCGCATTGTTGCCCAAGGTGCCGAGGTGCAGGTTGCGCACATGGTTGCCGATTTCCGCCAAACTTCGATTGATCCGTAATTCGTTCATAATTCCTCCATGCGGGTGATGGTTGACCGGGCCTTGTTCAAGGCCTCGCTTGCTGTTTGTAAACTCTTGAGTGTGGTATCGATCAGGCCGACAGCCTCTTTGCGTTTCTGGCGCAAAGCGCGGAGCTTTGCCGCCTTGGTATCGTCTTCGGGCATGTCCACCAGATCGTTGATCAAATGCCAGGTGCCGGGCAAGCCGGGTTGCTGTTCCTTGCGGACCACATCCCGGTTGACCAGGATGCGCAGCCATTCCTTGGCATAGCCTTTGGACACTCCGGCCATTTCCATGAGATCCTCGACATTGACCCGGCGGCGCATCCGCAGGATCCGCCACATGACCTCGCGTTTGTTCGGCAGCGGTTTCTGCAGGGGCGGCCCGTAGACGCCCAGGGCGATTCGTTGCAGCCGTCCGGCCCTGTGGAGATCGCGCAGGGTATTGATCAGCTTTTTGTGCTCCCGGCTGTTTTTCAATCCAAGTTCAATGGATATTATCTCGGTATTCACCTGGCCGTTGCCCTGGTTGGCCAGGAGCAACACAGTTTCCAGTACGGTTTTGGAAAAGGATTGGTGGGCCATACTCACCCCCTGATACCGGCGCAGGTAAAGGCGGCATCGACCATTTTCGTGGTCAGTTCCGAGGGATTGTCGAGAATTTGGTGGAGCAACGATGCTTTCGTCATGGCATTACCCCTGCAGCCCGCACTTGCAGGCGATGGCGGCGAGTTCCGCGTCCACCTCGCCGTTTCGGCGCAGGCTGGTGGCGGCGTGGGCCAGGTTGATGGTGTCGCGGCGGACAATCCGCAGATCGCCGCCCGCCGCCCGGTGCATGATCTCAGCCGCCTGGGCGTTCAGCTCAAGGCCGGTGCATTGCCGGACGTACATCACCACATCCGTGGCACTCACCGGTTCAAACTCCATGGCCCGGTAGGTGCGGGACCACACCCGGCGATTCTGTTTCATCAGGTGCGGCAGCTCCTCTTCGCCGATCAGGACCACGATGCCGCCGGTGATCTTGACCAGGTCGCGGATGATTTCGAGGAACTTCTGCCCGAACCGTTCAATCTCATCGATAAACACCGGCTGCGGGTTTGTAGTCATGGCCTCGATAATGGCATCAAAACAGCGCCCCCGGCGGTTGGGGACTCGGCGAATGCCGAACTCCCGGCAGAGCTTCTGCAGGAAATCGAGTTCCGACCAGATCGATACCGTCTCGACATAGACAGAACCATTGCGAGCCGCCCAGGTCTGGACAGTGCGCGTCTTGCCTCGCCCGGCCCGGCCCCAGATGCAGCCGAGTCGCTCATCACCTTCACCGGCCCCACCTTTGCCGATCTGTAGACCCTGCATCAGGGTCTCGAAAGACCTGACGTTTTTGGTCTGGACAAAAGTCGGCTTGAACTTTACAGTTTCCGCCATAGGTCATTCTCCCCTTTGATCTCTATTTGAGCTGTACCTGGCCGGTGTTCCCGCACCGGCCTTTTTTGATTCCTGTGATGCGGCATCACGCCGAGAATCCCCTGCCGTTCCAGTCGCTAAAGGCAATCCACAGCCCTGCTATCCACTCATCAGCAAGATCGGGATCGTCTTCATCTGCCAGGTGGCAACAACAAACGTTCAAATGGTCCCCAGCCTTGAACCCTGCATCGAACGCCCGACCGGCCATCACCCCGAAGGCGAATCCCGTGCAATACTCATCGCCCATGCTCCCATGGGCCTCCAACGGACCATCAGTAAGGAGACTTTCTTCCTTGCCGTCAAACACGCCTTCGTCAAAAGCAGTTTCATCGAAAATGTCCCATGCGTGTGCTGCTTCCGTCTGCATCGCTGTAACTCCTTAAAAAGTTTTCTATTTCGTCTCTCAAGGGCCATTACTGTACCCCTCATAAGTGTGAGCTTGAGGCCGCTTTCCGCCACATCAGCCCGTATTTGATCCGGCAGGACTCCCAGTACTCAGGAAAATTGAGATAAGGCGCGGTCTGCTCAAAAAACGTCATGAAATCGTTCCATTCCGGGGTTAACTCCACGCCTTGGGCGCTCATTTCGATCAACCGTTCGTAACGGTCGGAATCGTTCAACCGCATCAGCTCTTCTTCCTGGGCTCTGGCATCCGCTTCTTCCTGGAAGCGGGTAGCCTCGGCCACGTCGCGGCGAAGCTTCTCCGCATCCAGGCTGATCATTTTGCGGGACGCTTTGACAGTCTGCGGACCGTCGCCGCCTAGCACTCCGATCTCAGCCATCTGCCGCCGGTGGTCGGGCAGGATCTCTTCCCGGAGCAAGGTCCTGGCCAAAGCTGAGGCCTGTTTCTCCTGATCCTTCTTCTGTTCTATGTGCTGCCGCAGTTTTTCCTTGTCGGCTTCGTTGCCCAGCTGGGCCGCAGCCGGGTGCAGCTTCTCCACCGGCGTTGCCTCGCAGATCAGGTTGCCGTCCTGATCCATCACCCAGATTGAGCTGGTGTCCTGGAGGTCATAGCGGATGGAAACCTTGTGTCTGCGGCCGTAGAGGGCCGGGTGATAGTAGTTCTGGCCCCGGAAGGTAATACCGTTGCGGTGGATGGTCTTGATTTCCAGGCTCATCATCAGCCAGAGCAGCTCCGCCTTGTCGATGCCTGGCCCCTTGCCCTCGACAAAGACTTCCAGCGGGGTTTTACCTTCCAGGTGGCCCCGTTGCGGCCGTCTGGCGTATTCATCGAACCAGTAGGCAATCAGGGTGTGGGCCTCCTCCATTGTCAGGCAACGGTTGCCGAACTGTTGGTCGTGCAGTTTGCGGTGCAGCTTCTCGCCGCGTTGCATCCGGGGTGGCTTGTTGTCGATGCTGGTGCCGGTATAGCCCGGCACTAGCCGCTCCAGTTCGGCGAAGGTGCCGAAGAATCGTTCCACTGTTTTGGACTGGCCATGATAGGGCCAGGCATGGATGGTCTGGCAGTCCATTCGTTCGTAGAGTCCGGCAAAGCCTGCTTCGTCGAAACTTTGCGAACCTTTGAAGAACCGGGCCTTGAAGGCCCGCCCGTTGTCCAGGTAGACCACGCGGGGATACTTGCCCAGGCGGATAACTGCCCGGCGCAGGGCAGACGATATGGCGGCGGTGTTCTCGGTGGGCATGATCTCCCAGCCCAACGGCATGTTGGAGCGCATGTCGTAGAACAAAATCAGGGTCATGTGGTTCTGAACCTTGCCGGTCCAGGGGTTGACGATCTCGAAGTTGAGGTTGTGACCGTCGGCCACGATAACGTCTCCGACGTTCAAGACGCTTATGTCCCGTTCGATGTACATGGCGCACTGATCGTTCCAGGCCTTGGCCCCCTTGCGGGCAAAGACCCACAAGTGATAGTTGCGTTCCTTCCATTGTCGCAGCCATCTTCGGTAGGTGGCCTCGCTTTGGCTGTTCTCGATTCCCTGTTGCTGCATCACCGCCGTGGCCACCCGGAAGGCTTCTGAGATCCGGGGACTGTTCGGCCGGAGCACACAACGAAGAAATATCTCGGTCTGTTCTTCGCTCAGTCCGCACGTGCCCCGCAGGTGTGCGCCGCGTTTATCGGCCAGGTGAAAGCAGTCGTTGCCGTGTCTGCGTACCTTGACCGACCAGCTCTCGATAGTTTTCCATTTGATCGGTCCTAATTGCTCATAGAGGTGCGGCCAGGCAAGCCCGGAGTTGTAGGCCTGCTCGAACTCCAATCGCGCCGACACCTTGTTGCCCCAACCGGCGGCTGCCAAAGCCCGGTTATAGAGGGCGAGCAAGGCCGCTTTGTATTGCATTTTCTCCTCCATCCGTTTGTTCACGGCGGGAGGGATTGTTGTTGCCGGGGTTGATAACAGGTCGCCAGCACTGTGCTTGGCGGCGATAGCCACTTGTATGGCCTTGGGGAGCTGGTCGACCAGGTATCGCTTTTCCTTGCCACCTCGAACGCTTTTTTCTTCGAAGCACCACCCTTCTTTCTGGGCTCGCCTTGCAGCATTGGTTCGATGAATGTTCAAGGTTGCAGCAATTTCCTGGATGGTGACCAGATCCGCCATCATGCCACCGTATCCATATCCTTAGGCAGCCCCAGATGTTGTTCGGGACAGCCTTGATCCCTCAGGTATTGCAACACCTTCCGCAGGTTCTTCTTGCCATCGATGGTCAGGGAAACCGGGGTATGGTTTCGGTAGCCAAGAGCCCGTCTGGTCGATTCGACGGTCAGTTGGTTGCGAAGCATCCATATCCGTATTTCGGTTGAGTCCCTCATCCGAGTTCCTCTTCGATCTTCCGCATGCGTTTTCGTAGCGCCTTTGTCGTATGGTAGACTCTGGCCCATTCGAGCATTTTCACATCCTCGCCTTCGATTGCCAGGCCGCCGAGCGTGGCGACCATGGCCGCCATCGGCTGCACGGTGTTCAGGGCCGCGCACAAGAGCGACAGCGCCTTGATGCCTGGAACCCGGCTGTCGTCTTCCACGTTCAGCCATTTCTCGAACAGATCCTTGCTCACACCGGCCTTGCCGTTGATCGGCACACTGTGTCGACGGGCCAGTTCATTCATCCGGTCCAACACCTGATCGCGCGACAGCCCAGAGGCCTTCACCGCTTGGTTCAGAGCCTCCTTTACATCGCGGACAACCGTGTGCAGTCCGGAATTGCTGAACATGTTGAGCTGGGTCGGTGGCAAAAGTCGTGCTCCTGTCCGCCTCTATGGCACTGGATGTCCTATTTTGGGCGATACGCGGACGTTGAAAAATAGGGTCTGCCCTGATACGATGCAGATTAGAAACGTGGGTTTCCTGTTATCAACAAAATCGCCGAAAAATGATTCATTGTCAAGATGAATAATGACGCACAGCTTAATTTTCGGCTATCTAGTTTCTCCACGTTCAAATGTATCTAATTTCACTTGGAAAAATGTAAAGCTGTGCGGTTGGCATAAACGCACAGCTTTACGCACAGCTTTCGAAAAATAAGTTGTGCGTCAAAAATGATCTATCAGGAATGAATAATGACTCTCGGGGGAAGGATAAGGCTTGTCAGAAATGGTTTATCGCAGAAAGAATTTAGCGATAAATTTGGCGTGGCAGTCTCTACGCTTAGGAGATACGAGACGGATATTGTTCCGCCTGGAGCTGATTTCTTGTTGGCAATTTGCGATTGCTACAAGGTGTCCTCGTCATGGTTGCTTGCTGGCGAAGGTCCAATGCGCAAGGACCAAGCAGCTGAAAATGAATCCATGCCAGTGAAGGAAGAAGCCGAAAGGCAGTTAAGGGGAAATACGCCAGGTCGCTGTAATGTCTGCATTATTGAAGATCCAATAATAACCGATCTTAAACTTTGGCTAAATGAGATAGTCAGTAAGGATCCAGACAGCTTGGCATGGTTTAGAGTTGAGCTTCAGGATAAATTGCCTAAATTCAAGGCGTGGAGGGAAAAAAAACGAACGGCCGATACCTTTGAGGATTACAAGTTAGCATAAACTAAAATTATTTATATAGCATAAAGTTCTAAGCGGCCAATAAAATATCCCCGCCCATTTTGTGGTATTATTTACTCGTTTCAATTTTCTCGATTTACGTGCAAAAAACGTCTGAGATTTGCCTAAAATCGAAAAGTTTCTTGTTTTAGAAATTTGTCCGAAAAAAAATTTCACAAGCCACAATCACCAAGGCCAATGAAATCCTGAACCGCCCGCAACCGCCCGATATTCAAGGGCCGATCCCATATTGCCACGTATCAACCCGGTATAACCCGGATCCCACCAGAGCCAGCAGGAAAGTTTCTACGTTTACGTGTCTCCCTATACAAGGTTTGAGTCCGTTTTGCACCGAATGGATCCCCTCCCTCTTGGAGAGGGGCAAAAAAAAAAGCCACTTAGCTGAAATTCGCTAAGTGGCTGTATTTTCTGGCACGCCAGAAGGGATTCGAACCCCTGACCCACGGCTTAGAAGGCCGTTGCTCTATCCAACTGAGCTACTGGCGCGCACATTTTTTCCGCCGCCAATGTACCGGGAACGGGCTGGAAAGGCAACTATTATGCAGCAGCTTTCCGGTGAGTTCCGTCGGTTTTCTCGAGTTTTATGCTCAGGCTTCCTGTTCGCCGATTCTGTCCCAGACCGGGCCGGCTGCGGTGTCGTGCACCGAAACGCCTTGACGCAGCAGTTCCTCGCGCACCGAGTCGGCGGCTGTCCAGTCTTTGAGCTGGCGGGCACGCTCCCGCTGGCGAATCAGACGGTCGATCTCTGGGGTCAACGGGCAGTATTCCAGGCGCAGGACGCCGAGCACGGTGTTGACCATGCCCAGGACCTCGAGCACATCGTTTTTCTGATCGCGATCCAGTTGTCGCGCCTGCACCACCGGGTTGGTTTTCTTGATAAAGTTGAACAGGGCCCCGATGGCGCCGGAGATGTTGAGGTCGTCGTTCATTGCCTCGATGAAGCGGTTCTCCAACTCGGAAACATAGGTCGCCACCTCGGGGTGCGGCAGGCCAACCGG
This sequence comes from uncultured Desulfobulbus sp., assembly GCF_963665445.1. Taxonomy (GTDB): domain Bacteria; phylum Desulfobacterota; class Desulfobulbia; order Desulfobulbales; family Desulfobulbaceae; genus Desulfobulbus. The sequence continues at coordinate 3,947,665 of NZ_OY762276.1, read as the reverse complement.
CAGGCAGAGCAACTTGCGGATGAACTCGTCGATGCGTTTGAGCGAAGTCCGCGCCGCCTCCAGCCGCTTGTAGGAGAACATCAGCGGCTTGCGGTAGTGGACGCCAAGGAGCATGAAACGGATCTCCCGCCCGGTGTATCCCCTGTCAAGCACCTCCTGCAGGGTGACGATGTTGTCGGCGTCGGCGGCCATCTTGCGGCCGTCGCGGAGGAGCTGGCCGGAATGGAGCCAGTAGTTGGCCAGGGGCTTGCCGGTCAGGGCTTCGGCAATGGCGATCTCGTTTTCGTGGTGCGGGAACAACAGATCCTGGCTGGCAGTGTGGATGTCGATGGTTTCTCCCAGGTATTTGGTCGACATGGCTGAGCACTCGATATGCCAGCCCGGGCGGATGTTGCCCCAGTCGGTCTCGAAGAAAAGCCCTTTTTTCAATTCCGCCAGGGTGGAGCGCTTGAGGAGGGTGAAGTCCCGTGGGTTATCCTTCTCGTAGTTGTCCAGGTCCACGGTCTGGCCGATCTTGATCTTGCTCAGGTCAATACCCGAGAGGCGGCCGTACTGCTTGAACTTGGAGATGTCAAAATAGATCGAGCCCAGTTTTTCGTAGGCATACCCCTTGTGGATCAGGTCGTGGACGATCTCGATCATATCGCCCACATGCTCGGAGGCCAGGGGATAGCCGGTGGCCTGTTTCACCTGCAGTTCCTCGATCGCCTGCTTGAACTGATCGATGAATTTACCGGTAAAGGCGGTCAGTTCCTCGCCCGCCTCGATGGAGCCTTGAATGGTGTTGTCGTCCAGGTCGGTGAAATTCATATAGAGTTCCACCGGATAGCCCAAATGCTGGAGATAGCGGTTGATCAGGTCGGCCACCAGAAAACGGCGGCAGTGGGCGATGTTGGGCGATTCGGCTGCGGTGGGGCCGCAGGCATAGAGGGTCACGCGGTTGTCGCGAATTGGGCGGAAGACCTCTTTCTTACGGCTCATGGTGTTGAACAGCTTGAACTGGGAGGTGCTCTCCTCGGCCTGGTCGCGCTTTTTGAAGAGCGGCGTGCTCAGATAGCGTTCGCCACCGTCCGGCAGGATGACCACTATACAGCCCTCGCCGATCTCCTTGGCTCGCTCCATGGCGGCATGCGTGGCCGCGCCGCTGCTCATTCCGGCAAAGATCCCTTCCTCGGCCGCCAGGCGGCGGACGGTGGTGAAGGCGTCTTCATCGGCAATGCCGACGATGGCATGCGGTAGGGTTTTGTCAAAGATACCGGGCTTGTAGGACTCCTTCATGTTTTTCAGGCCCTGGATCTTGTGGCCAGGCGAAGGTTCGACCGCTATCACCCGCACTTCGGGGTGGTGGTCGCGGAACCAGCGGGAGATGCCCATGGCCGTGCCGGAGGTGCCCAGGGTGATGACGATGTCGGTCACCTTGCCCTCGGTCTGTTCCCAGATCTCCGGGGCGGTGGAGTTGTAATGGGCCTGCCAGTTGGCCGGGTTGTTGAATTGGTCGGCAAGGAAGTAGCGCTCGGGATGCTCGCGCGCAAGGGCGTAGGCTTTTTCGATCGCGCCGTCGGTGGCCCGTTTTGCCGGGGTGAGGATAATCTCCGCACCATAGGCCTGCATGATCAGGCGCCGTTCGATGGAGGCGGATTCGGGCATGATCAGCTGGCAGCGGAGCCGTTTGGCGGCACAGACCATGGCCATGCCGATGCCGGTATTGCCGCTGGTCGCTTCGAGCACGATCTTGTCGGGGGTGAGTTCGCCGCTCTTTTCCCCTGCCTCGATCATGGACAGGGCCACCCGATCCTTGATTGAGCCGCCGGGATTGCGCGATTCGAGTTTGCCCAAAAGCAGGACTTTTTCCGGGACGGGATTGAGACGGCCGAGCTCGACCAGAGGGGTTTTTCCTATCAATTCAACGAGTTTCATCTTCTGTGCAAAGGATTTGGTGAATCAAAGCGAAAAATGCATCCGCCACCATAGCCGATTTCCCCCTAAAGCGCAAAAAAAGCACCCTGGCCAGGCCATTTTCTCCCAGCACTCCTCGCCGGGTTGGTGCTCAGGGGGAACGGGAAAGCGTTCAGTCGCTGTGGGCGGCAAAGATATGCCAGAGTCGCTGCAGGGCCTCCCTACATTGTTCGTTGTCGATACAGGCGGTCATCTCCTGAAAGAGGTGTTCGTTTTTTGCGTCGACCGCATGGGGGGCAGGGGCCTGTCGCTTGGGAATGGTGGGCAGTTGCGGCTGCAGTTGCCAGCGGATATCACTGATTGGATCTTCCTCAAGGGCCTGGTTGATCCGGGTCATGAGGTCGAGCTTGATGAACTGGAGGTGGTGCATCCAGGCCGAATCCTGGACATAGATCCACAGGGTGTCCTGGCGAAAAAAGGCCGGCATGGTCAGGCGGCCGACCTCGCGGCCGACAATGGCAGGCCACCTGCGTACCAGATTGAACAGCCGCCACTGTTTTTTCCATTCCTGGCGGGAATAGACATTGGGCAGCAAATCCGCAATGGGGGCGGGCTCACCCTTTTCATAGCCGTTTCGATTGTCGCTCATGGTGGAATGGAGGACCAGGGTAAAGCAAGGTTGAAGGAAAATTGTGCTGGGAGGCTTCTCACAAGAACCTACTCCAGTCCTCCTGCCAGGGCAAGGTCTTATTCTTCCCCAGGATTTGTCGTTTTCCTGAAAACCTCGAAAACGACGTTTAGAGCTTTATAACATCCTGTTTTCACAGCGCGTTATTTCCAGGCTGTTGGATTTTGACGAAGCCGTCAGGATTTGAGATGGAACACAATGGGCAGCATCAACTGGGCGCTGACCGGAGGCCTGGGGAAGGGCGCCACCCGGCGGATGGTGGCCACCACGGTGTCGTCGAGGATCTCGTGGCCGGAACTGGAAACCACGGTGATCCCTTCGACCTGGCCGTTTTCCTTGAGCACAAAGGAGATCACGATCTTGCCGCTCAGCCCCATTTTGCGGGCAGTGGCGGGAAAATGCAGGTTTCTGAGAATGCGCTGACGGACATAGTTGAAGTCATACCGCATGCCGCTGCCCTGGCCGAGATTGCCGCCGCCCCCGGCAAAGGAGGCTGCAGCGCGGGTCTGCCCCGGCGGGGAAGCGGTGGTAGGTGGCGAACCGCCGGCCGCTGCGGTCGTGGCTGTTGATGGTGCCGCCGTCTCCGTCTCTGCCGGGGTGGGCTGAGAAAGAGGAGCCGGTTTGCTGCTTTTCTCCACAATGGGCGGCGGTTCTTTGCGCACCTTTCTGGACTTGGTTTTGGATTTTGCTTTTTTCGGTTGAGGTGTTGCCACCTTGACCGGTTTGCTGACGGGTTGCGAAATTGATTTTTGCTGTGGCTCCACCGGGGGTGGAGCGGCCTGCGGCTGGGATGGCACAGTCTTGGGTGTGGACGTGGGGGCAGCCGCAGTCGCTCCGAGGGGGTGATTCGGTTCGCCGGCCATGGCCTCGGAAATCGCAAGGGAAAAATCGAGAACCAGTACGGGCGGGTCCTTGTCGAGCAGGTGTTGGCCGGAGAGAAAACCTGCGGCAAGGACAAGGTGGACCAGCAGGGAGAGATAGAAGGAGGCGCGTTGGGTGGTCATGGACTTTGCTCCGTTTGCAGGCTCAGCCGGCTGAAGCCCAGTTGTTTGATCGCGGCAAAGACATCGACAAACCCCTGCAGGGCAAGGCTTTTGTCCGCCCGCACCAGGACAGGTGTTTCCCTATCCGCATCGGCCAGGGCAGTGGTGAGCTTCTCCAGCGACATCATGCTGCCGTCGAACCAGATGCGCCCCTCGTGATCGATCACCACGGTCTTGGGGTGCAACTGGGAGGGCTGGCTTTCGGTCGAGGCCTTGGGCAGCTCCACCTGGATACCACCGGTGGCGATGAAGGTCGAGGTGGTGAGGACAATGGTCAAGAGCACCAACATCACGTCAACCAGGGGGATGACGTTGAGGTAGTCGAAGCCTTTCTCATCCATGACGAATATCCCACTGGATCAACAGCACCTTGCAGCGGCGCAGGAGCAGGTTGTAGAGGGTGACCGCAGGGATGGCTACCAGCAGACCGAGCGCGGTGGCCTTGAGCGCCAGGGCGAGCCCGGTCATGATCTTGGTGGTGTCGAAGCCGCCAGTACCGATATCGTAGAAGGTGAGCATGATCCCGGTCACCGTGCCCAGCAGGCCGATGTAGGGGGCATTGGCACCGATGGTGGCGATCAGGTGCAGCTTGCGGGTCAGGTGCAGCTCCAGTTCCCGCCGGTCGGCGTAGTGCTCGACCCGGGTTGCGCGATAGACAAAATAACGTTCAAGGGCCAGGGCCAGAGCCACCACGCTGAGTAGGAGCAGCAGGCCGAGAACCCAGTAATCAAGAATTTGGTGTACGTATTCCATGCAACATCTCACATGGCCCAGGCGGGTACACAGACCCTGCCCCTGCCTTTTGCTCCGGGAATGGCCGCGACGTTGACCTCGATGCGATAGAGGTCGCGCAGGCTGTCCCGGTTGATCACGGTTTGCGGCAGTCCGTCGTCGACGATGGTGCCGTTGTTGAATAAAATGACCCGGTTGGCCGTCATCAGGGCGTGGTCCGGGAAATGGGTGGTCATGATAAAGGTGAAGCCATCTCCGGCCAGGCTGTTGATATCCGCCAGAAGCCGCATCTGATTGCCGTAATCCAGGCCGTTGACCGGCTCATCCATTACAAAGACCTCGGCCCCCTGGGCGATCGAGCGGGCGATCATGGTGAGCTGCCGCTCGCCGCCGCTGATCTCGGTGTAGGCCCGTTTTTTGAGCCTGAGAATGTCCAGCCTGGCCATGGCCGCATCAGCAATTTCTCGATCCTGCGTAGAATAGGTGGAAAAAAGGCCGTGGTAGGGCATCCGGCCCATGAGCACCACATCTTCGACACTGTACGCAAATGCCTCGCGATGGACCTGGGGGACGTAGGCGATACGTTTGGCCAGTTCATTGCGGTTGTAGCCCTGCAAAGGCCGCCCTTCAAAAAAAACCGTGCCGCGTTGCGGTCTCAGCAGGCCGAGCAGCGTTTTTAAAAGCGTGGTCTTGCCGCTGCCGTTTGGGCCGAGCAGGGAGACCACCTCGCCGCTGTTGAAACGGAGGTTGACGTCTGTAAAGATTGGGCGGTCGCCGTAGGAAAAACACAGGTCCCGGGTCTCGAGTAAACTGGTCATCTCCACCCCCGTTGGGCATTGTTGAGGACAAGAACGAAAAAAGGAATACCGATCAGCGAGGTGACGATCCCCGTGGGGATCTCAAAGGAAAAGACCAACCGGGAGACATTGTCCACCACCAGCAGGTAGATCGCACCGGTGAGGGCGGCGGCGGGCAACAAGAGCCGGTTGTCCGGGCCGACCAGCATGCGGCAGATGTGGGGGATGATCAACCCCACCCAACCGATGATGCCGCCGATGACCACGGTGAGGGCGCTGATCAGGGTGGCGAGGACAATAACCGTCAGCCGCACCCGGCCCACATGGATGCCCAATGCCCGCGCCTCCTCCTCGCCCATGCTCATGACGTTGAGCCGGCCGCCATTGACGATGAGCATGAGGATTCCGGCCAGCATGGGCAGGCTGATCACCGAGATGGTGTGGCCATCCACTGCCGCGAGGTTACCCATCAGCCAATAGACGATGGCCGGCAACTGATTGGCCGGATCGGCGGTGTACTTGATGATGGAGAGGGAGGCGGTGAAAAAGGCGCCGCTGATAATGCCGCCCAGGACCAGCATAATGATCGAGGATCCACGAAAGATGCGGGCGATGGCCACCGCGACGCCGACAGCGGCAAAACCGAAGGCGAGGGTGGAACACTGGACAATAAACCAGCTCTGCGAACAGATCATCCCCAGGGCCGCGCCGAATGAGGCCCCGGCAAGGACGCCCAAAAGGCCGGGGGAGACCAGCGGGTTGATGAACAGGGCCTGAAAGGCGGTTCCGGAGACCGAGAGGGCCGCGCCGATGAGGATGGCGGCAAGGATACGCGGCAGGCGGATATCGAGAAGGATATTGCTGAGCAGGACCTGTTGCTCCGGGCTGAGCGTACCTGCACCGGTGAGTTTCCATCGGGTAAAACTGAGAATTTCGCCCAACGGCAGCGGATATTTGCCCAGGGAGAGGGAAAACAGCACGGCCGTGGCAAGCAACAGCATTAACAGGGGCAGGGAACAATGTTTCATGGTTGGAGCACTTCCCCGGCCTGGTCCGCTGTCAGGTCGACACCGAGAAAGAGGGAATAAAAGGCCTGGGTTTCGGCCACCATATCGACACGATAGCGTTCCGGATGCAGGAGGTGGAGCAGCCACTTGATTCCTAAAACCCGCATGAACGAGGGCGGGCGGTCAAACCAGTTAAAGGGTTCAAAAGGGATGAGATAGACCCGTTTGTTCTGCACCGCCCGCAGATTCTGCCAACGGGGATCGGTAAAAATCTGCTCAAAAAAGGTTTTCTCTTTGACGAGGATCACCTGCGGATCGTAGAGCAGGAGCTGTTCCATGGAGATTTTCTCCATGCCGTAATGATCCAGCGCAGCCCCCTGGTGGACATTGATTCCCCCGGCCAGGGGGATCAACTCAGCATGAATCGACTGGGCACGCTCGGTGCTGAGGCCGTCGGTCCCTTCGGCATAGTAGACACGGACTTTCTGCGTTTCCGCAATGGTGGCGGCAATCGTTTTGGCCTGGTCGATGGCAGCCTGGGCATAACGCCTGAGTTCCTCGCCCCGTCGTTCCCGGTTCAGGAGTTTGCCGGTAAAGGCCAGCGCCGCGGGATAGTCTTCGATGGTTTGCATCCGGATCTGTACCAGCGGGAAGGGCAGGTGGGCCATGGAGGCGAGAAATGTATTGTTGGTCGCGTCATCACGCCAGCTCCAGTGGACGATCAGATCCGGCTTGACCCGAAACAGCATTTCCCGGTTCAGGGTTCGGCCCTGACCGGCCAGGCCGCCGATGACCGGCAGCTGACGATAACCGGGCACAGTGTATTTTTTTTCACTGGCATAGAGGGGGAAATTGAGCCCGGCCAGCAGGCTGGGGTCGATGGCGTAGATGAGGTAGGTGGCCGGAGGTGAGACCGCCACCACCTTGGTAATCGTCTCGGGGATGGTGACCCTGTTGCCTGCCATATCCATGATATCGCGGGCATGAAGGGGGGTGATACAGAGCAGGTTCAGGAAAATGGCGAGGCCGCATCGAACGGGAAGAGAGAACCAGGACTTCATGGCCATCCCTCAGTGCACAATACGGTAATAATCGAGTTCGGCTGCACAGGGCGGGCAGAGGACTTGCTCATCAGCCTTAATCTCGCGACCATCCATAATCATTTCGCCGCAGCGCATGCAGGGGATGCGTGAGAGCGGTTTGCCGGGCATGTCTTCCGGGCGCAGATCAACCACGACCTCGTTGATGGTAAAGAGTTCTTCCTCCGGGATGGTGGCGAAATCCGGTTCCCGACCACTGCCGTCATCCCCTGCCTTGATACCCCGGGTGACCACGCGAACGGCTTTGTTGGTCTCTATGTTAATGAATGTGGCCGCCATCTTGCCGTAATCGCGGATCTTCATCGAGCGCTTGCCCGGGCGGCAGCCGGTGAGGGCCATGATGGCATCGGTGGTGCAGCGGTCGATCTCGACAAAGACAATCAGTTTTTTGCGGTCAGTTCCCTTGGGGTCGGTGATGCCGATGCGGCGCAGGCCACTCATGGTCATACGGGTGCCGATGCGGATGCCGTGGCAGATGTCGCCGTGGAACGTGCCGGCCTGTTGCACCAGGTTTTCATAGGTGTCAAAGAAAGGTGTATCCATTGTTTCCAGTTGGTTAGCGTGGTTGTATCAGACCCAGCCGCTGCATGCGGGGGAGGTTGAGCAGGTTGATTTTTTGAACGCAACCGTCAAAGAGGCGGTAGCCGCCGCCTCCTTCGGCCAGGAGATCCAGGGCTCGGTCGATGTCGGTGATCATCGAGGTGCCGACCATGGCCACCTTGCGGGCAAAGAGGGGATCCGGTACGAAGCCGGCACTGGGGCCGACCACTGCCACCGCCGCCTGTGCTGGCGTCAGCGCGAGCAGGTCGCAGATCGAGCCGTTGGCCACCGTCGCTCCAGTGAAGACGGCGGTCTCGCAGTCGGCCAGGGCCCGGGCGGTTTCTTCCGGCGGAACAAAGTTACCGTATTCGGCCTTGGCCTCTTCCTCGGTTTCCTTTTTGCGGTCGATGATGCGGACCTCGGCTGGTTGCAGATCCTTGAGCCGTTTGAGCAGGGGGATAATCGCGCCCACCATGCAGACACGGCGTCCTCTAAAAAGGGGTTCCATGGTGGTGAGATCATCGCCGCCGTCCATGGTGTACTGGCCTTTATCAAACAGGGACGCCGAAAGCGCATTGAGGGTGGCCAGACGAATGACTCCGGAAAAGGGGTGGAGGAAATCGCCCGTCAACACCTCGCTCACCCGCATGCCCCGCACCGTGGGCGAGCCGCCCTTGAGGATGCGTCGTCCGGCATTCTGCACTGCCTCAGGCGGGGTGTAGGCAACGCCGCCGCGCCCGTTTGCGAGTTTGATGCCGACAAAAAAGACCCCGACCACCAGGCGTTCGATGGTCAGTGCTTCCAGGGACTGGCCATAAGCCTTGTGGAGGACGGCGACCGCCTCGTCGAGGATCGGCGCCACCTCGTGCAAGTCGTTGATGGGATGGGGATGTATGGCTGTCATGCGGCCTCCTTGGAAAAGCGAATCCACAACCCCTCATCGCTGCGGTCGACGGTGAAGGGGTGGATCCCGGCCCGGGTGAGGGCATCGGTATAGTGCTGATTATCGTGGCGCGGCAGGCGGGGCTTATTGTCCTGCCAGTGCGGGTGAGCCCGTTTACGCCGTTTTTCCACCAATGCACGGGTTTTGGGATCGCCCAGGCCGCCGCCGATATAGGCTTGGCCGCCGGGGGCCAGCACCCGGTGAATCTCGGCAAAGGCCGTGGGAAGGTCCTCCCAGAAGGGGACGGAGCCTCGGCTGATCGCCAGGTCGATGGTGTCTTGCTCCAGGGGAATATCCTGCACGCTCCCGTGCAGGGTGCGGGCACGGGCGCTGTAGTTGCGGCGGAAGATGTTTTCATTGGCGTAGGCGAGCATCTCCGGCGACGGGTCCAGGAACACGACCTCAAGTTCGGATATCTCCGCCAGAGCCAGGCCAAGATACCCGCCGCCGCAGCCGATATCGAGACAACGGCCTTTGACTATCCGGGTTTTGGCGGCAATTTGGCGAGCATAGTAGGCGTAAATGGGGGCATTCGCCCCCAGGGCCACTTCGTTGTAGAGGGGAACGTCTCTTGGCTGCATTTCCGTTCTCCAGGAATTAAAATCGATACCGGCCGGTAAGGAGGAAGCTGCGCCCCTCCTCGGGATAGCCGTCGGACAGGGCATAGTTCTTGTCCAGCAGGTTGAGTGCGGAGGCTGAAAGATCCCAGTTTTCGGTCAGCTGGTAGCCGATCTTGAGGTTTAGCAGGGTGTAGTCACCGGTCTTGACGTAACCGCTGCTGCCGTCCGCCGGTGTGGACCAGCGCTGGTCGGCGTATTCGATACTGGGAATGATCTGCAGCTTGTCCCAGGGCATCCATTTGCCGTAGAGAAACACCTTGTGACGCGGGGTGCCGGTGAGCCGGTCATCAGGGGCTTCCGGGTTGTCGATGTCGGCATCGATGTAGGTGTAGTTGCCGCCCAGTTCCAACTCGTCGCTGAGCATGGTGGACAGCGCCACTTCAACACCCTGGAAGGTGGCTTCGCCCACATTCTGGTACTGGGTATACCAACTGCCGCCGTAGAGCACGGCGACCGACTGCATTGCGTCATCCACCTTGTTGTGGAACAGGTTGATCTCGTAATGGATTTTGGAGAAGAGCATGTCGGAAACGCCCACTTCCAGGTTGAGTGCCCGTTCCGGATCCAAATCCGGGTTGGAGAGCGCACCGCCGAAACGGGAACTGAACCGCTCAAACATGGTGGGGAAACGGGTGCGGTCGGATACACTGAGGTGCGCCTTGCCTTGATCCCGGTAGCGGTAGACAAGCGCTCCCTGATAGTTGGTGGCGGAGTTGTCGTCGATGGGTTGATCGAATAGGGTACCGCTGCTGTACTCTTCGGCAGTGATCGTATGCCGTTGATCCTGGCTGATACCGAGGATCAGGTCCAGTTTCGGGGTGATGTGGATCGTGTCCTCCAGGGCCACCGAGTAAATCTCTTCTTCGGTGTCCTGCTTGGGTTCGGTGAAGCCGGTGGAATAGGTGGTTTGCCATTCGGTGTGATTGTCGCGGCGGTAATGGAGGGCTCCCTTAAGTGTCTGATGGGAATAGTAGGTGGTGCCCAATTCCATCGAGGCACCGTAGGCATTGTCATCGTAGTGGCTTTTCCAACGCGGGGTGGTCAGGTTGAGGTCGGTGTAGGCGACCAGGTCGTTGCTGAACTCGTTGTAGTAAATCTTGGTGTTGAGATAGGTGGTGCTGCCCAACTGGGTGTGGCCCAGCCAGTAGAGGCTGGTGACATCCCATTTGGGCCAATCCCAGAGGCTGATAGTCGAGGTGCCCGTCACCGAACCGATCCCGTGTTTTTCCCCGGCCTGGTGCATGAAGTTGAGCGAATACTCATCGGTGCTGTTGGGGGTGAAGCCGGCCTTGATGTTGGTCCGCCAGTCCTTTTTGTCGGTGTGGTCGCGGTCGCCGCCGTCCTCGGCCACGGTGGCATTGAAGTCATCGGACATGCGCCAGTGGTCGACGTCGCGGTCCTCGAGGCTGGCCTGGTAGTAATATTTTTCCTTGCGGCCGCCGACGCTGCCGTAAACGGTGTTGCCGCTATACTTGCCGTCGTTGCCCAGCGAGATGGTATCGCGCAGCTCGGCTTCAAACTCCTTGACCGGCTTGCGGGTGACCAGGTTGATGTTGCCGCCCATGCCGTCAGGGCCGTTGAGCACCGAGACATAGCCTTTGGAGATCTGGATTTCCGAGAGGTCGGGGGTGAGGAAGCGGTCAAAATCGATACGGTTGTCCGCAGGCAGATAGAGCCTGATGCCGTCCATGGTCAACGGCACCTGCCAGCGGTTGAACCCGCGCAGGCTGAGGGTTGATTCGTTACGGTTGCCGCTGCCTGAGGTCATGGAGACGCCCGGAACCAGGTCGAGAGCCTCCGCCAGGCTGTCGCGGTTGAAGTCATAGAGGTCTTCCTTGCTGAGGCTGTCGTAACCGATCGGATCCTCACCCTGTTCCATGTCGGTAACCGTGATCTGGCCCAGGGTGAAGACATTGTTGGTGGCATTGTTATCGTCGCCGGTATCGACATTCGGCTCTTCTGCCAGGGCAGTGGTGCTCAGTGTCGTGAGGGTGCAGACGGCCAGCCAGGCTGCCTTCCAGTTTTTGTACTGCATTCTCTCTCCTTTGTGTTGCTTGTACATGCTTTGTCAAAACGCCCAGGACAGTTCCAGGCCCACGGTTCTTCCCCGATCCGGGTAATAGCCGGTGACATAGCGGGTGGAATAGTTGTCGTCACCGAGATTGCGGCCAAACAGGGTGGCGGTCAGCACCGTACTTGCCAGCTGAAAGTCGCGCTGAATGTTGGCGTCGATACGGGTGTAGTCCCCGATGCCGTCCACGGTGTAGGTCCCCTTGGGGCTGGAGGTCTGGGTCCATTGGTCGACCTGCTTGATAGAGAGATTGAAGCGGTAGGGCTGCCAGGTGTGGCTGATGGTCAGGCCGAACAAATTTTCCGGGGTGCTCAGGCCGATGGCATCGCTGGTGACGCCGCCAGAGGTGGTTTCGGCCTCCAACATGCGGGTCCAGCTGAATGTGTAGGTCGTGTTTTCAAAGAGGGTGCCCTTGATCATCAACTCCAGGCCTCGCCTGAGCTCGTCGGATTCGGTGTAGTAATAGTAGGTATCGCCGTTGACCACGTAGGTGGTGTTCGAGGCAGTTTTGGCGTTTTCGGTGTCGATGTCGAAATAGGTGAGGGTGGGCTGAAACCAGGGGCGGATGTTTGCCTCCAGGGCCAGCTCGATTCGTTCCTGGCGTTCGGCGTGGAGATCGCCACTGAGGGAACGCATGGAAAAATCGTCCGCCGTGCCCTGGTCGCCATTGTAATAGCGGCCGTTCAGGGCAAACATGTCGTTGATCGTGTAACGCGCTCCCAGGGCATAGATTTTGGACGGGGCCATGTCGACATCGTTGTTGGCGTCGTTATTGGCTGCGGATGTACTCGAGTAGTCGATGTGCTTCGTATCTTCGCGATAACCGGCATCAAGGACAAGACGTTCGTCAAAGAGCTTTTGCTCAATCGATGCCGACCATCCATTGATGGTGGTGTCGTAGCGGTTGTAGGAACTGCTCAGGTTGGGGCCAAATCCCTGGCTGTTGGACATTTGCCAGCCAGCCTGGATCAGGGTATTGCCGAAGCGGGCATTGTGCCGCAGCCCAAAACCGCTGGTTTCCTCGTTGAATTCACGAATTGAGGTCGTTGAGGAGGTGAAGCTGCCGTTGTGCTCGGTCTGGTCGTATTCGGTCTTGAAAATGTTGAACAACGTTGTCTGGTTGGCGGTCCACTGCATGGCCATGTCGCTGGTGTAGAGCGTGGTTTCAAGAGGGTCGTACCACCATTTTTCCGACATCAGGGCGCCGGTGGTGGAGACGCCGCGTTGCATCTCCAACTCACCGGAATCCTTATAGGCCATCATGTTGAGGTTGAATTTCCCATAGGTGAAACCGCCACTGGCCATGCCTCCGGTATTGGAGCGGCCGTCGAACCAGCTGTCCTGGCTGGGGCGGTCCATGTTGCTCACCAGTCCGGCTACATACCCCTGAATCGGGCCCGGCTGCTCTCCCTCCTTGGCGCCTCCGAACCTGGTGCCGAGGTAGGCGCTCTCGCTGGTTTCAATGGGATGTCCGCCATTGGCCTTTTCCGCGGAGGCCGTAACCACCCCCTCTGTTTTTTTAGGCTGTTTGGTGCGGATGATGATGAAACCGGTATTGAGGCCGGAACCGGTATTGGAGGCGCCGATGGGAATGGAGGGGCCGAGAGTGAGGGCGGTGGAGCCGCGCACGATCTGCATCTCCTCAATGGCGGCCACCGGGAATTTATAGAGGATGCGGTTGGCTGAGGGAGGGAGTACCGCGCCATCGATGATGTAGGTAAAGGTGCCGCCGCCTCGTTCCTCGACGATGTAAGGGCTGCGCCGGCCCTGGTAGATCAGGTTGATGCCGGCCGCCTTGTCCAGCAGGTCAAACACGTTTTCCGGGTGGAGATTCTTGATGTCCTTTTCGGTGAATACCTCGGTGCCGAAACGGGCGCTGGCTTCGACCCGGTAGAGGTTGGTGGTGCTGTCGGCTTTGAGATCCTGGCGTTGGCTGTCGCTGCTGTCCTCGACCACGATCGCCTTGAGTTCCTGGCTGGTTTCGGCGGTTGAGGTGTCGGCGGCCTGGGCCGGCGCCGCGGTAGCGAGAACAAGGGCTGTGGCAAGCCTTCCGGCCATGCGGGTACGGGTGCGGGTGAACTGCTGGGTCATTCTTCCTTCCTTTTTTGCTTGGTAATATCGAGCAATTATGCTCAGCTTTTTTCCATCATGATCCACAGGCCGATGTCCTCGTCCTGGAGAATGGTGAAATGGTCGATCTTCGCCTCCTGCAGACCTTCTTCAAAACGTTGCCGCATCTCGGGACCTAGGTTTGCGCGCATCTTTTGTCCGAACTGATCCTTGCCCTGGTTGCGATTTGCCATTTCCTGACGAATCGATGCCTTCAGCACAGCGTTGCCAAACCCTCCTCCAAGAAAGGTTTTGCCGCCCGGTGCCAGGACCCTGTGGATTTCAGCAAAGGCCTGGGGGAGATCCTCCCAGAAAAAGATCGAGCCACGACTGATAACGAGATCCACGGAGCCGTCCGGCAAGGCGATGGAGCCAATATCGCCCGGCAGCAGTCCGGCCCGGCTCCGCAATCCGTTTTCATCAATGGTGTGCTCGCAGAGTTGGAGCATCTCTGTCGATTGGTCAAAAAACAACAGACGCAGGTCTGTCTTGCACGCAATTGCCGCGCCGAGGTAACCAGGGCCGCAGCCCACATCCAGGCAGAGACCGCTGGTGATACCGGTGTGTTCGATTATTTGATCGGCGATAAGCGGATACACCGGCGCAAACACAGTCCGGGCGATAGAATCGAATTGGCGGGCATTGATCTTCATTGTTCTCTCGTCCAGTAAATGACCGCCCAACGAACGGTGTGCTGATAGGGGAGGGTCCACCCACCTGCGGTTTTGCAGAGATTGGCCTCGAAAAAGGTGCGGAGGCGAGCTTCTTCCTCCTCATTCAGACTGTCGAGCATCCAGTGGAACTGCGCTATGGCATCGTCTATGTTTTGAAAGAGTTTCTTGCCGCCGCCGTTGAAGATGAACCTGATTTCCGCATGGATGCCCATCTGGTGGAGCAGGTTGTAGACGTAGATGTAGTCTGGACCGCGGTCGAGCTTGCGCTCTATGGCCTCGAAGATGCGGCGGTCAAAGGGCCCATCGCCGACCAGCGAGGTGATGTAGATGCGGTGTCGCGCCTTGTTGTTGAGCTTCATGATCGCGGTTCGGAGATCGTCGACCACCAGCGAGCGTGAGGCGATGGCCACGTCGTGCTCTCCAATGCCTGCCTGATCCCAATCGTCCTCCCAGCCGGTGACGCTGGTGTGGATATTGCCGAGGCCCCTTTCCGCACATTGGTCGTTGAGCAACTCAATCATGGTTGCGGAAAAATCTATGGCGGTCACGCTCTTGACCCGGGGCGAGAGTGGGATGGCCAAGGTGCCCGCACCACAGCCGACATCGAGCACACTCCAGTGAGGCTGCGGGGTAAGGAGATGGACAAAGTCATCGGCATAGGTGCTCTTGCGCGCATTTTGGGCGAAGGAGGAGGCCCGTTTGTTCCAATGGGCGCTGTCGCTGCGTTCTCCACGTCTTTTTTTTCGTGCCTCCTGCCAGGCGATGTTCCAATCAAGAGAATGCATGCCATTCACCGAAGAAGAATCATTCATTGCCCAACCGCCTCGGGGAGAGGTTCGGTGTGGGATTGGTCGATGGTGTAATAGGGAGTCCCGGAGGCGCAAGGCCGGCACAGCGTGTGGCCGTTTTGCTCGATATCGCGGGCATCCAGCACATATTCTCCGCAGATTTCACAGCGGACTTTGCGCGTGGGGCTACCGGGCATGTCCTCGCATTTGATCGGTACCCGGACCGGCAGAACCTCGAACATTTCGGCGTCGTCCATCTCCTGATAGGCCCGTATCTGTGCGGCTTTTTCATCGAGGTCGGGGTAGCGGGCAAGGGCATTGTCCTGGGCCTCGGGCCGGGAGAAGATGCGAAAGGCCACGCCTGTTTCCAGGTTGACAAAGGTGGCTGCCATCTTGCCGTAATCAATGACTTTCAGACTACGACGGCCGATGCGGGAGCCGGTTACGGTCATGATCGCGTCGGCTGCGCACCGGTCTATTTCGACAAAGACAATCAGCTTTTTCCGGTCGGCTCCCAGGGGATCGTCGATCCCCACCAGGCTCAGGCCAAACATAGCCAGACGCACGCCTATCACCTGACCCAGGCAGAGATGGCCGTGAAACGCGACTGCCGCATGAAGATGCTGATCAAAAGCTGTATGGTTGAACATGATGTTCCTCCTTGATGTGGCCAATTTGGTAAAAAAAACAGCTCATTAATCGCGCTATGAAAATATGGAATAACGATTGGCGAAAAAAGGTTGCATACATGCCTTGCCCCTTGGGGATGAGAGTGAATTGTGTTGCCTATTTTCGCTGTTCTAATTATGAATAACGGTGGGCGAAAAAATTATTCGACCATAATGATCTCAACGGTCTTCAGACGACGCACATAGCGGGGGCCGGTGAGATGGTCTTTGGCGGAGATCAGGTCGACATCGCCGTTGCCTTGATGCAAGGGCTGCCCCTCCCTTTCCAGGATCACCAGGATTCCTTCGCCGTTTGCGGAATTGAAAATTTCCTGCCAGGCAAAGACTGTTTTGTAGCCATCGTCGGATGAGGTCACCACGTACATCTTTTTGGTGTCGTTATGGGCGGTAACCACCACCTCGGCCTGGTTGATCAGGTCGGCAAGCAGGACGCCACGCAAGTTACCGATCTTGCCCTTGGGCTCGCCGCTGCCGCAGATCATGGGCAGAGTTCCGGTGTCCAGGCAATCCATGGATTGCAGGTCCGTGACGGAAAAGGACAAAGGTTTGCTCACTCGTCCGCAGATGGTGAGAGCAACGGCTGCAGTTTCGTCGTTTGTCGTTGCCGAGGGAAGAAAATTTTCCATTGGATATTCCTTGTTGCCTTGCTTTCAGCACGAGAGAGGCATTCCAGCCTCCGGTATTGTTTCGTGCGTTATATAAACCATAACATATCGTTAATCAAGCAATCTCGGTGCCAATGGTGATGTTGGGGTATGCTGAGGTTGAAAAGCAATGTAATTTCATCAAGTTGTATTTTTGGTGTGATATGTTGAGGAAGAAAGTCTGAAAAGGATGATGTCCAATTTTGTCCTATTCGAGACAATTTTACCCCCAAAAAGCCTCAATTTTGAAGTGGTCCCCACGTTTTCTACACCTTGCTTCATTGTTTAAACACACACCCCCTATCGAAGGGGATCGATAGGGGGTCGGTGGTTTGGCACCTTACAACCAAACCGTGGAGTGCAATAGATTGCCTGCGGTATAGCCATTATCAGCTCACATGAAGAATCACCGTAAAGTGGATGGAGTTGAGCCCGTACAAAGTGGGGCTTGAGTGCAATGGATCGCTGTGGAGGTGGATCTCAAGTCTCCGAGCCATTGTCTGATTTTTTTGGGGGAGTACCCTTCACGCTGCAGTTCCATGGCCCGGGCAAGACGAATTTTCTCCGGGTTGCACAGGATGGCGGGAAAAGCACAGGCCTTGGCACGTTGCGCAAGAGCGCGCTGAACGACCGTCGGTGTCAGCGGCTCTGCCTCGACAAGGCCGGAAGAGATATCAGGATTTTGCAGCGACTCGCGAATTTCCCGGGCGATGTGCTCGACAAGCGGTGCTTCCCGAGCCATCACCCGTGGGGTGTCCAAGTCGTGAATGAGAATGGAATGGGCCTTGAGATCTGTTGTCAAATCCAGGGTAAGAGCCTCCCTGAGTGTCACTCCGCAGTAACGAAAAAGAAGGAAGAGGATCAAAATCCGCTGCCGGGCGAGTCGTGTCTTATAGTCGTTGGTTATTTTGACCCATTGGCGAAATGACCACTCCAGCTGGATCAGCTGCAAGGACTCAAGGCAATCGAAGCTCAACCGTTCGTTGACCTGTTTTGACGGGTAAGCACCGGTGAAAGTGGCGAGCATGGTCGGCATGATTGATCCTCCGTCTCCTCACGGACCTGAGGCTTGTAAAAGATAGGGTATGGTGTCCCCTCGCGCTCCCTCAGTAACATCGACTGAGGCGAGGCGAGGGATACACGGTTTCAGATTTTTTTCCGGGGCGCTGCGGGCACCCCGCCGGCGTGGCATTCCATACAGTTGGGCTGGGCATTGATGCCATAATCCGAGATCGGGGTCCAGTCCCCCTCCTCGTCGTAGTCCCCATCCTTCCAGGCATTGAGTAACTCGACCAGGTGATAGGCCACGCTGGCGGTGACCCGTGCGCATCGATCTTTGCGCTCCGGACTGCCGACCGGTTTATCGGCCACGGCCATCCATTTTCCCACCGAAACATGACAAAGCGGCGATTCGCTAATGGTTTGCGGGATGGGCTCACGGATCTTCGGTTCCTTGGGCTTGTAGACCGGCAAGGCGGATTCACAGTACCACTGCATGATGTCGGTGCCGATCAGGTGGCCAGCCTCGGCCCCGGATATACGCGGACCGATGATCAGGTTGGCCACGATGTTCGCTCCGGCGTTGGACCCGCAGATGGTCCCCCAACTGGCAACACCGCCTTCAAGAAAGACGAAGGCATCAATGGGAAAAGAGGTATACGGCTCTCCGACCTTTTCCCGCAACTGGTTGAAAACACTGCTGATGACCGCACAGCCGCAGTACACCCGATACCACTCCTTGTAGGCGAGTTCGGCGGTGATGTTCGGATTGAGCTTTTCATAGGGCCAGGGCCATTTTTCGGTACTGCCGCCAGCGGCCTGGGCTGAAGGCAGCCAGTCGCCCAGATGGCTCAAGGCTGCGGTGGCGGCAAGAGCGCCGGTTCCGAGCATCCACTGCCGCCGCGAGAGGCCATTTTCTTGTTGGTGTTGGTCCTGCATGATTGTTCCTTCGTCGAAATTATTGAGAAAGTGAGCCTATTTTTTGGTGTGACAGACCCCGCATCGGGCCAATTCCTTGTCGTTTTGCAGGTGACATTCCATACACAGTTTGTGACCCGCCAGTTTCACCGTTCGCAACCGCTCCTGCATGGTGGTCTTGGTGTTATGACAGCTCTCGCAATGTTCGATTGTCTGTCCGGCAATGTAATCCACCTTTTTCCCATCCGGACCTTTACCATGATGGCAGCCGTCGCAATCGAGCCATTGGTGGGTATGGTGGGGAAGAAAGGCAGGGCGCGGTACTTTTTCGGTGTCGATCGTTGACTGGATCACCACCTGCTCTGGCCCGTCCCCCTCTGCCCAGAGCGGGGTAATGGTGAGGCAGACCCCACAGAAGGCGAGGATGGCTCCATGTTCCGTGCAAAATTTCATGGTTGTTCTCCTGATGTGGTTGTAGCTGTGAAAGCATGGGAGAAAATGCTTCTGCAGACATTCGAATGTTGTATCGATCTTTTTATATTTTTAAAAAAATAACGCGTCAACAAAAAAGCTAACATCTGAGATTGTCGATTAAAAATATTGCACCTTTTTTCGCTGTGGGACTGTTTGGGACGGAACTTACTGCCGGGCCAGGTGACGGGTGAGGAGAATCAGGGCCATGGAGAGGATGCCCAGGAGGAGCACGAGAACAAAGGCCCGTTCGTAATCACCGGTGAAGACGGCGTTGTAGACCTCAAGGGAGATGGTGTTGGTACGGCCTGCGATGTTGCCGCCCAGCATCAGGGTAACGCCCACTTCACCCAGTGAACGGGCAAAGGCCAGGGAAAGGCCGATAGCAATACTGGTTTTGAGGGAGGGGAGAATAACCCGGAAAACAATGGTCCATGGTGATTTGCCTAGGACCAGAGCTGTTTCCACCAACCGGGTCGTTTCCCGGCGGACAGCGGCCTGGACCTGCTTGACGATGAGCGGTAATCCGGCGATACAGGCCGCCAAAACCACGCCCCAAAAACTGAAGATGATTTCCACGCCCAGGGACTGCTTGAGCCAGACGCCCACGGGGCTCCTCCGCCCGAGCGCGAGCAGAAGCAGGAAACCGGTGGCTATGGGCGGGAAAACAAGGGGCAGGGTGATGAGAAAATCAAGGAGCGGCAGCCACCGCCCCTTGCCGGCGCCGAGGAGATAGCCCAGGACAACGCCACTGACCGCCAAGATCGGCATGGAGAGAGAGGCAACCTGAGCACTGAGCCAGATACATTCCCGGGTTGCGGGTTCACGGAGGATATGGAGGATCCAGGAGGCGTCCACGCTCACAGGCCGTGTTGTTTCGCCAATGCCTTGGCCTCATCGGATTGAAGGAACGCGATAAAGGCAGCGGAGGCCTGGTCGTGCGGGCTCTGTGCCAGCCGCTTGGCAACAATCTCAATGGGGGAATAGAGGTGTTCATCCACCGGGATGAGCTTGGCCACCTTGGGCTCAATGGCCATGGCCTCGGTCAGGTTGATGAATCCCATATCCACCTCACCGCTGACCACATAGGCGCTCACCTGGGGAACGGTCCCGACGACCAGCAGCTTGGGCTGCAGTTTTTCCCACAGCCCCTTGTTGTGCAGGTATTCAGTGGCTGCGTGTCCGTAAATGGCCTTTTTCGAATCGGGCATGGCCACACGGGTCACCAGGGGATTGGTGATCTGTTCAAGGGAACTTGCCTTGCTCCCCTTAGCCACGGCAACCACCAGTTTTCCCTTGCCGATAAGATACGTGCCGGAGAAGGTCAGATCGGTTTTCGCCAGATGACCTTCGTCGCCCAGAAGAAAATCAAAGTTGCCGCTCTCTTTTGCCTGGGGAACAATCTGCCCCATGTTGCCGAAGACCTGCTGGACCTGAATGCCGGTTTTGGCGGTAAATGCGGTGCAGGCCTCGTTGACCAACCGCTTATAGCCGGCACCGGAGGCAATAATCAGCGATTCTCCGGCCCAGGCGGATGAGGTCAGGGTGAGGCAGAGCACGAGGCCGGCGATGAGGGGACGAAAAGGAAACATACGTTCTCCTAAAGGGAAGTAATATTTTTTATAAACAGAGCGCATCACGCTCGTGGTCAAGTCGTTTGAGATCGTCGAGCAGCAGTCGGCGCTGTCGCTGCAGCCACTCCGGGTCTTCGACGCCCTGGCGCAAACAAAGAACCTGAGCCCTGCTGCTGAGGGCCTCGGTGAGGTCGTGGGTCACCTGGATCACGGTCAGGCCGGATCGCTGCTGCTCACGATGCAACAGGTCCCGCAGCAGGGCACGGTTTTCGATGTCCAGCGCTGAAAAGGGTTCGTCCAACAGCAGGACTTTCGGTTTGCGGGCCAGGGTCTGGCAGAGTGCAGCCCTTTGCCGTTCTCCCCCGGAAATCTGATGCGGATATTTTTTTGCCAGGTGTTCTATGCCCATCGCCGCCAGGCATGCCAGCGGATCCTCATGAGGCGTGAGGACGAAGCGGATATTCTCCAACAGGTTCATGTGCGGGAACAGGGCATAATCCTGGGAGAGGAAGCCGAGGCCGCGATAGCGAGGGCTGATGCTCTGTCTGGTGGCAGTATCGTTCCAGCAGTGACCGTTAAAAAAAATCCAGCCATCATCAATGCGCTCTAGTCCGGCAAGGCATCGAAGAACGGTTGTTTTTCCCGATCCAGACGGCCCGGTGAGCATCAGCGTCGCTCCCGCAGGTACATGTACGTCAACACGCAGAGATGCATAATCAAGCTGCTTGACGATCCTGGCGCTCAGCCCTCCCTGTATTGCATTCATTGTATCGGCGGCAGTTGGGCCAGCATCAAGGTTGCAAGTTCTTCGGGACAGGTGATCATCGGACAGTGCCCGGTGACAAGCTCAGACAACGGCCAGTTGAATTCACGAGCCTTGGCGGCCAGGGCGCGGATAAAAGGGCTGACTGTCTTTGTACAGGTGATAAACGATGTCGAGACCTTGTGCGGGTCGAAGGTCTCGGGAAAAGGGGTGAAAAAACATTGGCGGCTGAAGGGGCGTAGGCGGGTTTCGAACCAGGGCGCAGTTTCAGGGGGAATCCCGAAGACCATGGCCGGCCAGGGACGGATGAGTCCTTCCGGCAGCTGGCTCTGTTCAAGCATTTTGGCAAACTGTTCACCTGCGATGTCGACAAAACAGCGGCCGGTCTGCGGGATCACCGCATCCACGAAAATGGCCTGCCGAATCCGATGGGGAAGGCGCATCATCAACCCGCCACAGATCAACCCGGAGAAGCTGTGACCGACCAGCACGATATCGTGTAACTCTTCCATTTCGATATAGGCGCCGACATCGCCGATAAGACGGGTGAGATCCACCTTGGCCGACTGCGTATCCGCAAGATAGCCGCATCCCGAAAGTGTGGGGGTATGGACCTGGTGTCCCTGGGCACGGAGCAGGGGGGCGAGTTTCTGCCATACCCAACCGCCCTGAAAGGCGCCATGGACCAATACAAAGTTTGCCATTCTTTTGTTCCTCGTCATGCTTGATTTTATGAATGTATAATCGTTCTCGTCAAAAAAACTGAGAACGACGTTTCGAGTTCGTAACAGACTGATTTCACAATACGTGACTTTCAGTTTGTCTGGCGTTTTACGAGGTCATAGCGATTGCGGCCTGTCCGCAATCTCAGCGAGCGTGACAACCTCAGTGGCTGCCTTTAGGCGGCAAACCGGTCGTCACTCCTGTGATGGGTCGCGTTCTGTGATTTTCCCTCAAACCAGCCAAAACGATTGGCGTCGCAGCGATCAAAGTCCGCAACATAGGGTTTAATGTCGATCACCGGGGTACGGTCGAGCACATCCACGCACCCCAGAACAACTGAATGGTCGGTCACCCCTTTGAGCCGCATGACCGACAGGCCAATCGGGTTGGGGCGTTTGGGGGAGCGGGTGGCAAATATGCCGTGCCGGTTCGTGTCGAGAAAGGGTTTGACCATAAGATCGAAGCCGACAATTTGGTGGAGGTGATAGAGGACATACACATGAGAAAATCCTTCCAGATCCTTCAGCCCATCGCAGAATTCAGGTAAAACCTCGATGGTGCCCTCGACATGTTCAGCACCGATTGGCTGAATAGGCATACCCTTGATATCGCTGAATGGAGTATTGAAATATCCAATGGGTTTGTAGGCAATGTTCATGGTGGTAACCATCCTTGATTCCATAATTTTTTCTCAAAAAGAGTGATATTCTTGCAGCTGTTTGCCTTGAACCGGTACAAAGAGGGCGTCTATTGCCTGCGTAAAAAAATATTTCTGCCTTTTTGAGGAGCTCTCTTTGTCGATGGGGCTGCAAAATAAACCTGTTAGGTTGTTGCTTCGTGGGATAACGGTGCTACTCTGTGGGGTAACATCTCGTTATTCCAACAATAATAACGTGTCTGCCCTTGACGGTTGTGTGCTTTGTAGCCATAATTGTCCCCATTCGGCGGCTAACATACAGTGCCGCTATTTATTTATTTTTTTATGGAGGTGTACAATGGCACTGAGCGCACGCAATTTGTTGAAAGGAAAGGTAAAAGATGTAAAACAAGGCCAGGTTATGGCCGAGGTGACCGTTGAGGTCGCTCCCGGTGTAGACGTCGTTTCCGCCATCACCACCAGCTCCGTTGATCGTTTGGGCCTGGCTGTTGGTAAGGATGTCGAGGTTGTCATCAAGGCTACCAGTGTTATGCTCAACGCCTAATTCCCCTCTCAATCAAGCCTGGTTGGAACGGGTTTGATTTCGAGTCGTTTTTCCTTTAAATGCTCTTGGCGTTATCTGTCGATTAGGATAGCGCTAGGGGCATTTTTCTCTTCCTTTCCCTGGAGTTCCACCCTGTCTCAGTAATGCCGTGATCGCTCTTCGATGATTGAGAGCCAAACCGGCTCAAATTGACGCCAATAGTTTTTCACTGTGGTCAGTCCCATGTCCGTCAACTCGACCCGGTCCGAATGCCCTGGATTGCCCAAAAAATAGACCAGCGGTTCGGAAAAGGAGTTGTTCATTTCTTGGATCAGATCCCGGGCATGGACTTGATCCATTTTCGAGACCTTGGCCGCCTTGGTGAGCGACCCCAAGGCCTGGATTTCATCAAGGAGAACGGCTTTACGGTATCCGAGCGTCGCTCCCTTTTCCATTTCGATGATCACGCAGCAATCAGGCGGAGTCATACAAACTTTTTTCATAACCGGTTCTCCTAAATTTCGCTATTCAATTTTAGAATAGCGATGAGGTGGGCAATCACCACTCCTGCTCTTCTGGACGGATAAGAGAGGCGGCAAATAAATTTTTCACAGGCAGGCCTGGTGCCTGCCCTCAACCGCTGTTCATTTTTTGAATAGCGGTTGTGCCCTGAATAAGCAATAGGTGAGCCAAAAAATCGGTTTTTTAAAAAAATAAAATGATATCAATAAAATAAATTTGAGAGACTTTACAGTTGTGCCTGATGGGAGATGTTCGGAGTCATTCTTGAAGGTCAAAATGTCTGCAAAATTGTTGCATTGATGACAAAATGACGCGCTCTGCTGGAGAACAAAGAATCCATGGACGCTGACCAGGTGATGCCCTATAGTATCGCCCTGTTCTAAGAGACTCTCTTCCCCGGAATTCAACCTTTCTAGGTTTTGCACGTGACAGTGGCCCTGCTCTCCTGCACAATTTTTTTTCTTTCCGGTGCGGTGCAAGGCCTGACCGGTTTTGGCGGCGCGCTCGTTGCCATCCCCCTGCTCAGCCTGTGCATGGACGTGAAGGAGGCGGTACCCCTGGCGATTCTCAACGGGCTGGTGGTCACCACCACCTTGGCCTACACACTCTGGGGAGCACTCGAGTGGAAACGGATTCTGCCCTTGCTTGCGGGATCGGTTCCCGGAATTTTAGTGGGGACGTATTTTTTGAAACAGGCCGATCCAGCGGTGATCAGCCGTCTTCTCGGGGGGGTGTTGATCGGCATCAGTCTGCTCAACCTTTTTGTTGCGCCCAAACCGATCAACCCGCCCCGAATCTGGGGCTTTGTCGCTGGATTTTTTTCCGGGGCGATCAATGCCACGGTTGGTGCGGGCGGACCGCCGGCGATCATTTACACCACCCTTCACAGTTGGAAAAAGGAGGAGATTCGCGCAACGCTCACCGGATTCTTCGTCCTTAACGGATACGTCACCGCCTCGGTCCATGCGGGGCATGGAATCATCACCGCTCATACCCTGCGGCTTTTTGCATTCACCTGCAGCTTTGTCCTCTTGGGGACCCTTCTGGGATCCCGAATCAGCGACAAAATTCCCCGTTCAGTCTATCTGCGCATCGTCTACCTGGTGCTGGCCTCCCTGGGGTTCATGCTCATTATTCGTTGATTTCCCCACATCTCGTGTTCACGGCATAGACCTATCACTGGCACAGCGGCGCTACCCATGAGATGAGCAACAGTATGCGGGTGGTGGCAGAGTTCAAGGAGGAGGCCAACTCGAACATTAACATGGTCGCCGCAGCCACTGAAGAGCTGATCGCCACCATCGATGACATCGCAAAAAATGCGGGGACCGCGGGTACCATTTCCGAAAGTGCGGTGAAAAAAGCCGGACTGGCCAGCGAAAAGATGCACGGACTGGGGAATTTTGCTCAAAGTATTGGCAAGTTCAACGAAACTATTACGGAAATTTCTGAGGGCATCTCGGAAATCCAAACCAGTACGGCCGCTGCCGAGCTCATTACCACCGATGATAAAGAAGTGGACAATACCTCGGGGCATATCTCCCACAGCTGTGGCGACTTGAAAGCGAATGCGGTAAAGCTGGCCGAGTTGGCGAAAACCCTGGAGCAACTGATCAGCTATTTCAAGCTCAAGATGTGATTGTAACGACACTTTGCATTTAAGGAAAAAAGACAAAAAGGCGTCCCGGATGTACCGGGACGCCTTTTTATATAGATAACGCCGGTGGTGAAACTTGATGGCTCAATGTTCCGTCAAACTCAGGGAAGTTGCTTCCCCTGACTCTACGTTACGTAACAGGAGGTGTCATTCTCGTGACAGTGCGAGGATGGCACTCTTCGCCGTGGTGGAATTAGCTCACCAGAGGTTTACCTACAGGCAATATCGGACGGCCAAAAACCTGGGCAAAAATAGCCGCTGCCATCATATACCAGGCTAGGGAGGCACAAACGATCAGATCGATTGCAGTGGGTTTTAACAGGGTCGCCTTCATGCCGGCGAGGAAAACCAGGTCAAGTCCGATGAAACCGAGAATCAGGGTGGTGAAGGTGAGGAACATGGCCATATGCACGCGCATGGAGCCGATCCACATGATCACCGTGTAGAGGGTGAAGGCGAGGAGGAAAAAGCCGATATCATTGCCGGTGATGCTGAGGTGCTTCCAGTCCGCCGGCACCAGGTCGGCCAGGGCCCAGATCAGGCCGAGGGCCATCCAGAAACCGCCATAGGTGCAGAATGCACTGTAACCGAAGTTGTTTCCGCACTTGAATTCCTGGAAACCCGCGATGAACTGCATCAATCCGCCGACAAACATTGCCGTACAGAAGATGGTACCGGTACCCATCCAGCCGAGGTTGTGGAACTGCAGCATCATGGTGGTTAAACCAAAGCCTGCCAGGCCTACGACTGCGGGGTTTCCTTGGGGTGTTGCGTCTGCCACTGTATTCTCCTTGTGATGTATTCATCTTTGTCCATGCCCGTGCATGAACGCCAAAAACTACAACTGCAGAATGAGATCTATTCTTGCACAAATAGATACAGAAAGAGGCATTCCGATTCATTCGGAATGCCTCTTGACGGCTATAAAACGGTGAAGGGCTTAATTAGACGTGTTTCTTCTCCGGTGCCTTCAGTGTAGCCAGGATAACCACGGCTACGGCGAGAACGACGGATGAGACCACGAACGGCACCAGGAAGGAGCCGCTCATGGCTTGCAGCTTACCGCCGAGGTAGGGGCCGCAGAAACCGGCAACGCCCCATGCGGTAAAGAGCAGACCGTAGTTGGATCCCTGAGCAGAGGGGCCGAAGTAGCTCAGCAGGGTCGCAGGGAACAGAGTGAACATTGCACCGTAGTTCCAGCCGACAACAGCGGCGATCAGCGCCAGCATGGCAGCGGATTTGCCCATCGGGTAGAGGGCGAGGAAGGCGATTGCCTGGAGGGTAAACAGGACAACGAAAAGTTGCTTGCTGCCGAACTTGTCGACAATCGGGCCAACCATAATGCGAACCGCGGCATTGGCTATAGCCAGGGCGCTGGGAGCACCGGCTGCAGCCATGGCAATGGCTTTGGCTTTGTCGCCGGGAAGGGCTGTCGCCGCATCCAGGCCGAGTTTGGCTTTTTCCGCGATGGTCATGGCGTCAATGCCATGCTTAGCGATCAAGCCGATACACATCAAGCCGGCAAAGGAGCCACAGAAGTAGGCCGCCCAAAGGAGCCAGAACTGCGGGGTGGATTTGGCCTCTTCATAGGTGTAGTCGCGATACTCTTTCGGCGCTCCGGCGCCGGTGCCGCCAGCCGGCGCGGGCGGATTCCAGCCAGCGGGTTTGTATCCTGCAGGCGGGTTTTTCAGGCAGAGGGCCGATGCAACATTCAGAACGAACAGCGCTATACCCACATACTTGAAGACCGGCAGGGCGCTTCCGTTACCGATGGTCGGCGAGTTGATCATATAGGTGGCCAGCGGGGCCATAATGAAGGAGCCCAGGCCCAGGCCGACGACGGTGAACCCGGTAGCCAGGGCGCGGCGGTCAGGCCACCATTTCGGTGCGGTGGCAATCGGCGGCAGGTAAACGCATCCACCACCGAAACCACAGATGACACCATAGTAGAGGTAAAGCATGTAAAGCTGGGATTTGGTGCTGACGCCCGCGGCCAACTCTTCAGGGGTGGGAGGTTTGATGGTGGAAACCATGAAAAAGCCGAAGGCCATGAGAAGACCGCCGAAGAGAACGACGTTTCTGGGCCCGATTTTGTCGCTGAGGCGACCAGCTGGGAAGGTGACAAGCCCGAAAATCAGACAGATGATGGCAAAGGCCAAAGCAACCTCGGGAACTGTCCATCCGAATTGCTTCATGAGAGGTTTGATGAAAACACTAAAAGCATACAACAGTAAACCACAAGCGGTGCTACCTAAAAGCCCTCCAAGCAACGGGATCCATCTTGGAAACGAAGTTTGTGATTGAGACATTAATGCACTCCCCCTTGAAATGTAGTTTCGTTGAACTGCACATGCTGCGTATGATCCTTCCTATCTCTTGTTAATGCCTTTGTCTCCTCCTTTTATGCTGAATTTTCTAGAGATTGTCTGACTTTCTGTCGACTCTTCCTCAATATAGCGGTGACTATATATGACAAGGAAATGGCTGTCAACGACCAAAATTAAGATAAGGATGCTGATTTTTGCCATTTTTTCGCGACTTTGAAGTTCAGGGGCTCCAAACAATGATTTTTCATTCAGTATAAATCTTAAATATATTCAATACCTCCTGGGTGTCAGCTTAATCCGTGCCTCGCAGTTTCTGCTTCGTATCTTTGCCAAGTAAAAATAAATTCTTAAAGAAAATCAAGGGATGGGGCTACAAAACAGGGATTTCCCTACGCGCCCAAGTGACAACCTCGGCGTGCTCGTAATATGTCCTCGTTCCGACTAATTTTTGTAAGTGGCATTGTGCGTATCCACTGCCAGAGTGCGTACCATTTAACGGTGGCGCAGGGCTATGTGAAGTCGGAAGAGAGCTTATGCGCGAATGTCTCCCATTTATCCGATTTTCAGTGCCTTTGATTGCGCCATGCTGACAGATAATTGAAAATACAGGTAAAATTTTCTTGCCGAGCCGGAGGCGCTTAACTAAAATACAAATTCTCTATATTTGGTGGCACATTGGCAACCTCGTAAGAATTCACAGAACGAGAACGAGCCAATTGATCAATCGCTCTGTTTGTCGTTCTCGTGAAAAGTCCCGATAACGACACTTTGATCTTCGTAACGCACTGATTTAACGAGACGTTGTCTTTAGTTATTTTTATTTTTTACGATGCCAGCATGTTTCGGAGAGGAAAACGGCATCCTCGATTTTTCTCGAAGGTGACAGGACATCCCAACGTGCATCAAAATCCCCTCAAATTGAGTTCGAGCGTGGCGGCAGATTGTCGACAAGACGTAGTCACAGAAGTTTGACTTCCTCTCCGCCCCCCTATGTTCGTTCTCGCGGTGAATCCCATGGCAGACATTCTGTATATTGCCAATCTGGAAAAAGAGTGCGGCAAACTGGTGGTGACCCTCGGGGTCATGGAGCTCCTTTCACGACGAATTAAGCGTATCGGTTTTTTTCGTCCGATTATTCCCGGAGATGGCGGGGCGGACAACGACATCGCCCTTATCAAGGATCGGTACGGTCTTTCCCAGCGTTTTGACGAAATGGCCGGAGTCAGCCATGAGCTGGCGCGAGCCTTGATCGCCGATGGCGAGGAGCGGCTCCTCTTTCGCGAGATTGTACGCAAATACAGCGAGGCGCGGAAAAAATGTGATTTTCTCCTCTGTGAAGGGCCCAACATCGGTAGTATGTCCGAGGCCTTTGATTACGACATCAGCATTCGTATCGCCCGTGAGTTGGGTGTGCCCACGCTCCATGTGGTCAACGGGCACGGGCGGAGTGTTGCCGAGATCGAGGAAAATATCCGCATGGCGGAGAAGCTCTACGAGCAGTATCAGTGCCCCCTGTTGGCGATTTTCGTCAATCGCATCGATGCCGATCTGTTGCAGGAGGCGGAAACGGAGTTGCAAGCCCATCACGCCGACAAACCCTATCGGCTCGATTTTCTGCCGGAGATGCAGGGGTTCAGCATGCCGACCATGGAAGAGATCATCGAAGAACTCGGGGCCCGGCATTTCAGTGGTCCTCGGACCGGACTGCAGCGTGATGTGCATGCGATCAAGGTCGCGGCGATGAGTCCGGGCAATTACATCGAATTTCTTGAAGAGGATGATCTGGTTGTTACCCCGGGGGACCGACCGGATATCATCTTCGCCACCCTGGGCGCCATTGCATCGCGCAACTATCCGACCCCGGCGGGAATGCTGCTTTCCGGCAACTTCGAGCCGAGCCCTTCCATGGTCCGCCTGCTTGACGGCATCGACGACTTGCCCCTGCCGATTTACCTCATGCCCGGCGATACCTACACCGCCGCCACCCGGGCCGCCAATGTCAAGGGCACCCTGCGGCCGGGCAACGAGCAGAAAATCGCCCGTGCCCTGGGCGTGTTCGAGAACCATGTGGATGCCCGTGAACTGGAACAGCAGGTGATCGAAACCGTGACCACGACCATGTCGCCGCTGATGTTTGAATACTCGCTCTTTCAGCGGGCCAGGGCCGACCGGAAACGGATCGTTCTCCCCGAGGGCGAGGAGGAGCGTATCCTCCAGGCGGCCGAGATTCTTCGCGTTCGTGAGGTGGTCGACCTGACCCTGCTCGGTGATGAGAAGGTTATTCGCAGCCGGGCAGCGGCTCTCGGACTCAAACTCCAGGACGTGACCATCATCGATCCCCGGACCTCGTCCCTGCGCGAGGAGCTGATCGAAAGCCTCTACCAGGCACGCAAGCACAAGGGCTCAACCCGGGATTATGCCCGCGATGCCATCAATGACGTCAGTTATTTCGGCACGATGATGGTCCACGCCGGTCATGCCGACGGCATGGTCTCGGGTGCGGTGCACACCACCCAACACACCGTGCGTCCCGCTTTTCAGATCATCCGCACCCGTCCGGGGGTGTCGGTGGTCTCCAGCGTTTTTTTCATGTGCATGGATACCCGGGTTTTGGTCTACGGCGACTGTGCGGTCAACCCCAATCCCGATAGCGACCAGTTGGCGGAAATCGCCATCCGTTCGGCGGAAACCGCGGCCATGTTCAATATCGAGCCCATCGTGGCCATGCTCTCCTACTCAAGCGGCAGCTCGGGCCAGGGAGCGGATGTTGACAAGGTGCGGCGGGCGGTGAACCTGGCCAGGGAACTGCGGCCGGATATCAAACTCGACGGTCCCATCCAGTACGATGCAGCCATCGACCTGGCCGTGGCCCACGAAAAGATGCCCGAGAGCGAGGTGGCTGGCCGGGCCACTGTGTTTATTTTTCCCGATCTCAACACCGGCAACAACACCTACAAGGCAGTGCAGCGCTCCTCCGGTGCGGTGGCCATCGGCCCGATTCTTCAGGGGCTCAACAAGCCGGTCAACGATCTCAGTCGCGGGTGTCTGGTGTCCGATATCGTCAACACCGTGGCCATTACCGCCATTCAGGCCCAGGCCCTCTCCAGCGAGATTCTGTGATCGTCGCCACCCGATATCGCAGCTGCCCTGCAGAGGCGGCCAGCTTTCTTTCATGTGGCACGTATTGTTGTACCATCGATTGGTCAGCGTGATACACTGGGGAGAAATAACAACCACCTTGCTTGCCTTCTCCCTGGGGATGCAGTGCGGGCGGGAGGAGTCCATCGTAGATTCATCGCATTGCAGAGGAGACAGACTATGAGTGAAGAAAATCAGGAGATAAAGGACTTGCTGGAGCAGATTGAACAGGTGCTGGATGCGGCCCAGGCCAATGACCTGGATACCGTCTACGATCACCGGGCCGCGATCGTCTCCATGTACGCCCAGGCCATGGTCGAGTTTCATTTTGAGGAAAGTCAGCTGGATTGGCTCAACGACCTGCTCGGTGCGGTTGAGACGGATGATATTGCCGGCTGCCGTCGTTTACTGGCCGAGGTGGAAGACGAGGAGATGGTTTTTCTCGCCACCCAGTTCGCTGCGGTCATGGCCGGATTCTTTCACCATGACGAGTGCCTGACCGTACTCCAGGCCATCGGACTCCAGGCCCTGCTCAAAAAAATCCACGGCGAGTCCTCGGCAAATTAGCCGAAGTTGCTCAACGCACCTCGCGTCCTCGGCCGGAATCGTGGAGGACTGCGAGGGCGCGGGGGTAGGGGCGGAGAAAGACCTGACTGAGCAGGTACTTATTGGCAAATCGAAGCGCCTGCGCCTCAATGAGGCGGGTCACCGCCTGCAGGGGCAACCGTTCGTCGCGATATTCCTCGATTGTGTTGATAAGATACTGTTTTTCTTCCGAACCCATGTGCTCGGAGATCCAGCCAAAGGCGTGGTAGAGGGTGTTGATAACCCCGGGGATGCGCATCGGCATGTCCAGAATATGAACCAGCTCCGCACGGTACCTGTTGACCACTTCGCTTAAGGGAAGTTTCTCATGGTTGGCCACGATCTTGCCCGCCAGACGAAAACGGCTTTGATTGTAGGCGAGAAAGAGCAGCTTATGGCTGGCATGAAAGGCCACTAGGGCGCCCATGGTCGGTTGCGCACTGAGTTCGCGGAAGCGTGCCAGGGTAAACACCTTGATGAGGAAATGTTCGCGCAGGGTGAGGTTGGTCAACCGCATCTCGTCCTCTATGGCTGCCCCCTCGTAACGGCGCAGAACCTGCTCGCCAAAGATTCCCGGTCCCTTCTTCAGTGGCTGCGGTTTCTCCACTCCCCGGTAGATCTTGCTGTCATAGAGGCCGCAGCTGGGTGATTTGCTCTTGAGGATCGCCCCGTCCATCTCGGGAGAGTCCGTGACAATGGCGGTAATGGTCGCCTGCAGTCGGGCGGTTACATCGGTCTGCGTTGCCGGTTGATACACAACCAGCCCCTGCTCGGAATGGCACAACCGAATCGGAGCACGGGGAGTGCCCAGGCCGCAATCGGCCTCCGGGCAGACGGGGATCAAATCGATGTCGTCGCGAAGCTGCTCAATAAAACCATTTTTAAGAATCTGGCCGTCATAGCGGCAGGCGGCAAAGCCGAGACAGCGGCTGACGAGAATTTTGGGGCGAGGGAATTGGTCTTTTATGGGCATGGATTTCACCTGTTAACAGCAATCAGAAAAAAATTTTTTGCCAAGGAGCCGATTCATCCAGGCCCCAAGAATGGCGACCGCGCAACCGACCCCCGGTTGCACCGAAATCGCCCCATCCGGGCAGTTTTGCGCACAGGCGCCGCACTCCATGCAGAGATCGACGTCCACCACTGCAACTATACCTGCGTTCACGCTAAGAAGTCGGTGCGGACAGACCACAACGCAGTTGCCGCAGCCGACACAACGCTCCTCATGCACCTCAAGGGTGGCCACGCCTTTGATGTACCGATACCCGTGCATACGCTGATCACTCCCTAAAAAGACGAGGCGACCCAGCAGATCGTCGCCGTTAGTCCCCCCAGGCACTGCGCCGGCAGGGCACGCCGCATTTCCCGTTCAACACCACTTGGTGAGGTAAAGGGGGTGGAGCCGGTAAAATTCATCGCCCAAAAGGAGCTGATGGTCAACAGCCAGAGGGCAAGCGCTCCTTGGCCCAGAGGCGAGGGGATCGGCAGGATGTGCTCCACCCAAACCAGGACCGGCAAGGCGGCCAAGAGACCCTTGAGCCAGAATTGGCGGCTCGGCAGCCAGGGAAGCAGGAGGGGGGTGAGGATGGAGCCGCTGACAATACCCGTTATCGTGGCCGCAAGCACGAGCAGTCCCCGCTGCCAGGCCATGTGCAGGGAAAAAATCCCCGGGCCGATGCCCGAGAGCAAAAATCCGACGGGCAGGAGCAGCAAAAGCGGCTTGCCGATCAAGAACAACTCCACCGGGATGAGAACCAACCGTTCTTTGAGGGTGAAGGTGACTTCACGCATTGCAGGGGTAGCGGTTTTCCCGTGCTGAAGATAGGCCGGAAGGTCGGTGGAACGAATCGGACCGAACTGAACGGTCCACCCGCAGCCATGTTTGACCGCCTGGCTGGACACCCCGGTGGCAGCCAGCTGTGGCAGGATCAACTCGCGATGGAGCACCAGTTCGTCCAGCCGATATCGCTTGACGCTTGCGATAACCTCCTGGGTGGAAAACGTTCTCTTACCGGCAGCACACCAGACATTGATCCCACGCGTGTCGACCACCAGAACCCAGGCATGGATACCTGTCAGCTGGAAGCGGAGTGCGTCAAAGCTCAGTTTGTAGTTGGCCGTGACCAGGATCGGTGCATCGGCCGAGGGTGCACCGACCGCATAAACCCCGGGGGAAACCCGGTAATGGCTGCGGATGATGCCGATCCGAGCGCCGACAGTGCCCCAGAGATCGCGTCGATTGGCGACGGTGGCGATCCGTGGGATCGGACCTATCGGCGTGTCGATAAAATCGGTCACAAAAGGGCAGATACGATAACCGGCGCGTTCATAAACCCCGGCCCGGGGCTCAGGTTTGGGGCCTCAGCACGGGGAGTCGGCCTGCGGTGGCTGCAGCAGGGGGACTGCGTCCGGGGGCTTGGCAATGGGCTGGGGAAAGGGGGTGGGGGATTGCATAGGTTGTTCCTCTTGTTTGGTGGGCGCTTCTGCTAAAATATTGCATCGGTCGGTATTTGGCCAGGGGATTTATCCCTGAGGAGGAATGGGAGCATGGGGTGTGCGGCTCAGGTACTTCAGGCAAAGGGACAACTGCAACAGCGCTGTGAACTCACGCGGGCACGTCTCGCCGCCTGCGACCTCTGTCCACGGCAGTGTCGGGTAGACCGGTTGGCAGGGCAAACCGGCTTCTGTCGAACCGGAGCCTTGGCCCGCATCGCCAGTTACGGCCCGCATTTCGGTGAGGAAACACCCCTTGTGGGCATCCGGGGCTCCGGCACCATTTTTTTAGGCGGATGCAATCTTGGTTGCTGTTTTTGCCAAAATTTTGCCATCAGCCAAGGGGATCAGTTGGGCCGGGAAGTCTCGGCCGCTGAATTTGCTGCCGTCATGCTCGAGTTACAGACCATGGGCTGCCATAACATCAATCTGGTCACCCCCAGCCATGTGGTGCCGCAACTGCTGGAGGCCTTGGCCATTGCTTTGCAAGGCGGACTCGATATCCCACTGGTCTATAACTGCAGCGGCTATGAGAGCCTGGAAACCTTGCGCCTCTTGGAAGGTGTGGTGGATATCTACATGCCCGATGCTAAATTTTGGCGGGCTGAAACCGCTGCCCGCTATGCCGGGGCGGCCGACTATCCGCGGCGCATGCGTGAGTCCTTGCTGGAAATGCAGCGGCAAGTGGGCATCCTGCGCGTCGGCGAGGACGGGTGCGCTTGTTCGGGCCTGCTGATCCGCCATCTGCTCATGCCCGGTATGTTGGAGGAAACCAAGGCAATTCTCCAATTTATCGCCGGTCATCTACCCGTCGAGACCTACGTGAACATCATGGGACAGTACCATCCCTGCGGCAGGGCTGGTGATTTTGTCGAGTTGGGTCGCGAGATAACAGCTGAGGAGTATGCCGAGGCCTTGGCATTCGCCGGAACTCTGGGGTTGATTCGGCTTGAACAACCTGATTTTTTAAGCCTGCTGCGCCGGATGACCAGATGATCCCTAACGGGCGGATCAGGGAGGGCAGGGGGATGAGGCGTATGGCATCTGACAAAGTCGAAGCATTGTTGTCTCGTTTCCTGATGATAATGATTTTTGATAAACATTCTCCTTGACCAAAAGTCCGTCTTTGGGTATCAAGAAGCCATAATTTCTGGAGAGGAAATTACCTTTTCCAATAAGGCAACTATGAAAACCGTATCCTACATCACCAACAGCATTGTTTCCCTGGCACTCGTCGTGGTCGTGAGTGTGGTGGTCGTGGTGCGTGCACGGTTCGAGGCGCCTTAGCGGGAAACGTTTACACAAGTGAATTCAACCCCCGTCGGCGCCTGCCGACGGGGGTTTTTTTTTGCCCATACTACGCGACACACATCAAAGGAGGAACAGACCATGCTCAGATTCAACGGCGCTCAGATCATCATCCGCTACCTGGAAAAACGCGGCATTCGCACCATCAGCGGTATTCCAGGTGGGGCCAACCTGCCCATCTACGATGCCCTGGCTACCCACTCGACCATTCGCCACGTCCTTGCCCGCCATGAGCAGGGGGCGGGGTTCATTGCTCAGGGCATGGCCCGTTCTACCGGTGAGGTCGGAGTCTGCTTCGCAACCTCCGGCCCCGGGGCCACCAATATTCTCACTGCCCTGGCCGATGCCTATCTGGACTCGGTTCCGGTTGTCTGTATCACCGGCCAGGTTCCCAGTACGCTGCTGGGCACCGATGCCTTTCAGGAGGTCGACACCTACGGGATGTCCATGCCGATCACCAAGCATAACTATTTGGTTCGTTCGGCCCAGGAATTGCTGACCATCTTGCCGCGGGCTTTTTATCTTGCCGGCAGTGGGCGGCCAGGCCCGGTTCTGATCGATGTGCCCAAGAATGTCCAGACCGAGTTCATCGAGTTCGAGGCCTGGCCGGAGGAGTTCAGCCGCGAGGAAAACTGCCGGGAATGCGCCGAGGCCATCGAGACGGCTGCCGCGATGATCAACGCTGCCAAGCAGCCGATTCTCTACCTGGGCGGCGGTATCATCCATGCCGATGCCGCGGCCCAGGCCCGGGACTTGGCCGAGCAGGGCAACATCCCCACGGTTATGACCCTGATGGGCTTGGGGATCATGCCAACCGATCATCCGCTTTCTCTGGGCATGCTCGGTATGCATGCTGCCCGTTCCACCAACCTGGCCATGGCCGAGTGCGACCTGTTGATCGCCGCCGGTGTTCGTTTCGATGATCGGGCCACCGGTCTGATCTCTTCCTTCTGCCCCAATGCCAAGGTCATTCACGTGGATATCGATGCCAGCGAGATCGGCAAGCTCCGTCCAGCCGATGCCGGCATCACCTCCGATGTCCGCACCACCTTTTCCGCGCTCCTGCCCAAGGTGGAGGCGCAACCGCGTCAGGAGTGGAAGGATCGCATCCTCCAGCTGCAGCAGGATTTTCCCCGTTATCATGACGACGATTTTTTGCCGGGACGCCCCTTCACCTATATACGCAAGGTGGCGGAGCTGGCCGGGCCCGATGCCCTGATCAGCACCGATGTCGGCAAGCACCAGATGTGGGTGGCCCAGGCCTATCCCTTCACCTTTCCGCGTCAGCTGCTGACCTCGGGCGGTTTGGGCACCATGGGATTCGGCATGCCGGCGGCCATCGGCGCGGCCCTGGCCCATCCTGGCCGTCCGGTGGTCTGTTTCACCGGTGACGGCAGCCTGCAGATGAATATTCAGGAGCTGGCCACCGCGGTCGAGCAGCAGGCCCCGATCAAGATCGTGGTCTTCAACAACCAGAGCCTGGGCCTGGTGCGTCAGCAGCAACGCCTCTTTTACGAGCAGCACTATTTTGCCTCCTCCTACGGGATCAGGATCGATTTTGCCACCATTGCCCGCGGCTTCGGCATGCAGGCCTATGACCTGGGGACGGCTGCAAATCCGGATGGAGCCCTGGCCGAGGCCATGCGTTATCCCGGACCTTGTCTGATTCACATCCCGATCGATATCGAGGAAGAGGTAACCCCCATGGTTCCGCCCGGAGCCGCCAACACCACCATGATCGGTGACAGCCATGCAAAAAATTGATCCCCAGCCTACTCAGGAGATGAAAACCATGAATACCACCATTCTTCGCCTGCAAGTGAACAATCATCCCGGCGTGATGTCCCAGATCTGCGGCCTTTTTGCCCGCCGGGCCTTTAACATGGAGGGCATCTTCTGCAATGCCACCGGTCAGGGGGAGACCAGCTGTATCTGGCTCAAGGTCGATGAAACCGACAAACTCGAGCAGGTGGTCAAGCAGTTGGCCAAGCTTGAAGATGTCCTCGAAATAGAGGAGCGTAACGATGCCCGCCCCAAAATTGTGGAGATGGAGATGATGATGGCGCGGGTGGGGTGATTTTCCACCCGGCCCGACCAGGGAGCAGTTGACAAGAGTGGTGTTTGTCGTCATAGTGGCACATACTAAAAAAATGCACCTGTACGAAGAGGGCACCAGCGGATCGCTATGACTCACATGATTGCGGCAGCCGCGGCGATGAACCCAGTTCATTGGCGACCGGTTGCGTAAAACAGCAGACACCGTTTTTTTGCATATATCGCCATGGACTGGAACATCGGTCCATGGCGTTTTTTTTCGCCTGGACCCAGTGGTTCAGGCTTTTTTATTGCCTGCACCTGGTTGTGGATAGCCCATGGCCCAACGACTACCCAAGGAGAGCGTCATGAACAACGAGGTTACCATCCGATTTGCCGAACGAATGAAGCAGTTGCCGCCGTATCTGTTTGGCATGATCAATAAGATCAAGATGGAAAAGCGGTGGCAGGGAATCGATATCATCGACCTGGGCATGGGCAACCCCATGGATCCCACCCCGGAACGGGTCACGGAAAAACTCTGTGAGGTGGCGGTCGATCCCAAGACCCACCGCTACCCGGTGGCGGGCGGGATGAAGAACCTCAAACGGGAGATCGCTCTCTACTACAAACGCAAGTACGGGGTGGAGTTGACCGGCGAGGACGATGTGATCTGCACCATCGGCTCCAAGGAAGGGCTCTCTCATCTCTGTCTGGCTCTACTCGGTCCGGGGGATACGGTGCTGGTGCCTTCACCCTTCTTTCCGGTCCATGTCTATGCCGCGGTCATTGCCGGGGCAAGCGTTATCCGTTTTCCGCTCGGTTCGGAGGAGGAGTTCTTGCGCCAGGTGAGCACCATGTGCCGCTCACTCTCTCCCCGGCCCAAGCTGGTGATGCTCAACTATCCGCACAATCCCACCGGCATTCTCGCCTCCAGGGAGTTTTTCACCGAGATGGTCAAGCTGGCCAAGCGCTACAACTTCATGGTGATCAACGATTTCGCCTACGGCCAGATCACCTATGACGGGGCGGTGGCGCCCTCGTTTCTCGAGATTCCCGGCGCCCTCGACGTGGGGGTGGAGTTCGGTTCCTTTTCCAAGTCCTACAACATGGCGGGCTGGCGTCTTGGTTACTGCGTGGGCAACACCGAGATGGTCGGCGCCCTGGCCAAGATCAAGGGGTATTACGACTACGGCATCTTTTCTGCGATTCAGGTGGCGGGTATCGTGGCCATGCGCGACTGCGACGACACCATCCTCGAGCAGGTGGCCATCTACCAGAAACGGCGGGATGTGCTCTGCGAGGGGCTGACCCGTATGGGCTGGGAGGTAGAGGTGCCCAAGGCGGGCATGTTCCTCTGGGTGAAGATACCCGCACCCTACGATCAGATGGGTTCGGTCAAGTTTGCGATCGAGATGATGAACCGGGCCAACGTGGCCCTGGCGCCGGGGGCCGGATTCGGCGAAGAGGGGGACGGTTACCTGCGCCTGGCCCTGGTGGAGAATGAAAACCGCATCCGTCAGGCGCTGAAGCAGATGAAGCGGGCCCTGGCCGAGATCGATCAGGAGGTCAAGGCCGGGACCTTCACCCTCGATCCCTGACCTCCCTGTTTCAAAAGAGGACTAATAGAGCTGCAGGAGTTTGTCCAACTCCTCGGATTTCATGGTAAAACTGTGGGCTTCGGTGGGGAAGCTGCGATTCTCCACCTCGGCCTTGTACTGGCGCAGGGCCTCCAAAATCGGTTCGTTGATCTTGGTATACTGCTTGACGAACTTGGGGGTGAAGCGGTCGTAGAGTCCCACCAAATCATGGATCACCAGTACCTGGCCGTCGCAATCGGGTCCGGCGCCGATGCCGATGGTGGGGATGGAGATCGCCTCGGTGATTTTCCGGGCAAGCGGTGCGGGAATGGCTTCGAGCACGATGGAGAAGCAGCCCGCCTCCTCCAGGGCCTTGGCGTCGTCGAGCAGCTGTTTGGCGGCCTGGGCACTCTTGCCCTGGACCTTGAAGCCGCCGAGGCTGGTCGCGGTCTGCGGAGTCAGGCCGATATGGCCCTGCACCGGAATGCCCGCATTGACGATCGCCGCAACCGTCGCAGCCATGGAGACCCCGCCCTCGACCTTGACCGCATCGGCCCGGCCCTCCTTGAGGATACGGGTGGCGTTGTCGATGGCCGCCGGGATTGAGCTGTTGTAGGAGCCAAAGGGCATGTCGGTGACCACCAGGGCCCGCTCCACTCCGCGCACCACCGCCTTGGTGTGGTGGATCATTTCGTCCATGGTCACCGAGACCGTGTCCGGATATCCCAGCACCACCATGCCCAGGCTGTCCCCCACCAGGACGACATCGATCCCGGCTGTATCCGCAACCTTGGCCCAGGGGTAGTCGTAGGCGGTCAGCTCGGCAATCGGCGTGTCGTTTTTGCGGTTTCTGATATCAGGGATGGTCAGCTTCTTGGGTTGCATGGGATCTCCTTGTGAAAGAGTTTGCTGCCAATGGTTAAACGGCTTCGATCCGCTGGGCGGAGGTGGATTCCAGGGCCTTGATCAAGCGGGTCAGCATGTGGTTGACCGGGGTGGGGACACCGGTCTCGTGTCCCTTGTCGACAATGGCCCCGTTGATGACATCGATCTCGGTGGTACGGCCGCGGAGAACATCCTGGAGCATGGAGGCGCGGTTGTTGCGAGTCAGTTCGCAGACCTGGCGCACCCGCTCCTGTTGCACTGCAAAATCGATATTGATCCCGAGCACCCTGGCCACGGCAAGGGCCTCGTCCACGGCATCGTGCATCAGTGCAAGGCTCGCAGGGTTGTGCACAAGGGCGCCGTTGGGGACGCGGAGGAGGGCGGTGAGGGCATTGATGCCGACGTTGACGATCAGCTTGGACCAGAGCAGGGCGTCGATATCGTCGCTGAGGGTTGTAGCAATTCCCGCGCGGGTGAACAGGTCGGCAACGGCTGCGAGGAACGGTGCCTGCTCGGGAAAGCCTTTTGCATGGGCAAGGACGGTTGCCCCCTGTCCCGCATGGCGAATACTGCCGGGGGCGAGTAAGGTGGCGGCCTGGGCCGTGGTGCCGGCGGCGGCCCGCGCCGCACCCACCACGCCGGCAATCTGTTCCAAGTTGCCGAGCCCGTTTTGCAGGGTGAGCACCAGCCCATTCTCGGCCAGGGCAGACTGGGCGGTCCGGGCGGCGGCCCGGGTGGCGCCAGCCTTGGTGCAGAGCAGAACCAGATCGGCGTGCTGTCGATAGTCGGCGGGACTTGTGATGGCGCGGACGGAGGCAGAGGTGGTTGTACCCTCCATATCGGTGAGCAGGATGCCGGCCTTGTTGATGGCCGCGGCGTGGGATGGGTTGGTGGTGATCAAACAGACCCCGGCCAGCGGGGCGAGCAGGGCTCCGAACAGGCCGCCCATCGCTCCGGCACCAATGATCAGGATTTCCATGACTTTTCTTGCTCTCCTTGAGGCCGCCAAAGGGCCTGATCGCGATCAGCGTTGGCAGAAGGGGGAAACACTGGCACCAGTTATAAACCATCGCGCAAAAAGGTCAACGCCGAACCTTTTTTGTTGCCTTTCCAGCGCTTAAGTTTGCACTGGCTGCAGCGACCAGGTAGAGTTGACCTCTTTGTAGGGAGAAATCCACGGTCCACCATATTCATGCTCGTCAAGAGCCTCGAAAACGACGTTTCGAGCTTTGTAACACTCGATTTCTCAAGGCGTGATTTTTAGTCTTTTGACTTTTGCCGAGGCCACCTCATTTGGGAGAAGGATCATGCAGCTTTTTGTCTGGCGTCACTCCAAGCGTTTTTCCAGTTGGTCCATGCTCGATGAGCCGCATATTCACCGGGACAACTATCTCCAGGCAGACGTGACCGTGCTTGCCCGTTCAAAGAGCGAGGCACTCGAACTGCTTGGCCGCAACGGTGCCTGGAATGTCGAGGAACTGGAACGGATCGAACCGGAAATCATTTTGTTGGATGAGCCGCGGGTCGTGATCAGCCATGTGGATTTTCAGTAAAGGTTCTTTAGCGCCTCTGGAGGAAATGCTCTGTAATTCCCGTGCATTCTTGAGAAATGCGGCTATGATGAGAATAGGCGCACCCCGGCCGCCGAAAAAAACAACTGATGCCACAGGCTGTTCCCGGGAATGATCCAAAATGCTTGTTCACGCAGAGGATGTTGCCATGGCCCCCTCCACATCACACAATCTGATCGCCAAAAGAGTCGCCTGGTATGAAGCCGGTGCCATTCTCTTTGTCATTGCCCTTTCCTGGTTTGACGAGGTGCTCGATATCCCGCATGTTCTTTTAGGCGGTGCGGCAACCCCGATCAACTGGCGGGAGTCCATTTTCGAGAGTATCGTCATCTCCATTGTCGGTGCCATCATTATCCGTCATACCTACCGTCTGCTGACCCGCGTGAGTTATCTGGAAAGCATTCTGCCGGTCTGCGCCTCTTGTAAAAAGATTCGGGTGGACCCTGAATTTTGGGAAGATATCCAGCGTATTGTCCAGGAGCGGGCCAAGGATGAATTTACCCATGGTATCTGTCCGGACTGCATCGAAAAATATTATCCGGAACTGCGCAGGGAGGGGAAAGTCGGCACCAACGGTACGGAGTAGCCACTTCCTCCTCCCGATGTGTTCCTGTGCGTAAACAACTATGAGTACCATCCGCGCCCTGTGTATTGCTGAACGTTTTCAGTTCAACGCCCTGTATGAGCATCTCTCCCGGCAGACCTATGCCGCTCAAATCCGTAACGTCATATCCCTCCATCCGGAGGAGAACGTGCGTGCTTTTCTCTTTGATTACGGGGTTTGTGTCCTTTTTGACTATGATTATGAAACGGAAAAACGACTGATCGACCAGTTGCTCAAGTTTGCGGTCAACCCGCTTGAAAACTACGTGGAAGAAGACCTTGCCTTCCAGGTCAGCGAAAGCGAGGGCGTCCGCATCCGCAACGATCTGATCGACGTGGATGACCTCACCGAGCTAACCTGTCTTGCGCTGAGTCATGCCCTGGCCCAGTCGACCAAGCTGGCCTTTTTTGAAGCCTCGATTGAGGAAACGATCAAGAAGACCAAATACATTCCGGAAGCCTTGGCCAAGAAGGGGACCATTGCCCTCTCCCGCAAGAAACTGGCCCGGGAACGGGGGCGGGTCTACCTGGAAAAGTCCCATATCATCCTGCAGTACAACCTCTTGGATACACCGGAATTTATCTGGGAATATCCTGAACTCGAGCATTATTACCTCGCACTCTCCCGTTATCTCGAGATTGCGCCGCGGGCCACCGTGCTCAAGAGCCGTTTGGAGGTCATCCAGGAACTGCTGGAAATGATGGCCGATGAACAGAAACACAGCCACTCGAGCATGCTCGAGTGGATCATCATCATCCTGATCGCCATTGAGATCGGTCTCTATTTTGTCAAATAGGATCGTTCGATCATCCGTGTTTCCCCCTTTTTCTTTGCCTCTCCGATGGGAATGGTTATTAGAGAGTGGAAGACATCCCGTTCCCGCCATGTTGAAGTGGGTGTATGTTTCCCTGGTGCACGAGCCTTTTCTGACAGGAGGACCCTATGAAGATATTGATCACCGGTGGAACCGGTTTTGTCGGCGCAGCAGTGAGCCGGCGTCTTTTGGAGATGGGCCACGAGGTGACGGTTGTCGGCAGCAGCAGCCAATGCCGCCTGCCTGCCCATGACCACCTCACCTATGTTGCCGCCGATACCACCAGGCCCGGTGCCTGGCAGCGGCATGTGGCAGAGCAGGAGGCCTTGATCAATCTCACCGGCCGTTCCGTG
This sequence comes from uncultured Desulfobulbus sp., assembly GCF_963665445.1. Taxonomy (GTDB): domain Bacteria; phylum Desulfobacterota; class Desulfobulbia; order Desulfobulbales; family Desulfobulbaceae; genus Desulfobulbus. The sequence goes on along the minus strand of NZ_OY762276.1, from coordinate 3,904,824 downwards.
TTCAACCTCTGGAGCGAAAACTATAAAAAGGCGATCTATGACAGCCGCATTCTTACCACCCGTAATCTCGTTGCCGCCCTGCCGGACAAGACCGATGCCGTGGTGTTGAGTGCCTCCGCTGCGGGGTATTACGGTGACGGTGGCGAAGAGGAAAAATCTGAAACCAGTGCTGTCGGCAACGATTTCCTGGCCGAAATTTGCCGCGACTGGGAGGCTGAGGCGCAAAAGGCCTCCGAAAAGGGGGCCCGCGTGGTGTTGATGCGTTTCGGGGTTGTCTTGGGCAAGGGCGGCGGCGCCCTGGGCACGATGAGGCTGCCGTTTAAATTGGGCTTGGGCGGTCCGATCGGCAGTGGTAAGCAGTGGTTCCCCTGGATTCACCTTGCGGATGTGGTCGAGGCCATCCTCTTCCTGCTCAGTGCCGAGGAGTGTCACGGCCCGTTCAACTTCACCGCGCCCCAGCCGGTGCGGCAGAAGGAGTTTGCCCGTCAGCTGGGTGCGGCCTATCATCGTCCGGCCTTTTTGCCTGCCCCCGCCTTTATCATGAAAAAAGTATTGGGCGAGTTTGGCGGGTTCCTTTTGCAGGGACAAAAGGTGCTGCCCAAAGCCTTGGACAAGAGCGGTTTCTTTTTTACCTACCCCGAACTGCGGGTGGCGCTCAGAGACTTGGTGCGGGAGGAAGAGCGGTGAAAAAAGGGTACTTTCGCTATGCCTCGTTGTTTCCCTGCACCGCCCGGGAACTATACGACTGGCACAGCCGGCCCGGCGCGCTTGAGCGACTGATCCCGCCCTGGGAGAATACCCAGGTGATCAAACGCAGCGGCACCATTGATCCGGGCGGGGAGGTGGTGCTGAGGCTGCATGCAGGTCCTGTTCCGTATGCCTGGCACGCGCGTCATATTGAAAATGTGCCCGGGGTGATGTTTCGTGACATCCAGGAACGCGGTCCCTTTGCCTCCTGGACCCACACCCATCGCTTTTCCGAGACTACCGAGGGCGCGCTCTTGGAGGACGAGATTGAGTTTGCGCTGCCGGGACAGGCCCTGTTGCCGCCCTTTGCCGGCCAGCAGGTGGAAAAGACCCTGGAACGGGTCTTTCGCTATCGCCATGCCACACTGCGCGAGGATGTTGTCCTTCATCAGAGTTGCGGGACTGGGCCGCTGCGAGTGCTGATCACCGGGGCCAGCGGCGTGCTGGGCTCCGCCCTCTGCCCCCTGCTGACCACGGGCGGTCATGAGGTGTGGACCCTGGTGCGGCGGCCGCCGATCCGCGAACGCAAGGAAATCTACTGGGATCCGGGGGCGGGTGAGCTGAATTTAGGCGGCCTGCCGCCCTTTGATGCGGTTATTCACCTGGCCGGCGACAATATCGGCGAGGGGAGGTGGACCGGGGAGAAGAAGAAACGGGTCATCGACAGCCGAGTCCAGGGGACCGGGCTCATTGCCCGAACCATCGCCGCCCAGGAGGTCAAGCCCAAGGTCTTTCTCAGCGCATCGGCGGTCGGCTTTTACGGCAACTGCCTCGACTGCTGCATGCGCGAAGAGGATCGCGTGGGGGCAGATTTCATCTCCGATGTCTGCGCCCTGTGGGAACAGTCCGCACGACCCGCCGAGGATGCGGGCATACGCACCGTGTTCATGCGCATCGGCGTGGTCCTCAGCCCCCGTGGCGGTGCGCTGCAACGGCTGCTTTCGACCTCGGCGATCGGTTTTTCCCGGAGCTTTGGCGATGGAGAGCAGTACATCAGCTGGATCGGCATCAACGACATGGTGGGCGCGGTCCTGCATACGCTCAGCTGTGCAGAGCTCGAGGGCCCGGTCAATATAGCCGCGCCCGAACCGGTCACCAATGCGGAGTTGATGCGGACCCTGGCGCGGGTTGTGCGCCGACCGCTTTTACCGGCGGTGCCGGCCGGCCTTCTCAGATCCGTCTACGGACAGATGGCCTCGGAGGTTTTGCTCGGCGGCTGCCGGGTTTCCACCGACAAACTGCAGCATTCCGGTTATACCTTTCGTCAGCCTTCCCTGGAGCAGGCACTGCGTCAAATACTCGGCCGAGTATAGTCCTTCGAAACATCCCTGGAGTTCATTCCCGTGACTTGGAAACTGAAGACCCTGTTGCTGGTCATGATGGCCACTGCCCTGGCCTGCGGCTTTTTGCATCACCTCATACCGCCGACGGTCCATAACTTTGAACGGCTGCATGTCTTTCTGTTCAACCTCTGCAGCGGCGGCACCCTGCTGATCTATTTCACCGAGGAGCAGAAGGAACTCTCGCGCCGGGGACAACTGTTCGTGGTCCTGGCGCTGGCCTTTGCCTTTTCGGCCTTTTTCCAGTGGTACATTCCGGCCATGCTTCTACCGCTTGCCCTGGCCAACCTGGTCAACCGGGTGCGGATCGATCATTTCGGCAGTGGCTTTCCCGTCGGCCTCTTTTCCTTGCACGAATCGGTCCCGCGCAAATTCCATCAGGCGGCCCTGCTCTGTCTGACCCTGGGCCTCTGTTTTTCCAGCCCGGTTATTCTCAATTCGGTCTATCTGCATTGGGTCCATATTGAGAAACTCAAGCTCGACACCTTCTTTCTTGGCTTCTCCTTTCCCCTTTCCCTGATATCCATGTCGGTGATCTTCAGCCTGATGAAGCAGGAATCGCTGCGCTTGACCGCGCTGCTCAAAGAGGCCGCCTTCTGGATCATCAATCTGGGCGTGATCATCTTTTTCCTCTTTATCCTTGGAGAGATGTTCACCTCCCAGGTCGCCATCTCCCTGATCCTCTTTTTCACCGTTGCCCTGATTTTCTATCTCTATTGGTACGAGGGGATGCCGCTGCAGCAAAAGGCCTTTCTCTCCTCGGGGATTCTTTTTTTACTGGTAACCTCCATCACCGGCATTGCCTACATCCTGCTCTCCTTTTCCAGCTTTTATACCCCGGAACACAGCATCCCCCTGCTGCGGCTGCATGCCTTCACCGCCCTCTATGGCTGGAACCTGAGCGGCTTGGCCGTCATTAGCCGTCACGGCGATTTTCCGCTCAAGCTGCACTCGCGGTCGGTGATTCTGCTCCACTGGCTGACCGTGCTCATCCTCTGCCCTCTGGGCTATTTCATTCCCGTCTTTGCGGTGTTGGCGGTGATCGCCTATACAGGGCTGCTCATTCGCCTCTTTTTCAATCGTGGCACCCCGGATCATCAGTTGGCGGCGGTGCAGCGGGACACGCTTCATGAGCCAGGATTCACCACCTCCGGCGATACTGTCTAAGGGGAGGCCGTTGACCCGTCCGGCCGCCACAATTCCTTGAACGCCTTGGCAGCGCACGTTTTTTTCCACGTGTAAATCGTGCTTGACATTCTCTTTGTGCATTCGTTACAGGAATAGGATTCGATTCCGTTAAAAGGACTTACAAGGTCCAACGGTTTTCGAAAGGCCAACCTGATTGACAGCCTCCAAGGAGGGGAAATGCTCAAAGTCCTTTTTTTCATGATAGTTCTCTGCCTGGGGCTGCTGCCCTCTGCCGACCAGCGATGGGCTCTGGCACAAGAAAATCTTGTCTGGATGGAAGCCGTTCTTCCGCCGTTCTTTATCAAAAGCGGTCTCAATCAGGAGCAGGGATACGGCGATGTCATCGCCAAAATTCTCCAGAAACACATGCCCGAATACAGGCACGAGGAAATCAATACCAACATCACCCGCCATTTCTATATGTTCAAGCAGAAGGAACAGGTGTGCAGCGTGGGGCTGTACAGAACCCCTGAGCGGGAACAGTTCATGTATTTCTCCATGCCCAGCTTTATCACCCTGCCGCCGGTGATCATTATAAAAAAAGAAAATATCCACAAGTTCAGCAAGAAAACCACCGTATCCCTTGACCAGGTTTTGGGCAACGGGGCCTTGATGATCGGCCTGGCCAAGGACCGCTCCTACGGCAACACCCTGGATGAGATCCTTAAACGTCATGAGGGCCAGGCAAATGTGGTGGAGTTCACCGGACAGGAGTTGTCGTTGAACCTCTTTAAGATGCTGTTGCTCGGCAGGCTCGACGGTCTGATCGGCTTACCTGAGGAGGCGCTCTATCAGGCGGAGCAGATGGGAGTTCGCGATCAGTTCATCACCCTGACCCTTTCGGAAAACCTGCACAATTACGATGGCTGGATGAGCTGTGTCGCCTGCTCGAAAACCCCTTGGGGCAAGGCTGTCATTGCAAGGGTGAATAAGGTGCTGCAGGAGCAGCGTCCCACTGAGGCGTATCGGGCTGCCTATGAGCGTTGGCTGGATCCTAACAGTATTGCCGAGTATCGGCGGGCCTATGCGGAGGTATTTTTGCAAACGCCCCCCTGAAAGGGAAAAATGGACTTGTATTTCAGTTTGAAGGATCTACATTGAAGTTCTCGTAAAAAGCCTCGATAATGACGTTTCGATTTTCGTAACATACTGTTTTCACTGTGTGTGGCGTTCAATATTTTGACTTTTTACGAGTCCATCTCCATAGGGGGACAAAAATTAGAGGTGGCATTTGCCAGTACTCTGTAACCGCTCAAATTTGGCGCAGGAAGGCGACTTCTCATGGACTCGGCAAGACGGCAGAAATATTTTGTCAATCACCAGGATACGGTGGCCATTCGCTGCATGGCCTGTGGCAAAGTGAGTCGCTTTTCCGTCGCCGGGGGGCGAGGGGGCAGACACTTGCTTGAGATGAGTTGTCCCTGTTCCGAGACCTTTGTCGTTGATCTTGAATTTCGCCAAGACTTTCGCGTACCGACCCACATCCCGGCGACCTTCAGGGCCTTTGCGACCCCCAAGGACAGGGCCTGCAGTTGTGTCGTGGTCAACAGGTCCAGCGGGGGGCTGTTGCTCCATCTCGACGATGATGTTCCGGTGCAGACCAACGACCGGCTGATTGTTTGCTTTCGGCCGCACGAGGGAGGTGGCCAGGAGATCGAGCGGGCGATTACCGTTCGTCACTTCGAGCACGGCCGCAGAATCGGCGGTTCCTTTGACGACCTGTCCCCGTCGCAGTCCTCGAGAGGACCGGACATCCAGCCACACTGATGAAACACTGCATCGCTTACCACGACCAGGAAGCCTGGGGTACTGCCGCTACGCGTCTGCGGAAAGCGCGCAAGGTGGTCGCCCTGACCGGTGCCGGCATCTCGGTGGGCAGCGGAATTCCCGATTTTCGCAGCCCAGGCGGTCTGTGGACGGTATTTTCTCCGGAAGAGTATGCCACCATCGAGGTGTTTCATCGCAATCCTGCCAAGGCCTGGCAGCTCTATCGCGCCCTGGGCAAGACCCTCATCGGCAAGAAACCCAACCCGGCCCACATTGCTTTGGCACACCTCGAATCCATGGGGCTTTTGGCAGGTATCATCACCCAAAATATCGATAATTTGCACCAACAGGCCGGCAGCGGCCTGGTTTTCGAAATTCACGGCGATCATCAGCATCTGCAGTGTGTCCACTGCGACACCCTTTTTCCGGTTGATGAGGCGCAGTATCAGGCCAAAGAGGTTCCCCTCTGCAGCCATTGCAGCCGACCGCTGAAACCCAATGTTGTCCTGTTCGGTGAATCGGTACGGGAACTGGAGGCAATCCACGAGTTTGTCGCCGATTGTGACCTGCTGTTGGTGATCGGCACTTCGGCCCAGGTCTTCCCGGCGGCGGCCCTGCCCGAACTGGTAGGTGAACAGGGTGGGGGACTGTTTGAATTTAACCGCGAATCCGCCCTGCCGGAATACGGTTCCGGGCGCGGTTTGGATCAGCAGATCTGGTTTTTCCCCGGTGACGTGGGCAAGACCTTGCCCCGACTGGTCAAGGCCTGTGACGGCGGTTGAGCTCAAATGACCATGTTTTTCGAAAAAATATGGTGTGTGTGAGGCGATTTTGCTTGACTTGCCTCATGGTTGAGGCCTTGCCTTTGCCTTGGATGTGCAGTATATTTTAAAAATCTTAAAAATGCGTTGTTTCTTTCCATCCACGTTTTGAACATTCCATGACGGTTACCTGGCCAGTCCCGGCCAGGCTTTTTTGTTGTAGTTGACCCGCCTTTTCCCCACGCTTCCAGCAGTATTGAAACAGGCTCGGTTCAGTTTGACAGTCAGGCTCGTCCATGTCGTTAGTATGCGGGCATCTGTTAACGGACAACAGGGTATATGCCGCAAGGCCGCCCCAGCCCCAGGATTATCAAGACATTGCCGCTCATGAGGAGTCGCCTGATGACCACAGAGACCTTTGCCGAATTCGACCTTCACCCTAAACTCATCGAGGCCATAACCGAACTCGGTTATGCCCAACCCACGCCGATTCAGCTGGCCACCATTCCCCTGCTTCTCGGAGGCCGCGACCTGATCGGCCAGGCCCAGACCGGTACCGGCAAAACCGCCGCCTTTGGCCTGCCGCTGTTGCAGCGGATTACCAGCCGCAAAAAAGGGGTACAGGCGCTCGTGCTTGCGCCTACCAGGGAACTGGCCATCCAGGTGGCCGATGCCATCGCCAGCTACGGCCGGTTGCAGGGCTTTTCCGTGCTCGCCGTCTATGGGGGCCAGTCCTACCAGCAGCAGCTGCGCAGTCTGCGGCAGGGGGTGGATGTGCTCGTGGCCACGCCGGGACGTCTGCTGGACCTGATCCGCCAGGGCTCGCTTGCCCTGGATTCGGTGGGCAGCGTGGTCCTGGACGAGGCCGACGAGATGCTCAGCATGGGCTTTGTCGAAGATATTGAGCAGATCTTCGAGCAGATCCCCGCCGATCGGCAGACCATGCTCTTTTCCGCCACCATCTCCAAGCGGGTGCTCGCCCTGTCCGAGCGCTATCTGCGCGATCCGGAGATGGTCACCATCACCCCCAAACAGCTGACCGGCAACACCATCAAGCAGCGTTATTACCTGGTCAACCAACAGGACAAGATCGCCGCCCTGACCCGGCTGTTTGAGATGGAGACCATTGACAGCGCCATTATTTTTGTCCGCACCCGTATCGGCACCGGTGAGCTGGCCAACCAGCTGACTTCGCGCGGCTTTGCCGCCGAGGCCTTGAACGGCGATCTCAGCCAGGATGCCCGTATTCAGGTGCTCAACCGTTACCGTAACGGCCAGGTGCGGGTGCTGGTGGCCACCGATGTGGCGGCGCGCGGGCTTGATATCGATGATATCTCCCATGTGTTCAACTTCGACCTTCCCGACGATCCCGAGGTGTATGTGCACCGGGTGGGGCGGACCGGCCGCGCCGGACGTGAGGGCACCGCCATCTCCCTGTTGACCCCCAAGGATCGTTGGCAGCTGCGTCGTATCGAGGACTACACACGTTTCAAGTTGGAGCGTGCCGAACTGCCCTCCATCCAGCAGATTGAAAACCACCGTCAAGCCCTGTTGATGGAACAGCTAGAGGTGTGGATTCGCCGTGGCCGCTGCCGCCGCGAGCGCGAGATGGTCGACCTGCTGGTTCAGACCGGCAACGATCCCCTGGATATCGCTGCTGCAGCCATGAAGCTTGCCCGCAACGATGAGAGAAAACGGCCAATCGACCCGGTGACCCCGATCAAGGAGGAACTGTTTCGCCAGCGCGACCGGAAAAACGATCGATTTGGCCGGCGGGGACACGCCGCTGCCGGTCCCGGCGGCAAGCGCGGTCCGGTGCGGGACAAAGACATGGTGGCGCTCAAGCTTGACATCGGCCGCGCCGACGGTATCGGCGTCAATCACGTGGTGGCTTCCATCGCCCATTACTCCGGCATCGATGCCAGTCAGCTGGGCAAGATTCGCTTAGAATCGAACTCGACCACCGTGGATGTGCCGGAAGCCCTGGTCGGCCAGCTGTTGTCGAAAAACGGCGCCTACCGCATCGGCCGCCGTTCGGTGAATATGCAGCGCTCCTGAGTTTTCCGGAGCGTTCTCATGCCCGGTGCGAAGGAAGCCTGACCGGCTTTCTTTGCACCTATCAATTTTATTTATTGGTCTGTTTGCCTGCAGCGCGGTAAGGTGCTCCCCCGAATTGACCCGTGCCTCAGCTGGCGCGAGTTGCCGCGATCCTTTCAATCGGTGGTGGTACCAGCAGACCATGCACACGCTCGTGTCCTTGACCCTGGGGGGAAGTGTGCCCCCAACCGCGTTGTCATCGGCTTTCCGAGGCCTTCTGCCCGGCAGTACGGGGACAACGCGCTTACTTGTGTTTGTGGTCTATCGTGCTGTCTTTTCGGGGCGGGTTCCCGCCTTTTTCTCTGCAGGAGTCCGGCTGTGAACAGCACGGCCCCCCGTGCTGTGCGTGCGCAATTCCTCCGCGCCCTGTTGCTTCCCCTCTTTTTACCCTCTTTCTCTTCGCTCCCTGTTCGCCCTGCTGAGACATTCTCGCCGCCCGAACCGCTTGCCCTGAGCCTCCGCACCGACTTTTCGGTGTAAGCGTTTAGCGGAGGTTTGTTATGGGGCGGCCCCTGTGCGTCTGTAGTCCGTCTTTTGCCTGTTGTCCTTTTTTGAACAGGCTTTGCCGCTGTTTTTTCCTTTCTCGATCATCCGGGGGGAGGGCTCACCTTGCTCGTCTCCCCCTTCTTTCTTCGCTCTGTTGAGAGGCTCCCTCGTATGGATACGCTCTTGCTCGCTCTTTGCTGTTTCCTTGCCGGCGGAATAGCCCCGTTTGCACTCAGACGATGGTTTGCCGTTGCCAAGGCCAGCCATATTGCCCTGCTGAGTCTGGGAGCGGCCTGCGGTCTCTTTGCCCTGTTTGCCTCCCCGCTAACGGTTGGTCCTGCCGGGGGCGACTGGAACTGGCTGCGGGTGTTTACCTTTTCCGTCAGGGTCGATGGTTTGAGTCGGGTATTTCTCCTCCCGATTTTCCTTGTGGCCCCGATCCTCGGTTTGTACGGGTATGATTATCTCGATACGCCCGCGCATTGCCTTCGGTCGTTGGTCAGCCAGTTCTTTTTCAGCCTGCTGCTGATTGCCATGGTCCTCGTGACGCTGGCCGCGAACATGCTCACCTTTGCCCTTGCCTGGGAGTTGATGTCGCTCTCTTCCTTCTTTCTGGTGCTGGTCGACTGGGAAAAACAGGAGGTGCAGGAGGCGGCAGTCCGCTACCTGCTCTTTACCCAGGCCGGCGCACTCTGCGTTTTTGCCGCCTTTGGCGTGGTGTTCACCGCCACCGGTTCCCTGACCTTCACCTCCTGGGAGACGCTCTCCCACGGGGTCAGACTGCTGGCCTTTTTTCTCGCCCTGGTGGGATTCGGCTCCAAAGCCGGCATCGTCCCGCTCCATATCTGGCTTCCCCATGCCCATCCTGCCGCACCCAGCCATGTCTCTGCCCTGATGTCCGGGGTGATGATCAAGATGGGGATCTACGGAATCCTCCGTTTCTATCTCCTCCTGGCCGACAAGACCCCGGTCTTTGCCTGGGCGGTCCTTCTGGTGGGGATCGTCTCCGGTGTGCTCGGGGTGGCCTACGCCCTGGCGGAGAAAGATATCAAACGGTTGCTTGCGTATTCAAGTATTGAAAATATCGGTATCATTCTTATCGGCTGCGGGCTAGGGATGCTGGGCGTAAGTATCGGCAACCCGACCATGGCCCTGTTCGGCTTTACCGGCGCGCTGGTGCATCTGCTGAATCATGCCCTGTTCAAATCCCTGCTCTTTCTCGGGGCCGGGGCCGTGCTCCATGCCTGTGGAATTCGCAATATGGACAGGCTCGGAGGGCTGATGCGGCAGATGCCGGTGACCGGCAAGAATGTCCTTCTCGGATCGGCCGCCATTGCCGGATTGCCGCCGCTCAATGGTTTTGTCGGTGAATTTCTCATCTACTGTGCAGCCTTTCAGGGACTGTCCCACCACGGCAAAACACTGCTGATCACGGTGGCGGCCCTGCTGGCGATGGCGCTGATCGGTGGGTTGGCTGCTGCCTGTTTTACCAAGATGGTGGGCGCCACCTTCCTCGGCGAGCCGCGTCATCCACTGGCCAAAGCCCCCCATGAGGCGGGGGCGAGCATGCGTCTGGCCATGACCCTGTTAAGCGTCGGCTGTCTCTTAGTGGGGCTCTGGCCCGAACCCCTGATCGGTTTCGTCGCCCAGGGCATCAGCGGCCTTGTTGCGGACGGCGCTGCCCACGAGACCTTGGCCAACATGGGCCAGGCCCTGGCCACGGCGGCACGGACCGCGCTGCTCGGGTTGATTGCCGTGGCCCTGCTGCGCCGTCTGCTCTACCGGGGCAAACCCATCGAGGAAAATTCGACCTGGGGATGCGGGTTTAGCCAAGGCACGGCTCGCATTCAGTATACGGGAACCTCCTATGCCCGCAGCATGGTTGATTTCAATCATCCCCTGGTGGGGATCAGCGACCGGGCAACCCCGATTGCAAAGATCTTCCCGGCATCGGCCCGTTACAGCGCAAAGGTCACAGACCTTGCCGAACAGGGGCTGCAGCGTCTGGTGCTCAATCCCCTGTTGGGCATGGTCGAACGGATGCGCTGGATTCAGCATGGGCATATCCAGTTGTATATCGCGTATATCGTCTTCACCATTGCAGTGCTGCTGGTGATGATCGCCTATTGAGGAGGAGGCAAAATGCACAGTACGATAGACTCGGGCCAAGCGGTCAAGAGGCCGATTGGAGAACAAGGGCAGGCGCCGACAGCGCGTCGACTTGAGGAGGTGAGGTAGACGATGGAATCTCTTGGTGCATTTCTCTTGTCTCTTCTTCTGGCCCCGCTTTTTCCCGGAATCATCCTGAAAACCAAGGCCCTGTTCGCCGGCAAAAAAGGGCCTCCCCTGTTGATCAAGTACTTCACCCTGGCCAAGCTGTTCCGCAAGGGATCGGTCTATAGCCGCAGCACCAGTCTGGTCTTTTGTCTGGGGCCGGTGGTTTCCTGCGCTACCGCCACATTGGTCCTGCTCTTTTTTCCCCTGGCCGGCTGCCCGCCCCTGTTCTCCTTTCGTGGCGATGTGCTTTTCGTGTTGTACCTGATGGGACTCGGCCGGTTTTTCACCATACTCGCCGCCCTGGATACGGCCTCGCCCTTTGAGGGGATGGGCGCGGCCCGTGAGGCCTTTTTCGCAACCCTGGCGGAACTGGGCACCTTCGTCATTCTTGTGGTTTTTTTCCGTATGAACGGCGCCTTCAGCCTGGGACGCTACTTTGGCGGAACCGAGGCCATCTCCATTTTCGGTGATCAGGGGGCGCTGTTGCTCTTGATCGTGGTGGCCCTGTTCATGATCCTCTTGGCCGAGAATTCGCGGGTGCCGGTGGATGATCCCGCCACCCATCTGGAGTTGACCATGATTCACGAGGCCATGATTCTCGACCACAGTGGTCCTGATCTGGCCCTGATCGAACTGGGCGCTTTTTATAAACTCTTGTTTTATGCGGCCTGGATCACCTGTCTGCTCAAGCCTGTTCCAGAGATGGGTGTGCTGGCCAACTTTCTCTGGTTCTTCGGCGGACTGACCCTGGTCTCTATCGCCATCGGCATCACCGAATCGGTGACGGCCCGCCTGAAGATGCCGCTTGTTCCCAAGTATCTTCTCAGTGCCTTTGCCTTGGCCTTTCTTGCCATCATTCTCACCATGGAGTTTGCCTGATGAACCATACCCTGGATCTGATTCTGGTCACGCTTCTCCTCACCGTGCTGCTGTCGCTCGGGTCGAGCCGGATGATGGCCCTGATCAAGCTCATGGCCCTGCAGGGCGCGCTGGTCTCCCTGGCCCCTATTTTCCTTGAACCGAACCTTCGCCTCAGCAACGGCGGTATCCTTTTTTTTCAGCTGATGCTTCTGATCAAGGCGGCACTGATCCCGGGGCTGCTCTACCTTGCCCTGACCCGGATTTCGATCAAGCGCGAGGTCGAACCCCTGATCGGCTACCACGCCTCCCTGCTTGCCGGGATTGTCCTGGTCCTGGCAGCGGTGTTTATCAGTCGCGGACTTGCCGTCACCCTCCATGGCGAGTACACCCTGCTGCTGATCACCGCCATCACCACCCTGGGGGGCGGTCTGTTTCTGATGATGAGTCGAACCAAGGCCCTGACCCAGGTCATCGGCTACCTGATGCTTGAAAACGGCATCTACCTGGTGGGCACGGCCCTGACCAAACACTCGCGCTCCATCTATCTGGTCGAATTCGGGGTGCTCCTGGACCTGCTCGTCGGGGTGATGATCATGGGGATCATTCTCCACAACATCAACCGCGCCTTTGACGACGTCGACACCACCTACCTGGAACAGCTCAAGGATTGAATGTTATGTTGGAATCTGTTTTTTGCCTGCCGTTGGTCCTCGGCCTGATCGCCCTGCGCCTTCCGGTGAAACTGGGCCGGGTGATCCTGGTCATCGGCGCGCTGCTGCAGCTGCAGCTGGCGTTGTTCGCCTGGCTTTCACCCCTGAAGCCCCTGTTGCCGGCCTACTTCGGCACCGCCCCCGAGGGCATGCTGGTGCTGGTGGTCACCGCCTTTATCTTTGTCTTCATCGCCCCCTATGCCGTATTCTACATGCGGGCGCAGGAAACGGCGAGCGAGCCGGTCTTTATCGGTTCGATGCTCCTCTTTGTCGGGGCGATGAGCATGGCCGCGGTGGCCGAGCACCCGATCGTCTTCTGGATCGCGGTGGAGACCACCACCCTGGTCAGCGCACCCCTGATTTTCGTCCATCGCTCGAAAAAGGCCCTGGAGGCCACCTGGAAGTATGTCCTTATCTGTTCCGTGGGCATTGCCCTGGCCCTGCTGGGCTTCTTCTTCATTACCCTGGCCCTGGAGCAGGCGGGCCTGGACCTGCCGCTGAGTTTTACCTCGCTCAACCGGGTTGCGGCCAGCCTCGACCCTCTCTGGCTGAAGACCGGTTTTGCCTTTGTGTTGATTGGGTTCGGCACCAAGATGGGGCTGGCGCCGATGCACACCTGGCTGCCGGATGCCCACAGCGAGGCTCCCAGCCCTGCCTCGGCGCTGCTCTCCGGCGCCCTGTTGAACTGTGCCTTTCTCGGCATCTACAAGGTGCATACGGTGATGGTGCTGGCCGGTCTGGGCGACTTTTCCGGACAGCTGCTGATGGGCTTTGGCCTGTTCTCCATCGTGGTGGCCGGTATCTTCATTCTCAATCAATCCGACTACAAACGGATGCTGGCCTATTCGAGCATCGAGAACATGGGTATCATCGCCTTCGGCGTCGGGGTCGGCGGTATCGGCGTCTATGGGGCCATGCTCCACCTCATCCACCATTCCCTGCTCAAGTCCTCGCTTTTTCTCTCGGCCGGTAATCTGGTGCTCGGCTTCGGCACCAAGCTGGTCGCCCGCTGTGGCCGCATGGTGCAGATCTTGCCCAAAACCTTTGTCGCTTTTTTCGCGGGATTCGTCGGTATCTCCGGCCTGCCGCCCTTTGGCCTCTTTCTCAGTGAACTGCTGATTATCTTGGGAGCCTTTCGTAGCGGCCATTCTCTGGCCGGTGCCCTGTTTATTGCCGCCCTGGTGTTGGTGGTGGCCGGTTTTTCGCGCATCGTCGTTGCGCTTTCCTTTGCCCCCTTCAAGGAAGAGGTCAAGATTGGCGAATCTTTTTGGCGGATTGTGCCACCGTTTGCCCTGCTCCTCAGCTCAATGGTGCTCTGTCTGTGGATGCCAGCCGTCTTGTATCAGGTGATTGCCGGGGCCATAGCCGCCATTGGAGGGACTCTCCATGGATAATTTTTTGCAGATCAGCAACGGCCAGTGCATTGCCCGCAACACGATTCCCTGTCTGCCCCTGACGAAATTTTCTCAGATGCTCAGCGATTTTGTCCATTACGAGGGGTATATCGTCCATCTTTTTGCCTACGAGAGTGACGGCGAAACCCGGTTGCTGGCGGTTTTGCGCAACAACGGCCTCTATGTGGTGGAAACCGTGGTCGAGGAGGAGTTTCGTTCGCTCACCCTGCTGGGTGGGGCCAAATTCAGCATGTTTGAGCGGGAGATCGCCGAGCAGTACGGACTGCGCCCCCTGGGGCATCCCTGGCTGAAGATGGTGCGCTACCACCCCAATCTCGCTGGCAGGGAAGATGTGTTCGCCAACGACTACGGGGAGGATATTCCCGGCAACTATCCCTATTTCCGGGTGGAAGGCGAGTCGATCCATGAGGTGGGGGTCGGACCGGTGCATGCCGGCATCATCGAACCGGGCCATTTCCGTTTTCAGTGCGCCGGGGAAGAGGTGCTCCATCTCGAGATTCAGCTGGGCTACCAGCATCGGGGCGTGGAGCAACTCTTGCCGAGAGTGGCGCAATCAAGGTGGCCGGTGATCTGTGAGGCCATTGCCGGGGATACCACCATCGGCCATAATCTCTGCTGCTGCCAGGCGGTCGAAGCCCTGGCCGGCCTGGAGGTAGGCGCAGGGGGGCGAGTCGTGAGGACGATTGCGCTTGAGCTTGAGCGGATTGCCAATCATATTGGTGATCTCGGTGCGCTCAGCGGAGATGTTGCCTTCAATCCTCCGGCAGCCTATTTCGGGCGTATACGCGGTGAATTCCTCAACCTGCTGCTGACCCTCTGCGGCAACCGATTCGGCAAGAGTCTGCTGCGGCCCGGCGGCGTGACCCAGGCCATGGGTGCGGAACAACGTACCATCATCGCGGCGAAGCTCAAGGAACTGCGCCCGGAGATCGTCCATGTCAGCGACCTGCTCTTTTCCGCCCACACGGTGCTGGGCCGGTTTGAAAACACAGGAACGGTCAGCCGGGAAGTCGCGGCCCAACTGGGGCTGGTGGGCTACTGCGGGCGGGCATCCGGCCTGGACTACGACGTGCGTGCCAGTTTTCCGATCGAGCTCTACAATCAGCTCCCGGCCCACATCAATCAGGTCACCAATGGCGATGTGTACAGCCGGGCCATGGTCCGCAACGAGGAGATCATCCACTCCCTTGCTCTGATCGAGGCCTTGCTGGCCATGGATGCGGACACCGAGCAGTCGACCTGGGGCGGACAACAGCCGCTGGCCCCATCAAGTTTTGTGGTGAGCATCAATGAAGGCTGGCGGGGGGAGGTGGCCCATTGCCTGCTGACCGACGATGAGGGCAGGCTCATCCGCTACAAGGTGAAGGACCCTTCGTTCCACAACTGGACAGGACTGGCCATGGCGCTGCGCAACCAGGAAATTTCCGATTTTCCCTTGTGTAACAAGAGTTTCAACCTCAGTTACTGCGGCTTTGACCTCTAAATGGACAGGCCGGGACAGGGACAGGTGGGCAAGGGGATGGACAAGAGAGAGGAGAGGACAAGATGCTGAAGGTGATCGGAAACAGACTGGAACAGGGGTATCGAACCAACGGCTACCCCAAAAGGCCGGTAGAGTTGTATTCGCGGTTTCGCGGGATGCCGGAGATCAACCGCGACTGCGATCCGGCCATTGTCCGCCAATGCGCCGAACTCTGTCCGCAGGAGGCTATCCTTGCCGACGAGAAAAAAATCGATCTGGGGCGATGCACCTTTTGCGGTCTCTGTGCCCAAGTGGCCCAAGGCGCCTTTGTCCGTTTCAGCTCTTGCTTCGAACTTGGGGCGGCCAACCGCGAGGATCTGATCACCGGTGGAACCCTGCCCGATCTTGCCGCACACAGCAAGGCCCATTTCAAGAAATTGTTTGGCCGTTCCCTGCAGCTGCGTCAGGTGTCCGCTGGCGGTTGCAACGCCTGTGAAGCGGATACCAACGTGCTCAACACGCCCTTTTTTGATCTTTCCCGTTTCGGCATCGATTTTGTCGCCTCTCCCCGCCATGCCGACGGCATCCATGTGACCGGCCCGATCACCCGCAACATGAAGACCGCCCTGCTGGAGACCTATGCGGCAGTGCCTGCGCCCAAGGTGGTCATTGCCAGCGGCTGTTGCTCCATCTCCGGGGGGCCCTTTCATGGATCCGAGCAGATTGTGGGCGACCTCTCCTCCCTGGTACCGGTTGACCTCTATATTCCCGGCTGCCCACCCCATCCGATGACCACCCTGCACGCCCTGCTGGCCTTTTTCAAAAGGTGAAAGATCCTGTTGCGGCGAAACTACAGAAGAGGGGGCAGGGCGACGGGTATTGCTCGGACTGTGACGCGCTGATCAGTCGAACAGTCCGGCTGTGCTTTGGAGAAATTTTTCGATCTCTTCCAGATCGGAGTGCACGAGACGCAGCTGGACGGCCTCGGGGCGGCGGACAAGGGGCATCTCGAGTTCTTCTTTGAGGCCTATGCCGAGGGCGTGGCAGATGTGATTGGCCATGCGAACGAGGACCAGGAGATAATTGTCCCGATCATATTCCTCCATATGATGGTCGCGGGCAATGATGGCAAAGACCTCCGGCATCTGTATCTGGCGCAGCAGATGATCGCCCTGTTCGGTGTGCAACAGGTCCATGGCTCCCGTCAGAATGTCTTCGGAAACGGCCAGTGTCTTGTTGTTCTTCTTTTTTTCGGCAAGCACCTTGAGAATGAGCAGCTTGCCGATATCGTGGAAGAGTCCCGCAGAAAAGGCCTCATGCTGCATGACGCCGAAATCCAAGTGCTTGGAGAGCATGCCCGCGGCAAAGGCACAGCCCAGGGAATGCTGCCACAACTTCTTCATGATCGCATCGATCTGGGCGTCGCGGCAGGTAAAAATTTTTTTGTTGATGTCGGTAAAGGCGATACGCGCCACCTCGGTGATGCCGAGGCGCACAATCGCGGCCTTGACGGTGCTGACCGGTAAAAGTCCGCGAAAGATGGGCGAGTTGGCAATGTTGACGATGTTGCTCGACAGGGACTGGTCGGCGCGGATGAGTTTTTCGACTTTGGAAAAGTTCGGCTCTTTTTTGACCAACTCCTGTTGGACCCGCAGGGTAATGGGATTGAAAACCGGTAGCGTCAACCGTTCTGATTCCAGATAGGTGCGCAGGGTTTCAACAAAGGCTTGTTGGGTGGCCATGGGATGTCAGGGTAAGGTTGGGGCATGCGCCGCAATGAACGTTTCGCGCTTCGTAACTCGCTGATTTCACGTGATGTGATTTTCAGGTTTTGGCTTTTTACAAAGTCATCTTTATTGGTAACACAAAAACACGGATCAATGAAGCAAAAGCCTTGCAAAACGCCGTGTGGTGCACGGCTTTTTCGCATTCAGCCAAGAACCCTTTTGTGTAACCCTCGAAAAACTTTCTCCATGGAGGACGAGTGAACCGCGGACAGGTTGATCATCCTCGCGGCCAGGGCAACCATGATGCCGTGGGCGACGACATCAACCACATAACTGACGCGGGTTCCCTCGGATTCGGGTTCGAGCAACCACTGTGCATTGCCGGTGATGAAGGAACCGATATATTCGAGATCGATGCGGTGCGGCTCATAGGCCTGGACCACCCGGCAGGTAAAGGGACGTGCCCCCATGGGGCGGAGATGCAGCTCACTGCCGATCAGGCCGGTGGGCGCGGGCGAAACCCGGAGAAAAAATGTGGCGGGCCACCACTGGGGATAGCGGTTGATATCGGCTAAAACCGGCCAAATGCGTTCGGGCGAGGTGGCGAGAAGCGTCGAATCGGTGGCCTGCAAAGGGGTCGTTGGCATGATGGGCATGGTCTCACTGAAAGAATCGGCTAGGCCGCATGGGGGAGTACATCGCAATAGATAGAACAGTAGTGAAGCACGGATCCCGCGAGCACAAAGAGATGCCAGATTGCATGGTGGTAGGGGAGCCGTTTCCAGAGATAAAAGACGAGGCCGCCGGTATAGCACAGTCCTCCGGCGAGCAGCAGCCAGAGGCCGGAGGGGGCGACGTGGCTCAGCATTGGCTTCACCGCAACGACCACGGCCCATCCCATGACCAGATACAGGCCGATGAGCAGGAATCGCAGACGGCGAAGGCTGGTGATCTCAAGGATGATGCCCAACAGGGCCAGCCCCCAGATGGTGCCGAAAAGGCTCCAGCCCCATGGGCCGTGCAGGCTGATGAGGGTAAAGGGGGTATAGGTGCCGGCAATCAGCAGCAGTATGGCGGAGTGATCGACGATGCGCAGGATTTTTTTTGCCTCTGGCCGCTGCACCGCATGATAGAGGGTTGAGGCCAGGTAGAGCAAAACAAGGGTGGATCCGTAGAGGGCGCTGCTGACAATATCACGGGCCGTGCCGTACCAGGAGGAGACTAGCACCATCTGCACGAGTCCGCTCAGGGCCAGAGCGGTTCCCAGGCCATGGGTGAGGGTGTTGGCCAACTCTTCGCCACGGCTGTAGGAGGGGGAAGGAGGTTGTTGCATGGTTATGGCTCCCAAAAGAGAGACGGATTAAAAAATGACTCGTAAAAAGGGAGAGACCTGAAGGTGAGGTCGTGTGAAATTCGTACGTGACCAAGAGCGAAACGCCGTTCACGGGGCTTTTTACGAGAACGTTAAAAAAGACTATCGAACAAGGTAGTGCGGCGCACAGGCTCTGTCGAGCAGCAAATGACAAGACCCTATCTCGGCCAGCGAACAGCGGTCATCAACGCATACACCGCCTGATAAATACGGGCATCGTTACTGGCTCGCGGTCCGGCCACATTCAGGGTCGTCGGCTGTACCCGGGCAAGCCACTGTTCTACGCGCGTTGCCGCGGCCTGCGGGGAAGCATGTTCGAAGTCGATATGGAAAACCGGACGATCGTGGCGAATGGCCAGGGCCTCGGTCAGTGCGGAGCCGCCACTGAGTGGCCCGAAGGAACAGATCAGGGTGGCATCGGCTGCGAGAATATTTTTTTCCGTTCGATCGCGGTAGCGCGGCGAGTGGTGCTCCTGCAGGCGGTAGCTGGGGGGAAGCGGTCCTGCTTCGGTTTTGCGTCCTCTGGGGAGCCAGCCTCCATGGGGAATCCCCAGGGCGATGGCGGCATCGAGTGCGGCCAGGTCCGCACCTGTCTGTCCGCCTGAGATAATACAAAATTTAGCTTCCCTATGTTGCCGTGTTAGCATGATCTAAAAATAATTATTGGGCTAACGTGCTGAAAAGATAGAGTGAAAAAAACAAACGACCGGGCAACTCGAGCTCAAGGCCTTGACAATGCTGGCTCTTTCCATTTTAATGACTGCCAATTTTGACGGCTTCGTAACAAGTCAAAAACCTGAAAATCACATATCGTGAAATCAGTTGGTTACGAAGCGCGAAACGTCGTTCTCGAGGCTTTTTACGAGGACGACAATTTTGAGAGCTCGCAGGGCTCAGGTTGAGCACAACATGATATTGAAAACAACGTGTTGTGAGCCGCCAAGCCATTTTTGCGGTGCAGTGCGAGTCAAGTATCAAGGCTGCAACCACTCAGCGTGGGTGTACGAGTTTGTCCATCAAGGATAAAATTGAAAGGCCCAAACACAAAGAGAATAATGGTTCCAGAAAAAACAATTCTTCATTCGACCCGTCGTTCGTTTCTCATTCATTCCACCCAGGCCCTTGCCGGGCTCGCCACACTGTCCATTGCCGATATCTGCTCGGCCAAGGTTGCCAAAAAGCGTTCCATCTCGCTGTACCATGTGCGGGCGCAAAAAGAGCTGACCGTCAGGTACGGTACAGGAAATTCGTATGACCCGAGGGCGCTTGCCCAGATCAATGCCTTCCTTCGAGATTACCAGACAGGCCAGATCCATCGCATGGATCCAAAGTTGCTCGATATCCTTTGGGTCGTGCAGCAGGAGATGGGAACAAAGGGGCCCTACAAGGTTGTTTCCGCCTTCCGATCTCCCCAGACCAACCGCAAGTTGGCCCGCACCAAATCGGGCGTCGCCGGCCACAGCCTGCACATGCAGGGCAAGGCGATCGATATTTCGTTGCCCGGGGTCAGCTTGAGCCATATTCGCCAATGCGCGATGAACATGCAGACCGGTGGTGTGGGCTACTATCCCAAATCCGATTTTGTCCATCTGGACACGGGCATCTATCGGACCTGGTAACGGGACTGTTTGCGCAGAACAACTCGAGATCGACCTTTAAGGGCGTCTCGCTTCAGAGATGGCCTGTTGCCTGACTAGGCCTAATCTGATGTGACCTTCTGTCCAAAATCGGCTGTGGGGTGAGCGGCTGCATACATAGGAACGGCCCTCGCGGATATTTCTGCGGGGGCCGTTTTTTTTTTAGCGGTCGTTGGCGCGCATGTTTAAGGCTGTGACGTTGCCTGGGCAAGACTGCGCGCCAGGGTAAACACTTCAATGCGTCCGGCCCCTTTGCTGCGGAGTATTTTGGCGCACTCGTTGACCGTGCTTCCGGTGGTCAGGACATCGTCGATCAACAGCACTGTCTTGCCGTCAAGGTCAGTGCGTCCATCAAGGGAGAATGCCCCCTTGAGGTTTTGCCGCCGCTCTTTGCCGCTCAGGTGCGATTGGGGCGGGGTGTGTCGATCTCTGCTCAACAGATCAAGGCGCAGTTTGCTTTTCCATTGGGGAAAACATCCCCGGGCTAGCAGGGCCGACTGGTTATAGCCACGCTGGCGGAGACGCTTGCCATGTAGGGGCACGGGGATGAGGTAGTCCGGAGGGGTCAGGTCAAGAACGGCCGGTGAGGATTTGGTGAGGGTGCTGAGAGTGTGCAGTCCGCTGAGTTGCCCGCCGAATTTCAAGCCAAGGATGAGCTTGTCCGCAGGCGGGCGGTAGAGGAGCAGGGATCGGGCCAGGTCGAAATGATTGTGCTTGCCCAGGCAGTCGCCACAGAGGTGATCAACACCGCTGGTGTAGGGAACGCCGCAGCAGGGACAGCGCGGGGAGGTGATGAAGACCAGTTGCGCGCGACAGTCGCTACAGAAAAGCGGCGGCCGGGAATGATCCAGCCGCCGCGAGCAACCCAGGCAAAGTGGCGGAAACAGGAGGTCCTGGATGGCTCCAAGCAGAGACATCCGCCCGCGGGCCACGGTTACATGTTGTTGATGATCGCGCTGCCGAATGCGGAGCAGGAAAGCTCGGTTGCCCCGTCCATGAGACGCGCCAGGTCATAGGTGACGGTCTTTTTGGAAATCGTTTTTTCCATCGCCGTCTGGATCAGGGCCGCCGCCTCCTTCCAGCCGATGTAATCCAGGAGCATGACCCCGGAGAGCAACAGGGAGCCGGGATTGACCTTATCCAAACCGGCATACTTGGGGGCGGTGCCGTGGGTGGCTTCAAACATGGCCACGCCGTCGCCGATGTTGGCGCCGGGAGCCATTCCCAGGCCACCGACCTGGGCGGCAAGGGCATCCGACATGTAATCTCCGTTGAGGTTGGGCATGGCCAGGACGGAATACTCGTTGGGACGGAGCAGGATCTGTTGGAACATGGCGTCGGCGATGCGATCCTTGATCACGATTTTTCCCTCGGGCACGACGCCGTTGTGCTGCTCCCACAGAGCGGCTTCGGTGATGGTCAGCTCGCCGAATTCCTCGACCGCCAACTCATAGCCCCAGTTGCGGAAGGCGCCCTCGGTGAACTTCATGATATTGCCCTTGTGGACCAGGGTCACGGAATCGCGGCCCGCATCAAGGGCATACTGGATGGCCTTGCGCACCAGTCGTTTGGTGCCGAATTCGGAGATCGGTTTGATACCGATGCCGGAGTTGTCGCGTACCGAGGCCCCCATCTCATTGCGGAGAAATTCAATGACCCGGTTGGCCTTTTCGGTGCCGGCCTGCCATTCGATGCCGGCATAGACATCCTCGGTGTTTTCCCGAAAGATGATCATGTCCACCTGTTCGGGATTCTTCACCGGAGAAACCACACCCTGATAATAGCGTACCGGACGGACACAGGCATAGAGATCAAGGACCTGGCGAAGGGTGACATTCAGGCTGCGCATGCCCTCGCCGACCGGAGTGGTCAAGGGGCCCTTGATGCTGACCATGTATTTTTTCAGTGCCTCGACCGTGGCCTTGGGGAGCCATTCGCCGGTGGTCGCAAAGGCCTTTTCTCCAGCAAGGATTTCCAGCCATTCGATGGCGCGGGATCCGTTGTAACTGCGGGCAACTGCAGCATCGAGCACCTTCTGGGTAGCCGCCCAGATATCCGGCCCGGTTCCGTCTCCTTCGATGAAGGGAATGATGGGGTTTTCGGGAACAGAGAGTGTTCCATCAGTTTTTACGGTGATGATTTCTGCAGTCACAGTAGACTCCTTTAATGCGGACAAGTCGTTATCTCTTTGATCAAGCAGTGGAAGTACAATCGTATAGTTGAAAGCAAGAGACTATATTCGATTGATCTTCTCCCGTCAATCCCGCCGCCTTTGCAGGGCGTCTCGGGCTGGACCTTGAGAAACGGCCCCCGGTGAAAGGTCGGAAAGGGGGATAAATGCTTGCTCTTCCCTCAGGTCCTTGATAAGTAAAAAAGAAATTTTGCTTGCCGTTACGCCGTCCCCCTCTGGAACACGGCGGTATTTTTTGGGCGGCATTTCGTTCAATCAATGGTTTTTTCATGTCGCCTGCTCAGTTCATTCGCGGGATCTGCACCCTGGTCGCTGCCCCGTTTCTCACCTTTGCCGTTTCCGCCTTGTCCTTGCTCGACCTGTTGTTGGGCCGAAAATCAGAGGTCAAGGCCCAGGTCTTTCCCCGCTATTGGGGCCGCATTCTTTGCCGACTGGCCGGTGTCAGGGTTCGGGTCGAGGGCTTTGAGCATATCGACCCCTCCCAGACCTATATCTTTGCCGGAAATCATGTGAGCCAATACGATATTTTTTCCTTTCAAGGTTATTTTCCCCATGATTTCCGTTGGATCGCCAAAAAGGAGCTCTTTACGATTCCCGTGTTTGGGCAGGCCATGCACCGTGTCGGCTACATACCCATCGACCGTTCCCATGGTCGGCAGGCCATGAAAAGCCTGGATAAGGCGGCCCAAAGAATTTCCCAGGGCAGTTCCGTGCTCATCTTTCCCGAAGGGACCAGAAGCGCCAATGGCCAGCTGCAGGATTTCAAGGCCGGTGCCGTGCTGCTGGCCATCAAGGCCGGGGTGCCGATCGTGCCTTTGGGATTCAACGGATCCTACGAGGTGCTGCCCAAAGGAAAATACCTGCCCCGAGGAGGCGAGATCGTGATCAGGATCGGCCGGCCGATCGCCACCGATCATTTTAAGAGCAGTGACAAGCAGTTGCTCGCCAGCCAGTTGCAGGAGGCGGTCGCTGCCCTGCTGTCGCCGCAGGATCATGACTGACACCTTTTCTCACTTTCCTTGCCCGCGGAAGAACGGAGCAATTCCCTGGTTTTCAAATGCGGAGAAGCGTCTCTGGTGTGACGCGGAATTTCTTGCAAAAACAGGCAAACCTGTCATAATGACCGGCAATTAGCAGTACGTTGCACACAAACTCTACTGTAGGTAACGCTCTCACAAATGCAGAACCTTGTGAAGCGAGAATCGCCATTTGAGCAATTTTGTGACAATGGCATGTATATCGAGAAGCGAAGGCGTGCCGTTTTGCCCTTTCCTCCCCTCCCATGGTCGATGCCGGCATGATTGGCAGGCATCGAACGACACTATGACTCTAACAGGACCTTCATCCATGCAGTCGACATCTAAGAAACGATCGGCGTATCAGACTTTTTCACTTCTGCTCTGTGCTTTGGTTTTCGGTTGTCTCGCCGGCTTGCCGCAGGTGGCCTCGGCTTTGGAGCACAGCACCCTTTTCCTGCCGTTCAAAATCAATGCTCCGGATGCCGCAAATATCGCGCTTGTGGCGGACAAGTCACTGGCCCAGGAGGTTGCAGCCAAAGGCATGAAGATGATGCCCCGCTCCCAGGCGGAACGACTGGTCGGCTATCAGGGGGCATGGCCTCCGTCATCGGCCAGCCTGGTTCGGGTCGCCGAATCGGCCGGAGCCGATTACGTGGTGGTGGGGAGTGTCAACAAACTGGGGAACCGGATCAGTGTCGACTGCTCCATCGTCGACGTCCTGGCGCCACAGGCGCCTTACTCCGCATTTCGCGAGGCCGAGTCCGTCAATGATCTGCCGCGGCTCTCCGGTGACATTGTCGGTGCCATGCTTGCCTATTCCAACAGAAGCGCCTCGGTCGCCTCCATTGTTCCCGAGGGCAACGTTCGCATCGATTCCGGCGCCATTCTGCAGAAGATTTCCACCAAACCGGGCGATCTCTACGATCCCTCAACCCTGCGTCAGGATCTGAAATCAGTCTTTAGCCTAGGCTATTTTGACAACGTTGAAATTGAAGCCACCGATTCAGAGGCCGGCAAAAAGATCATCTTCCATGTCAAGGAGAAGCCACTGGTCAGCAAGGTACTGATCACCGGCGCCGATGAGATCAAGGAAGAGGAGGTCCGTGAGGCTGCCGGGATCACGGCCAACTCGATTCTCAATCCCTCCAAGGTCAACGAGGCTGTCAATAAGATCAAGGACCTCTACAAATCCAAAGGCTATTTCAATACCGAGGTCAACGGGCAGATTGCCGCCGCCGACGACGGCAAGACCGAGGTCCGCTTCACCATCAAGGAAGGCGAGAAGATCACCATCGAAGAGATCTCCTTCTCAGGGAACAACAGTTTCTCAGATGGAGACCTGGATGATGTCATTCAGACCAGTACCCACAGTTGGTGGATTTCCTGGCTGACCGACGCGGGCGTGCTGAAAATGGAAGTGCTCCGCCAGGACGCCGAACGCATCGCCAACTTCTACCAGAACCACGGTTTCATCGAGGCCAAGGTGGGGGAGCCCATCGTCAAGCAGAAGGAAGGCGATTTATATATCACCTTTCCCATCGATGAGGGGCCTCGTTTTAAAGTCGGCACGGTTGATATCGACGGTGATCTGATCAAGAGCAAGGAAGAGATCCTTGCCCAAATGAAGATTCGTGACGAGGAATACCTCAACCGTCAGGTACTGCGGGATGACATCACCCGCATCAGCGATATGTACGCCGAAAAGGGCTATGCCTTTGCCGATGTGAGCACCAAAATCGATAAATCCGAGGCGAACAAGCGCATCGACCTGAAACTGCACGTCACCCAGGGCGCCATGGCCTATATCAACCGGGTGGAGATTCAAGGCAACACCCGTACCCGGGACAACGTCATTCGCCGTGATCTCAAGGTGGAGGAGGGCGGGAAGTTCAACTCCAAGGCCATTCGTACCTCGACCCAGAAGCTCAACCGTCTTGGCTTTTTTGAGGAGGTGACGGTCACTCCCAAGCCAACCATGGTGGAAAACCAGATGGACGTGATCGTCAATGTCAAGGAGAAATCCACCGGCCAGTTCAGTATCGGTGCCGGTTACTCCTCTTCAGAGAACGTGCTTTTCATGGGCGAGATCTCGGAGGATAACATCTTCGGAACCGGTAACCGTCTCTCCCTGGCCGCCTCAACCTCGTCAAAGTCGACCAAGTACAACCTGACCTTCACCAATCCCCGCATCATGGACTCCCAGGTCTCGGGAAGCACCAACCTGTTCAACTGGGAACATGAGTACGATGACTTCACCAAGGATTCAACCGGTGGCACTGTGCGCCTCGGCCATCCGCTTATCGAGCAGTGGCGCATCTATTACGGCTATACCCTGCAGGACACCGATATCACCGATATCGATGATTCGGCCTCCACCTACATCAAGGAGTCGGCCAAAATTCACTGGGAGAGCGCGGTTGACCTCTCCTTTGTCCGCGATACCCGCGATAAACTGTTCTCGCCCACCGAGGGCTCGCGCAACAGTATCAGTGTGGAATATGCCGGTGGTCCGCTTGGCGGCGACGCCCAGTTCACCAAGGTGGAAGCCTCCTCCTCCTGGTATTTCCCCCTGGTCTGGAGCACGGTCTTTCATGTCAAGGGCGCCATCGGCCAAGCCTTTGAAAACGAAGACGACAAGTTGCCGGTGTATGAGCATTTCTTCCTCGGTGGCATGAACTCCATCCGCGGGTTCGAGTCGGCCTCGATCAGCCCTCTTGATCCAGACACCGGCGATAAGATCGGTGGCGACAAGATGTGGTACGGTACAGTCTCGATCATCTTCCCGCTGATCAAGGATATGGGCATGGATGGAGAGATTTTTCATGACTTCGGTAACGTATACGACGTTGACGATGACTGGGATTTCGGCGACTACAAAAAAACTGCCGGCGTTGGCATCCTTTGGGCCTCACCGCTTGGGCCGCTTCGCCTGGCCTGGGGCTTTAACTTGGATCAAAAAGATGGCGAAGACAGCTCGAACTGGGATTTCAGTATGGGCGGTACCTTCTAAAATTTCCAGCAACCTCTACTCAAACGCTGTGCATGCAGTCGATCCTGGCGCGGCTGCGTGAACGCGGCCCATATTTTGACATTTGCGGTCTTCATGGCGCCTCCACTGCCCTGTTGTTAAGCAGGGCAGTGGAGCAGCTGCACACGACCATCTGCTGTATTCTTCCTGCCGATGAACATCTTGAGCTGCTGGCCCAAGACCTGGCTTTTTTCTCGTCCTGCCGGGTGCTGATCTATCCGAGCTACGAAATCCCCCCCTATACACCGCTTTCCCCCGACCCGGCCACCATCTGTCAGCGGATCGCCACCCTCTACCAGGTCAAAGAGAGCCCCGAACCCTGCATTTTTTTGACCTCGGCTGAAGCGGTGCTTCGCCGCGTTTTACCGGCGACTGCGCTCAATAACCACTGCGAGTTGGTTATTGCCAACGAGGATATCGATCAGGAGGGGTTGATCGCCTCCCTCACCGCCAGCGGTTACCAGCTATGTGATATGGTGCGGCAGGAAGGGGATCTGGCCCTGCGCGGGGGCATTGTCGATGTCTTCCCGCCCGCCCTCGATGCCGAGCACTCCGGCCCTCTTCGCCTTGATTTTTTCGGTGACACCGTTGAAAGCATCCGTCTTTTTGATCCTGTGTCCCAGCGCTCCAAACAATCGCTTGCAGAGACCGTGCTCCTGCCGGCAACCGAATTGTTGTTTCCGCCCGAGGATGAGCGGAGGGACTGGCAGAGATTTCTTCAGCACTGCGGCGAGGAACTGCAGTGGCCGGCCCAGGCGACCCGCGGTCTGCGCGAGCGTCTGAGCACCGGCCAGCGTTTCCCCGGCATTGAATTTTTTCTGCCGCTGGTCTATGGTGGCCGGGAGGCACTGCACAGCGTGTTCGATTACCTCCCCGCAGATGCATTGCTCATGCTCTCCGACGGACCTTCCGTGGCTCGCAGGATGTCTCTGGTGCGCGACCGCATTCAGGCAAACTACCTGGAGGCGGTGGACAAGCAGAGAGCGGCGTTGCCGCCGGAGGACCTTTTCCTTGGTG
Organism: uncultured Desulfobulbus sp.; assembly: GCF_963665445.1. Lineage (GTDB taxonomy): Bacteria > Desulfobacterota > Desulfobulbia > Desulfobulbales > Desulfobulbaceae > Desulfobulbus. Next base: position 3,877,722 of record NZ_OY762276.1, on the reverse strand, counting down.
TTGAGGAGTACGAGGAGATTGTCGGTAAACGGCTCTCCGCCCGGATCTCCGTTTTGCCGGACCCGGAAGGGCAGGTGGAGACACAGACCCTTGCCTGCAGTGATCACGGGCTCCTTGCCCAGGAGATAGAGCTGCAACGCAAGAAACGGGGGCTGCTCGCCCCCCTCGCCGATCGCATCATCCGGTGGCAAGAGGGCAAAGAGACCATTGTTCTTGCCTGCCGTTCCCTGCGTCAATGCGAGCATCTGCGGGAACTGCTCGGTCACTACCAGCTGCAGACCGTCCTCCAGCCCGCCCCCTTCTGCACTGCACCGGTTGACGACACAAAGGTGCTCCACTGTTTCGAACATCCGCTGTCGCGAGGGTTTGACCTGCCCGAGGAGCGGATCCATTTTCTTTCGGCCTCGGAACTGTTTGGCGAGAAACGACTGCGTTCGGGCCGGCACAGGAAAAAGGGGCGCAAGGAGGGCGAGCCGGTTCAGCTCGAACAGCTCTCGGAAGGCGATTTTGTCGTTCACCGCGATCACGGCATCGGGGTGTTCCAGGGCATGGTCAATATGGAGATCTCCGGTCAGCGCGGCGATTTTCTCCTGATAGGCTACAAGGACGACGACAAGCTCTATGTGCCGGTTGACCGTCTGCACTGGGTCAGCCGCTACCAGGGGTTGACCGATCAGGAACCCAAACTCGACAGCCTGGGCTCGCAACGCTGGCAGACGACCAAGAAAAAGGTCAGCGACGCGGTCTGGAAGGTCGCCCAGGAACTGTTGGATATTTACGCCAAACGGGCCATGCGCCAGGGACATCGGTTCTCGCCGCCCGGTGATTTGTACCGTCAGCTGGAGGAGAGCTTTCCCTACGACGAGACAAGCGGCCAGGCCAAGGCGATCGACGAGGTTGTCGATGATCTGACCCATGATCAGCCCATGGATCGACTGGTCTGCGGGGATGTCGGCTACGGCAAGACCGAGGTCGCGGCGCGGGCCGCCTTCAAGGTCATCGAGGATGGTTTTCAGGTGGCCCTGCTCGTGCCGACCACAGTGCTTGCCGAGCAGCACGCGGCCACCTTTCGCGAGCGATTTGCCTCCTTTCCGGTGGAAATTGCCTGCCTCAACCGGTTCCGCACCAGCAAGCAGCAAAAGGAGATCGCCGCTCGATTATCCACCGGCGCCGTCGATCTGGTGGTGGGCACCCATCGCCTGCTATCCAAGGATATTCAGTTCAGTAAACTTGGCCTGCTGATCATCGACGAGGAACATCGGTTCGGCGTGGCCCACAAGGAAAAAATCAAGAAGTTCAAGGCAAGCGTCGATGTCCTCACCCTGACCGCCACCCCCATTCCCCGGACCCTGCAGATGTCGCTTCTGGGCATTCGCGATCTTTCGGTGATCTCCACGCCGCCGCAGCAACGACGGGCGGTCAAGACCTTTTTGGCCAAGCACGACCAGCTGGTAATCCGCGAGGCGGTGGTGCGGGAACTGGAGCGGGGCGGGCAGCTCTTTTTCGTCCACAACCGGGTGCAGTCGATCCACCGGGTCGCCGAAAACATCGGCACCCTCGTGCCCCAGGCGCGCATCGGCGTTGCCCATGGGCAGATGGCCGGGCCGGAGCTGGAAGATGTCATGGTCCGCTTCATCAACCACGAACTCGATATCCTGGTGTGCACGACCATCGTCGAGTCAGGGCTCGATATACCCAACGCCAACACCATCATCATCAACCGCGCCGATCATCTCGGTCTGGCTGATATCTACCAGCTGCGGGGCCGGGTCGGGCGTTCCAACCGCCAGGCCTATGCCTATTTGCTGGTGGCCTCCCTGGATCATCTTACCGCGGATGCGCAACAACGGTTGCGTGCCCTGATGGATTGTTCCGAGCTGGGCGGCGGGTTCAAGCTGGCTATGAATGACCTGCAGATCCGAGGCGGCGGAAACCTCCTGGGGGTCTCGCAGTCGGGCCACATCGCTGCGGTTGGCTATGATCTCTACCTGGAGCTTTTGCAGTCCACGGTGGCCGACTTGAAACACAGAGCCCTGGAAGGGAAAGAGCGTTCAACCGCCGAGGAGATCGATCCCGAGGTCAAGCTGAAGGTGGCGGCCTATCTGCCGGATACCTTCATTGGCGATACCACCCAGCGCTATCAGGCCTATCGCCGCATTTCCATGCTCGGCTTCGGCAGCGAAGAAGAGTTGGCCGACATGGAGAACGAACTGGTCGATCGCTACGGTCCGTTGCCCCCGGAGGCGGCGACCTTACTTGCGATCATCGGCCTCAAACAACAGTTTCGCAGGCTCGGTATCCACAAGCTTGAACAGGCGCCGGAGGCGCTTGTCTTTTCCTTTGTCGACCAGGCCCCGGTCGATCCCCATCGGTTGTTGGCCCTGATACAGCAGAAGCCCTCCAAGAAAAAACCGGCTCCTCCTCTACGTTTGACCCCGGACCAGCGTCTGGTTGTGCCGTTTTCGGCCCCGGAGAACGTTTTTGCAAAGATTCAGTCAATCATGTCCGCATTGCAGGGAGATGAACAATGAGCAATACACCCCTCTATTGTGAAAAGATATTTCCGGTCTTCCCTTGGAATGAGATCGATACCGTGCTGCTGGATATGGACGGCACCCTGTTGGATAAACATTTCGACGACTATTTCTGGGAACAGTACCTGCCGGAACATTACAGCCTGGCCCACGATTTGAGCGTGGATGAGGCGAAGAACGAACTGCTTGCCCGCTACCACAAGGTGCAGCATACCCTGGATTGGTCGGATCTTGATTTTTGGTCGGACGAGCTCGGTCTTGATCTGCAGGAACTGAAGATGCGGATCAATCATCTTATCGGCGTCCATCCCTATGTGATCGAGTTTTTTGAGTTCTGCCTGAAAAACCGCAAAAAACTCTATCTGATAACCAACGCCCATTCCCAGTCCCTGGCGTTAAAGCTGCAGAAGACCGCCATCGGCCCCTGGTTCGACCGCATTGTCTGTTCCTCGGAGATTGGCGCGGCCAAGGAGGAACTCTCCTTCTGGGAGCGGCTTGAAACCCTGCTCGGTTATGACAAGAGGCGTACCGTCCTGGTGGATGACACCGAAAAAGTCCTGTTCACCGCCAAAGAGCATGGACTGGCCTACCTGCTGTTTGTGGCCCGGCCGAGCAGTCGGCAACGTGTGCAGTACTCCTGCCATTTTCCCTCTATTGAGTATTTCAAGGAACTGATGCCGCGATAAATCGGAGGCTCAACGCATAAAAAAAAGCCCGCCTGAGACAGGCGGGCTTTTTTTATGCGTTTTTCGAAGAAATGATCAGATTTTTTTCTTGGCTTTGGTGGTTCGAGTGGTGGTCGTTCTCTTGGCCGGGGCACTTTTCACGGCTTCCACCTCAGTTTTCAGGGCCTCGATGGCCTCGGTCAGGGGCTGGGGATCAAACCCCTCCTGCTGTTCCAGTTTTTCCAGACGCTCGGGGATATCGCCCAGCATCTTTTCAGGGCTGAGACCGTCAAGTTTGGTGACGGTCTCATTGAGCTTTCCCTCGAGGGATGCTACCTGCTCCTTGACCTCATTCAGGGCCTGACCGGATGCGGCGATCTCGCCGGCAATGGCTTCCAACTGACCTGCAGCGGCAAACTCCCCGCTTTTGGCTTCCAGGGCTGCAATCTTGCTGCTCAGGTCGGCAAACCGATCGTTGAGCGACTGCTGGCTGGAGGTCACTTTTTCGACCTCGCCGCAGATGATGGATTGCAACTCGTCTTTGAGTTCAACCGCGGACGGTCCCTCCGGAGCGGGAAGCGCGGCCGGGGCGGAGCATTTGCCGTCTTTACAGGCCAGGGAGCCGATAAAGGAGAAGACAGGGGTCAACAGCTCGCCAACGCCTTTTTGGGCGGCAACATACATCTCGGCCGCGGCCTCCTTGTTCACCATGGACGCTGCCAACAGGAAGATACCGATCAGGAAGGCGATGCAGACAGACAATCCGATGACCATGGCAATGGCCCATTGCACGAGACGGAAGGCACCGATGATAATCAGGCCAAGCGAACTGAGCACTCCACCTTCGGGAGAGGCGCTGGTCAAGTAGGCCAAAAGGATAAAAATTAAGAGTACTACCGCCGATTTGATCAACGGTGCCCGCATCAAGTTTGTTTTCATCGTTTACTCCTCCGTTAGGAAACTCGCGTCCTGGAACTGGGTATGACAAAATACGTAGAAAGCGGAAAGCTTTCACGCTCTCAATACGTGTATCGATTAATTCTGTGAGGTTTTAGTGTATTTGCGTGGGAACGGCAAGGAAAAATATTGGTTGTCCGAGGGCGAACGTGAATCGGTATTCATTTCTTTTCCCTTCCGCAATCCCCTGATTCCATGCAAAAACCCGGATCAGGCTCCGCCAGTGTTTGCCTGATCCAGTTGAAGGAATCCTGGATGAGGAGAAAGGCGTCGACAATGGTGGGATCAAACTGGTGGCCGACCTCCTCGGTGATCATCTGCACGGCTTGTGCATGGGAGAGCCGTTTTTCGGGGTCGAGGGATGCGGTTTTCTCTTCGTAGGCATCGGCCACTGCCAAGATGCGGGCTTCTATTGGGATTCTTTCACCGCGCAACCCCTGGGGATACCCGCGCCCATCCCAGCGTTCATGATGGAAATAGGCGATGTTTTGTGCAACCGCAAGGAAGCCGCTGTTTTGGATGCCTTCCATCATGGTGTTGATCACATCTCCCCCCCTTCGGGTGTGTAGGCGAAGCAGGGATTCCTCCTCCGGGGTCAGCGGAGTCTTTTTGTTGAGGATCTCGTCGGGAACGGCCACCTTGCCGATATCGTGGAGAATGGCGCCCTGAAAGAGGTTTTGGATGAAATTGGGGGTCAGTTCATCGGCATACTCGGGTCGACGCGAGAGTTCCTGCGCAAGCAGACGACAATACTCGCGTATGCGTTCAAGATGGTTTCCCGGGGTCACGTCACGATATTCAGAAAGCTTGGCCAGGGCAAGAATGGCGGCATTTTCCATTTTGCGTACCCGGTTGAGTGAGGTGACCACTTTTTGCTCCAACTCCTGGCGGATACTGATATCGCGCACCACCAACTGCAGGCCGAGTTTTTTTTCACCCCGCTGAAGAAGGGCGCCGCTGATTTCGGCCTCCACCGGTTTGTTCGCATGGGAATTGAGGGTGATTCTCCACCCGGAAATGGTTGTGCCCCGCGTCAGCGGTTGAAGCAGCTCCCGCTCCACCCGCATCCGATCCTGGGGCGAAACGGCATCAAGCAGGGAGGCCTGATACGGTAGGCTGCCTCCGTAAAATAGGGTCAGATAATGCTCGTTGGCCTGGAGAATGTCTCCCCGCGGGTTGACGAGGAGGACATTGTCGGCGATGGCTTCGTACAGGATACGAAACCGCTGTTCCGTGGCCTGTTGTTCTTCGGTTCTTCGTTTCACTTCCTGCTCGAGAAACTCAGCCTGCTGCGAGAGTCTTTCCGAAGCCAGGTTTTCATCGCGGCGAAGACGGTATTCGTGCTGGCGGGCTGAATTGTCGGCCCAGCTCTGGGTGGCGGCAATGAAGACAAAACAGATCATGAAAAAGAGGTTGCTGAACAGACTGAGCACCTCATACTCGGAAAGCGGGCCGAGCATGGTCATCGAGACCAGGTAAATCGCGACCAGGGCGAAGCCGCTGATCAGTGTCTGGCCGGCACTGAGGGGGGCGAGCGCGGTATAGATGGTCATGGCCACGATCACGCCCACATAGTAGGGGGAGGTTATGCCTCCCAGGCGTAAAACGGTGAGGAGCATGATGCCGCCGGCAAAAAGGTAACCGGTGAATCCGATCGCCCAGGCCCGGGTATGGGAGCGGTCGAAATAGTTGGCTGCGAGAAGGAGCCCGACCACGCCGATGGCACCGATTCGATAGCGGAAAAATTCGCTAAAATGTTCGCGGATCAGGAGGTAATCAAGGGCCGTGAACAGCACCATGATCCCTATCCCAACCAGGAGGATGGAATAGACCCGCTGGTGGTGAAGCTGCTGCACTTCCTGCAGATAGTTTCGGTCGGGAACCATAAATCGAGAAGTGTGTTTCAGTGAGTCTCGAGCTTAGACATTTGTCGCTTGCTCAGCTCGAAGTCCTGCTCGCGACGAAGAAAGGCCGCCACCACCACCGGATCGAACAGGTGGCCGCTTTCACTGAGGATAACGCGGCAGGCCTCTTCATGGCTATAGGCCTTCTTGTAGGGACGTTCCGAGGTCAGGGCGTCGTAGACATCGACCAGGCTGACGATGCGGGCCGCCAGGGGGATGGCTTCTCCCTTGAGTCCTTGGGGGTAACCGGTCCCGTCCCAGCGTTCATGGTGGCAGCGGGTAATTTCCTGGCCGAGCCTGAGAAACGACAGACTTTCCGAATCCCGCTCCGCAGAGGCCAGGGCGTTACTGCCCAGCTCACAGTGTTGTTTGATCACCGCAAATTCGTCTTGGGTGAGTCGATCGGGCTTGAGCAGGATGGCGTCGGGGATGCCGATCTTGCCGATATCGTGCAGCATGGAGGAAATGCACAGGTCCTCAATGAAGTGATCGGTGATCACCGCCGGCGGATCCGGGGAAAGAGCAAGCTCCATCGCCAGGATGCGGGTGTAGGCGCGAATCCTGAGCAAATGGGCACCGGTGGTGTCGTCACGGCATTCGGCCAGGCTCGCCAGGCCGAAGATGGCGGCCTGGCGGGAGGTGTCGAGAAGCTGCTTGGACTGGAGGACCTGTTTTTCCATCTGCTTGGTCAGGGTGATGTCGCGGATGATGAGTTGAAAGCAGCGTTGCTTCTCCGGCATGGCGACCGCGTTGCCGCTGAGTTCCACCTCCAGGTTGCGTCCCCGGTAGGTCAGCATCTGCAGCTGGCTGCCGCGAATTTGTTCGCCCCGGCCCAGGCGCATGAGGATCTCACGGTGGAAATGGTCCCGATCCTGGGGGGGAAGAAAATCGGCCAGGGGGCGATTCTTCAGGGCCTGGGTGGAGAGTTCCAATAACAGGGCTCCATGGTGGTTGATCATCTGAATGATGCCGCGGGGGTCGATCAGGACCACCAGGTCGAGGATGTTGTTGTACAGATCGCGAAACTTGAGATCAGACTCCTCCTGTTGGGCCATGCGCTGTTTGACCAGGTTTTCAAGGTTGCCGGTGTAGAGCTTGAGCTCAGCGTTGATCGATTGCAGGCTTTTTTGGGTTCGCAAGGAGCTGAGCAGGGTCTGGATTTCGTCGAAACACTGGACCGTGGTGACGATGACGATGCTGAGGAAGAAAAAACTGTTGTTGATAAAGTAGTGGATCGCCTCGCCGCTCAGCGGGCGTGAGCCCAGGTACACGGTGAGGGCATAGATGAGATACATGGCGCCGCCCAGCCCCAGGGACTGGGCGACATTGAGGGGCAGTACCGAAAAGCCGCCGGCAATCATCAGCAGGATGCCCACATAGTAGCCCGAGCCGAATCCACCGAGTTTGACGGTCATCAGGGCGATGACCAGGGTGCCCAGGAGAATGGCGCCGAATATGATTTCGCGGCTGAAAGTCCTGAGCTCCGGGGATCGCAGTAGTTGCAGCAGTCCTATGAGTACCAGGACATAGCTCAGCCGGTAGGCGAGAAACAGGGAAAAATGAGCCCTGGCGTGCACGTAGTCCAACAGGGCGAAAAAGGTGAAAAAGACCGCCCCCAACCAGAGGCAGATACGAGTGCGCTGGTAGAAAAGCTCCTCCAGCTCCGGCAGAGTTGGGGGGCTCACTGCCTGTACCGCGGTGGTTATCATTCCTTGGTCGCCAGGGCAAAGAGGTTGACGCCCGCCTCCTCGACCAGGACCTCGATCTTGTCGCCAAAGGGGGTGGGGGCAAAAATTTCCCGGAGATCATCCTCGGTGCGGTAAATCAACTCCCACTTGAGCAGTTTGTCGAGAAAGAGCGAGTCCGGGTAAAAGGTGAAGTTGCCGAGGAGCAGGGTGCCGCCGGGCTTGAGATGATTGTAGCACTGGGTGATCAGGGCGCGGAACAGCCGTGGGTCGAGGTAATCGCAGAGACCTGCGGAGTAGATGATATCCAGGGGCTCAATGTGGTGCTTGGCCCGGCCGAGGGCCCATTTGATCACGTTTTCACTCATCAGCCGGATCGAGGCCCGGTGAGGAAAGATGTTGACGTACTGGTTGGTATACTGGAGGGCTTCGGAATCGATATCCACACAGAGGGCTTCGATGGATTCGCTGTAATCGCAGTCGGCGAGAAAGTCGAACAGCTCACGGTTGGGGCCGCAGGCCAGATTCATGATCCGGGTGATTTTCCCCTGGGCGTGGATGGCCGAGCTGTGTTTTTTGAGTTGCTCCCGCATGAGAAGGCGTCGGCCGCGGATGGCCAGCGATCCCGGCCGCTGCAGGCAGAAGGCATCGATAATTTCCCCGAGCTTGCCCTCGCCCTTGGGAATGTCGGCATAGATGTGCTCCATCATGAGAAAATCGCCGGCGTAGCCCTTGGGCTTGAAGTAGGCGCGTTCGGCAAAACGGCTGCGCATGAAGTAGGGAAAGATCTCCTTGAAGACATATCCCCACATCATCTCCCCGTAATTGCTTCCGGACATGGTCTTTTCAAATTGGGGCAGGGCCTTGTTCAATTCCGCCATGACCGCGTGGCAGCGGGCCTCGCTCTCCGCATCCTGGGTGCCCTCGGCCTCGGCTTTCTGCAGCCTGTGGGAGAGGTTGAATAATTCTGTTTTGAAGGCCTCCATCGTGCTGCTGATAAAGTGCCACTGGGAAGAGTTGATCAGGGCTGAGGGCAGGGGCTTGGCCTCGGTATAGCGGCTGGCATGACGGGTGGACAGGGAGTCGGCGTAGCCGGCAATCGGCTCACGCTCGCCGGCGATGCGGCGGAACTTGCCGCAGATATTCTGGGTGAGGAAGATGAGGAAATCGACAAAGAGTTCCGGCTTGGCCGCCCGCAGTTTGGTCATCACCATCTCGTCAAAAATGCCGACCTTGGCCTCTCCTGAGGCCTGAATATTGCGTACGCGGGACTCGCCGTCGAAATAGCCGATCTCGCCAAAGAATTCGCCTTCACCGATCAGGGCCACGGTAATGCGGGTGTCGACGCGGTCGGTGTAGCTGACCTCCACCGTCCCCTTGACCAGGTAATAAAAGGCTATGGTCGCATTTTCCGGACTGAGAATCGGTTCACCGGGGGAAAATTGACGAATGTTTGCATAGACGAGCACAGAGTCGAGCAGGGCAGGAGAAATAGGGGTGGGGGAAGGTGTCATGGGGTGTCCTTGAGGCCGTGTGTGGGTGCTCTAGAGAGATACTTTGTAAAAAAGAGTCGCTAGAAGGAGGTGATGAGCCCGATGGTGACGGCATGGGCACCACCATCGGTAAAGGTGCCGTCCACTCCTTGGTTGTTGGCAAGCGAGCGGGTTTGGGTTCGATGGTACATGTAAGAGAGGCCGATCTCGGTGTTGGCCGAGGAGCGATAACGGATGCCGGCGCAATACACCGTGGCATCGCTGTCCGGCAGCTCAAAGCCGAGGGTCTGGTCCGGTACCGGTGTTTCGTCGTAGGAGAAACCAAGGGTGGTGGTCCAGCGTTCGTTCCAGTCGTAGGTCAGACCGATGCGATAGGCATTGGTGTCTTTCCAGTTTTTGGTGATGGCCCGGTCAAAGACGTCAAAAGGCGGGGTGGTGAAATTTTGGTTGTAGTCAAAATCGAGCTGTTTGAGTGAGCTCCAGAAGGTGCGGTCCCAACCAATTTCGACGGTGAGGCGATCGAAGCTGGAGGAGGTCGCCAGGCTGAAGACCGCCGGCAGGCTGAGGTCGATACCGGTGGCGCCGGAATAGACAAGAGCAGGCAGCGAGCCGATCATGGCCCGCAACTGACCGGAACCGGAGAGGTTCAGCTCCACCTCCGAACGATAGGTTGCGGCGATATTCCACCGTTCAATGGGGCGAAGGCTGAGGGCAAGATTGTAGCCCAGTTCCGTATCCGAGGCGTTCAAAGAGCGGCTGGCCGAGGTGAGAGGCGACAGGGGAAAGGTCGGGGCGGAAAGGGTGTTGTCCACCTCGCCCTTGCCGTAGATGAAACGTACGCCACCGCCCAGGCTGAGCCAGTCGTTGACCTGATAGGCCATGGTCGGGTTGGCTTCCACCGTGATCAGGGAAAATTTTTGCGCAAAGCCCTGAGGGTAGGGTTGCAGCCATTGTTTGGCTAACCCGTACGGATAGGTGAGGGAAAAACCGAAGCGCAGCTTCCCGTACTCTGGGGAAACGATATGGACAAGGGGCATGAAAAACAGCTCGCTCTCCGATTCCCCGTTCAGTCCCGAGAGCCGGTTGTCGGTGTAGGTGACTGAGGGCAGGTAGAGCGTGGTCAAGCTGGTTTCAACGCGCCACTGATCCGGCTGAAAGACCATGTTGGCCGGATTGTAGTAACTGGCATCCGGTCCAGGTGTATAGGCGATGTGCGCGCCGGAAAGCCCCACTGCCCCCAGTGACTGGTTGGTGATGCGGAACCCTGAAGCCTGTACAGGATGAATAAAAAGGGAGGTGTTGAGAAAGATTTCTGCAAGAAGAAGGCCGCAAGCATAGGTGTTGCCCCAAAGCTGAGGTCGTTGACCAAATGTCATGTGTGCTCCTGCAAAGAAATGTCGTTCGGATTCGATACGGAAAGAAGCATTGCTCCTCTTAAGGCGATTATAGCATTGAATTGAAAAAGTAAAATGAATTTAGCCGAATAATCATCTCCGCAGTAGATGTTGCCTAAAAGTCAATGTAAAGAAGTGGGTAATTTTACCTAAAGATGCTTAATTATGTGGATCGGCGTTGATCATTGTGACGGCGATGGCAAATACTGATACAAATGTTACAACTGATCGGCTTGTCCGAAGAGGATTTTGCGCATAGATAAGGGGGGTGCCGCGTTGAAGAAGGTTGCACAAGGGTGGGGGGCTTGAAATGCCTGCTTGAGGCGGATGGAGATGAGGGGGAACAGAGCATCCACCTGCGGACGGCAGGTGGATGCGTCGAGGAGGGGATAGGGTGTGCATTATTCCCGCAGGACTATGCGCAGGCTGCCGTCACCCACGTCAATGGCCGCAACCCCGTCGGCAAAGCTTTTCCAGAAACCGGGGTCGGTGCCGAAGGTTTCGATCAGGTCGATGTTTTTCAAGCCTCCCAGCCAGGCGTTGGGCAGGGGGACCCCCATGATGGAAATGCCACGGAGGATCACCACCGGCCGTCCCTGGCGGTAGGCCATTTCGGCCCCAGCCCGGACCTTGAGCACCTTACCGCCCATGATGGGAAAATCCGGATCCACCGGGATGAGCAGCTTGACACTGATCAGGTCCTGGGAAAAATCGACCACCAGCCGTCTGGCCAGGTCAGTGTTCTGGGCAATGAGGCCGTTGATCTCCCGTTCGCTGAGATGAATTTCATGGGATGCGCCCACCTCGCTGTAGGGTTCTGGAGTGAGATCGGCGTCGGTGATGTGCGTGTTTGCCTGAGGGAGCGGCTGGGCGTCGTTGCCCCAGTGTTCGAAGCGTGCGAGCTTGCGTTCAAGCCGCTGTTCTTCAGCCTGGCTGAGTTGAACCGGGGTAAACGGTCCGGGAAAGAGCCAGCTTTTGATCACCAGAAAGGCAACCAGCAGGGCAAGAAGCATGGCACAAAAGACAATGGCGAACACCTTGGCGGCGGATAATCCAGTTTTTTGGGGGAGAGGTTCCATGATCGCCTCCTTGATGCGGGAGTGAATTCCCCTGCCTTTTCCACCGGAGTCCATCCGGTGCAGCAGCTTTGGAGCAGGGGAACTGCTCGAAGTTGGCAGAGGTTGTTGATGATGAAAAAACAGGTTCTTCTGGCGAAAATACAAGTTATTAGCTAAAAAATCCTTTAAAATCGGTTTGGTGACGTTGTGGGGCGGCCCCCTTGCCCGTTTAACGCACTGATATTGCAAGAGAGAGGCGTGGCTTTTGATAAGATTCTCCGTGCGGTCATCCGCGGAAATGGCCCCACTCCATGAGAACTCGAGCTGCATCGGCCGCTTTTGGGGATCTGGTGTTGTGTTCGGATTTGCTTTTTTCTCGGTCCTCATCCTTTGTTCTTGTCAAAAGCCTTGAGAACGACGTTTCTTGCCTTCTAACTTATTGATTTGATTAACCGTGATTTCTCAGCTTGTGACTTTTTACGAGGCCATCATTTTTGTCTTGCACCATGCTCCAATCTCCTGTAAGTGATCGCACCCGTTAACCGGGCATGAAATTCTCTATGGAATCTCTATGGTGATAAACAGCTATCTCCTTTTTATTCTCAGTGTTCTGTTGATCGGCTATCTTCTCGATCTGGCCGTGGCCCTGCTCAATCTCCGTTCGCTTTCGCCGGTGCTCCCTGCGGAGTTTGCGGGTGTGTACGATGCCAAGGCGTATGCCCGCTCGCAGGAGTATACCCGGGCCACCACCCGCTTTTCCCTGGTGCAGTCAAGCGTGAGCCTGGTGCTCACCCTGGGGTTCATCCTGGTCGGTGGATTTAATGCCGTTGATCTTGTGGCCCGCGCCCTTGGCTGGGGATCGATTGCAACCGGCCTGGTCTTTACCGGCCTGCTTGGCCTGCTGAGCATGGTCGTCAACCTGCCGTTCACCGTTTATTCCACCTTTGTTGTTGAACAACGCTTTGGTTTCAACACCACCACCTGGAAAACGTTTGTTGTTGATCAGCTCAAGGCAATGGCTCTGGTGGTTCTCCTTGGCGGACCGCTCTTGGCGGCTGTGCTCTGGTTTTTTACAACCAGCGGCCAATCGGCCTGGCTCTACTGCTGGCTGGCCGCAGTGATCTTCATCCTGGTGATTCAGTTCCTCGCGCCGGTGGTGATCATGCCACTGTTCAATACCTTTGTGCCCCTGGAAGACGGCTCGCTCAGGCAATCGATCACCTCATATGCGCAAAAACAGCAGTTTGCCCTGCAGGGGATCTACACCATGGACGGCTCCAAGCGATCCAACCGCGCCAATGCCTTTTTTACCGGGTTTGGCCGTTTTCGCCGTATCGTCTTTTTTGACACCCTGATTTCCAAGCTGGCCGAGAACGAGTTGCTCGCCGTCCTTGCCCATGAGATGGGGCATTACAAGCTGCGCCATATTCCTACCATGATGGTGATCTCTGTTGCGCAGATGGGGGTGATGTTTTTTATCCTCTCGCTCTTTCTTGAGAACCAAGGGCTCTTTGCCGCCTTTGGCATGGAGCATGTCTCGACGTATGCCTCCCTGGTTTTTTTCGGGTTCCTTTACAGCCCCATTTCCATGTTGTTGTCCATCGGGCTCAATATCTTTTCCCGTCGCAACGAGTATCAGGCCGACCGCTATGCCGCCGAAACCCTGCAGGAGGAGAACGGCAGCGAGTCATTGATCAGTGGCTTGAAAAAATTGAGCGTGAGTAACCTCAGCAACCTCACTCCACACCCGCTCAACGTGTTCCTCAACTATTCCCATCCGCCGGTCCTTGCCCGTATCGAGGCCCTGCGGAAACAGCATCCCCTTGGTTGACATGACGCCTCCCTTGTCGATCGACAGCCGCCTCCATGAGGCCTGGCTTAGCCAGTTGGTCCGGGAGTACCGGGATATCTGTTATCAGTATCGGATAGACCTGGAAATGCCGACCCTGACCATCAGCAGAAGCCGAACGCAGTTGGGCAGTTGGTCAACGACGGAGCGCGTCTTGCGCCTCAGCCATTTTCTTGTCAGTGAACATCCCTGGGATGTGACCCTGCAGGTACTCAAGCACGAGATGGCCCATCAGATCTGCAGCGAACTGCACGGCCGTGACGATGCAGCCCATGGTCCCCTGTTTCGTGAGGTCTGCACCCGTTTGGGACTGGATCCCGTTTTTCATCGCGCCGGGGCCGATCTGCACGATCAGGTGGCGACTGTCGTCCCCGGATCAGCGGCAACCGAACCGGGGAGGCGGATCATTGAGAAGGTGCGCAAGCTGCTTGCCCTGGGGGATTCGGCCAACGAGCATGAGGCGGCACTTGCCATGCAGCGGGCGCAGGAACTGTTGGAGCGGCATCAGCTTGATTGGACAAGCCTTGCCGCAGAGGAGAACCTGATCCATCGGACCATCAACACCGGCAGCCGCACCTTTCCCGCCCACCGCAAGGCGATCTGCGGCCTGCTTGGCACCCATTTCGGGGTGCGGGTGATTTGCGCTTCCCTCTATGAGCCGCTGGCAGATTGCTCCTTCAAGACGATCGAGCTGCTTGGGCCGGAAGAGAATGTGGCCATTGCCGAGCACTGCTACCACTTTCTGGAAAATCGATTGGAAAGTTATTGGCAAAAAAATCGGCACAGTTTTCCCGGTGGCGGATTACGGGCACGCAACAGTTATTTTTTAGGGATATTGGCCGGGTTTCGGCAGACCCTGCAGAACCCAGGGGGCTCGCCAGTTCCGCCTGTTCGGGATGCTGCGCCGAAGAGCCACCTGCCGGCCCTGCGGTCGGAGCAGCGGCTGGATGATTTTGTGGCCTGGCGCTTTCCCCGCTTGAGCCGCCGTCGGGGAAAATCGGTCAGCCTGCATGGCGAGGCCTATCGAAAAGCAGTCGACATTGGGCGGGAACTGACCCTGCTCCGACCGGTTGCAGGGGATGAGGTCCCCAAGCAACTGACCTAGGGTCGATTGTTAGAGTTGTAATAGGGCAAAGTCTCCTGCTTGACGCGGGGCTTGCCCCTTGAGTATAGAACAGCAGCACGTTGTAATGAAGGAGGAAAGGATTGGTTAATTACGCAATGGAACGTTGGAATATCACAAAATCGTCGGATCTGTACGGTGTCACGGAGTGGGGTGGCGGCTATTTCTTTGTGGCCGAGAATGGCGACATGATGGTCATGCCTGCACCTGGTGCCACTGATCGCGCGGTCAGTATTGCCGAGATATCCCGCGGCATCCGTGATCGCGGTTTTGATATGCCTGTGCTGCTGCGCATTGAAAATATTCTCGATTCCCAGATAACCCAGCTCAATGAGACCTTTCGCCAGGCCATGGAGGAACTCGGCTACAAGGGCTCGTTCATGGGCGCCTACCCGATCAAGGTCAATCAGCAGCAGCAGGTGGTGGAGAAGATCGCCCAGTTCGGCTCCCGTTACCACCATGGCCTGGAGGCCGGTTCCAAGGCCGAGCTGATTGCCGCCATGGGCATGATGCGCGACAAGAAGGCGGTGCTGATCTGCAACGGCTACAAGGACGAGGAGTTCATCGATCTCGGACTCTATGCCACCAAGATCGGCTACACCTGCATCCTTGTGGTGGAGATGCCCGATGAGCTGCCCCTGATCATCGAGCGATCGAAAAAATTGCAGGCCACGCCGATACTCGGTATCCGCATCAAGCTTTCGGCCCAGGCCGGCGGTCACTGGTCCGAATCCGGCGGCGAGCGTTCCATCTTCGGGCTCAACACCAGCCAGGTCATCCATGCAGTTGATCTGCTCAATGATGCAGGAATGCTCGACTGCCTCAAACTGGTCCATTATCACCTGGGTTCACAGATCTCCAACATTCGCGAGATTCGTACCGCGGTCAACGAGGCCTGCCGGGTCTATGCCGGACTGGCCAAGGAAGGGGCGGGGGTCGAGTACCTCGATCTCGGCGGCGGTCTGGCCGTGGACTATGACGGATCCCAGTCCAATTTTCTCTCCAGTCGCAACTACTCCCTCAAAGAGTACTGCACCGATATCATCGAGGCGGTCATGACCTCGCTCGAGGACTCGGAGGTCCCCCATCCGGTGATCATCACCGAGTCGGGCCGGGCCTTGGTGGCTTACTATTCGATTCTGCTGTTCAACATCCTCGATGTCACCAAGTTTCAGCCCGATCCCCTGCCCAGTGCCTTGCCTGAGGATTGCCCGCCCCAGTTGGAGTACATGCACCAGGCGCTCAAGGATCTGACCATCCGCAACATCCAGGAGGTGTTCAACGACACCATCTTCTATCGCGATGAAACCCGGCGGCTGTTTCAAACCGGCAAGATCACCCTGCGCGAGCGCTCGCTGGCCGAACGCCTCTTCTGGACAACTATCAACGAGATCAGCCGCCTGGCCAAGGACCTGAAAAATCCGGGCGCGGAGCTCTCCGATCTGGAACGGGTGCTGTCTGACTTTTATTACTGCAATTTTTCCGTTTTCCAGAGCCTGCCCGACTCCTGGGCCATCGGCCAGCTCTTCCCGATCACCCCGATCCACCGGCTCGACGAGGAGCCGACCCGCAAGGGCATCCTGGCCGATATCACCTGCGACTGCGACGGCAAGATCGATCAGTTCATCGACAAACGCGGGGTGAAACGTTTTCTCCCCCTGCATGAACTCAAGGCCTACGAGGAATACATCCTCGGCGTCTTTCTCGTCGGTGCCTACCAGGAGACCCTGGGCGATCTGCATAACCTGCTCGGCGACACCAACATCGTCACCATCCGCATTCAGGAGCAGGGCGAGTTCGAGTTTGTCAGCGAGCAGGAGGGGGATACCGTGGCCGAGGTGCTCTCCTATGTGCAGTATGATCCCAAACGGCTCTTTGTCCGTTTCCGCGAAACAGCCGAGCAGGCGGTTCGCGAGGGTAAAATCAGCGCCCAGGAGCGGCGCGAGATCGTCGCCGTCTATGAGGCGGGGTTGCGCGGGTATACCTATTTTGAGCGGTAGAAGAACGTGCACCTTTGGGGTGGGCAGGTACCTTGTCCGCCCCGTTATGTGACCACAGGTCATCGTCTCCAGACTATCCCCTCTCGACATTATCCCAAAGGAGAACTCGAATGTCCCATGTCCTTATCATCGGTGCCGGCGGCGTCGGCAGTGTTGTTGTCCACAAATGTGCGCAGATCCCCGAGGTATTCACCGCAATTACCCTTGCAAGTCGGACTGTCGCCAAATGCGAGGCCATTGCCGCCTCGGTCAAGGAGCGCACCGGCGTGACTGTGGCTGTTGCCCAGGTGGATGCCGACAATGTTGCCGAGACCGTTGCCCTGATCTTGCGGGTCAAACCGGATCTGGTGCTCAATGTCGCCCTGCCGTACCAGGATCTGCCGCTGATGGATGCCTGCCTGGAGGCCGGGGTGGATTACCTCGATACCGCCAACTACGAGCCGCCGGATGTGGCCAAGTTCGAGTACAAGTGGCAGTGGGCCTATAAGGAGCGATTCGAGAAGGCGGGATTGACCGGGCTGCTCGGCTCGGGCTTCGACCCCGGCGTGACCAACGTCTACTGCGCCTATGCGATGAAGCATTACTTCGATGAGATCCATACCCTGGACATCATCGACTGCAATGCCGGTGACCATGGTCAGCATTTCGCCACCAACTTCAACCCGGAGATCAACATCCGCGAGATCACCCAGCGCGGCCGCTACTGGGAGCACGGTGAGTGGGTGGAGACCGATCCGCTCTCCTGGTCCATGAGCTATGACTTCCCCGAGGGCATCGGCCCGAAAAAATGCTTTCTCATGTACCACGAGGAACTCGAGTCCCTGGTGCAGAACATCAAGGGGCTCAAGCGTGCCCGCTTCTGGATGACCTTTTCCGAAAACTACCTCACCCACCTGCGGGTGCTGGAGAACGTGGGCATGACCCGGATCGACCCGGTGCAGTACCAGGGCAGTGAGATCATTCCGATCCAGTTTTTGAAGGCCGTCCTGCCCGAGCCGGCATCCCTGGGGCCGCTGACCAAGGGCCGCACCTGCATCGGTTGCGTGATGAAGGGGATCAAGGACGGCAAGGAAAAGCAGATCTACATCTACAATATCTGCAGCCACGAGGAGGCCTACCGCGAGGTCGGTTCCCAGGCGATCAGCTACACCACCGGCGTCCCGGCGATGATCGGCGCCAAGATGATGCTCCAGGGGCTGTGGAAAAGGGCCGGGGTGTGGAATATGGAAGAGTTCGATCCGGACCCCTTTATGGAGGATCTCAACAGACACGGCCTCCCCTGGGTGGTGGTTGAGCAGTGAGGAAGGCCGACAGCGAGCGCTACAACGGGCGGATTGCCTGCCGCTTTGATCCGGCACGGGTGACGACTCCGGCCTTTGTGGTCGATGAGGGGCTTCTGGCCGACAACCTGTCCATCCTCGCCCGGGTCAAGCAGGCCACCGGCTGCAGGATTCTGCTCGCCCTGAAATGCTTTGCCATGCACAGCGTCTTCCCGCTTCTGCGGGAGACGCTGGATGGCGTCTGCTGCAGCTCGCCCCATGAGGCGCGCCTGGGGCGGGAAGAGTTCGGCCGCGAGGTGCACAGTTTTGCCGCCGCCTACTCGGAAGCGGATATCGCGCAGTTGGCCAAGACCAGCGACCACCTGGTGTTCAACTCCTTTGCCCAATGGCACCGTTTTCGTCCCCTGGCAGAAAGGGTGGCCACAGAGGCGGGGCGCAGCCTTGCCTTTGCCCTGCGGATCAATCCCGAGCATTCCGAAGGCGCCACCCCGATCTACGATCCCTGCTCGCCCGGCTCGCGCCTGGGGATTCGTCGGGCCGATTTCCGTCTCGATCAGCTGGATGGGATCAGCGGTCTTCACTGGCACAACCTCTGTGAGCAGGATGCCGACTGTCTCCAGCGAACCGTGCATGCTGTGGAGCGATCCTTTGCCGATGTGATTCCGAGCATGGCCTACGTCAACTTCGGCGGTGGCCATCATATCACCCGGCCGGGTTATGACCTGCAGCTGTTGATCGACATCATCAACCGCTTTCAGGATCGCTGGGGGGTGCAGGTCTATCTCGAGCCCGGCGAGGCGGTGGCGCTCAACAGCGGCTACCTGGTGGCCACGGTGCTCGATGTGGTTCAGGCCGATATGCCGATCGCCATCATCGATGGTTCGGTTCCGGCACATATGCCCGACGTGCTGGAGATGCCCTACAGGCCGCTGATCGTCGGTTCCGGCGAGCCCGGCGAAAAAGCCTGGACCTGCCGCATCGGCGGGCTCTCCTGCCTGGCCGGCGACGTGGCCGGTGAGTACTCCTTCGCCACCCCCCTGGTTGCGGGCGACCGGCTGGTCTTCACCGACATGGCCATCTACACCATGGTCAAGACCAATACCTTCAACGGGGTGCAACTGCCCTCGATTATCCGTTATCAATCACCCGGCGACACCTTCACCCTGGTGCGCAATTTCGGCTACGAGGATTTTAAAAACCGTCTCTCCTGAGTCCTGCCCACCCAAGGCTCAGGAGCCTTTCTCCTTATTTTTTCAAGTCTTTGCCGAAGATCAGCGCTTGACAGAATCCTCCAGCGCTCTATAAGTCTCAATAGCTCGTAGTTAAACCGGTATGTTCTACCCAATTGAGGCGCGATCCCCCGGCGCTGTGGTTTCTCGCGCGATTGTCATTCTCCTCAACCACCCCCGAGACTGACGCTTCGATCTTCGCAATGTCCTGATATCACAAGATGTGAGTTTCAGGTTTTTGACTTTTTACGAGGCCATCACTTTTGACGAAGCCCTCACCATTGAACAATGCGGGAGCGACAACGATGACGGATATGCTGTATACCCCCAAGAGCGAGATCGATGCACGCATCCAGTTCTTGCAGACCACCCTTGATCAACTAGAGCTTGATGGCGCCCTGATCATCCATCACACCAATCTCTTTTATTTCAGCGGGACCTCGCAGTCGGCCCACCTTTTCATTCCCAGGGCGGGCAAACCCGTTCTCATGGTGCGCAGGAGCTATGCGCGGGCCTGTGCGGAGTCGCCCCTTGCGGAGATCCTTGAGCTCAAGAGCATCAAGGCGATTCCGGATTTGCTCAAGGAAAAAGGGTTCAGCCTGGAGAACGTCGGCCTGGAGCTGGATGTCATCCCCTACAACACCTGGCAGTTGTACAACAAGGTCTTTGCCGAGAGCAACTTCAGGGATATCTCCGATGGGATCAAACGCATCCGCACCATTAAATCCGCCTATGAGATCGATCTGCTCCAGCGGGCCTGTACTGTGCTCGACCAGGTCTTCGCCGAGGTGCCTGGATGGTTGCACGAGGGCATGACCGAGATCGAGTTGGCCAGCCTGTTCGAGGCCGGAATGCGCAAACGGGGCTACGGCGGCTGTTCCAAGATGCGCTCCTTTAACCAGGACTTTTTCATGGGCAACGTGACTTCCGGTGCAAGCGGCGCGGCCGCGACCTATTTCGATGGCCCGGTGGGGGGGTGCGGTCTGACCCCGGCCAACAATCCCCATGGCGCGGGGTGGAAAAAAATCGCCAGGAACGAGGTGATCTATATCGATTACACCTGTGTGATCAACGGCTACACCGCCGACGGTGCCCGCATGTTCGTCATTGGCGATGTCTCGGAGCCGCTGGCGCGAGCGCATGCCGCCTCCCGTACTATCGCCGATACCCTGGTGGCGATGCTTCGTCCCGGAATGCTCTGCGAGGATGTCTATTTCAAGTCAGTCGAGTTGGCCGAGCAGATGGGCTTGGCGGCCCATTTTATGGGCCTTGGCAACGACCGGGTCCGTTTTATCGGCCATGGAGTCGGCCTGGAACTCGATGAACACCCCATATTTGCCAAGGGGGTGAAGATGGTCCTGGCTGCGGGGATGACTTTTGCCCTGGAACCGAAATTCGTCTTTGCCGAGGGCGCGATTGGCACCGAAAATACCTATGTGCTCAGCGAAAGCGGGGCGCACGTTTTGACCCATGCCCCGGAGGATATTGTTCGCGTCTGAGGGGGGACAAGGGGCGGGCGAGGCGGTGAGGAGGCGGCTGCCAATCGAGGTGTGCTAGCCGATTCTCCGCTTGACATCTCAAGGGAACGTGCAAGAGTAGAACAAGAGCAAGCTCGCTGCCACTTTTACAGACTTTGGAGAAGATAGCCCATGCCCGCAGCCTTTCCCCTGCAATCGGTCGACTGTATGCCCCGAGATTCCGTAGCCATCGGATTTCAGGGCGATATAGGAGCCATTGCCCTGGATAATATTTTTCAGCTCTTTGACCTTGCTGCGCTCAGTGGAAAACTCGAGGTCCGCTCAGAAGGCAACGACGGTATCTTTTATTTCATCGGCGGAGTCTTCATCCACGGCACCCTGCGAATCAACCCCCGTCGTATCGGTACCATGCTGCTGGAAACTGGCGGCATCACCCAGGCGCAACTCGATGAGTGCGTCCGCTTGCATGAGCAGTCGGGGCAGGAGACGCCTCTGGGGAAAATTCTGGTGGACAAGGGCTATGTCGATCCGCAAAGCCTCGATGATTCCCTCGAGCGGCAGGTCAAGGAGGCTTTTTTTGAGGCATTGGCCTGGCGGCATGGCCGCTTTGCCTATTATCCCGGAGAGGAACCGGCCGCCCACGCCGCTCAACTCCAGGAACGGGTGGATCACCTCCTTCTCGAGGGGATGATTTATCTCGACAGTCTCAGCGGGCCCTGATGACTGACCAATTCCCTCGAGAAGGGAGTGTTGTTGCGTTCCATTTTTGTCAAAAAAATTATGCCTGAAAATCGATATCCCCCGCCCCAATCATTTTTTTGCCTTTTTTTTGCTCTATTGCTTCCTGTTGGCGCCAATGGCCACTTTCTGTTCGATAATCCGTCCTCCCTGTAGTATATGAGCAATCGCTTTTGCATTTTTTCGGGTCGTCCGCTGTTCAGGGGGACTTCTGTCCACAGCGGTTTTCCCGGGAATCGGCCTTGCAAAAACGCCAAGAGTAGATAGTTTTCCACCCGGCGATCTTTCACGCCTCGCCGGGGTGCGTTCAGGTTGCGTTATTTCAAATTGTGATGGACTCGTCAACAACCGCCAGCGGGCATTCCTTGGTCGTTTATCCTTATAGTTTTTATAGGGGAAACGCATTTTTCCCGAGCCGGGAAGTTGTTCGCGCGACTTTACGAGAACGACAAACGTCACTGATCACAGGGAGCATTCACGGGACGTATGGAGCAGGAAAAAATCTTTGAGCGGTTGTTGCACGTGTTCGCTCGTTATTCAACGGATCGGGAAACCGGCAATTTTGTCGATTACCTGGACCCGGAGGAATTGCGGCAGCGGTTGCACCTTGAACATCAGGATCAACAGGGCGACTGGGACGCGCTCTTTGCCTGGGTGGAGCAGTATCTGGCGTATGCGGTCAAAACCAACCATCCGGGATATGTCAACCGAATGTGGGCCGGTGCCAATCCGCCGTCGATGATTGGTGAGATGGTTGCAGCAATCACCAACACCTCGGCCTGCACCTTTGAGACCGCGCCAGTCTCGACCCTGATGGAAAAATTCATGCTGCAGACCATGCTTGATCTGGTCGGGTTTGAACACGGCTGCGGCCAGATGACCACCGGTTCCAGCAATGCCAACATGATCGCGATGATGGCCGCCCGCAACAATCTTGCCCCGGAAACCAAAACGCAGGGGCTGTTCAGCCAA
Organism: uncultured Desulfobulbus sp.; assembly: GCF_963665445.1. Classification (GTDB taxonomy): domain Bacteria; phylum Desulfobacterota; class Desulfobulbia; order Desulfobulbales; family Desulfobulbaceae; genus Desulfobulbus. Next base: position 3,855,363 of record NZ_OY762276.1, on the reverse strand, counting down.
GCGCCGCTGTATGGCTTTGTCAATGCCGATGCCCATTACTCCATGGATCGTGCGGCCAATATTCTCGGCCTCGGGTCAGAGCATCTCCTGAAAATTCCCGTCGATCAGCACGGCCGCATGCGATGCGATGAACTCGAGCGGCAGATCAAGCGCGTGGTCCGGGAGGGGGGGGTGCCTTTTTGGGTGGCGGCCACCGCCGGCACCACGGTGCGTGGATCCTATGATCAGATAGCCCCTCTGCTTGAGTTGCGCGACCGCTACCATTTCTGGCTCCATGTGGATGGGGCCTGGGGCGGGGCCGTTCTGTTCAGCGAGCAATTGCGCGACCACTTTTTACCCCACCTCTCCCAGGCCGACTCCTTCACCCTGGATTTTCACAAGATGCTGGGCGCGGCGCTGATGTGCAACGTGCTCTTGTTCAATCGAGATCAGCATGTCCTCCGTGATGTTCTGAGTGCCGGAGACGAGAGCTATATTTTTCGTGAGGGGGAAGGCGGTGAGGTCCGCGATCTGGGGACCCTCTCCCTGCAATGCGGGCGTCGGGTCGACAGTCTCAAATGGTTTCTTGACTGGAAATTTTACTCCCAGGAAGGTTTTGCGACACGGGTGGAAAATTATCTGCAACTGTGTCAATATGCCGAAGAGCAGGTGGAGCAGGCCGACGAGCTGGAGATGGTGGTGCCGCGGGAATCATTTAACATCTGTTTCCGCTTTCTGCCACCGGGGGGGGTGCCCAGAGCCGCATTCAACAAAGAGCTGCGGGAGCGGATGCAACGCAAAGGCCGGGCACTGGTCGGCACCGGCCTGGTGAACGGAGAATTGGTTCTTCGCCTGTTGGTCACCAACGTCAATGTCGGGAAACCCGAGATCGACGACTTTTTCCGGGCGGTCATCGAAACCGGCCGCGAATTGCTGGCCGAAAGGAGCGGCCCGGAGAATACGCAATAAGAGGTAGGCATGAGCGACAACGAATATCTGGTCACGCAAAAGGAGGCTGCGGATTTCCTCAACGTCTCCACCAAATCCATCAGTCGATACCGGAAACGGGGATTACCCTTCAAGTTGATTCTCAATCCCAGTACCGGCAAACAGGAGGTTCGTTTTCGCTATGCAGATCTCGAACGTTGGGACGAAGGGCGGCAGCTGTTGGCCACCTACGCCCGCGACGCCGAGGAACCGGTCGACCTCGGGCCATCCAGGTCGGTCGCATCCCGGCTGCCTATCTCTGCGGAGAGTGTTGATTACTTAAGTGATCTCCTGGCCGCCTACAAGGATCAGATTGAACTGCTCAAGGATCAGATCGAGGATATGCGCGAGCAACTGGCCCGGCGCGACCGTCAGATCGATGATCTGATGCGGTTGATGGTCGGGCTGCAGCTTGAATACACTCCCATGCCCGATGAGAATGCCTCGCTTGTCTCAGCCTCCCAAGAGCCCGAGGTAATGGAGGAGATGGCGATCAAAACCGAGGGAATCTACGAGGTGGTGGAGTTGCCTGAGGCCGCCGTAGAGGTGATGCCGGATCTGGCCGAGCCGCACGGGGAAGAGGCCTCGCTCGCGACGGATGTGGAGGAACCTGTAAAAAAGGTGTTCCCGCAGGAGGAGCTTGCCCGTTCTATCCAGCGGCTCCGTGCCAAGGGGAAGAGTTTCGAGGAGATCGCCCGTGGCCTGAATCAGATCAATGTGGCCACCCTGTCTGGCCAGCCATTGTGGTCCGCGCTGGAGGTGCAGAGTTTGTTGCCTCCGCTGGTTGAAGCGCCGGGAACCTTCTAGGATGATTTTCCTGAAAATCGAAATAAAATTGACGATATTTCGGATACAGGGAATACAATTTAGTTCTGTGTTAAGTATAAAGAAAAGGTTCGATGATCTAATTATCTGAAAATATAGGAAATATTTTTTTTGCTTGCGCATGTAAAAGCTGGTACGAATCCTGTAGAATATTTTTGTCGTGTGAAAAAACGTTCGCAATAAAGGAAGACGCTCTTGTCGACAGGAGCTGGTTGAAATTTGTCACTGTTAAACCTAAGGAGGGTGAACTCATGACGAGAAAATCTGTTGCGTTAATGACCGCTGGTTTTTTGGCGCTGGTTGCGGGTGAGGCCAGTGCGACCCTGTTGAATCCAATTGGTGTTTCCGGAAGTGGAACCTATTATCACAGTGCTGACCTTATCATTGATGGAATTATTCCTTCGGAAACAACACACTGGCAAGATGGGGCCAATGTATATTGGTATGGGGCTGAGCCGATCTTTACTATCAACTATGGCGCAATCTACACTATTGAGGATGTAACCGTTTCCGTTGACAACAATGATGACTATATTGTTGAGTATTCAGCGAATGGGACCGATTGGTATGAGTTGTTTAAAATCTACGCGAGCTATGGCGAAATCCCCGTCTCTCCAGGTGGAATGGACACCATGACAACTATTTACGGTGACAGTGAATATGTTGCCTCAATTGACTTTGGTGAAGCGGTTTCGGCCCAATATCTTCGAATCTCCGCTGTAGGTGGTGATGGTTATTACTCCGTCGGCGAAGTGCAAGCGTTTGGAACATCTTCCTCTCCCGTGCCCGAGCCGAGCACCATGCTGCTTTTGGGCGCAGGCCTTGCCGGCATGGCGTTTATTTCGAGAAAACGGAAAAATTGAGTATAGACTCCCGGTCTCCTGAGACCGGGGTACATGCTCCTGGAGACGGGCCAAGCAGCATGTCTGTTTGGCCCGTATTTATTTATTCTCCCAGGGTAAATTTCCAGGCGCAGAACCATTTGTCCGGGTGCTCGTCCGGCGGGCAGCCGACGCATTCGGTGACGATGCGTTTGTCGATGGTGCTGGCAAAGGTTGGGTATTCGACCATGCCAGCGGATTTGCAGGGATAATCGGGCAAGCCTTTGCGCTTGCGGGCGGCCTGGACGCGGCAGTTGTTCATGTAGAAGATGATGCAGTCATCGCCCACATCCTCGATCGACTGCTCGTTGATAAAGGCATACATGCGAAAGGCGAGCGCCTTCTTCAATGCCGGGATGCCGCCGTTGTCCGGCAGGTTGAGCAGCCTCTTGATGCGGGTGGCCTCGAAGGGGGAAAAACGGGTCCAGCAGGTGTCGTTGCAGCGCTTGGCATCGCCCATGCCGAACTGTTTTTCCACGGCCTGGAACCAGATGCCGTCATTGGCCAGCCAGTTGATGCTCAGCTTCTCGATCAAATCCACCAGCGTCTCCTTGGGCAGGCTGTGCAGGGCCGAGGGAATGCCGTTCTCAGTTGAAAATCCCAGAGTCTTGCCCAACCGGTCGACCTGATTGCCGACGCTGGCATGCCACACCTGATGCTCCACCTCCATCGCTTTTTCCAGCCCAACCTGGTGCGCCACCTCGGCAAACCATGCGCCGTAATGCACCACAATGCGTCGAAATCCATCCATCACCATCTGCACCAGCATGTCGTTGTCAGCCTGCTCAAAGATTGCCTTGCCCCCGCTCATTCACACTCCTCCTTTTGATTGCTGTTGGTGTTGACTGCCTGATGTGCTGCAGAATTTGTCCTGTTCTCTCCTCAGTCGGCGGTTTGTTCAAGAATGCTGCAATGCATTCTGATGGTATTTATGCTTGTTGCACTTCAAAGTTGAGTTGCATGCCGGCCATCCCGGAACGACAGCGTTTGCCCAAGGTGTGGCGCAGCTGATTGAAGGCTTCCTCGCCGGTGCAGTGGCAGGGGATGATCTGCTCGGGCGCCATTTCCTTCAGGGCCTTGATGGTCAGTTCGATCCGTCGGTGATCGGCGTTGAGGAGATGGAACCCGCCGATAATGCTGCGGATGGGTTGGCCGGGATTCTGCCGCTGGATATGGTGCAGGGTGTTGATCAGGCCGGAATGGGCGCATCCGACGCAGACAATCAGGCCGGAATCGGTGGAGATCCACAGGGCGAGATCATCGTCGACCGGATCGGGCCGATGGCCGCCTTGGTCAAGGAAGAAGGGGCCGCCGGTATCCTCGAAGCTGGTTTTTCGAGCAATAGGGCCGGTCAGGCCGATATCGGGGGCGAGCAGTATCGGCTGTTGCACCCAATGCAGATGCTCCTGGGGAAAACGATCCAGGGCGGCCATGGATTCGCGCGGCATCTGCAGAGACTTGGCCTGATGATTTCTGACCGCATAGCGAGGATGCACCGCTGCCGGGTGGCAGTAGAGGTCAAAGGCATGGCAGTGGTGGAGCAGGGAGGATAGCCCGCCGGTGTGATCGTAGTGGCCGTGACTGAGGATGACGGTGTCGGCTGTGGCAAGGTCGATATCGAGCGCTCGCGCGTTGGTCATCAGGAGTTCGCTCTGGCCGGTATCGAAAAGAATATGGCGCTCGCCGGTGTCGATCCAGAGGGAAAAGCCGTGCTCAGCCTGAAGGCCGGCGCCTGCTTCGTTGTCAACGAGAATGGTGATTTTGATCTGCCGGGACTCTGTCAATACTGTCATGGCAACCTCGTCGCATGAATTTGCCCTCGGCCCTGGCCATCAATTGTCCGTCGCATCGCAGTTCAGCCTGCAACTGGTACAGCGGCGGGCAGGCAAAGAGCAGCCTGGCCCGAAGTTCCAGGGGGACCTCGCAGGCCACCGGATGGAGAAAACGAACCCGAAGGTCGCCGGTCACCGCCTGGATGGATTGGTGAAACAGACAATGGGTCATGGCCGCATCGAGCAGTGAGCAAATCACTCCGCCATGAACGAGATTATCGTACCCCTGTAAATCTTTTCCCGCTACAAAATTGGTGGAAACCTCACCCTCTGCATCCTGGGCAAAGCGCAATTTCCACGAATGTGGATGCAACGCGCCGCAGAGCAGGCAGTGCTCGTGGCCGCTTATGCTGTCCATTGCCCCTCTATTTGCTTTGCTCGTAGTCGCGCAGGCCGCGCTTTTGCGCGGTGGCCTGGTCCACCTCGTCCTGCCAGCCGTTGCGGGTGTGCTCGATCAGGTCGAATTTAGCGCAGTAGGGCTTGATGTCAAGGACGGGGGTGCCGTCAAGGATATCGACCCCATCGAGGAGAAGGGTGGTCCCTTCGATGCCCACCAACTCAACGATACTCAAGCCGATGGCATTGGGACGGCAAGGGGCACGGGTGGAGAAGACGCCGCGGGGCACGTCCTGGAGAAAGGGTTTGACGACCAGTTTGGGGGGCTCTGCCTGATGCAGATGGGTCACTATGTAGATATGGGAAAAACCGGCCAGGTCTTGCAGGCCCTGGCAGAACTCGGGCAGGATTTCCGCCCGGCCACGGCAGCCTTTGGCATAGGTGGGTTGAATGGGGGTCTGTTTGGCGACGGTGTGTTCGCTGCGGATGACACCGATAGGTGAAAACGTAATGGAAAAGAGATTCATGAACATGCCTGCTGGACAGTCTGACCCATGGTCAGGGGGGATGGAACTGCCACTCCGCTGGAGGGGAGAGCAGATGCGAATTACCTGAGAGTTGCCTAAGCAATCCTGATACCAGGGGCGGTGGAGTTTGGGCGATACTGGAATCTTGCCGTATTTACACCGTTTTTATGGGATTTTGTTGCGCAGTCGCGCGTAAAGGGTCGCGCTACTGCATTTTTTAGGACAAGTAATGGGTCGCAGCAACGCGACCCATTGCTTGCTGGAACAGGCCTCGTTTCTATTCGTTATTCTTGTCCGCTTGCTCAACCCTGCGTTGCCTGAGCGGGACATGGGCCGCGAGCAGCAGTCGGGCCACCTCCTCCGAGTTGCGTAGATCCACTCCTGCGGAGGTCTCCTCCGCAGCCTGGCCCTGCTGCGTGGCCCAGATGCCTGCCATATCGGGATACTGAGTCCGCAGGGCCTCGAGATTGCGCGTCGCCACCAGCTCCGGAAACTCGACCATGACATCATACGGTCCGGGGCGGGACATGACCTTGGAGAGAATGGCGATCAAGTCGAGGAGAAACAGGGTGCCGAAGATGATGGAAAACTGGAACAGGGCCGCCATCCACTTGTACTGCTGCACGATCGGGTCAATGTTGTCGCTGCCCTTTTCCGGGACAAAGATCACCTTGAAGAGGCCAATGGTTTCCTCCATGGGGTCAAAGTTTCCCTGACTTTTGGCGGTGTAACTCTCGATGACCGGGTCGAAGCGCAGTTTATGGCGTGCCAGGTGCTCGTCCCGATCCTTTTCGGCAGCGGCCAGGGCCAGGCTGAGCTGATTGATTCGCTCCGAGCGGGCCTTGGCCTCGGCAAGAAAATGTTCCCGTTGTTCAGGCTCAAGGGCTGATAGACGATCCTTGGGGGGGGCGGCCGGTTGCACCTGGGCTGCTCGGGCGAGCAGTTGTTGGTAGCGATCGCGCGCGGCCTGTTCGGCCTTGCCCATCAACTCCAGATCTCGGGAGAGCTCCCGGTATTTGGCGCCCTGGCCGGGCTTGCCGGTACCGCCCCGTTCCTCGGTCAGCCGTCCTCGTGCCTCATCCTTGAGATCCTGCTCCACCACCCGCATGTGGGCTGATATCTCTTTCCAGGATTGCAGGGCCTTGGCCGCCTCCTGATCGAGTTGCTCTTTAAACGTGCGGCTGGTATCGGCTCGCTGATCAACCTGCCGTTTGGCCAGTGTTTCCGCAAAGAGCGTTGCTTCGGCCGGGCCTGCGGCCAGGATGGCATCGAGTTGGGTGCGCAATCCGGCCAGCCGTTGATCGTCCTGAGAGCCTAGCAGGTCGCGCTCGCTACGCTCCTGGGTTTGCAGGGCGTCAAGGCGCTGGCGGTACTCGCCCTGGAGTCGGTCCTTGATCGCCCCCTGGTACTGTTCAAGGCAGAAGGGGAAGGCTATGGCCACACTGATCACCGCTGCCAGGCCGATCCGGAAGCAGACCTGAATGGTCTTGCGCACACGGGACTGGAAGGGACGGTAGGTGGCCAAGAGAATGCGGTCCACGTTCATGATGATAAACGCCCAGGTCAGGGCAATCAGCAGGGTGACAATCGGCCGGGAGGTCTGAAATCTGCTTGTGGCATAGAGATACATGCCGAAAAAGGCGAGCAGGGTGGGGATCATCACCGATGAACCGAGAATGGCAATGCGTTCTCGCTCACTCTCCGGGAGCTGGTTGAGGGTGGAGCGGCGTGCACCGGCCAGCCAGTAGAAAAAATTCAGGGGAAAGCCCCAGGTGCCGCTGGTGCGGGAAGGGCGATGGGCCCAGGCTCTCATTTGATCGATATTGGTACGGAAATTCATGACTTGCCCGCTTGAGCGGAAAAAGAAGGGGGAAGGTTGCTGCCGTGGATGCAGGGAATGTACCCAGGACAGGGAGAACGTTTGTTGACAAAGAAAAACCATCCTACCAGAAAAACGATATTTTTACGAGTGCAATAACGAAAATGAAATTGAATTGCGACCTCGGGCCTGCACAATTCCCTGGAAAAATAGAAAGCTTGCCCGTACAATGCCGCCGAGAAAAACGCAGCAGAGGCTCGCCTGGCCCCTTGTCATGGGGTTTCCGGGATAAATGACGAAAATACAGACGCCTGGATGTGCGATGCGCGCCACCTGCGAGGCAAAACAGACCATTGGCGCATGCAGCTAGAGAAAACATACTCTCCAATGATGAGGGGTCTATCTTGAAAATTTTGAACATCCTCGGGAGTCCGAGAAAAAACGGGACCAGCAGCCGTATCGCCCACGCCTTCACCGAAACAGCGGCGGCCTATGGGGCCGTGGTGACCGATTATCCGCTCAACCAGATGCACTACCGTGGCTGCCAGGGGTGCGAGGGATGCCATACCCGGTCGGATCGCTGTGTGTTGCTCGACGATGTCACCCAGCTTCTCGAGGATATGTACACGGCTGATATCGTCATCTTTTCCTCGCCGATCTATTTCGGCGACACCTGCGGCCAATTCAAACTGTTCTACGATAGGATGTGGTCCCTGATCAGCACCGATCCGGCCAACGATGCGGAGAACAGCAGTCGCCTGCCGCCGGGGAAACTGGCGGTCCTCATTCTGACCCATGTGGAGCGTGCCGGCGTCTACAAGGATGTGACGGAACGGTATACCGACTATCTGGAACTTTACGGGTTTGAAGTGCGTTCCATCACAGCGGGAGGGTTGCCCCTGCAATCCAACTCGGATATCGACGAGCACCTAGACGTAGCCGATAAACTGGCCCGGGAACTGCTCCGCAGCGAGTGATTGTGCGTGTATTATCTGTTTTTGTCGGATGGGCGCCCAGCTTGCAGCGTTAGAAGGGTGTTGAAGACCAGGTCGGCGTAGCTCACCACCCGGCGGCTGTAGCGGGCAAATCCGAGCAGGTCTTCCCGTAACCGCTGAAAACTGGGCTCAGGAAATATTCCGCGCGCATAGAGTGCGGTGAGCAGCATCAGGCAGTTATAATGCGGATGGTGAAGGTCCCGAGCCCGGCGAAGGATCTGGCCGTCCTCGGAGAAGACGGGCATCTTGAGGGCAAGGGCCGTTTTTATGACCGCCATATCGGTTGTCGCCGCGTCTACCGCAGGGGGCACCTGCATGCCCGACGGCTGATGACCGAACTCGGCCACCACCTGGGGGATGAGCAGAAAATCGAGCCATTGCCCAGTGAACTCCAAGAGTTCCAGCGTATCCAAATAAATCAGGGTCGAGGTATCGGCAATGCCGCCACAGAGACCCTGCAATTCACTGCAGACCAGTTGTACTGCCCGGTTGTCGTGTTTCGGCGGCTTCATGGGCTTCTTTTCCTCAAAGCGCGAGCTTCGTCGGTTCGCCAACCGATCACGAAGCGCAACCTCCTGTTCCCGCAGGTATTGCCGGAACGAATATCCCACGAACCATAACCGATTCCGCGGTCAGCGCGATTCGGTTTTTTTCAAGGAGCATCACTATGGATTTACAGTTGACTATTGATCACGATCTCTGCAGCCAATGCGGGGCCTGCGTGGATGACTGTCCCTTTCACATTATTGAGATGGAGGATGGTTATCCGGTGATCAACCATAAGCGCGAGCACCATTGCATCCAGTGTCAGCATTGTCTGGCCGTCTGTCCCACCGGCGCCCTGTCGATTTTCGGCGTCCGACCGGAAAATTCCCTGCCGCTTCCGGAAACGCTGCCCAGTCCCAGGCAGATGGAGGCGCTTATTCGCGGTCGCCGTTCGGTGCGGTTCTACAAGACCGAGCCGGTTGCGCCTGCCACCATAGCCGAGATGCTTGCCATTGTCGCCAATGCGCCCACGGGAAAAAACAACCGATTGTGTCTATTCACCGTGATCGAGGATCAGGAGAGCATGGACATCCTGCGGCGGGATACCATGGAAGGGCTGCGCAGGGCGGTGGCCGAGAAGCGGCTTGGAGAGGGGCAGAGCTATTTTCGCCATGTGGTCAAGGCTTGGGATCAGGGCCGGGATATCATCTTTCGTAACGCGCCGCATCTCTTGATGGTTTCCGCACCGCCGACCATCACCACCCCGGATGCCGATGCACTGATCGCCATGAGCTATTTTGATTTGCTCGCCGGTTCCATGGGGATTGGAACTTTATGGAATGCCATGATCCGTTGGGCCTTTGAAATTATCGAGCCGGATGTCGATATGTTTGCCCGGCTGGATATTCCCAAGGATCATGTCAAAGGGTACACACTCCTCTTTGGTTATCCGGCGGTCCAGTATCACCGGACCGTGCAGCGCGACGAGGCCTTTGTCAACCGGGTAAACCTGCATTGAAATGTCCATCCTGGCGGGGCGCACATCGGTCGCGCCCCTCGGTCTTTACACGATTGACGTTTTCGACAAAAGCCCCGAGAATGACGTTTTGAGCTGTGTAATCGACTGATTTCACAAGACGTGATTTAGAGATTGCTCCTTTTTACGAGGCCATCACTTTGCATGAGGCCGTCATTGATTACTTGAGGCCAGGATGGGTGACGATTTCCTCGTCGATCCGGTCCGGATCCGGTGCGTTGTAGCGGATCAGGTTGTGCAGGTGAAACAGGCTCTCCGGGGTGATGGTGTCAAAGCGAATCCCCAAGCTCTTCTCGTCGGCACGTAAAACCACCCCGCTGACATCAACTCCCAGGCCGGGATTGGTCGAGTCAAGGGGGATCCATAGGCGGCATTCGGTTCCGATCGGGACGGTTCCCGCAATTTCCAGCGAACATCCCCCCACACTGAGATTATCGATCGTCTTGAGTGAAAAAATGTCCTCGCCGATGGTCAACTTAGCGGGCATTTTAAGCGCAATGCGACTAAATCTTCGTTTTTCCATAGTGTGAGTCTCTGGTAAAAGATTGTCGTTCTCGTAAAAAGCCTTGAGGGCGACGTTTTGAGCTCCGCACCCTGCTGATGTCACTCTCGGTGACGTTCAGTTTTGGCTTATTACGATATGATTACCATTGAACCTCAGCTCAAGGCTCTGGTTTTGAGATCGCTTGCATTCGTTTGAGATGACATCGAAATTGCGGCGCGATCCGAAAAGTGTCGGCCCCGCGCGGGGGGTATCTCGACCGAAGGGAGAGATCTCCTTTCTCCAAGCGGGGTTGTAGAGGTAATCATTTTTTATAGAGCCATCCGGATTGTCTGGCGGCAACAAGGCCTAGCGTGCCGTGAACTGCTTCGGCTGACCACGACCGGGCAGGGGGGCATCTTCGCGCCGCGCTCATGCCTTCAGGCTTTTTACAAACTGAAGCACATGCCGTGCGGGGAAGCAATGAAAAAGCCTCTCTAGGGACATTCCGCACAGCCATATCGTCAGCCACATCCCCTCAGCTGATCGTGACGAAGCCTCCATTGGTCGGCTGGTATTCCAGCAGTTCACCCGCTTCGATATCAAAATACCAGCCGTGCAGGGCAAGATGTCCGCTTGCCATAGCCTCTCGTATCCAGGGAAAGGTCTGCAGGTTTTCAAGCGACAGTAAAAGTGCGGCCTGCTCGACTGCCCGGTGTTGCAGCCGGGGTTCCTTGCCGGGGAGCTCGGCCAGAACCTTGACCTTTGCCGGCGCTGCAATGGACATCCAGCGGTCGATGAAGCCGCAGTTCTCACCCTCGCACTGTTCCGATTCCATCAGGGCATGGATGCCACCGCATTTGGAGTGCCCCAAAATGATCAGGTGCTCGATTTCCAGATGACACACCGCATATTCAAGGGCCGCACTCACACCGTGCAAGCCTGTCCCCTGCTCGTACGGAGGTACCAGGTTGGCCACGTTGCGTACCACAAAGATGTCTCCAGGGGCACATTGGGTAAGAATGGCAGGGTCCACGCGCGAGTCGGAGCAGCCGATCAGCATGGTTTTAGGGCTTTGTCCCTGTTTCAGCGGTTCAAACGGGGCATTTTTCGCAGTGAAATAATCTTCCTGAAATTGGCGGAATCCTTTGATGAATCGTTCGATATCTTTCATGGTCTGTGTCCGTGGTTGGTGTGGAGCTTTTCCAATCGTTGCTCGGGCTGATGATGCTCAGTCACTGTTTGTTGGGACTCTTGTGGCTGGGGGAATTCGCAGCTTGGTCATAGCGGTGAACTGTCGGTGTGGAAAACAGGTATGGTCCAAGCGGTCGCGGAGGATGCAGGCTGGATACGGGCGCAACCTCAGGCCTCGCTCCTGTTTGTCTGCACGCGACTCTCAAGGTGGCTGAGAGAGACCGCTTTTTCTATGATATACATTTCTTGGAATTCTACAAAATGTATCGATGCGGAAAGGGAAAGAAGTCTGGTCTTCACAATCTCAGCAATCTGTATATGAGGAAGCGTTGCCTGACAACTCGCAGGACTGTTGAGCAAGAAGGCAAACTGAAGACAACTTTAACCGGATGGGCTTGTCGTAAAAAGGCATTCCTCTGGGCTCGCGTCCAGTCTGTTGGGTTCTGTGGATTCCTCTTTCGTCCTCTTCCCCGGTTGCCGGAAGCGGCAAAAGGGTATATGAGTATTCGTATATCGACGGGAATGATTCCCAACAGGAGTGGGCGCAACGGTAACGCTATTTTGATTCGGATCATTGACCATCTATTTCTGTTTCCGGATATCACCACCTTTTCATTTTGACGAGCCGTATTCAGGGTCAGTGGGAGTTGTTGGGAAACAGTTGATGGTTTCGTCAAAAGTCAAAAGCCTGGATGTCACGCATGGTGAAATCAGCAACTTACGAAGCTCGAAACCTCGTTCTCGGGCCTTTTTACGAGAACAAACAGTTGATGAGGGAAGGTGGGAATGTTTCCGGATGAATTTTGGGTGCAGTTGACTCAAGACGAAATTTTTACCTGTCCTTTCTGTACAGGATCCGTGCAGTACAGGGAAGGACAGAGAACCGGGCAGTGCATGGAATGCATGAGTTTATTTCACGAGTATGTGGGGACACTGCGGTTTTCAACCAAAGGCCCACCGCATTTCGACATGATGAAGGTCTGGGCCGAAAAAGGCGATTTGGTGATCTGGATTGAAAAAACGGAAGAAAATCGAAGAGTGCTCAGTGACGTTTTCCTCAAGCCAAAGGATGGAGATCAGCGAGGTTGATTGGTAACTGGAGTTGTCCCCTGCGAGCATGAAAAGGAGGCTGGGCTGTCGGAGTTTATTCAGGGGGATGTGCAGGGGGAACGGAGGCGGTTTCCCGTCTGTCAGAACGCTTGTCATTGGAACCGGTACGCAACTCGACGTCTTGGTTAATACTGGCGAACAAATTTTCTCGTGCACAATGGGCACTGGGGCATGGCTGGGATGAGTGGCTGTGTTGCATGACCACAGAGTCCGTGAACCACCTCTATGGCACAAAAGAGGAAAGATTTGAAAATCTTTCCTCTTTTGGTTCATCTTATTTCTCGAAAGAGAAGCCATACCATGGAACGCTTTCCACATCGGGCCCAAGGGGTTCTATAATTGAACAACCCTTCAATTTTAAATGAACCCCCTCCTGCCATTCCAGCGCCTCTTCTTTGGATGCGAACGGTCCGGCCGTTGCAAGAGATGCGGCACGCAGGCCCAAATTTTCATACAAGTTATCAATCTTATCCTGTTTCTGGTGAATCCCTATCATTATTGTCATAATACCCCTCGTTTCGTTGGATGGAGTTAAAGCAACGATTTTTTTTATACCTCGAGGTTTTTCAGCTGGCGACATAAATCGAAACGATGCAAAAAATATTGGAACAGAAGTGAACGATTCGGGGCGAAGGCGAATCTGATTGGGCCATACGGCAGGGTAAGTGTGCACAATTACACGAAGCCCTATACCTGGTCGGTTCCCTGAGGTGCTTGAGGATGGTATCGTGCACCGGGAGTTCGCCTTAAGCATGGAAAGGAGCGCGCAAGACAGCAGTATATCGAGAATCTGGTACAGTCCGTATGGAAGATGTCTCTGGTCACCCTGAAGGAACCATGTGTGATCGGGTAGATGGAGCCACAAAAAAAACTGGTAAGTTTAACCGCCAGTACAAAAGCTCGGCGTATCAACCACCGCGGCCGAATATTTTCGATATCCTCTGTCGCGCAATACGAATGAGCATCAACTGACTGCGCGTCGTTAGGATCACAAACGGTGGAGGTGACTGTAGGCCGGCAGGGTCTGGATGCGACGGTCGGTGCGGGCCCCACCCAGGGTGAAGTGGTAGAGGCTTTGATAGGCGGTCCCGGTGAGGCCGCAGACCTCATGGACGGCGTCGTCGAAATAGCAACCAATTCCGGTCCCCCGTAACCCTGCGGCCTCGGCCTCCAGATAAAGCGTCTGGCCGATCATCCCCGCCTCCCAGAACAGACGGCGGTAGAGCCAGCTCCCCTCGGCAAGCGTTTGGTCGAACTCGGCCAGCATCCCCACGCTCAGTACACTGTCTCCAGCGATTTCCTGGTGGCAGGCGACCGTGGTCGCCAGCTGCCGACAATCACCGGAGAGCAGTCGATACAACTGAAGATGTTCAGGTCCCTCCTCCCGGATCCAGGCAAAGTCGGCACGCATCAATGGGCGGACGCTCTCCACCACACCGTTTTTGCGGGGAAAGAACAACAGGCCCGGGGCAAAACCGTCCACCCGGTGCAGAAAAAGAAGTAGGTGGAGTCGAGGCGGAGCAGGCCAGCAATCGAAGGGCGGCAGTCCGGTTCGTGGCAGGGTGGCATCCAGCAGTCGCCACAAGGTCTCAGTGCTGGCAACGGTGACACCATCAAAATCCTGGGCACTGCGGCGTTGGCGAATCAGCGTCGCCGCTGATTGCGCCCCGGCGACAGCGGGAGCGGGCGGCAGACTGGGTGACGGGACTCCTGACGCGACCGTTCTCGGCTTGATCGTTGCCCGATGGGCATCATCAATCACCGGCCAGCTATGTCGGTGGTGGTGACTGAGCACATTGGCCCGCCCATACCACTGACCTGCAGCCAGAGCAGCCAACAGCGGTTCGGGGGCGATCGACTCGGGTTCCGGCCCCACAGCGCAGACCAAATCCGGCACCTCCGGTTCGGCGGCGGCAAAATCCTCGCTGCGATCCAGGCCGAGAAGTGTTGCGACATCTCCATCGCTCCAGTCATCGAGGAGCCGCACCTGCCAGCCCACCACTCCGGCGGCGTAACGCAAGGCGGCCAGCCCATGGCCGATGTCGTGCTGGCAATAGCGGAAAGCGCGCTCCCCGTACTTCCATGCCTCTCGCCAGTGGATGGAACTCAAACCCACCAACACCCCTGACAGGGGTAAGGAAACCGAGCAGCGGCGCTCAAGCAGGTGTTCGCGGCAGGCATAGTGGTACACACCATCGGTTATGCCAGCCACTCCGGAAGCGACGACAGAGCATTCGGTGGGATGGAGGTTGCCGCTGGAAGGGTTGCAGCGCAGGGCCCAGCGCTCACCGCCCCAAGATTTCCAGGCAGACAGGCCGAAGGAGAGTTCGAGAAGGACCGCCACGCTCTCCAGGCCGAGCGGTTCGGGCGGAATCAGTCCCACCTCAAACAGATCAGCATACCGCACTGTGCGAAGGTCGGCGGCCAGGGGCAGGATCAGTTCCGGTGCGCCGGCGAAACGACGGAACGGATCGGGCTGGGTCGCCCAGTCCATCCCATCGGGTCCGAAGGCGTAGCGGTCGAGGTGATGTTTACTGCGCTGATGATAGCTGGCGATGGCATCCGGCATCTTCTTGATCTCCATACTGTCAATGGGTGAGGTGATAAGGAGTCACCTTCCGCTCGTTACATTTCAATTTTGTGAAGATATGCTAACCGCAGAGCAGTTGATTGAGAATGCCTGATTCTCTCAACAGCCTGTTTAATTTTTCAGAATTGTCATTTTCGTAATACGCCCCGAGAATGACATTTTGAGCTTCGGAACTCCCTGATTTCACGATACGTGCTTTTTGGGTTTATGATCTGTGCCGGAAAACTAAAAAATCGTTCATTCCATGTTGGAAGGATATTATCTTGTGCGCAAAAAGGACACGATAACAGGGGGGGCTGATTTTGGCCGCAGCGGTACTCTGGGGGACGACCGGCACGGCCCAGGCATTTTCACCAGCAGGATTCGAACCAAAGGTCATTGGGGCGCTGCGGCTGGTTGTTGGTGGAGCGGTGCTGCTCCTGCTTGCCCTTGCACACGGGAGCTGGGGATACTCGCGGACAGGAACAAACCATTGGTAGGCTGGGCAGCAGGCTTGACCGCCCTGTACCAACTCTGCTTTTTGCGGCTGTCTCCAGGGCCGGACCGGAGTGGCTGTCGGTACCATTGTCGGTATCGGCAGCGCGCCTGTGGCCGGAGGTTTACGGGGACGCCTGTTCTGTCGAGAATCTCTGAGCCGGCGCTGGTACCTGGCAACCCTATTGGCTGTGTGCGGTTGTGTCATGCACAGTCTCAACAGCGGGGAGGTGAAGATTGACCTGATGGGCGTCGTGTTGGCCATTGCGCCGGTACTTCCTCAGCAATCTATTCGCTGATGATCAAAGGGCTGCTGAAAGATCATGTGCCCAATGCTGTCATGGCCCTGTGGTACTGGCTCTTTGTCCGTGGCCTGCAAAGAGGTCAACTGGCAACCACCATCACCCTGTCCTTGACGGAGCCGATGCCGGCAGCGACCCTCGGGGTCATGGTACTGGGGGAACAACTTACTTCCAGCGCTTTCGCCGGGATTTGCCTGATCTTTATAGGTCTGGTCATCCTGAATGCCCAACGGTTCAGACTACACGGCACCAAAACTTCTGGGGAATAAACATCTTGCTTTTTGCAGAGTTACTCCTGAGATGTCGAGGACAGCTTATGGACAAACCAATACGCGATGCCCGTCGCCACGAGGACTACGCCAGTGGCAATGATATAGAGGGGTTCAAGTTCATCGTAGTCGAGAATGATCACCTTCCTGGCGATAGCCATCAGTGCTGTGGCGAGCACAATTTTCACATGGATAACATCATCACGAAGATAGAGAATGATGTTCTGAAAGATCTCAATGGCGATCAAGACGACCATAAATGCGCCAAATGTATTCAGGATGTCTCCCATGGTAAGGATAAAGCGCGGTTCAGCCGTAAAACGCTGGTAGATGGTCCAGGCCACATCGACCACCCCCGAAATGATGACGATAACCATGAGTAGGCCAAGGGCCTTCAGACAGAAGTGGATTATCCTCTTCAGTATATAAAGGAAATTATCGTCATCTTTGTCGAGAAACTTCATAATTTTCAAATAGTTATTAATGGAGATTTGAAGTCATCCGGTTTTACCGTCAAGACGGCGCAGTTCATGGTGTACAGCTGTTGTACTCTAGACTTCCTGAAAACAGCGATAGGTGCGTTGTCTTTTTTTAGGTGCGGTGAGCATGGAAATTTTGAGCAGTATGGGCGTGATCAGCCCCCAGCTCAGGCCAATCTGCACCAAACTGCGTAGGAGATCGGCCCCAAAAGCAGCGGCTCCAAACCTGACACCAGCCCAATAGGCAAGGGCTCCGGATACACTGCCCAACAAAGCGCCAAGGAAATATCGCCCGCGTAACCAGCTCAGTGAATAGTGGAGGCTCATGGCGAACTGGAGCCAGAGAACGAGAATCCATGCCGGCGGCAGGCTTAAATGGAAGCCCCCGATGGGAAAAGCAAGCACGGAGGTCCGGATATGGAAACCATCGACGAGCAAGCCAAGGAATACACTTGCCAGCAGCAACAGGATTTCACAAGCAACATTCCTCACAAGCGTCAGGTGCACCAACACCAGCAACAATCCTATCCCTGTCGCCATCCATGGATAACCGGCGGCCGCACCAAGCACGCAAACAAACCATCCCGATTGAAACAAAGCGTAATTCAGCAGCGATGTCCACGTCTGGCCACTGAACATCATTGCAGCGCTTCTTCCACCGGCTCACCCATCCTGGCCAGTTCCAGATGATAATTTCGCACCAGACGGTTGCGGAATCCCGCCTCGCAGTAACTCAAATAATATTCCCATTTACGTATAAAGCTCGGGTCGAATCCCAGCTTGACAACCTCCTGGCGTTTATCGAGAAAGGCTTCGCGCCACAGTTGCAGCGTTCGGATATAGTGGGGGCCAATGTCCTCCATGGCGACGATATTGAGACGTGTCCTGGCACTCATGGCGGAAACCATCGCCCCGACTGAAGGAAGGTGACCACCGGGGAAGATATGTTTGCGTATCCAGTCGGAGCCGGCCCGATACGCACCATATTTCTGATCCGGCATGGTGATGACCTGGAGGACAATGCGTCCGCCGGGTGCAAGGAGCTTATCCAGGGTCAAAAAATATGTCGGCAAGTGGGAATGACCGACAGCTTCAAGCATCTCGATGGAAACGATCTTGTTGAAGTTGCCCTCGATATGGCGGTAGTCGGTAAGCAGTATCTTGATTCGATCCGCCAGCCCTTCTTCCTGTACCCGCCGAGAGGCCCAGTCAAACTGTTCGCGGGAAACCGTGATCCCCGTCAGACGGCACCCGGTCTGTCGCACCACCTCAAGCGCGAAGCCGCCCCAGCCACAGCCGATCTCTAGGACATGATCCTCCGGGGCAATAGCCGCCTTGGCAATAATGGCCTTGAATTTGTTGTATTGTGACTGCTCAAGACTGTCGCTAGGGTCAAAAAAGAGACCGCTTGAGTAGGACATGGTCGGATCGAGAAAAAGACCATAGAAATCGTTGCTGAGGTCGTAATGCTCGCTGATGTTGCGCCGGCTGCCGGCCGGGGTGTTGTCACGCCGGAGGTGAACCATCAGGTTAATCAGCCGCCCGGCGAGAGCCGGCCAGATTCGTCGGTCGTTTATTGCCTCCTCCCTGAGGTTGAGCAGGGAGAGCAGGGCCACCAGGTCCGGGCTGTCCCAGTCTCCATCCACATACGCCTCGCCAAAACCGATATCGGCCGTCAACATGGCGCGCTGAAAAAATCTGTCCCTCTTGATCTGCATCGCCACCTGCGGAGAGCCGTCGGCTTGGCCGAAAATGAGAGGCTCGCCATCGGCCAGGGTTATGGTCAACCGGCCATGGTCGAGTTGGTTGAAAAATCGGGTCATAACCTTGCGTCCCAACCGCTCAAGGGTAGTCGGGGGCGACTGGCGCAGGGTCAAGTGCGAACAGGGATCGGGCTTGGTGAAGACCTTGAGCCGTTTTTGGAAAAAGAGGCGCCCCGCCTGCCAGAGAATACGAGGGAAAGTCAATATGGCCCGAAACGGGTGCAGGCAAACGATTCCAGCAAGCGTTTTTGGGGTCAATGGCTTGGCCGCACCTGTAAACGAGGCCTTCAGCGCAGGTCTGTCCGCATCGAGACAGAAGGTAATCTCAAGCAGGAGCGTGTCCCCCGGCGGACTGAGGCGGAAGACGTAATGTCCCTTGCGCGGAAAAAAGGGGGAAACGTGGAATGCTTTTTCGGCCCCAAAGGTATAATCACCGGACAGATGGCGCAGTACGTACAGATGGGTTTCGCCAAAGGTGTTGTTCACCTGGGCGAGCACGCAGAACACCCTCTCCTCTTGATCGTAGCAATAAAAAAAGCTGACCGGATTAAACACATAATGGAACTGCCGCAGGGCCGTGACCAGGACGACGCGATCAGGCATCTGCCTGATGCCGTTTTCTTCGAGTGCACGACAAACCTTGGCAATCAGGGGTGCGTTGCCTGGATAGAGGTAATCGCGGTCAAAGAGGGCCAGCGGTCGGATTCGGTTATAGCCGAACCAGAAGGAATCGCGGTCCAGTTGTTCCAGTTCGCTGAGATCCAGGGCAAAAAGGTGAAGACTGTAGACAAAGCTGTGCTCTGCCGCATGGGTGCGGGCGTGACGCAATTGCCCGATGAACAATTGCGATTTCATGACTTTTCCTTCAGCTGGTTGACGGCCTGGATGCTTGAACGAACGGCATCCTCATGAAATCCGTAGCCGAAATAGCTGCCACAAAAGAAGGTGCGGTTGACCCCGTTGAGCGTCGGCAGCAAGGGCTGGGTGGCCATGGATTCGACGGTATACGTGGGATGGTGGTAGACCATGCGTGCGATCACCTGGCTCTCGTCATAGTCTTCAGGCCGGTTCAAAGTGACAAGATACTGTTTTTGCGTCTTCAATCCCTGGAGCAGATTCATACTGTAGGTAAGATACACAGGGGGATCCGCTGTTTTTCCAACCTCTCTCCTGAAATTCCAACAGGACCAGGCTCTAGACGTGGACGGCATCACCGACACATCGGTATGGAGCACCGTGCTGTTGGCCTCGTACTGCCAGGGACCAAGAAGCCGCTTTTCCTCAGGGGTCGGATCGCCAAGCAAACGAAGTGCCTGATCGGCATGGGTGGCGATCACCACCTGATCGTATCGCTCCGGGGATTGATCAGCCCTTTCAACCACGACACCTTCACCGGTTCGGTACACGCGCTCCACACTGGCCTTCAGGCGAATTGTGCCGGTAAAGGCCTGGGTGAAAGCTTTGACATAGCTCCAGCTGCCGCCACTCACTGTCCGCCAACTCGGCCGGTTGACGAAGGTGAGCAGACCGTGATTGCGGAAGAAGCGCAGAAAGGACCGGGCCGGGAATGCGGCAACCTGGCCGGCTGGGGTTGACCAGATGGCCGCGGCCATGGGTTTGAGATAGTTTTCGACCATCGAGGGCATGAACCGGTGCTGGACTACCCATTGCTCCAGGGTTCCCAACTCATGGCCCGCGTCAAGATCCCTGTTGGCCAGACGACTGAATCGACCGATTTCAAGAAGAAATCGATAAAATTGCGGGTTGAACAGATTGGATCGCTGGGCAAAGAGACCGCTGAGATTATTGCCGGCATATATCAGACCGGTCTGACAGCATTGGAAGCCGAATGACATCTCCGTGCGCCTCGACTCCACCTTGAGTTCCGCGAGAAATTGGATGAAATGGGGATAGGTGGCCTCATTGAAGACGATAAAGCCGGTATCGACCGGCGTTCCGGCATCCGGTCCATCGGGGATGGCGATGGTGTGGGTATGCCCTCCGAGATAGTCGCCCTGCTCCAGCAGGGTAACCTCATAGGTTTTCTGCAAATGATGTGCGGCCACAATGCCGGCAACGCCGCCACCGATCACAGCCACTTGTTTTCGCGGTGTCCTCTTGTCTGTTTGGTTCATGAATAATCCGGAGTATCTGGAGACGAGGGAGAATCTGGACCTTTTTTGGGAAACCAGGGGAAAAAGGCGTTGGTTCGTGCCTTGTAGGCCTCGAACTGCGGGTTGCCAAGGTACTTGGCCTCAAGCATTGGAATGCCCGAGACTTTAAGAAGCAGAAAGCAGATGGTCAGGGGACTGATCAGACCCCAGAGGCCAATCGGCGATCCCAACCCAATACAAAAAATGCCCCACCAGAGGACGGCTTCACCAAAATAGTTAGGATGGCGGGTATAGCGCCACAACCCATTTTCGATGGTCCGACCGCGATTGGTTGGGGCCTTTTTGAAACGCGTCAACTGCCAGTCGCCGACTGCCTCGAAAAAGAACCCGAGTCCAAAGAGCAGGAGACCCAGGAAATCAGTCCAATTCAGGCGATCGCCGGGGCTGGCGACGGTGAGCAGGATTGGCAATGCCACCACATAAACCACCGCGCCCTGAAGCAGATAGATCTGCAGAAAACTCCGCCAAACAATGGTTTTGCCCCAGGCTTCGCGGAAGGTCCGGTAACGGAAATCCTCACCTTTGCCCCGATGGCGCAGACCAATATGCAAACCGAGACGCACTCCCCAGAGGGTTACAAGCGTCAGCAACAGCAATGGCCGGAATCCGGTACTTCCAGCAAAAAACCAAGATCCCCAGGAAGCAACCACAAAGGCCGGACCGTAGGCGATGTCGATCAGGCTATTATCCTTGGCCACCAGGCCAACGATAAACATGCAACTCATGTAGGCGAGAAGAAGGAGTGCCGCACTTTCCAAAACGGTAGCCATGCTCATCGCTCCGTAGTCATTTTCCTGACAGGTGACTTCATCCCTTCAGGAGCCAGGAACCGATCAAAAAACTGCCGCCACTCACCAGAGTGCAGAGCACCGTGCCCCAGGCGATGTCGACCACTGTAACCAGAACCGGCCAATCGCGCAGGGTGGCCAGGTTAGTGAGATCATAGGTTGCGTAGGTGAAGAAGCCAAACATTGCGCCAAACAGGCAGGCCTTGGCAATCGATCCGGCTTCCAGTCCGGGGCGAACCGCAAAGATGAGAATGCCGACAATGTAGATAAAATAGAAGAGGAAAGCAGCGGTCCAGTTGACCTGGGGACTGAGGAGCGAATGAAGTTGCTCCTTATAGAAATTTCTGGCGACATAACCCAGCCAGATTATGTCGATGGCAAAGAAAACCGGGATGGTGAACAAGTAAAGCTTGAGCCAAAACGACACATTCATGCAATCTCCTCCCTTGCGCAAAAAAAATCGACCATGAGAGAATGCCTCACCTTGGGAAGTATGCTCCCAAGGGATTCATGTAAGAACGTACAATTATCCTAACTCTTCTTTGGCAAAAAACAACAGTGATGTCGAATTATTCCAGGTGTAGTTGCTGAATATACAGCTCGGGTGCAATGATGAAGACAACGCTTCCTGATCCGCTAAGCTCGTTGTTCAATGGCTGCGTTCTTCTTCAGCAATAGCTGCGTAGGCGCAGATCGAGCGGGTGAGGATGGAGATAATACTGGTCGCGAAGGTAGGGTTGACCGAATTTACGAACATAGTGGTTGAGCAGGGTTATGGGAACGATGAGTGGCACATTACCAAGGCGATAGGCCTCGATCATCTCCAGCACCTCCTGTTTTTCATCAGAGGAAATCTCCTGCTTGAAATAACCAAGAATATGCAAAAGGACGTTGCAATGTTTTTTGGCGGTTGTTCGAACCCGCAGGGTTTCAGCAAGGAGTTGGCCATATTGACTGAAGGCCTTCTCGACGGGTTCCGGCATGTTGGCGATAAAACGCCCCATCCGCCGGTAGTGTTCCTGACTGTGGGCAAGAAGGAGCAATTTGTGCCGGGTATGGAAGTCCACCAGGGCTCCACGACCGGGGGGCCCCTTCATCAGGTCACGGAAATGTTTGAAGACAAAGACGCTTTCAATGAAATTTTCCCGCAACCTGCCGTCATTGAGCCGACCATCCTCCTCCACCGGCAAAAGTGGGAAGTGCTGGGTGAAGACCCGGGCAAACATGCCGGTTCCAACATTACGGGGCATGCCCTGCTCCGAATAGATCTTGACCCGGTACAGGCCGCTGCTCGGTGAGTCTTTTTTAAAAACGAATCCGTACAGTTCCTCTTGTTCCAGCTGCTTAACCTTTTTTTCGGCCCAGGACTGCATCTGCTCGGAATGATCAACACCGCTACGACTGGTCACCAGCCGAGGAGCATCCTCGCTGCCGACCAAACGCATCGTTTCACGGGGAATGGGCAGGCCGCATTCCACCTCCGGGCAAACCGGCACAAACTCCATGTAATGACCAAGGACATCGCGAATAAAATGGTTCAGCTGATGGCCACCATTATAACGTACGTTCTGCCCCAGCAGGCAGGCGCTCACCCCAATTTTCAGTTTTTCCAAGATCCCTACCTCGTCATGCACCTGGAAGCTGAGTCGACATTGCCCTGGTCGATTCTACGCGTGGTATTCGCTAGTGAAAAAAAAGGCCGCCTGTTCCTAAGAGCAGGCGGCCTTTATCAATCAATTCCGTGGCACGAACTACCAGCTGTCACCTAAGACCAGGCTCAAGTTCATGCATTTTTCCTTTTCTTCAGCAGTTAATTCCTCAGGTTTTTTGATGCTTTTGAGGTCACTAATGTTGCATGCGTACTGCTTGCCATCTTTGTCACGAACCCAAACCATTTTTTTTGAATTCTTCTGCTATCAGATCGCCTTGCATCACAACCTCCATTCGTCGATTTTTAGTTGCAACCGAGGTTAAACCTTAAGTCAGAATAAGCACACACCTCAAATGGTGCCAATAACTACTAAAAAATTTCGGCCCAAAAGCGAAGATTTACATTCCACCCATTCCCTGCTCAGTCAAGCTGTCTTTTTTGTTCCCAGAAGCACACCAGTACTCAACGGCCGTAACGTTTACGCTATTCCTGCTTCCGCGGTGGCCTTCGCTCAGGAACCGGGACTTGGACGACTTTGCCTTCGTTCCATTCCCGGGAGACATAAAGCTGGCAATAGCAGGCACCGAATTCTTCGACATCCGGTGTCCTATACACACAAGGGCAGATGATGTCCTGGTCTGCTTCACGTTTCCCCGAGGCCAGACGGCAAGGACAAGCCATGTAGCCATAGCGGTTCTTGTTGGTCAGCAGGCCGCGAAGGAGATCAAAGGTACGCTCCCGATCGCGGTTGAAAAAATAGCCTTTGGGTTCCTGGATTTTTTTAAGCAGATCGTGGAGCTCATCAACCTCGGTACGAATGCCGATGGTTTCTTTGATCTCTTGTATCTTGAAACCGATAATGGTTTGGTCATCGATAGTGATGGTGGGAAAGGAGCAGCTTGGGTTGAGTGGGCGCAATTCATCTAGCAGAGCTTCACGCTCCGGATCATCCAGTAGATCGGCATCAACGTATTCATGGGCCACGTTGAGATCCTTGAGCATTTTCTTTATCGCTTGACAGTAGGTACAGGTTGAAAGGCTATAGAGTTTTACTCGTTTTTTTTCCATGACGATGACCGATTTTTATTTACAATTATAAAATTGACCACACACGACCTGTGGGAATGCACCTTGCGATGCACGGCTTCTTGGATTTCGTTTTTGCGAATCGATCAAAATTGTCGTTCTCGCAAAAATCCTCGAAAACGACGTCTCGAGCTTTGCAGCACTCTGTATTTGTGACGCGTAGTTTTTATCATTTCTGGTTCTTACGAGGCCATCAAGATTGGCATAAAATCAATCATTGCAAGAACCTAAAATTTTTCTTTTTAAAATGAACCGTTACCTCTATTTTGCAATAAAAAGACTGAACAGGCTACGTCTCTGTAGCAAAAGGCATGTACCGTGTTTATAATTTTAACCTCGAGAGAAATAATATAAACCACTGCGTTCAAAAAGAAAAATATGAAAAATTTACAAGAATATTTCGAAACTGCCAAAGGGTTGGGGGTATTGGCCACAGCTGACAGTGCAGGGAAAGTGGATGCGGCAATCTACTCGCGCCCCCATTTTCTCGAGGAGGGGACAATGACCTTTATCATGCGCGATCGCCTGACCCACCACAACCTACAATCAAACCCTTCAGCGACCTTTCTCTTCATTGAAGAAGGAAAAGGGTACCATGGAAAGCGACTGTTTCTGAAAAAAGTCCGTGAAGAAAACAACCCGGAACTGATCAGGAAAATCAAACGCAGAACATTTACCGATGATAATGTAACGCTTGCTTTTCTTGTCTATTTTACCCTTGAGAAAGAGCTCCCACTCATCGGTGATAAATAGCCACCTCTCCGTTTAGGTTTGGATCAAATATTTACTCAATGCTCATTGTATTCCTCTCTTGGAGGGGCACAATTCTATACATCGTCATAAAAGGCATTTCGATGGATGGTCAATAAATTCCTCTTTCTCGACAATGTTTTTTTCCTGATGAAATGACGCAACCGTATTCCGCTCATGACGACAAAAACCATGGTTGATTCAATGGAGACCAAAACCGTACTGGTGACCGGTGCAACCGGGTATATCGGTAGACGGTTAACCCACCGTCTTCTCGATACATCTACACTGAAAGTTCGATTATTGGTGCGAAACAGGAACAAGGTCCAAGTCGCAATTGCCGACCAGGTCGAAATTTATGAAGGATCAACCTTCGACAAAGAATCTCTTGCTGCGGCACTTGATGGGGTTGACACTGCGTTTTACCTTATCCATTCCATGGGAGCCTCCGAGGATTACCGCAACCTCGATCGTGTCAGTGCCGAAAACTTCAGGGATTCCTGCATAGCAGCCGGTGTGCGACGCATTATTTACCTTGGCGGTCTCGGTGTGAAAGAGAGTGCCAGCAAGCATCTGCTGAGTCGGATTGAGACCGGTGAAATACTCTCCGCAAAACCCGATCGGATTGAGACAATCTGGCTGCGTGCGGGAGTGATTATCGGTTCTGGTAGTTCCAGTTTCGAAATCATTCGCAATCTTTGCCAAAAACTGCCGGTGATGATCACTCCTCGATGGGTACGGAGCCGGACACAGCCCATCGGTATTGATGATGTGCTTTCCTATCTGCAGGCGTCAGTGGAGCTCCTCCACCAAGGAAATCTCATTGTCGATATAGGCTGTGAAGAGCTCAGTTTCCAGGAAATGATGCAGCAGGCCGCTGAAGTCATGGGGCTCAAGAGGTACCTTTTTCCCGTCCCCATACTCTCGCCTCGCCTGTCATCTTATTGGTTGATTCTCTTCACCCCAATACCTTACAAGCTCGCTTCCGCCCTGGTCGAAGGGCTCAAGAGCGAAACCGTATTGCAAAATGATAACGCCACGAGGTTGTATCCGGAGATACAGCCGTATTCGTTCCAACAAGCGGTTGCCAATGCAATTCGTGAACTCGAGCAGGATCTGGTTATCAGCCGATGGTGCGATAGCTCCGGCCAACAGGCATGCGATATCAAGGATTTCGATAATCCAGCAGGAGCGATTTTAAGAGATGTACGCATTGTTCCTTTTAACAATGGTGAACGTCGTGAGGATGTCTTTCAATCTGCCTGTGCAATTGGCGGTTCCAATGGTTGGTTCAAATATACTTTTCTCTGGCAAATTCGAGGAATTATCGACAAACTCGTTGGGGGTTATGGGCTTAATCGCGGCAGGCGTTTACACCAGGATCTTCGCATCGGGGATGCGCTTGATTTTTGGAAGGTTGCGGATATCAAACCCGGCAAGAGACTGCTTCTCTATGCCCAAATGAAATTACCGGGTCAGGGGTGGCTTGAATTTGATGTGCAACCTGATCAACTCGTCCAAACGGCCCACTTTTTGCCAAGGGGGCTTTGGGGCAGGTTGTATTGGTATCTGGTCATGCCACTCCATCATTTTGCATTGCATGATCTTGCCAGGACCATCGTTGCCAACTCGACCAGAATAGAATGACAAGACTTCACGGTGAGCACAGTGTTGTTGCAAAGACGCCACCATACCAGCGACAAACAAAGCCACCTTTCAGCCAGCTGGTTAACCTCTATTGAAAACCATGCGTATTTTTGAGGAGGAGCACCCATGTCAGCCTTCCACGTTTCTCTGCATCTCATCGCCAAAGCACTCCTTTTTTCCCTCCTGTTGTTTCAACCAATGAACGCCGCGGCGTTGACCCTCGAGGGTGTAACGTTCCAAGAGAGTGTCCGCATTGACAACAAGCAGACCCCAATTCGAGGTGCAGCCCTTCTGCGCTGGTTGAAAATTTTCAAGGTCTATGTGGCGGCTCTTTACCTCCCTGACAACAGTGCGCCCAATGATGCCTTGGCCGATATTCCCAAGCGTCTTGAAATAAGTTACCTCGTATCCATAGCCGGACCAGATTTTGGCAAAGGGGCAGAAGCTGTTTTGGAAAGGAACAACAGCCCCAAGGCTCTTGCCCGTTTGCGCGACCGCATCGACCAGCTCAACGCAGTATATCGTGATGTTCAGCCTGGCGATCGATATGCCCTGACCTACGCTCCCGGCCAAGGGACAGAGCTGAGCTTCAATGGCCAGCCACTCATCACCATCGAAGGTGCAGATTTTGCCGCAGCATATTTTGGCATATGGCTGGGTAAAGATCCCATCGACCTGGAAATGCGCAGTCGACTGATAGGTGAAAGCTGAATAACCATGGAAAATTGACAATGGCCATGCCCTTCTATTTTCAAGTATTTTCGTATTTTTTTTGTGTTGTCATTGCACTGTTAACAACGAGTTGCACTCCGGTAACTATTTCTGACTATGCAAACCAGGAACCTCAATTCGATATGCAGGCATACTTTAATGGGCATATTGTTGCCTATGGTATAGTCCAGGATCGATCAGGAAAGGTCATTCGCCGCATGACGGTCGATATGCAGTGCAGTTGGCAAGGCGACACAGGAACCCTTGATGAAAATTTCACCTACGCTGACGGCAAAAAAGAACGCCGAGTATGGACGATCAAAAAACAAAATGATCGTTATAGCGGAACCGCTGCCGACGTCGTCGGCGAGGCTGTCGGCACAGCAGCAGGCAATGCGTTAAACTGGAAATATGTGCTTGTCCTTCCTATTGACAACAAGGTGTATCACGTGCACTTTGACGATTGGATGTGGCAACTGAACGATACAATCATGATGAACCGGGCTGTCTTTTCCAAGTTTGGGTTTAAACTGGGCGAAGTCCTGATCACTTTCTATAAGCAATAGGAGCGTGCAGCTGGATCATATTAACGCCCTCTTTGCCGCTCTCTTTTTAGGTTCCCTTGCTGAGGTTCTACTATTTCCGACATCCCTCAGCAGGCATCGCTTGAAGCGATACCTCTCACGATCTCGTTGGCAATGGCACTAGGAGTCTAATGGAACCATTAGCAACCGCTGTTGCAATCAAGACTCCTGTTTCTGCAGCCTGGGAACTGCTGATCGACACCCATAGGTGGCCTGAGTGGGGTCCATCAGTGGCCCGAGTTGATTGCACTGATCGCTACATTGTTCTCGGGAGTACCGGCCGTGTGAAAACCGCCTTCGGTACGTGGTTCTCCTTTGAGATCATGCAGTTCACTGCCGGTCAATACTGGCACTGGCAGGTGGCCGGTATTCCTGCAACTGGTCACCGCGTGCTCTCTCTTGGGCCCAGTCTCTGCAAGGTGGTCTTTGAGGTGCCGGTACTGGCGGCACCCTATCTTTTTGTTTGCAGAATGGCAGCTCAACGAATCAAGAACATCCTTGAAAAGGAACGACATTTGGCATGAACATTCCCGCCGAACAACTCTCCGTCCTCCAGGAACTCTGCCGCACTCAACCCCTGGCGGTCCTGGCCACCGCCGCCGGTTCCCATCCGTATGTGAATCTGATGGCCGTTGCAGTCACGGATGACCTGCGTCGCCTCTATTTTGCGACTCCCCGTGCCACTCGCAAATGGGCAAATCTCACCAGGAATCCTCGAGTATCTCTTCTTCTGGATAATCGAACCAACCAGGTGTCTGATTTCGGGCAGGCCGTTGCCGCAACGCTTCTCGGTTCAACACATGAAATCGAGGGTAAAGCTCGCGAAGAAGGGTTGATGGTTTATTTATCCAGGCATCCGCACCTGGCCGATTTTGTCGCCTCGCCTACCTGCGCGCTGTTTCAGGTTCAGATTGACCGTATCTACCTAGTCACGCACTTTCAGAATGTCATGGAGTTTCATTGAGCGCCATGAACTCGCTCTGCATCGATCTGACGGCATTGTCCGCCTGTGACGTGCCCCTGGTTGTTGGCAAGGCTTCAGCTCTTGGCCGTTTGGCGAGTGCGGGCCTACCGGTACCGCGTGGAATCGGCACCACCACGCTCGCCTATGAACAGTACCTGGACACCACCGGTTTGCGTCAACGATTTCTGTCCCACGTGATACATTTGAGCCTGTGAGTCAAATCCATATGTCGGGACAAGTGTGAGCAATTGCTTGAGGAAGGTATCGTTATAGGCCATTGCTCGAATCTCCTTGGTTTTGTTCTTTTCAAAAAAAAAGTACCATCAAGCAGCTCTCCGAGCCTCCTTTTCTTCATTTTTATGAGAAACCAGTGCTTTCAATTAAAATTTTCCTGTTCAACCCTTAAAAAGGGGGTTCCAAGGTTGCCAATCCTGCAACATTGTATTTATATTTAACATTGTATAACTAAAGTTGGTTAATCAAATGCCTAAGGAGAGCAAGATGAGCGACAAGGTAAAAGATTCGCATGAGGGCAAAACCGGTCTTGGGTATGAAGAGATGGTCTGGATTCGGGATAAGGACGGGAAGGAATACGCCTGCCAGTTCAACGATATCAAAGTTATCAAAAAGAAAGAGGATTTAACCGAGGAAGAATCCAACCGTTGTGTGGATGTGAGTGATATAATAGGCAAAGACAATTGGTAGAATGCTCTGTTGTTGTTTTCCTCCCTGCCGGGTTCGCCTGGCAGGGATTTTTTTTGTCTCCAACACGCATGGATATATTTGCTGTCTGCGCTCACCGTCAATAAGCGTTTTCTGTGCAAAATCATTCAGAACGATACATCGGCAGGTGTGAGCGATTCGAGACACGGGATGCGGTTTGCGCGCAGCTACAGCAACCACGACTTCCGGTGTCGTGACATCCTCCGCCTCTAACATGGGGCCTGCGGCGGCTACGCCAACGAGAGAAGATAAGCAAACAGCAAAAGACGACCATGGTGCAAAAGGTAATGGTAAATAGAAGCAGGAACCGCAACATAGTCCCTACCCTCCAAAATCGTCGTAATGAATATTGGAGGACTCCACGCCAAGATTATCAAGCATATCAAGTACCGCCTTGGTCATCACGGGCGGGCCACACATGTAGTAATTGACATCTTCCGGCGCAGGATGATGTTTGAGATAATTCTCAAAGAGAACCTGATGAATAAATCCGGTTAATCCCTGCCAGTTGTCCTCGGGCTGCGGTTCAGAGAGGGCAAGATGGAAGGTAAAGTTGTCATGCTCTTCGGCCAGAGCCTCGAATTCCTCTGTATAGAACAATTCCTGGACGCTCCGCCCCCCGTACCAAAACGAAACCCGCCGCTGGGTGTTGCGCGCTTTAAACAGTTCAAAGATGTGGCTGCGCAGAGGCGCCATGCCTGCGCCGCCACCGATATAGATCATCTCTGAATCGCTTTCCTCGATGAAGAAGTCACCAAAGGGCCCGGCAATGGTCACCTCATCCCCTTCCTTGAGTTTGAAGATGTAGGAGGATGCCTGACCTGGTGGAATACCCAGCGGCCCACGCGGCGGTGGACTGGCGATGCGGACGTTGAGTTTGATGATACCTTTCTCACCGGGATAGTTGGCCATGGAATAGGCTCGACTGACCGGTTGATGCACGCGGGACTGATACTGGAACATTTTGAATTTTGTCCAGTCACCGAGAAATTTTTCGTCGATGTCAAAACTCTTGTAGTCCAACGCATGCGGCGGTACTTCCACCTGGATATAACCACCGGGTTTGAATTTGACTTCTTCACCTGGCGGTAATTCCAGAACCAGTTCCTTGATAAAGGTTGCAACGTTGTGATTGGAACGGACCCGGCAGTGCCATTTACGGGTCTCCAGCATCTCCGGAGGAACCTGGATTTTGAGATCGCGTTTAACCGGAACCTGGCAGGAAAGACGCATGCCCCTTCTGGCATCGGCTGGTTTGATCTGCCCCTGCTCCGTGGGCAGAATAGCCCCGCCGCCTTCCTCAACCAGGCAACGGCATTGCCCGCAGCTCCCACCGCCACCGCAGGCAGAGGAGAGGAAGATCCCCTGTTGCGCCAAGGATGTCAGCAGTTTGCCCCCGGGTTGCACCTGCAGTTCTTTTTCCTCATTCACGGTGATAATGACCTCACCACGGGGAAGTAACAACCGTTTCGCCGTCACAATCAAAGAGACCAAAACCAGCTGGATGGCCAGAAAGATCAGGACTGCACCGATAATTTCCGTCATTTCGCCATCTCCTCTATTATTCCAATGCCGCCCTTAACAACCACCATCCCCATTCCGCTTACCTAAAAACCGCCCAAGCCCATGAAGGCAAGGGCCATAAGCCCGGCACAGATAAAGGTCATCCCCAGGCCACGCAGGCCGGCAGGCGGATCGGCATACTCCAGTTTTTCACGAATTCCGGCAAGCAGAACGACGGCAAGGAAAAAACCGCCGCCCGCCCCCACCCCATAGGCAACACTCTCCAAGAAACTGTATTTGCGCTCCACCATGAACAGGCTCCCACCGAGTATGGCGCAGTTGACGGTCAACAACGGTAAAAAAATACCCAGGGTCGCATACAGGGTGGGCATGAAACGATCAAGCGTCATTTCAAGTATCTGGACAATGGCCGCGATCACGCCGATATAGGTGAGCAGGCCAAGAAAACTTAAGTCGAGATCCGGCTGCCCCGCCCAGGAAAGGGCGCCTGCCTCAAGCAAATTGGCCAGGATGAGGTTGTTCACCGGAACCGTAATCACCATCAGGACCAGGACTGCCGCACCAAGACCAACGGCGCTTTGCACTTTTTTGGAGATGGCGAGAAAGGTACACATGCCGAGAAAAAAACTCAAAGGCAGGTTTTCGATGAACAGCGAGCGGATAATGATGTCAAGATAATGAGCCATCAGTCTTTCTCCTGTTGCACCGGATCAATGGTTCGCAGCGCCCAGATAATCAGCGCGATGATAAAAAAAGCGCTCACAGGTAAAAGCAAGAGCCCATTGCGAACATACCAGCCGCCATTGGTGGTCAGAGGCAGAACCTGCCAACCGAAAACCGAACCCGAGCCCAACAGCTCCCGAATAAAGGAGACGGTCATCAACACGAATCCATAGCCAAGACCATTGCCGATACCATCGAGGAAACTATTGAACGGCGGATTTGCCATGGCAAATCCTTCGGCTCGCCCCATGACAATGCAGTTGGTGATGATCAAGCCAATGTAGATGGAGAGTTGCTTGGCCAGATCAAAATAAAAGGCCTTGAGTACCTGATCGACCAGGATGACCAGGGTGGCTATCACGGTGATCTGAATGCCGATGCGGACGGAATTGGGAATTTGGGCGCGCACCAGAGAAATAATACAGCTGGAGCAGGCAACCACCAGGGTAACGCAGATGGACATGACAAAGGCGGTCTCCATCTGCGAGGTGACGGCCAGCGCCGAACAGATGCCCAGCACCAGCAGCGCAATCGGATTGCGCTCGATGATCGAACGCAGCAGAAGATCACGTTTTCGATCTTTCATTGAGTCCTCCCTGTTGCTGCAGCCACTGGAGAAATGCGCCAAATCCATTTTCGCCAAACCAGAACCGCAGCATCTCCGATACACCGTTGCCGGTCATGGTCGCCCCTGAGATACCGTCGATACGATGGCTCGCCCCACCGCCATCTGCGGAACCGCTCTTCACCACCCGCAGGGCAACGTTGTGATGAGGACCGTAGATTTCTTTCCCCTGCCAACTCGCTTGCCACCTGGGATTTTCGATCTCGCCCCCAAGGCCGGGAGTTTCACCGTGTTCGTAAAAACTAATGCCACGGATGGTCTTCAAATCGGCGTCCACCGCCACGTAGGCATACATGGTCGACCATAATCCCTTGCCGCGTACCGGCAGGATGATTTGCTGGAAACGGCCATCCTGGTGCACCAGATACACAGGCGAGAACCGTTCGACCTGGAAGAGACCAGCCGGGTCCTGATCGCGCTCAAGGGTTCTCTTTTCTTCAAAACTGAGATTGGCCTCCTGCTGTTGATCGATGAATGTGCCTGCAACCAGATCGACCAGACGTATTTCAATCAGTGCATTGAACTGATCCGCCACCTCTTTATCCGGGTTGAAGAGTCCGGCCGCACGGAGAATATTCTTTTGCTGGTCAATTTTGCGATTGGCCTCCTGGAAGGGGCGCAATCCAACGGCAGTCCCGGCCACAAGCGCTGAACAGACCAGAGCCAGAACGAGGACGGTGTAAAAGGGTCTGGCTAAGGATTCTTCAGCCATGGCGCAGCCTCCTCCTCTTGATGTTGGCCTGGATGACAAAATGATCCAACAGCGGTGCACAAACATTACCCAGCAAGATTGCCAACATCACCCCCTCGGGAAAAGCCGGATTGGCGGCGCGAATGACAATGGCAAGGATGCCGATAAGCAAACCGTACATCCATTGCCCTGTTGGCGTCTGTGCAGCGGACACAGGATCCGTTGCCATGAACACCAAACCAAAGGCAAAGCCGCCAAGTACCAGATGCCAGTGGGCAGGCAGCGTTTGCAGGCCATTGGCCGGGGACGGCAGATTGGTCAACAGCAGGACAGCCGCCAGACCGCCAACAAGCATGGCCCCCATGACACGCCAGGAGGCGATCCCGGTAAAGAGTAAAAATGCCGCGCCAAGCAGGCAGGCCAGGGTCGATGTTTCCCCCATGGAGCCAGGCATGATGCCGACAAAGGCATCCATCCAGCTGACGGAGAGCTCAGACGGATTGAATCCGGCCGGGGATGCGGCAAGATGGGCCAGCGGGGTGGCGCTTGTCAGTCCATCCACCGGTACCCAGACGGCATCACCGGTAATCTCGATGGGATAGGCAAAATAGAGAAACGCCCGAGAGACCAACGCCGGGTTCATAAAGTTGCGGCCGACCCCACCAAAAACCTCCTTGGCAAAGATGATACCGAAACTGATCCCCAAGGCGACCTGCCAAAGCGGAATCGTTGCCGGCAGGGTCAAGGGAAAGAGGAGGCTGGTGACCAGAAAGGCCTCGGAAATCTCGTGACCGCGGATGAGATTGAACAACCCTTCCCAGATGCTGCCCACCACAACCGTGACTCCATAGATGGGCAGAAAATAGAGTGAGCCATGCACTATATTTGAAAACAAGCTGTGGGGATCGCAGCCAACTAGCTGCATAATAGCCCCTCGCCAGCCGGGAGGAATATCCAGACCAAGCTGCTGCAAGCCACTGTTGGCCTGATAACCGGTATTCCAGAGGGCCATGATGACACAGGGGACCAGGGCGATGATCACCGTGATCATGATTCGCTTGTAATCGACCCCGTCACGAACATGAGGGGCTATTCGCGTAACTCGCCGACTATGAAACAAAAAGGAGTCCGTGGCCTCAAACAGGGCGTGCCACCGATGCCAAGGCCCCCCCTTGGCAAACTTTGGTTCCAGCCTGTTAAAAAACTCGCGAAGAAATTTCATAAATATCGCACCTTGAGATGAACGGCCAAACTGTGCGGCGCATCTCTTCTGGATATTTGATCTGATGGGTGGTGATTCATCGCTATTCGCCCTGCTCAATAGCGCTCAGCACTGAACGCAGCATCGGTCCGAATTCATTTTTCCCGGGACAGACAAAACTGCACAGAGCGAGATCTTCCTCTATCAATTCCAGACAGCCAAGGGCTGCGGATTTTTCAGTATCGCCGACCGCAAGGCTTTTTAATAACGACGTGGCAATAATATCCAGGGGCATGACTTTCTCGTACACCCCCAACGGATAAATCGCTCGCCTTCCCCCCCAGGCGGCAGTGATCATGTTGAACCTTTTCCCAGGAGAGAAACGGGAGGCGAACAGACCGGTTTGCGAGAAACGGTCGCTCCCCGGCGCCAACCAGCCAAACAGGCTCCGGCCATCATCGTCGCCCAGGACGGCAACCTGCCTGTGATAGCGACCGAGATATCCCATGGTCCCCTCCGCAACACGACCGTCGAGCACGGAACCGGACAGCAGGCGCCATTGTCCCTGGGATTGCACTTCATGGCGACAGAGTTGTTCCACCGAAGCACCGGGTAACGTGTCGATCAGGCGAGGCTTTTTCATCCCCGGCCCGGACAGAGCAATGATTCTGCTCTTGGGCAAGGTGCCGGTGTTCCACAGGTGGCCGATGGCCTGGACGTCCTGAACATCCAGATGCCAGACCTGCTTCTGCGCATGCACCGGATCGATAAAGTGGATATGGGTGGAAGGCAACCCGGCCGGGTGCGGGCCGACAAAACCATGCACTTCAACACCTGGGATCAGGAGGTTATCAAGATTGGTACCTGGCCGGATACAGAGGTGAATCGGCACACCAAGGAGACGATGCAGGCATTCAAGTCCGGTTTGAAAGTGATGTGGATCGTGCTCCAAAATGACTGTGGGGTCGGCAGCCAGGGGCGCGGTATCCAGTGCGGCGATAAAAAGCGAACTTGGTTTGGCGTCGGCATATGGAATCTTGCCGAAAGGGCGGGTGCGAAAGGCGGTCCAGAGACCGGAGTTCAAAAGCAGGGAACGAAGCTCTTCAGGGGACGGGGGAGACAGCGGCGTGGCGGCTGGGGAAAAATGAACGGCCTCATCGCCGTCAACGGCAATGACCAGGGACTCGAACCGACGTTTAGGGCCGCGATGAATGGCCTTGATCTTACCGGCGGCAGGTGCGGTAAACAGCACACCTTGATTTTTTTTATCAGAAAAAAGGGGTTGCCCTAACCTGACCCGTTCCCCTTCTTTGACAAGCATGGTCGGTTTGAGGCCGGGATAGTCGTCGCCCATCAGGGCGACCTCCTCTACCGGAGGCCCCTTCCCTATCCGTTGTTCCGGGGTTCCAGTTATGGGAATGTCGAGACCGCGACGAATGGTGACGATGTGCATATCAGCCTTGAAATCCGGAGGTTTTATAATGTTTGAGTTGCTTGTCGATAAACAGCCCTTCGCAGTCGTCAAAGTGCTGCAGCAGAGCGATAGATCGTTGGGGCCCCAGGACCATGGAAGCGGTTGCCAGGCTGTCAGCCAGAGCAACGGATGGGGCGGTAACGGTCGCGCTGGCTAAATCCGGTGGTGAAATCCCTTTTCGCGGGTCAAGAATATGATGGTTTTGCAGATCATCCGAGAAGGGCTGCATGTAGTCTCCGGAAGTGGCTATCGCCAAGGGGGATCTAACCGACAGGATGGTCATGGACTCGGTCGAATCAGCTCGGGGGTTCTGGATGCCGATTCGCCAGGGGGCGTCGGCCGGTTTCGTGCCGGAAACCATGAGATCACCCCCCGCCTCGACATAGACGTTGCTGAATCCGGATTGTTTAAGAGTGGCGACCGCCTGATCGACAACATATCCTTTGGCGATGCCGTCAAGGGTAATTCCCATTCCCTGTCGGGTGAAACGCACCTTGTTTCCATTGCGTTTGATATTTCGATAATCAACCAGGGGAAGAGTCTGGGTGAGCTGTGCCTGTGAGGGAAGTTGCTGTTGCGCATAGAGACGCAGCAAGGGGAGAACCGAGACATCAAAGGCGCCATCGGAGACCTGGCTGATGTGCTCAGCCAGGCTCAGCACCTGGAGTAAATCATCGGGGGCCGCATCAAGCTGCCCTGTTGCATTGAGCCGGCTCAGGGCGCTTTCAGGCTGAAATCGACTAAAAAAACTCTCCAGCAATTCCATGCGGGCAAAAGTGGCTGTGGTCGCTTGGAGGCACTGGTCCTGATCCGGACCGTAGACGATGAGATTGATTTGGGTGCCCATCATGGTCCGACTTTGACGTACAACCTGGTTTTGGCCCCCGGCCCGGAGCACACCGTACCCGTACAGGCCCCCGGCAGCACCGGCAACAGCCAGAATTTGCAGAAATTTTCGTCGTCCTATGAGATGACGACCGTTGCCTGTTTCACTCATGGTCCACCTTCCTTTTTATGCGGGGCATTCGGCCATCGACTTCATGGCTTAAGCCGGTGTTGTATTCAGACCAAGCAGGATGCATTCACCCTTAAAGCAGGGGGGGCGGAGCTTGAAAAACTTCAAACATGAAATGAATATTCTTTTATTTTGCTAAAATGTCAACACGTTCACGGCCATGATACTCGTCTCACTCGGTAACGCAAATATCCTCTATCCATTACCCTTGCCCTGCCGATCAATATGATCAGGGGTGGAACGTGTGTTGGAGATTATAGGTTTGAAAATTCTCGTGTGGAAACGATAAGGTAATAGCCTATGAAATATAATGGAAGGTTATTGCAGGCTGAGCAGGTAACCACTGAAATAGCCACCATTTTTGCCCCGCCCCAGGTAAGGTTTGAGCTGACTCCTGAACTGGTAGCGTTTCCTCCAATCCAATGCCATGATCTGATGCGGTTTCATGAGATCGCATCCTTTCACTCCCCTCAGGATGACTGTATCGTCTGGGCATACACCAGAACGGGTTCCGCTTCGACCCCCTCGATGCCCAGGGTGAAGGCCCTGCACCGAAATCGCCCCCCACCGGACATCCGGGAAAGATTCAGCCCCTCGATGATCAGAATGTCCTTTTTCAGCAACCGAATATGGGTCGGATGCCCTGGTTGCGCCCGTTCAATGCCCGGCTGATCGGTGCCGACAAAGAGCAGGGGATATTCACACAACCAGGCGGCCGCCTCATCGGTCACTCCGGGAAAAAGGGGATCGAATGCCTCCAGCGGTTGCTCCAGGGTCCGGAAGAACACTGCGTCGATGGAATCCAAAGACAGGGTTCGTGCCAGGTCGAGGGTGATGGCTGTAGGCGGCTGCGGGCAGAGGTCGACGACCAGTCCGGTGAACTCGATTGGGAAGAGTTGGTAATCGCTGGAGCGTTTGCCGCCGTCTAAGGCATGGAGCGGGTAATCGATATGGGTTCCGGTGTGTAAGGGCAAATGCAGGGTGCTTTCGTGCATGCCATGCTGGGAAAAGTTGCGGGTGGTCTCGATGCGCGGCCGTTTTTCCTCCAGATTCTTATACACAGCCATTGTTTCCTTGATGGGGAGTGACAACGATATCCAATTTAGCATGGCTGACCTCCTGAGGCAATGATGGCTGGGGTGCCGGGGGCATAGACCACCAGATCTCTCCGGTGGGCCGCCGACCGGATGGCATCGGCAATACGCCACTGCACCTGCAGTTCGGCAAAGCTGGCAAACAGGGTCTTGTCACCCTCCCAGGCATCTTTGAGCAATTTGACATATGCCTCTGGTTTATTGCCAATCATCCTGCAACTGTGACAGTATTCGGCCATGACCTGGTCGATCTCATACTCGTATCCCGGTGTTTTGGAGTTGAACTGCACCTGCACGCCTTCGCTGGGAAAGACCTCGATCACCAACTGGTTGGCTTTAGCCTCGACGGTTTGACTGCAGCTCACGCACAGCGGCATCGCCCGGTAATGGAGGCGAATCTCGGTCCGTTTTTCCGCCAGTTTTTTGCCGGTCCGGACAATGAACCGGGTTCCCGCCCACTGAGGGTTGTCGATCCGGAGCACGGCCTCGACCGCTGTCTCAGTGGTCGAGCCGGGCATCTGCTCGCAGTATCCTGCATACTGGCCGATCACCTGTCTTTCCTGGGGATCGGGTCGCAGATGCTGGAGGATATCGATCTTGGCTCGGCGAATCGATTCCGGCGCAAGATCGTCCGGCGCGGCCATGGCCACCAAGGCCACCATTTGCAGCAGATGACTCTGAACCATGTCGTTGATCGCTCCGGCACGATCGTAATAATCCAAGCGTTCTTCAACTCCGGCGGTCTCGATGCTGGTGACTTCGATCCGCTCAATGGCGCCTCCGTGCCAGCTCTCGCTGAAGAGGCGGTTGGCAAAACGGATGGTCAGGATATTGCGAATCATCTCCTTGCCGAGGTAATGATCGATCCTATAAAGCTGCTCTTCGTTCACCAACTCCATGAGTTGCTGTTGAATGCCGACAGCCGACTGCAGACTGTCGCCAAACGGTTTTTCCAGCATCAGCCGGTGTTGGGGGTGGCCACTGACCAACAGGTTGGCCCCATGCAACTGGAGGGCAACAGGCACAAAGGCCTCCGGCTTGACCGCCAGGAAAAACAACCGTCGGGCGTCCCGGTCAAAGCCCTGCTTATCGATGCGGGCGGCCAGGGCCTGGTACGCCTCTGCTTCGCTGAATTCGAGCCGGTGGTACTCAATCCGCCTTCGGAGTGACTCGCCCAGATGGATCCCCCCTCTGGCTTCGATAAATTCCAAATACCGTTCGGTGTCCAGGGAACGACGTCCCAGACACCAGATGCGGCGCATGGGCAACGCGTCTTCACTCCACTGTTGCAGGGCAGGAAAGATCTTCTTGGCGGCCAGGTCTCCGGTTGCGCCAAAGATACAGAGGAAGCCGTCTCGGTTGTCCACGGTTCACCCCTTGTCCCTGGTCACCACGGCATGACCTCCGAATTCTCGCCGCATGGCCGCCAGCGACTTCTCCGCGTATTTTTCCCTGTCCTGGGATTTAAACCGGGTGAAAAGAGCTGTGGCGATCACAGGCGCAGCCACGCCCTGCCGAACCGCCTCCTCCACGGTCCAGTTTGCCTCGCCGGAGGCGGCGACAATCCCCTCGAGCGATTGCAAATCCGGTTCCCGGGCCAGGGCGTCGGAGGTCATATCCATCAGCAGACCGGAGATGATCGATCCCCTACGCCAGACCGAGGTAACCTGGTCGAGCTTGAACGGCAGCGGTCCGTGGCGGAGAATCTCCAACCCCTCGGCAATAGCCTGCATCATGCCGTATTCGATGCCGTTGTGGATCATCTTGACGAAATGCCCCGCTCCCGACTCGCCCATCCACCCATAGCCCATGCCGCCGCTCAACGCCTTGAACAGCGGCTCCAACACCGCATACACGCTCTCATCGCCTCCGACCATCAGGCAGGCCCCGTTTCGAGCCCCTTCGGTGCCGCCACTGGTGCCCACGTCGAGAAAATGAATATTGTCCCTGCGCAACAGCTCGCCTCTGCGCTGACTGTCCAGGTAACGGGAATTACCGCCGTCGATGATGATGTCTCCCGCGGCCAGAAGATGACGAAGACGGGCAATCATGGCATCCACCGGCTCGCCCGCCGGAATCATCAGCCACACGACCCGAGGAGAAGTCAATGCCCCGATGAACGACTCCAGGCTGGAGTGAGCAATAATGCCCTCCTGGGCGAGCTGGTCCCGCTTCGCCTCCTTTTCGGTGAAGACCACGATCTCCAATCCCTTGTCACGACCGTTGAGCGCCAACGGCAGACCCATCTTCCCCATACCAATGATGCCGAGCTGCATTGTCTACCTCCTTATGATGTGCGTATTTGCCGTACCTGATTGACCGGTATTGGACTCTTCACGAGGCCATCAAAAATTTCATTTGGCTCAATTGGCAGACTATTCCGGAGGCTGCCATGGGCAACAAGGGATATGGCAGTATCCCCAGGATCCTATTTGAATGTATCACATTCATTACCAGGGCTCTACCGTAACGTTCCGATCCAACTTTTATCGAGTTGCTGATCGGCACTATGTTCACCCAGAGTGGGGTTGTGACCGGGGCGTGGCTGGCGTTCAGACCGCTGCGCAGTTGCAGCGCCTAATGTAATGGCTCCGGAAAGGCAAGTGGTCCTGGGGCGCCCTTAGGGCTCTGATGGCCAGGATGGTGATGGCCTTCTTTCCCCAACTGCTTTGGTTTTTGATCATTGACGACACCTTCGACTACCGAGCCCCCCAGAAGGCGCCCGAAAGCGAAATCAATCACCAGCGCGGTAATGAGGCGAATCGTCACCAGTATGCCCGGACCCAATGGTGGATGAGCATGTCCCTGTCGGTAACCAGGGGTAATCTCAACAATGAAACGGTTTCGATACGAAAATATCATTGGGTCCGCGGTAAATTTATATTAGGGCAGCTGTCTTAATAATAAATAGGTAAACCACCGGCTCTGCCGGTGGACTCCCAAAGTTTGACAGTTACGGGATAAATGGGAAGTCTCGCTTTTTAGAACCGCTCAAAGTTCAAGAAAAGGAGACTCCCCATGTACGACGAACAAAGCCTAAGCCACACCAAGTGGGATTGCAAGTATCACGTCATCTTGATACCGAAGTACCGTAAGAAATCGATCTTCGGAGACTTGCGGAAATATTTGGGTGAAATATTTCGAGAATTGGCCAGACAGAAAGAATGCACAGTGATCGAAGAGGATTTGATGCCAGATCATGTCCATATCTTGCTTTCGATTCCACCCAAATACTCGGTGTCCCAGATAGTGGGCTTTATCAAAGGAAAAAGCGCAATTCAAATTGCCCGTAACTTTCAAGGTAGAAAGAAGAATTTTGTTGGGCAGAATTTTTGGGCACGAGGTTATTACGTATCTACAGTTGGTAAGGATGAAGAGGCTGTAAGGGTATATATCCAACACCAGGAAAAAGAAGACAAACGAATGGATCAACTCAATTTGTTTGAATAGGTAGCCACCTTTAGGTGGCTCCAGGTTTTCAACCGCTTTGAGCGGTTCACAATTCAAGCCACCGGCTCTGCCGGTGGTACATGACTTGGAGCCCAATCTTTCAAGAAAGATAATTCCTCAACTTTTGGCCAAAATTCCAGCTATATATGGGATGCAGACAAACAAGGCATCGAACACAAATCCGAAAACAACGATAACGATCCCTACGAGGGATATCCCGATCGACTTGAGGAGTCTCATATTTTCACACAAGCTCATTACTGACGAAAAGTTTGAAAAAATAGGTCACGGCCCTTTCGGCTCGTTCGTGAAGGATACTATTGTCTGGAATATTAACCAAGTCATTAAGGATGAGGCGGATTTCCATATCGGAGGCCGCCATGCCAAGAAGAAGTTCCACCATCGTTTCTGAGGTGGGTTCCTATTGGAGTATGCTTCTTTTCTGCAGGTGCTGAACAAATTGCTCCATGACAGGAAGGATAGAGCTCCAGTGCTAGGAAAAAAGAATGTTCGTAGCGACTCGGCTTCAAAATTGGGATTGTCCGAAAGCGG
Source organism: uncultured Desulfobulbus sp. (assembly GCF_963665445.1). Classification (GTDB taxonomy): domain Bacteria; phylum Desulfobacterota; class Desulfobulbia; order Desulfobulbales; family Desulfobulbaceae; genus Desulfobulbus. The sequence continues at coordinate 3,813,571 of NZ_OY762276.1, read as the reverse complement.
AATAAATAAAGAATGGTTGGTTGAGCAAACCGAATCAAGCCATTGCGTGGGGTAATGGCAGTTCGAAAAATCGAGTGAATTGGTCATCACTTCCTCCTTCTCGCTTCGAAAAAGCAGGATTTTGATAACCGTATTTTATCACTATCTCGGTATCAATTTTATTACGTATATACAGGAGAAATCGTAACTTCCAACGCTAGTTAAACCTGGCGAGCCAATGAATTTTTCGTGTAGCGCAACCAAGCTTCTCGCGATCAGGTTGAAACTTTTGTTCGATCATCAGTATGTAACATGATTGATTCTTAAATCATTTTAATGAAGCCTTAGAGCTCAGCATTTTCTCGCTCAAGGAGTTGCCGTGATCAAAGTTTTGTACAACTCTAATGTCGTCCATGGACTTTATAATGCTCTCAGCTTTTTCATTGTAAGTACTTATATTTCTGACAAAATCAACAGGATTGTTTTCAAAGATCGAGGCGATATCAGGCATGCCTACATTTAACGAGATAGAAACTTCTGGTATCTCAATATGATTCCCGATAATATTATCTGTATCAGAGAGAAGATTAGACAATGTGCACCCATCATGAACAAGGAATATCATATTATTATCTATATCAACAACAACGTTTGCCATTCCATCGTCAAATGTAATAAATACTCTATGAACTTTTTTCCTTAATTGATTTACTGAAATTTTATCATTCTGGAACATTTCAGATATATTTCTACATAACTCACTTGCAACATCAGATATTTCTATAGCTTCTATTGATGCATCATCCCAAATTTCAGAGAGTTGTTTTTCTTTTTCAATATTAAATTTTCCTTTATTAATAAATTCACGGATATAAAAAAATGTCTCTCTTTTTGCTTTCAAAATTGATGAGTAGAATATGCTACGGATAGCTTTTTTATTTTTAAAATATTCTACAACGTGCTGGATTATTCCGAGCTGTGCAATAGATGATATAATTCTCTCTATGTCGCCAATCATTTTCTTCCTCCATTCCGTTAATCGAAGTAAATGATGATAATCAATGGTAGCCTACATATTTCCAACCGGTCATGACCTACAGGAGATATATGAATCCAGTATAAAAATCGTAACGAGTCATCTGGTTCGCTATTTTTTATAACCTAAACTACTTAATCCAGCCATTGTTCCAAGCTTTTAATATTTTTATCGATACTATAATAAGATATGAGCGATTTAATTTCATTCTCTGTCAGCGCTGCCTTCATTTTGAAGTAATAAAGAGAGCCTATCTGTATATTAGCCTCGTGCTTACCATTCAAAATGTCATTTAAGATATTATAAATTTGCTTTTCTGTATCATTTTCACCAACAAGGGCTACCCACAGAGTTTTAGCTATACCAAGAGATACTTTTTTCTGGTGATCAGTGATTGCTGATTTAAGAAGAGGGTAAGAAAACTTTATAAACAAGTTCTGGACTTGTTTTTTATTTAATTTTTTTTCCATAAAAACTGAATTATTTTTTGATTTTTTAGCAAATAAAATTAGCTCGGCAAGTGAATTTGTATTTGTTTTGTATTTTTAGTCAATATTATCAGGAGCAATGTTGACTGCAAAGGTCTTTGATATGCTGATTATTTTTTAAACAACCAGATAAAAATACCAAATTTGCTCAATCGTCATTCCTGAAATTAAGCACTTCTCTGATTTTGGCACTCAGGTCGTTCATTGTGAAGGGTTTCTGGATAAAATGAACTCCCTCGTCGAGTACACCACGGTGAGCAATAACGTTGGCTGTGTAGCCAGACATGAATAAAGGAATAAGGTTGGGATATAGGGTTAACAGATTCTTGGCCAAATCACGGCCGTTCATCCCCGGCATGACCACATCGGTCATCAGCAGATGGATTTCACAGGCATGCTCCCTTGCCAGACGGATGGCTTCGGCCGGCGTGGCTGCCGGCAGGACGGTGAAGCCCTGGATTTCGAGCATATCCCTGGTCATGTCGAGGATTAGCAGTTCGTCTTCCACCAATAGAATGGTTTCATTCCCTCGGACTACAGGCTCTGCCGTGTCTGTTTGTGTAGCCAGTCCTGTCCTAGTCGCATGCAGGGGCAAGTACACCTTGAAGGTAGTTCCCTGACCCGGTTCACTGTAGACATTGATAAAGCCGTTATTTTGCCTGACGATACCGTACACTGTCGCCAACCCCAAGCCGGTTCCTTTTCCCCTGTCCTTGGTGGTGAAGAAGGGCTCGAACAGGTGCGCTACGGTTTCGGGATGCATGCCGCAGCCGTTGTCGCTTACCGCCAGAAGTACATACTCACCAGGAAGGAAATCAGCGTGTTTGGCACAGTAGTCTGCATTAAAGGAAGCGGTGTTGGTTTCGATGGTGACCTTGCCCGTGTCACCGATGGCGTCCCGGGCATTGACACACAGATTCACTAGGATCTGGTCGATTTGTGATGGATCTATTTTGATTGCCCCAAGTTTGCCGCCCGGGAGCCAGGCTAGATCTATGTCCTCGCCGATAAGACGAGTCAGCATGTTCACCATCCCTTCGATGGTCTGGTTCAGGTCGAGCACTTTGGGGGCAACGGTCTGTTTACGGGCAAAAGCCAAGAGTTGGCGGGTGAGATTGGCAGATCGTTCTGCTGCGGTGTGGATATTCTTCAGACTCTCATAGGCCAGGTGGGAGGTGTCCAGCCTATTCATCGCCAATTCGGCATGGCCGAGAATCACTCCGAGCATGTTGTTAAAATCATGAGCAACCCCCCCCGCCAACCTTCCTACAGACTCCAATTTTTGAGACTGGATCAATTGTTCCCGCATCATTTCTCGATCCGCCTCGGCCTGGACTCGATCGGTGATATCAATTGTGTAGCCAGCGAGAAGATTTCTTTCCCCTAACCGAATCGGGAACTTGATGGTTGTGTATGTGCATCCATTCAGGACTTCTTCACGCCGCAGGATCTTTCCTTGAGAAAACACCTGCCAATCGTCGGCGGTGATCTGCGCGGCAAACTCGGGGGGAAAGAGTTCGTCCATGGTTTTACCGACCATCTCGGCGACCGGTATATTGACCAAGTCCTGAAAATTGTCGCTAGCCTTGATGGTTCGGCTGCCAGTAGAGCTTACCTCTTTAATATAGGCGTAAATTGGTGAGTTTTTGATGAACTGCGAGAGCATTTCATTGGTGGATCGAGCCACTTCTTGGGCTCGCTTGATAGTCGTGATGTCGGTATGTGTGCCAAACATCAACAGTGGAGAACCTTCGGCGTCACGGGTGAAAACTTGGCCACGGTCAAGTATCCATACCCAATGACCGTCCTTGTGCTGCATACGGAACTCACAATCATAGCTGGCCGTTTTTCCTTCCACGCATGCGAACAATGCGCCTTTGGCGACTTCAACATCTTCAGAATGGAGCAGTTTTTCCCATGTGGTGTAGCTAAAAGGCGTTAACTCCTTGAGAGTATATCCGAGCATTTCAGCCCAGGTCTCGTTAAACACGGTTTCATTGGTTTGGACGTTCCACTCCCATACCCCAAGGCGTGAACCGTCAATCACAAACTCCAGGCGTTGGCGCTCATGCTGAAGTGCTATTTGACTGTTTTCCAGTTCGGCGGTCCTTTTCCGCACGGCTGTTCTCAATGAATAATTCCAGATCAGGAACAGCAGGAAAAAAAGCCCTATGGCACCAATAGCCATCAGGATTTCGTTCCGGGACACCTTTTGAAGAAGGGATGATCCGAGCCATTTCTTTTCGATATTTTTCAATTCATCGGGAGAGATTAAGGCAAAGCCCGCTTCGATTTTCCGCAACATCGCAACATTGCCTTTTTTCACCGCACGGTGAAATTGGCCGATATGGAACGGTGGTGATGCCTTGAAATTGTCCTGTAGGTTGTATTTGTGAAGAAAATAGAGCGCTGGCGGAGTGTCGATGACAAAAACATTGACCTTGTGTTCCTTGGCCGCCTGGGCAATATCCTCATACCCTTTGAAAAAGATTAAATCTTTGACTCCGTGGTTTAACAGCATGTTTACGGCGGCATCGCCTTCCTTTACGGCAACGGCAAATCCCTGCAGAGAATCGACTGTAGTGATGGCACTTATGCCCTTTTCGAAATATGCGGCCACCTCGATGCTGGTATGGGGACCGCCGAAATCGAGCCAGGTTTTTCTTTCATCGGTTTTAAAGGCAGTGTCTATAACATCATATTTGCCGTCCTTCATGTCCCTAAGAGCGTCTTTCCAGTCGATGGCGGTTATCTTTACTTGGATACCGGTCTTTTCCTGCCACAAACGCCACTGATCGACCAGGATGCCTTGAGGCTGCTTCTCGTGATCGATAAAGGTGTAAGGAGGATAGTTGTTGTCCATAACTACCCGTAGGACAGGAGGTGCTGTGACGGCGGGAGGTGAGGCATGACTCTGAAACCATGGAACATTGCTCAGGATCAGCAGGATACTGAGGGCAATAATACGAACGGCTATCTGTATTCTTACGCGAGATAAAAGCATGCGCTATCCCTGTATGAATAAAACATGAGGATAACCGGGTCGTTTGGCCGGTCAGTCTGCCTTGATCTGCTGAACATCACATAATCCGTTTGCCTATATTATCCTTCTCAACCTGCTTCTCTTGTTCCCGATACCGATCAACTAACAAGTCTCTTATCCTCTCGAAGATCCTGGTTGCTCTATTTAGGTCAATCTGACCAGGCTCCACCATGAACTTTCAAGTATACCAGGACACATGCGTGATACGGTTAAGGTTCACAGGAGAAGTCTTAACTCATAACGCTCAAGCTGTGGGGCGCGTGACGCGTAGCGGCACAGCGTCCCACACGAGCGCCTTGTTAGAGCGGGGTTACACATGACCCTGCCTTTTAAGCTCTTGCACAAAGTTTTCAAATGACCGTTGGGTTTCAGACACATGCTCGCTGAGAACCCTTGCCATATCATCATACTGAGCAGACTTTGCTTTATCGTAGACTGTCATGCCTCTGTCTATATTAAGGTCTGGTGCCAAGCAGTATCTGTAGTCCCCATCAAGGGGCGGTGTGTCTGGGAATACAAAGAAATTCGTTGCGCAAAAGCTATGCAGATTTTTTGCTGGCAATGCATAGGCTTCATAAGCTTGAGCAAGAGCATGTTGCCTGAATTTGTTTTCGCTTTTCAGGAAATATGTATACGAGTTATAGAAAGCGGTATCCAGACTTGATTTGAAAGAGTGGTCGTTTATTAGCCAGTCAAGATAAGATCGAACCAAATCGATAGGAAAGGGTGCGGAAGAAAGCATAGAGCGATCATCAGAAATCTCTCTGTCTCGCACATCAACAACCAAGTATTTGTATCCAATGAATCCAAATCCGATAAGAACCAATACCGTTCCGCTAATCCATATAGATGACTCCGGTACCGTAACATCAGCTTTGCCAAGCAAGGCAATTAGGATGCCTTGCCACCATGGGCCAGTGAAAGTTGCTAGCCCTGCTCCTATAAACAGCAAACCCACTGCAACGAGAACATGCCGTTTATATGAGAACGACCAACTTCCGGTTTTTGTGTCGTGAGTGACGTTAATGGCCATGTTGAGCTCTAACGTTAAGTTCACCGGCGCGCTTCAGCGCGTCCAGCGGAACGTAGTGGAGCGATGGCGAAACGCGCCTCGTCCGCAGAATTTGTGGGTAGCTCTTTGAAAATAAGCCCCAGAACCTGAGCCCCTCCGGAGGTGAGAGGGGTGGGCACCTGCCGCCCCGTCACCCTTGCCACTTTCAGGATGAGCAGGGAGGTTCGTCTCTGTCAAGGCTGTGCGCGCAGCGCGCACCCGCAGGGCTTGGCCTTGATAGAGGCGGACCTCCCTGCTATTGCCAATGTCCTTTTGTGGGGGTTTCATAAAATGCATCCTGCCTTACTTTGCCGGGGGAATGTTTCTTCCAAAAACTCCTCAGCTTAGATCAGACAGGATGCACGTTAAAACTATCTTGAACCGTATTGAAAAACAACCGGGTTTTATCTATGACACTTGCAAATGGCGTGATTCCGGACCGCCGGCATTGGTGATAACGTTGCGGCCCCAGGCCGGCCGCAAACCCATCTGTTCCAAGTGCGGCCAGAGGGGGCCGGGGTACGACACCCTGCGTGTCAGATCTTTTGCCTTTGTGCCCTTGTGGGGCATTCCGGTATTTTTCCTCTATGCTCCACGGCGGCTGCAGTGTCCAACCTGTGGCGTCAAAGTCGAAAAGCTGCCATGGGTTGTAGGAAAGAGCCATCTTACGATCTCTTACGCATGGTTCCTGGCCACATGGTGTAAACGCTTGAGCTGGAAGGAAGTGGCCGAAATCTTTAAAACCAGTTGGGACACGGTCTTCAGGTCGGTGGAAATGGCGGTCAACTGGGGGCTCGCCTATCGTAATATCGATGGGATCACTGCCATTGGCATCGACGAAATCTGCTGGCGCAAACGCAAGGATAAGTTTGTCACCCTGGTGTATCAGCTTGACCAGGGAAAAAGGCGCCTGCTTTGGATCGGCCCCGACAGGACCGCCAAAACTTTCAGAGAGTTTTTCGACTGGCTCGGCACGGCAAGGTCTCGGCAATTGCGGTTTATTTGCAGTGACATGTGGAAACCCTATCTGGCCGTCATTGCCGAAAAAGCAGCGGGCGCCGTCAATATCCTCGACCGGTTTCATATCATGAGTCACATGAGCAAGGCTATCGACGAGGTCAGAGCCGATGAGGCCAAGGAGCTCAAGAAGAAGGGGAAAGAACCCCTCCTTGCAAAGAGCCGTTGGTGCCTCTTAAAACGACCTGAAAATCTGACCGAAAAACAGGTGGACAGGCTCAAGGATCTGCTCGCATGCAACCTCAGAACTATCCGCGCCTACTTGCTCAAGGAAGATTTTCAGCGATTCTGGGGCTACAGTTCACCGGCTTGGGCTGGAAAGTTTCTTGATGCCTGGTGCACAAGAACCATGCGATCCAAAATCAAACCGATGAAGAAGGTTGCCAAAATGTTGAGAGCTCACCGCCCCCTCCTGCTCAACTGGTTTCGTGCAAAAAATACGATTGCCCTGGGTTGTGTGGAGGGCTTTAACAACAAGGCAAAGGTGGTTACCAAGCGATCCTATGGATTTCGCACGTACGATGGGCTGAAAATAGCTTTATATCATGGGCTTGGTGACCTGCCGATACCCCAGGGTGCCCACAGATTCTGCTGAGGAACCCGAAACGCTTTGTTATGATATTTATTTATTCAGCTTTTATATCTTCGTCTAATACTTTAGGGCGATCGATATGAGGAGATATTGCCACTGTCATAGATGCTATAACATCAAATTCTTTAATATAGCCCTCAAGTGTCTCCTCTTCTTGATTCCACCAAAAATGTGAGATATCTGCAAACCATTCTGGTTTGACTGGATAAACTGCATTTGGGTTATGATACATTATCACACTATCAGACCAAGATTCTTCATATTTATCATCATCAACATCAATGGCGAAAGGGATAGGTGCATATGCATCTGGGGCTGGGTTGAATCGATAACCTTGACGAATAAACTTAAACCCTTTACTTCCAAGACCTGCTAGCTTACCCATTCTATTGAATTTTGTAATTGTTGCTGAGTTGGTAAACAAAACCGCACTAATATTTTCAGCATCTGGTTGGGAAAAAAAGTTAGAAGGTATGGTTTTCCCTTGCCATGTATGGGATTCGACATTTTCCACGACAGGAATTATTTGGCCTTTTTCATTCACAACTCCTTTAACTCTTATTCCATAAAGATAGTCAGCAAGGGCATTGTGTGACCATGTCATGGAACCAGGCATGTGAAAATCATGTATAGCAATAACTAAGGGCTTGCCATTTACGTGTTCTTTTTCCCAATATTTTTTTTGTAGCTTTGAGTAAAGTGGACTTCCGTACTTTATTGGCAAATAATCATTCTTTAAACGATCAATTTCCTCTTGAGTTTCTGGTGGATCTGGGTCTGGCCTGTCTGGGTTTTGGCTTGGATTTACGGTGACAGCCTCTAGAAAAAGTTCTTCACCAAACCAATTTACATGGAAATCCGGAGCCGCATGGCCGTGTTGAAACTCGAAACCAGAATTATATAGGAAAACATATAAATATAACTCCCAGAGCCTAGCATCGAATCCATTTGTTTGAAACTCTTTGATGTAATGACCATCAGGGTCTATGTAGCTATAGACAATTTCCTTAATTAGATTGCGAGCGGCTTCATAACGAGGCTCGTATATTAAAATTTTGAAATACTGATGTAATATTGCTTCATCTACCACCGGTTCTAGAATTTCATTTGGAGATGCAATTTCATCTCCTTGCGGATAATCTTCGTTCCCATCGTCCCGGTAGTTTTCTAGATCTTCTAGTAACTTCTTTTCCGCCTCCTCAACCGTAGGGTTTGAAACACCAAGAGAAATACAACGAAATATCTTTTTACTATCTCTGCCGAGGATTACATAGCCATAATCTTGATCAATTCGATCAAATACTATATTTGCAAGAATCTTTCTGCTAAATGCCTCATACCACCTAACTTCTTTGGCAATCATTCTAATATGCGGTTGCCTTGCGTAGCATAAAGCATCAAATCTACGTTGAGATATCTGATTTATCATATTTTCATAACAAGTAATTATGTAGTTTCTCGATAATACCCCCAGGCTCAACAATCCGTCTAAATTTAGACACCAAAAGAAAGGGATGCCTTGGGGACTGACTTTTTCATGTAAATCTATTCTTTTAACCCATAAAAACAGCTATTTGCAACCAGAACCGCACGTAGAGTTTGAAAGCTGTAATGGGCTAAATCGCTCGCATCTGATTGCTTGATAACAAGCATTTTTTGTATATTATAAAGTTTCTTTTTATCTGCTTATTTCATCCCTGATGAGTGGCTAGCGCCCGCACGACGGAGTCAAGATACTTCCAATAAACCGAAATCAGGAGTTAAACCCGGTGCCCTCCTTGCAGTTCAAGACCTTCCCGATACATCGGGATAAATGCGGGATAGCACCAACTAAGAAATCTTGGTATGCCCCCAATCAATTACATCTGGCGTCCCCGGAACTCATTCTCATTCTTTGCAAAGAGAGAATTCAGCAATTTATTCACTAGCACGTCTCGCTTCTGGATTTCCCTTTTCATGAAAGCGAGTTCAGATTCCACTTCCAGTCGGCCTTTGGGACACGCGAATCTCTGGATATTCTTGGCCATGGAGTCATGCACGATTTCGTTGCGAATTTTAAGACCGGACTCAAGATAGTCACTCAAGTCCGATGAGAGGTCAATTCGCTTGCGAAGATTATTGATTGACTGACCCAACGTCTCATTTGAGTAGAAATCCAATGATGAGCCAAATGTCTCTTCTTCTCCATCGGCTTCATCATGCCTCAGTTGAGCATTTAAAGAGCGTAAATTAACTTCGAGAGACTGGCAAATGAACAATGCTTTGCCCAGTTCAAGGAAGATTGGTGACATTTCGTTTTCAACCATGTTTTCGGTGCTCATACTCTGTATTAAGGTCCAGCGCTGGTAGCTGCAACTTGTCAATGCAACAAGCAGCGTTTTGTCGGGAAAAATAACCCGCTGTGAATTGGGCGACATTTTCGCTTGATGATTTTCTTCTTTTTAATTTTCACATACTGTATTCAGGGCTAACAGAACACGCCATGGTTGTTGCCTGAGTGGCACAACCTAGGTTGAATTTGCAAAGCCAATAAAAAGTTGTTGGCCGGTTCACCGTTCTTCAAGCGCTGACTGACCAATTCTTTAGGAGACTGTAGGGCTACCTTGCCATCCCGATATCCTTGGGCAAGGAACTCGGTGACTGACTTGAACAAACCGTTGTCCGGAAGACGTACGAGAAAGTCGGTGCGCTGACTCAGCAATTTTTCAAAGAGTTCAAAGACGGGGTATCCCCGGCCAAGCAGGAGCAAATCACCCGGGCCGAGATCTTTGATCAGTTCCAGGGCTATGGTCCTCTCGCTCACGTCATGCGCACCCCACATCAGATTGAGGGGGATCTTGAGCAAGACATCGAAAAGCGCGCAAGAAAGAAGCTGCGGATAATGGGCTCCATGGGGAACGCCCAATGTTTGGGCTAATTCCTCGCTATACGGGACATTCTTTTTCGTGCCATCGATGGCGACAAGGCGAAAACCATTCCATTTTGCCCCACCACAGCTTGAAGCGAGGCTATTGGCTTTTTCAACGGCTTTCTTGAAAAGGCCGCTGAAAACATCGAGGGGCACTTTTTTCCTTGCTCGCAAAAAGGCTGCCTTGTCCGGTGGCGCGAGGCCTTTTTCATGAGCCAACCCGGTGTCGCTGAAGAACCGGTTGATTACTTCCTGGTACCCGAAACGCTTTCCAGGCCTGACCATGTTGATGAGCAGGGCAAGGGTGATGGCCAGAGGTAATTTGCGCTTTCGGGTGAAATCCTCGTCATTAAAAGAGGCGTCGATATCTTGCCTGTTTTGAGGAAGAAAACGGGAAATGAACTCCAGTGAATAATATGTTTCACTTTTGCTGTCATCACAGCTAGTTGGCACACAATTTTCACTGCAACTTCATTGCCAAGAACCTCCGTTTTTTAATTTTTTCCATCAAATTAAGTGGTTATCAGGATAATAACATCGCTGCAAAGTTAAATAAACTGTAATTTCAGTGCGTTGTCTGATTTTCGATGGCGGAAAAACCTTAAGTCAACGGCATTGCCTTTAATTGGGAGGGGCATACTATTTCCAATTTATACGTAACAAAATAGCAGCCGGATAAATGGTATAATTCGGTCAATAACAACCTGTTTTTTCTACAAAAGAAAAAGGAGGTTATCATGGCCGAACAACATTGGATACCTGCCAATTATCACTCCAGCGAGTGGGCCGCTGTTCTGCAGGAAAAATACAGCTCCGTCAATTTTCCTTTAGACGCCCCAGACGAAGCAAGATTCCTAAGATCCCCTCCAAGCTCTCCACCTCAATCAGACTGGTCACCACCTGACGGATGCACCAGCAAAAAACATCAAGAAGTCGATCATCTTTGTTCTCGGCTCACAGGTACTGGTCTGATCGGAGCTGACCTCGCCGTGACCTATCTTCGAGAAAAATATCGTAAAAACAACTCGATTTTCACCATAAAACAGGCCGCCTATGTAGTCTTATCCTTCCTGCAGTTCTTGGACAAAACAGGTGCCAATATTTTCAGCGTTACCCGTCAAGATATCTGTGCCTTCGTCGAGCATGGGCAGGATCGTGGGTTGAAGGCAAACTCGGTAATATGCAATTTAAGAAGTGTGTACACGTTTCTTATCTTCCTGGTTGAACGAAAGATTCTTCCACTGGCAGTTCTATCTAAAAAGATTCGACTGAAGCCACCTGACTCTTTACCCAGAGCTATTCCGTCGGAACATGTCGACCTTTTGCTTTCAGCCACCGGCAACCCTCGAAATCACGCCTTGGTCCTTCTTTTACTGCGGACAGGCCTGAGAATTGGCGAATTGCTCAATGTGAAAATCTCAGACATCGTTCTCCCGGAAAGGAAGATCTTGATTTACCTGGCAGAAAAAAATGACCAGGGTCGTGTGGTTTACTTCAGCTCAGATGCTGACTCTGCCCTTCGCGAATGGCTGAAAAGAAGGGACCTGCAAAAGGACTATCTTTTCTACAGTCCGCGAAATGAGAAAATATCATATGCGGCAGCGAGAAAGGCATTTGTTCAAATTCTCAAAAGGGCCGATTTATCCCACTATGGGTACAGCTTCCATTGCCTGCGCCACACTTTTGCCACAGACATGCTCAACGCCGGATTACGGATAGAGGTCTTACAACAAATCCTTGGTCACCAATCAATCGAAATGACCTTACGCTATGCAAGGCTATCAGATGCTACACGTGAAAATGAATATCTCCGTGCTATGACCGTTATTGAAAAAGGAGGGCAAAATGCATCTCACAGAATCAGTACTCAATTACAGGCGGTATTTGAAGAGAAAAAATTATTCACCTCACACCGTAAAAAATTATCTGCATAGGCTGCAAAGGTTCTTCGCATGGCTCCCGGTTCCTCTCGAGGCAGCAAGACGGGAGAATGTAAAATGGTATATCGATTTTCTACTACAACATCAAATTTCTGCCCAGACTATCAATGGACACCTTGTCGTTATCAGGATGTTTTACGAATTCCTGAAGGACGAAGGAGAGATAAAGGTGGATAATCCAGTTGGTAAAGGTTTATTGCTACGGGTTGCCAAGCCGTTACCCCGGCATTTGAGGGACGTTGATATTCCGCGATTTTTTGAGGTGGTCACCAGAAGTCGGGATCAGGCAATATTTATGCTTATGTTACGTTGTGGCCTTAGAGTTGAAGAGGTGGCAGATCTCACACTCGATGCCATTGATTATCAACGAAACCGGATCCTGGTCAAATCGGGTAAAGGAGGTAAGGACAGGGTCGTTTTTATCAGCAACGATGCCACAGACGCACTGGCAGCGTATTTGCGGATAAGGTTTCACACGAATGAACAGAAAGTCTTTTTAGTTGAGAAAGGCCCCCTTAAAGGAAAGCCCATATCGGTTCGAGGCATCCAAAAACGAATTGAGTACTATTCAAAGAAAAGTGGGATAGCCGTTTCCTGCCACCAATTGCGGCATACCATGGCAACCCAACTCCTCAATGCTGATGCAGATTTGGTCACCATTCAATATTTGCTCGGCCATACAAGAATCAAAACGACCATGAGGTATTGTCATCTTTCCAATATGAAAGCACAGCGTGATTATTATAGGGCCGTTGACAGAATAATAGAAAAAAGCAAAAGCACACCCGCAGAGAATGCGGAGAATTAACCCGCCACGCCAAGGGCCGGGTGCTCCGACGAGCAATAAGTAGGGGCCCATTCTCGCACCCGGCCCTTGGCGTGGCTCCCTCTCGGAAAATGCTTGACTTCTCGGGAGCCAAAAGAGAAACTAATATCAGGCAATTGCCTAATATAAATAGAGAAAACAGGTTTTGTTACGTATACTTCCAATAAATGGTAACCTGTAATTTTTTTCAACCCTCGCGCCAGGCGTGGTTAAAAAAGACGGCTCCATCTTCTGATGTAATCGCATTTATAGGGAATGTCCGTGTCGTCGAAAAAAACGTCTGGTGCAACCTATAAGTCAGTTCGGGATCCGGAGTAATCATTTATAGCACAGCTTTGATTACACCCGTCGCTATAAGAAGACAACCAGATTATCAGGTAGTTGTCTTTTATCGCATTGAGACGATTGAGCGGCAACGGGGTTCTGGTTGCAGGGGGAAGTGATTGTTACACTGTAACTGTGAATGAAACAAGTATACGACTCAGACCGTATAAACGAGTAGAACCCGCCGCTAAACGTTTCCGGCCCTGGCGGGTGACACGGTTCCCGTTGTGGGGATCGGTTTTTTTGAGTGGGTGGTGATAATCAACCATAACCAGTTTCATCTGCCCGGCATCTGCCCGAACTGTGAAACAAAAAAAGGGTTTAAAGACGAAAGTCTCTAAACCCTTGAATTTTTTGGTGCCGGAGGTCAGAATCGAACTGACACGGGGTTGCCCCCGCTGGATTTTGAGTCCAGTGCGTCTACCAGTTTCACCACTCCGGCGTAAATGTGGGCTTCTATTTACCTTACCCACCTTTTCACTGTCAAGGGGAAACAGGCGGGGGAATACGAGAGAGGGCGGGTTGGGCGCGCTTTCTTGGGGCAGCGCATTCGAAATAAAGCGAAAACCATTGCATTTCGCCGCTAACCTGGCAGAGTGTGTTTTCGCCTTCAGGGGATTGTTTCCCTTTGAGTTAACTTTTTTTGCCTGCTGTTTATCCATGACCCCACCTGCCTCCACTGTTTCACCGCGTGCTGCCGCGGTTGAAGTCCTCTGCCTTTGGGCAACCACCCACAACTCGGTTGATCTCCTCTTTCACAAGGCCGTTGAGCAGGTGGCTGACATTGACCGTGGCCTGGTCAAGACCCTGGTCTACGGTGTGTTGCGGCAGAAGGAGTACCTGGATCACATCATCCGCCGGTTTTCCAGGCATCCTCTGCGTAAGATGAGGCCGCGGACGCTCATGACCCTACGAATCGGGGTGTATCAACTGCTCTTTTTAAGCCGTATTCCCGAGTCGGCGGCGGTCAATGCCACGGTCAATGCCCTGAAAAATTCCGGCCAGCCCTCCTGGCTGATCGGTTTTGCCAACGGCATTCTCCGTAATGTGGCCAGGAACAGGCAGGGCTTGCCCGATCCTCTGTTGTTGGCCGAGGCCAAGCCTCCGGTGCTCAATCATCCCGCCTGGCTGCTCGAACGGTGGCAGCAGGAGTTCGGCGACGACAAGGTTCGCGCCATCTGTACCTGCAACAACCTCGAGCCGTCCCTGACCCTGCGGGTCAACAAACGGCGGACCAGCCGACCGGCACTGCAGGAGTTGATGACAAAATCCGGCATCAAGGCCGTTTTCGGCAGATACAGCTCGCAGGCCTTAGTCATTGAAGATTATCCCGGTTCCATTAACTCCCTGCCCGGATACGGTGAGGGTTTTTTTCAGGTTCAGGACGAAGCGGCCCAGCTTGCCTCGCTGCTGCTGGGCAACCTGCCGGATCGTGCGCGCATTCTTGATGGCTGCGCCGGGCTTGGCGGCAAGGCGTCGCATCTGGCCGAAATGCTGCCCCCCGGTGGTACGGTGGTAGCGGTGGAGCCGGATAGCCGCCGTTATCGGCTTCTCAGGGAAAATCTGCTGCGTCTTGGGCAGCGTGAAGCGGTGATCGCCGTTCGTTCCGACCTGCAGAGCTACGCTGCCAGTCGACCGGATCGTTTTGACGCGATCCTGATCGATGCCCCCTGCTCGGGCACTGGCGTCATTCGCAGGCAGCCCGATATCCGCTGGAACAGGCGTCCGGAGGATTTTGTCCAATACCAGCAGACCCAGGTGTACCTGCTGGAGATCGCAGCCAATCTGCTCAAACCCGGCGGGGTGCTGGTCTATGCCACCTGCTCGCTTGAGCCCGAGGAGAACCGGGAGGCCGTTGCCCTCTTTCTTTCCCGTTGTCCGCGATTCGTCCTTGAACCGGCAGGCGCCTTTCTGCCGGAAACTGCAGGGGGGCTTGTGGATGGCCAGGGCTGCTTTCGCCCCAATCCTGCCGACGGCTTGGACGGATTTTTTGTCGCCCGTTTGATCGACTCAGGCCGCTTGTAGTTTCCGCTCACAGTGTTTATATTCCTCAGCCACGAACATTGCCCCATTTAAACGTGCGGCTGGCTCAGAGCCGGCCTTGGTGTAGAGATTAACAATCCGATTTTCGGCAGAATATTCGTCCCGCAGACACCGAATTTCTTCTGTCCACGAATAGCAAGGAGACCCCTGAATGGCTGGAATTAAATCGACCATGGATCTGGTGATGGAGCGTGCCGCCCGCATGGGCGTGGCCACACCCGAGGAGATGCGTCATGAAGAGAATTTGAAAAAGGGCATGCAGAGCACGGTCGATTTCCTCAACGGGACCACCCCCTCGCTGGGTGAGATTTTAGACGGATTTTCCGCAGCGGAGCAGGCCTCGATCCGCAAGGGAATGTTGACCTCACTTATCCGCAATCTCTTTTTGCCCCGCGATGAAGACGGCATTGCCCGTATCGAGCGCGCGATCAACGGAATTGTCGAACTCAATGCTGCAACCCCCGATATCGGCGCCCTCTGCCGTGAGTTGCAGACCATTGCCCTGCAGTACGGTCAGCACCGTCAGCAGCTTCATGATCAGCTCAAGGAGCAGGTGCGGATGCAGATCGAGCAGATGCTGATCCGCAAAGGCATGCAACCCGACAGTATCAAGTTCGATCCCACCACCGAACCTCAGTTCAAGGAGCAGTGGTCCCGCCTGGAGGCCGATCTCGATGGGCAGTATGGCCAGGCCCTGGAACAGTTCAAGGCCCAACTGCGGGCCTGGCTCGGGATCTGAGCATGTATTGCCCGCAAAAAAGTCGGCTTGATCGGCTGCAACAGAGTCTGCGGCGGCGCAAGATCGACGCGCTGCTTGTCTCCCAGCCGGACAATCGTCGCTATCTCAGCGGCTATACCGCACCGGACCATGGCATTCAGGAAACCGCAGGCTTTCTCCTCATTCCCGCTTCCGACAAGCCTATCCTCCTGACCGATTCGCGCTTCACCCTCCAGGCCGAGGCGGAAGCGCCCCTGTTCACGGTGGACACCTACCGCAAAGGCCTGTTGAA
This sequence comes from uncultured Desulfobulbus sp., assembly GCF_963665445.1. Lineage (GTDB taxonomy): Bacteria > Desulfobacterota > Desulfobulbia > Desulfobulbales > Desulfobulbaceae > Desulfobulbus. The sequence goes on along the minus strand of NZ_OY762276.1, from coordinate 3,797,314 downwards.
ATCGGTGGAAAAACAGTGCCGCAGACTGGGAGTGAAAACACTTGCCTTTGAAAGCGAGTATTTTCTCTACGCCACCTTTCTTCGCCTTTCGAAGATGGCCGCCGCGCAGAATCTGGAGTTGAAGGCGGAAAGCGGGCTGGTGGAAAAGATGCGGGCCGTCAAGGACGAGCGCGAGCTGGATCTGATCAGGCGTTCCACCGCCCTCAACGAGCAGGTGTTCCAGTCGGTCTATCAAACCATCGAACCGGGGATGAGCGAGCGCGAGATCGCCCTGGCCCTTGAGTTGACCATGCGCGAGATGGGCGCCGAGGGGCCGAGTTTCGATACCATCGTCGCCTTTGGCACCAATGCGGCCAAACCCCATGCCGTGCCCACCGACCGGGTCCTGCAGGCCGGTGACCTGGTGCTGATCGACATGGGCCTGATTCTGGACGGCTACTGCTCGGACATGACCCGGACCTTTGTCGCCGGTAAACCGGATCCGATCTTTATCGAGCGTCACCGGGCGGTGCGCAAGGCCATGCTCGCCGGAATCAATGCCATCCGAGCCGGGGTGACCGGGGTCGAGGTCGACCGCGCTGCACGGCAGGTGCTGATCGATGCCGGATACGGCGAGACATTCGGTCATGGCCTGGGGCATGGGGTCGGCATTGCCGTGCACGAGGATCCACGGCTTTCCCCCAAGGGCAGCAAACAGCTGCAGGCCGGAATGGTGGTCACGGTCGAGCCCGGGCTCTACCTGGCCGAATGGGGCGGTATTCGTCTGGAAAACATGGTCATTGTCACCGAACAAGGCGGCGAGGTGATCAACCGGGATACAACCAGTCTTGATCTGTAAATGACGGACTGACATTGCACTCGGTGTGCAAGGCCGGTGGTTGGACCAAAGGAGTTCTGGTCACAGGCAATTTGTTGTCACCGTTACCCAGGAGAAAAGGGTTTTTTCAGGAAACGCCTTTATGCCTTCATAACCCGCTTGATCAGACAACCCCCTGCCAACAGGAGTTGCATGTCCGACAATAAACATTTCGTCCTTGATACCAACGTCCTTCTCCATAACAATGAGGCCATCACCTGTTTCGGCGACAACACCGTTGTCCTGCCGATGACAGTGATCGAGGAGCTCGACAAATTCAAGAAGAACAACGACGAGCTCGGGCGCAATGCCCGTCAGGTCATTCGCACCCTGGACCGGCTTCGCGGGCAGGGGAGCCTGGGCAAGGGGGTACCCACCGCAGACGGGGGCACGGTCTGGATCACCATGGAGAAGGAGGACGACTGCGGCACCTGCATCGACCTCAACATTCCCGACAACCGTATCATTGCCACGGCCTACCGCCTGCACAAGGAGGGGAGGCGGGTGATTTTCGTGTCCAAGGATATCAATGCCCGGCTCAAGGCGGATGCGCTCGGTCTTGCGGTCATGGATTTTGAGCGGGAAAAGGCGGATTTCGATCAGCTCTACACCGGTTGGCGCAGCAGCAGGGTCAGTTCTTCCATGATCGACCACCTCTATAAAGGCAAGGAACTGGAGCTTGCGGGGGAGGAATTTCTCCCCAACGAGTTCGTTCTTCTGGTGGATGACAACAACGACAAACACACCGCCATCGGGCGTGCGGTGGTGGCCGGCAACGTGGTCCGCCCGCTGAATCCGGTGTTTGAGAGTGCCTCCAACCTGCGGCCGCGCTCCATGGAACAGCGGGTTGCCCTGGAACTCCTGATGGATCCCGAGGTGGCGCTGGTTTCGCTCATCGGCCAGGCCGGCACCGGCAAGACCCTGTTGGCCCTGGCCGCAGGCATGGCCAATACCATCAAAAACAGCCGCTATGAAAAACTGCTGGTCTCTCGGCCGGTGATCCCCCTGGGCAAGGATATCGGGTACCTACCGGGAACCAAGGACGAGAAGATGAAGCTGTGGATGCAGCCCATCTTCGATAACCTCAGTTATCTCATGGGCCTGACCAGCGGCGGTAAACAGGAGGCAGCGACCGAGTTGGGCATCAATCGACTTTTGCGCGAAGACCGCATCGAGCTCGAAGCCCTGACCTATATTCGCGGCCGGTCGATTTCGCGGCAGTACGTGATCATCGACGAGGCCCAGAACCTGACCCCGCATGAGGTCAAAACCATTATCAGCCGGGCGGGGGAGGGGACCAAAATGGTCCTCACCGGAGATCCCGAGCAGATCGACAACCCCTATCTCGACGCCAGCAGCAACGGACTCAGTTACACCGTGGAACGGCTCAAGGGGCAGGAGGCCTGCGGCCACATCACCCTGACCCGATCCGAACGCAGCCACCTGGCTTCGCTTGCGGCGGAATATCTTTAATCAAACTGCCGAATTGGCAGTACAGGCAGCAAAGGACAGACAGAATGCGACAGTATATGATTGACGAGATATCCTTTCTCGAACACGATAACCTGGACAGCTTTCTCAAACGGACCCTCAAGCCGGGCGGGCTTGAAGGCGTCTTTTTTCTCAGTGTGCCCCCGGATCTGCTCGGACCGGAGCAGATCGGCCACGAGAACTGCGGCCCGTTCTATTTCTCGGTGATTCTGGAGCCCAGTTCGATCCGGTTCGAGCTGCTGGTGCGCAGCGCAGCCAACATGCATTGTTCCTGTATTGCCCAGGCCACCCCGGCCCAGCGGCAATTCGTGCTCGATTTTGCCGACCGAATGCTCAAAGAGGAGATGATCAGCGCATGAATGTGACCGATGTCCCCCTGGAAGAACGTATCATCTTTGCCCTGGACGTGGCCGATCCCAGCAAGGCCATGGCCCTGGTCGATCGCCTCTGTGATCATATTCGTTTTTTCAAGGTGGGGATGCAGCTCTTCTTTGCCGGAGGCTGGGAGGTGGTGGACTACATCGTCCTCAAGGGGTGCAAGGTGATGCTTGATCTCAAGCTCTACGACATTCCGGCCACGGTCAAGCTGGCGGTCAGGCAGTTCGCAGGCCGCGGTATCTCCCTGACCACGGTGCACGGCTACAGCCCGGTGGTGGAGGCGGCTCTGGAGGCGGATACCGAGATCAAGATTTTGGCGGTCACCGTGCTCACCAGTTTCGGCAGGGAACAGGTGAGCGAGCTCCAATATCAGGGCACCGTGGAGGATCTGGTGCTGCAGCGGGCGCGAACCGTGATTGGCCTTGGCTGCCACGGCATTGTCTGTTCGGCCATGGAGGCGGCCCTGCTGCGGGAACAGCTGGGGCAGGAATTTGTCATGGTGACCCCGGGAATTCGTCCGTCCGGTACCGATCCCAACGATCAGCAGCGGGTGGCCACTCCGGGCCGCGCCATTGCCGACGGCGCCGATTACCTGGTCATTGGCCGTCCCATTCGCGATGCCGAAGATCCCGCAGGCTGCATCAGCGCCATTCAGCGGGAAATCGCCCAGGCTCTGGCCTGATGCCCCCTTTCAACCCAACCAAGTGAGGCGTCTCATGTTGATCGATTTGTTGCGTTCCCGTCGAAGCCTTCGCCGTTTCAACGAGCAGCCGGTGGAGCAGGAAAAGCTGGACCTGCTTTTGGAGGCGGCCCTGCGCTCTCCTTCCTCCAAGGGGAACAACCCCTGGGAGTTTGTCGTGGTCACGGACAAGGCGCGCATCAAGGATTTGTCGGTGTCCAAGGCCCATGGCGCCACCTTTCTTGCCGGTGCCCCGCTGGTGATCGTGGTCTGCGCCGATCCCGCCAAGAGCGATGTCTGGGTGGAGGATGCCGCTATTGCCACCACCCTGATCCATCTCGAGGCGACCGATCTGGGGCTTGGCAGCTGTTGGGTGCAGTTGCGCCTGCGTTCTCGGGATGACGGAACGTCCTCACAGGAGTATATGAGCCACCTGCTTGGCTTGCCCGAAGGACTGATGGTCCTGGCCATGGTGGGCATCGGCTATCCCACCGAGACCAAGAAAGGGCATGGCGATGCCTCGCTTTGCCGCAATCAGGTCAGCTACGAGCAGTTCGGGCAAACAAAGGCCTGAAGTTTTTGCTACACCCGGCGGACATGGTCCGGGTGTAGCTTTTTTCTTTACGTTTTTCTCTTAGCCGCAACTCCTGCCCGTTGCCAGTTCGATCCGGTTTCTGCCCTTGTTCTTGGCAAGGAAGACCGCCTCATCCGCCTCTTTCAAGACCCGCGCCACATCACCGCCCGGCTCGTATTCGGCCAGGCCGAAACTGGCTGTCACTTCCACCGCCACCCCGCCCGCATAGAAGGGCGTATCGCCGATGCGGCTGCGGATTTTCTCCGCCACCAGCAGTCCGCTGCAGAGCTCGGTCTCCGGGAGGAGGATGACGAACTCCTCTCCACCCCAGCGTGCCACCAGGTCCTGGCTGCGGAGCATGCTCTTCATTCGTATAGCTGTCTCGATCAGGATGGTATCGCCGGCATCGTGGCCCAACTGGTCGTTGACCTCCTTGAAGTGATCCAGATCGATGAACACAATGGTGAACGGCATCCGGTTGCGCAGGCTGCGTTTGCTTTCGTGTTCAAAGCGTTCGCTCATTGCCCGGCGGTTGAAGAGCTGGGTGAGCGGATCGACCATGGCCGCTTCCTGGAGCGCATTTTGGGCAATGATCCGTTGAGCAATTTCGTGGCTGAGCCTGGTATTGACCTCGTTGAGATCGCTGGTGCGCTGCTGGACGCGAATTTCCAGCTCATCCTTGGAGCGTTGCAGGGCGGTAAAGGCTTCCTGTTTCACCTGCTCGCTCTGGGCCAGGGCCGACGACATCTCGTTAAAGGCCTTGAGCAGCTGGTCGAGTTCATCGTTGGTACTCTGGGTGATCTGTTCGTCCAATCTTCCCTTGGCAATGGCTGTGCAGCGTTCAACGGCCAGGTCTATCGGGCCGGTGAAGCGGGAGGCGAGGTATCTTGAGAATACAAAGGCCAGGGCGATGGAGGCCAGCAACGAGCAGACTCCGGAGATGCGCAGGCCCCGGTATTTGCTGTAGACCTTGTCCGCACGCATATCCATCCCCACCAGGTACTGGCCGCGCCCGTTTTTCAGTGGGGCATAGCCCGAGAGAAACGCGCCCCACTTGTCGGTGGTGATAGCCTCATCCACGCTGACCCCGGTAAAGCCGTTGATCAGCCCGGGGACGACCGCAGTGTACTCCTGGCCCGGGAGCGCCTGGTGCTCCGACTCATCGGAATCGACCACAAAATAGACCTTTTCCCCTTCCTGCCGCATCACATACAAAAAGGCAATGTCCGGATTCATGCGCCGCAGTTGCCGCAGCAGTGCCAGGGATTGGACATATTCCCCCTGTTGGGCTGCTTGTTCGGTGGTGATGGCCCGAAGGTCGTCGGCGTCGAGCATCTGGCTGATCAGGGCGGCGCTGGACTGAAGCCGTTCCTTGAGCCCTTGCAAAAGACTGTCGGCGGCACTGGCGTAAAAATATGTGCCAATGCTTCCGGAAACCAGCAGGATCGCAAGGATATGGCTGAAAAAGAGTTTGAGGCGAATGGAGAAATGCATGTTCATGGAGGCTGATGAGGAATGGGGCGAAAGATGCACACGGCAAACCCTAGGGATTCGCCCCGATATTCAGAAGAGAAGAACGTACTGGCTCGTATCTTAGGGGAGAACCCTTGAGCTTGGCAAGCGGTGATTGGCTGATTCGCAAATTTGCTGATTGCCGGGAAAATGGTGCTCCCCCGGGGACGGAGGAAAAATCCCTTGCCCTAATTTTTTCCTCTTGTCAAATCTGATGACCTAGTAAAAAGTCAAAAGCCTGGATGTAACGCGTTGTGAAATCAGCAACTTACGAAGCTCGAAACGTCGTTCTCGAGGCTTTTTACGAGAACGGCAAGCCTGATTGATAACCATTATTATTTTGGTAAAACCTAATTAATGATGACCTCTTCTCACAGGAGATAATGGTGAAAAAATTTTATGTTGTTCATAATGGTGAGGCCAAGGCCGTTGATGAGAAAACCCTGAAGAGCTATCCCTTTGTTTCTGCAGCCTCTCACAATGAGAATGAGCGCTACAGCGAGGATTGGCATTTGTATAACACGGCCGGTACCGAGTGGTGCGTGGTCTATGCAGAAAATGGCCAGGAATCCATTGATCTGACAGGGAAAAGTTCCAATGGACTGGTCGCCCGGGAAAACGTCTGGTGTGAGATCAGCCGCGTTCCCTACGAAGAGCGGGTCAAGTGACGCTGTCCCCTGCTTTGCCTCGGTGTCTCCACGAAAAGCTGCTCACCACCTCATAGAGGCGGTAAGCGGCTTTTTTCCCGTCACAGCTTTCCCTCACTGAGCACCTTTCTGAGGAGCTGAGCCAACTTCTTAATGGCCAATGGCTTCATCACGAACCCCCTGATGCCGCATTTACGGGCCTGTTCTTCGTCGATCAGGGTACTGAAGCCCGTACAGAGAATGATTGGCAGTTCGGGGCGTATCTCCAACAGTTTTCGTGCCAGCTCCATACCGGTCATACCGGGCATGGTCTGATCGGTGACCACAGCGTCAAAGTTCCCAGGGTTCTCCCGGAACAGTTCCAGTGCCTGGAGACTGCTTGTCTGGGGGGTGACCTGATAGCCGAGCTGCTCAAGCATCCCTTGTTCCATTTCGGCCAAAATTTCTTCGTCGTCAATGAGCAAAATTCGTTCGTTGCCGGAATACTCGACCTCAATCTGCGCCGGCACGGGCTGGGTTTCGCGGGGAACCGCCGGAAAATAGACATGAAACACCGTCCCCTCGCCAATTCGGCTCTCGCAGCGGACAAAGCCATCAGCCGCGGTCGCTATACCATGGACAATGGAGAGGCCCAGCCCGGTGCCTCGCCCAACTTCCTTGGTGGTGAAATAGGGATCAAAGATCTTGTCCATGATCTCCGGTGCAATCCCGGGTCCGGTATCGGCAATGGAGAGTCGGACGAAGTTGCCCGGCTGGACCTTGGAGTACAGGGCGAGATCCTCGGGCTTGAGGTGACAATCTTCGAGCCTGATGGTCAGTTCGCCACCGGTGACCTCCATGGCATGGAAGGCGTTGGTGCAGAGGTTCATCACCACCTGGTGGATCTGGGTAGGGTCGGCGAGGATGCACTGGCTGCTTGTCTGGTGAATGGGTTTGATGGTGATGGTGGACGGTAGGGCCGGCCGAAGCAGCCTGATCGCCTCCTTGACCACGTGGATAGGTTCAAGGGGAACCCGTTCGGTCTGATTTTGACGGCTGAAGGCCAGGATCTGGCGAACGAGATTGACCGCCCTTCCTCCGGCTTCCAAGACCTTATCCAGATCCTTTTTGATATCCGCCCGGGAGGCGCGCATATCTCTGGCCATTTCGGTATAACCCATGATTGCAGCAAGTATGTTGTTGAAATCGTGGGCAATGCCTCCGGCAAGGGTGCCGATGGCCTCCATCTTCTGCGCCTGCTGCAACTGCCCCTCGAGCAGACGTCTTGAAATCTCGTTTTCCCTGCGTTCGGTTATGTCCATGACAACCCCGATGTATTTTTCCAGGGTTGCATCCTTGTTGAAGGAGGGCATGCCTTTGGCCATCAGCCAACGGTCGTCGGCATGGTCCTGTGGCTGACTGCGCCATTCAAGACGAAAGGGTGCCCGTTGCTCCACCGATAGGTGCAGCGCCTGGATCGTCTGCTCTCGATCCTCTGGATGAATGGTGTTGACCCAGGCCTCATAGGTGGGGTGGCAGGAATGCGGCGGCAGACCATACAGGGCCCAGACCTCATCCGACCAGAGCATGGCATTGCTTGCCAGTTCCCACTCCCAGGTGCCGGCCATGGCCGCCTCCAAGGCCAGGGTGCGGTGGCGCTCACTTTGCAGAAGTGCCTCCTCCTGATGTTTGAGGTGGGTGACATCGGCAAGGGTGCCGACGATCCGCAGCGGCGCACCTTGTACGTCGCGTGACACTGCCTTGCCTTTGACCTTGAGCCATCTGTCGCTGTGATTGTTCGGATGGAGGCGGAAATCGTATTCGATGAATTCCGATTCGCCTCGTTTGTGCGCCTCGATGATGGCAAGAACCTGCTCCAGATCATCGGGATGGATATTGCTGGTAAAGAAGGAATAGTCGTGGTTGTCCTCCTCCGGCCGACGATTGACGAGCGTATAGTATCGGGCGGAACGGTGTATCGTGCCCGTGGGGACATCCCAATCCCAGAGTGCTTCGCTGGTGGCCTCCAAGGTCAGCCGCAGCCGCTCTTCACTCTCCTCCAAAGCCTTGGCCGAGCGGATTTTTTCGGTGATATCACGGGCTATTTTGGAAAAACCGACAATGTTGCCCTTGTCGTCCAAAAGCGGGGAGACGGTGAGGGAAACATCGACTTTTTCACCGTTTTTCGTGAGGCGGGTTGTTTCAAAATGATCGAGCCGACCTCCAGCGACCAGAGTTTTTTGGATCTGCTCCTCTTCATGAAGCAACTCCTCGGGAATGATCAGGGTGATCGGTTTACCGATTACTTCCTGGGCCTGGTAGCCAAAGAGCCGTTCGGCGCCAAGATTCCAACTGCGAATGATGCCCTGCAAATTTTTCGAAATGATGGCATCGTCCGAGGAGGACACGATCGAGGCAAGTCGGGCCGACTGGAGGGCTGCCAACTTTTCCTCGGTGATTTCCCAGCTGACCCCGGCGATTCGCACCGGTTTTCGCTCGGCCTCCACGCCCTCGAAGTAGACCTGGCCATGGGCAAGTAGCCAATGTTCGGAGCCATCGGGCCAGATGATCCGGTGTTCGCAGCGGAAGATGCCCTGGTGCTCTTCGTGCAGGGCCTCTTCCACTGCTTGCGAAAAAATTTCCCGATCCTCCGGATGGATTTTCTCCAGAATTTGCTCAAAACTTACTTCGGTGCCCGGTTCGATGGCAAACAGCCTGTAGCTGAGTGGGCTCCAGGTGATACGATCTGTCACCAGATTATGTTCCCAGGCCCCCAGACCGGCTCCATCCAATGCCAGACGTCGTAATTCGGCCGAGCGGAGCAGTTCTTCCTCTGCCTCTTTAATCGCGGTGATATCCTCGGTGAAAATGACAATGCCGCCGATCCGCTCTTCCGCATCCACCCAGGGCCTGATTTCCCAACGGATCCAGCGCTTGTTGCCATCGGCGCGGACAAAGAGATCGGCCTCACAGCGGAGAATCTCTCCGTTCATCCCTCTCTGATGGGCCTCTTTCCATTTTTCGGTGATTGCCGGAAAGAGCTCGTAGTGCGATTGAACAATGATATCTTCCTCGTTCAAGCCGTAATCATCGAGCCAGCGGCGACTTACCTGGAGATAGCGCATGTCACGGTCAAACATGGCCAGGCTCGCCGGAGCCTGCTCGATGAAGAGCCGCAGGGTGGATTCGCTCTCTTTGAGGGCCATCTCCATCTTTTTGCGTTGGCTGATATCGATCAGGGTAAGGACAATGCCGCCGATGGTGTTGTCGGTATTGCGATAGGGCAGCACCCGCATGATGAAGCTGCGCTCGTCATCGGGCAGGTCGACTTCCCGTTCCCGAGGAGGGTGGTTGTCGAGGACCGCGGCTGCATCCGTGGGCAGCTCCGTCCAATCGGCGATGCCGGAGAGGTGGCGAAACGGCCGACCGATATCGGCCGGAATCAGGTTGAACAGCTTGGCCATGGCTGGGGAAAATCGCTTGATATGGAGCGAGCGATCCAAAAAGATGGTGGCAATGTCCGCACTGGTGAACAGGTTCTCCAGATCGGTGTTGGTCCGGTCGAGTTCCTCAATCTTGCCATGCAGCTCCACATTGAGGGTGATCAACTCCTCGTTCAGGGCCTGCAGTTCCTCCTTGGAGGTCTCCAACTCCTCATTGGTCGCCTGCAGTTCCTCGTTGGCCGACTGCAGTTCCTCGTTGGTGGCCATCAGCTCTTCGTTGGCCAACAGAAACCCCTCATTGGAGGATTCGAGCTGCTCGCAGGTGGCCTGGAGTTGTTCACTGGTGACCCGCAACTGCTCTTCGAGGTGACGGACAACGGCATCACGCGAACCGTCATCAATCGCTGCAGTCTCGCTTTGCGGAAGGGCAACCACCTGCGGGGAAGGCGCGGGCTCGAAAATGACCAGGGCCAGCTTTTCGCCGGGAACATTGTTGACCAGGGGCAGGACAATGAGGTTGATGAACTGGTCACCACCCTCACCATTTACCTTGATCCCCTGAAAGCGATTTTCCTTGTGTTCGGAAAAGGCCTTGTAGATGGCGGCGCGAAGGGCGGGACGGAGTTCTTCGCGACCCAGGCGCAAAAGATCGCGAGTCGGTTCTCCTTCCGGGGTAACGAGAAAGCTGTTGGCCTCTTTGGAAAAATGGACGACCTCGTTATTGTCGTTGACGATGACCCGTGCAGGGAGATAGCGCTCCATCAGCAGTTTTTCCGCGAGCGCCTTTGGGTTCAGGTTTTGCGGTTCCGTCGATCTGGTGGGCGTTCCCATGCCGGGAAGGCGGCGAATCGGCCCGAAAAAGGGAAAGGGGAGATCAACCCGCTGCTCACCGTTTTGGCGGATGAAGATTTTCCATTTTTTGTCGACCGGGGCAAAGAGGTTGCTCTGCAGCCCCACGCTTTCCGCCGTTCCCAGAAAGAGATATCCCCCTGGGTGCAGCACCTGGTGGAACAGGGCAATGAGCCATTTCTGCATCTCCGGGTTGAGGTAAATGAGGAAATTGCGGCAGACGAGAAGGTCCAGGCGGGAGAAGGGAGGATCCTTGATGATGTTGTGATGGGCAAAGACGATCATTTCCCGTAACTGTTTGTTGACCTGCCATTTGTTGTCGATGCGGGAAAAATATTTATGCAACCAGGATTCGCTCACCTCGTTTTCAATGGAGGCGGGATAGACTCCGGCACGGGCCTGGTTGATCGCCTTTTCGTCGAGATCGGTGGCAAAGATCTGGACCTTGGTCTGCAGCGCATTTTCCTCCAGGTATTCCTGGATCAGCATGGCCACCGAATAGGCCTCTTCCCCGGTGGCACAGCAGGCGTGCCAGATACGAATCGGATTATCCTCGGTCCGGTTGGCGACCAGATGGGGAATCACCTCGGTGCGCAAGAGGTCAAAGGCCTCAGGATCACGAAAAAAACCGGTCACGCCGATGAGCAATTCCTGATAGAGGGCCTCTATTTCCTGGGGATTTTGCTTGAGCAGGGTGAGGTATTGTTGACACTGCTGGATCTCGTTGACCACCATCCGCCGGTCAATGCGGCGGAGGATGGTGTTGCGTTTATAGGCGCTGAAGTCGTGTCCTGTTTGTGTCTTCAACAGGGCAAAGAGCTGTTCCAGTTCCTTTTTATGGATGAGGGGAATGGAGCTCGGTCCGCAAGAGTTGCCACCTCGTGCCGAAACTTCGACCAGGTGGGCGGCGATTTCCGTTGCCGGCAGGATCTGGTCGACAACGCCGCTTGCAATGGCGTTGCTCGGCATGGGCGCATTGATCGCCGTGCTCGGATCCTGGACCAGGACCAAGCCATCGTACTCCTTGATCCGCTGTACCCCTTGGCTGCCATCGTTGCCGAATCCGGAGAGAATGACGCCGATGGCCCGCTCGCTCTCCTCCTGGCCCAGGCTGGTGAAAAAATGATCAATGGGATGATGGAGCCCGCTGCTGCTGGCATAGGCTTCCAGATGGAAGGTGCGATCCTTCAGGGTAAGGAAACAACCCGAAGGAATGACATAGGCGGTATCCGCCTGCACCCCCATGTCCTCTTCGATGGTGACCACAGGCATGTCGGTATAGTGACGAAGAAGATCGGCAAGATGCGAAGGCCCCTCGGAGGTGAGGTGCATCACCACTACAAAGGCCTGGCCGGTATCGGTGGGCAGGGAGGTGAAAATTTCCTCCAAAGGGGCGTGACCGCCTGCCGAGGCGCCGATGCCGACGATGAAAGAAGGGGATCGCTTCATGGTTCTGGAGAATTCGGGCGCGTTTTCCGGCACAGGGGTTGAGGGCGCAGGACGTGACTGCTCGGGTGTGGGCATCTGGATTCACTCCTTGATCCGAATGAACGATCTCTGATGATGGGTGCGGCAAACGGAGGCAGGCAGGCAAACTCTGCAAGGCGGTCCAACCGCGGTACGGTACCAAGTCCGTCAATTATTGCAAGGCAGTGAATACCTGGGAGCAAGAAAGATCTCCTCAAGAAATAAGGGAGGGGACTGCCCGGCGACAAAAAAGACCCTGCCGCAATCGGGAGAAAACGCAAAGAGAGGATTGCCATCGCTTGAATATGGCTTTATAAATATTTGTATAAGCTCAAAGATGTTTGCCGGAAACGACGGACACCTCATTGGCTGCGCATTGCAGAATGCGTCTCACATAACCACAGAACATGAGGAGGCACGTATGTCGTACGCATGTCGGCAGTTGGAACTTGGTAGAACCGGGTTGGTCGCTGAGTCCAAGGTCAAGTGGGAAGGCTCGCCCATCCCTGCACCGTATATCTATTATCGGACCTCATCAACGGTCGCCTATGCGGAGTTTTGCGCTCCGGGGGATCTGCTTGATGCACATTGGGGGGATATCGTGGCCTCGGCAATAATGGCAGCCAAGGCTGTGGGCGTGGATAAGATCGCCGATGAGCCCTACACCACCTTGGCGGCCTTTGAATCCAGTTTTCAAACCCTTTTGGCGGAAGCGGGCGTTGCCGAAGGCGGGAAAATCCTTATCTCCCTTTCCGCCCGTCAGCAGCCCAACAAGGAGTGGCATCGTTAGCGGCTGTTGATCGCATTCGCATCTCTTGCCAGCCGAGCCCACCCGCCGATCACCTGTGTTGCTCAGCGAGCGTGGGACTCGATCACAGCTGCACCGGCTAGATGACACTGGCCGGTGCAGTTTTTATTTGTTGGCTAGAGGCCCCTTGTTGGAGCCTGCGTCGCAGGCCGATCCCACTCTTTTGGACGGTAAAATAGGAGCTTATTTTTTCTTGGGATTGTCGAGATAATCTATCCCGGATTCGTGCAGTTTTTTCAGTTTTATCTCGATTTGTTCGCAGAGGGTTTTCATCACCTTGACCCGGGCAAAGTACTTGCTGTTGGCCTCCACCAGGGTCCAGGGGGCGAGCATGGTGCTGGTGCGGTCGACCATATCGCAGATCGCCTGCTCATACAGCTCCCATTTCTCCCGGTTGCGCCAATCTTCCTCGGTGATCTTGAAGGTTTTGAAGGCGGTTTTTTCCCGGTCCTTGAAGCGGCGCAGCTGCTCGTCCTTGGTGATCGCCAGCCAGAATTTGACCACCAGCAGGTTGTGGCGCACCATCTGGGCCTCAAAATCGTTGATCTCGGTGTAGGCCCGCATCCAGTCGACCTCGGCACAGAAGCCTTCCACCCGCTCCACCAGCACACGGCCATACCAGGACCGGTCAAAGACCGTGACCCGCCCCTTGCGCGGCAGATGGCGCCAGAATCGCCACAGATAGGGTTGCGCCCGTTCCTCCTCGGTGGGGGCGGCAATGGGAATGACCTGGTAGAAGCGTGCATCCAGGGCTCCGGTGATGCGGCGGATGCTGCCCCCCTTGCCGGCGGCGTCATTGCCTTCAAACACCGCGATCACCGACATATACTTGAACTTGGGGTCGCGGGTGAGCTCGGCCAGCCGGGCCTGGTACTTGCTCAATTTGTCTTTGTAGTCCTTTTTTTCCAAGACCTGGGTCATGTCCAGGGTCTTGAGAATGTGCAGGTTGTCGATCGGCGGAATCAGCGGCGGCGCCAGCGACTTGGGCATGGGGGTGTTGGCCAGTGCCAGTCGGTCCTGGATGGCCTTGAGAATGGTCTTGCCCACAGTCAGGCTGCGATAGCGGTCATCCTCGCCCTCGACGATCAGCCAGGGGGCCACGGCTGTGCTCGTGTGGCGAATGACCACCTCGTGCACTTCGCGGAATTTGTCGTACTGTTCGTAGCGTTGCCAGTCGCGTTTGGTCACCCGCCAGCGGGTATGCGGGTTCTTTTCCAGCTCCTTGAACCGTTTCTTCTGCTTTTCCTTGGACAGGTGGAACCAGAACTTGATGATCAGCGCCCCCTCGTCCACCAGCATCTTTTCCAGACGCTTGGCCCGCTCGAGGCTCTGTTCCAGATCCGCGGTTTCGGTCCTGCCGCTGACCCGGTTGAGGATGGGCCAGGTGTACCAGGAACCGAGAAAGACGCCGATCTTGCCCTTGGGCGGCAGTGCCCGCCAGAAGCGCCACATCATCGGCCGGTCCAGTTCTTCGTCTGAAGGCTCGCCCATGCCGTGGGTCTGAATATGGCGCGGATCCATCCACTCGTTGATCAGGTTGACCGTGGCACCGCGGCCTGAGCCGTCCAGGCCGCCGATGAGGATAATGACCTGGAAGGCGGCGGTCTCGGCCAGATCCAGTTGCACGTTGAGCAGTTCTTCCCGCAGGGCCGGCACTTCCTGCTCATAGACCGATTTTTTGATCTTGTGTCCCAATTCAGCGGATTCAAACATGATGACCTCCTTGCCCATGCCCGGTTGAAAGTATGGCCTTTCAATCCCAGTGTATACCCTCGGCTCCGGTTTTCTGGTAGAAAAAATTTGTCAGGGTAAGCGGTTATGCGGAAATCTGCTTTTTGATGTCGATGATCGGCGTACCGTCAAGCACATCGAGCCCGTATACCTCAATCCGATTTCCCTCCACCGACAGGACACGCAACTCCGAGAGGGCAATGGGATTGGGGCGAACCGGACTGCGGGTGGCAAAGACGCCGCTCAGTCCCCGGCTGCGATCACCGCGGGGATAGACCTTGAGCACGTCGCGCGAGGATCGGTGCAGCCAGAACAGGACCACGATGGTCATCCCAGCCTTGATCCCGTCCATGGCGTCCAGGTATCGGGGATCGATTTCAAGGACGCCGCTATGGTCGGAGATGGAATAATTCTTTGGCGCGGTTTCAAGGTCAACGATATCGCCGTGGACCACGCCGATACAGGTGAGTTCGGGAAGGGTGATTGATTGCATCTGTATTCTCCTGGTTGGTCAACAATGATCGCTGCGATCAGCCTTGGCCAAGAATGGGAAAGAGCTGTTTGAGGCCGTGGGCGATGAATTCCACGCCCATGGCGGCCATCACCAGGCCCATCAGTCGGGTGACGATGTTGATCCCGGTTTTGCCCAGCCATTGACTGATATGGGGGGCAAGTCGCATTAAGACGACCGTCAAGGCCGAGAGGGCGATGATCGCCAGGCTGAGGTAGAGATGATGCAGGGGTGAATCGTGCCGCTGGGCATGGAGGATGACCGTGCTGATCGCACCGGGACCGGCCAACAGCGGTGTGGCCAGGGGGACCACGGCCACGCTTTCCCGCGCAGCGGAATCCAACTCCTCCTCTTTGGTCTGGCGAATGTTGCTCATTTTGGCGTTGAGCATGGCAATGGCCATCAGCAAAATGAGAATACCGCCGCCGACCCGGAATGACCCGACCGAGATGCCGAAGAAGCGCAGAATGGCTTCTCCGGTGAAGAGCACCGCCAAGAGGATGATGCCCACCGACAGTCCGCTGACGGTTCCGGTTTTGTTGCGCTCGCTCACGTCTTGGCTGGCGGTGAGGTTGATGAACACCGGGATCATGCCCACCGGGTTGACCACCGCCACCAGAGCGACGAAAAATTTCAAATATTCATTGAATGTACCGACATCCATAGCCTTGCTCCACGTCTCTCCTGAACCGGTGCTGCCTGGCACACCGGGTACCGCAGAGAGATACTTTCGGTTCCCAAAAAAGATGAAAGACGCGCCTCTTGGCGACAGGCCTGTTGTGTCCACAATCGGTGCCAGTGTCGGCGTGCAACCAGTCCAAATCCCCTGGGATTGACTTTTGCCTCCCCTGGAATTAATGATGCTGCACCTGATTGTCAATCCGTAAAGGGCCTGGTCATCGACGGACAATCGGGTGAGAGAAGCGTATCTGGGTGATGGAACGGAAGGACAGGAGCTGCTGCGTATCTATGGAACAACAAATATCAAAATCAGCGGCCATGATCCTGTTGACGGTCTGCATCGCCCAGTTCATGGCCCCGTTCATGCTCACCTCCATCGGCGTGGCCCTGCCTTCGCTCGGGCGCGATCTCGGCGCCTCGGCCATGCAGATCGGCCTGGTCGAGCAGACCTATGTCCTCTCCCTGGCGATGTTTATGCTCACCTTTGGCCGCCTGGGGGATATCCTCGGCCAGCGGATCATGTTTCTTCTCGGCCTGGCCATCTTTACCAGCTTCACCTTTGTGCTCGGTTTTGCCTCGAGTATTTTGGTGGTCATCACGCTGCGCTTTTTCCAGGGGTTGGGCGCGGCGATGATGCTCTCCGGCAGCATGGCCCTGGTGGCCGCGGCCTTTCCTCCGGCGCTGCGGGCGCGCAAGATCGGTGTGGTCTCCGCCTGCACCTATGTGGGGTTGTCGACCGGACCGGTGATCGGCGGCTACATTACCCAGCATTTCGGCTGGCGGCATGTCTTTCTTGTCCCGGTCCCCATCGGTCTCGCCGCGGTCCTGACCTGTCTGTTCGGGATGAAGGAGACCGAGAAAAATGCCTCCGGAGAACGGATGGATTGGCTCGGCAGCCTGGTGTATGCGCTCAGTGTGGGCTGCATCATGAGTGGAGCGGCGCACGCGCAGATGATCTTGGTCGGACCGCCCCTGCTGGTCGCCGGGACGGTGGGCCTGGGCCTGTTTCTTCTTTTGGAGAAGCGGTGCGCGAGTCCGCTGTTGGACGTCAAACTGCTCTCCGGCAATCGGTTTTTCACCCTCTCCAGCCTGGCTGCCCTGGGGAACTATGCCGCTACCTTCGGCATCGTCTTTTTCATGAGCCTCTTTCTGCAGTACGCCAAGGGGCTCACCGCCCGCCAGGCCGGCTTCATCCTGCTGCTGCAGCCGCTGATGCAGGTGGTGACCTCGCCCATTTCCGGTCGCCTGGCCGATAGGATCGAGATTGCCAAGCTGGCCACCGCCGGCATGCTGATCAGCGCAGCCGGGCTGCTGCTGGCTGCAATGACCTTGAGCGTACAAACGCCGCTGTGGCTGGTGGCCATGGAGCTGATGCTGATTGGTGCCGGTTTCGGCATCTTCATCACCCCCAACTCCACCGCGATCATGGACAGTGTTCAGCGGCGCCAGTTCGGGGTGGCCTCGGGCATGATCGGCGCCATGCGCACCCTTGGCATGGCAACCAGCCTCACCACCATCACCTTGCTTTTTTCGCTGTTCATGGGCGATCAGGCGGTCACCGATACCAATCTGCCCCGGTTCATCCTCAGCATGAAGACCGCGCTGGTGATCTTCTCCTTTTTTTCCTGTCTGGGAGTGATCCTTTCCCTCAGTCGCGGCAGGCGTCAGGCTGCCTGAGCCGCGGGATCTCCAGTTGGCTTATTTCAATGCCCGATAATACGAATCCAGCGTATACACCGCAGCCAGGGGATTGTGGCCGGTGACCCGGTCCTTGACCGCGAGCACGGTGCAGGGGGCCTCGGCGTACTTGAGAAAGAGCGAGTCGTGACCGACGCAGAGGCCGAGCAGGATGTTGAACTCGGTGTTTTCCGAGTTGAGCACCTGGGCCTGGAGGATTGGGTTGCACATGGTTTCAAAGGTGCAGACGCTGATCTTGTCCTGATCGGTGAGCCCCAGTTCCTCTTTGGGCACCCGGCCCACCTTGCAGATCACCGAGGCCATCTCCAGGCCGTGGTTGCTGAAGAATCGCTCCACGATCATGGCTTCGTTGCGCAGGCCGAGGCAGAAGGCCAGGCCGATCTTCTTGTAGCCCATCTTGCCGATGAAATCCAAGATCTCCTCGATACGCGGCTTGGCCGGCCGTACCTTGGCATACCCCAGTTCGCGGTTGCTGTAGCCGTCGCGTTCCTGGAGGGAGGCCTGGCGGGCAAATTCGGCGTTTTCTTTCTTGGCGTACTCGCCACGCGCCACCTCGATCAGATCGGGTTTACGGATGGTGGGGCAGTTTTCAGGATGGCGGCCGCCCTCGGTGCGGCAGACCCGCTCGTCGGGTTTAAAGGAACATTTGGCGCAGTTGGCAGGTGTTTGTTGCATAGTATCACCTCGCTGTGATTGTTGGGGAAAGCGTGGCGTTTTCGAAAAGGCGTCACGATGGTTTCATTATGGGTTCATCTCCCTGAGGAGTTCGGCGTAGGCCGGCAGAGCGGGGAATCTGGCTTGCACGGCAATGGTCGCGACCTCGGATGCGGCTTCAATGCAGTCGCCCGGGCCTCCGCGCAGCAACTGCAGGGTGTCAAAGCTCAGGCCGGCAGATTCCGCCTCGAGCCAGAACAGCGCCCGCAGGGAGGGAAAGTGAAAATCGGCGGCAAAGAGTTGCTGTTGCTCGACGGGCAGCACTGCGACCGTGGTCTTGATCCACTGGACAAAGGCCCGGGAAAAGGGTATGCCCGCATTCTCCTGGCCAGCCTTGTACTCGCTAAAAATCCGTTGGTTGTTTCCGCAGCGCTGTTGGTCGACAAACTCGACAAATCCCAACTGGATCAACCAGGGATGCAGCGGGATCGTTCGCATGGTTGCATCCTGGGTTCTCATCTTACGCAGGGTGAGCAGCCATTGTCCCTTCTGCTGCCCCAGGTCCTGGGGGGCGAGAAAAAAGATCTCGTTGCGGCTTGCACCGCTGGCGGCGGCCAGCAGCGGTGCCCAGTAATGCGAGGGGAAGCCGGGTTGCTGAAAGGCACGAAAGTTGTCCCGGGCAAAGAGCAACGCCAGGGCCTCTGGAGTGAACGGTGGGATTTGCTGGGTGGACATGGGCACAAAGATTCGCGATTGTTTCGCGTGGTCATGTAAGGTGTTGACGGGGGATTGTATTATCGTAAGGGGCGAATCCGCACCTCGATCTCCGGTATATCCTTGAGCAGGGTTACCAGTTGCTCGGGATCGGTATCCTTGTAGTGGTACGGGTAGAGGATCTTGGGCTTGATCGCCCGGGCCACGTCGGCCACCATCTCCGGGGTCATGGTCGAGTCCGGACTCATCGGCAGAAAGGCGCAGTAGATATTTTTCAGTGCCTTGATCTCTGGGATATTCTCGGTATCTCCGGCAACAAAGATCCGGCGGTTGGCAAAGGTGATCACATAGCCGTTACCCACTCCTGGGGCGTGGTAGAGATTGCCGTCCTCGCGGTGGCGGAGGATGTTGTAGGCCGGTGTTGCCTGCACACGGAGGTCCCAAATGCGCAGGCGCTCGCCGTTGGTCATGATCCAGCCATCCGGCACGTCTTCGGCGCAGATGGGCGGCTCTATGATGACCGTGCCGGGTTTGCGTATTTTCTGCAGGGCCTCGAGATCGAAGTGGTCCACATGATTGTGAGTGATGAAAATCAGGTCGGCCCGGGGCAAGGTGGCGTAGTTGCCGACCTTGCCGTAGGGGTCGAAGTGAATCACCTTGCCATGGTAGGTCATGATCAGCGAGGAATGACCGATAAAGAACAGTTCCAGATCACCGGCAGAGGTTGAGATGACATCACGCCGGACGACCTCGGCGGCATAGGTGTGCAGTGTCGTTACGATGAGGAAGACAAGAGCGGCCAGGATGGTGCGCATGGCAAGGACCCTCCGGTGGTGGAAAACAGAAGCGTATCGAACTTCCATAGTTGATAAATTCAGGGGTAAAGTCAATCGGTAACTGACTGAAAATGCAAAAAAGACGCCAGCGAAGAAGACACAGGCGGTTGCTGGACGGCCGTGATGAGCGATTGGCAGACGGCGAGCACTGTGCTAGAGTGGGCAGCCGTATGTATTGAAAGGACGCCGCTTATGAAGCCGGTCTACTGGCTGCGTCCGCTGTTACTTTCGATTTGTTGAGGACTGGATCATGTCGTCATTGCATTATTTGCTGCGCATTTGTCTGGCCATGTGGCTGGTTGCGGTCTGGATGGGGAATGTGGCTGCGGCGGAAAAAACGGCCCGCTACAGCAACAGCCAATACGGTTTCAGTTTTCAGTATCCGGCGACCTGGGTTTTTGCTCATAGCGCGGTCCGCAACATGCGGGTGAAAATTGTCGCCCCGGGAAACGGTCCTGCCGCCGAGTGTGCGGTGATCGTCAAGGAGTACCCGCACGCGGTCAATGCCAAGCAGAGCGAGATCGACCAGATCTTTCTCGAACCGCCGACCGTTGCCGAGATGCAGGAGGTGCTGGGGCAAGAAGGCGAGCAGCTGCAGGTCACGGCTGCCTCGACCGGAAGGCTCGGCTCGCGGCCGACCCATGTGGCCCGTTATCGAATGCGCCTGGGCTTTGACGAGTATCTCGCAGGCCAGATTGTCATGACGGCCACCCCTGGGCTGACCTGGTCGCTGAGCTGCAGTGGAAAGGGCGACAGTCCGCAGCAGGCCGAGAAAAATTACCAGGTCTGGCAGCGATCTGTTGAGGCCCTGTTGGCCTCGTTTCGTTTTGCGAAGTAGATTTTCCGCGTAAACTCTACCTCACACGTCGCGCAGGGACAGGGCAATCCGCCTGCGCGCCGCATCCACGCTCAAAACCCGCACCCGGACCTGCTGCCGCACCCTGACCACCTCGGCCGGGTCTTTGACAAATCGGTCGGCAAGCTGGCTGATATGGATCAGGCCGTCCTGATGCACCCCGATATCGACAAAGGCCCCAAATTTGGTGACATTGGTGACGATGCCTGGCAGCCACATCCCCTCTGACAGATCTTCCATCTTTTCGATACCCTCGGCAAAGGCAAAGGCCTCGAACCGCTGGCGTGGATCACGGCCTGGCTTGCCCAGCTCCAGCAGGATATCTTCCAGGGTCGGCAGGCCGACATCGCCCAACAGGTACCGCTCGAGCCTGATCTGTTGTCTGCGGGAAGGGGCCTCCATCAGTTCCGCCACACTGCAGCCGCAATCCTGGGCCATCCGGGCGACAAGGGCATAGCGTTCCGGATGGACGCCGGAGCGGTCCAGGGGATTGGTCCCGTCGTGGATGCGGAGAAATCCGGCGCACTGTTCAAAGGCCTTCTTGCCCAGGCGCGGCACCTTGAGGAACTGTTTACGGTCGGTGAAGGGGCCGTGCTCGCGGCGAAAGGCAATGATATTGGTGGCGAGGGTTTCGCCCAGGCCGGAGACGAAGGTGAGCAGCTCCGGGCTGGCGCTGTTGACCTCGACGCCCACCCGGTTGACGCAGCTGATAACCACGTCGTCTAACCCCTGTTTGAGCGCCTTCTGGTTGACATCGTGCTGGTACTGGCCGACACCGATGGCCTTGGGGTCGAGCTTGACCAGTTCCGCCAGGGGGTCCTGCAGGCGGCGGCCGATGGAGACCGCGCCGCGGACGGTGAGATCGTGCTCGGGAAATTCCCGCCGTGCCACCTCGGAGGCCGAGTAGATCGAGGCGCCGCTCTCGTCGACCATGGTGACGATCGTCCCTGACGGCAGCTCCAGGGCACGGACAAAGGCCTCGGTTTCCCGGCCGGCGGTCCCGTTGCCGATGGCGATGGCCTCGATCTGGAAGCGGTTGCAGAGCGCAAGCACCGTCTGGCCGGCCTCCTGCTGCTGTTTGGCCGACAGGGTCGGGTAAATGGTGGTGTGGTGGAGGAGTTGTCCCTGCCGGTCCAGGCAGACCAGTTTGGCACCGGTGCGGAATCCGGGATCGAGCGCTAGGGTTCGTTTGGCGCCAAGCGGTGCAGCCAGCAGCAACTGGCGCAGGTTGTCGGCAAAGACGGCAATCGCCTCCAGATCGGCCTGCTCCTTGAGGTTTGCGCGCAGTTCGTTTTCAAGCGATGGGGCCAGCAACCGTTTATAGCTGTCCTCCACCGCCAGGCGGACCTGCTGCCCGCTCAGGTCGCTGCTGCGCACGGTCTGGCGGCAGAGAATTTCCAGCGCTTCATTCTCCGGCGGCAGAAAACTCAAGCCGAGCACCTTCTCCTGCTCACCGCGCAACATGGCCAGCAGTCTGTGTCCGGCGAGTTTTGCCACCGGTTCCTGCCAATCAAAATAGTCACGGAATTTACAGCCTTCCTCCTCCTTTCCCTTGGCAACTTTGGCGCGGACCAGGGCCTTGCGCTGAAAGAGGGCCCGCATCCGGGAGCGCAACTCCGCATGTTCGCTGACCCATTCGGCGATGATATCGCGGGCACCGGCCAGGGCCTCCTCCGCGTTGTTCACCTCCAGCTCGGCGTTGACAAACGGGGCCGGATCTATGCCCCCACCCTTTTGGCTGAAAAGAAGTTGGGCCAGCGGCTCCAGGCCGCGCTCTCTGGCCTTTTGCGCCCGGGTCCGCCGCTTGGGGCGAAAGGGCAGGTAAAGATCCTCCAGGGTCGCCAGGTCCGGTGCCGCGGTGACGGCGGCATGCAGCTCCGTGCTCAGCAGGTCGCGTTCTTCAAGGGAGCTCAAAATCGAGGAACGGCGTCTGTCGAGCTCCGCCAGTTCGGCTTGGAGATCGCGGATGGCCGAGAGCTGCACCTCGTCAAGGGAACCGGTGGTCTCCTTGCGATAGCGGGCGATAAAGGGGATGGTGGCCCCATCGTCGAGCAGGTCGGTAACGGTCTGCACCTGTTGCTGGGTGAGCTGCAGCTTGCGGGCAATACGGTGGGCGTGATTGGTCATGGGGCTTGGAAATCAAGGGGAGGATTTTCGCAGTTGGAGCCGACCATGCGAGCATCGTCAAAAGGCGAAATTTCAAAGGGAATGCTGAGTACAATCCGTTTATGACGAGCAGGGCAAAGATCCGTAGCAACAGTTAGGGGGCAATGCCATCAACCATGGCAAAGCGACGCTGCCGTCGGCCGTTGATCTCGATCTTTTCTGTGAACATGGCAAAGGGGCGCACCCAGAGGCCGGTCGCGTTGTACAGTGGACGATAGAGAACCAGCGGCTCCAGGGTTTCGCTGTGGCGGACAACGCCCAGCACCTCGTATTCGCCGCCCTTGTAGTGACGATAACGGCCCAAGGGCAAGGTCGGCAGCGGGGTAAGATCATTCATGGTTGCAGCATCAGTGGGGAAGTGATTGTTGACCGCCTCGTCAAAAAGCCAGAAAACTGGTAGTCACGTAGTGTGAAATCAGAACGTTACGAAGCTCGAAACGTCATTCTCAAAGCATCGTACGAGAATGACAAATACCCCTCTCAAGCCTTCGACGCAAGGGTAATGATTGTCGCCTGTCGCTGCAATCATAATTTTCCGGATCGGCCATCGTCTCCCACGGGGCGAGCCAAGCGGCTGCATCGAGGGGGAAAATACTTGTTCTATTTTTTCTCGTCTTGTTAAATGGTTATAAGGATTTAACCCCCGATGAAGATCAACGTGTGGAGATGGGACAAACAGGTTATGAATAAACGAACCCTTCCCTCATTGCTTGCTGTGATCTGTAGCCTTGTGTTGTGGGGCTCGCTTATGCTGCTTGGCGGATGCGCCCGGCAGCCCGTCGGCAGAATGATGGAAACCACCGCCTACTGCGGTTGCTCGCTCTGTTGCGGTTGGGAGCGCGGGAGCTGGGCCTATCTCAAACTCGATTTTTGGAACCGCTATGTCAGTTCCGGATCCAATGCCGGGCGCCCGTATCTCGGGCTGACCGCCATGGGGACCGATCCGCACGAACCGGAGGAAGGGCTGTTTTCCTGGGACACCCTCTTTCGCCCCTGGATGCTGCCGGTGCGCATGCTCCCCTGGTCCTGGTTCCAGGAGGATGGGACCATTGCCGCGGATACCAAGTATTATCCGTTCGGTACGAGGATGTACGTGGAGGGCTATGGTTGGGGCCGGGTCGAGGATCGGGGCGGGGCGATCAAGGGGCCCAACCGTATTGACCTCTACTTCGACTCCCACGAGGATGCCCGCCAGTGGGGGCGGCGGAAGACCTGGGTGCGGATTGAACGGCCGTAGGTCTGTTTCGCCGGTATGGCCTGGGTGAATGATTATTATCGCTCCAGGTTGTTGACCACTTGCCGACCGGCAACGAGGTCACACTGCAACGGCCCGTGGTGGATGGAGAACGGGAGTTTCTCCTTTTTAGCGGTATACATGGCCAGGTCGGCTGCATGGATCATCTCCTCTTCGTGACGGAAATCCGGGGCGCTGACCGCGATGCCGATGCTGGTTGAGGCCTGAACGCGGTGTCCCTTGAGCTCGTAGGGGATTTGACATTTCTCGCGGATGCGGTGGGCCACGGTTTCCGCATCGACGACTGAATGGATCTTTTTGAGAATGATCGTGAACTCGTCGCCGCCGAAACGGGAGACGATGTCCTCGCTGCGCACCACCTCCTGCAGGGTTGTGGCAAAGGCCTTGAGCAACTCATCACCAATTTCGTGGCCCAGGGTATCGTTGATCGTTTTGAATTTGTTGAGGTCGAGAAAGAGCAGGGCGAAACAGGTGCCCGAATCGTTTTTGTAGCGGGAAAAGGTGGTTTTGAGATAGTCCATGAATTCCGCCCGGTTTCTCAGGCCGGTGAGCGAATCGTGACCGGCCTGATAGGCCAGTTTTTGTTCGAAAAGGACGCTCTCGGTAATATCGCGGGCAACGATATAGTAGAGCATCTGATCGGGATAGACCGCGATGCTGCAGGAGAACCAGTGATACTCGCCGGCCCCTGCCCGGAGTCGGGTTTTGATGGCCCGGCTCCCACCCCGAACGTGCAACGTTTCCATCACCTGTTGCCATTGCTCGCCCTCGTCAGGGGGCGTCAGCTCGAAAATGTTATGCACGGGCGGCCGATCCGCGTTGAAACTGTCACACCAGCCCTGATTGTGCTGAATGATGGTGCCGTCCATGGTGAAAATGGCCATGGCATCGAGGGACAGTTGATAGAATCTGTCCCGTTCCAGCAGGGCCTTTCGTAATTCCAGGGTGAGGATCGCCTGCGAGGCCAGAGGGGAGAACCGCATGGCTTTTTTCACCTGACTGGGACCGAAATGTTTGGGGTGCGAATGGGTGACCACCAACATCGTGTCCCAGGCGCTGCCCTTGAGGCCGATGTGCAGGGCGGATCGCGTATTGGTCCTTATTTCAGGCGGTTGATCCTTCCATTCCGGAACCTGCGAAACATCAAAAGTGGCCACCGGCTTCCCCTGCAGCGCCTTGGCAAAAACGGGACCGATCTGCCATCGGCTGTTTTTCATGGACAGGGCGGTGGTCGCCAGGACTGTCATTGTTGTTGCCGCTCTTGCCTGGAGAATGAATGCCTGTTCAAAATCGATCACATTGCGCAGGGCGTGGATCAGGGCTTGGAACAGGTCTTCCTGTTCCTGCGTACCGCTCATTCCCCGCAACCCCTCGAGCAGGGCTTCCGCTTCAAGGCGAATTTCCCGTTCCCGCTGGCGCGAGCGTTCCAGGTCAAGAACCGTCTCCAGCAGTTGTTCCGATTGAATGACCATGATCCCCCAGTCAAGTTGTTGTGATGGGCCTTTGCCCAGGAATGGATCACTCCCTGGTAAAGAGCAGCACCGAGATCATCAGGTTGCCGTGTCGATTGCCTCCGTTGAGAAAACACCCCTGCTCGCCGTAGGTGAAGGTCCCGAGAAAGGGGATGCCGGGCAGGGCCTCGCGGATGGAGTCCACCACCTCCTCCAGACGATCCTGCACGGTCAGCATGCAGCCGGCGCAGTACACCACCAAGGCACCGGCGATATCCTCAGGGGCGGCCGTGTGAGTCTCCATGGCCGAGGTCGCCACCCTGCCGGCTCTGGTAATGAGACTGTCGACGGTTCCCCGCATGAGCACGATTTCATCACCGGCCGACATATCGGAAAAGAGGGTCAATGCATTGTCCGCTGTGACCGAATCGGGATGGGAGAGCTGGAAGTAGGGAACCTCGCCGATATACCCCGCCACTCGTCCGAGGGGCTGGAGAGTGGTCCGACCGAGAATGTGGCCGCCCGTGCCGAGCATGTCGCTGATCAGTCCTCCGGTCCACTCGTTGTAGACCTCGGCTGCCGGACGACCGTCGATTTCCATCAGGGTTCGCTGGTTGGTTGCGGTGGCGATCCCCCTGTTTCCTGTGGCCTCGTAGCCGCCGGCCTTGGTGATCAAGCCCTTGGCATCGGTTGGTTCATAGCCGCTGTGAAAGGCGAACATCACCTCGGTGGATGGAAAGAGGGCCGTTACCACCACCGCATTGCTGTACATCTGGTCTGCGGTGAACTGTTTCCAGTTGCCATCAAGGGTATTGTCGGCCGAGCTGCCTCCGGCAACCGGCACATCCTCGCCGAGTACCGTGGCTATACCTTCAAGCAGGGCCTCTTCACATCCAGGAACCGCGGTCAACCAGACCATAGCCGGAACTTCGCCGGGGCAGTTGGCATTGGCGAGGGCCTCGGTGATTGCCGCCTCTGCGGCAGCCTGCGGACCGTTTTCTATGGGGGATACTCCAACTCCATAGTTTCCATCCGGATCAGCAATGGCCAGTATGGCAAGACCCGTATGATTTTTCGAGGCAAGGCCCAGCTGGGTCATCACGCCCCTGCAGGAGGTGCCGCCGTGGATGGCGACCTTCGGTGTTCGGTTGCGTATGGCTTGGATGATGGCCTCTATTTCGTATTCGGTCGAGCAGTAAAGTACCAGTAGGTTTGGAGTCTCTCCCATCTCATCGGATTGTCATTGTTTGGGGTATGCAAAGCGGGCGTTCGCCGAGTGATAATGCACCAGGATCAGGACCTGTCAAGTTGGCCCATGTGGAGCCGGATGAGCAAGGCCTTTATTCAATTATCGTAAAACCTGCAGGAAAGTCAAAGTGCAAACCATCGCCAAGGGAAGCGCGAATGCAAGGCTGTGAGGCGAATTCAAGTATTTTGCTCTTTTGATTTTGATTCTCGATTCATTGTTGGTGCAAGGAAGCAAGAGGCAAGGGGGGGAGTGGAGTGAATCAAGGTTCGATGAAATTAGCCCTGCTTGGAGATCAGTTTCCGGAGATGATCGGTTTCGAAATCGGGCAGGTACAAGCGTAGTGGGCGCGTGGAGAAAAGGTTATCTGTCTGCAGGGATATCGGTCAAAAATCTGGTCCTCAGTCGCCTCATCCGACACATTGACAGTGCCTGCATCACGTTCTCGTAAAAAGGCCTTGAAGATGACGTTTTCATCTTTTTAATACATTGATATTACTCATCAATGTCTTCCCACTCCCGCTTTAGGCATTCCGGACAAATTCCGTGGGAAAACCGGGTGTCGGTGTGGGTGGAAATGTAATCTTCCACCTGTTTCCAGTAGCCCTCGTCATCGCGGATCTTTTTACAATAACTGCAAATTGGCAGGATATCCTTCAAACTTTTGATTTCATTCAGCGCCTTTTCCAGGGCAATACTCTTTCTGCGAAGGGTAATGTGCGCGGTGATTCGCGCCAGTATCTCTGCCTGGTGAAACGGCTTGGTGATATAGTCCACTGCGCCAGCCTCAAAGCCGGCCACCTTGTCCTCAACACTATCCAAAGCGGTCATGAAGACGACAGGAATTTCCGCTTTTTGTCTATCTGCCTTGATCTTGCGGCAAGTTTCCAAACCATCCATACCCGGCATCATCACATCCAGCAGGATAAGATCGGGATCCAACTTCTCAAGCATCTGCACGGCTTTTTCTCCGGAATCGGCTATACATGCTAAGAATTGCTGATTTTTTAAAATGGAGAGGAGCACTTCTAGGTAGAATGGCTGATCATCGACAACAAGAATCATTGCATCCATAGGTCTCCTCTTCATCTATGTTCATAACTTCATGAATACAGCTATCATCCTACATCCACCGTCAGAGATTCAAGAAAAAAGCTATGGCACCACTCATCCGCAGCTTGCAGCCATTTTGCCTTTTTCTGACAAGCGCCTACACCCTGAAGCGGTGGCAGTCATGTATCTGCAGACCACGAAAAGAAAAAATTAGAACGGCACCATGATCAAGGATCTCCAGCTCGCCCACAATGAGCGGAATGTGGAGACCGGCGGAGTTGGCAACTCTCCAATAAATCGGCCAGGTGAGGTTGTGTTTCGGCTGTAGGTGGGGTCACTTTACATCGGCGGAACAATGATGTGGGTGATGCATCCGCCTGCTTATGATCGGAGCATTGCCTCGATCTAGCCGTGATGAGATTGGTAGTACTTTGCTTGGTGGGAGTTTGTTATGGTGGGGGAGTGATGATGCAGTGGCTGACCCTATATTGACCCTAGAGAGTCCCCAAACAAAAACAGGGACTCAGACATGAAGTCTAAGTCCCTGGGATTGTTGGCGCGCCTGGAGAGATTCGAACTCCCGACCTACGGATTCGTAGTCCGGCGCTCTATCCAGCTGAGCTACAGGCGCAAATGACGCAGCCATTTATACTCTGAAGCGAGCGTATGCGCAAGCACTATTTTCGTGTTGGTTGCTTGTCAAACCATTTTTTAGGGTCACGGATCAGTGGTTGTTGTCTGTCTCGAGAAAATCTATCTGACTTTCCGTCGGTTTCATCTCGTTTCGCGGGATGATGTCGATCGTGGCCCGGTGCTTGGCCTCGAGATCGGCCAGTTCGGTTCGTTTTTTGTTGAGCAGGTACTGGGCCACGTCCAGTGGCAGACGGCATTCGACCCGGGCTATTTTTTTCCGGGTAATACCGGTCTGGATTCGGCGCAGATAGTACAGGGCCAGGGTTTCCACCGAGCGGACCACGCCGCGCCCCTGGCAGAACTCACAGGTGCGGTAGCTGCCCTTTTCGATCGGCGCCCCCATCTTCTGCCGGGAAATCTGCATCAGGCCGAAACGGGAGATCTTGCTGATGTCGACCTTGGCCTTGTCCCGTTTCATGCTGGCCTTGACCTGGCGTTCCACCTCGCGGATATGCTTCTTGTTGCGCATATCGATGAAATCAACCACGATCAGGCCTCCCAGGTCGCGTAGCCGAAGCTGGCGGGCCAGCTCGGCGGCGGCCTCCATGTTGGCGAGGAAGATGGTTTCGTCGAAATCCGAGTTCTTGGAGGTTCGTCCCGAGTTGACGTCGATGGCCACCAGGGCCTCGGTGGGGTTGATCACGATCGAACCGCCTGAGGGCAGGGGGACCTGCGGCTTGAAGATCGATTCGATCTGTTCCTCGACGTTGAACTGGTTGAAAATCGGCTTGCTGCCGCGATGCAGCCGGACCTTGACCTGGCGCTGCTTGGAGGGGAGCAGTTCGATGAAGTTGTTGACGTTGTCCAGCGATTCCTGGGTGTCGACCAGGATCTCCTGGATTTCTGGGATGAAATGGTCGCGAAGGAAACGGACCACCGTGTCCTGCTCCTCGTAGACCAGGGCCGGGGCCTCTTTGGTCTGGCCGCGCCGCTTTATCTCCTCCCACAGGGTGAGCAGGGAGCTGATATCCTTTTCCAGGGCATTGTGGGTGATATCCACCGAGGCGGTGCGAATGATGTAGCCGATGCCCTCGGGAATCTCGAATTCGCTCATGATCTCCCGCAGCGAGGCGCGGCGTTCCTCGCCCACGATCTTACGCGAGATTCCGGCACTGTCGCTACCGGGCATCAGCACCAGGAAGCGGCCGGGGAGGGAGAGGTAGGTGGTCATGTTGGCGCCCTTGTTGCCGGTGACCTCCTTGACCACCTGGACCAGGACTTCCTGGCCCCGTTGCATGACGTCCTCAATCTTGAGTTTTTTCCACTGCTGCTGGGCAATCAGGGTCCGGACCCGCTCGTTGACATCCTGGCGGTAGTACTCGGGATGGATCTCGTTGAAGGGAAGAAAACCGTTGCGTCCGGTGCCGATATCGACAAAGGCAGCCTGGAGGTTGGCCTCGATCGAGACGATACGTCCCTTGTAGATATTGTTCTTGGTGGGCTCGCGATCAACCGTGGTGACGTGGAACGATTCAAGACGGCCATCCTCGACCAGGGCGATGCGGCACTCCTCAGGTTCCTCGGCGTTGATGAGCAACTTGTAGACCACCGGTTTTGCCGGTTCGGTCGAGGGATCTTCGGGAACGGTATCGTTGTCCTCGTCGTCCTCGTTCTCGGCTTCCAGTTCGGTGGTGGGAGGTTGCTCTGCCTCCTCGGCAACAGGTGCAGCCGGAGCGGCCTCGGTCTGTTTGCTCCGTTTCTTGCCCCCACGGCGGGAACGCCGTTTTTTGGCCGGCGGTCCGTCCGTCCCCTCCTCGGCTGCCGCCTCTTCCGGCTTCTTGTCCTCTGGATCGACCGGCGACGCGGTCTGAGAGGCGGCTTCGTCCGCAGGACCTTCCACCTGAGGTTGAGGTGCGCCGGCAGCGGGCATTGCCTCTGCAACAGGCACGTCAGCGACAACGGACTCGGCGGGAGCCTCGGCCTCGGTTGCAACGGTTTCCGCCGTCATCGGCGCAACCGTTTCCGGTTCGGGCTCTGCCTGCGGTTCCTTGTTTTCCGCCACCATCTCGGCGCCATCGTCTGCAGAGTTGGGGGAGGCATTCTTCTCCGCAGCGGGGGGCGGTACCGGCTGATGCACCGGTTCGAGGTCTTCGATCTCGACCGTGGTCGTTGCTGGAGGTTCCGGCACGGCTGCGACGGTTATCGCCTCCGGGGCGGCGCTCTCCGTCAGCGGCTGATCGGGCGCTGCAGTTTCGTCGGGATCGGTCGAGCCCTGTCCCAGCGGCGTCTCATGAACCTCGGTCACGTTCGTTGGTGTCTCGGCGGCCACCTCCAGGACGGATTCGGGGATCGGCGTAGCTTGCTCTGCCCCTTCCGGCTCGGGCTCAGGAGTAAGGCTTTTCCACCATGCACCTTTTTTGGCTTTCCGTACAGGAGTTGCCTTTTCTTTGGTCTCTTTCTTGGTCATTCGTGTCCTTTAAATAAATTGTTTGAAACAACCGAACCGTTGCGCTCGCAGGGAATGTGCTGTTATCGGAAAACGTTTGCACGTTTGCTCCTCACGAGGCGATTTGATAAAAACGTTTGCCGCCGTGCTCCTGAACAAGGAGGGCTCCGGATCGGATCAACGGTTCAAGCAGGTGTTCAACTTTGTCCGGACCGTTCAGGTGAAAGGTCCGGTCTATATCCGCAGCGGTACAGGGACGCCGCTGCAACATCTCGACTATTTCCCGCAGAACCGTCTCTGTCGTCTTCGCGGCTTGCGATGGAACAGGGCACGGTTGCACGGGAGGAATTGGTTCTGTTGCCGGGGCAAAGGGGAGGTCAACCGGCAGGGACAGGGCGTGCTGAAAACGTTTGCCGACAGCGGAGAGTTCCGCAGGAGAGACTGCATGGGCAAAGGTCTCGGCAGGAGGGCGGACAACGGTGTTGAGCTGGATCCGGTCAATGCGCATGGGGTGGATTGCAGCAATCAATGCGTCGATATCTTCAGGAGAGTCGTTGATTCCTTGGGCGAGGAGAATCTCCAGCCAGAGTTTTCCCGTATACTCGTGGGAGAAGGTCTGCAGACCCGCAATGATCTCGGCCAGGTCCATGCCGGCCATCGGGCGATCAATTTTCCGAAAACTTTCTTCCCGGGCAGAATCCAGCGAAGGGGTGATGATATCGGCCGGCATGAGATCCGCCCGCACCTGCGGGTCGCTCAACGTCGTTCCGTTGGTCAGCACCGCAAGGGGCTTGTTGGCTCTTGCCTTCAGATGGCGAAGAATTGTCCCCAAGTCAAGGTGCAGGGTCGGTTCCCCCTTGGCGGTCACGGTGACGACATCCACCTCGGCAACCCGTTCACTGTCGGCACAGAAACGATCGATCTCGGCCAGCAGTTCGCTGGTCTTCGAATAGACATCGCGCCTGCCGACCGCAACACCGGTTCGTCCGACTTCGCAGTAAATGCAGTTGAGATTACAGATCTTATTCGGAAAGAGATCGATACCCAGAGACCGGCCGAGCCGCCTGGAATTCACCGGGCCGAAGATACAATTCATGCAGGGTTGTGACTGGTTTACGCCGCCGTGAGAAGCGTGTATAAAGGGGAAGATGCAAGCCTTGGAAAATCAAGTTATTAGGCAATATTACAACTGGCGATTTGTAAACCAATTTACGCGCGTGCGCAAGGCAAATCTACGCTTTTAACTTGACACGAATTGGGGCGGCTCGTACATTCGGGCCAGTTATCGGTGGTTATTGTTTTTCCGTTTCTTTAATCGCACCAACCGGTTGGGTGCTGTAGCTGCGTCCTTGGATCCGCAGGAATGTGCCCGTTATCCCGCCATCCTTTCTTTCCTACAAGGAGCCTGACGAGGTGAATCATCCCTCTTTATTCCGTATCCTGCCGACGCTGCTGCTCCTGCCGATCCTGCTTGGTTTGTGTGCATCGAGCGGATGGGCTGCCGTTTCCCTCGATGCCAAACAGTGGAATATCACTGCCGACCGGATGATCCGTGAGGAAAATCCGCCGCTTTTGGTGGCCGAGGGCAATGTCTTGCTGGAAAAGAAGGAACCGGTTGAGCCGCAGACCGCCTCGGGGACCAAAACTGCGGGCACCACCGGCCAGGCGGAACCGCAGTTGAAAACCGTGACCACGGTGAAGGCGGACCGGGTCGCCTACAATTTTACCAAGGGCACCTTGGAGGCCACCGGTCACCTGCAGATAGCGGTGGGCGGAGATGTGCTCACCGCCGACTCCGGTACCATCGATCTGAACAAGGCCACGGGCAGTTTCAAGCATGCCACGGTTGTCCGTCACGAAAAGGATCTTCATTTCGAGGGGAGCTTGATCGAAAAGACCGGAGAGTTGACCTACCATATCGAACACGGCTGGGTCGTCACCTGTAAGCTCGAACCGGGGCAGGTCCCGCCCTGGAGTTTTGCCGCCGCCGACACCGAGCTCACCGATGGCGGCTATGCCTATCTCAAGCATGCGACCTTCCGCATCAAAGACGTCCCCATTCTCTACTCACCGATCATGCTCCTGCCGGCCAAGCGCAAACGCCAGACCGGTTTGCTCTTTCCGATGATGTCCATGTCGGATCGTGACGGCTTCAATATCGAGACGCCGCTGTACATCAACCTGTCGCCCAGCAGCGACCTGACCCTCTATCCCCGCTATTTCTCCGAGCGCGGGGTAATGCTCGGTGCCGAGTACCGCTACGTGCTGGATAACGACAGCAAGGGCATGATCATGGGCCATTACCTGGACGACGATCTCACCGACCCCTCGGAGATCAGCTATTACCGCGACAGCGATTTCACCCATACCAATCCCGACCGCTACTGGATTCGGGGCAAGGCGGATCAGGAGATCGGCTCCTGGACCACACGCCTTGATATTGATATCGTCTCCGACCTGGATTATCTCAGCGAATTCACCAGCGGATCGAGCAGCTTTTCCACCAGCCAGCAACGTTTCTTCAACCTGTTCGGCCGTGGCTTTACCGACAAATCCTACCGCTACCGGGAAAATACCTTCGGCGCCCTCCGCTCTTGGGACAGCGGCAGCAGCGCGCTTTTGGCCGAACTTTCCGCCATCAACGATGTCAGCGAGACGGTCTATACCGCGGACAATCCTTCCCTTGCCTGGAAGCTGCCCTCGATAACCTACTCCGGTCTCCTGCCCATCGGCAACAGCAGCGGACCCGATTTTTCCTGGGATGCCAACTACACCTCGTTCTGGCGTGAGGAGGGCGTTGAGGGCCAGCGTCTTGACCTGATGCCCACCATCACCACCGGTATTCCCCTGTCGCCCTATATTGAGAGCTATGTCAGCGGCGGGGTGCGCAACACCTCCTACATCATTGATGACAACGGGGCATCCGAGTGGGAAGACACCGATTCCAGAAATCGGTTCCTCTATAACCTCAACGCAGAGATCGGCACCACCCTCGAACGGGATTTTTCGGTGGCCTTTGGCGAGGTCACCGGCCTCTCCCATACCGTGCGGCCCTATCTCGCCTACGGCTATACCGAGATCCCCACTGAAGAACTGATGCCGCAGTTCGACTGGGTGGATGAGCTTGAGGAGCAGAACACGGTCTACCTCGGAGTCAACAACTTCTTTTCCATATCCGGGGAGCACAACGGCCGCGGTTTTGACCGCGAGTTCGCTTTTTTCAAGATCAAAGAGGGCTATGATCTGCGCAGTGTCGAAGAGGATACGCCGCTCACCCCGATCGAGGCTGAAACCGGCTGGTACCCGGTCGAGCGGATGCGCATCAAGTACACCACCAAGTTCGACGTCTATGGCGATGGCGCCTTTTTTCACTCCATCGACAGCGACTACCTCAGCAGCCGGGGCGATATGTTCAGCCTTGATTACCGCTACAACGAACTGACCGATGTCAACTCGGTCAAGGGAAGTCTGTGGTATTTTCTTCCCTATAACCTTGCTGCGGGATATTCCCTGGAACGGTCCATCGAAGACAGCGATACCATCGAGGAAACGATCCGGCTGCGCTACATCCAGCCCTGCTGGTCGGTGGAGCTCTCCTCCCACAGTGAATCCGGCGATCAGTCCTTTATGCTCACCTTTCGCCTGGCGAATATCGGGAGCCCTTTCGGTTTTGACTTCACCGGCCAGTAAGAGGCGATGGTTGCCTCTTGCAGCCTTGATCGCCAGCGGAACAGCCAACCTTTGACAGCCTAGAACGATACCCTCATGACCATGCCCAGCTCTTCCAGTGTTGCCCCGGATGCTCCAACCACTGTCGATGTCTTTAACGGCGATGCCGACGGCATCTGCGCCCTGCATCAGCTGCGGCTGGATGCACCCTGTCCGCAGGCCTGTCTGGTGACCGGAGTCAAACGGGATATCAGCCTGCTCGCCCGCCTGGCGGAGGTGCGCGACAGCCGAATCACCGTGCTCGACATCTCCCTGGACAAAAACCGCGAACCGCTCAATCTGCTGCTCGCCCAGGGAAACCGGGTCTTTTACGCCGATCATCATTACAGCGGCAACATTCCGGGATCCAATGCCCTGGAGGCACACATCGACCCCTCGCCCTTGCTCTGTACATCGTTGATCATCGACGGATTGCTGGCCGGGAAATACCGCCCCTGGGCCATTGTCGGGGCCTTTGGCGACAACCTCGATGATGTGGCTACAACCCTGGCCGCCGGGATGGAATTTTCGTCCCAGGAGATCGATCTGCTCAAGGAGATGGGCCGCCTGCTCAACTATAACGGTTACGGCATGGCGGAATCCGACCTGCTGTTCCATCCCGCCGATCTCTACCGGGAGGTGAGCCGGTACATCCATCCCCTGGACATGGCCCAGGACTCCCCTGTCCTTGAGCGCCTCCGTGCGGGCTATGGTGAAGACATGGCCCAGGCCGCCGCAATGCAGGCCTGCCACAGTTCCGACGCCGGCCGCGTCTTTTGCCTGCCTGATGCCCCCTGGGCCAAGAGGGTGGTCGGTGTTTTTGCCAATCAGCTGGCCCGAGAGCAACCTCTTCAGGCCCATGCGACCCTTATTCCACGGGCCGATGCGACCTACCTGGTGAGCGTCCGTGCCCCTCTGGCCACCCGCGAAGGCGCGGATACCCTCTGCCGCCGTTTTCCCACCGGCGGCGGCCGGGCCGCTGCAGCCGGAATAAACGCCCTGCCGTACTCGCAGCTGGACGCTTTCCTGGCCGCCTTTAACGAGCAGTATGCAACTCCTCAGCCCTGATCGTTCGGGAGCCCTCCCGGGGTGAACGAGCCGCAGTGGCAATGGGCTGCGGCCGCTTCCCTGCCGCGTCCACTGCAGTGGGGGAGACTTCTGGTCTGTCTGTTGTGGTTCGTTCAGGCCGCAACCGGCTCGGCCCGGGTTACCCCGCCGATCATTGATGATCTTGACCGGCGGAGCCTGGTCCGGGCGCTTTCCCACAGCCTTGCCTACCTTGAAACCCGGCCGGCGCAAACGCGGGTCAACTGTGGCCCAAACGTCATCCCGGTAACCAGGCTGATCGCCACGGCCCGCCACCTGCGCAGCCTGGCCGCCTCCAACCTTGACAAGACCGCCTTTCAGCACCGTCTTTCCCGGGATTTCTTGCTCTACTCGCCCTTTGCCGAGGCAACAGGTCGGCTTCTGCTCACCGGGTATTATCAGCCTGTGTTTCACGGCAGGCTTCGACGCAGCCCCCCCTACGTTTATCCCCTCTACCGCGTACCCGCTGATCTGGTGGTGCAAAAGAGTGGTGGCCAGAAACCGCGTATCGGCCGGATCGAGGGCGATCGTTTGCAGCCCTATTGGACTCGACAGGAGATTGAGCGCAACAACCCCCTGGAGGGCGGGGAACTGGTCTGGCTGCGGGATCCCTTTGATGCCTTCAGTCTCCACGTCCAGGGCTCGGGAATCCTCGAATTCCCTGACGGCAGCCGGCGTGGGGTGCACTATGCCCAGAGCAACGGGCAGCCCTATACCAGTGTCGGCAGGTATCTGGTGCAGACCGGGAGAATGCAGCTCGCCGATGTGACCATGACCAGTATCCGTGCATATCTCGAAGCACATCCAGAAGAGGTGGAACTGATTCTCCACCAAAACGACGCCTTTATCTTTTTCGATTGGAGCCCGCCCGGCCCGGCGGTGGGCAACCTCAACCAGCCGCTGACAGCGGGCAGGTCGGTGGCGGCCGATCAGTCCGTGTATCCGCCTGGGGCCGTTGTCTGGGTGCAAAGCCGCAGGCCGGTGATGGACAGCGGTGCGCTCGACCGCTGGACGCCGCTGCAACGTCTGCTCACGGTCCAGGATACCGGTTCGGCCATCAGGGGCGTGGGCCGCCTGGACATCTTTTGGGGTACCGGCGATCAGGCCGGTCTGGAGGCCGGAGAGATGAAAGAGGGGGGAGAGGTCGCCATCCTGCTGTTGAAAGAGGGGCTGTCCCCCTGATCAGCCAGGCCCATGCGCTGCCAGCACCTCCCGCATTTTGCCGGCCAGCTCCCGTTTGGAAAAGGGTTTCTGGAGAAAATGGACCCCTGGGTCCAAAACGCCGTGGTGAACGATGACGTTGGCCGTGTAGCCGGACATGAACACCTGGCGGATGTTGGATCCAAAGGGCTTCAGTTCCCTGGCCAGTTCCAGGCCGTTCATCTCCGGCATCACCACATCGGTGAGGAGAACGTCGATCTGGTTCGGATGCTCGGCCGCCAGACGAATCGCGTCCGCTGGGGTGGACGCCGCCAGGACGCCGTAGCCCAAGGTCTGCAGCATCCGTTCGTTCAACTCGAGCAGGGCCTCTTCATCTTCCACCAATAAGACAGTGAATCCGGTCGGCGAGAAATCATCGGTCTGTGGCCTCTCCTCCTCCAGGGGCATCTCACCGCAAAAGCGGGGCAGGTAAATCTTGAAAGTCGAGCCGTGGCCGGGTTCGCTGTACACATGGATGAACCCATTGTTCTGGTGGACGATGCCGTACACGGTTGCCAGGCCGAGACCGGTTCCCTCTCCCATGCCTTTGGTGGTGAAAAAGGGGTCAAAGATCTTGTCTAGAATCTCCCGCTCCATGCCGCTACCGTTATCGCTCACCGCAAGCAGGGCGTACTCGCCGGGAATGCACCTGGCGTATTGGGCGCAGTAGGTGGCGTCAAAGACCGCATTCTCGGTTTCAATGATCAGCTTGCCGGTCCCGCTTATGGCGTCTCGGGCATTGATGCAGAGATTGGCCAGCACCTGATCCAGCTGCGAGGGGTCGATCTGCACCGGCCAGAGCAGCCCGCCCGGTGCCCAGGCAAGATCGATATCCTCGCCGATCAGGCGCCGCAGCATCTTGAGCATCCCCTCGACGGTCGCGTTGAGATCAAGAACCTTGGGGGAAACCGTCTGTTTGCGGGCAAAGGCCAACAGCTGCCGGGTCAGGTCTGCCGAGCGTTCGGCTGCCTTCTTGATGTCCTGGAGATCTTGAGCAAGCGGGGCTTCCGCTTCGATCTGTTCCTCCATGAGATCGATCCCGCCGAGGATGACGCTGAGCATATTGTTGAAATCGTGCGCGATGCCTCCGGCAAGTCGCCCCACGGACTCCAATTTCTGTACCTGGGTGAGCTGTTCCTGCAGCGTTTCCTGGGCGGATTCGGCCTGTTTCCGCGGCGTGATATCGCGGAAGATGGCCTGGTTGATTGGCTGACCTCCGATTCTGACCACGTATCCGGTGACGTCGACCCAGCGTATCTCGCCATCCTTGCGCAGGATGCGCATCTCGTAACGGGCGGTGGCGGCGCGCCCCTCCATGCGATCTTTCAGGTCGGCTTGAATCTGGGCATGGTCTTCGGGCGCAATGATCTTCCAGGTCTGTTCTGTGGGCAGGATGCGCATCTCTTCTTCGCTGTAGCCAAACAGTTCGACAAAGGCCGTGTTGACATGACGAAAACGGGGTGGGTCCCCCTCCATGATCGCGATGGCGTCGATGGACTGGTCGAAGAGGGTGCGGTAGCGCATCTCCGAGTTGCGCAGGGTCTCTTCCATCAGCTTGCGATCGGTAATATCCTGGACCGTCCCCTGAAGGCTGTGTACGGTTCCGTCTTCACCGGGGATGGCTGCGCCGCGAAGCGTCACCCAGCGGAGATGGCCGTCGGGACGGACGATTTCCACATCGCAGATAAAACTCTTTCCCGCCTGAATGCATCGTTGCAGGGCCTGATTGAGGCCTGTCCAGCTTTTCGGCATGAAGAGCCGCTGCATCTCGGGATAGGGGAGGGGGGCATCCCGCGGATCACGACCGTGGATGCGGTAGACCTCGTCGGACCAGATGAGGGTATCACTGATCAGGTTCCAACTCCAGTTGCCGATTTCAGCCAGTCGTTGGGCTTCTTTCAGCGCTCGTTCGCTCTCCCGGAGCGCCTCTTCGACCAATTTTCGTTCAGTGATGTCCTGGAGCGCGCCAAAGATGTAGGTCACCCTGCCGTCTTCGAGCAACGGCTCGCCTTGCGTCCGTACCCATTTGCGCGCGCCCTTGGCAGTGATCATTTCCACTTCCAGATCATAGGGCTTGCCCTGGTTGACGGCACCCTGGACCGCCTGCTCGATGCGTCGGCGGTGTTCGCCCTGGAAATAACTGATTCCTTGGGCCATGCTGATCTCCTCTTCCCAGTCCAGGTCATGGATACGGGCACACTCCTCGGTCCAGAGGCCCTTGAGGGTCTGCGGGTCGAATTCCCAGCCGCCGACCTTGGCCAGTCGGCTGGTGCGTTGCAGCATGAGGCGATGATGATGCAGTTGCTCTTCGTCAAATCGCTGCCCGGTGATGTCGCGGGAAATGCCGAACAGGCCGTTCACCTGGCCGTTGTGGTCGCGAAGCACCCCCTTCGCCACCATGAACAGGTGCGTTTCGCCCTGGTGCGAGATCAACTGTTCTTCATGGTGACTGGTGGCTCCCGAATCCATGATGGCCTGATCCCGTTCGATCAGTGCCTGTGCCACCTGCGGGGGGAAAATTTGGAAATCATCCTTACCGATGATGTCCTCGGCCTCTCTTCCCAAAAAATGTTGGGCCGCCTGGTTGCAGAACAGGTAGCGCCCGTTGCGATCTTTGACAAAAATAGTGTCGGTGGTCGAGTCGAGCAGGGCATGGATAAGCTGTTCCTGATGATTTTGCGTCCTTTCAATGCGGGCTGCACGGTACAGAAGGAGAAAGGCGGTCAGGAGGAAGAGCACCCACAGGGCGAGGCAGATCTTCTGTTCCAAGGTAGCGCTGGCCGTTGCCTGGCTCAGTGAGTGGGCGAGCTCCGCTTCCAGGCTGTCGCCGATGTGTTCCAGTTCGAGGAATTCCTTGCGTTGCTGAATCTGGAGGACAGCCCGGTTTATTTCGGCATCCATCAGGGCGTGGATGGTCTGTTCCAGGCGACTTACGGCCTCGGCATAGGATTGAAGCAGCAGGCGGGGGGGGCCGGTGGGCGACTCGCCGCGAACACCCACCAGGGTGGAGCGGCCATCGAGGCCGTCCTTAATCTTGAGGATGGCCTTGCTCAGGGCGGCATTGACCTCCGAACTGGCGCCCCTGTCCCCGGCAAGGTGGTTGTCGAGCGCCAAAAGGGCGGTGTCGATCGAACGCCGGGCCTGCTGGAGATTGTCGCTGAGGACGATGTGTTGGGGATAGGCGGTGCGGTTGAGGTGTCCCGACCACCAGAGCATGAGTGCGGAGATAAAGGCAATGGCTCCGAGAAAGAGCAAGGCGTACTCACTGCGGAACAGGGAGGCACGGGAACCGGAGGGCTCCGGTGAAAAGGTCATGAATCGTTCTCCCGTTGCTGAAGGTGAGGAGGCGGGGGCAGCGCTGCCGTGTCGAGTTCCAGGGATTGGAGCAACTGGCGATGTTCGCGGCTGCCGACAAAGGCGCGTAGAGCCCGGTCGAACCGGTGGCAGAGTTGGCTCTCGTTTTTGCGGAAGACAAAGGAACCGCATCCCGGCGGCGTGTAGGCTGCCTCAAAGGGGAGTGCCCGCTGCATATCCTCATTGGCGGCAGTCAACTGGCGAATGGGCGGAGCAGGGAGTGCAAGAGCGTCGGCAATTCCGGTGCGAATCGCCTGGCGCGCCAGTTCCGCATTGGGATAGCGGATGATGCGCTCAGGGGGAATGCCGGCCTGGCTTGCCTCCGCCAGTTCGGCACTCTCGTCGAGGACGGCCAGGCGGATCCCTTCGTTGATGACGATGTCGCGATAACTGTGCAGCCCCTGGGGATTGCCCCGGCGGACCAGAAGGGCCGTGACGATGTCGGTCGATGGAGTGGTGCAGACAACCAGGTCGTGCCGATCCGGGCGAATGGAGATGTTGCTTGCGATCTGGTCAAAACGACCGGCCCGCAACTGCGGGATGAGGGAAGCGAAACCGGTCCGAACCCACTCAATGCGTTGAATACCCAGCTGCTGCCAGATTATTCTCGCCACCTCCGGTATTTCGCCGGTGACACGCCCCCGGGGATCCTCAAAGGCAAAGGGGATTTCCGTCGCGTAGCCGATACGGACAACGCCGGTGCGGGTGATGCGTTCCGCCGTGGATTCCTCAGGATCAACCAGGGAAAGGATGCCGGTCAGGATTGCGAGAACGATCAAGGCGGCGGAGAGCAGAACTGTCCATTGGGCCAGGGCCGACTCTTGGCCGTGGACCATCCAGCGTGCACAGCCACGCTTGTGCTGTGCAGATTTAGGGGGGACCATCATTCCTCCCTGTGGTTGTTGGATCCGTCAAATTGTGATGGCCTCGCATAAAGACAGAAATCTGAAGATCACCTCTCGTGAAATCAGTTCGTTACGAAGCTCGGAACGTCCTTGAGGAGAAAACGTTGAATGTGATTTGGCGTCCAATGATGCCTCTGCCTGCCGAACAGGGCCAGCGAAAATTCTCGCCTGGCGTGAACAGTTACTGGTTCGCGGGGGGTGGTTGCGGCGGTTGCCCGCCCACCTCGGGTTTGTCGTCGAAGTGGCCAAGCGGCCGTTTAAAGGTGTAGGAGGCTGGCGCGGCCACCAGGTTGTCCCAGGCTTCTCCCGCATTGCCGCCAAGGAGCGAGAAGGGGGAGGAAACCAGGAAAAGCGCGAATCCGGTCACGGTGGCGGCCGCCCCCACCGGTCGGGCCAGGGTCAGGTCGGTGGTCATCATCAGGCCGGGATCATCGGGCATGGTCGGATCTTTTTCCTTGGCAAAACCGGTGGCGGCAAAACCGCTGCACAGGATGAGGACGATGGCCAGCAGGGCCAAAGAGGGGCGCTGAGTGTACATGTGACCTCCCGTAACTGTGGTTGATGTTTCCTATTGTATCGTCTCTACGCAAAAGGGGATACCTGGTTTTGGCGAAAATGCTGTGTTCATTGGTGGATTGACGGGGCCTGGGCGGGGTGTTGCTCCCGGGCATGGTCCTTGGCAACCAGCATATAGATCGACGGAATGACGAACAGGGTGAAGATCGAGCCGATGGCCATGCCGCCCACCAGCACCAGACCGATCGAGTTCCGGGCGGCAGCCCCCGCACCGGTGACCAGGGTAAGCGGGAAATGGCCGGCAATGGTGGCGCCGGTGGTCATGAGGATCGGCCGCAGGCGGGTCATGGCCGCCTCGAGTACGGCCGCACGCTTGCTCAATCCCTGCAACTGCAGTTTGTTGGCGAACTCGACGATGAGAATGCCGTTTTTCGAGACCAGGCCAACCAGAGTCACCAACCCCACCTGGGAGTAGATGTTGAGACTGGTGGTCCAGCCGGTGGTGAAGAAGTGCACGTTGGGGTCCGGCATCTTGAGAAATGTGAACACCAGGGCGCCGAACATAGCCAGAGGCACGGAGCCGGCGAGGATGACAATGGGGTCACGGAAACTGTTGAACTGTGCCGCCAGAACCAGGAAGATCAGAAGAATAGCGAGGCCAAAAGCCTGAAGAAAGGTGTTCCCCTCTACCCGAAGCTGGCGGGATTCACCGGTATAGTCCAGGGTATACCCCTGGGGCAGGATCTTGGCCGCCTCGTCTTCCAGAAAGCGCAGGGCCTCGTCCAGGGGACGAATCGGGTAGGCGCTGAGGGTAACCGCATTGAGTTGCTGGAAGCGGTTGAGCGAGCGGGCCACGGTCGAATCCTTGATGGTGGCGATGGTGGAGAGCGGCACCAGTTGACCGTCAGGTCCGGTGACGTACATCTTGCCCAGCTGTTCCGGATTGAGCCGGTCTCCCCGCAGCACCTGCGGCACGACCTTGTAGCTGCGGCCGGCGATGTTGAACCGGTTGACATAGTTGCCGCCGAGCATGGTCCCCAGGTCGCTCCCCACCTGTTGCAGATTGAGGCCGAGATCGGCGACCTTGTCGCGGTCGATCACCAGCTCCGACTGGGGTTGGTCGATCTTGACGTCGATCAGCGGCGGAAAGGCGAACATCCGGCTCTTGATCGCCGCCAGTTGGATCTGTTGGGCAAAGGCGAGAATCTGGTCGAGGTCCGCGGTGGAGGCAATGACGAATTCCACCGGAAACTGGCCGCCGCCGGGCAGGGCCGGAGGGGTAACCGGCAGGACACGGATGCCGGGGATGGCGTGCAGCTTCATCGCCACCTCGGGCATAATCTCAAAGATGGTCCGTTTGCGATCCTGCCAGGGTTTGACCACCATGCCGCTGAAGCCCGA
The DNA here is from genome assembly GCF_963665445.1 of uncultured Desulfobulbus sp. Lineage (GTDB taxonomy): Bacteria > Desulfobacterota > Desulfobulbia > Desulfobulbales > Desulfobulbaceae > Desulfobulbus. Next base: position 3,754,530 of record NZ_OY762276.1, on the reverse strand, counting down.
GTTGGGCTGGGTCAGCTGAAAGACGAAGTTGGTCTCCTCCACGCTTTGAAAGGCACGGTTGACCGCGGCGGTGTAGAAGCTGTTCTGGTCCAGGGTCGAGTTGGCCGCGGAATCGATGATGCCGAAGATAACCCCCTGGTCCTCAGTGGGTGCCAGTTCCTTGGCCGACATTGAGAACATCGGCACCGATAGCAGGCCCAGCACGATCCACACCAGATAGACCGCGGGACGGTTGTCCAGGGTGCGATTGAGCTGGCGGCCGTAGGCGGAGCGCAGCCGCTTGAAGTCACGCTCGATCCTCCCGGCGAGCCCCTGTTCGGTCATGCCTGCGCGCAACAGTCGCGAGGACATCATCGGTGAGAGGGTCAGGGCGACGAATCCGGAAATGGTGACTGCCCCTGCCAGGGTAAAGGCGAATTCGCGAAAGAGCGAGCCGGTGAGGCCGCCCTGCAGACCGATCGGCGCATAGACCGCGGCTAGGGTGATGGTCATCGAGATCAGGGGGCTAACCAGCTCGCGGCCGCTCAACAGGGCAGCCTCCATGGGCGATTTGCCCTCACTGAGATGCCGCTCCACGTTTTCCACCACCACGATGGCATCGTCCACCACCAGTCCCACCGAGAGGACGATGGCCAACAGGGTCAACAGGTTGATGGTGAAGCCGAAGACCTGCATCAGAAACAGGGCGCCGATCAGTGACATGGGGATGGTCACCACCGGGATGATGGCCGAACGTAGCGAACCGAGGAAGAGAAAGATGATCACCACCACGATCAACAGCGTCTCGCTCAGGGTCTTGACCACCTCCTTGATCGCGTTGTGGATGTAGTCGGTCCCGTCGTAGGCCACCCGGGCGGTGAGGCCGGAGGGGAGCTGTTGGTCGATCGCCTCCATCTCGGTGCGGACCCGCTTGATCACATCGAGCGAGTTGGCGTTGGGCAGGGGCCAGATGCCCATGAACACCGCGGTCTGACCGGAGAAGCGCACCTCGGTGTCGTAATCCTCGGCACCAAGCGATACCTGGGCCACATCTTCGATGCGGACGATGGCCCCGCCCTCTTCACGGATGACCAGCCGCTTGAAGTCCGCCACCGAGCGCATGTCGGTGTTGGCGGTGAGGTTGACTTCCACCAGGGAGCCCTTGGTCTTGCCGACAGCGGCAAGGAAATTGTTGCTCGCCAGGGCCTGGCGGATCTGCGCCGGGCTGACGTTGAAGGCCGCCATCTTGGCCGGATCGAGCCAGATGCGCATGGCAAAGGTGCGGGCACCGAGCACGTCGGCCCGCTGCACCCCTTCAAGGGCGGAAAGCCGCGGCTGGATCACCCGCACCAGGTAATCGGTGATCTCGTTCTGCTTGAGCGCACTTGATGTGAAGCTGAGGTAGGCCGAGGCGAACTTGGAGTCCGCCGACTCGACGTTGATCACCGGAATTTCGGCCTCGGGCGGCATGTCGCCGCGTACCTGATCCACCTTGGAGCTGATCTCGGAGAGGGCCTTGATCGGATCGTAGTTGAGGCGCAGGCGGGCGGTGATCACCGACATGCCAAGCGAACTCTGCGACTGGAGATAATCGATGCCGTCGGCCGCGGCAATGGCGCGCTCCAGCGGGGTGGTGATGAAGCCGCGGACCAGATCTGCGCTGGCCCCGGTATAGACGGTGGTCACCGTGACTGCGGCATTATCGCTGCGCGGGTATTGGCGAACGCTGAGCGAGCCGATGGCCTGGAATCCGGCAATGAGGATCAGCAGGCTGGTGACCAGGGCCAGAACCGGCCGTTGGACAAAGATATCGGTAAATTTCATGGCTCAACTGTCCTTGGGCTCGGGAGCCAGTTTGAATTCCGGAGAAAGGGTGTTGTCGATCACCACGCTCTGGCCGTTACGCAGCTTGAACACCCCGGTGCTGATCACGGTCTGGGCGGCCTTGAGGCCGGAGGTGACGCTGACAAAATCACCGCGGCGCTCGCCCAGACGGATGAACTGCTGGTGCACCACCTTACCGTCGCCTTCCTTGGCCGACTCAACCAGAAAAACCGAGTCGGAGTAGGGGGCATAGAGCACGGCCGTGGCCGGAATGGCCAGGATGGGATTGTCCTGCGGCAGGACCACTGCCACCTGGACGAACATGCCCGGCCGCAGCTCTTCCTTGCCGTTGGTGGCCGTGGCCTGGATACGGACATTGCGGCTGGTGGCATCGATATCCGGGTTGATCGCGGTCACCGTTCCCTCGACCACCCGGCCCGGCGGCAGGCCGTCGGAGGTGAGCCGGACAGGGTAGCCGATGCGGATCAGGGGCAACTGCTGCTGGGGGACCTGGAAGTTGACATAGACCGGATCAAGGGCCTGGAGGGAAACGATGGCCTGACCCTCCTTGAGGATCTGGCCCAGATTGATCTGGCGGATTCCCAAGCGGCCGCTGAACGGCGCGCGGATGGTTTTTTTGGCAATGGCGGCGCGAATGTTGTCGGCCTGGGCCTGGGCCTGTTTGAGGCCGGCCTCGGCGTTGTCGTAATTGGATTCGGCCACGACCTTGGTGGCGAGCATCTTCTTGGAACGGGCCAGGGTGAGGCGGGCCAGTTCAACGGCGGCCTCGGCGGAACGGAGCTGGGCGGTTTCCGCGGCAATGTCCTGTTGCACCAGCAGATCTCCCGCCTTGACTTTGCTCCCCGGCTCAAAGGCGATCTGGGTGACCTTGCCGGTGACCTCGGCGGTGATGGTGACGCCCTGGACCGCCTCCAGCGAGCCCACGGCGGTGATCAGCGATTCCCACCGCTGTTCCACGGCCTGAAAGGTGGTGACCACTTCCGGCGGTTGGCTGGCGGTTTTTTTTTGTTGGATCAGGGTCGAGATCTGCAAGACCTTGGTCCCGGCCAGCAGGCCGACTACCACGATGATGCCAAGAAGACTCAAAAGAACCGCCTTGAATTTCATTCTCCTCTCTCCGTAAATTGTCGTTCTCGCCCATAGAAGTTCAACGAGGACTTGTGAAAATTATATTATTTTCGGCAGAGTAACATCCAGCTGATGCTTGGTCAACATGGGAGCGCAGGTTCTCATGCAGTCCAAATATTGTTGTCGCCGTTCTGTCTCCGGGGGAAAGGGTGTCCTGCACTGCGCGGTGGAGGGAGGGAAATAAAAAAAAGCCGACCTCCCGTGACGTTCACGGAAGATCGGCTTGGCACCAGGGGTGAGGCGGTTTCTAGTCGAGCAGGGTAAAACCCTTGTCGCGTATCGCCTTGCGCACCGCCTCTTTGTCCAGTGAGCCCTGATAGCGGGCCTCACCTTTTTCCAGGTCGATGTCGACCTCGGTGGCACCCAGACCTTCCAGGGCTTTCTTGGCGGTTTTTACACAATGCTGGCACTTCATGCCGTCGATTCGCAGGGTTGCCATAGCTCAACCTCCTTGCAGAGAGTAGGGGTTATTGGAAAGTGTCACATCGAGCCTTCGATCAGCACATCCGGTCTGAGGGCCTCGATGAGTTGTGGCAGCCCATCCTCGTCATAGAGCACCACAAAGTCGACGCAGCCCAGGGCCGCGAGGACCCGCGCCCGCTCAAGGAACGTTGGTTTGGGAGAACCCGCTTCCGGCTGCCGTCGTTGGACGCCGCCCTTGGTCAACCCCACCACCAGGCAATCCGCCCGACGCCGTGCCGACTCCAGGTATTCCACCTCGCTTGCGCCAAGGGCGGGAAAATCGGCGGAGGCATAGGCCATACGGCTCCCTTGGCGGCGCAGCAATGTGAGTGTTTCCAGCAATTTTTCCACGGAAAGGATTTTGTCCTTGTCCGCCTGCAGCCAGGGGCGGTCGCCGGCCGGGAAGAAACGGCGGCGCTCTTCGTCGACAACGGCAGGATCAAGCGGTGCCGAGATCAGACAGGCTGCAGCACCAGCTTGGTGCAGCACCTGCCCATCAGGGGCGACAATCATCGAATGGCCGGCCATTTCCATGGCGCCGGTGATGCCGCAACCGTTGCAGGCGGCAACGTAGGCCTGATTTTCGATCGCCCGCGCCCGCAGCAGGGTTTGCCAGTGATCAAGGCGGCTCAGTGGCCATTGGGCCGAGACGATCAGCAGGCGGCTTCCGGCAAAGACCTGGCGCTTGGCCACCTCGGGAAAACGCAAATCATAGCAGACCATTCCGCCCAAGGGGCCGTAGGGGGTGGTGATCAGCGGACCCTGTTGGCCGCGTTGATAATACTGATCTTCCTGCCAGAAGCGAAAGAGGTGCTGCTTGCAGAACGAACCGAGCGGGCCCTCCGGGCCGACCACGAACAGGGTGTTTTGAGGCAGGCTCGCGCCCGGCTTCGGTTCGGTCAGGGAACCGGCAAGGAAGATCTCTCCATCCCTGGCCAGGTGCTGCATCGTTTGCAGGATCCCGGGTGTCCTGCGGCCAAGTTCCTCGGTGCGGGGATAAGCAAAACCCGTGGCCCAGATCTCCGGCAGAAGCACCAGGGTTCCGGGCGAAGGCGGATGGGCTGCAAGCAGGCCGCGCACTTGTGCCAGATTGTGCTCCACCTCGCCGAGGGCTATGGGGAACTGGAGGCAGGCTACCGCCGGAAAGAGTTCGTCGCGCATGCTCAGCCCAAAATCGCCAGGGCCTGCCCGGCCAACTCACCGACACTCGCGCGGGAAATCCTGCCCTGGTTGTACAGTTGAAAGCTGGACGAATCTTCGATAAGCCGCTGCAGTGTACCTTTGGCTGCGTCAAGGTGCAAACGTCCGCAGGCAAGGGCCGCCAACCCGCGGACCTCGGCATCCTCTGCATCGAGATAGGGCAGGATATCGACCTCCGCCCCCTTGGCGAGCAACAGTTCCGGCCGGCATTCGCTCATCCGGGCCACTCCCCATAAGAGGCCCCGCTGCAGCAGCGGGTGCTCGATGTAGTTGCCGTCCTGGTGCAGCTCTTCGCCGTCCTCACGCATGTAGGAGACGAGCATATGGACATACTCCTCGGCCAGGCGGGGGTGTTTGCACATGGTCTCCGCCATGGACTCCGGGGCCCCCCAGCCGATGCCGCCGGATTCGTCGTTGAGGCTCCAGAGGAAGCGGCGCATGACGATGCGCGCCTCCTCCATCTCCTGGTCGGCCAGGCGGGCCACCGCCGTTCCCATGCAGGTGATGGCCCGCCAGCGCAGCTCGGGATCCTCGCGGCAGATCAAGGAAAAGAGGGCGTTGATTGCATCCTTGGCAGGGATAGCCGCAAGCTCGCTCTGTATCTGCGCAAGGTCCCGGCTGTTGAACAGTTCCAGTACCTTGCCCTTTGTAGCTCGAATGCTCACGATTGTTCGAAATTATTCGGCAGGAGTGGTGGGCATGACAAAGACCCGTTTGCCCAGCTCGGCATCCATCATGAACAGACCGGAGGGGTTGTCCTTGATCAGTTTCAGTTTTTCCACAATCTCGCCCACCGAGGCCTCTTCCTCCACCTGCTCGCCGACGAACCACTGGAGGAAATTGTTGCTGGCATGGTCTTTCTCGGCAATGGCCAGATCGACCAGGTCGTTGATCAGGCTGGTGACATGTTCTTCGTGCTTTTGGATGGCCTCAAAGGCGGCCAGGGGCGAGGCCCAGGTCGATTCCGGTTTGGCGATGGCCTCCAGGGTTACCTTGCCGCCGCGCTCGTTGACGAAGTCATAGAATTTCATCGCGTGCATCATCTCTTCCTGGACCTGCGCCCGCATCCAGGCCGCAAAGCCGGTCAGGCTGATCGATTGAAAGTAGGATTCCATTGACAGGTAGAGGTACGATGAAAACATTTCTGCGTTGATTTGATCATTGAGTGCCTTTAACATCTTCTTTTTCATCATGGTGTTCTCCTTGGAGTCAGGTCGTGGTAGTGATGCACTGTTCTGAGGACAGTGGATTGATTATAAGCACAACCATGGGGAATTCCAGAGTGTTCTGGAAATTTGTTGTCTTTTGTCGGGAAACCTGTTTCCCTTGAGCTTTATATAAGGAGTGAAGTATGCAAAGAACTGTTTGTATTACCGGAGCCACCTCCGGATTCGGCAAGGCCTGTGCCGAACGTTTTGCCGCCGAAGGGTGGTGTTTGATCCTCACCGGACGCCGGGGTGACCGGCTGCGGGCCCTGAAGGAGCAACTCAGTTCGGTTCCGGTGCTGACGGTCGAGTTGGATGTGCGCGACTATAAAGCCGTCGAGGCCATGGTCGCGGGGCTGCCCGAGGAGTTCAAACAGATCGATGTCCTGGTCAACAATGCCGGCTTGGCGCTGGGGCTGGAAGGCGCCCACAAGACCAACATTCAGGACTGGGAAACCATGATCGACACCAACGTCAAGGGGCTGTGTTACCTCACCCGATGTATCCTTCCCGGGATGGTGGAGCGCAACCAAGGCCACATCATCAACATGGGCTCGATCGCCGGCAACTATCCTTATCCCGGCGGCAATGTCTATGGGGCCACCAAGGCCTTTGTCAAGCAGTTTTCCCGCAACCTGCTCACCGACCTCAACCACACCAAGGTACGGGTCACCAATATCGAGCCCGGATTGGCCGAGAGCGAGTTCTCCGTGGTCCGCTTTCACGGCGACAAGGACAAGGCCGATGCGGTCTATAAGGGGACCGAACCGATTCGTCCGGTGGATATCGCCGAGATCGTCCACTGGGTGACCAGCGTGCCGCCGCATATCAATATCAACACGGTGGAAGTCATGCCGGTCTGCCAGAGTTGCGGGCCCCTGGCCATCCATCGAGAAGTTTAGGAACGAGGGCTGATGCGACGAGTTGTGATAACAGGCATGGGGATCGTCTCGCCGCTTGGCGATACGGTTCCCGAGGTGTTGCAGTCTCTTCAGGAGGGGCGTTCAGGGGTCCAATTTCACGAACCGTACCGGGAAATCGGCCTGCGGGCCCAGATCGGCAGTTTTACCCGGATAAACGTCAAGGAACATCTGGACAAGAAAAATCTGCGCTTCATGGGCAATGCCGCGGCCTATGCCTCCATTGCCCTGTCCCAGGCCATTGCCGATGCAGGTCTGAGCACGGATGAGGTTTCCCATCCCAGAACCGGATTGATTATTGGTTCCGGCGGCACCTCGGCCGAAAACGTGGTCGCCAGTGCCGACGTCATGCGGTCCAAGGGGTTGAAACGGCTCAGTCCCTTTATGGTGCCGCGGACCATGAGCAGCACGGTCTCCGCCTGTCTCACCAGCACCCATGGGATCAAGGGGCTTTGTTATTCGATCTCCTCGGCCTGCGCAACCGGCTCCCACTGTATCGGTGCGGCCACGGAACAGATCCAGTTGGGCAAGCAGGACATCGTCTTTGCCGGCGGCTCGGATGAGGAACACTGGACGCAGACCGCGATGTTCGATGCCATGGGGGCCCTGTCGACCAAGTACAACGATACCCCTGAGCGGGCCTCGCGGCCCTATGATCGCAACCGCGACGGTTTTGTGGTCGCCAACGGCGGCGGCCTGGTGGTGCTCGAGGAGTACGAGCGGGCCAAGAAACGTGGCGCCACCATCTATGGCGAGGTGGTCGGCTACGGCGCCACCGCCGACGGTGCCGACATGGTCCAGCCCACCGGCGAGGGCGCGGTGCGCTGTATTCAACTCGCCCTTGCGACCGCTGGGGAGCAGATCGACTACATCAACGCCCACGGTACCTCCACCCCCATCGGCGACCTGGTCGAGCTGCGCGCCATCCGCGAGATCTTCGGCACGGACAATCCGCCGATCAGCTCCACCAAGTCGCTCTCCGGTCACAGCCTGGGCGCGGCCGGGGTGCACGAGGCGATCTATTCGCTCTTGATGCTGAATCACGGTTTTATCTGCGGCACCGCCAACATCGAAGAGATAGACCCCGAAGCCGAGGGGATGCACGTTGTCGACGCCAACCGCGATGTCAGCCTGACCACGGTGATGAGCAACAGCTACGGCTTCGGTGGGACCAATGCCTGTTTGATTTTCAGAAAGGTCAGTTGATATGTTCTACCTGGAGGGCTGTGGTCCAGCTTGAATTTTTCCAAGGAGGTCGTGATGCGAAGATATGCTCTCATGGTAACAGCTTGGTTCTTTCTTGCTTTATGTTTCAATGCCGCTCAGGCCGAGATCTCCGATGGTCCTGCAGGTGCCGCCGATGCTGAAACGAAGCGTCGCATCGTGCCGGTCCTCTCTCTTTTGTTGTGGGATGAAGGGGCGGAGGCAAAGTGGGAATCCTGTTCTTCGTTGCATATCGGGCGTGATCAGTTTGCCGCTGGCGTCATTGACAACAAGCTGTACGTCTTTGGCGGAAATAGCGCCTATGGCAATTCGAACTCTCTTGAAATTTTCGATACGGCAACCGGTACATGGACTCTTGGAACGGCGCACTCGTACTCCGCTGGTGTGGAGGAGGTCACGGGTGCGGTAATCGATGGGGCTTTTTTTGTTTTCGGGGCATGGGGTGGCGGCACACCGTATGGTGTGTTTAATTTTGTGGAAAAATACTCACCAAAGACCAAGACCTGGTCGTCCCTGGCCCCAAAGCCGACGACTAATGCGGGTAATCCGGCGCTCGTTTATAACGGCGAAATTTATATATTTGGCGGTTATTACGGTAACGACGATATGGAGGATGAGCTCCAGTATACAGTGGTCGAGGCATACAATCCAACCACGAACACCTGGCGAACTGTTACCTCGATGCCTCAGGCGTACGAGAATTTTGCCGTTGGATTGTATAAAGACACCGCCTACCTCATCGGCGGAGTCTATGGTCAAGAAGGGAGGTATACCGTACAGCTTGATGTCGTTTCCTATCATTTCCCATCAAACACCTGGACCACCAGTGGCTTGGGGAGTCTGGAACATTTTCATATGTTCCCCTACTCAAGTTCCGCCCCGGTTCTTGATGGCAAGATCTACCTGGTTGGCGGAGAGGGACTGGTTGACCCTGCGGGGCCACTCTCTGAAGAGAATGTACAGCCTTCATCGGATATGCTCATTTACGATATTGCTGCGGGCGTTTTTTCACGGGGGCTAAGCTTGCCGGAACCGCGTGACGACCATGCTGTTCTCATGCATGATGGATATATGTATGTGATTGGCGGGAGAAATTCCTCTGATGAAGACGCACATGTCAATACAGTCTTTCGTCTTTCAGTCGATAAATAGTGGGCAGGATGGGCACAGTGCTGTGCCGTTCCCACCCCGCTGTCTTCACAAAAAACGGTGACCAGATCCAGCCTGGTCACCGTTTTTTTTCAACCTAGCCGGTTCGTCTGCGGTCCACTTACGCATCCTGCTGCTTGTTCTTGGCGTTGTCGTAGAGGGCGATGAAGTTGATCGGCTCCATCAAGAACGGCATGAAACCGCCGTCCACGGCTGCCTGGCAGACAATCTGACGGGTGAAGGGGAAGAGCATCAGCGGGCAGTCGACCGCGAGCACGCGATCGTGGTGCTCGGCGGGAATATTGCGCATCATGAACACCGCCGCATGCTCGATCTCGACGATGAACATCACCTGGTCGTCGTTGTTTTTGTCCAGGACCTTGGCGGTGATGGCGATGGAGACCTCGCTGTGGTCGTCATCGAGTTTCTGGTTTTTCAGCTGGAGGTTGAAATCCACCTTGGGGTTCTGGTTCTTCGCAAGAAAGACCTTGGGGGCATTGGGGCTCTCAAAGGAAAAATCCTTGATGTACATCTTCTGCATGCGAAAGATCGGGATTTCCTGCTGGTCGGGCGTTTGGTCTGCCATGTTCTATCCTTGTTGTCGAAGTCAATGAAAACCGGCAACTTTTTGGGCTGCCGGCAGGGTTTCTTTGCGCCGCATGGTAACAGGGGCGAGCGGCGAACGCCAAGTAAAAAAACCGTGAAAATGGTTAACCCGGGTTACTCGTAACCGTTGAGAAACTGCTTGAGAAACATGCCGGTGTAGGATTTCGGTTCACCGGCAATGGCTTCCGGTGTCCCCGCTGCAATCACCTGGCCTCCACCGCTGCCGCCCTCGGGACCGATGTCGATCACCCAGTCCGCGGTCTTGATCACATCCAGGTTATGCTCGATCACCACCACCGTATTGCCGCCGTCCACCAGGCGGCCAAGAACCCGCAGCAGGTGCTGGATATCCGCCGGATGCAGGCCGGTGGTCGGTTCGTCGAGGATGTAGAGGGTCTTGCCGGTGGAACGGCGGCTCAGTTCCTTGGCCAGCTTGACCCGTTGCGCCTCGCCGCCGGAAAGCGTCACCGAACTCTGCCCCAGGCTGAGATAGCCCAGGCCGACATCGACGATGGTCTGCAGGCGGCCGGCAATGGGGGGCACGTTCTGGAAGAATTCCAGCGCCTCCTCCACGGTCATCTGCAGGATCTCGGCGATGTTCTTGCCCTTGTAGCGGATATCCAGGGTCTCCTGGTTGTAGCGCTTGCCCTGGCAGCGTTCGCAGGTGACGTAGATATCGGGGAGGAAGTGCATCGCGATGCGGATTACGCCATCGCCCTCGCAGGTCTCGCAGCGGCCGCCCTTGAGGTTGAAGCTGAATCGGCCGGGCTGGTATCCCCGCGCCCTTGATTCGGGCAGGCGGGCAAGCAGCTCGCGAATCGGGGTCATGACCCCGGTGTAGGTGGCTGGGTTGGAACGCGGGGTGCGGCCGATGGGGCTCTGGTCGATGTCGATCACCTTGTCGAGCAGGTCGAGCCCCTTGAGCAGCTGCGGTCCGCGCAGGTAGCCCTTGCGGTCGGTGAAGGAGCGTTGGGCCTCGTTGAACAGGGTCTCGATGACGAGCGAGCTCTTGCCCGAACCGGAGACGCCGGTGACACAGGTCATCACCCCCAGGGGGAACTTGACCTGGAGGTTCTGCAGGTTGTTGATCGTGGCGCCACGGACCTCGATGAATCGCCCCTCGTCCATCTGCAGCGGTCGTCGTTGTTCGGGTACCTCGATCTTGAGCCGGCCGGAGAGGTAGCCGCCGGTCTGCGAGTCCTCGCAGTCGAGCAGGCCTGGCACCGGACCGGAGTAGAGGATGTTGCCGCCGTGCACGCCCGCGCCCGGGCCGATGTCGAGCACATGGTCGGCGCTGGCAATGGTGTCCGAGTCGTGTTCGACCACGATGACGGTGTTGCCCAGATCGCGCAGGTTGATCAAAGTCTTGATCAGCTTGTTGTTGTCGCGCTGGTGGAGGCCGATGCTGGGCTCGTCAAGGATGTAGAGCACCCCTGCCAGGCCGGAGCCGATCTGCGAGGCCAGGCGGATGCGCTGGGCCTCGCCGCCGGAGAGCGTTCCCGCACGGCGATCCAGCGACAGGTACCCCAGCCCGACCCCCTGGAGAAAGAAGAGCCGCTCACGGATCTCCTTGAGAATCGGTGTGGCGATGATTCCCTGGCGCTGCTCAAAGGCGAGGCTGTCCAGCTCCTTGATCAGCTGTTCGATGGCCATGCGGCAGAGATCGATGATCGACCAGGGGCCGACCTTGACCGCCAGCGCCTCGGGCTTGAGGCGCGCGCCCTGGCAGGCGGGGCAGCCCTGCTCGGTCATAAAGCCCTCGATCTCCTCGCGCAGCCGGGATGAGCTGGTTTCGCGAAAGAGGCGGTTGAGCCGGGGCACGATGCCCTCAAAGGGCAGTTGCGACACCAGGCTGCGCTTGCCGCGGGTGTGGACGAACTCCAGCATTTCCTTGCCCGTGCCGTGGAGCAACCCCTTCTTGACCTTGGTGGGCAGGTCGGCAAAGGGGGTGGCCGGGTCGAAGCGAAAGTGGCGGGCAAAGGCCTCGATCCAGTTGTCGGCCTGGGTGGAGAGCCGGCGCCGGGTCCAAGGCACGATAGCCCCTTCCAAAAGTGAGAGCGAGTCATCGGGCACGATCAGGTGCTCGTCGATGAACTGGTTGATGCCCAGGCCGCTGCAGACCGGGCAGGCGCCCTGGGGATTATTGAAGGAAAACAGCTGGGTGGAGAGTTCCGGCACCGAGATGGAGCACTGGTGGCAGGCCGCCGACTCACTGAATAGCAGTTCTTCGCCGGAATCGGGAAAGTGGGCCAGCATGGTGCCGCCGCCCAGAGTCACCGCCGTGGACACCGACTCGTCCAGCCGCCTCCGGATGGAGGGTTTGACCACCAAGCGGTCGATCACCGCCTCGATGGAGTGGTGCTTGTTTTTTTCCAGCACGATCTCTTCGCTTAATTGGCGAACCTCACCGTCGATCCGCACGCGGACGAATCCCTCCTTGCGCAGGCGGGCAAAGACCTGTTCGTGCTGTCCCTTCTTCCGCGTCACCAGCGGGGCAAGCAGGATCACCTTTTCTCCCTCCTGGCGGTTCAACAGCGACTCGATCATGTCGTGGATCGACTGCGAACGGATCGGCTGGCCGCATTGCGGGCAGTGGGGCTGGCCGGCGCGGGCAAAGAGCAGGCGGAGATGGTCGTAGATCTCGGTGACCGTGCCCACGGTGGAGCGGGGATTGCGGCTGGTGGTCTTCTGTTCGATGGAGACCGCGGGCGACAACCCCTCCAGCAGATCCACATCGGGCTTGTCCATCTGACCGAGGAACTGGCGGGCATAGGTGGAGAGCGATTCCACGTAGCGCCGCTGGCCCTCGGCATAGAGGGTGTCAAAGGCCAGGGTCGATTTGCCGGACCCGGACAGGCCGGTGAAGACGATCAGTTTGTTGCGCGGCAGGTCAACCGAGATGTTTTTCAGGTTGTGCATGCGCGCGCCGCGGATGCGAAGGTATTGCGGTTCCATGAAGCTTCACTTTTCTGCTGAACAGGAGTTGCGCAAACAACAGCTGCTTATGGGTTCACGGCGGCGGCTGGTGGTTGCGCGGGCCCGAGTCGGCGGGGCAGCTCACCATGTGCGCCCTGGAGGGACAAATTCGTTTACCATGGCGTGAGCCTATGGTAGATTGCCGCATAATTGTAGCCATGATCCTTTAACAATCAATACCACAATATAGATTACGCCATGTATTTTCAGGACATCATTGCCACCTTGAACAGCTATTGGGCCTCCAACGGTTGTGTTGTCATGCAGCCCTATGACATGGAAGTCGGTGCCGGCACCTTCCATCCCGCTACCCTGTTGCGCGCCCTGGGCCCCGAGCCGTGGAAGGCGGCCTATGTCCAGCCCTCGCGTCGTCCCACCGATGGCCGTTATGGCGAAAATCCCAACCGTCTGCAGCACTACTACCAGTATCAGGTGGTGATCAAGCCCTCGCCCAAGGACGTGCAGGCCATGTATCTCGAGAGCCTGGAACGTTTTGGCCTCAACCTGCTCGAACACGACATCCGTTTTGTCGAGGACGACTGGGAATCCCCCACCCTCGGTGCCTGGGGTCTGGGTTGGGAGGTCTGGCTCGACGGCATGGAGATCACCCAGTTCACCTACTTCCAGCAGGCGGGCTCGGTGGATCTCAAGCCGATTACGGTGGAGATCACCTACGGCCTGGAGCGCATCGCCATGTACCTGCAGAAGGTGGATTCGGTCTATGACATCGCCTGGAACGAGCACGTGACCTACGGCGAGATCTTCCATCAGGCCGAAAAGGAGTTCTCCGCCTTCAACTTCGAAGAGGCCAATGTCGGCGATCTCACCGTGGCCTTTGACAACTACGAGCGAGAGGCCCTGAAACTGGTAGAAAAGGGATTGATCCTGCCCGGTTACGACTATTGCCTCAAGTGCTCGCACACCTTTAACCTCCTTGATGCCCGCAAGGCGATTTCCGTGGCCGAGCGGACCCGCTATATCGGCCGAATCCGTAACATCGCCCGCCAGGTGGCGCAACGCTATGTGGAGCAGCGGGAGTCCATGGGGCATCCGCTGCTCAAGGAAAAGGCCTGAATCGAGAACGAGAAATACTGTCAGGTGAAGAGCTGCAAAAAAGAGAAAAAGTGTAAAAATTTTCTAGCGTTTCGTGTTGCTTTGCTGTATGAAGGGGAAGGTTCGCAAGTATGCGTCATCCCCTTTTTTGTTCCCTGAAATCGGCAAACAGTTCGAGTGTCTGTGGTACATCTGCACAACAGTTTCCTTCCGCACCTTTCCCTGTTCGAACGTCCTTACTGCGCCCGCCGTTTTCATTGCCTCGAGGGTGTCTTCGCTGAATGAAGGGGCGCAACGACCGCATAACTTTTTTTACACAGGCCCATCCGGGCGGTGGTCGTTTGCCTTCTGCTCAGCGTTCTTCGATTTCTTCACTCCTTGTTGTTCCAGCCCATCTTTTGCTCTCCGGTCGTCGTGTGACGGTTGCCGGTGATGCGCGCACATTCTCTGGGAGCCTATTCCGGGAGAATTCGGCGCCCATCAGGGAGTGATCTCCGTATGTTCCGTTCTTCTTCGCCTATCGGGCTCTTCGCCCTCACCTTTATCTCACCGAGCCCCCATTTCGAGGCAAGCCGATTGGCTGCGATGCTGTCGTCGGCTGGTGGCGGATTGGTCCGGCCAATCTAGCGGATTCCCGTTTGATCACTACTTTCCGGGAGAAGAGCGAGAATGATTTGTCGTTTTTTTGGGTTTGAGCACATGGTCTCCTTCTGGTCTTTCATGCAAATGGGGAGTGGAACAAGGGGCAGCACAGCGAAAACCCCATTTAAAAAAGGCCGATTACAGGCCAGCTTTGTTTGGTAGTGAAACACAAGGAGGAATGGCAATGGCAGAGGGAACAGTAAAATGGTTTAACGATTCCAAGGGATTTGGCTTCATTCAGCAGGATGGTGGCAAAGATGTCTTTGTCCACTATTCCGCGATTCAGGGCCAGGGGTTTAAATCTCTGAAAGAGGGAGAGCGGGTGCAGTTCGAGGTGGTCAGCGGCGCCAAAGGGCCGGCTGCCGAGAAGGTGACCAAGATCTGAGAAACTCCCGCCGCAGACGGCAACGCCCGCTTTCCCAGTTTGGGGAAGCGGGCGTTCGTTTTTGTCCAGGCCGCGCGAGCCGCCTGCTCGGTCAAGTCGTCAGTCGAGGATCCGTACCGCGCCCTGATCGGCTGAGGCGGCGAAGCGGGCATAGATCTGCAGGGCCTTGGAAACATGGCGATCCCGGTTCGGGGTGAAGGCCTCCGCGCCGCGGGCGGCTTCCTCGACCCGTCGGGCCGTCATCTCCTCGTTGCTGATCATCAGCGAGATGGATCGCTCGGGAATATTGATGTCGACGTTGTCGCCCTCTCGCACCAGGGCAATGGCACCGCCGCTGGCCGCCTCGGGAGACACGTGGCCGATGGACAGGCCCGAGGTGCCGCCGGAGAAGCGGCCGTCGGTCACCAGGGCGCATTCGGCGCCAAGATGGCGGGATTTCAGATAGGAGGTCGGGTAGAGCATCTCCTGCATGCCCGGTCCCCCCTTGGGCCCTTCGTAGAGAATGAAGACCACATCGCCGGCTTCGATCGAGCCGTCGAGAATGGCATCGCAGGCCTCCTCCTGGGAATGGTACACCTTGGCCTTGCCGGTGAAGTGGAGGATGGAGGCGTCGACGCCCGCGGTCTTGACGATGCAGCCCTTCTCGGCAATGTTGCCGTAGAGTACGGCCAGGCCGCCGTCCTTGGAGTAGGCGTGCTCCAGATCGCGGATGCAGCCGGTTGTGCGATCGGTGTCGAGTTCAGGATAGAGGGTGTTCTGCGAGCCCATCTCCAGGTTGCGGACCCCGGCAGGGGCGCTCTTGTACAGTTGCCTGGCCGAGTCGCCGGCGGTTGGACGCATGATATCGTAGGCGGCGAGTGCCTCGGCCAAGCTCAGGCCGTCGGCGCGGGAAACGCTGGTGTCGATCAGGCCGGCGCGGTCCAGTTCGCCGAGGATGGCGAGAATGCCGCCGGCACGGTTGACGTCCTCGACATGGTAGGAAGAGCTGGGGGCGACCTTGCACAGGTTGGGTACGCGGCGCGAGAGGGCGTCGATATCCTCCATGGTGAAATCGACTCCGGCCTCATGGGCCACGGCGAGAATGTGGAGCACGGTGTTGGTCGAGCCGCCCATGGCGATATCCAGCGCCATCGCATTGTTGAAGGCGGCCTTGGTGGCGATGGAGCGTGGCAGCACGGAGGCGTCTCCCCTGCCGTACCAGGCCTCGCACATGGCCACGATCCGTTCGGCGGCCCGGTCGAACAACCCCAGACGGGCGGCGTGGGTGGCGACCACCGTGCCGTTGCCGGGCAGGGCCAGGCCGATGGCCTCGTTGAGGCAGTTCATCGAGTTGGCGGTGAACATGCCCGAGCAGGAGCCGCAGGTGGGGCAGGCCGAGCGTTCGACCTCGGCCACCTCTTCATCGCTGACGCTCGTGTCGCCGGCCATGATCATCGCATCGATCAGATCCAGGGCCTTGTTGCCGGCCCGACCGGCCTCCATGGGGCCGCCGGAGACGAAGATCGCGGGAATGTTGAGCCGCATTGCCGCCATCAGCATGCCGGGGGTGATCTTGTCGCAGTTGGAGATGCAGACCATGGCATCGGCCTTGTGGGCGTTGCACATGTACTCCACCGAGTCGGCGATCAGGTCGCGCGAGGGCAGGGAGTAGAGCATGCCGTCATGGCCCATGGCAATGCCGTCGTCGATGGCGATGGTGTTGAACTCGGCGGCAAAGCAGCCCAGGCTTTCGATTTTCGCTTTGACCCGCTGGCCGATCTCGTGCAGGTGGACGTGACCGGGCACGAACTGGGTAAAGGAGTTGACCACCGCGATCACCGGTTTGCCGATCTGCTCCTCCCGCATGCCGTTTGCGCGCCAGAGGGCACGTGCCCCCGCCATTCTTCTTCCTTCTGTTGTCGCCGCGCTCCGCAATGGATTCGCCATCTCCTCACCTCTATGAACGTATGTGATTTTTTTCTTTGTCTTTTATCGCCTAAGCGATAGAACCTATAGTAACGAGTTTGTCAATCCCGATGATCTTGCAGTCCCTCGAGATGCGTGAAATCCTGCGTTGTCCAAGACCCCCTGACGGACGTGCACCTCTGTGCAGCCCTACCCCGAATGGTACGCGACCGGTCGTGAACAGGGGGGCTGTCGCCAGTGAGGACGCGCACGGATTTTCGCCAATACTATACTGGTAGACGCCATGAAACAACAGGAGATTAACTATTGGATCACCGCCATGCTCAACAGGCATGCCCGGGTTTCGGATCTCAACATCACCGTGGGCAAGACCCTGCAGGTGGAAAGCGACGGCGTGCTCGTGCCGGTGGATGTGGAGCCGCCGGTGACCGAGCTCACCCCCTTTCAAACCGAGGTCTTTGCCCTGAATCTGATCGGTGGCAACCGGAGGCTCTTGCGCGACCTGGTGACCCGGGGGAGTTGCGATCTTTCCTACACGTTGGACGACAAGGTGCGCTTCAGGGTCAATATCTTTTCCCAGAAGGGCTATTATTCCACCGTCCTGCGAAAACTGGAAACGAAAATTCCATCGATCAAGGGGTTCAATTTCCCCGATGCCTTTACCAAGATGGCGCAGGAGGTCAATGGCCTGATCCTGTTCACCGGTGCCACCGGAACAGGCAAGACCACCTCCATGGCCGCGATCCTCAATCGGATCAACGAGGAGCGGGCGGTGCATATCGTTACCCTCGAGGATCCGATCGAGTATGTTCATCCGCATAAAAAGGCGACCTTCAATCAGCGGGAAATGGGGGACGATTTCGATTCCTTTGCCACAGGTCTGCGTGCTGCGCTGCGCCAGGCACCCAAGGTTATCCTCGTGGGTGAGATCCGCGACCGGGAGACCCTGGAGATAGCCCTGACCGCAGCCGAAACCGGCCACTTGGTTTTTTCCACCCTCCATACCATCGATACCGGGCAGACGATCAATCGTGTCCTCGGCATGTTCGAACAGGATGAACAGCCGCAGGTGCGCAACCGTCTGGCCGATACCATCCGCTGGGTGGTCAGTCAGCGCCTCCTGCCCCGGGTCGGAGGCGGCCGGGTGGCGGCGCTGGAAATTCTCTGCACCAGTCTGCGGGTGCGTGATCTGATCATCAACGGTGAAAGCGAAGACAAGACCTTCTACAACGTTGTCAAGGAGGGCTCGACCCGTGATATGCGGACCTTTGATCAGCACCTGCTTGAACTCTTCGAGACCGGCTTGATCACCGAGGAGTCCGCCATGCTCTTTGCCTCCCACCGCAGCGAGATCAAGCGTGGCATGGATACGGTCAAGTCCGCACGGGGCGAGCGCACCTCAACCATTGACAACCTTGCCATGGAACAGGAGGAAGAGGAGGATCCCTATCGTCGTTGATGAACCGTTTGCGTTCCTCGTGCAGTTGCACCCGTCATGGTGTTGTCCATCGGTAGATTTTTTTTGAAGGAGTCGTCATGTTGACCCAATGTCCGTTTTGCCAGCAGCCTCTTCGCTTTTCCGAGGAGCAGCGTTCGCGATTGGAACAGGCTCTGTCCCAGCTCGCCCCGGGGAAGCTGCTCATTCTCAAGTGCCCGCTCTGTCGGGAGACCATCAGTCTGGACAAATCCGGTCTGCCGCCGCAGGCCGTGTCCTGTCGTGTCGCGCCGCCACCGCCACCGAGCCTTGACTGGCTCAACACCGGGCTCTATCAGGGGGAGGAAAAGGTCGAGGATGTGCCCATGGCCTTGGTGCTCCATGGCGACAATGAACAGCGACAGGGGGTGGTCGAGGCCTTGGAGTCTGTCGGCTACCAGGTCTTTGTCAGTGAAACCGCGGCCGACGCCCTGGAGCGGATGCGGTTTGTCAACTTTTCCTGCATCGTCTTTCACGTCGATATGGAGGGGGGGGTAGCCCAGTCGGCCTTTCACGCCCATGTGCGCCTGCTGTCCATGGATCGGCGGCGGTACATGTTCTACATCCTTCTCGGGAGCGCCCTGCACACCCTCTATGATCTCGAGGCCCTTGCCTATAGCGCCAATCTTACGGTGAATACCGGCGATCTGCCTCGTCTTGACGTTATTCTTCGCAAGGCGATCCCGGCCTATGAGGAGTTGTTCGGCGCCTTTCTCGAAGAGTTGGAAGCCTACGGAAGACGCTGATTTTCTTGGAACTGCCGTTGCCGTTTGTTTCTGCCTGTTCTTCGCAGCCCGGGGCTGTAGGCTCGAAATGCGAAGAAATACCTTTTTTCAAGAGGAAACAGTTGTTTTTCGATAAAATCTTTGGTAAATAAACTTTTCTTACTCATTTGAACGGAGAGGATCTCCCCTTTTTCGGCGTATCAACCACTTATCAAAGACCACTACCGGTCACCACAGGAACATTCCATGACAAAAAACGGAACTCAACCCGCTTTTGCGGCAGATGACACCAGCTTTGAAGATCTGAGCTTTGCTGAACTGTTTGAACAGGAGAACAACAACACCGTTATCAATGTCGGTGAAGTTGCCATCGGAACAGTTGTCGGGCTGAGCAATGATGCTGTACTGATCGACGTTGGCGACAAGGCAGAGAGCTACATCTCGCTTGCTGAATTTCGCCACGAAGATCCGGAACGGGAAATTAAAATCGGCGATCAATTTGAAGTTTTCATCGAGAAACGGAAAGATGAAGGCGGATTGCTGCTGTCCCGTGAAAAAGCCATTGCGATCAAGGTTTGGGAGCAGATTGCCAAAATTCAGGAAGAAGACGGGACAATTGAGGGCCGCATCGAGAACCGGGTCAAGGGCGGTATGTCCGTTGATATCGGTGTTCCTGCCTTCCTGCCGTACTCGCAGATCGATTTGCGCCCGGTCAAGGATCTGGATGGCCTCATCGGCGAGACCTTTGAGTTCAAGATTCTCAAGTTCAACCGCAAACGCAACAACGTGGTCATCTCCCGTCGCGCCATCCTCGAGAGCCAGCGCAGCGCTCTGCGCGAGCAGATGCGGACTTCCCTGGAAGAGGGCCAGATCATTCGCGGTGCGATCACCAATATCACCGATTATGGTCTGTTCATCGACCTGGGCGGCATGGACGGCCTCTGTCATATCACCGATCTTTCCTGGGGCCGTGTCTCCCATCCGTCCAAGCTCTACAGCGTGGGCGAGGAGATCGAGGTCAAGATCCTCAAGTACGACAAGAATTCCGACCGTGTTTCCCTGGGCGTCAAGCAGCTCAAATCCGATCCTTGGGAGCGGGTGCCGGAGCAGTACGCACCGGGTTCACGCGTAACCGGCAAGGTCGTTTCCATCACCGATTACGGTGTGTTTGTTGAGCTGGAAGAGGGCGTCGAGGGTCTGGTCCACATCTCCGAGATGAGCTGGTCGAAAAAACCGCGTCATCCCTCCAAAATCGTTGGCGTGGGCGAGGAGATCGAGGTTCAGGTGCTCAAGGTCGAGGCCGAGACCAAACGTATCTCCCTGGGTATGAAACAGCTCCAGCCCAATCCCTGGGATCTGGTCGAGGAAAGCTACCCGGTTGGTTCGGTTATCGAGGGCAAGATCAAGAACATCACCGACTTTGGTATCTTCATCGGTATCGAAGAGGGCATCGATGGCCTGATTCATGTTTCCGATCTCTCCTGGACCGAGCGGATCAAGCATCCCTCCGAGAAGTATGCCAAGGGCGAGACCATTCAGGCGGTTGTGCTCAAGATCGACAAAGAGAACGAGCGCTTCTCCCTGGGTGTGAAACAGCTTGAGCCCGATCCCTGGCAGGCCGCTGCCAGCAACTACCCGATCGGTTCCACCGTTGAGGGGACCATTACCAACGTCACCGACTTCGGAGTCTTTGTTCAGTTGGAAGAGGGTATCGAAGGTCTGGTTCACGTCTCCGAGATCTCCAAGGACAAGGTCAAAACCCCGGTTGGCATGTTCAACGTCAACGACACCTTGAAAGCCATGGTGATCAACGTCTCTGCGGATGATCGCAAGATCGGATTGTCCGTCAAGGCCCTTCAGGAAAAGGAAGACAACAACGGTGCCATTCCTGAAGAGTACCTTCAGTCCACCCAGAGCGAAGGTCCCTCCACCATTGGAGATCTACTGAAAGCCGCTGCTGGTGAGGATCTGAATAAGTAAGTAAACGTTTTCACCCTTATTGAAACGTCACGGGTGTTTCATCAGCCGGGGTTGCCAGCGCTGATGAAACGCCCTTTCTATTGCCCGTGTGCGGTAACGGAATTCTTTTGCCGATGCGGTAGGTTAAAAAGGAAAGGTAATCATGCTTAAGCGTGAATTGGTCAATCAAGTTTCTGAGCAGCTTGGTGACTATTACAAGCAAGATATAGCACAAGCTGTTGAAATCATTCTTGAAGAGATATCGCAGGCGCTTGCTGAGGAAAGAAGGGTGGAAATCCGTGGATTCGGGAGTTTTTCCGTGCGCACACGCAAACCGCGTACGACCAAGAACCCCAAAACCGGCAAGATGATGAATATTCCCGCCCGCAAAACCCTGCATTTCACCATGAGCAAATCGCTCAAGGAAGTGCTGATCGACGAAATCGATTAATAGGGCTTTCTCTCCAGGCACCAAGACCGGCCCCAATTTGTGGGGTTCGGTCTTTTTTTATTCTAGATGACCACCGAAGCTCAGCTTGACGAGATGACATCCTGGTGCGTGTCATTGCTCGAAACGACCCGCGAGATCGATGTCATCTCGAACGAATGTGAGGGATCTCGAAATCAGATTCGTGGGCGGAGGTGGAATGGGGCATCAATTTTTATTGTCGTTCTCGTAAAAAGGTCCGAGAACGACGTTTCGAGCTTCGCAAGTTGCTGAATTCACGATGCGTGACATTCAGGCTTTTGACTTTTAACGAAGCCATCTTTATTGAATTGCGGCAGAAAAAAAGCGAGGTCCAGTCTTAGAGAAAGGCCTCGACGTTGCCCTTGCCGTAACGAAGAATCTCGGGTTGTTCGTCGAGCAGTGAAATCACCGACGATGGCTCGGGAATAATCTCGCCGCTGTCGATGATCAGGTCGACCTGTTTGCCAAAAAGGCGGTCCACATCATCGGCGGTGCGAACAGAAAGCAGTTCGTCATCCTCGGGCTGGGCGCTTGTGTTGAGGATCGGGTTGCCGAGCTCTTCGATGATCGCCAGGCAGACACGGCAGTCGGGAACGCGGATGCCCACGGTTTTTTGCCTGGTCAGCATAATTTTCGGGACCAGCTTGGTTCCGGAGAGCACAAAGGTGTAGGGGCCGGGCAGGTTCTTGCGCATCATGCGGTAGGCGGTGTTGCCGACATGGCCGTACTGACTGATGTCGGTCAGTGAATCGCACATGAAGCTGAAGGGCTTGTCCTTGGGGCGGCGCTTGATTTGGTAGACGCGTTTCACCGCCTTCTGGTTGAAGATGTCGCATCCGATGCCGTACATGGTGTCGGTCGGGTAGCAGATGACGCCGCCGTGTCGAAGAATCTCGGCTGCCTGGGCAATCAGGCGTGGCTGCGGGTTTTGCGGGTTGATGGAAAGTATCTTGGACATGGAACTGGATCTCTGGTTGGAAGATGTCAGGCCAGGATGTGGTGAATGTGGCCATGTATGCTCACTCCCACCCCGTGAAGATCGCCGGAGGAGGGCAACCCTTTAATAAAGCAGGATCGGAGCGTGTTGGCTACCGGTTTTTTCTTACTCCTGTATTTCTTTTTAGGTGGCAACATGATAGAGAATAACTATTCTTCTGTTTCAACCCCCAACCCCAGGATCCCTCATTGACGACAGGCTGGGTTTTGGCCCGGCTTAGATTCGACAGGCCGGCCTGACCGCGGCCTGTTTTGTTTTAGGTATATTTTGACAGTTGCCCCGCCTCGTTGCAGGCAGGGGCGCTCCGCACGGTAGACGCTTTACCGGGAGAAATTTTCCCGTTTTTTTACTCCAGCAGAAGAGGAGATCACATGCAGCAACAAACAATCCCCATGGCCCTGACTTTTGACGATGTCCTCCTGGTTCCGGGGGCCTCGGAGGTGTTGCCCTCCGAAGTGTCCCTGAAAACTCGGTTGACCCAGAATATATCCCTGCAATCCCCGTTGCTCAGTGCGGCAATGGATACGGTCACCGAACACAAAACCGCTATCGCCATGGCTCGCGAAGGCGGAATCGGTATCATCCACAAAAACATGTCCATCGACCAGCAGGCCAAGGAAGTCGAGCGGGTGAAAAAGTCCGAGTCCGGCATGATTGCCGACCCGATCACGGTCTCCCCGTACCAGAGCGTGGCCGAGGTGCAGCAGATCATGCGCACCTATCGGATCTCCGGGCTGCCGGTCATCGAGGACGACAAGCTCGTGGGCATCGTCACCAACCGTGACCTGCGCTTCGTCTCCGACGATGGGTTGCGGGTCAACGACGTCATGACCTCGAAAAATCTGGTTACCGCACCGGTGGGGATCGACCTGCCGCACTGCAAGGCCCTGCTCCATGAGCATCGCATCGAGAAGCTGTTGATCGTCGACGACAAGACCGGCAAGCTGAAGGGGCTGATCACCATCAAGGATATCGAGAAAATCAAGCAGTACCCCTACGCAGCCAAGGACAGTTTCGGTCGCCTGCTCGCCGGAGCCGCCCTGGGCGTAGGCGCGGACCTCATGCCGCGCGCCGAGGCCCTGATCAAGGCCAAGGTCGACGTGGTTGTCCTTGATTCGGCCCATGGCCATTCCGCGGGGATTCTCCGGGCCCTTCAGGAGTTGAAATCCTCCTTCCCGGAACTTTCGGTCATCGCGGGCAACATCGCCACTGCCGAGGCCACCGAAGCCCTGATCAAGTCGGGGGCAAGCGCGGTCAAGGTCGGTGTCGGCCCCGGTTCGATCTGCACCACCCGTATCGTCGCCGGTGTGGGCGTACCCCAGTTGACCGCCCTGAAAGGATGCGTGGAGGCCGCCGCCAAGCACGGCATTCCGGTCATTGCCGACGGCGGCATCAAGTTCTCCGGCGATGTCTGCAAGGCCCTTGGTATCGGCGCCGACGCGGTCATGATCGGTTCGCTTTTCGCCGGAACCGATGAAACCCCGGGCGAGACCTTTCTCTATCAGGGCCGCAAGTACAAGGGGTATCGTGGCATGGGTTCCATCGGCGCCATGCGTGAAGGCTCCGGCGATCGCTATTTCCAGGACAGCCAGAGCAGCAAGCTGGTGCCCGAGGGGATCGAGGGCAAGGTACCCTATCGCGGACCGATTTCGGAGATGATCTACCAGCTGCTTGGCGGTCTGCGATCCGGCATGGGCTATGTGGGCGCGGCCACCATCGAGGAACTGCACGAGAAGGCCCGTTTCGTGCAGATTTCCACTGCCGGTCTGCGCGAATCCCACGTGCATGACGTCATCATTACCAAGGAAGCGCCAAACTATCGGACCGAAGGTCTGTAATCTTCTTTGTTAACCCTTATTGCATAGGTAGCCATGTCCACCCATACGCAGAAAATCATCATTCTTGACTTCGGTTCGCAGACGACCCAGCTGATTGCCCGCCGTATACGCGAACAGAAGGTGTACAGCGAGATCCATCCCTACACCCTGGAACTCGCGCGGCTCAAGGCCATGCAGCCCACCGGGATCATTCTTTCCGGCGGGCCGGCCAGCGTTTACGACGAGGATGCGCCGATCAGTGATCCGGGCGTGTACGAGCTCGGCGTTCCGGTGCTTGGCATCTGTTACGGGGCGCAGTTGATGACCGTGCAGCAGGGCGGCCGGGTCGAGAAGGCGGAGAAACGGGAATTCGGCAAGGCCCAGCTCAAGGTTGAGTACACCGGCGGTATTTTTGCCGGGGTGGAGGTGGCGCCGTCCCACTATCAGGTGTGGATGAGCCATGGAGATCGCATCGAGGAGCTGGCTCCGGGATTCGTGGTCACCGCCACCAGCGGCCATTCCCCCTATGCGGCGATCCGTCATGGAGAGAAGCCCTTTGTCGGGGTGCAGTTCCATCCCGAGGTCGCCCACACACTGATCGGCACCGATATCCTGCGCAACTTCATCTTCGGTCTCTGCGGCTGCAAACCCGACTGGACCATGCACTCGTTCATCGATGCCACCGTGGCCGATATCCGGGCCAAGGTCGGGGACGACAAGGTGATCTGCGCCCTCTCCGGCGGGGTCGATTCCTCGGTGGTCGCGGCCATGGTTCATCGGGCCATCGGCAACCAGTTGACCTGCATCTACGTCAACAACGGCCTGATGCGCACCGGCGAGTCGGAGAGCATCCTCCGCTTCTTCCGCGAGAAGACCGATCTCAACGTCATCGACGTCAATGCCAGCGACTTTTTCCTCAGCCAGCTCGATGGCATCGCGGATCCTGAGGAAAAACGCAAACGCATCGGATACGGTTTTATCGAGATCTTCGAGGCCGAGGCCAAAAAATTGGGCGAGGTACGCTACCTGGCCCAGGGAACCCTGTATCCGGATGTGATCGAGTCGGTCGTTTTTCGCGGCAAGGCGCCGATCAAGTCGCATCACAATGTCGGCGGCCTGCCCGAACGGATGCAGTTGGAGTTGATCGAGCCCCTGCGCGAGCTGTTCAAGGACGAGGTGCGTGAGCTCGGCCTCGAACTCGGTCTGCCCGAGGAGGCGATCTACCGCCAGCCCTTCCCGGGGCCGGGCCTCGGTATCCGCATCATGGGGCAGATCACCGCCGAACGTCTCAATATCCTCCGTCAGGCCGATGTCATCGTGCTGGAGGAGATGAAGGACAGCGGCTGGTATCGCAAGGTGTGGCAGTCCTTTGCCGTCCTGCTGCCGATTCAGACCGTGGGCGTCATGGGCGATGGCCGCACCTATGAGCACGTCATTGCCCTGCGCTGCGTGGACAGCCGGGATGCGATGACCGCCGACTGGTCGCATCTGCCCTATGATATCCTAGGCAAGATCTCCAACCGGATCATCAACGAGGTGCGAGGCGTGAACCGGGTAGTCTACGATATCTCCTCCAAGCCGCCGTCGACCATCGAGTGGGAGTAAACGAGGTTCTTGCGCTTACCCTCGTTATCCATATGGGCCGATTTCGCAGAGAGCTGTGGAATCGGCCTTGCCCGCCTTCTTTTTTTATGTGATTACCACCGAAGCTCGATTTGAGGAGATGAGATCTCTCCCTTTGGTCGAGATGACATCCAGATGGTGTGTCTCTCCTCGGAACGGCCCGCGAGATCGATGTCATCCCGAACGAATGTGAGGGATCTCAAAATCAGATCCTTGGGCTGAGGTGTAATGGCAATCAGTTTTATTTTGCTCGTTCATTGGACACTTTTGCTGAGCTCAAAACAAAAAACATAATAAATTTTCATGCTCAAGACAGCCATTTACGTTGATGCGGAAAATATCAAAATGAGTGGTGGCTACGGCATGCGCTACGATGTGCTTGTCGATCTGGCCAATAATCATAACTCAGTGATGCTGCGGGCCAACTGTTATCTGGCCGAGGATCACGAACGGACCCAGCGGGACAGCGAGTACCGGCAGAAGGTCTACTCCTATCACAACATCCTGCGTCAATGCGGGTTCAAGATCATCAAGAAATATGTCCGCCGTTTTAGGGACGAGGACGGCAATATCACCACCAAGGCCAATGCCGATATGGATTTGGCCATCGACGCCCTGCTGCAGGCCCGCAACCTTGACAAAATCATGCTGGTGACCGGCGACGGCGATTTCCTTCGTCTGGTCATTGCCCTGCAGAATATGGGCTGTCGGGTTGAAGTTATCGGTTTCCATAACGTCAACAAGGAGTTGCGGGAGGTGGCCGATTCCTATATCTCCGGTTTCCTTATCCCCGGTCTGCTTCCCATTGTCGGCAGCAATGGCGAGAACGGCGATCAGTGGCAGCGGGGCACGGTTGCCAACTTCAACCTAGAGCGCGGATTCGGTTTTTTTCGCTACTATCGGTTGACGGACCATGCCCTGGAGTCTGAAACCGTTTTCTTTCATCTCTCCAAATCCACCCTGGGGTCCGACCATTTTTTCCAGGAACCCCATCGGATCTTCGAGTTTCGGGTAGTGGAAAATCCGGCCAACAACAATCGTTCCGAAGCCTGTGACATTCGCCTGATCAAAGAAGGATGATGGAGATGGTGCAACCTGGAATGCTGCTTGCCGGAGATATCGGCGCCACCAAGACGGTGCTGGCACTGTATGCCGGTTGGCCGGGCTCCCCCGTTCTCCAACAGAGCTTCCGCAACGCGGGGTATCCCGATTTCGACTCGCTGCTGGAAGTGTTTCTGCGGCAGGTGGATGCCAAGCCCGAGACCGCCTGCCTGGGCGTTGCCGGTCCGGTGGTGGCCAACCAGGTGCATATGACCAACCTCAACTGGTCCATCGATGCACGGAACCTCTGCGACCAGTTCGGACTGAACGAGGTGCACCTGATCAATGATCTGGTGGCCACGGCTGCGGGAGCGATTCACCTGCCACCATCAGCACTGCAACCCCTGAATCGGGGGCGGGCAGTGCAGGGGGCGGTGCAGGCGGTTCTCGCCCCGGGCAGTGGTTTGGGCGAGGGGTTTCTCGTGCCGGTCGGCGGATCGTTCTTGCCCTGTGCCTCCGAGGGTGGCCATGCCAGCTTTGCTCCCAGAAATGAACTCCAGGCCGATCTGCTGGCCTTCATGCGGGCCAGGCAGGATCATGTCTCCGTGGAGCAGGTCTGCTCGGGCCTGGCCATTCCCAGCCTCTTCGCCTTCATGGCAAACCGTTTTCCGACTCCCGCGTGGTTGGAGAGCCAGCTGGCGCAGGCCACAGACGCCACGCCGGTCATTCTCGGCGCGGCCATGCAATCGGATGATGTGGGGAAGCATTGCGAGGTCGCCCGGCAGACGCTGCAACTTTTTCTCGACATCCTCGCCGATGAGGCGGCCAACCTGGTGTTGAAGACCCTGGCCTTCGGCGGCCTGTTTCTGGGCGGTGGACTCGCCGCACGCCTCCATGGCAGCATCGAGCCGGACCGGTTCATGTCGATCTTTTGCCGCGGGACCTATGCCGATCGGCTGGCGGATGTTCCGGTGCACATCATTCTCAATCCGGAAACCGCCCTCCTCGGGGCCGCCGCCTACGGAGCCGGCGCGGTCCTGCGCTGACTACCCGGTTCATGGTGGTTGGCGCTCCATGTCCTCCTTTGTCCTCTCGCAGATTCTCGTTGCCGTTGCCATCGGCTTTGATCTGCTTTCCTTTCAGTTCAAGCACCGTCGGCGGATCATTGCCTGCCTCTGCTGTTCCTGCCTGCTGATTGCCATCCATTTCTGCCTGCTCGGCCTGTGGACCGCCATGGGACTGGCGCTGCTGGCCGCCGTCCGCATGGTCGCCAGTTATTTCACCACCTCAAAGGCAGTGATGCTGCTCTTTGTAGCCGCATCCCTGGTGGTGGCGGTGACGACCTATCAGGGGCTGTTGAGCCTGCTCAGCTGCCTGGGGGCGGTGTTTGGCACGATCGGATCTTTCTGCAGGGAGGACAGGCAACTGCGGCTGGTCATGATGGGCGCAACCAGTCTGTGGCTCATCCACAATATCCTGGCCGGCACACCCACGGCAGTGCTGATGGAGGCGCTGTTCCTGGGGAGCAATTTTCTCGGGTTTTACCGATTCTATGGGCGAAGGGCGGGAAAGGCGAATCCGCTTTAGCGCTCTTTTGCAGCTGTCGAGGCTTCTTTGAGCTTGAGATAGATCTCCCGGCTGATCCAAGCGTCGGTTGCGGCGTATTGAATCTGTTGCGGGGTGAGGTCGAGTTTGGCCCAGTTGGTGGTTTGGGCCGATTTGGAGATGCGGATGCCGCAGGAGAGGGCGGCAAGCCCGCGGAGACCCTGGTTGTGGATGCCGCGACGCCGTGCCAGGCGGGCAAGATCAATGAATCCGGCCGGGGAAAAGGGGGCGATGGTCTGCAGGCTCTGCAGGTCAAAATCCGGGGCAACCCCGGCCTTGACAATGGCAGGGTTCTCCAGGATCGCGAGGAGAGCCGGGGGCAGCCCGGTGATCTGGAGCTGGAACAAAAACACCACCTCGGTGGTTGCCAGTTGCAGCAGGCTGGGTTTGAACTTCTGCCCCTTTTTAAAGGCAGGTCTGGTCTCTGTGTCGAAACCGAGAACCGTTTCGCCTGCAAAAGCTGCAACTGTCCGTTCGACCTCGTCGGCGCTGTTCACCAGCCGTACCGGCCCCTGCCATCTGGCCAGCGGCAACTCGTTGATTGCTTCTTTGCTGATTTTTTTACCGCCGATGGGGCGTTCCTTTGCCCCTTGCCGATCACTGCCTACGAACACGTCCGACCTCAATTTATGAATAATTTCCGTTCAAATGGAAACGGATGCCCTGATCTACCGCATTTGCGCAGGGCTGTCATGCTCTTTACGCTTTTTTTCGGTCCTGGCCCCTGGTAAAGCCACATTTTTGCAGGTACCATGTCTTGTAGAGGTTGTCTCTGTTCATTTGTGTAAGGCGAGGAGGGGGGTATTTACAAAAATGAAGAAAAAGGAGGCGGGAACAGGGGGGATGCTGATCCGCATGCCACTCTCCCGGCTCAGCTCGGTCTGCTTGGAGAGCGAGAAATGGACGAAAAGTCCCCGTGCCATCGGCTCCAGAGGCCTGGGGGGTGGTTTGTCGACCTGCTGCAATGGAATCGTAGCCACAATCGTCAGCCCGCACAACCATCGGGAAGTTTTCGCAAAATAGGGTTGAGATCGTCCGGAATGCATTTTGCAATAGGGGAGTTATGCATCGATGAAAAAGTGCGGCGGCGGACACAGTGTTCGCCCTCAGAGAACTTTTCTGTGAACGATGCGTGTGAGCGCATGTAGATTTTTCAAGTTTATCAGGATGGATATGAAGACAAACACTCCCCTCCCACAGCCTGGTATCGATGTGGCCAGCACGGCGGCACTTGAGGTCCAGGCACTGTATAAAATCGTCAACTTGATCGGCTCGGCCGTGCATCTGGACACGGCGCTCTCGTCGGTGCTCAAGGTCCTGCATGACAGCCTGCGCATGGAGCGGGCTACCCTGGCGCTGCTGGACGAAAGCGGACGCCACCTGACGATTCGCGCATCCTACGGGTTGAGCGTGGAGGAGGAGCAGCGGGGCGTATATGGCCTGAACGAGGGCATCTACGGACAGGTTTTCAGCTCCGGCTCACCCTTTGTCGTGCCCGATGTGCACAGTGAACCCCTGTTCCTCAACCGAACCGGTGCCCGTCCTAAAATTTCCAAAACCAAAATTTCCTTCATCGGCGTGCCGGTCCTGCTCTCCGGTGTGCCGGTGGGCGTGCTCAGTGTGGATCGGCTCTTCGGCGCAGATATCTCCTTTGAGGAGGATGTCCGTTTCCTCACCGTCCTCTCCACCCTCATCGCCCAGTTTCTCAGCCTGAACCGGGCCATTCGCCAGGACCGCGAACAACTCGTGCTGGAGAATCTCAGCCTCAAGGAAAAACTGCACGGTCGTTACCACCGCCATCAGATCATCGGCCAGTCCAAGGCCATGCAGGAGGTGTACTGGTCGATCGAGCGGGTAGCCCCTTCCAGTGCCACGGTCCTTCTGCTTGGCGAATCAGGGACCGGCAAGGAACTGGTCGCCCGAGCAGTGCATGATGCCAGCCCGCGAAAAAACGAGGCCTTTATCAAGGTTAACTGCGCGGCCCTGCCCGAAAATCTGCTCGAGAGCGAGTTGTTCGGCCATGAAAAGGGTGCCTTCACCGGCGCGGTGGTCGCCCGAATCGGACGGTTCGAGCAGGCGGATCGGGGGACGATCTTCCTCGATGAGATCGGGGAGTTGCCCCTGCTGCTCCAGGCCAAGCTGTTGCGCGTCCTCCAGGAACAGCAGTTTGAGCGCTTGGGCGGGTCGCGGACCATGACCGTGGACGTGCGCATCATCGCCGCCACCAACGTCAGTCTTGAGCGTGCCGTGGCCCTGGGTACCTTTCGTAACGATCTCTTTTATCGTCTCAACGTGGTGCCGATCAATCTGCCCCCTCTGCGCAATCGGCGCGACGACATCCCCCTGCTGCTGGATCATTTCCTGCGCTCAAGCAACAAGCGCAATGAAAAGAATCTGCGGATGTCCCGGGAATTTCTCGATTTCCTCACCGACTACAACTGGCCGGGCAATGTACGCGAACTGCAGAACCTGGTCGAGCGAATGGTCATCCTTGCCAGCAGCGATGTCCTCCGGGTGGAGGATCTGCCGGAATACATGATCAGCCCGGATTCCGGTCGTATCCCACCGGCGATGGAGACGGTTCTGCCGCCAGCAACCAACACCGTGGCCCACCCGCCGCCGACCAGCAGGAAATCGCTGAAGGATCTGGAGCGGGAACAGGTGGAATCGGCCCTGATCCGCAACGGTTGGGTCCAGTCACGAGCTGCGCGTGAATTGGGGCTGACCCAGCGGCAGATGGGCTACCGCATGAAAAAATTCGATCTCCATCGGCCGGAATATTGATAGCTTGGTAAAAAGGAAAGATACATGAAAAACATGTGTTGCTAAGAAGCGTATCGCGGACATGGCCCGCTCCTGCAACCCGGATTTCACGGGAGAAGCGGGCCATGCCCGCGATTTATGCTCTGGTTGGGTTTCGCTTGCGGGCCAACTCTTTTCGGATTGCCAGTCCGAGGTTGCTGATCATATACGGTTTTTTGATATACTGACCCACGCCCAGGCGAATTGCCTCGGCAACGCGGTCGGTTTGGGAAAAACCACTGGTGATGATGGCCCGCTGGTCAGGGACCAGCTCGATGATCCGGCGGTAGATATCCAGCCCGTCCGTATCCGTGCCAAGGATCATATCCAACAGGATCAAATCGAATTTTTCTTTGCCGACCAGGGCAAGGGCCTCCGAGCCGTCTGGAGCGGTGGTGACGGTGTAGCCGAGCTGGCTGAGAATGTTCGCGGCGATTTCCCGTTGCTCGGCAATATCGTCAACCACCAGGATGTGTTCCCCCTGTCCCCGGCAATCCTCGAGACTCGTCTCCTCAACCTGGCGACTGTGGCTACGGGCGGTGACTGGAAAGTAGAGGGTAAAGGTGGTGCCGCTGCCCACGGTGCTTTCACAGTCGATGTAGCCGTCATGGTCCTTGACCGTGCCCCAAACCACCGCCATGCCCAGGCCGGTGCCGCTGGTTCCCATCCTCTTGCTGGTGTAGAAGGGCTCAAATATTTTATCCAGATCCTCCTCGTTGATGCCGCACCCCTGATCCTTCACTTCCAGCACCACGTAATCCCCCTGACCGATTTTCTCATAGAGCTTGAGCGAGCTGTCCACATAGCGGTTTTCGGTGCGGATGCGTAATGCCCCACCCTGTTCCATGGATTCGGCCGCGTTGGCTACCAGGTTCATGATTGTTTTGGCCAGGTGCACCGGCGATCCCTGGATCGTCAACAGATCGGGAGCGAAGTCAGTCTTGACTCGTAGCCCCGGGTGATTGGACTGGAGCAGGTGGAATTCGGGGCTGGTCAGGTAGTCGGCGATCAGGCTGTTGAGCTTGACCGGTTCCCGAATCGTGACCCCGCGACGTGCCAGGGTGAGCAGGTCCTGGACAATGGTTGCCGCCTTCTCGCCGGAGCTCTTGATCGTCTGCAGGGGCTGGTAGAGCGGACTGTCCGGTGGCAGGTTCAGCAGCAGCAGGTCCGGATAGCTGACGATACCGGAGAGGATGTTGTTCAAGTCGTGGGCCACGCCGCCGGCCAAGGTACCGATCATCTCCAGCTTTTCCGCTCTGACAAGCCGCTCCTCTGCCTTTTGCCGCTCATTGATCTCTCTTTGCAACTCGAGGCTGCGCTGGGCAATGATCTGTTCCAGGTTTTCCTGGTGATGGGCCAGGGCGGCTTCGGTATCCCGGCGCACCCGAATTTCCTCGTTGAGCGTCCCCACGGTTTTGTCCAGCTGCTCGATCATGGCATTGAAGGAATCGGTCAACTCGGTGATCTCATCCGGGCTGCCCCCTGGACGATGGATCCGCTGGGAAAAATCTCCTTGGCGAACGGTGAGGGTCACCCGAAGCATCTCATGGAGCCGCTGGACAATGATCTGGTGGAACAGGATCACGATAATGGCGGAGAGGATCAGCAGGATGATCCCTGCGCCGATGGTGTTGATGTGAAAAATCCGGCCGAGCGGCTCCAGGGTTTCATCGATGGCCTGATCGATGACAAAGGTCCAGTCGGTGCGTTGCAGGTGTTGAAAGACCGTGAGCATGCCACCATTTTCTTCGGTGTGTCTGAATTGGCCGTGGTCGGTGTTTGCAATGTGTTTCAGCACATCGGCGTAAGCCGGATCGGCGAGAATTTCGGCGTTGTTGCTCGAGCTGCCGAGGAGTTGGCGTTTGCCGTCGATGAGAAAGGCGTAGCCATACTGCTTCAACCTAAAATCCTTGAGGAAAATGGCGTTGAACATCGAGAAGTCGATAACGCCGCCCAGCACCCCGACCACCGATCCTCCTGCCATGATCGGTGCGGCCACGGTAAAGGTTGTTTGTTCGGAAAAGCGGCTGACGAGGATGTCGGAAATTACTGTCTCGCCGCGAAGTGCCTGCTGGAAATAGGGGCGGTCCGCCAGATGAATCGTGAGGTTGGTGCGATTTTTTTCCGGGGTGAAGGCGACGAGTTGCCCCTGAGGGTTGGCAAGGAAAATACTCTCGTACTGCTGATAGCCGGTTTTGAGTGTGTCCAGCAGTTCTTGCGCCCCCTGACGTGCGCTGCGACCGTAATAGCCGCCTTCGGTGAGCGCCTCGATCAGGACATCCTGGCGCGACCAGGCCGTGAGGTCGATCAGTCGTGCCTGGAGCCAGTTGTCGATCAGTTTGGCGGAGAGGGCCACTTCCCGGTTGAGGCGTTTACTCAGTTCCTGGCGGACGATGACGCGGGCATTCCAGTGCTCCATTACCAGGACCGCCACCAATCCGGCGGTGATGATCACCAGGGTTGGGAACAGGATTTTTTTGCTCAGTCCGGGGCGCATTGGGTTAGTGAATAACGACTTCGGCACGTTTGATGATGCTGTAGGGGATCTGGATACCGAGATGCTCGGCTGTCTCCAGATTGAGCTGGATACGTCCCTGATCGGTCGGTCGTACCGCAAAGTCTGCAGGCCGTTTTCCGGCCAGCAGATCCTTGGCGATGCGTCCGGCCGCCTCGCCCTGTTCGCGCATGGAAACCGAAACTGCGCACAGAACCCCGGACTCGGCCGCACTGTCGAAAAATCCCACCGTGGGCAGGTGGTAGGTCTGGTTGATCATGCCGATCAACTCCTGTTCGGGGACCTTGGTGGGGTCGGTTGCACTGCGGGTGATGGTGCGCAGGACGTACAAACCCACCGCATCGACCTGCTCGTGGTAGGTGTCGAGGGCCTTGGTCCACTGGGCAAGGGTCAGGGGTTGTTCGTAGGCGACCACGGTCACCGGCAGGGAGAGGGTCTTGCAGTAGTCAACCAGGGGGTCGGTGGTGGCCGACTTGTCCGCCATGATCAACAACCGCTTCACCTGGGGTTGGATTTTCAAGAGCAGGGCAACGCTTTCCAGGACATTGGGTCGCTCGAGTACGCCGGTCACATTGACGGCCGGGTAGCCGTATTCTCCGGGATCCTTGTTCACGCCGCTGAAGACGAACCAGGGTGGACCGGGTTGACCGGCATACCCCCTGGCAAAGTATTTCTGGGCGTTGTCGTCCATGGCAATGACTACATCGGGGCGATACTGGGCAACAATCTTCTTGGCTTCATTGCCTGCGGTCCGCTTCCACGCCTCATCGGTCCGACGTTTGGTGTCCATGTAGTAGGAGCGAAGCTGGCAGTCGACCCCGTGCAGAGCCTCGGCAATGCCCTTGTCCATCTCCACCACATGTTCCTGTTGGTCCTGATGGTAGCTGTGGACCACGAGAATTTTGGGGGGATTGGTGGGCTGCCCCCAGGCGGGCAAGTCGATGGCGGCAATGAGGCCTATCAACGACAGGATTTTGAGGAGAAGGGGGAAATTACGCATAGTAGGGGATACTGTGGCATCACAGGTGTTGAGCAATATTTTCATATGGGTACGATGGTGGCATATCTGGGCTGCCATTGCAATGTTTGCCGTTAAAAAGATTGAAAAAAGCCTTTCTTTGTCGCCCCTTTTTTTCTATTCTGCAGGCATAGTAATTATTCCTGTTTACTTCAGTGATCGTTTTCCGTAAAAAAACTTGGAGCGCAATCCCTTGAAACCGACAGATCTTGAGGATCCACAATATTTCCACAAGGTGATCGACTGCCAGTTCGCCTGTCCCGCCCATACCCCGGTGCCGGAGTATATTCGCCTGATCAGTGAGAAACGCTACACCGAGGCCTATATGCTCAACTGGTCCTCCAACGTCTTTCCCGGTGTGCTCGGCCGGGTGTGCGACCGTCCCTGCGAGCCGGCCTGCCGCCGCGGACGGGTGGAAAAGGAGCCGGTGGCCATCTGCCGCTTGAAACGGCTCTGTGCCGACAATCGCGATGATGTAGCCTTGCTCATGCCGCAGATTCCCGCGGAGAAAAACGGCAAACGCATCGCCCTGATCGGGGCCGGGCCCGCCTCGCTGACCGTTGCCCGCGACCTGATGCCGCTTGGTTACGAGATCGATCTCTATGACGATCAGGAAAAGGGTGGCGGCTTCATGCGCAGCCAGCTGCCCTCGTTCCGCCTGCCGGAAACGGTGCTGGCAACGGAGGTCGACTATATCCTCGACATGGGGGTGACGACCCATTTCAACCATCGGGTCGAAAGCCTGAAGGCCATGCTCGCCCAGGACTATGACGCGGTCTTCATCGGCAGCGGTGCTCCCCGGGGACGGGATCTGCCCAATCTGCCCGGCCGCGAGGCAGGCGATGCCTGGATTCATGTGGGCATCGACTGGCTGGCCGGTGTCGTTTTCGGTCATGTCAACGCCATCGGCAGGCGGGTGCTGGTCCTGGGGGGCGGCAATACTGCCATGGACTGCTGCCGCACGGCTCGCCGCCTGGGGGGAGAGGAGGTCCGGGTGGTGGTGCGGTCGCCTAAGGAGGAGATGAAGGCCTCTCCCTGGGAGATCGAGGAGGCCGTGCACGAGGATGTACCGATCTTCGATAACCATGTGCCGCTGGAATTCGTCATTGAAAACGGCCGGTTGGTCGGCATGCACTTTGACCGGGTCGAGGCGGTTTATGACGAGGGTGGAAAAAGGCAGCTGCGTTCCACCGGCGAGGAACCGGTGTTCATGGCATGCGACGAGGTCCTGCTGGCGGTGGGGCAGCTTAACGCCTTTCCCTTCATCGAGGCGGATGCCGGGGTCGAATTCACCGAGCAGGGACTGCCCAAGCTCGATCCGCTGACGCTCCAATCCACCCAGCCCAGGGTCTTTTTCGGAGGCGACGCCGCCTTTGGCCCGCGCAACATCATCACCGCCGTGGCCCATGGGCATGAGGCGGCGATCTCCATCCACCTGTTGTGCCTGGGGCGACCGCTCACCGAGCGACCGGCGCCGATGCTCGATTTCGCCGGCCAGAAGATGGGGGTGCATGACTGGCTCTACCATAATCAGGTGAGCGAAATCAATCGACAGGCCGTGCCGATGCTGGCCAAGGCCAAGACCTTGAAAGACAGGCTGCTCGAGGTCGAACTCGGCTTTGACCGGCAGATCGGCCAGACCGAGTCCCTGCGCTGCCTGAACTGCGATGTGCAGACCGTGTTCCATGCCGACCTCTGCATCGAGTGCGACGGCTGCGTCGATGCCTGCCCGGAGAGCTGCATCAATTTTGTCGACAACGGCACCGAGGAGGAGGTACGCTCCCGCTTGAAGGCTCCGGCAAATAACCTGGAGCAGGGGTTGTACGTCTCCGGTCCGCTTTCCACCGGTCGGGTCATGGTCAAGGATGAGAACGTCTGCCTCCATTGCGGCATCTGTGCCGAGCGCTGTCCGACCTCGGCCTGGGAGATGCAAAAATTTCTTTATCATTCAGCACAGGCAGGACAAATATGAAACAGTTGCAAGGCGTTAACGATTTTGTGATCCGTTTTGCCAATGTCAACGGCTCGGGTTCGGCCAGCGCCAACAACCTCTTTGCCAAGGCCGTCTTTCGTATGGGAGTGCCGGTCAGCCCAAAGAATATCTTCCCCTCCAATATCCAGGGGTTGCCGACCTGGTACGAGGTGCGGGTCAACGAACAGGGCTATGTCGGCCGTCGCGGTGACATCGACATGGTGGTGGCGGTCAACGGCCAGACCCTGCGCCAGGACTATGATACCCTGGCTCCCGGCGGTTACTTCCTCCATGACAGTTCAAAACCCCTGCCCGAGGATTTTCAGCGCAACGATATCACCGTTATCGGCATTCCGCTCACTACCCTTTGCAATGAGACCTTTGCAAACCCACGCATGCGTCCGTTGCTGAAAAACATTATTTATGTCGGCGTATTGGCGGCACTCCTGGAGATGGAGCTGCAGGTGTTGATCGACTCGCTCACCAGGCAGTTCCGCAAAAATCCCAAGCTGGCCGAACCCAACATTCAGGCCCTCGAGCTGGGCTTCAACTACGCCCGGGAGCATCATCCCAAAACCTGCAAACTCAAGGTGCAGCGTTCCGATCAAGTCGGGGATTCGATCATCATGGACGGCAACAGTGCCGCCGCACTCGGGGCGATCTATGCCGGGGCCACCGTGGTCGGCTGGTATCCCATCACCCCTTCCACCTCGGTGGTCGAGGCCTTTGGCCGGTTCGCGGAAAAATTTCGTATCGATCCGGAAACCGGCCGGATCAAGGCCGCCATTGTCCAGGCGGAAGACGAGTTGGCGGCCATCGGTATCGTCATCGGCGCGTCCTGGAACGGTGCCCGCTCCTTTACCGCCACCTCAGGCCCCGGCATCTCCCTGATGAGCGAGTTTCTCGGCCTGGCCTATTTTGGTGAAATTCCGGCGGTGCTGGTCAATGTGCAGCGGACCGGTCCTTCCACCGGTATGCCTACCCGCACCCAGCAATCCGATGTCCTGGCCTGTGCCTATGCCTCCCACGGCGATACCAAGCATCCGTTGCTGTTTCCCTGCGATCCGCGCGAATGCTTCGAGATGACCGCCGATGCCTTCGACCTGGCCGAGCGGCTGCAGACCCCGGTGATGGTGATGAGCGATCTCGATCTGGGCATGAACGACCACTTCGGCCCACCGCTCAGCTGGGACCCGGAGCGGACCTACGATCGGGGCAAGGTGCTCGATGCCGAGCAGCTGGATGCCCTGACCACCCGTTGGGGCCGGTACAAAGACATCGATGGCGACGGCATCTGCTACCGGACCCTCCCCGGCACCCATCCGGAAAAGGGCGTCTACTTCACCCGTGGTACCTCCCGCGACGAATACTCCGCCTACACCGAGAACAGCGCGGCCTATGTGGCCAACATGGAGCGGCTCTTGCTCAAGTGGGAAACCGCCAAGAGGCTCTTGCCCCTGGCGCGGATCAAGATGCCCTTTTCTCAGGCCCGCCTGGGGGCGATTTTTTACGGCAGCACCGCCCCTTCGGCCTATGAGGCGGTCGACATGCTGCACCAGCGGGGGATCGATATCAACACCATGCGCCTGCGGGCCTTCCCCTTTCAGCAGGAGGTGGTTGACTTCATCAACAACCATGAATTGGTGTTCGTGATCGAACAGAACCGCGATGGCCAGATGCGGACCCTGTTGATCAACGAGGGCGGGCTGCCGGCGCAGAAGCTGATCCACATCGGCTGCTACGACGGTTTGCCCGTGGCCAGCCGTTTTCTGGTTCGCGCCCTGGAAAAGGCGCTGGGCGAACTCGGCATTACCAAGCAGCAGCTCGCTGCCCATGGAGGTGCGCAATGACCTTTCAACGACCGACCTTTCGCCATCCCGAGCTGCAGCCCAATGAGGCCGGGTACAGCCGCCGCGACTACGAGGGCGGTATCTCCACGCTCTGTGCCGGCTGCGGCCATGATTCGATCTGCAACGCCATCATACAGGCCTGCTTCGAGCTCTCCATTCCGCCGCACCGGGTGGTCAAAATGTCCGGAATCGGCTGCTCGTCCAAGACGCCGGCCTATTTCCTCGGGAAGTCGCACGGTTTCAACTCGGTGCACGGGCGCATGCCCTCCATTGCCACAGGCGCCAACATGGCCAATCGCGACCTGATCTACCTGGGCGTTTCCGGCGACGGCGACACCGCCTCCATCGGCATGGGCCAGTTTACCCATGCGGTGCGGCGCAACCTCAACATGCTCTACATCGTGATGAACAACGGCTGTTACGGGCTCACCAAGGGGCAGTATTCGGCCACCGCCGACAAGGGCAGTAAAAGCAAGAAGGGCAGCGTCAATGTGCTCGAATCCATAGATCTCTGCGAACTGGCCATACAGCTAGGCGCCGGATTCGTGGCCCGCAGTTTTTCCGGTGACAAGAAGCAACTGGTCCCCTTGATCAAGGCGGGTCTGTCGCACAAGGGGCTCTCCTTCATCGATGTGATCTCCCCCTGCGTGACCTTTAACAACAATCCGGAGTCGACCAAGAGCTATCATTGGGTGCGGGAGCACAGCGAGGCCACCAACACCTTTGATTTTGTCCCCTTCCGCCAGTCCATCACCACGGAATACGATGACGATATCGATCAGGAGGTGGTGCTCCACGATGACTCGGTGATCCATCTGCACAAACATGAGAACGCCCCCGATGTAACCGACCGTCGCCAGGCCATCGACAATTTGGAGGATCATAAGGCGGAGGGGATGATTCTCACCGGTGTTCTCTACGTCAATCCCGAGTCCGAGGATACCCACGATATCCTCAATACCAGCGAAAAACCGCTCAACAGTCTGCGCGAGTCGGATCTCTGCCCAGGCAGCGCTGTGCTGGCGGGGATCAACGAGGGATACCGCTAGGCAAAGGGTATGGATGACCGCTGAAGGCAAGCGGTTATGAAGTTTTTTTTAGGAAATGATTCCCACGAAAACTCAGCTTGACGAGATGAGATCTCTCCCTTTGGTCGAGATGACACCCGGGGTGGCGCGATACTCCTCGGAGGGACCCGCAATATCGATGTCATTCCGAA
This sequence comes from uncultured Desulfobulbus sp., assembly GCF_963665445.1. Taxonomy (GTDB): domain Bacteria; phylum Desulfobacterota; class Desulfobulbia; order Desulfobulbales; family Desulfobulbaceae; genus Desulfobulbus. The sequence continues at coordinate 3,714,765 of NZ_OY762276.1, read as the reverse complement.
CGAATGTGAGGGATCTCAAAAGCAGGGCCTTGAGCTGAGGTTGGAAAGTAGTCAGATTTTAGGATGTGTCAATGCCATGGATATGAACAGGGGGGCTTCCCTGCATGGGGTGAGGTTATGAAGTTTCAGGATTTTTTGACAAGGTGTTCGCTTGCTGGGCGCCGCGTGTTGCGCCATCTGATCCTTTTTTCGGCCATGGGGCTGGCCGCCTGTTCGGAAATGGAGGGGACCGCGCAGGTTGCTCGCGTGGCCCCCGGAACAGGGGTGAGTGTGGCCAGGCAACCCTGCGTCGGCGGGTATTACGCCGACCGGGTCAGTGGTGATTATGCCGGATATGCCAACCTGCAGCAGTTCATCGATCTCATGGTGCGCCGCCATGGCTTTGAGCGGGAATACCTCCAGGGGCTCTTTTCCCAGGCAAAACGCAAGGATTGGACGCTCAACTACTTTGCCAAGAGCGACAAATCGCTTAAAAGACCGGCGGCTCCCGGGAGTTGGACCCGGTATCGGGCCAAATTCCTGGATGAGCGCCGCATCGGTGATGGGGCGGCCTTTGCCCACCGCTACAGCAAGGCCCTGCAGCGCGCTACCCGCATGTACGGTGTGCCCGAGGAGTACATCATCGGCATCATCGCTGTGGAAACCAACTTCGGCAAGAATTTTGGCGGCCATCGGGTGCTGGATGCCCTGACAACCCTTGGGTTTGATTATGCCCGGCGGGGGCCGTTCTTCCGTGACGAGTTGGAGCAGTTCCTGCTCATGGCCCGGAGCGAAGGGATCGATCCTGCCGTGCCCAAGGGCTCCTTTGCCGGTGCCATGGGATACGGACAGTTCATGCCGAGCAGCTTTCGCAAGTGGGCGGTCGACTTCAACGGTGACGGCCACCGCAATCTCTGGAATCCCGAGGATGCCATCGGCAGTATTGCCAACTACTTTGCCCAGCATGGCTGGCAGCCGGGCGAGCCGGTGGTTGCCCCGCTTGTCGCCAAGAAACCGGTCAACCTCCAGGCTGGATTCGACACCCGCTATGCCCCTTCAAGCCTGTATAAACAAGGGCTTGTCCCCCGGTCCCCCTGCAAGTCCTCAGGCCAGGTGTCGTTGTTGCTCCTGCGTCATCAACGGCTTGACCAATATTTGATCGGCTATCCCAACTTCTACACCATCACCCGCTACAACCACTCCACCCACTATGCCATGGCGGTGTACGAGTTGGCGCAGGCAATCAAGCATCGTTTGTAAGTACCAATACCGATACGATCGAAACGGTGGATGAAAAAATGATGACCACTGAAATTTGTCGTTCTCGTAAAAAGGCCCGAGAACGACAAATTTGATGGACTCGCATAAAGTCAAAAAACTGAAAGTCACGCACGATGAAATCAGTGTGTTACGAAGCTCAGCTCAAACTTTTTAGCGGAGAGTTGCCAGGCGTAGGGTGGGCAGGTGTTGTTTTCTGCCCACCGATACACTATGCAGGCACGAAATCGGTCTAAGGGAAAGGGCATGTTGGCCATGGTGGGCACATACAGACGTGCCCACCCTACCGATCCCGGAATGGCCCGGAATATCGATGTCATCCCAAACGAATGTGAGGGATCTCAAAACCAGAGGCTTGAGATGAGGTTCGACGGTAATCATAAAGAAAAGGGGTGCATCGAGATCTCGATGCACCCCTTTTTGTTCTTCAGGCTTGTTGGTTATACCAGGAACAGATAGGTGGCCGCCAAGCCGGTGATTGACATGGTGATGGTGTAGGGCAATGCCAGCCAGACCATGCGGCCGTAGGAGAGGCGGATAACCGGAGCCAGGGCCGAGGTCAACAGGAAGAGGAAGGCTGCCTGGCCGTTGGGGGTGGCCACACTGGGGATGTTGGTGCCGGTGTTGATCGCAACAGCCAGCTTGTCCAAATGATGAATCACCTCGTGCGCCTTGGCAGCTGCATCCGGAGGCAGAGTGGCCAGCACGTCGGCGCGCACCAGGCTCGGATCGGTGAGTTTCTGCATCAACTCCGCACCGCTCATGCCGATGTTGGGAATGGCGCCAAGGGTGTCGATGAAGTGCAACTTGGTCTCGGAAATGTAGACCGTGGCCACGAACACGTTGTCGGAGATGGCCGAGAGCAGGCCGTTGGCAATATAGTAGGCACCCAACTGGGCGTGGCCCTGCAGGCTTAACACGTAGTTGATGATCGGGGCGAACAGGTGTTGTTCGTGGATAACGGCAACGATGGTGAAAAAGACCACCAACAGGGCGGTGAAGGGCAGGGCCTCTTCAAAGGCATGGCCGATCTGGTGTTCCTCGGTAACCCCGTTCAATGCGGTCAAAAAGACGATGACCGATAGGCCGATCAGGCCGACCGCTGCCAGGTGGAAGGCCAGGGCGATGATCAGCCAAATGCCGGCAATGGCCTGAAAGATCAGCTTGATTTTGCCCCTGCGCCCTCGTTTTTCCTCCATCTTGGTTTCGGTTTCCAGCAGATGGGAGCGGATGTTGCCCGGCATCTCGAAGCCGTAGGTGAACCATTTTTTCTTCTCAACCAGGTAGCAGGTACACAGGCCAACCACCAAGACCGGCAGGGATACAGGCGCAACCTCAATGAAAAACTCCGGGAAGTGCCAGCCCATGACCGAACCGATCAGCAGGTTCTGCGGCTCGCCCACCAGTGTGCAGACACCGCCCAGGGCGGTACCGACCGCACCGTGCATCATCAAATTCCTGAGAAATCCGCGGAACTGTTTCAGGTCTTCCTGCTCTTTTTCCTTGAGCGTCAGGTCGCTGGTCAGGTCGTGTGCTCCAGTGCCATCCTTGCCGGATACGTAGCGGTGGTAGATCTCATAAAAGCCGTACGCCACCGCAATGATGACCGCGGTAACGGTGAGGGCATCGAGGAAGGCAGAGAGAAAGGCACCGGCAAAGCAGAACAGGAGGGCGATTTTATACTTGGACTGCACCTTGACCAGAATACGGGTAAAGGTGAAGCGAAGGAAATCCTTCATGAAGTAAATGCCGGCGACCATGAAGATCAAGAGCAGGATGACCTCGAAGTTGGCCAGGGCTTCGTGGTACACGGTCTCGGGCTTGGCCATGCCGATGAAGACAGCTTCCATCGCAAGCAGGCCGCCCGCCGGCAAGGGATAGCATTTCAGGGCCATTGCCAGGGTGAAGATAAATTCACCGATCAGAATCCAGCCGGCAAGGAACGACCCGTAGGCGTCCAGCAGGATGGGGTTGATCACCAGAAACGCGAGAATGGTGAGCTTGTACCAGAGTGGGGCATTGCCAAGAAAGTTATTGGCAAATGCTTTTGGGTAGGACAGGGACATCGTTTGTTCTCCTTGGTTGAAGAATCGTTATTGGCCGCTCAATGCTTGCTGCAGAGCGGCCACATTCCTTTGAAGGCTCAGCGATGTATGGCCACTGCATCGAAAGCCGTTTGACACAACAAGCTGGAAGGATCATCCTCCCACACGCTTTACGGTATAACCGAGCTTCTCCAGCGCGCTCACCAGGGTGTCCCGGTGTTCTCCTTGAATCTCGATTACCCCCTCTTTGACGGCACCGCCGGCGCCACACAGTTTTTTTAACTGCCCTGCCAGATGACGAAGTTGCTCGGGAGCAAGGCTCAACCCGCTGACAGTGGTCACCCCACTGCCTTTGCGCCCCTTGGTCTGCCTGCCCACGCGAACGATGCCGTCTCCTGATTGGGGCGAAACCCGGGATTTGCAGGTGCATTTCCCTTTGGGTTGGCCGCAGTTCGGGCACATTCTGCCGTGTTCTGTCGAGTACACTGAAACAGTGCTAAATCTGGGTTTCGTTACCATCTTTCCTTCGATATTTCAATGATTACCGGTCGTTTACCGGTGTTTTTTTTAGTTGCCATGTGAGCACCTGATCGTTCAAAAATGACGCAACTGTTTCATATTGTTTCGGCACCCGCCAGGGCCTTCGCTCAAGGAGAACCGTCTTTGCAGGCGGATCGATTCGATAAAAGCGGCGGCCAAACTGGGAAACGAATTGAGGGAGCCGGTCCAGGCAACTGTTTTCTTCAAAGAGTTGCGCCAACATGGGCAGGGCCACGGGGGCCGAAAAAACACCGGCCGCGCAACCGCAGCACTCCTTTTTATGGCGGGGATGGGGTGCTGAGTCCGAACCGAAGAACAACCGGGGGTGGCCGCTGAAGACCGCCTGGCAGAGTGCCTGCCGATCCCGCGGCGTCTTGGCGATCGGTTTGCAGAACAGATCCGGTTGCAGCAAGCCTCCGGCCACATCATCGAGGGTGATCATCAGGTGATGGAGGGTCACCGTGGCGGCCAGGTTGTCGAAACGGTCGAGCAATTCCACCGCCTCTGCGGTGGTGATGTGCTCCATCACGATTCGCAGTTTGGGAAAGGTGTGCGCGAGCCACTGGTAGACGGAGAGAAATTCCCGTTCCCGGTCCATGACAAAGCCATTGCTCTCCCCATGGACGAGCAGGGGAATGTCCAACTCCTCCAGCAGGGCGACCGTTGCGCCGATGCGGTCAAAGTCCTGCACGCCGCCCTCGCTCTGGGTGGTTATCCCGGCCGGATAGAGTTTGAGGCCGATGATCTCCTCCTTGGCCGCCATCAGTTCTTCCCGGCTGTAGTCCCGAAAAAAAAGGGTCATGTAGGGGGTGAAGGTCTCGTCGCCGCAGGCAGCCACGATCTGCTGACGGTAGGCCCGCATCCGTTCCAGGTTGTCCACCGGTTGCACCAGATTGGGCATGATCACGCCGCCGGCAAATTGGGCGGCACTGAACGGAGCCACCAAGGAGAGCATATCGCCTTCGCGGAGGTGGAGATGGAGATCAAGGGGGGTGTCGATTTGGAGTTCGCTCATAGTTTTCGGCTGGTTTTGGGCGGGAGCATATCTGTGATCGTGCCCTCGGCCATCTCGGCGGCGAAGGCAAAGGTTTCAGCCAGGGTCGGGTGGGCATGGATGGTCCTGGCAATCTGTTCGGCGGTGGCGCCAAGCTCCAGGGCCAGGACCGCCTCGTGGATCAGTTCACCTGCATTGGCACCGCAGATACCCGCACCCAGCAGCCTGCCGCTCTCCTGGTCAAACAGGGCCTTGCTCACCCCGTTGCCTGCGCCTGCGCTCAGGGCCCGGCCGCTTGCGCCCCAGGGGAACTTGGCCTTGTGCACGCTGATCTTCTGCTGCTGCGCCTCTTTTTCGGTCAGTCCCATCCAGGCGATTTCCGGGGATGTGTAGGCCACTGCGGGAATGGTTTTTGGGGAAAACTCGGTCGCATGACCGGCTATAACCTCGGCCGCAACCTTGCCCTGGTGGGTGGCTTTGTGGGCCAGCATGGGATCGCCGACCACATCGCCAATGGCATAGATATGGGGCAGGGCGGTCTGGAGTCGCGAATTGACTGGAATAAAACCCCGCTCGTCCAGGCTCAGGCCGATTGTTTCCAGACCCAATCCCTGCGTGTTGGGGCATCGGCCGATGGCCACCAGGACGGCATCAAAGAGTTCGCTGCCGCTTGTTTTGCCTTCAAAGCGGACATCTATCCCTGCGCTGAGCGCGGTCATCTGCGCCACCCGGGTTTCGGTATGGATGGGGTATTGCTTTTTCAGTTTGAGAAACAGCGGTTGCACCAGGTCGCGATCAGCCGGGGGGATGATCTGGTTCTGCATTTCCACCAGGGTGATCTCCGCCCCCAGGGCATGGTAAATCTGCGCCATTTCCAGGCCGATGATGCCGCCACCGACAATCAACAGGCGGCCGGGAATCGAGGTGAGCGCGAGGGCATCGGTGGAGTCCCAGATCCGTGGATCATCCGGAGTGCCGGGGAGGACAAACGGATGGGAACCGGTGGCGATGATGACCTGCTCGAATCGGACCAGGGTTGTTTCTTCCTCGCTTTGGACCTGGAGCGTGTGCGGATCGACAAAGCTGGCCCTGCCGGTGCAACGGTCAATCCTGCGCGCCTTGCACAGGCCGTCCAGACCGTTGGTCAGTTGACTGACCACTCCGGCCTTATGTTTTCGCAGAACCTCGATGTCTATGACAGGTGCAGAAAAGCGAACCCCAAATTTCTCGGCGGCAACGGCCTCTTCAACCACAGCTGCCGCATGCAGGAGGGTTTTGGAGGGGATGCAGCCCACGTTGAGGCAGGTACCGCCGAGGCGGCCGCCCTGTTCGATCAAGCATACCTTGGCTCCCAGATCAGCGGCGCGAAAGGCCGCGGTATATCCTCCGGGGCCTCCGCCGATGACAGCTATCCCAGTCTCTACTTCCTGCATTGTGACGACTCCTTGTGAATAGAATAAAAATGTGGCCTATTATAATCGGTTCAGGGGATCATGCTCAAGCAATAGCGGACAGGGGAGCGGGCCAATGATGCGAATGGGTTGTACGATAATGTAGATAAAAAGACAATTGTGCTGCCCATCTCGTCGGTACACGCCCGTTATGGAAGAAGCGGAGGAGGCTGAAGAAGCGGCTGTTGTTTCTACCTTATTGAATAAACGATATTTTTTTGAAGGAAAACCGTCTGGCCCATTGATTGCTTAAAAGATCCTGACAATATTTTTTTTCAAGGAAAATTTTGGGGCCATACCCAAGAGCATGAAGACGAAAACGAGGCATACAATGACACTTCCATATCGGCCACTCGGAGTGGTCAAACAGTTGCTTGAGGAGATCGGTGCAGAGATCACCTACGTTTATGAGGACCTTGTTTTTATTCAGCATAACCCTGTATTGCTCCAGTTCGGCAAGGTAGGGGAGGTGCTTTTTTTCTACGTCAATGTCGACACCCCGGAGGAGGCAGCTGGTCAGATGTTTACCGCCATCCAGGAAAAAGCCGCCGCAGAGGGGATTACCCTGATCCATCGGGGGCGTTATCGGCTTTCTGAAGGCGAGGATGAGAATCTTTCCCTCGAGTTTCTTGAGGATGCTGAACCGTGAGGGCTCGGTAAGACACACAAGTTCAAGACAGTTACTCGCGTACAATCAGCCGGTTGCAAGGCTTGAAAGGGTGTTTGCGCGGTGCGGCATGACCAAGACAATGCTGGAACAGTACACTAAGGATGAAGGAGCGGGCCTATGGACATGCTTGCCTGTCCCCAATGCGGATCTGAGTGGTTTGTCTCCACCCGCACCGGGGAACGGATCGTTTTCAAGATGGATGAGAATCGTCGACCGGTGATTGCCGAGCCGGAACCCCTCTCGGATGCTGCTGTTCCCATAAATCAGGAGCATATCTATTGCGGGGCCTGCTCTTGGCAGGGGGCGTCGTCAGAGCTTGTGGAGTCGCGGTAGGTCTTTCGCGACTCCACCCCCTCTTTACTTCAATTTATTTTCCACGCTTTGCACCTTGTCGGCCATGGTCTGCTCACGGTCGGTTCGGGTGCCCAGCTTGATGGTGGTGGTGATCCGCGGTGCGCCCATGGCGTGCACCCGCTCGTGGCAGAGTTTGACCGCGCCCATAACCTCATCCCAGCCGCCCTCGATGTTGGTCCCGTAGGCATGGAGCTGGTGCTTGAGGCCGGTTTCCTGAAGCACACGATGGCACTCCGCCACATACTGGGAGACGGAAACCCCCACGCCCAAGGGGACCAGACAGAGATCGAGAATTACCTGCATAGACACCTCCATTTCCCGGTTGGTCCGGGAGTCTGTTCATCTTTTTTTAAAGCTGCTCTGGCAGCCGCATTTCCTTTTTTGTCGTTCTCGTAAAAAGGCCCGAGAACGACGTTTCGAGCTTCGTAATCTGCTGATTTCACGATGCGTGACATTCAGGTTTTTGACTTTTTACGAAGCCATCTTTTTTGATTACCACCAAAGCACAGCTTGAAAAGAGGAGATCTCTCCCGATGGTCGAGATGACTTCGGGGTGGTGCTACCCTTCCTCGAAAGAGCCGCCTCATCGATGTCATCCCGAACGTATGAGAGGAATCTCGTCTTTGTTCCCCTTGCGCTGAAGTTCAATGGTCATCAGTTTTCCTTTTGCCTCTTGCAGAGTTTTTCCACTATGCTACAGACAGTGATCGAAGACAACCTGTAAATCCGGCCTGGAGGTTGCCATGCGCATACTTGTTCTCGAAGACTCCAAACCGACCCAGCATCTCTTGAGATCCCGTCTGGAAAAGGAGGGCTGCGAGGTCGATGTCGCCGACAACGGCCACCAGGGGTTTCAGTTGGCCACGGCCAATGCCTACGATGCCATCCTGACCGATATTCAGATGCCGCATTGGGATGGCTTCAAGTTCATCGAAGCCATCGGCGTGGTCAGCCCGCACCTGCCCATCATCGTCGTCACCGCCACCCTGGATGACCACGAGGTCATGGATCGTCTGCACCACCATGGCAACGTTCATGGGGTGATGGCCAAACCCTTTGACTTTGACGTCCTCTTCAAACGTCTGGCCGGCATCCCCAGGCAGACTCACTCCAGTGTCAACAAGAAGGCCAAGATCGTCTGCACCATCGGTCCCGCCTCCAGCGCCCCGGATATGCTGGGCAAGATGATCCTGGCCGGGATGGATGTGGCCCGGCTCAACTTTTCCCATGGGAGCTACGAGTCTCACGAGGAGACGCTCTGCGCCGTCCGCGAGGCGGAAAAAGCCTGGGAGAAACCGATCGCCGTGCTCCAGGATCTCTGCGGACCCAAGATTCGTACCGGCCCCATGCAGGGCGGGGCGGTGCAGCTGATCCCCGGCGAGGTTTTGGTTATTCAGGCCGAGCCGATCGAGGGCACGGCAGAGCGCATTTCCACCATTTCTCCGTCCATTCTCGCGGACCTGCGGGTCGGCGAGCCGGTGCTGCTCGATGACGGTCTGCTCGAGTTGCGGGTTCTGAAAGAGGGGACGGAGGAGGTGCACTGCGAGGTGGTGGTCGGAGGGCGGCTCAAATCGAGCAAGGGCATCAACCTGCCCGCCACCACTCTTTCCCTGCCCAGCGTGACCGAAAAAGACTGGCAGGATCTGGATTGGGGCCTTGAGCACTCGGTCGACTACGTGGCGCTTTCCTTTGTTCGCACGGCCGAGGACGTGTGGCGGATCAAGAACTACATCAAGAGTTCGGGCAAACGCAACCTCAAGGTAGTGGCCAAGATCGAGAAACCCGAGGCGGTGCAGAACATTCGCGATATCGTCGAGGTGGCCGATGCGATCATGATCGCCCGCGGCGACATGGGGGTCGAGCTGCCCGCAGCCAGGGTGCCACGTATCCAGGAGCGGATCATCCGCCTCTGCTGGGAGATGAACACACCGGTGATCACCGCCACCCAGATGCTGGACTCCATGACCACCAACGCCCGCCCGACCCGCGCCGAAGTCACCGATGTCAGCATGGCGATCAAGGAGGGGACCGATGCGGTCATGCTTTCCCAGGAGACCGCCACCGGTGTGGACCCGGTCAATGTGGTGCGGACCATGGCCTCGATCATCTGCGAGGAGGAACGCTATGCCCAGCCCAGCGCCGATCTTTTTCGCGAGCTGGAGCAGGATGCACTGCGCTATCCCGCCCTGTCGGTAGTGGCCAACCTCAGCAGCACCAGCGCCACCCTGCTGCTGGACCCGGATGGCTCGCTCTATCCCATTATCTCCAAATGGAACCGCAAGGCGCCAACGCTGCTCGTCACCAAATCGCTGCATGTGGCCCGGCATGCCAACCTCTACAACAACATTTTTTCCCTGATCATTCGCGAGGAACTGGGGCGGACCGAGATGGTCTTCCGCTCCCTGGCCATGGCGCGCGAGTGGGGCTATATCCATGCCGGCGAGACGGTGGCGGTGGTGGAGGGACCACGGGTAACCCGCAGCGGCATTCGCCAGTTGGGTGCGGTTCAGGTCATTCGGGTGGAAAAGGAGTAGGCACTGCTCAAGAAAAAAAGGTCTCAATGGGGACAACGGCCGATTCGGGGGGGCCGGATCGGCCGTTTTTTTTCGTGCAGAATCACCGGCAACGAAGCATCAGCACCTGCGTCACCAGCGGGGTTTCAAAACGCACTTTGGCGTTGCCCCACTCGCTGTAGCCGAGACTGACCCATTCTCCCTGTTCTTGCCAAAACTCGAAGCCGTACTTCCAGCCGCCGCACTGGTCGGTGCAGAGATATTCGCTGGCCGGTCCGAAATAGAGGAAGTTGGGCCCGTTGTCATCTTCGGCCTGGCGGCTGGATCCGATCAACACCTGGTCGGCTCCGTGTTTGCCCGCCTCGGCAAGAATAATATTCTCGATCTCCTTGCCGTTGCTCTCGGCCGGCAACTCGACCAGGCTCTGGGCAAAGACGCGGCATGATTGTCCGACCTGGCCCGGCGTAAAAGCAATGGCTATTTTGCTTGTGGGCGGATATGTTGGCCCGCTGTATGTGGTCTGGTCGTCATCGCCGAAGCCGACAAGTTGTGTGATATTTTCCTGCTTGGCACAACCTGAGAAAAAAAGCAGGGTGACAACGACCGGAATACATGGTTTCCAATTCATGGTGAGACTCCGCAAAGAGGAACAAATTTGTCCGGAGAGGGGAGAGCTGCGTGCAGCCTTCCGTACCAAGACATCATCAACGGCCCCAAGAAAAACAGGACACCCCCAAGAATGCAAGGAGAAAAACAACCCACCGTCCAGGCAGACCTGCTGCTGCTACTGGTCGCATTGATCTGGGGATTCGGCTTTGTCGCTCAACGGGCCGGCATGGATCATGTCGGTCCCTTCACCTTCAACGGCATTCGTTTCATCCTCGGCGGGCTCTGTCTGCTGCCCCTTGCCTGGGGGCGTTCAAGCGGCCCCTCCCTGTCCGCCGTACCGCAGATTGGTCTGGGCAAGGCGGGGTTCATGGCCGGGACGCTGCTCTTTGCCGCCGCTACCCTGCAGCAGGTCGGCCTGCAGTACACCACCGCCGGCAAGGCCGGATTTATCACCGGGCTCTATGTGGTGCTGGTGCCGATGTTGGGGCTCTTTTTCCGACAACGGACCAATTCCGGCACCTGGGTTGGGGCGGTGGCGGCAGCCATCGGTTTGTACCTCTTGAGTGTCAATGAGGATTTTCGCATTGAATTCGGTGACCTGCTCGAGCTGATCGGCGCCCTCTTTTGGGCCGGTCATGTCCTGATCCTCTCCTACCTCTCGCCGCGCACCAACCCGGTTCGTCTGGCGATGGTCCAGTTTTATGTCTGCGGCCTCCTCAGTCTGTTGGCCGGCGTTTATCTCGAGCAGATCAGCCTGCAGGGAATCCTTGATGCGGCCCTACCCATTTTCTACGGCGGTGTCTGCTCGGTGGGCGCGGGCTACACCCTGCAGGTGGTGGTCCAGCGCAGGGCCCACCCCTCGCATGCCGCCATCCTCCTGAGCCTGGAATCGCCCTTTGCTGCACTTGGTGGCTGGCTGCTTCTGGGAGAGATGCTCTCGGGGCGCGCACTGCTCGGCTGCTCGCTGATGCTTGCGGGCATGCTCGTCTCCCAGCTCTGGCCGATGATGTTGCACGGCAAAGACAGGGATGCGAAACCTGTTGCCTGAAGTGCGACAATATTTGCCGGAACCACTCTTTTATGTGTATATAGATGGCCAACGCCGTCTTTTCTCAAGCGGCTTTCCCTGAGATCATGCACAGACCTTGGGCACGGCTCGTGCCCGACTTCTCTTGAAACAAGGATACCAACACCATGGCCAGCGAAGCGAACAAGATCATCTACTCGATGATCAAAGTCAGTAAAAAGTATAATCAGAAACAGATCTTAAAAGATATTTCCCTCTCCTACTTCTACGGCGCCAAGATCGGCGTCCTCGGTCTCAACGGTTCGGGCAAGAGTACCCTCTTGAAGATCCTTGCCGGTCTCGACAAGGAGTTCGAGGGCAAGACCATCCTCTCCGAAGGGTTCACCATCGATTACCTGCCCCAGGAACCGATGCTCGATCCGGAAAAGACGGTGCGCGAGATCGTCGAGGAGGGGGCCCAGGCCACGGTGGATCTGTTGGCCGAGTTCAATGCGATCAACGAAAAATTTGCCGAGCCCATGGATGACGATGCGATGCAGGCCTTGATCGACCGTCAGGCCGCAGTTCAGGACAAGCTCGATGCCATCGATGCCTGGAACCTGGATTCCCGCCTGGAGATGGCCATGGACGCCCTGCGCTGTCCGCCGTCCGAGGCCAAGTGCGGCGTCCTTTCCGGTGGTGAAAAACGCCGCGTGGCGCTTTGCCGCATCCTCCTGAAGAATCCGGACATTCTCCTGCTCGATGAGCCCACCAACCATCTGGATGCGGAGTCGGTCTCTTGGCTGGAGCAGCACCTGCAGCAGTATGCGGGCACGGTCATCGCCGTGACCCATGACCGCTATTTCCTCGACAACGTTGCCGGCTGGATCCTGGAGCTGGATCGAGGCCACGGCATCCCCTGGAAGGGCAACTATTCCTCCTGGCTGGAGCAGAAACAAAAGCGTCTGGCCCAGGAAGAGAAAAAGGAGAGTGAGCGCCAGCGGACCCTGTCCCGTGAGCTCGAGTGGATTCGGATGAGCCCCAAGGGGCGGCGTTCCAAGTCCAAGGCCCGTATTACCGCCTACGAAAATTTGCTCAACCAGCAGAGCGAGAAGGCGGCCGGCGATATGGAGATCTACATTCCGCCGGGACCGCGGCTGGGCAAGCTGGTGATCGAGGCCCAGGGGCTGTGCAAGGCCTTTGAGGGCAAACTGCTGGTGGACAACCTCGATTTCTCCCTGCCGCCGGGCGGTATCGTCGGTATCGTCGGCCCCAACGGTGCGGGCAAGACCACCCTGTTCAAGATGATCACCGGCCAGGAGCAGCCCGATGCGGGCTCCATCCGCGTCGGCGAGACGGTCAAGCTGGCCTATGTGGATCAGTCGCGAGATTCCCTGGATCCGGCAAAGACCATCTTCGAGGTCATCAGCGAGGGCCAGGAGACCATCTGGCTGGGGCCCCGCGAGGTCAATGCCCGAGCCTATGTGGCCAAGTTCAACTTCACCGGCAGCGATCAGCAGCAGAAGGTGGGTGAGATCTCCGGCGGTCAGCGCAACCGGGTGCACCTGGCGCAGATGCTCAAGGAGGGCGGCAACGTGCTTCTGCTCGACGAGCCGACCAACGACCTGGACGTCAACACCATGCGTGCCCTGGAGGAAGCCCTGGAAAACTTTGCCGGTTGTGCGGTGGTGATCAGCCACGACCGCTGGTTTCTCGACCGCATCGCGACCCACATCATGGCCTTTGAGGGCAACTCAGAGGTGGTCTGGTTCGAGGGCAACTACTCCGATTATGAGCAGGACTACAAAAAACGCAAAGGTGCCGATGCCGAACAGCCGCATCGCATTCGCTATCGTCAGTTGACCAGAAACTAGAATTTCCTGTGAACAACAGCAACGGTTCGGGGGCGGTAGCACACACCGCCCCCTTTGATTTTGACACACTCATCGATCGTCGGTCCTCCAGCAGCCTGAAGTGGGATCACTACAAGGGGCAGGATATTCTCCCCCTGTGGGTGGCGGATATGGATTTCCCCTCGCCGCCGGCAGTGATGGCGGCCCTCCGCGAGCGGCTGGAGCACCCCATCTTTGGCTACACCCTGGCGCCGCAATCCTTGGTCGAGGCAGTGCTGGCGCATGTCGAGCACCACTATGGCTGGCGGATCGAGGCCGAGTGGCTGGTATGGCTGCCGGGCCTGGTCACCGGCTTGAACGCGGTCTGCCTGGCGGTCGGCGGGCCGAAAGACGAGGTGATCACCTCCACCCCGATCTATCCGCCCTTCATGAGTGCGCCAGAGTTGATGGGCCAGACGACGGTGACCGTGCCCCTGATCCAGGAGGGGACCCATTGGCGGATGGATATCGAGGGCATGCGCCGGGCCATCACTGCCAGGACCAGGTTGCTTTTGCTCTGCAATCCGCACAATCCGGTGGGGCGTGTGTGGAGCCGGGAAGAGTTGCTGGCATTGGCTGATCTGGCCGAAGAGCACGATCTGCTTATCTGCAGTGATGAGATTCACGCCGACCTGATTCTCGATGCCGAGAAGAAACACCTTCCCCTGGCCATGCTCGATGCCCGGATCAGCCGTCGCACCATCACCCTGCAGGCGCCGAGCAAGACCTACAACATCCCCGGCCTGGGCTGCTCCTATGCGGTGGTCGCCGATCCTGGGCTCCGCCAGCGGTTGCGGCGGGCCATGGACGGCATTGTGCCCCATGTCAACCTCTTGGGCTATACCGCGGCCGAGGCCGCCTATCGTCATGGCGAGCCCTGGCGTCTGGCCCTGCTTGACTATCTCCGTGGAAACCGCGATCTTGTGTTTGAGGCGATCAGAGAAATGCCCGGACTGGAGATGACCCCGGTCGAGGCGACCTACCTCGCCTGGATCGATCTGCGCGGCAGGGGCATCGACCATCCGCAGCGCTTTTTCGAGAATGCCGGGATCGGACTCTCCGGTGGCCGATCCTTTGGCAGTCCTGGGTTTGTTCGCCTGAATTTCGCCTGTCCGCGGTCCCTGTTGCAGGAGGCCCTGCTGCGGATGCGCCGCTCTCTGGGCTGATTTTCCCCGCAAGGTGCACACGGACTGATCATTTTTCTTGTGGCGCCAACCCCAGGCTGTGCTTATAACTGACCTTTGTAATCAAAGGGTGAAAGCAGTGGTGTGTGTCCCACAATGTGGGTTTTGTTCCCTCCCCGCAGCAGAAACAGGAACCGATGAGCAGTCCTCTTGCAGGCCCGGGGAAATCCCTGTTGGTCGAACGACAGTTTTACACCTTTGCCGAGCCGCCGGATGGTTTGCTGCTAGATTGCGGCACCCGCCTGGGGCCGATCACCCTTGCCTATGAAACCCTGGGGGAGCTGAACGCCGAACGCAGCAATGCGGTGCTCATCCTCCATGCCTTTTCCGGCGACTCCCATGTGGCCGGCCGGTTTCAGGAGAGCGACGAACGCCCCGGCTGGTGGGACAACATGGTCGGCCCGGGCAAACCGATCGATACCAACCGTTTTTTCGTCATCTGCTCCAATATTCTCGGCAGCTGCTGCGGTTCCACCGGCCCCTCCTCGATCAATCCCGCAACCGGCACCCCCTATGGCCTGAACTTCCCCATGGTTACCATCCGTGACATGGTCGGTGCGCAGAAACAGCTCATCGATCATCTGGGCATCAAAAAGCTGCTCTCCCTGGTGGGCGGTTCGGTCGGCGGGATGCAGGTGCTGCGCTGGTGCGCCGATTTTCCCGAAATGACCTGCTCCGCCATTCCCCTGGCCACCACCACCCGCCATTCGGCCCAGGCCATCGCCTTCAACGAGGTGGCCCGCCAGGCGATCATGGCCGACCCCGACTGGAACAACGGCGATTATTACAACGGCGCCGGCCCGACCCATGGGCTGGCGGTGGCGCGGATGATCGGCCATGTGACCTATCTCTCCGATGATGCCATGCGCGAAAAGTTTGGCCGCCGCATGCACCGCAGCGCCCTTTCGTTCAACTTCGGCGGCGACTTTCAGGTGGAGAGCTATCTCCATCATCAGGGGAAAAAGTTCGTCGACCGGTTCGACGCCAACTCCCTGTTGTACATCACCAAGGCTGCCGACTATTTCGACCTTGAGCGCGACGGGCACAACCTGCTGGTCAACGAGGCCCTTGCCGATGTCAGCTTTCTGGTGATTTCCTTTTCTTCGGACTGGCTCTACCCCACCTACCAGTCGCGCGACATCGTCTCGGCCCTGAAGAAGAACGGCTCGGATGTCAGCTTTTGCGAGATCGAAGCCCAGTGGGGTCACGACGCCTTTCTCCTGCCCAACAGACGGCTCGACGGCCTGGTGGGCGGTTTTCTTGATCGGATCTATAATGAATACTGTCCATAACCGGGAAATGGAGTCGATGCGCTTTGATCTGCAGGTGATCGCCTCCTGGATCGAACCCAACTCCCGGGTGCTCGACCTGGGCTGCGGCACCGGCGACCTGCTCGATTACCTCAAACAGCACAAAAGGGTCCACGGCACCGGCATCGAGTTTTCCGAGGAAAAGGTGGCCCGCTGCATAGAACGCGGCCTCACCGTCCTTCAAGGGGATTTTCGTAAGGAGGTCTGCGATTACCCCGAGGGCCGTTTCGACGTGGTGGTCCTGAGCCAGACCCTGCAGCAGATCCGCGATCCCAAGGAACTGCTCACCGATTTGCTCTGGATCGGCAAACGGGTGATCGTCAGTTTCCCCAACTTCGGCCACTGGTCCTCCCGGTTGCAGCTGTTGTTCACCGGGATGGCGCCGGTGACCGATCAACTACCGTATGAATGGTATAACACACCCAATATTCGCGTTATTTCCATTCGTGATTTCAAGCGGTTTTTACGCATATCCGGCGTGCGTACGGTCCGAGAGATGGCGATCAACACCCATCATCACGATTACCGCGGCAATAGGGTCCGCTATTTCAAGAATCTGCGGGCAACCTACGGAATTATGATGCTGGAGCGGGTTGCATGAGCCGATTTATCGAACAGGGTGCATTGACTATGGGAAAACAGGACGTGTTGGCCGGAAGTTGCAAGACCGAATCCATTACCGCGGACCGGGTGCAAAACCCCATTCCCGAGACGGTGCGGGCCTTGGCCGAGGGGTTCAAGAGCGGTCGCTGGGCAAGTCATATCGAGCCGGTGCCGATTCCTTCCAAACAGGCAGTGGTCGACCTGATCGAACAGGCGCAGCGTATTCTCTTTCCGGGTTTTTTTGCCTGCGACATCCTCCGGCCGGAAAACCTCGAGTACCATCTCGGTCAGCAGCTCAGCCATTTGTACGAGAGCCTGGCCAGTCAGATCAGCTCCGCCATCCGCCACGACTGTTTTCGTCATGACCAGGCCTGCACCCTGTGCAACGAACGCAGTTACCAACTGGCTGCAAGCCTGATCGAATCGCTCCCCAGCCTGCGCTCCATGCTGGAATCGGATATCGAAGCTACCCTGACCGGCGATCCGGCGGCAGCCAACTCAGACGAGGTTATCTTCAGTTACCCTGGACTGTTTGCCACCATGATCTATCGCCTGGCCCACCGGCTGCATGAGTTGGCGGTACCGCTCATCCCCCGAATCATGAGTGAGCACGCCTATCATCGCACCGCGATCGATATCAACCCCGAGGCCACTATCGGGTCCCACTTTTTTATCGATCACGGTTCCGGGGTGGTTATCGGTGCCACGACCACCATCGGCAACCGGGTGCGGATTTACCAGGGCGTCACCCTGGGCGCGCTCTCCCTGCCCAAGGATGCGGGCGAGCGGTTGCGCAATGTCAAGCGCCATCCCACCATTGAGGATGATGTCATCATCTACGCCAACGCCACCATCCTCGGCGGTGCAACCGTGGTCGGCGCCCGGTCGATCATCGGCGGCAATGTCTGGCTGACCGAATCGGTGGGGCCGGATACCCGAGTCATGCTGGAGCCGCCAAAGTTGGTCTATATCGGTCGGGAATCGGGAGGACGTATATGAATATGTGTGTGGACGTGACCCGGGCCGTGGGCAACACGCCCCTGGTACGGCTTGCGCGGCTCAGCGGCGAGACTGGGGTCGAGTTGTTGGCCAAGGTTGAATCCTTCAACCCCCTGGGCAGCATCAAGGACCGGGTGGCTGTGGCCATGGTCGATGATGCCGAGGAGCGGGGCCTGCTGCAACCGGGCGGCACCATTATCGAGCCGACCAGCGGCAATACCGGCATCGGCTTGGCCTGTGTCAGCGCCAGTCGCGGATACCGGTTGATTCTGACCATGCCGGAGAGCATGAGCATCGAGCGGCGCAAACTCCTGCTCTATCTCGGCGCGGAACTGGTCCTCACCCCCGCTGGCGAGGGGATGAAGGGGGCCGTGGCCAAAGCGACCGCCCTGCAGGCCTCGAACCCAGGTGCCTGGATGCCGGATCAGTTCAACAATCCGGCCAATCCGGCCATGCATTACCTCACCACCGGGCCGGAGATCTGGCAGCAGAGTGAAGGGCAAATCCATGCCTTTGTCGCCGGGGTCGGGACCGGGGGGACCCTCAGCGGGGCGGGACGATTCCTCAAAGAGCAGGACGCCAATATTCAGGTGGTGGCGGTGGAGCCGGCTGCCTCTCCGGTGCTTTCCGGCGGAAACCCGGGGCCACACAAAATACAGGGGATCGGTGCCGGCTTCGTGCCGGGAAATGTCGATCGCTCCGTGATTGACCAGGTCCTCAGGGTCGGTAACGAGGAGGCCATTGAAACCGCAAGAACGTTGGCCCGGCGCGAGGGCCTTCTCTGCGGTATCTCTGGCGGGGCGGCCCTGGCAGGCGCCCTGCAGCTGGCAAAACGGTTCGAATACCGGGGCAAGCGGATCGTTTTTATCCTGCCGGATACCGGCGAGCGCTATCTGAGTACCGATCTGATGGCAGACCTTGATGTCTGAGCGTGGTCGAGTGGCTGGCTGGTGCACGCTGTCGAAGGCAGTTTCTTTTTACACAAGCACGTTGGAAGAAAGAGTATGGGAAAGATTGTATCGCTGAACATAAGTCAGAAAAAAGGTGTCAACAAAGCACCTGTGGAGCAGGTTGAGCTCCAGGTGGACCACGGTATTGTCGGTGATGCCCATGCGGGCGACTGGCACCGCCAGGTCAGTCTGCTGGCCGAGGAGTCGATCGACTTCATGCGCAACAAGGGGTTGGAACTGGACCCCGGTGCCTTTGCCGAGAACATCACCACCGAGGGGCTGGCATTGGCCAGCTTGCCCATCGGCACCCGGCTGGGGAGCGGCGAGGTGGTCCTCGAGGTGACCCAGATCGGCAAGAAATGCCACCATGGTTGTGAAATCTTCAAGCAGGTCGGCGATTGCATCATGCCACGTGAAGGCATTTTTACCAAGGTGATCGTGCCCGGAACCCTGCGGCGTGGCGACAGCCTGGATGTGCTTCCGTGAGCGATGGGGCGCAGTGCAAACGGTGCGGCAACTGCTGTCTGCAGGGCGGGCCGGCCCTGCACGGTCCGGATTTGGGGCTGTTGCAGGCGGGGTATCTCCGTGTTGAAGACCTGATCACGGTTCGCAAGGGCGAGCTTGCCCTGCAGCCGCTTGGTGGTGAACCCGAACCCGTTGCCAGCGAGTTTCTCAAGCTCAGCGGCAAGAACGGCTCCTGGTGCTGCCTTTTTTACGACGAGGCCAACAAGGGCTGCAGTCGCTATGAGCATCGACCCATGGCCTGCGGTCTGCTCGACTGCACCGATACTGCACCGATCCTTGCCATTGCCGGGAAGGATCTGTTGACCCGCTTCGACTGTATCCAGGACGACGATCCCCTGCTGCCCCTGGTGCAGGAGTACGAAGCGGCCTGCGCCTGTCCTGATTTGCAGGCCCTCTATCAACAGGTGTCCTCCGGGGCCCTCCCCGACGAGCGGCACGCTGAACTCGAGGCCCTGGTGGCCCGGGATCTGCAGTTTCGTGGCCGGGTGTCCAATCTTTTTCATCTCAGCCTTGGCCGCGAACTGTTTTATTTCGGCCGTCCCGTTTTTCAGCTGCTGCTCCCCCTCGGGCTTGCGGCAACCAATACCCCCTCCGGCATTCGCCTCCTCCAGGAGCACCGCTGACGGAGTTGGCAGAACCGGTGTCCCATGGTTGACGGTCAGGGGAAAAGCATATACAGTGCCGCAACTTTTCCCTTAACGCCTGAGGTGCGCTGATGACTAATCCCGACATCCCAATCTTGCTGGCCAAATTCGACGAGCTCGGCGACACCTACCTTCGTGAGGAGGTTGATCAGGCCCTGCAGATGCAGGAGGAAATTACCCCCTCGCTGTTGGAGGTGCTCACGGAGGTGGGCGACAATCCCCTGGTGTACTGCCTTGAGATGCGCAATGCCCATGTCTACGCCGCGCTTCTGCTCTCCGAGTTCCGTGAGCCGGCGGCCCATGAGCTGTTTATCCGCGCCTTTTCCATCCCCGATGAGCAGTTGGTCGACCTCTGGGGCGATCTCACCACCGAGACCCTGCCCACCTTTCTCTACCGAACCTGCGGTCCCTCCCTGGAACCGATCAAGAACTTGATCTGCAACCGTGAGGTCGATCAGTTTGTCCGCTGCGCCGCGATGGAGGCCTTGTCCTACGTGGTCGCCTTTGATCCGGCACGCCGTCTGGATGTGGTCGAATTTTTTCAAGGGTTGTTCACTGGCGAG